>NZ_CAXBNC010000045.1:0-5575 GCF_963977085.1 uncultured Paraglaciecola sp. | reverse complement strand
ATGGTGGTCGCTACTGGGCTTGAACCAGTGACCCTCGCCTTGTAAGGGCGATGCTCTCCCAACTGAGCTAAGCGACCAAATTTTACTACTTACTGGATTGAACCAGTGTCACTCGACCATTCTTTATAAAGAGCGGCGATGCTCTGTCTTTTTTCAACTGAGCTAAGCGACCAAATTTTACTACTACTGGATTCAACCAGTTTTCCAATGCTCTGTTTTTCAACTGAGCTAGCAGAGTTAATCCGCTACTGCTTAGTAGCCTTGGCTAGTAAGTGGAGCGCTATTATAGGTATGGACTTTTGCCTGTCAACATCTAAATGAAAATTATTGTCTGAGTGGGTAAAAACCAAACAATATTGCTAGTTTAGTGCGTAGAATATAACCATAGTTGCGAGAAAGTTGTAATTGGTTACATTTTGCGGCCTTAAAACCTCACAAAGTTAACCTATACTTCCAGTGTTAATTAACGGCTAATTCGATTATGCATAAAATTACCTTTATTATTGTTTTATTACTATTAGTCACTACGTCGTGTGGAGGTGGGGCCGATAATAGTTCGCCTACCGCTACTCCCATTATAATTGAACCGTCCCTGCCAACTGTCGATTTAGATGCGCGTATGAAAGATGCGGCACGGCTTTTAAATCAGGCGTCATTTGGGCCCTCAGAAGCATCCATTGAACAAGTTGTTGATTTAGGGCGAGAGCAATGGATTGATTGGCAAATGGACAGGGCACCGAGTTCTCAAGTGGATTATTTGACTAATTTGCAATCCACATTTTCATCTGAAGAAGAAATAACACGAATGCATCGTGTTGAAGCTTGGTGGTATATCGCTCTTCATGGAGAGGACCAATTGCGGCAACGGGTCGCATTTGCATTGAGTGAAATTTTTGTTATTTCAGAAAATAGTAATTTTTTTGAAGAGTATTTCGGTATTGCTAACTACTACGATCTGCTAGCTAAACATGCATTTGGAAATTATCGAGAGTTGTTGGAAGCCGTCACGCTTTCACCCATGATGGGCATGTATTTGAGTATGTTAGGTAATGAGAAGCCCAATAGCGACCGCAATATTAGGCCGGATGAAAATTATGCTAGGGAAGCGATGCAATTGTTTAGTATAGGTCTAGTTGAATTAAATCAAGACGGTTCGTCTAAATTAGACGAAACCGGAAATACTATTCCTACTTATGACCAATCGACAATAGAGGGATTTGCTCATGTGTACACAGGTTGGCATTTTAATGGCACCACTGAAGACACTTGGTGGTACTGGTGGGATAACTATGATGCGCTGAATGCCATGGAAGCGGTGCAAGCACGTCATGATATTGGGAGTAAAACCCTGTTAAATGGTGTGGTTCTGCCCGCTAATCAGAGTGCAGAGCGTGATTTAACTCAGGCATTAGATAATATTTTTCACCATGAAAACGTTGGTCCCTTTATTAGTAAGCAGCTTATTCAAAGATTAGTGAGCAGTAATCCCAGTGCTGAGTATATTGCTAGGATCAGTGCTGTTTTTAATGACAATGGTTTAGGTGTGCGGGGGGACTTGGGTGCAGTGGTTAAAAGTATATTGATGGATGATGAGGCTCAAAATGGTTATATCAATGATCCCAATGTATTTGGTAAGTTACGAGAGCCCATTTTAAAAGCCACACATTTGTGGCGGGCTTTTAAGGCGTATTCACCTAGTGAAAGATACCAACAAGGTTATCCAGACTATTTCTTTAATCAGGCCCCCCTAGCGGCACCTTCAGTGTTTAATTTCTTTTCTCCCGGCTTTTCACCACCAGGTGTGATTGCCGAGCAAGGATTAGTTGCACCAGAGTTTCAAATAACCACAGAAAACTACGCTATTCGTACCAGCAATTTTTTTGCTTATTCAGCATTGTGGAGTCACACACCTAATGGTGATGCAGAGCAGGTGATAGTCGATTTTAGTGAAGAAATAGCCCTAGTGAATGATATTGATGATTTATTGGAGCGCTTAAATATACTCTTGATGGCCGGAGCAATGTCAGAGCAAATGCGAGAAGTTTTGTCCGAACTGCATAATGAAACCATTTACGCGCAACCTTCTGAACGAGTTGCAGATTTAGTGTTTTTAATCATGAATTCACCCCAATATTCAGTACAGAAGTGAGAATTAATCCATGAAATATAATGCTCACTTTAATCAGCAGCGTAGATCCTTTTTACAAGGGTCTTTATCTTCTATTGCTGGTGTTACTTCAGCATCAGGAGTGGGATTAAACTTTGCGTTGGCTAATGCGGCACTTGCACATTCTGGGACTAGGTTTGAAGAATATAAAGCGTTAGTGTGTGTGTTTTTGTATGGTGGAAATGACTCACTCAATATGTTGGTGCCCACTGACGACTATGAATATCAAATTTATCAACAAGTTAGACAAGGCTTAGCCTATTCGCAAGAGTCATTATTACCAATCAATCCAAATAGCGCGCAACCTTATGCTGTGGGTATGCCTTCAGCTATGAGGGCTGCACATAGTTTATTCGAACAAAATAAACTGGCGGTGGTGGCCAATACAGGTCCTTTGTTGCAGCCTGTTTCTAAGTTGCAAGCCACGCAAGATAGAAGCTTATTGCCGCCCCAGTTGTTTTCTCATAACGACCAGCAAAACCATTGGCAAAGTGCCAGACCAGAAGAGCCCGCATTTAGTGGTTGGGCAGGAAGAATAGCAGAGTTGATGACTGACACCCAAATTGGGTTACCGATGAATTTATCCATCGATGGAATAAATTTACTGCAGACTGGCACCATTACCTCTCCTTTTTCCTTAAATTCAGGAGGTCCTGAACAGTTTGCAGGACTAGATGGGACAAAAGATTGGAATGCCCATCGTGTCGCTGCTTTTGAACGATTACTGAGCACCACACCACATTTGTTGGAGCAGGAATTTAAAAATGTATTAATCAGTGCAGCTACGAATAATTCCTTGATAGCCTCTGCACTAGATCAGGCTGTAACAACACAAATTCAATATCCAGCGAATAATACGTTAGCCGAGCAGCTTAAAATGGTCGCCAGCCTCGCCAGTGTTCAAGAGCAACTAGGCCAGCAGCGGCAAATTTTTTACGTAGGGCTAGGCGGTTGGGATACCCATGATAATCAAGCGACTGTTCATCCTCGGTTATTGCAGTCGTTGAGTGAAGCGCTTAGCGCGTTTCAAGGCAATATTGATGAACTAGGTTTATCTGAGCAAATCACTACTTTTACCATGTCTGACTTTGGGCGCACCTTAACCAGTAATGGTGATGGCACAGATCACGGCTGGGGAGGGCATCAACTTATTATGGGAGGGGCGGTTAAGGGCCAAGAGTTATACGGGACTATGCCAGCCTTGGAACTTGGATCCGATGATGATCTTGGTGACGGAAGGATTATTCCTACCTTATCTGTCGATCAATATGCCGCTAGTCTATCTCGTTGGTTTGGGCTGAGTGAAAGTGAATTAAATGCCGTATTTCCTAATCTTAATCGATTTGATATCCATGATTTAGGCTTCTTCTAGGATGTGATTGAGGCGGTTATCTTTTACAGAGTCGATTAGTGCCGCGAATAGTCTAATAGGCCGCATAAAGCTAGCTTAACGAGGTGCTCATATCTAAACTGCTTTAGCTAGTGTTGAATCGCTTATTTTGTCGTGGTTTGGGTATATATTCCTTTGATTGGCTGATAAAATGCCGCCAATTTTTAGTTCAGGCTTTTATACACATGACAACTGTTACTCGTTTCGCTCCTAGTCCCACTGGTTACCTACACGTTGGTGGCGCCCGTACTGCGCTTTATTCTTGGTTATATGCTAAAAATAAAGGTGGAAAATTTGTATTACGTATCGAGGATACGGATATTGAACGTTCTACTCAGGCTGCTATTGACGCCATTTTAGAAGGTATGCAGTGGTTAGGATTGGATTGGGATGAAGGGCCTTTTTATCAAACCCAACGTTTTGACAGATACAACTTACTCATCGACCAGTTGTTAGCGGAAGGTAAAGCCTATAAGTGTTTTATGCCTGCAGCTGAATTGGATGCGATCCGCGAAGCACAAATGGCAAAAGGGGAAAAGCCTCGTTATCCTGGAACTTGGCGCGACCGCACTGATCATCCCGAAGGTCAACCTTTTGCTATTCGTTTCAAAACCCCTCAAACCGGCAGTGTGGTGATTAAGGATCATATTCGTGGTGATATTGAAATTGCCAATAGTGAACTGGATGATTTAATTATTCGTCGTACTGATGGTGCGCCGACTTATAATTTTTGCGTTGTTGTAGATGATTGGGATATGGGTATTAGCCATGTAGTGCGTGGTGAAGACCATATCAACAACACCCCGCGGCAAATTAATATATTACTTGCTTTAGGCGCTCCTATCCCTGAATACGCCCATGTATCTATGATTTTAGGTGACGATGGTAAAAAACTATCAAAACGCACCAATGCAGTAGGTGTAATGGAATTTAGAGATGACGGTTATTTACCTCAAGCCTTGTTAAATTATTTGGTACGCCTTGGTTGGTCACATGGTGATCAAGAAATTTTTTCATTAGATGAAATGATTGAGTTGTTTTCTTTAGATGCTATAGGTCAGTCTGCCTCGGCGTTTAATACTGATAAACTTATTTGGTTAAATCAACATTACATCAAAACATTGCCCGTTAAAGAAGTGGCTGAACATGCTAAATGGCATTTTGCTCAACAAGGCATCGATATCACTCAAGGTCCTGCCTTAGAAGATGTGATTACTGTGCAGGCGGATCGTGTTAAAACCTTAAAAGAATTAGCGCAAATCAGTGGCTACTTTTATCAAGAATATGAAGCCTTTGATGAAAAAGCCGCTAAAAAACACTTACGTCCTGTTGCGAAAGAAGCTTTGTTACTCGTAAAAAGCAAATTATCCGCTTTAACCGAGTGGAATACAGAATCTATTCATAACGCAATTAACCAAACTGCTGAAGAGTTAGAGATAGGTATGGGAAAAGTAGGAATGCCTTTACGCGTAGCAGTGACAGGAGCAGGTAATTCACCTTCATTAGATTTAACTTTAAACCTGTTAAAACCTGCTCAAATTGTACAACGTATAGACAAAGCGCTCGAATATATAGCAAACAGAGAAAATTCCTGAAAAAATCGTTGACATAAAAAGTGCAGATGCCTAGAATGCGCCCCGCTGTCACGGAACGACACCTACTTGTTGGGTAAAAGCGCAAGCTTATTTAATGAGTTTGGGGCCATAGCTCAGCTGGGAGAGCGCTTGCGTGGCACGCAAGAGGTCGGCGGTTCGATCCCGCCTGGCTCCACCAATATCAAGGATTGTCTACTACCACCTAGGCCAGTAGATATATAGATAAGACTGATAAATAGAAACTGAAAAGTTTTTGTATATCGGAAGACAATTATTTTAGTTGTTCGGAAAAGATATTGCCGCTCAGTTTGCAGGCTCACTTCTCCTAACAACAATTTATCAAAGCTGAGCTTTGATAAGCGAAATTGTTGTCCCCATCGTCTAGAGGCCTAGGACACCGCCCTTTCACGGCGGTAACAGGGG
>NZ_CAXBNC010000044.1:0-7473 GCF_963977085.1 uncultured Paraglaciecola sp. | reverse complement strand
GCCATGCGTGTCTATATTATTGTTTCTGCTTAATATTATGAGGGGATTCGTTAGACGTTGGCATTGAAGCCCCATAATAGAACCCTTCCTTAGCTTGTTCAATTCGCACGATTTTCAACCTATTGGTAAGAGATTCACTGGCGCTGACGGCGTCTTGTTCAGACACCATTTTAATAGCTACAATGTCATGAAAACCAAATCGTGCATTGCTTCTAAATCCAACGCCTGCCTCACTTATGTCCATGGTTTTCCCGGTGAAATCCTCGCCATCTTGAGTGGTGATGAGAATTTCTTTTGATTCAATGCTTCTGGGATCAGCGCGAATCTCTGTTTTGGTAATTTCAAAATCAATCGCGGCCTGAATGCTTCTAATTTTTGCATCTATTAATGCTTCTATCTGCGATTTTTTAAGGGTTGTATCGTTAAATCCTAAATCGATCGATTGGTTTAATTCTCTCATCGCTTTCGCTTGAATACTCAATGAACCCACCGACATCTTAAGATCGTCGGCGGATGAAAAACGATTCATTATTTTGTTAATTGAATTTCTTAGAATCAACACAACAGCAATGATTAAAATTGGCCAAATGGATAATTCAAGAATTTGTAAAATAGATGACGAAGGTTCAGAAGTGAGCATAATTATAACCTTGTGCAAATCAATATCTTATTAGCGTAGTCACCACCCATAGCCTAGTCAAAGGTTAACCTTATCAAAAAATATTAAATGATCAACTGTGCCAGCTCCGGTCATTTAGTGCTTGACAATACTTACCCTTTTGATGAAAACGGACTCGTGATACAGCTTACTGGAAGCACATAAAATTGGCCGTAAGACGACTGTTTAATAAATTCATTGAAGGACAGCTTTGAGCGCAGGCTGTGTGAAAACCTAAAACGAAGACTTATCTGTCGTTGTTCAGATATTTTTACGCAGATTTAACCCTATCGTTAAGCTGCTAGGCAATCTAGAAGTAATAAAATATTATCAGTCTCGGTTCTAAAATGGATGGCAAATTAGCTTGTATACTGCGCAATAGAGAGGAGTTTGCTAACAACTCGCCATCATTCCTGCATGGCGGTAATGAGTGTGTGTATTCCAACAATCGACATCATTCGTTTTAGATTGTAGGCCAGTACATGAAGGCTCATTTCCGTACTGACGTTTTTCTTGCGTGTCATCAAGAAGTGCGTTGCCCCCATCCACATTTTGATGGTGCCAAACGGGTGTTCAACGGTTTGTTTTCTAATGACCGTCGTTTCAGGTGCAGCCTCTAACCTTGTTTGCATTACGTCAATTTCAGCCTCATGTATCCAACGCCGCATTTTTCTCGGTTCTGTTTTTGATTGGGTACATTGAGCACGAATTTTACAGTCCCTGCATGCGATATGATTGACATACACCTTTTGCTCTAAGCCACTCTCAAACACGTTTCGCCGATGTGGTAGCTCCTCTCCATCTGGGCAAACATACATATCTTTGTCTTGGTCATACTTGAACAATGATTTATTAAATATGCCTTTCTTTTTAGAACCCGATGTATCGATTTGGGGGACTAAAGCTGTCGCGCCTAAATCCTGAGCTGCTTTAATATCATTACGGCTGAAGTAACCTTTGTCGGCGATAACGGTGATATCTTTTCTATCTAGAGCCTCTTGCACTAGCGTTGTAACGGGCGTTAGCTGGCCTCGGTCTGTCGACATGGTGATGTCATAACTGACAATAAGATGATGTTTTGTATCGACTGCGCTTTGCACGTTATAGCAGACCTTGCGATTCATGTTATCGGTTTTCATTAACCGCGCATCGGGGTCATTTAACGACAACTGCTTGTCTGGGTGAGCATTAACGGCTTCTTCAATTTCTTGTAATTCAATAAGGCGATTCTTGAGCCAGGCTAATTTATCTTGCATCAACCCCACATCTTTATCACTTTTATCGTTAGCGTCTGCACTATCTAACTGCAATAAATAGTCGCTGATACTCGTTTCAATTAATGCAATATGGTCTTTGGTTTTTTGGGGAGTGAAGTTATTCTTTTTGGCATTTACAGCTTTAAATTTGCAGCCATCAATGGCGAATACCGCATCGCTGAACATATTCATTTGGCGGCACAGTTCAACGAACTGGCGGCACGCATTCTTGATGCCTTTGCCGTTGTCTTTTCTAAAGTCAGCAATGGTTTTGAAATCAGGTTGCAAACGTTCGACTAACCACATCAGTTCAACGTTGCGATGTGTCTCTTTTTCTAAACGGCGTAATGATTGAATACGGTTTAGATAACCGTAAATATATAACTTGAGCAGAGTCGCGGGGTGATAACTAGGACGGCCCGTTTGTTTTGCCTGCACCCGATTAAAACCTAATGATTCAAGATTGATTTCATTCACAAAAACTTCAATGACTCGAACGGGATTATTTTCAGTGACAAAATCAACTAGCACTTCTGGTAGCAGTGTAGTTTGTGTTCTTGATTGACCTTTAATATGGTGAGACATCACAGATACTCTCTGGTTTGGCTGACCATTTAATTATACTAAAAACGGAGATTAGATAGGTGATTACATTAAGACTGATTGATCATATAAACACCGTGCTTAGTTCAAAAGGTGATCAATAGTTTTCACTCAGCCTGAGCGAATTGCGGACTTAACTTAGCATTTTCATCAGGTACGCTTTTGGGCGATAGCGGACATTGTACGATAAGAAAGAAAACAAATGATCAGTGCTTGGAGAGAATTAGTAACGAATATGCATACGCACTACTAAAAGCCAATTGGTCTTAAAATTGCTTATAATTAATAACACTCAACAATCAACAAAGACAATGCAGATATCTTCCAGTTACGCGTCAAACTCTTTGCAAGCTTATGGGCAACAGGAAACCATGGGACGGCAAACGGTTGCCGATGCTCCAGCTACTCCAAAAGACAAAGTTTCCCTGTCAGAATCCGCTTTAGAGCTTGCCGCGCAGGCAAAAAATAATAAGTTTGCGAATAGTCGGGCGATGCAATTGGCGAATAGAGATGAGCAAACAGCTGAAGAGATGCTGGCTGGTTATACTCACGGACTTAATCACCCTTTGCTAGATATTTCTAATCTCGATATGGCAACCGGTAGCGGAGCGATATATACAGTAACCGGCCAGCCTGTAACTGAAGAAAGTGAAGCACTTTTTGCGCGTCAAAATGCTGCGCTGCGTGACCGTAATGAGCACATGATTAGGCAGGAGCGAGAAAAGGACACACCGGCAGCACAAATACTAGAGAAAGTAATGCAAGCGATTGATCAGCAACCGCAAGGTTACAAAGATAAGATTGACTGGGCGAGATTGTCTGCATAAGAGTTTTGACTAGTTCGTCTAACAGCATGCCGCAATACGGGATAATTTGTGAGGCTCTTACAACCTTTGCAGAACCAACAGTATTATTTCTTGCTCCAGATAGGTAGCTTACGCTTGTGATATCCGCTTTGGCCAAAAAAAGCGGACCTTAAAAACAGTGTTGCGAAAGCCTGCTATTAGCACAAACTTCTTAATCAGATGTAACACCAGACTGTCAGGTTTTAGGCTCACAGCAGCCTCTCGGCCACAACGAAAGTATGATACTCTGTTTGACACAAAGCCTGTAATATCCTACTGAACTAATCGTTAAAAGACCTTAGTAATATGTCACATAATTTAAAGCTTCTTTATATTGAGGACGACGTAATTACGCTCGAAATATATTTACAATTATTTAGTAAAATTTTTAGTAGTGTAACAACAGCTGCAAATGGTAAAGAAGGTTTATCGAAATACAATACTGAAAATCCAGACTTTATTATTACTGATTTTCAAATGCCTGACATGAACGGCCCCGAGTTTATTCATACCATCAGAAAGATTGACAAGGCCATCCCCATCATTATTTTAAGTGCTCATGCTGAAGAAGATTTCCTGCTTGAGACAGTAAAAGATTTAGTTAACGGATACGTAACAAAATCCTCTGCCAATGTACAACTTCAAAAAGTTATTGAAAAAGTTATTGAAAAAAATGGTACCAGCGAGTTAACAAAACTAGATGATGAAAAGCTGAAACTAAAACAAAACGACCCACTATCTTCGGGCACGTATCTTCCATCATCCATAATTAACAATCCCATGGCAGAGGACGAGAAAGAGCTTATAGTAGTCGGCATTGGCTCAAGTGCTGGTGGTTTAGAGGCTTTAACTTCATTCGTAAAGGGGTTGCCGCTTTCTAATCATACTGCCTATATCGTGGCGCAGCATTTAAGCCCAAAACACAACTCAATGATGGTTGATTTAATTTCTCGAGAAACAACATTAAAAATTATTGGTGCGAAACACAAAACAACACTTGAAAGTGACACAGTCTATATTACCCCTCCAAATAAAAATGTAGAAATAAATTCTCAGAACCAAATAATATTATCAGACCCAGAAGAAAATACGATATTACCCAAGCCGTCAGTTAATCAACTGTTTAGGTCGATTGCCGAACACAAGAAAGAGAAAGCCGTTGGTATTATTCTGTCTGGTACTGGCTCAGATGGCGCTCACGGGATGCTCGCCATAAATGCAGAGGGCGGAATAACGATTGTCCAAGACCCAACGGACGCAAAATATGATGGCATGCCTGTATCTGCCATCAATGGCTGCAATATTGATATGGTCATTACCGCCAGTCAGATGGGCTCTGAGTTGGTAGCATTAGCAAATTTCCCTCGCCAGAAAGCGCTGCAAAAACATCAAGAAGTACCTGTTAACGATAATTTAAAAGGACTTTTTGACTTACTCGTTCGCTATAAAAAAGTTGATTTTTCCGTCTACAAAACAGCCACTATTGGAAGACGCATTGAAAGACGAATGTTGGCCCTTAAAATTGAATTATTGTCTGACTATGTTGCTTTTGCAAAAAGTAATGAAAATGAAGTAGAGCTTCTCTATAAAGATATCTTGATAGGCGTGACTAATTTTTTTCGAGATCACGAAGCCTACCTGTCATTTGAAACGAAACTATATGAATACTTGAATAATACTCCTGACATAAAAACGTTGAGGCTTTGGATGCCGGGTTGCTCAACGGGTGAGGAAGCTTATTCAATTGCAATGACAATATTAGAGGTCTTGTCGGAGCGTAAACAATCCCTAAATGTCAAAATATTCGCTACTGACATCAATGAAACTTCCGTTGAATTTGCCAGAAAAGGAATCTACAAACAAAACCTTATGGCAGGTATAAGTGAGACCCTGATTAATCGTTATTTTAGTGTTGAAAACGATAATTTTCTGGTAAGGAGCGCTTTACGTGAAAAAATTGTTTTTTCATATCACAATATTCTAACCGACCCACCTTTTAAAAATTTAGACATTATTATTTGTCGCAATTTATTGATATATATTAATAACGATGCTCAGAAGTCGATTATGGCAGACTTCCACTTTGCTCTTCGTGAGAATGGTATTCTCTTCCTTGGTAAATCAGAAAACGCTACCAATTTTGAACATTTTTTCAATCCTATTGACAAAAAGAACAAAATATTTCAATCAGTAGCCGCCTCTAAAAAGCATTACCGTGCTCTGAATCAACAGCTTCCAAAGAACATTGGCCCGACACAAGCGTTTAATCTTGAGGTTGATGACGGTCTGTCATTACAAGATCAGATTTCTATTCAAGCTTCCAAAATTTTGTTACCCAACGTGATCGTTACTAATGAGCATTTGGAAGTTGTTTACAAAAAAGGAAACTTAGATTTCATTAAAATACCCGAGGGGTATGTGAGCTTCAATCTGTATAAAATTGTTGATGTTCGTTTAATAGTAAGCGTGAAAAGGCTCATTGAAAATATCTCAAAAGAGAATAAGCTCTGCTCAAGTAATTTTATATTTTTACCTAATAAAAATGATGAGTTGCGGTACGTTAAGGTATTTATAGTCCCTATTATTAGTAAAAAATCTAGATTCCTCGTTTTTTACTTCCAAGAAGTGTCTGCTTCTGAACTCCCTCACTTTAGAAATTCAAGCTCAAGCGATCCTGAATCCGCTTCAAACAACGCAAACGTTGAAATGTTGGAAACGGAGTTGTATCGAACCAAAGAGCACATGCAAACCCTTGTAGAAGAGTTAGAAACAACCAATGAAGAACTACAGTCCACTAACGAAGAGCTGCAAAGCTCAAACGAAGAGTTACAGGCGACAAACGAGGAAATGGAAACCAGCAACGAAGAGTTGCAATCAACAAATGAAGAATTACAAACTGCTTACAGTGAACTGAAAGAAATATACAATGACAATGCAGATATTAAGAATAGTTTAAAAATGCTCAATGTGCGTTATGAGTCTGTGCTGCAAAATATTAATGATGGTGTTGTCGTGACTAATATTGACGGTATTGTGTTGAGAACTAACTCTGCAATGCAGCGATTCACAGGAATGAGCAGAGAACAATTATTATCAAAAAATTGGCGCGATGTTGTTTTATCAAAGAGTCCCGACACAGAATTAGAACGCCAAGAGATTCTAGTAAATAATGGCACTTATGGTCCCTACGTTTTAGAGTTTCAAACGGGGCTCGATAGTGGGAACATTGTTAAAATAATGGACTACATAAATACAGATCATGAAGGTAACATTCAAGTATGGTCCTTTGTCGCAGATATAAGCAAAGAAAGAAAGATGGTCTCAGAATTATCATTAAAAGAAGAGCGGTATAGGGGAACATTTGAACTTGCTAATGTTGGTCTTGCTCATGTTAGTTTAGATGGTAAATTTGTAACGTTTAACCAATCATTCAACCGGATGCTCGGCTACTCTGATAGTGAACTGATGAAAAAATCAGTGACGGAAATTACTTTTGCTGACGATTTATATTTAGACGCCGAAGAATCAGCACAATTAATTAATGGTAAACGAAAAAGTTATAAGGTTGAAAAGCGTTTTGTAAAAAATGGTGGAGAGATAATTTGGGCGACTTTATCGGTCTCTATTTTTACTGAGAAACAGCACATTCCCTACTTTATATATGTCTGTGAAGACATTAACGTTCAGAAAAATTTGTCGCTAGCAAGAGCTCAAGCCCAGATCGTTTTTAATACTACACAAGAGGCGATTATAGTAACTAACGAAAAGCTTCATATTATTGATGTTAATCCAGCCTTTACGGCAATTACTGGTTTTAGCAAAACTGATGCGATGGGCAAGAATTTAAGCTTGATTTATGCTGACAGCAATGCCCAAGACGTACTGGAAGCAATAGTTTTGTCACTCAACAAAACCGGTCTTTGGTCGGGTGAAATCACCAATAAGTCAAAAGATGGAAATGTTTATCCTGCGGTGATTAATATTAACGCGGTAAAAAGCGAGCACGATGAGGTTAATCAATATATCTGCGTCTTGACGGATGTTTCTCTCATGAAGTGTAATCCCCCCATTTTAAGCAGCAGTCATTTGTAGAAAATCTTTAAGCCGCTCC
>NZ_CAXBNC010000043.1:0-11564 GCF_963977085.1 uncultured Paraglaciecola sp. | reverse complement strand
TGGATTCCTGCTAACAACATGCAGGAATGACGATAGGTTCCTGTATTAGTTGTGCAGAACAGTTTTAGTTTCCCTGTATTTCTCCGTCATTCCGGTGAGCTTTTAGGCCGGAATCGGTTTCCTGCTAATTCTGCCCTATTCTGCCTTACCCTGCTCTCTTTGTGGTTATTGGTCGTCAACAGCATAACGGCATGCTGGGAGGTGTGCCGCTTGGATTCCTGCTAACAACATGCAGGAATGACGATAGGCTGTGATTCTCATGTATTGCTCCGTCATTCCGGTGAGCTTTTAGGCCGGAATCGGTTTCCTGCTCATTCTGCCCTTTTCTACCTTACCCTGCCTTATTCTGCTTATTCTGCTTATTCTGCTTATTCTGCTCTACTCTGCTAATTCTGCCCTTTTCTGCCTTACCCTGCCCTTAAAGCCTTAACTATTCCACCAGCGATTCGGCGGAAGTAGAGCCAAAATAGTGGTTGGTTGGTTTGGGTTCCATATTTGTTATAAATTTCAGCTTTAGGTGGAAGCGCTATTTCTTGAATAAGTCGCCATTTATTTCTGAAGCCTGGAGTGTTGTTTAGTGTTATCAACATGCCATTAACTCCTGACATTGAGCTAAGTAAGACATTGTACTTATTTTCCGAATGAGCTTGGATTTCTGGCTGTTTACACCACGTTTGTAATTCTCTCAACTTCTCCGAATCAAAGTAACCTAGAGTTAAATCAATGCCTACAGAAAAAACGCTAACTAATTCCTTTAGAATAATTAATTGCTTGGTTTGTTTTAATTCTACGGGGGTGAACCTTTCAACCAACAAATAAATATCGTAATACCAAATGAGTTTAATCTTGTCGCCCATTGCTCGGTGATGAAGCATATGAACAATCGCATGCACTAAGGCATAAGGCGTATTAATAAGGTTAATATCAGGTAATGAAGCAGTATCAGCAGAGCTAGATAGCTCTTCAAAAGTAATTAAATTTTGAATTACTTTGCTGTTACTAATTTTAGTATGCACATCAAACAACACATGCATGCCCTCACCTATGCGTTTTGACATACTAAATTCATTACTAATAGCTGTAGGCTCCCATCCCCTAGGGTTTTTATACCCTTGCTGGCTAAACACCTGTTTTGCTTGTTCGTAGTATTTTGTGTCGATAAAAATATCGATATCTGATTTTGTACGAGACTCTGGTGTAGGGTAAATAGAATGCGCTAGGGCAAAACCTTTAAGCACAACAAAGGGAATATTTTCTTCTACAAAAAGGTTTAATAGTTTTTTTGCTTCGCTGTCTAAAAACTTAGTGGCTATGATTTTATGTTGATTGAAACTGTTTATTTGCTCAAAAAACTGATTAAGTTCTAATGTATTAATCTCTGCAAAACTAGAATACATTAACCCAGTAACACCATGCTCTACAGCTAAATTAAATAACAAACTTTGATCTGGTTCTGCTCTTTTGATTTGTTGTACTAAATCGACCCACTCAGCGTTAGCCGAAGTAGTGCACAACTTGGCTAAAAGTCCCAAATAATAAGATTCAGAAAGGTTAGTTATCACTTACATATTCCAAAATATCGTCCTATATTGGTAGGGGTATTGCAGATCACAAAATTGCTGAAGCACGCGTTTTGGTTGGTAAGTTTAACCAAATGATAATTGGAGTTATGGCTAAGAAACTAAATACAAAGCCAGTTCCTTGCACTACTGAGTTATTAAAAAATATATATCCGCTCCCCAATAAAAAATATGCACTGCAACACAAAACATATTTCAACCTACTTTGCGCTGCATATAAAATAAAACTAAGAAGTTCAACGCACAAACAAAGCAGCAAGAAGAATTCTACGAAAACACTCCCAACTAATCGCCCTTCCTTAAGGGAATGAAGTTTATCATTTGGTAACAAAGAAAAATTGAGTTCACTTTGCAATACAAAGCCAATTGCATACATAAGAAACAAACTAAGTATGCCAAGCAATATTATCATCATAAATTTACTAAAAGCCTTTGTAAGTGAAGGTTTGTTTTCTGGCATCCAAAAAGTAATAGAGAAAGTGAAAATACCTACAAACAATAAAATACTAACAAAATGTTGAACGCTTAAACTCAAGTGGAAAATTGAACTACTAATTGCAAACCCTAAAAACATTAAAAAAGCTTGGGTTGAATTTTTTTGTTTGTCTGAGTCGATGTCATAAAACAGTATTGAAATTATCACCGCACTCGTCATCAGTAAAACAAGGTATAGTAAATCGTCTAGTCCTTCATTTATTAGTCTTAGTCGAAATAGTATTAATATAAAAATCAGGCCTAACAAGCTAAACAATGGCGACTTTTTCTCACCAAACTTACTTTTAACTTTCTCTCGTATGGAATTAAATTTTATGAACCGGTTGCAGACACTACCCAACATAAAACTAAAAGTATTTGCAATGACATCCCAATATTGGCTAGTTCGTTGCTCCAAAAGTAATTGCGATGACTCGATTGCGATACTAATTAGTCCCCCTACTAAAATAGCTGCGTATAGCTTTTTATAAGAAAAAGAACTCCCTAAATACTCTACAAAAATATAGCCAAGTGGAAATAACAGAAAACAATTAACGACGAAGTCTCCTGGGTGAATCACCCATGTATAACTGCCTATATTCTCAAATTGAAATGCAAATGGCGAAAGCGTTAATGCCATGGTGATAAAGGCAATATACCAAGCCCAACGGTTAAATTTATTTAGATTTAAATTTAGATTCATAATCCTTGAATTAGAACTAAGCATATATTGACCATAAAAGATCTAGTTTAAAAACCAACCTAATAGCAAGAGTTAGCATAATTCCAACATTAATTAAGCTAGACAATGCAGATGCTTCACTACTTCATTAGGGTTCCTATTTACTAAATATTTAGAATTAGTTTCCCCTATAATTGTTTGAGCTTCTTTGACGCCATCCAGTAAATCAGGAGCCCTACCTTTTAAATTATGACAATCAGATGCTATCGCTAATACTTGCTCATTCTCAATCAACCTAATTGCCATGTCTTGAGCCTCTTCACCAAATTTACCGGTTAAACTGCTTGCGGTCACTTGTAATGGGCAACCTAAATCGATAAAGGTTTGTAATTTAGCCGGGTTGTTAATAAAGGTTTTGTTACGTTCTGGGTGCACAATAATGGGTTGGATATTTTTTTGTAATAACCAACGCACTAAATTGTCACTGCCGTGAGGCACGTCTATACGGGGGAACTCTAGTAAAAATGCCTTTTTACCTTGGTATTCACCTAACCAAGGTATTTGATCTTGTTGTACTAAGGTCATTAATTCTGGGCCAATTCTTAACTCAGCGCCTAGTAGCAATCTAATTGGTATATTTTGGGAGTCGACAAGATCACGAAATTTCACAAAACTTGCGGTTAATTCTGCCTTGGTATTATTAAACCGACCTAGGTGAATGTGCGGCGTAAGTACTTGTGTTGTCACCCCTTGGTCAACCGCCATCTTAAGCATATCAAGGGCTTCTGTTTCAGTGCGAGCCCCGTCGTCAACCCCAGGGAGAATATGACTATGGATGTCGATCATTTGAAAACGCAGAATGTGGCAGACTTAGCAGGGTGGAGCAGAATCGAGCAGACTTGGCAGAGAATAGCAGAATAGGCAGAATAGGCAGAATGTAACAGGTTGCGGCAGACTAAATATTCTGCCGATTTATTATTGTAATTTTTAAAAAAAATTTCTTTAATCATAAAATCTCTCAAATGCAAAAAACAGCGGAAAACCGAAGAGTGGAGCAGCATACGGTAGACTTAGCAGAATGTGGCAGAGAGGTGCAGAATAAAGCAGAACTGCTTACTATTTCTACTCCAAACTGGTCCTATTCTGCCCCATACTGTCCTACTCTGTTTTATTCTGCCTCATGCCGCTCTATTCTGTTTTATTCTGCCTCATGCAACTCTATTCTGCTCTTATTCTTCAACGTTCTAATTAACCCAACCAGCATAAGCGATAGTTCACAGCATTCTTTAATCCATTTCTTGCCAATATCTATTGGAATATAACCAATTTCAATACCTATATCGATCTGTGTCCGTAACTCAGCTACAGACCCTTTTGCATATTCTATAAATCTACATTTATCTGGGTTTGTGCCTCTTTCTAAACCTTCGGCTATATTGCTCGGAACAGATAAAGCGGAACGTGTTATTTGATCCTTAAAGCCAAAATCACGCAATTCTGCCATTTCACGATATAAAGCAATCGCCAATAACCTACTTCTTTTCCATACTTCCATGTTCACAAATTGCATTTCAATAACTCCAAATATTTATCAGGAATTATTAAGAATAGAGTACAAAAGGCAGGATAGGCAGATTAGAGCAGTCTGGGGCAGAAAAAATAGTGTGAAGCAGTTAACTGCTTCACACTATTTTATTCCGTTTCACTCTGCCATTTTCTGCTCTATCCTGCTTCACCCTGCTTTATTCTGTTCCATTCTGCTTCACCCTGCTTCTTTCTGCCCCTTTAGCTTTTTTCCGTCCCGTAATATTCACCCGAATAATAATGATCGCCGTAATAACTCATTTTTTGGGGTTCGGCTTGGGTGAGTACTGCGCCAATTACGTTGGCGTTTAGTCTGCGCAGGCGAGATACGGCTTCTTTTGAGACTTTGATTTTGGTTTCTTCTGCCTTCACGGCAACGATTACTCCGTCGACACTATTAGCGATAACACAGGCGTCGCTCACTGGTAGGGTTGGCGGGCCATCTAAAATGATATGGTCAAAATGTTTCTTCAAAGATGTTAGGGCGCTAGTGAATTTTTCTGAGGTTAATAACTCAATTGGATTGTGAGGTATTGTGCCGCAAGGCATCACATTAAATTCTTTGTTGCCAGTGGGGTTAACAATACAATCACCAAAATTAGCGGTGCCCGCTAATAAGTCAGTTAATCCCAGTTTATTTTCTAGTTTAAGGTTTTTAAATACACTGGGTTTACGTAAATCCACTTCCAGTAGCAAGGTTTTACCCACTTGGCTATAAGCTGCAGCTAGATTCATAGCTAATGTCGATTTACCCTCTGAGCCAGTTGCCGAAGTTACCAGTATGGTTTTAGGGGGGTTATCGATATTAGAAAACTGTAGACCAGTACGAATAGTATTGATGCTCTCAGCAAATACACTGCGAGTATCGTTTATGTATTCCATCTCAGGAATACCATGGGCTTCTTTTTTCTTCAGTGCCATAGTGACACCTAATGCGGGTACATTAAGGTTTTCTTCTACCGCGTCTGTAGTGCGATAGGTGTTGTGCATTGCTTCACGCACGAAAGCTAGTACCACACCTAAAAAGCCGCCAAATAACCCTGACAACACTATGATCAGTTTTACGTTAGGTTTAATGGGTGATTTGGGCACAGTCGCAGAATCAATAACTTGTACATTTGAGGCAGTAAAGTCCCCGCGAATATTGGTTTCCATCAGACGCCCAATAAATGACTCGTAAATACGCCTATTGTTTTCTACCTCACGCTCTAACGCTGTTAACGTGAAATTAGAGCCCTGCAAGGATTGTATGCTCGCCCTTTCTTTATTGATTAAATTTTCAATATTGGTCACTTGTTGGCGCGCTAAATTAAAGTCACTTTTGATACCCTCAACTATTTTAGCAATTTCAGCATTTAAACTTTCTTTAACACTCTTTAATTCACTCACCGCTGCGATCATTTTAGGGTGTTTGGCTTTGTATCGTTCGTCTAACTCATTCACTTTACTTTGCGCACTGGCTTGCTGTTTAACTAAGTCACTGGCAGTACCATTTTGTAATACCGCATTGAGTGAATAAAATGCAGGCGAATCTGCAGGTAAATCTTTAACCTGCATATATGACTCTTCGGCACTGCCAAATTTAGTTTGGGCGTTGATCAATTGGTTATTAAGGCTCTGCATACGTGAATTAGCATCGCGTTGCTGCAGATTGGTATCAACCATGCCTTGTTTAAGCCTAAAGTCTCGTAACTTGTTTTCTGAGGCGGTAAGTTGATCTTTTAAATCCGCCGATTGTTCGCTTAACCAAGCTTCGGTATTTTTAACCTCACCTAGTCGGGCTTCTAAACCAAATTGGATATAAGCTTGGCTAACTGCATTTACTATCTCAGTCGCAAATTGCGGGTCATCCGATTGATAACTTAGATTAATCACCTGGCTTTGTTTGCCACCACTTACCGATAATCCCGATTGAATGCCCGAGGCTAACATCACTTTAATTTCAGTATCTGATAAAGGCTTAGGGGCTTCCTTCTTTTCGGCATTGCCGAATAAAGCGGATACTTCTGCTTTAATTTCGCTGATTAGCGATTTTTCTTTGGATTTATTTTCTTGTTGTTGTTTTTTGTATTTTTCAACTAAATCCAATTTATTCACTACCGTTTCAGCAATTGAGCGAGACTGAATTATTTCGTATTGGGTTTCGTAAAATAAAAAAACTAGCGCCGAAGCGATGTACTGCTCTTCACGAGCCGCATTGGGTTGTTGTGGGTCGGCCAATATTTTAGCGGTAGCTTGATAAATAGGTGTAGAGGTACTTGCTATATACACACCTACTAACAAACAGCATAAGGTAACAAAGAGTATCCCCCATTTAGCTCGTTTAATAATTCGCCAATATTGACTTAAATCAATCACCTCTTCTTGATTGATAAGTTGATCCATTTCCATATTACTAGTTTGTTGAAATGCCATTTACTGCGCCCTTATCTACTGACTCAATTCTAAAAGAAACTTTCATCTATGGTGATCACGTCACCGGGTTGCACTTCGTCCCCTAAAGTGACTTTACGTCTTTGTGATTCATTACCTTCTGGTAGCAGATAAATCTCTTTTTTAGAGGCTCTTTCGGTAAATCCCCCTGCAATTGTTATCGCCATCTGCACTGTCATATTGGTTCTATAGGAATAACTACCAGGTTTTTTTATTTCGCCATTAATATAAAACGGGCGATATTCAGAGACAGCAACGGTTACGCTAGGTTTTTTTAAATAGTCATCACCGAATAATTTAGTCAAAAGGGCTTCTACTTCGATAACTGTTTTTCCTTTAACTTGCACTTGGCCTAACAGTGGTACCGAAATGTTGCCATCGTCAGATATTTTGGCTTCTTTTAAGCCCAACTCTGGTTCATTAAAAACAGTGACCGAAATCACGTCACCGGTAGACAATCGATACACCTTTCCTTCTTGCGCTAAAACCACAAAAGACTGTAAAAACAGTATTCCTAGCAATAGTTTACATATGTTCCTCATTACGACTCCTTTTGAAACAACTTATTCTTAAATACTTTAAAACGATGCATTGGCACCTAGGGTTACAATACTTGCGTCATAGTTGTAAAACTCCAATTCAGAGTCTCTTTTACTGTTTTCATATTCGATGTAGAGCTGCAACCAATATTTTGATTGATAGCTCAGTTTTGCCGTTAAGTTTTTTAATTCATCTTTACGGCTTTGGTTATTATTATAATCAAAGTCGGTATACCGATAACCAATACTAAATTGGGTGTTACTGGTAAATTCATGCGCTAGATTAATGTCATATTCGCTACTGATATAACCACCTAAGGATTGCTCTGCGCTTTCTCTAGCAGCTCTGCTAGCGCCTATTTTTAAAATGGAATAGGTGTTTGGTTTCCACACCATATCTAAGAAATATGACAAACCTGAGAGATCAGCTAAGTTTTCCACGTCATAATCTACATCTTGATAGCCGATTTTAAATGTACTCGAGGTAATAGCAGTAGCGTTCCATTCAACCCCAGCAAGATAAGATGTTTGGCGACTAGAATTATCAACAAACTGGGTGTTTTGGTAGCCAAGTTGTGCAGCGCTGGCTTCTAACAACAACCTAGTTTTAGGTGCAACGCGATAAAAGAAAGTACCTGTGACCGTATCACTATTGTAATCACGAAATGCTTGACCGTTATTTGTGTATTCCAGTTGTTTGTAGGCATATTTCCCCACTAACTGCCCAGTACTTTGTTTAGTGCCATAAAACAATGAAGCAGATATTCCTTTGGTAGTGCGTTGATTTAACTCGTCTAACTGCTGCGACAACGCATTAGTACTGCCGGGTTGCTCGATACTATCTTGATAACCAAAACCAAGATCACTGGCAAACTTATGGCTCAGATCTAATTTCGCTTTAGCAAACATCTCATGTTCAAAATAATCTAGGTTATTGTTGTCTTGGTACTTGGCGTAATTTCCTTTGTAGAGAGCCTGAAAATCGTGTTTACCGTATTGAGTGGCATAGGCAAATTCAGGAGCAACTTGGATAATAGTGCCGTCGACTTCGGCTGAAGTACGATAAATATTGCTATCTTGATGCACACTTAAATCAACCATTGGCGTAAGCCCAACTTCTTGAGAAGTTGCAAATTTGGCACACAGACTCAAGATGATCAGGTATGCTAATCGATGATTCATTTAATCAATTCCTTAAACCATCCCCAAATACCCAATGAAAACCCCTCAAATAAGTTTATCCCCAGTGCTGATTTAACCAAATACAACACTAGCAAACCAAATAGGATGCAAAAACAAAGCCATAAACTGGTAATCAGGGTGACTGTAAATGCAGATATGCGCTTTTCGCGGCGGGAAAGGGATCGATAATTACGCCCAATTAAAAAAACGTAATACAGTTGCTGTGGAATAAAAGGCACTTTAAGGGTACCACGCACATCAACCTTGTGTCGGCCCCATTTTCTTGCACCTAATGCTACTTTTAAGTGCAATAATTGTTCTTCAGTAAAACTTTGCGCAACATGTTGGGGCATTCTGTCCAGCAACTTTCGAATTGCGACTTCCTGTCTAATTTTTTGTTCGTCCACTACTTCACGCCTAACTCAAAAGACCTCGTTGACAGTTATGTCAGAATGCCTTTGATTTTTGATACACTGAGCAAAATTGTACCGTATTGAATCACTAATAAACACGCAATTTATACAGAAACTATCGTTTTGCTTTGTTCATCACCCAGCAAACTAAAATCATAACTTTCTTTTTGTAAATCAAGCTAATAGATCGTTAACAAAAACAAGGGCATTTGTTGCTTTATTGTAATAATTGAATGTAAAACACTCCAATTATTTTAGTGACTTATCAAAAATCCAGCCTAATGTCTGATGTAGATTTAAACCTCATTGACAGAAAGACTGTGCAAACTAAAAGAACATCCATCTGGCTAGTTAACGATTTATTTATCGATACCATGAGCCACAAGCGCAAAGGCATATTCTTCAGCTAAATCTTTTAATCGGCCATATCTGCCAGTATTAGAAAAATGCCCTGCCCCCATATTGGTGCGCATTAGCAATAAATTATTATCGGTTTTGGTGGCTCGCATTTTTGCGGTCCATTTGGCAGGCTCCCAATAAGTCACGCGTGGATCATTGAGCCCGGCGGTCACAAGCATTGGGGGGTAGTCTTTAGCTTGGATATTGTCATAGGGTGAATAACTTTGAATAAGCTCAAATACATCTTTGTTAATCAAAGGGTTGCCCCATTCACTCCATTCAGGGGGAGTGAGGGGTAAGCTTGCATCAAGCATAGTATTGAGCACATCAACAAAGGGCACCGCTAAAATTACCGAACGCCATAATTCTGGAGCTTGATTAACAACGGCTCCCATTAGCTCGCCACCAGCACTTCCGCCTTCAATAGAGATATTTCCTTTGGCAACATATCCCTCGTCAATCAAGTGTTTGGCCACATCAACAAAGTCATTAAACGTATTGTTACGTTTGTCTAATTTACCGTCTAGATACCATTGATACCCCATTTCATCGCCGCCACGAACGTGAACTATGGCGTAAGCAAAACCTCGGTCTAACAGACTTAAACGGGTCGTAGAAAAATTTGCGGGCATTCCGATTCCGTAACCACCGTATGCATACAGGAACATAGGTTGGGTGCCATCTTTCTTAAAGCCTTTTTTGTACACTATGCTGACAGGCACTTTCACGCCATCACGAGCGTCAGCCATAATACGCTCGGTGGCGTACAAATTTTTATCATAACCAGAGGGGATTTTTTTCGCTTTACGTAAATTTAGGGTTTTACTAGCCACGTCATAATCGTAAATACTGTCGGGCGTAATCATGGATTCGTACTTAATACGCACTTGTTGTTGTGAAAATTCAGGGTTATTTCCCAAGCTAACACTGGCTACTTTTTCAGGCAGTGCAATTTCATGAGAGGCTCCTTGATTAGGCAAAATACTGATCGATTCTATTCCTTGAATACTCTGGCCAATGGCGACAAAGTCTTTGAATACTTGCATACTTTTGAGGTATATATTGTCTGAACCGGCTAATACAGGCTGCCATTGGTCGTATTGCACTTGGTTTTCTTGGCTTTTAGCTATTCTAAAGTTGACGTGAGTATCATTAGTTAACAAATAAAAGTGACCATTACCGTGGTCTACTTCTAGCTTAAAGTTCTGCTCTCGGGTGTTCAGCATTCTCGGTGTTTGGTTTAAGTCAGCCATAGGCACTACCGACACTTCTGTTCGGTCAGAATCACCTGTAGATAACACTAAATACTGCTCGCTACTGGTCACATAAAAACCTAAATAAAAGCTTTCATCCATTTCGCTCACTAACACTTTATCGTTACTTTGTTGGGTTCCCAACTTATGCACATTAACACTCAATGGCAGCCATTTATCTTTTTGTAATAGAACATAAATAAGGCTTTGGTTGTCTTGGCTAAACTGCACAGAGCCTGTGGCATCGGATAATTCATCTTCAAAATATTCGTTAGTCACTAAATTTTTGATTTTAATGACGTTTCGCTCACTCCCATCAATGTCCACCGAATAAGCTAAATAGGCATTATCTGGGCTAATATCCCAATCTTCTAAAGAGAAATATTCATGACCTTCGGCCAGCAGGTTTTCATCCATAAAGACTTGCTCAAGATCACTGCCTAACTTACGTCTCACCCAAGTTCGATATTCTGCGCCGGGTTTAAAGTACCAGCGATATTCATAACCATTTTGTTGCCAAGGCACTGAGGTATCGGTTTCATCTACGCGACCTTTATATTCTTCGAATAAGGTATCAACTAGCTTTTTGTGGGGTGCCAAAAACGTTGCGTAATAGTCATTTTCAGCCTTGAGATAATCCAGCACCGGCTTGTCGTTAACTTCTGGATAATCCTGATCTCTAAGCCAATGGTAATTGTCAGTTAGGGTTAGCCCGTGATACTGAGCTTGATACGCTTTTGTTTCAGCCTGAGGCGCCGCCACTGCTAATTGAGGTAAACGAGGAAAAGACTCAGATTTTTTCGCACTGCTGCAACTGGTTAACAAAGACAAGATAATGATCCCTAGACATAAATTAAAATTTAACGACATAAACATACTCCTCTCAAAAACATCAGTGACTAGATGCTAGATGCTAGATGCTATTTAATCATAGATTGTGGTTATCGGTCATCAACAGCATAACGGCATGCTGGGAGGTGTGGCGCTTGGATTCCTGCTAACAACATGCAGGAATGACGATAGGT
>NZ_CAXBNC010000042.1:0-13614 GCF_963977085.1 uncultured Paraglaciecola sp. | reverse complement strand
ACAAGACAACATCATAAAATAGAGTAAGACTAAGCAATTCTTAGCCTCGATTACTTGCTCATAAGAGCATCAGCTTTTACATATTGAAATGTAATGTCTAAATAGACGTTATATACAGTTTTTGTCTGGCGACAATAGCGATGTGGTACCACCTGATCCCATTCCGAACTCAGAAGTGAAACACATTAGCGGCGATGGTAGTTTGGGGTTTCCCCATGCGAGAGTAGCACATTGCCAGACTCCCAATTACACGAAAAAGCTCAGTCTAACGACTGGGCTTTTTTCGTATAAGCGCTGCCGCGCGATGCTACCTTGCGGTCAACCATCACAAAGTGGATTCCCGGACCCAAGCGTAGCTTGACTCGTTCCAGCGGTAGGAACGGTGTTCCTAAAAGACTCCGCTTCCACCCCCATGCGAGAGTAGCACACCGTCAGACTCCCATTCTAAGAAAGGGCTAACCGAAAGGTTGGCCCTTTTTTTATGCATTTTTTAACTTTAATCTAATGTATCAAATGAGGTGATATACCGTTTTTGTCTGACGACCATAGCGATGCGGTCCCACCTGACTGGACGGCCAGCCCCGCCCATCCCGAACTCAGACCAGTAACTGGAAAGATAAAACACATTAGCGGCGATGGTAGTTTGGGGTTTCCCCATGCGAGAGTAGCACATTGCTGGAAGGCCAGCCCCGCAGCCACCCATTCTAAGAAAGGGCTATCCGTAAGGGTGGCCCTTTTTTTATGTCCGAAATTAGTTAACTAGGCAATTTAAATTGACTTGGCAGCAGGTGACCTTTCTTCAGAAGAAGTGTGACATGCTACTAAGTGGTCAGCTCGCTGGGAGGCCTGCCCGCACCAAGTGGATCCCCGTAACGCGATTAGCGGACACAAGCATAGCTTGACTCGTTCCAGTGGCAGTAGCCGCTCTCCTGAAAACCCTACTTCCACACCCATGCGCGGCATCCGATGCGGGGCATCCCATGCGGGGCATCCCATGCGAGAGTAGCACGAGGACGCCCTGTTCGGGTGCCGCGCACATTGCTGGAAGGCCAGCCTCGTATTCTATACCCGGCTCGTATTCTATACCCGGCAGACTCTCATTCAGAAGAATGGCCGCCTGCATAAGCTGGCATTTTTTTATGCTCAAAATTTACTTTGTTCAGTAGGCAATTGATTTAAGCGTAGTTGATCGTTCATCTGATTAAGTGTGACATGCCACTCCAGAGGCAATCTACCAAGTGCCAGGCCGATGTAGTCCATGATCCTTCTAGGTGGTTTTCCAGAACAGTCGCAGAGTGGTTATGTTCAGTAGGTTGGGCACTTAGTTGCCGTTAAAGGCAATTCACATTCATGTACTGTATCTATGCTAAACAGCTTGGGACAAGTTAATGGGATAGGTTGAATTAATGATAAATACGAGAGTTATGTAGTTTTAGGTATCAAAACTATAAAAGAAGTTAGGCTAAGTACCTATACAATAGTGACTGATGCTTTGGAAAAGGGCAAGAGCAGATGAATTAATAGGGGCTAACTCATTCTGTTGTTTGATCTCTAGCTAATAACGTCAGTGCAGCTTCTTTAGCTGGTTTATTGTTATACAAGACTTCATGAATTTGTTCACATATAGGCATTTCAACACCCATACGTTGTGAGAGTATATGCACTTCCTTAGTGTTTCTGTATCCCTCTACTACCTGCCCAATTTCACTCATGGCTTCTTGAATACCCAAACCATTGCCTAATGCTAACCCAAATCGTCTGTTGCGAGATTGATTGTCAGTACAAGTAAGCACTAAGTCTCCTAGTCCTGACATACCCATAAAGGTGGTCTGTTTTGCGCCCATTTTAACTCCGAGTCTAGTTAGCTCCGTTAGGCCTCTTGTGATAAGGGCTGTGCGAGCGTTAGACCCAAAACCTAAACCATCGGATAGACCAGCACCTATAGCAATAACGTTTTTAACTGCTCCGCCTAGTTGTATTCCAATAAAATCATCATTTCGATACACTCTAAAAGATTTGGAACAATGTAGTTTATTCGCAAACTCTTCCGCTAGTTTTTCATTGGTAGAACTCAATGATATTGCAGTGGGAAGTCCCGCTACCATTTCTTTTGCAAAGGTTGGGCCTGACAATGCAGCGATAGGCATATCGTCACCTAATATTTCTACAGCCACATCTTGTAATAGTCTGCCTGTTTCAGGCTCTAAACCCTTAGTAGCCCATATAACTCTATGATGTGGGGTGAGGTAAGGTTTGGCTTGTTGCAATGTACTTGAAAATGCATGGCTAGGTACAACAACTAGAATATCTTGACTGTTGATTATGGCGTTACTGAGTTCGGATTCAATTGCTAGGTCTTTTGGGAATATAGCATTAGGCAGATACTTTTGATTGCATCTGTCCTTTGCCATTAGGTCCATTTGCTGTTTATCTCGTCCCCATAATACGGTTTTCACTCCGTTACGAGAGAGACAAAAAGCAAGGGCAGTACCGTAAGATCCTGCCCCTAATACACAAACTGAATTCACTTTGAAATCACTTAGGCGTCTAGTTTCTGTGCTGTTTGTTCTTGAGCCTGTTGAGCGCGTTTCTGCATATAAGCTGCAAAAACTGAATTGAAATCTACAGGTGCCAAGTTTAATGGAGGGAAAGTGCCACGATTAACTAAATTAGAAATGGTTTCTCTAGCATAAGGGAACAAAGTATTAGGGCAAAATGCACCAATCATTTGTGCTTTATTTTGTTCTGGCATCTCGCCAATCATAAATATACCGGCTTGTTGTACTTCACACAAAAATGCCGTTTCTTCACCTATTGTTGCTGTTACTGTTACCGACAAAGTCACTTCAAAAAGGTTTTCACCTATTGGATTGCTTTTGGTATCTAAGTCCAATTGTATTTCAGGTTTCCATTCTTTTTGAAACATCGCAGGTGAATTAGGCGTTTCGAAAGAAATATCTTTAGTATAAATTCTTTGGATTGAAAACTGTGGGCCTTTGGCCGCTTCTGGCTGCGCTGCAGCTTCATTTGGTTGATTTTCGTCAGCCATAATACTTCCTTTAATTGAGTTGTTAGTCAGTCAATAAACTGTCTAGTTGGTTTTTTGCCTCTAATGCAAACAAGTCGTCACAACCGCCTACATGATGATCATTAATAAAAATTTGAGGAACAGTTGATTTACCCTTCGCTCGATCAATCATTGTGCTGCGCAATTCAGGCATTACATCGATTTCAATTTCATTAAACGTTATTTCTTTTTTTTGTAACAAAGCCTTTGCACGATGGCAATATGGGCAATGTCCTTTAGTATAAATATCTACTTTACTCATATTTAGTTCCTGCAAATTATTTGGTAATAGGTAAGTTCGCACCTTGCCAAGCACTTATGCCACCTTTTAAGGTTACCGCATGTTCAAACCCTGCTTTAAGCATTTGCGAGGCAGTACGTTTGGATGTCATGCCCATAGCACAGACAACAATAATGGGTTTGTCTTTAAATTTTTCAAGGGTGCTAAAGTCGCCTTTAGTGACTAAGTCGGGTTTGATTTGTTTTGAACCGAGAATGTGGCCTTTTTTAAACTCCGCTGCTGGGCGAATATCCAAAATATAGGCATCATCTTTATTCATCAACAATGTGGCTTCATGAGTACTTAATTCTTTCAAAGATGAAAACAGACTCGCCACAGTGGTGTATATTAGTGCAGCGAAAAGCGCTGCGAATAAACCAGATAAAATATAATGATTGGTGATAAATTCTACCATTTGATCCATAACAGGTGAGCCTTAAAGGTGAGTAACTTAAAAAAATGAGGCCAAAGTATATAGATTTTATGTGCAGAAACTAGCCCTAGAGTAAATTCATAGTTGCCACAAAGAATAACTTATTGTTATACATTTGGTTTTTTAAAATGATTTAGCCGTGACGTGCATAGCGAGTAAGGATAACATTAGCTCATTACCAAGAAACTAGGTTATGTAGTTAAATTGACAGCCACTCCTAGTATGCAATTAAACAATAGTTAATAGCTTTAATGATAAGGACTGAATAATGAGTCAAACCAAAAAGACCACCGCACTGATCATTTTAGATGGATGGGGTCATCGTGAAGAACATGATAGTAATGCCATTGCTCATGCTAATACGCCGGTTTTAGATGGTTTGTGTAATACCTATAGCAACACTTTAATATCAGGTTCAGGTTTGGACGTTGGGTTACCGCCAGGCCAAATGGGCAATTCTGAAGTAGGCCATGTTAATTTAGGTGCAGGTCGTGTCGTCTATCAAGACTTTACTCGGGTGACCAAGGCGATTGAAGATGGTGACTTTTTTGAAAATCCTGTACTTACGGATAATCTAGATAAGGCGATTCAAGCAGACAAAGCCATTCATGTCATGGGGCTATTGTCTGCGGGTGGAGTACATAGTCACCAAGATCATATTTTTGCTTTATTAAAATTGGCCGCCAAACGAGGCGCGAAAAAGTTATATCTCCACGCGTTTTTAGATGGTAGAGATACGCCACCACGAAGTGCAAAAGAGCCTTTACAGTCCGCAGATGCAGTATTTGCAGAGTTAGGTGTAGGTAAAACCGCCAGTGTTATTGGTCGTTATTATGCGATGGACAGAGATGCGCGCTGGGATCGAGTCGAAGCTGCATACAATTTAATCGCTCATGGCAAAGGGACTAAAACTGCATCTAACACTACTGAGGCGTTAGATGCTTCCTATGAACGGGATGAAAATGATGAATTTATGCAAGCGACTGTGGTTGGTGAAGCTGTACCATTAGAAGACGGTGATGCTGTTTTCTTTATGAATTTCAGAGCCGACCGTGCTCGTGAAATCAGTCGGCCATTTGTAGAAGAAGAGTTTACTGAATTTAATAAAGGTAAGCACATTGAGCTGAGTGCTTTTGTCACACTCACCCAATACGCGGAAAGTATCGATGCACCTGCAGCCTACCCACCAGTGCCTTTAGTCAATGTCATGGGGGATTGGTTAGCTAAGCATAATAAAACGCAACTACGCATTTCAGAAACTGAAAAGTATGCCCACGTTACCTTTTTCTACAGTGGCGGTCGCGAAGACTTATATGAGGGCGAAGAGCGTATTTTGATCCCTTCTCCCAAAGTGGCCACATATGATCTGCAGCCAGAAATGAACTCAGCTGAATTAACCGATAAGTTAGTAGACGCTATCGATTCGGGCAAGTTTGACGTTATTGTATGCAACTACCCTAATGGTGATATGGTTGGGCATACTGGTAACTTTGATGCGGCTGTAAAGGCTTGTGAGGCGGTAGATGCCTGTGTTGGTCGCGTTGTTGAGGCGATTAAACGCAACGGAGGAGACTGTTTAATTACAGCTGACCATGGTAACGCTGAAAAAATGCAAGATGAACAAACAGGCCAAGCACACACGGCACATACCAGTGAGCTAGTGCCGTTTATTCATGTAGGGCAAAAATCTACGGTTCGATCTGGAGGTACATTAAGTGATGTGGCACTCACTATGTTGCATTTAATGGGGATGGAACAACCTCCAGAGATGACAGGTACACCAATAGTTACAGTGGATTAGTCCATTGAGATTGATGGGGCAAACTTTGTTGCAAGGGAAAAGCCTAGTTTATAGGCTTTTTCTCTTGGTTCTGTTATCAAGCCATCTTTTTGTATTCAATGCATACGCACAAGAGCAGTCGGATCTTGAAAGTATCCAGCAACAGATAAAAAATAAACAGGCGAAAATTGCTCAACAATTAGCGGCAGCCAAAAAACTTCAAGATGATTTAAAGAAAGTCGAACTACAGATCGCCAAATCTGCAAAAGAACTCAATAAAATTGAGTTGTCACTTTCCAAAAACCAACAACAACTTAATGCCTTGCGTAAGCAACAGCAGGGCTATTTAACCTCCTTAGAGCAGCAAAAATCTGTCTTAGCTAAGCAAATTCGCAGTGCCTACATGACGGGTAATTATGACTTTGCAAAAATGTTATTAAATCAGCAAGATGCTGCTAATTTCGAGCGTACAATTAGCTATTATCAATATCTAAATAAAGCCCGAAAATCACAGATAGATAGCTTTAATTTATTGGTTAAAGATTTGAAAAAGGTCAATGCTGACTTGATTGATAACCAAACAGAGTTAGAACAATTAAAAGGTAAGCAACTAGCGCAACAACAAGCGTTAGAAGCCAATTTCACTGAAAGGGAAAAAACCCTTGTAGCTATGCAGAATTCGATAGAGTCTGAAGAAGCAAAAGTCGCTCAATTACAAATTAATGAAAAGAATTTACTTGAAGCATTGGCTAGGGCGCAACAACGAGTTGACAAACAAGACGTAACCTTAAGTGGCTTGAGTGCCCTCAAAGGCCGTTTATTAATACCTGCTAAAGGTAACCTTCGAAAAATGTTTGGCAGATTTAGACAAGGGCAAATTAAATGGAAAGGGGTAGTCATAAATGGCACCGCGGGTGATTCGGTAGTCGCTATTCATCATGCTAAAGTGCTTTATTCTGATTGGCTTCGAGGATTTGGTTTAGTGACAGTTTTGGATCATGGAGATGGATTTATGAGTTTGTATGGTCATAATCAAGCTTTGTTGAAACAAGCGGGAGAAGTTGTTCAAGCGGGAGAGTCTATTGCTCTGTTAGGCCAAAGTGGCGGGCAAAGTCGACCCAACTTGTATTTTGAAATTCGCCACAAAGGCAAGCCTATTAATCCTGTTAATTGGCTAAAGCTATAAGAGCTTAGTGTTTTTACATTATTCAACCCTAGTAAAATCACTTGATGTGATTATAATTACAGCGAAATGTAGTCGAGTAAAACAATAATAAAAACATGCGCTTATTTCTAATTTGTTGTCTTTTATCTATCAGTTTCTCTGCTAGCGCGTCGCAGATTGCCTTGATCATTGATGATATGGGAAACACTAAACAGGACGCTCAAGCCTTTACATTACCAGCCAATGTGACATTTGCGATCCTACCTAACAAACCGCTCTCTAAAACATTCTCAAATCGAGCAGCAGCACAGCAACGTGAAGTGATCTTACATATGCCAATGGAGTCATTGGCTGGCAATAATCAAGAAAAAAATGTGCTGCTTTCCACTATGGCACCAAATCAAATAGTACAAACCTTAAAAACTGCACTCTCGACTGTGCCCCATGCTGTAGGTGTGAATAATCATATGGGCAGCAGATTAACCCAACTCACTTTGCCCATGTCAGTGACCATGGAATTTCTGTCAGAACGAGGTTTGTTTTTTGTAGATAGCCGCACAACGAGATACAGCAAAGCCGAAATCATTGCTAAAAAAAATGGTGTTTTAAGCACAAAACGTAATGTGTTTATTGACCACACCCCAAGTCTGGAGCAGATTGATAAACAATTTAATCGGTTACTTAGTTTGTCTAAGAAGTTCGGTTATGCGGTGGGTATTGCGCATCCTTATCCACAAACTCTTGAGTATTTGAAAACGCATTTAGTCACGCTGCAACAACATGGTATTACTTTAGTTAAGATGAGTGATGTTGTATCTTCAAGCGCAAGCTATGCTTATCACCCTAAAGATAAACCTGAACCCATTTCTCCAGCCTTGTAAGGATATATTATGCCCGCAGCGAACCTACTTGCCCTGATCGATGATATAGCCACCATTATGGATGATGTGGCGATTTTGTCGAAAGTTGCTGCAAAAAAAACCGCAGGTGTTTTAGGTGACGATTTAGCCCTGAATGCCGAACAAGTATCTGGGGTAAAAGCCGATCGTGAATTGCCTGTAGTGTGGGCTGTGGCTAAGGGCTCGTTTCTAAATAAACTGATTTTAGTGCCATCAGCCTTGTTGATAAGTGCATTTTTACCATGGTTAATTGTTGTGTTATTGGTAATAGGTGGTTTGTATTTGTGTTTTGAGGGGGTTGAAAAACTCGCCCATAAGTTTCTGCATTCCAAAGAAGAATTAGCACAAGAACACGCGAAAAAACTCGCTGCCGTGGCAGATCCTAAGGTAAATTTAGTTGCTCTTGAAAAAAACAAAATAAAAGGTGCCATCAGAACAGATTTTATTCTGTCTGCCGAGATAGTTGTGATTGTACTTGGCACAGTGCAAGCTGAGTCCTTTGCCACCCAAGTGACTGTTGTGTCCTTACTTGCTTTAGCTATTACTGTTGGTGTGTATGGATTAGTCGCAGGTATTGTTAAGCTCGATGATGCAGGTTTATACCTCCTTAGAAAATCTGTGAGTGGTACCTTTAACTCTATTCAAAGAGCAGTGGGAAGGGGACTGCTAATTTTTGCTCCGTTTTTAATGAAGACATTATCTATTGTAGGTACCGCTGCTATGTTTTTAGTTGGGGGCGGTATTTTGGTACACAGTATTCCTGTTATCCACCATTTACTTGAACCTTTAATACATAGCGTTGAATCGATAACTATTGCGGCTGCTATAGTGCCAATCTTACTTGATGGAATGGTTGGTATAGTGGCTGGCGCAATCGTATTGCTAGTGGTGACATTAAGTTTTAAGATCTTTAGAAAACCTTAGTTGTTTGTTTCTGTCTATTCAGACTTAGGGAAAATAAGGGTATTGAAATTGCCCTTGTTTTTCTTTATGTCAATTTGTTAAATTTTTAACCACCAAATACTTGTAAATCTCATGAAATGTTATATTATAACGCCCATCGAAATTGAGGTGGTTGTTCATGCAAATAAGTAAAGATAAAACGCTATTAGACAGACTAGGCATTTGGGCCTCCAGTTTGTGTGCGTTGCATTGTTTGTTGCTACCTATTCTCATCCCTCTGATCCCTTTTATTAGTGCCTCGTTTTTTGCGCAAGATTGGTTTGAAAGAAGCATTTTATCACTTTCCATGATTGTTGGTTTTTGGGCATTGTTCTCAGGTTTTTATCGTTATCATAGACAGCTTTATCCTTTGTACAGCTTAGTTTTAGGTGGTTTGATTTATTGGAATAAAGATATGTTTGGGGAATCTTACGAACCCTTCACTATTGCTATTGGTGCTTTTTTAATTGTCGGAGCTCATGTAGTGAATTTGAAACTATGTCAGAACTGTCAAGATTGTGATACTGGATGCACTAGTTCTTAATTAAGTCTTAAAGATTTCTGTTAATACTAGCTTTGCTTTTGCTGGTCCATTACAAAATACACCATCTACTCCCCATTCTTGCAATCTAAGCAAGTCTTCAGCTTCATCAACGGTATAGATAAATATTTTTAAACCGCGATTATGGGCATCTATTACGAAAGCTTGGTCAACAAAACTGACATCAGCATTCACAGAGTATGCCTTCAGATCTTCGGCAAATTGAGCGCGTCCTAGAGGGTTATTGGCCGTTAACGCACCAATCTTAATAGTGGGTGAGGTTTTGTTAAACGCTAATAAAAGGTGATGATCGAAAGAGGAAACAATAAATTGCTCAGGTCTAAAATTTAACTGGTTGACAGCTTTGTTTATGATCTCTTTAATTAACAAAACATCCTTTACACCTTTTACTTCAATATTCATCAAACAGCGCCCTTGAACCCGCTGTAACACTTGCCAAAGTGTGGGGACAAACTGACCTTGGCCTGCGTTCAATGTTTGTAATTCTGTAAGAGAATAGTCGGATAATGCGCGGTCGCCGTTAGTTGTTCTGCTTACCCATCTATCGTGAATAACTACTAATTCATCACCCAGTTGGTAGACATCTATTTCAATGCCATCAGCTTGTTGTTCTAGCGCGAGGTCAATGGCTAATAAGGTATTCTCTGGAGCATCGGCACTTGCACCTCTATGGGCAAATATCAGCATCGTTTCAGGTCTCTTGCGATTATTTACTGTGAAGTTTTTGCGCGTTGATAGTTTCATAAATAGCAGCGGATATCACCAATAATCCACCCACAATAGTTTGCCATCTAGGTTGTTCGCCTAACACTATTATTGCAAGGCTGACACCATATAAAGGTTGCATACATGCGATTAATGAAAAGGTTTTGGCTCGTAAGTGTTTTAGGCTCGCGGCAATTAATGCATGGGGTACAGCGGTTAAAAATATGCCGAGTACTACTAAGCCTATATAGGTTTCTTTGCTGGCTTTAAATAACTCATCACTTGAAAAAAAACTAAGAGAGATAAAAATCACCAGCGTTTGATAGGCCATGGCGTGGGCGCCAGAGTAATGAGAAAAATGTTTACGATGCACTAAATTTCTAAAGGAATACAAAATAGCAGAGGTGATACCAATAAGCACTCCTTGGGTTATTTCGTTTTCTAAGGATATTTCAGGCACAATCAAGTAGATACCAAAAAGCACCACTAAGGCACTCACAATATCTTGCCAGACTAATCGTATTCCTTCAAAAAAAGGTTCTAAAAGTACGGTCATCACAGGGAAGGTGAATAAGGCTATCATGCCCACCGACACCGATGAATATTGCATAGCTGCAAAATAACTAACCCAATGAGCAGCCATTAGAAGCCCTAAAAATAGCGCAATTAAATAATCTTTGACGCTGTTTAACTTAATTGCGCCTCCAAATATTTTGACTATGCCAAACAGCATTACACAGGCTACTAATGCCCTGCCGAAAGTAATATCTACAGCAGATAAGGGTAAGAGTTTGGAGAATAATGCTGTTGCACCTAGCAATGCCATAGTGACATGCAGCGACCACAAGCTTTTCTTGACGGGATCCATTGAATTACTTCGTTATATTTGCGAAAACGTCGCCGAGGCGCGTAACGTCTCCTGCACTGAGATCAGCAAATTCCACTGTATCAGTTTCGAAACAAGCCACTATGGTTGAACCGAGTTTAAACAAACCCATTTCTTCGCCCTTTTCAATAAAGACGGAATTATCACCCTCACTGGGATATTGCCAATGTTGCACGTTTTTACCTGCTGGCGGTGATACTGTTCCGGCCCATTTGGTTTCGATACTAGCAACAATAGTTGCGCCTACTAAAACCATTGCCATTTTACCAATTTCAGTATCGAAAATAGCGACAACACGTTCGTTTCTTGCAAATAGTCCAGGTACACGCTCTGCCGTTAGTGGGCTCACAGAAAATAGCTCACCAGGAACATAAATCATATCAGTGAGTTGACCGTCAATGGGCATGTGAATACGATGATAATCTTTAGGAGAAAGATAGATAGTGGCGAATTTGCCGTCTAAAAACGGCTTTGCAAGCTCTGGTTTGCCGCCAAGTAGAGTCGTTAAACTATAGTTGTGACCTTTAGCTTGAAAAATAGCATCATGTTTTATGTCACCTAGTTGGCTAACAGCACCGTCTACTGGTAAGGCTAATTGCTTTTTATCGTTGCAAATAGTGCGAGCATCGGCTTTTAATTGCCGAGTAAAAAAAGCGTTAAATGATGGGTAGGACTCGGGATCTGGGTCGAGTGCCTCAGACATATCTACATTATATTGCTTAATAAATAGTTTAATTATAGCGGTTGTGATTGCCCCAGCTTCCGCTGCCGCAAGTTTGCCCACCAAACGTGATAAAAGGTGTTTTGGTGTAACGTATTGCAGAGCAATTTTTAAAGAATCAAACAAAGTAACTTCCTAATGATCTAACTTTACCATCGAGAATTGTACCGCAATAATCTTGATTTTGTGCTCTTCACTAAGTCCAATAGGCTATATGCTAGTAGATTTTTCCGGTGACATTTCAAGTTAAACTGAGGGCATTATACTTTGGTATGTGCTGGGCGGAGTTCGTCCATATTTAATAAAATCTTATGATAACTTTGGTAACGTTGTGCACTTATTTTGCCTTCGTCAACGGCTGCCTTGATTAAACATCCTGGATCACTACCGTGTTTACAATCCCGAAACTTACAGCCTCCTAAATAGTCACGGAATTCTCTAAATCCGTTTGTTAGCCGTTCAGCAGGCAGATGCCATAGGGCAAATTCTCGTACCCCAGGAGAATCAATCAGGTCACCGCCTGCAGGGAAATGTAATAATTTAGCTGTGGTAGTGGTGTGCTGGCCTAATCCTGAGTTGTCAGAAATATCGCCAATGACCTCGTCAGCTTCTGGGAGTAACTCATTGATTAAACTTGATTTACCGACTCCTGATTGCCCCACAAAAACGCTGATTTTGTCTTTTAGGCAGGCCGCCAGTTCTTCTAGGCCAGTTAATGTTTTGCAGCTGGTATAAACAATCTTATAGCCGATATCTCGATAAATATTCAGCTGACTTTCAACTTCATCAAGTTGTTTTGAGTCAAGCAACTCGACTTTGTTTAATAGAATGACAGGTGTGATTTCAACGTCTTCTGCTGCGACTAAATATCTATCGATAATATTCAGAGATAAGCTAGGCAATACTGAGCTGACGATGATGATTTGATCGATATTTGCAGCAACTGGTTTTACTCCATCATAAAAATCAGGGCGTGTTAGTACAGATTTTCTGTCTTGGACGACTTCAATTATCCCGCTAATACTCAATGATAGGTCTTTTCCAGGCCTAAATAATACGTCATCACCACAGACTACACTTTTGATGGTACGACGCATATGGCATCTGTGTACCACACCGGATTCGTCTTCAACATCAGCGTGTTTACCAAATCTACCAATCACTCGTCCACTCTGTTGCTCGCCAAGTTGATTATCTTCAATCTCCCTCGCTTTACCAGCACTTGAAAGATGCTTCGAGCGGTTGACCGAGACTTGTCGTTTTTGTTTGTCTGTTAACTTTGGTTTTTTAGCCACGTTTTATCTTTGCTGTAATTATTACCATTTCTTGTATCATGTTAACGTTTGCAGAGATGGATACCAAATTTTTAATGTATTTGTGTTCACTCGATAGTTTTCATCTAGGAGTCGGCATGCCAGTTAACAACGAAAATTTAGTTTGGATCGATATGGAAATGACGGGGCTACATCCTGAGACAGATCTTGTCTTAGAAATTGCCACTATAGTCACAGATAAGGATTTGAATATACTGGCTGAAGGACCAGTATTAGCGATTTACCAAACTGATGAAGTACTTAACTCTATGGATCAATGGTGCATAGATACCCACGGTAAATCAGGTTTAACCAAACGTTGTCGTAATAGCAATATCAATGAACAACAAGCAATGGAACAAACCATTGCGTTTTTAGAAGATTATGTACCTAAAGGCATATCACCATTATGTGGTAACACTATAGGTCAAGATCGCCGATTTTTAGTCAAATACATGTCTGAACTTGAAGCCTACTTTCATTATAGAAATATTGATGTCAGCACTATTAAAGAACTTGTTCGACGTTGGAAACCTGAATTGCTCGATGGTTTTCACAAAAAAGGAGTGCATTTAGCCCTTGATGACATTCGTGAGTCTATCGCAGAGTTGGTGTACTACCGCCAGCATGTGTTTACTATTTAACCCTAGAGCGAACGCAATTTAATCAATTAGCAATGATTGGGTAAAAATATCAAAAAAAATGATGTAAAGACTTGCATAGGAATGTAATTTTTGTAAAATGCGCCTCCGATTTGGGTAACCACATCCCAAACGAGTACTTAGGTACAGAGTCAGTACAACATCATTATGCGGGAATAGCTCAGTGGTAGAGCACAACCTTGCCAAGGTTGGGGTCGCG
>NZ_CAXBNC010000041.1:0-19105 GCF_963977085.1 uncultured Paraglaciecola sp. | reverse complement strand
ACAAGACAACATCATAAAATAGAGTAAGACTAAGCAATTCTTAGCCTCGATTACTGGTCACGAGACCTCAGCTTTACATATTGACATTTTTTGTCTGACGGCCATAGCGATACGGTCCCACCTGATCCCATTCCGAACTCAGAAGTGAAACGTATTAGCGGCGATGGTAGTTTGGGGTTTCCCCATGCGAGAGTAGCACACCGTCAGACTCCCATTCAGAAGAAAGGCCACCTGCATAAGGTGGCCTTTTTTTGTGTCTGAAATTTGTTGAGTATGTCTATTTATTTGGCTTGGAAGCAGGTGACCTTTCATCTGAACAAGTGTGACATGCTACCCCGCGGTCAACTCGCTGGTAGGCCAGCCCCGCACACCGCTGGAAGGCCAGCCCCGCAGCCACCCATTCTAAGAAAGGGCTAACCGAAAGGTTGGCCCTTTTTTTATGCGTTTTTTAACTTGAGTCTAATGTCACAAGTGAGGTTATATTTAGTTTTTATCTGGCGACAATAGCGATGTGGGACATCCCATGTGGCCCCACCTGACTGGAAGTCCAGCCCCGCATTCGATGCCCGGCCCATTCCGAACTCAGACCAGTAACTGGAAAGATAAAACACATCGGATGCCGCGCATTAGCGGCGACCGGTGACCGGCACAGGGATAGTTTGGGGTTCCGGTGACCGGCACAGCCCCATGCGAGAGTAGCACGGGGACGCCCGGTTAGGGTGCCCCGCACATTGCTGGAAGGCCAGCCCCGTATTCGATACCCGGCAGACTCCCATTCTAAGAAAGGACTATCCGTAAGGGTGGCTCTTATTTTATGTTTGAAATTTAGTGAGTGTGTCAATCCATTTGCCTTGGAAGCTGGTTACGCCCGATCCTCAGATAAGGTTGGTCATTAAGTATTAAAATATTACTGTTTTAGCCAATAAACATGCAAAGCAATCCACTAAGGTGTAACATAGTTTCATGAACTAATGTATTGATATGCATGAAGTTTTTATATTCGAACTAATACTAAAGGATAATAGGTATTGTTCTAAAGTGTATATATACTTTTCTAAATTTATTTATAAGGTCATCCGAGTGTTAAACAAAGGTTTTGTGTTGCTTTTCTTTTTGCTGTTTTTTTCAAATCGCCTTTATGCAGAACTTATACAGTGGGATGCGTTTGCTGTTGGAGATGAGTTAGCCGTTAAAGATGAGTCGACTGGTTTAGTTTGGTTAGATTTTGAGCTAACAGCAGGTGTTCACTATGATGATGCCGCGGCACTTTTTACGGGGTGGGAATATGCAAGTTACAGCGATGTGGTGTCTCTTTTAGAAGGTACCTTTTTTGATCTAAATATTTCGGGTGACTTGGGACTGACTAATTTATTTGAACAAAGGTGTGCAAATACGACTAGTTGTTATCGCTCTGCTGTAAATTGGCAAGAGCTTTTTGGTGCAACTGAAGGTGTTAGGGATTACCAAACACATTCATTCGGCCTGTATTTAGATGAACTTGGTATCCTAAGAATGGGAGGCACATATTTAAACGGTACTGGCAGTGCAAACCGGTATGGTGTTGATTTTAATGTTAACTACTCATCAGGTTATGATGAAAAATATGCTGACAATCAATTTTATAACTACAGTACATTCTTAATAAAGAGCGATTCTTTGCCAAAAGTTTACCTACAAATACCGGTTAGCGAGCCCAGTAATAACTATCTTTTTGCCTTAGTGCTTTGTTGTGCAATGTGGATTAAACGAAGACCTGTTTATTAAATAAAGGATAAGGTAATTTAGGAGACAGGTTCCTGATGTATTTTAGTCGAATAATCAATGTTATAGTGTGAATATAATACAGCTCAAATGAACTAATGTGGCCGGGTCTTTAGCCAAAAATTCCTTACTAACACTAATAGCCAATGTTTTGCTAGCCAGTAGCAATTGGTTATTGTTAATTATAATTGCTAAGCAGTTTACTGAAGATTCCTTGGGATCATTTGTGTTGGCTCTTTCTATTTGCTCCCCAGCTTTTTTGTTTGCTAGCTTTAAAATTAGAACGTTATTGGTCGTGGATTTAAACTGGCGTTTTACGTTAGCCGAATATGCAACAGCGCGAGTACTAGCAAATTGCTTTATTACTATTGCCATATTGGGGTTAGTTTTAATCAATGTGGTAACGCTTTCTCATATGACCGTCATTGTGGTACTTGCCTACAAATGGTGTGATTCATGGTCAGAGTTCTGTCAGAGCTACATGCGAAGAGTCCACAGATTTGAATTGTCCAGTGGTATGTTAGCCTCTCGTTCGATTGTTACTGTTTTACTGGTAATTTCAGGTGTATTAATCTTTAACTCTTTTACTTGGATTTTGTTGCTATGGCTTTTAGCGGCGATATGTTTTGCTGTTTTAGATACGATACTCTTAAGGCGCTTAGCCTTGTCTTATGAAATAAGCGCTTTTTCAGTGCGAAGTATAATGAAGTTACAGTCGATTAGAAGAGCGTTTTTCCTATATAGAGAATATCTTACCGTTGCCGCTGCTTTGGCAATTAGTTCATTGTTTGTACATTTACCGAATATATTGATTGGGCATCAATTGGATATTGCTTCTGCGGGTATATTTGCGACTATCAGTTATTTTCTGGTGGCGGGAGGGATTCTAGTGAACAGTGTCTCACAGGCAAGTACGCCAAGACTAGCGTCATTTTTACGAGAAGGTAAGTATGATGCGTTCATCAAATTAGTACAAAAAATGTGTATGCTCGGCATATTTATTGGTGGAAGTGGGCTGTTGGTTGCCATTTTTGCTGGCGAGTATTTTTTAGAATTATTCTATACACCTGAAATTGCTCAATACAGTGATACGCTGAATTGGGTAATGGCAGCCGCAGCGGTTAGATATGTTTATATATTTCTAGGCACATCGTTAGCAGCAGTTCAACAATTTCATATTCAAACTAAGATATACGGCGTGGGATTATTGACAATGTTATGCAGTGGTTATTTGTTAATAAGTGCAAATGGTCTGATTGGTGCTGCTCAGGCGATGCTGGCTGCTACATTGATTGAATTTACTTTATTCATCTGGGTGATAAAACCCAGCTTGCGCTCCGCATTTATTCAGGTTAAAGCATAGTTATGAGCGTAAGAGTATTGCATATATTCGGGGCTATGAATCGTGGTGGTGCTGAGATGCGCACAGTTAGTTTGATGTCTGAAATGAACAAACAAAATGTGCAATTTAATTACTGTGTTTTAAGTGGCGAAGAGGGGGTGCTGGACGAGGAAATTAGACTTTTAGGTGGAGAAGTTTTTTACTGTAAGTTAGGTCCAGCATTTGTGTTTAGGTTTATGAGACTGTTAATCAAACACAATTTCTCTGTGGTGCATTCTCATGTTGCTTATGTAAGTGGCTTCATTTTGCTATTGGCAAAATTATGCGGTGTAAAAAAACGCATTGGCCATTTTAGAAATACGACAGCTGGTAGTTCAAGGTCTTTTATTCGATTGACTAGAGACAAATTTCTTAAATTTCTGATTGATTTCAGTGCGACTAATATTTTGGCTGTCTGTGATGGTGCTATGGTTGGCTTTTGGGGCGATGATTGGCGAAAAGAAAAACGCTGTAAAGTTATTTATAACGGTTTTGAGCTTAAGGAAAGACAAATAGAATCTGGATTCTGGTCGAATTATATTACTAGTTATCAAAACCAAAAAATAGTTATTAACGTTGCTCGTATGGATGTTCAGAAGAACCATATTCGGCAATGCGATATTTTCAACGAGCTACACAAGCTAGACCCAAATACACTAATGGTGTTTATTGGCAAAGAAAACCATCAACGAAAATCTTTTATGCTGGCAAAAATTAGCGAATACCGACTGCAAGACAAAGTGCTATTTTTAGGATTGCAAAGTGATGTTTTACGTTTTCTAACTCATGCTGATGCCATGTTATTCCCATCTGAATGGGAGGGCTTGCCTGGTGTTGTGTTAGAGGCCGCGAGTGTGGGATTGCCAGTTGTCGCCTCAGACTTACCTGGAGTTAAGGAAATTGCAGAGCAGTTACCCTTTATTTCTAGATTGCAATTACAAGATAGTAATGCCAATTGGGCCGCTAAACTTAATAGTGTGCTTAAACAAGATATCGAACCTCATAAAATGATTGAAGCCTTCAAAGGAAGTGACTTCTTAATCGACAGTAATGTCAAACAGCTCCATGCAATTTACACACAATAAAACCCTAGTACAAAAAATTTTCGGAATCTGGGTAATTGCGCTTGTCGGAGTCTGGATTTTTGCCGCCTATTTTAACGTTTTTGAAGCACCAAGAGAGTTGCTTGAGGGGATCACAGCACTAAATTGGATAATACTATCAGTTATTTTATATGTGACCTTACCAAAAGGAATGTGGTCAATTTGTTTTATTTTCTTTTCTGTTGTGGGGGTTTTTCATATTGGATTAGTATTGGCAAACGCGGTGAATGGGATCACTGACGAAGATACTTTATATCAAATTAGTCGGTGGTTTTATAACCTTGAAACTGAAAATGCTATTCATGTAGTCAATCTAGCAATGATTGGTTTCGCGCTCAGTGCTATTTTATTTTCTAAAAAAGCCAATGATCACAATAGTTCAAATGGGCAATCCCAAGTTGCCTATCGTAAGCGCCTTTTTCATACAGGTGGTATTTTACTTGGAGTGTTTGTAGCCATATTTTTTGCGTTGACTATCGCGACTGGGGCAATTAGTTCGTATGGTGCTTACCTTGCCGTTATGAACAGTAATCCATTGATAGCTATGATCTTTTCTTATCTCTATTTTTTTATTGGGGTGGCATTTGTATTTATTTGTGTGTCATACAGTAAAGGTTTTGGGTATCTCTATTTTGGCCTTTTTGCCATCTGGGCATTATTTGCATTCAAGATTGGTTTGCGCGGAGAAGTTATGTTTCCAAGTGCAGTGGCAGGCTGTATGTTGGGAAGAAAAGGCGCCCCAATTAAGGGGTATATATTAGCAATCGGAATTATAGTATTTCTTATAATAACGGGAATCGTCAAAAATGCACGAGTATCTGGCGACTATTCAGGGGATGTAGGGATAAACCCACTTAATGCAATTGCGGAAATGGGATCTAGCCTAAGAGCGGTTCAAGAAACGATTAAATGGCGAAAAAATGACAATTTTGAGCTGTTGTTAGGCGCCAGTTATTGGGCGCCTTTTGAGAGACAGTTTGCATTATTTATTCCTCAACTCGAGCGCGTTAATGTTGAAGACGACGGTCGTCTACTCAATATTGTGGTGCAGAAAAAAGCCGGTCCAATAGGTTTTTCAGCCATAGCTGAGGCCTATATAAATTTTGGGGAAAAAGGGGTGATAATGGTCTTTTTTCTGCTTGGATGGGCTATGGCTAAGCTCGATTCATCGACCTCAAGTATTCGCAATGATATTCTAATCGGGGTTGCGTTGTTACCTATTTTTGTGACGATACGAAACAGTTTCATTCACGTACCTGTACAAATAATATTGGGGTTGATTTTAGCAAGTCTGTTAATGTACATCGGCTATAAAAAAGAAGAACGCTTTGCAGATAAAAAAGTGTAAAAGAGCAGGTATATGCAAGTAGATGTAGTAATTGAGCAGCGCTTTTATCGTTGCCAGCAAAACAAGCTTTGGACAGACAATGCCTTTCCCTATATTTTTTGGACAAGATATTTAGATGTGTTTAGCTGCGTGAATATTGTTGCTAGAGTATCGGATGTGGTAAATCCTAAGTCTGACTGGAAAAGAGTGGATGGGGAAAAGGTAAATTATGTACCTTTACCTTCGTATATTGGCCCAGTAGGTTTTGTTAAAAGTATACCTAAACTCATTAGAATTTTACGTAGGCGAAAACAAGTTGAGCGTAAGGTTATATTTAGAGTACCAGGTATTTTGTCATCGTTTTATAGCTATTTTTCCTTAGTTTCGGGCCAGAGTTACGGAGCTGAAGTGGTCGGCGATCCTGCTGATGTATTTGCCGTTGGCGCCAGTAAAAGTATGTTTCGGCCATTTTTCAAATGGCTTTTTGTCAAAATGTTAAAAAAACAATGTCAGGGAGCGGTGTCTCTGTCATACGTAACTGAGTTTAGCCTGCAGCAACGTTACCCTCCAAGTCCTTCTTCGTTTGATACCCATTATTCGTCTATCCAGTTAGAGGAGGCTGATTTTAAAGCTAGGTCAGAGTATTTGTGTAAGCTCCCCATTAAAATTGTGTGTATTGGTAATTTAACTCAGCCCTACAAAGGGTGTGATTTTATGTTAGAAACGTTAGCCCAACTTAAGTTACGACAGATTGATTGCCATGTGTCTTGGATTGGTGGAGGTTATCTACAAGAAGATATGCAAATGCTTGCTAAAGAGCTAGGGGTAGAAAGTAACATTGAGTTTGTAGGTAATTTGGCCAGCCGACAATTAATCCGAGAGCAACTTGATCAGGCGGATTTATTTGTTTTGACCTCCCGTCAAGAAGGTTTACCAAGAGTACTTATAGAGGCAATGGCGCGGTCCTTAGTTTGTATCGCTACAAATGTAGGTGGGGTCAAAGAATTAATTTCTGAGTCCTTAATTGTAGAGCGCGATAACCAGAGCCAACTAGTTGAAGTCATTGAACGAGCTAGAGTGCTTTCTGAGCAGCAGCTATTAGATATTGGCGCGGTTAATTACAGCAAGGCACAAGAATATAAAGAGTCTGCTCTAGCTAAGCGTCGAATAGCAATGTATCAACATTTAGTTGAGGCGAAGTAATGAAGACGCTCCACCTTTTAAAAACTGCAGTGGGAGCCAGTTGGGCCCTGCGTCAGACGTCTGAGTTAGTTAAACTAGGAATTGAAGTACACCTAGTGCTACCAGATGGCCCTATGGTTGAGAAATACCGTCATGCTGGTGTTAAGGTGCATATCTTTGACCCCAGTATCAACATTCGACGGCCATTTGCTAACATTCAACAAATAAAACGCCTTAGAGAAATAGTGGAAAGTGTGCGTCCGGATATTATTCATAGCCACTTTGTGGCTACCACATTATTAATGCGTATCGCACTTCGAAAAAGCCAGATCCCGCGAATTTTTCATGTCCCAGGGCCATTGCATCTCGAACATTTTATATTTAGAAAAATTGAACTCCTGCTAGCGAATGGGCAAGATTATTGGTTAGCGTCTTGTCTTTGGACCCAAAAAAAATACATTGAGTGTGGTGTGCCGGCAGAAAACGTTGGCCTAGCTTACTATGGCGTTAACGCCGATGACTTTTTGTTTAACACCGCACCTAGCGAAGGATTAAAAGATAAACTTGGTTTATCAAAAGAGAGCTTTTTAGTGGGCATGGTGGCTTATTTTTATGCTCCGAAGAAATACTTAGGTCAAAGCCGAGGATTAAAAGGGCACGAAGACTTAATCGACGCTATGGCCATAGTCAATAAACACTATCCCAAAGTGAAATGTGTTTTTGTGGGGGGGCCTTGGGGAAATACCCATAGTTATTTTAATCGAGTGAAAGCCTACGCTAAACTTAAAACCGCAGATAATTGTGTGTTTCTTGGCCAAAGAAATGATGTCCCACAGCTCTATCCTCAGTTTGATTTAGCGGTTCACCCCTCTCATTCAGAAAATGTAGGTGGGGCTGTCGAGTCCATGTATGCCCAAGTGGCGACATTAACCACTGATGTAGGTGGTTTTCCAGATTTAGTTATCGATGGAGAAACAGGTTACATGGTACCAGCAAGATCTCCAGAAAAGCTGGCTGCGAAAATTATAGATGCTATCGAAGACCCATTAAAAAAAGAGATGATGATTGCAAAAGGTCTGCATAAGGTGACTCAGGTAATGAATGTTCAGCATAATGCTCAGCAAGTGTATGATTTTTATAATCAAGTTTTAGAGCAGGCGAATAAAAATGCTTAAGCGGTTATTAGATATTGTGATGTCTGTAATAGCACTCGTGGTTTTTAGCCCTTTCTTATTGATCCTTGCGTTTTTAGTGCGGATAAAACTGGGTGCTCCAATTTTATATAGTCAGGCAAGACCGGGTATGAATAACCGGATTTTTACTATGTTGAAATTTCGTTCAATGACAGATGACAAGGACGATCAAGGGAACCTATTACCTGACGCTGAGCGGTTACCTGCTTTTGGTCGATTACTGCGGTCATCTAGTCTCGACGAATTACCGGGATTATTAAATGTATTGAGGGGAGATATGAGTATTGTGGGCCCTCGTCCATTATTAGTTGAATATCTCAGTTTGTATAATGATCAGCAAATTCGTCGTCACGAAATGCGCCCAGGTATTACTGGTTGGGCCCAAGTGAACGGCAGAAATGCGTTGTCCTGGGAGCAAAAATTTAAATATGATCTGTGGTATGTGGATAATCAATCAATTTGGCTAGATCTAAAGATTATCTGTATGACTGTGATTAAAGTATTTCGGCGTGACGGTATTAACCAAGATGGCCAAGCGACGGTGGATAAATTCACTGGTACAACTTCAGGAGAGCAATAGTTTGAAAAGACAATTGGTTATTCTTGGAGCCGGAGGTCATGGACAAGTTGCAGCTGACTGTGCCGAGACGATGGATATTTTTAGTCGTATCGTATTTTTAGATGACGCCTACCCAGATAAAACACAGGCAGGTTGTTGGCCTATTGTGGGGAAAAATGAGAGTGTTATTAATTTTGACGAGCAAACTACCTGTTTCTTTGTGGCTATTGGTGATAATTCTATTCGACAGAAGGTTTTAGAAGATCTAGTCCAAGAAAATTTGCAAATTATATCCCTTATACACCCATCGGCTGTTATTAGTACCTATGCAAATATTGAAAAAGGGGTATTGGTATGTGCAAACGCAACCATCAATCATAAAGCGGTTGTGGGTATTGGCAGCATTATCAATACCGCGGCAAGTGTTGATCATGATTGTATGATAGGCAATTATGTTCATATCTCTGTTGGCGTTCGACTGGCAGGGGCCATAAAGGTTGATGACAGAAGTTTTCTTGGTATCAATAGTTGTGTTATTCAGGGAGTTAACATAGGAACGGATTGTATCTTAGGTGCGGGTGCAACACTTATTAGAGATCTTCCATCAAATACAACAGCAGTAGGCACACCTGCGAAGGTAATATAATAATAAAATTAATAAATTTACTTTGAGAGGTTTACCTATATGTTAAATGGCCCATTTTCACCTTGGCCAGATTTCGACGCCGAAGAAAAACAAGCGGTGTTAGAAGTGTTAGATTCTAATAAGGTCAATTATTGGACTGGCCAAAAAGGCCGAGAGTTTGAAAAACAGTTTGCGGCGTACTTTGATACCAAATATGCGGTAGCTGTGGCAAATGGCACTGTGGCGTTGGATTTGGCTTGGCAGGCATTAGCGTTACCAAAAGGAAGTGAGGTCATAGTCACATCCCGGACTTTTATTGCTTCAATATCTTCTATTGTATTAGCTGGCTTAACGCCTGTTTTTGCGGACATTGATCTGGATACGCAAAATATCACCGCTGCAACAATCAAACCTCTTATCAATGCTAAAACTTCCGCCATTTTATGTGTGCACCTTGCTGGTTGGCCATGTGAGATGGACGATATTGTTACTTTAGCCAAAAAACATGATTTATTTGTAGTGGAAGATTGTGCTCAGGCCCATGGCGCCAAATACAAAGGTAAACATGTAGGAGGATTAGGCGATATTGCTGCTTGGTCGTTTTGTCAGGATAAAATCATGACTACCGCTGGTGAAGGGGGCATGGTTACTACAAACAATAAACTGTTATGGGAAAAAGTATGGTCTTTTAAGGACCACGGTAAGTCATGGGCTGCGATTTATGAAAAACAGCATCCTCCTGGTTTTAGATGGTTGCATGAATCTTTTGGCACCAATTGGCGGATGATGGAAATACAGTCTGCGGTGGGTCTTAAACAACTCGAAAAAATGCCAGCTTGGACTGAGCAACGTAGTCAATACTCACAACAAATATTGGCTACTGCTCGAGGTTTTTCTGCACTGCGTGTACCTGAAGTGCCAGAGCATATCGAGCATGCGTTTTACAAATGTTATGTTTTTGTTGAGCCCGATAAATTGAACGCTGGTTGGGACAGAGATAGAATAATTGCTGAGCTTGTAAAGCTAGAAGTGCCTTGCTTCTCTGGTTCTTGTTCTGAGGTGTATAACGAAAAAGCATTTGAGAGCACAGACTATCGTCCTAAAAAGCCGTTGTGCAATGCCATTGAGCTTGGCACAACGTCATTGATGTTCTTGGTGCACCCAACATTAAAGCAAGCTGAAATTGATAAGTGCTGTATGGCGCTTTCACAAGTAATGAACCTTGCATCCAATGAGGTTATTCAGTAATGCAGTTCAACCAATTGTTTGAACTCAGCTCAAAGAATAAACTCGTCATAGCAGTATTGTGGGATGTCATGGCGTTGTTAGCTGCCACTATCATTGCATTTTGGATAAGGCTTGGCATCGCCAGTTGGAATTTTTCCAATGTTGATGCTGTGGTCATCATATTGAACGTCGCTTTTGCATTGATGTTGTTATCAATGTTTGGACACTATCGACAGATGATCCGCTACATTGGGCGGATCGCAATCCTAAAGGCACTGTTAGTCTTAGTGATTTCAGCCTTGTTTCTACTCGCATCGAAATTTGTCTTTGAGGTGATGATCCCTGTATCCGTTCCTATTATTTATTGGTCACTAGCGTCAATTTTGGTGATCGCGCCTCGATTTTTAATTCAAGCATCAGCCCAGTCTCAGAATTTCAAAATGCGCGAAAAATGTTTGATCTTTGGCGCAGCGGAAGCAGGCCGTTCGTTAGTTCAAACCTTAAAAATAGGCAATGATTTGCAGCCTATTGCTTTTATCGATGATAAAAAACAGTATCACAATAAACAAATTTTAGGTTTGCCTGTTGGGCGTCGTGAAGATATTCCTTTTTACGTCAAGCGGTTTGGTGTCACTAAGATGTTATTGGCAGTTCATAATACTTCAGCTGATCGTCGTAAAGAGTTGATTGTGGAACTGGAGCCTTACGCTATTGAGTTATTGAGTATCCCAAATATCCAAGATTTGTTGTCTGGGAAAAGTAAGATTGATGAACTCCGTGAAATTCGCATTGAAGAGTTATTAGGTAGGGAGCCTGTTCCCCCTATTACTCGATTGTTAGATATCAATATTCGTGGCAAAAATGTCATGGTCACGGGTGCCGGTGGATCCATCGGCAGTGAATTATGTCGGCAAATTGTTAAATCTGGCCCTACTAAATTAGTACTTTTTGAATTGTCAGAATTTAACTTATACCAAATTGAAAATGAATTAAAACAGCACAATCTTGATATTCCTATGGTGCCTGTTCTCTCAAGTATTCAAGATACTGAAGTGTTGAGAAGTGTGATAGAAAAACACAAAATTCAAACTATTTATCATGCTGCTGCCTATAAACACGTGCCTATGGTGGAATCAAATCCATTAGCAGGTATTCGTAATAATGTTTTTGGCACCTCGAATGTTGCACTCGTGGCTGCAGAATATGACGTGGAAAAATTTGTTTTAATCTCTACTGATAAAGCGGTGAGACCCACCAATATCATGGGGGCGACAAAACGTTTCGCCGAGCTGTATATTCAAGGCATTGCGGAATTGGGACCCAGTACCGAATATTCAATTGTACGTTTTGGTAATGTGTTAGGTTCGTCTGGCTCAGTGGTGCCATTATTTACCAAGCAGATTAAAGCGGGTGGCCCGATTACAGTGACTCATCCAGATATCACCCGTTTTTTTATGACAATCCCCGAAGCAGCACAATTAGTAATACAGGCAGGGGCTATGGGAAGTAAAGGGGAGGTGTTTGTATTGGATATGGGGGAGTCGGTGAAAATTGTGGATTTGGCGAGTAAAATGGCACATCTTATGGGGCACAGTCTAAAGACATCTGAAACACCTAATGGTGACATTGAGTTAAAATTTTCAGGATTGCGACCCGGTGAAAAGTTATATGAAGAGTTACTCATTGATGATGCTGATACTACAACTGAACACCCAAGGATCATGGGGGCTGACGAAACCAAATTGCCCTTTGAAGATGTAATTTTATTGTTTGATGAGTTGAATAGACTATTACTCGAACACAATGCTGTCGGCGCAAAGGCCCTTCTTTGTAAAGCACCTCTAGCTTATACCCCTGCTACACATTAAACGAACTCTTATGTATTTATAAATGAGGTCGATATTTATAATTCGCAGCGTGTCTTTTAAATTGTAGTTAATTAATAGTGACCCGAATGAAAATAGCGTTTTTTGTCTTTGTTATATATGGTTTTATGTCGCTGTTTTCATCGGTTGTCGCAGCCGTCAATGAAAATACTATTAACTTTGACCCCGAAAAAATAGTACTGAATAGCTCGATTGGCTATTTTGATAATTATCACCCACGTCTTAGTAATGGTATAAGTGCAGCGGCTATATCTGTTGGCATAAATGGCCAATTGCTTTCAATTCACGAGAGTGCTTGGTTGCAGGCAACTTACTCCGCAGCTCATACTCAATTTAACCTAGATGAAAATGAATTAGCGCTAGAGGATAAGTTTAATCAATACAATATAGGATTGTTAAGTCGCTTTTTTGTGGGCAATAAATGGTATCTTGACCTTCAAGGAATACATCTTAACGAAGAGTATTTATTGGGCAGTAATATCGCCAAATTTCGCCCCGCAACCATGATTGGAGATAGTGTTACTAGAAATGAAATAGCGGCTTCAGTTGTTTACGGCGGCAGTAAAAAGCACTCGGATAATCGTGATATTAGTCGATTTCTAAAATTCGCTTTCTCTCATTTAGATCAAGATTACGAAGATAATAACCCTTATTCCAATTTATTTGACCTGACACGAGATATCGCAGAGATAGGACTTAATTTCAAACTGTCTGAGATTACTCAGTTTGAAACAAGTTTTCAATTTGAAAAAGTGGATTTTGTGGATGAGTTACAACTAGATAGTGATGTCTATAGACTTCTTTTAGGGTTCGAGTGGCAAGGTACAGGACAAACGCATTTGAAATTATTAGTGGGTGGGTACAAACGAGTTTATCAATCAACGTCCGACAGGCAAGGATTTCTCGTGGAGTTAGATGCTGAATATACGCCTTTAGACTATTTAACTATTGTACTAAAAGGCTCGCAAACCACAACTACAGGGGAAATTGAAGGAGCGCTTGATACCCTAACCAAAAGTGCCAGTTTTGCGATTAGTTATCATTATAAAGAACATATTAGGTTGATTGTTGATGCACATATGAATAGAGCCCAATTTGAACAAATTGCAGAGCAGCAAACCAGTGACGATAGTGCGCTAGGTATTGGCAGCGAATTATTAGTTAATGATCGGTCTACAGTTAGTCTTAAATTGCAAAGGGAGTCGTTGGAGTATGAGTTGCTGGACTTAGATTATGTACAAAATAAGGTGGAATTAAGTTGCCGTTACGCGTTCTAGTCATCATTTTTTTAAGTTTATATACATCGCAAATACAGGCTGTGGAAGAGCAATTTGTTATTGGTGTCGGTGATCGGATAATGGTGACAGTTTATAACGAACCAGATCTAACCTTACGCGCTAGGATAGACAAATCTGGGATGGTGAACTTTCCTTTGTTGGGACCATTATCCGTTTCAAATAAAACCCCAAAACAACTTGCCAATGAGTTAGAGCAAAAACTGTTAGATGGCTATATGGTGACCCCCTTGGTTTCTGTCTTAATAGAAGAGTATCGACCATTTTACGTTAATGGAGAAGTGCGATCGCCAGGAGGATACCCATTCTCGTTAGAATTGACTGTAGATCAAGCCATTGCAATTGCTGGTGGACTTAAAGATCGAGCGTCTAGCTCAGGTTGGTACATTATTCGAGGAGAAGACAAGACTAGACTTGAGGTTCAAAAAGACACAAAAATACTGCCTGGTGACATCATAACGATCAAAGCGAGTTTATTTTAACTATGTACAAGTCTAGTACTGACTCTGGTGGTTTTGATCTAACCGATCTTCTCGGATTTCTGTGGCAGAAAAAAGTACGTATTATTATGACAATTTTAATATTAACGGCTTTGGGGACAAGTTATGTAAAAAAGCAGCCCAAAATATATTCTGCCAGCAGTACGTTATTATTTTCACAAGAATCTGACACTTTTTCTATTAGCAGTAATTTCAGTGCATTATCCAGTAGTGGTAACAACAAAATAGACACCTATATTGAGTTAATACGCTCAAGACAATTCGCCTTACAAATCGTTGAAAACCTAGAATTACAAACAAGAGAAGAATTTAAGAAAATAGCCTTGGATGGAACTAGGGTTATAGATGTTCAAAATGCGATCAGTAAGCTGCTAAAACATCTTCAATTATCCAAGGTATCTAATACTGATATGCTCAAAGTAACCTACGAGTCTACTTTGGCCTATACCGCTGCAGAAGTTGTTAACGCTGTAGGGCCAACTTTCTTTGAATATCAAACACAAGCCCAAAAGAAGAAATCTGATGAAACATCACAGTGGTTGGATGGACAACTGCTTACTTTGAGTAGCGAGCTAGAGAGCGCACAATCAGAGCTAGAGCAATTTATGCAAGCAAACGGTCTGATTGACTTAAAGAGTCAAGTAGAACTCGCTAAAGCTGAGATCTCAAAGTTAATCGAACATAGATTATCTGCCGAAAAAATGATGTCTAATGCAGCGGCCAGTATGTCTCAAATTGATGCCGCGAATGGAGAAACAGAGGTGCTATTGCAAGTTCCGGTTATTTGGGGTGATGTATTAATACGCACCTTAAGTGCTGATCTGTTCAAAAAGCAACTTGAGCTGCAAGAGTTATCAAAACGTTACAAATATAAACACCATAAGTTTATTGCTGCAAAAGTGGCAGTAGATGCCCTTGAAGATAATCTTGAACAGACACTCAAAAAAGTGATTGTTAGCTTCAAACAAGAAAATGAGGCTATTAAACAACGTTATTTGGAAGTGGACAAGCAGTTAGCAGACGCAAAAAGTAAACATGCGGAATTGGGAGCTCACGAGTTTAAGTTGGCATCTTTGATACGTAAAACCCAAGCCACTCAGAAGCTTTATGACGTGTTTTTATCTCGTTTGCAGGAAACTGAAATATTACAAGATCTAGGTGCTGGAAATGATTTTGCTGTTGTGGACTTCGCACAGATCCCAAATAACCACATTAAACCCAGAGTATTTTTAGGGGCGACCTTTTCTCTTATTTTATCGAGCATTTTTAGTGTAGGTTTTTGGCTGATTATTCATTTAGTTGCCGATAAAAAATCTCGGTTTATTTCTTTGTTACGAAATCATGATATCGCGCTTTTGGGAGAGTTACCCAAACCTGCAAAAATTAAACATGGGCAGGATAAAGCATCAGCAAAAAACAAGACGCCATCAAAGGCTCAGCTCATATATTCTGAATGTGTTAGAGCATTGCGTTCGGATCTTATGGTTCGCTCTGACGACACCCCAATTAGAACGTTAGTGTTAGCCAGTGTGCAGCCTGGTAAAAGGCGTTCAAAATTGGCGATTGAATTGGCCAAGTCTTTTGCAAGTTTAGAAAAATCGATTATTGTAGATGCCGACTTACGCCAGCCTCAAATTGGAATTGAATATGGCCTAGAGCAACTGACCCCTGGCTTAACCAATTTTATTAGCCGTAGAAGCTCGTTTAGCGACTCTAACTTTCGGGAAAAAGGGAGTCAGCTGTCGGTCATGCCTAGCGGCTCCATTCCTAGTGATCCCTTAGTGTATTTAACCAAACCACGTTTTGGTGAATTTATCAAAAGGCTAGGGGTTTTGTTTGAGCGAGTCGTAATCGAGACGCCACCTGTTAACGCCTTTGGTGACGCGTTAGTCGTATCCAAAGTAGTGGATGGGGTGGTTTTGTTATGTGATCTGGAAGTGACCGAGAGTGCAGATTTACTAGAAGCCATTCAACGCTTACAGGATTCTGGTGCGCCTTTATTAGGCGTTGTCTTCGAAAATGCTAAAAATACTAAAAGTAAGATCCCAATCCGTAGTAGTCATAGAAATCTAGTGAAAGCAGTGATTAACAATTAACTTGGTGTTCTAGTTAGGGTATTTTCTGGTATTCGCTCTGATCTTGATTAAAATAGTGACAAATTCATTTAGGCATTTTGTGTGTATTCTTTAGCTCCCCATCATACTTTCGGTTTTCCCTCGTTCGCTCATGCATTCTTAGCAGTCAACTTACCCGTCGACTTGCACGTTCAATTAAGGGATTTAAATAACACACCCTATTACTTTTTAGGTGAAGGGAGTAATACCGTATTTTTAGAAGATTATCAGGGTACGGTAATTAAACCAGCTTTTATGGGCATTGACCTTAAACATAATAAAACTCACTATCTGCTGAAAGTAGGTGCTGGTGAGAATTGGCATAAGTTAGTGTTGTGGTGTATGCAGCAGCAAATTTATGGCTTGGAGAATTTAGCATTGATTCCAGGCTCAGTGGGCGCTGCGCCGATTCAAAATATTGGTGCTTATGGCGTTGAGATTGAGCAATTTATTGATCAAGTTGACTATTATGATCTACAGGAAAAAAGTCACAAAAGTTTAAATGCTGAAGCGTGTGAATTTGGCTACCGTGATAGTGTCTTTAAACAACGCTTGTCAGGCCAAGTGGTGATTACCAGTGTGACTTTGGCAATTCCTAAGTGTTGGAAGGGAGTGACTCATTACGGTGAATTGAAACAATTAGCGGCACCTAGTGCCATGGATATATTTAATAAAGTGGTAGACGTGCGTCAAAGTAAACTGCCAGATCCTGTTAAAATTGGTAACGCAGGCAGTTTTTTCAAAAACCCAATAGTGAACAAAGCGCTTTTTGAACAGTTGCAACACACTTGGCCATCTATTCCTAGTTATCCCGTGGATACCGATAAGGTAAAAGTACCAGCAGCTTGGCTGATTGATCAGTTGGGGTTTAAAGGTAAAAAAATAGGAGGTATTGGTTGCCATCCTAATCACGCTTTGGTTTTAACCAACGACGGTTCTGGTACGGGTGAACAATTACTGCAGCTTGCTAGAGGGATTAAAGAGGCTGTTTTAAAGACGTTTTCTATTGAGCTAGAAAATGAAGTCAGACTAATAGGTAAAAATGGGCCAGTTGTTTTATGAGTAAATCTTCAGAATTAATACGCGGTAATTTGCTCTCTATTTTAGCGGACAATACATTTCATTCAGGTGAAACACTAGGAGCAAGATTAGGAATAAGCCGCGCTGCAATTTCTAATCATATCAAAGTACTCAGCTCTTTAGGGTTAGATATCTTTAGTGTTACTGGCAAAGGTTATAGCTTAGCTCAGCCATTAACGTTATTGGAAACGCATAAAATTAGAGAACAACTTGCCTCCACTCACACTGCTGATATTGAGGTATTGAATGTCATTGGCTCTACAAATCAATATTTAAAAGATAAATCCATAGACATCAACAATGGACATACTTGTTTAGCAGAGGCTCAAACCGCGGGCAGAGGTCGTCATGGACGTAAATGGGTTTCGCCCTATGCCGCCAGCCTTTACTTGTCAATGCATTGGTCATTTGCTGGTGGATATTCTGTATTGGGCGGACTGAGTTTGGCCGTAGGCGTGGCAATTGTTGAAGCGCTAAATCAATGTGGTGTGCAAGGCCTACAATTAAAATGGCCGAATGACATCTATGCCCAAGGTAAAAAATTGGCAGGTGTATTAATTGAGGTTGAAGGACAAATTGGAAGCGAATGCCAAGCGATAATAGGCATTGGTCTTAACGTTGCACTGCCAAAAAACATTCAAGAAATAGGTCAGCCTTGGATAGATCTTTCTCATCTAAGTGACCCTTTAATTGACAGGAATATATTGGCAGGGACCTTAATAAGTGAATTAACAAACACTCTATCTTTGTTTGAAAGCAGTGGACTTGAACCCTTTATTAATAAATGGCGAGAATTAGATATCTATGCAAATCAAGCTATTAAGTTAGTTATTGGACAAAACACTGTCTCAGGAATCGGCAGAGGCATAGATACCAGTGGTGCCATTCTGTTGGAAACCCAACAAGGTATTAAGGCATACCATGGAGGTGAAATAAGTGTCAGAGCCATTTAAAGCATTATTAGTTGATATTGGTAACACCCAAATTAAATATGCTCTGGTGAATGCAGCATCGGATTTATCTGAAGTGAAACGTTGTCTACATATAAAGGATCTCGTCCCATGCTTGAGTTCAGTTAATCAAGTGGTGGTATCTTCAGTAGGGCATACCAGTCTCGTAGATGAATTAGAGATTGGGTGCCAACGTTCCTCCGTAGCTTTTAAGAAAATTAATACTGAAGCAAGCACTTTAGGTATTCAGTGCGCCTATCAAAAATTTCAAACTTTGGGGGTGGATAGATGGCTAGCAATTCTGGCTGCACGAGAAATCACGCAACTACCAGTGGCAGTAGTGGATTTAGGTACAGCGAATACTTGTGACATAGTAGTGAATAATAAGCATCTCGGTGGATGGATCAGTCCAGGTTTTTCGATAATGCGTGAAAGTTTATTAAAAAACACCCAACAAGTTTTTGCTGATGCGAACATGCCTAAGGTATTAGGCATAGGTGAGACAACCGAAGACTGTGTCAGTTTTGGTTGCTTAGCGTCGCAAAGCGGATTTGTGATGATGGCTGAACAATATTTAAGCAATCAATACGATGACTATTTTGTGTTAGTCACAGGTGGTGGACAAAAATCACTCAATTTGGAGGAAAATAAGAAAATATTATTTTTTCCCAATTTAGTTCTAAGAGGACTTTTTCGCTTAATTTAGATTTTGAGGTAAATAATAGGCGGTGAATTTATGCTCGCAATGCATGAAAAGCGTTCATTCAGTCGTAAATTTATACAAACAGTATAAAAAAAACAATTTTTTATAAATTCCCTCTTGCACGACCCCAATCATTACTCTAATATGCGCTCCCACTTGATGCAGTGCCGACTTAGCTCAGTTGGTAGAGCAACTGACTTGTAATCAGTAGGTCACCAG
>NZ_CAXBNC010000040.1:0-20434 GCF_963977085.1 uncultured Paraglaciecola sp. | reverse complement strand
GAAGCTAGAAGCTAGAAGCTAGAAGCTAGAAGCTAGAAGCTAGAAGCTAGAAGCTTAAGCGCTGGTGCCACTGCCAGAATTTCCGCCTTGCGTACGTCCGCTTTTATCATAGGTCATCGATTCTTTAGCGCGCGATTCTATTAATAAGTTACGTAAGTGCTCTAAACGCAATTGACCTTGTTCTACTGCGGTTTGATTGATTTGAGTGCGAAATTTGCACTGGGTGACCATTTCCTTGGCTTGATTAAATAATTCGATTATCTCTTCATCATCTTTTTGCGCTTGGCTTGCTTTTGAATACAAGTCAGCAATAACAGTATCTTGTTGTTGCACTGAATCAAGTAAGGCTTCTTTGGTTTTTAACATGCTGATCAGTGACTCAGCATCTCTGCTACTGATAAGGTGGAGTTCGGTTTCAAGAATTTGTTGTAATTCTAATAATAAAGTATGTTGACTTGTTATTGCTTTTTTTAATTCAGACATAATAGTATTCACAAAGAAAGACAGCCTCCATTATGCTGCCTTTATGCTTTTGTACCAAATATTTCTGATTCTAATGCTGAAATTTTCTGCGCTAGGGCTTCAGGATTAATTTGATATTCGCCACGTTGTATAGCTTTCTTCAATTTATCAACCTTTTCTTGATTGATTGGTGCTTCCACACCTTTTTTCTGAACCTGACTGAGTTGTTGTGCAGATGATGTCAAAGACACAGAATCCAGACGAGCACCAGTTGTCGCTGCATTTTGCGCGCTTGTATTTTGTGCACTACCGTTGTTCAAAGCCTGCTGTTGCTGGCTAAGCTTTTGGTTATCAAGCGGTGCCTTTGGGCTACCGTTGTTTATGTTATTAATAGACATAATGAATACCCACTCCCTTTAATTTAACCTCATTAATGTTATCGGCCACGATCCCGGATACTTTAGCAAAAAAAACAATTTACAGCACTAAATGAATCGGGACTAAAATCCAGTGATTTTATTTAACCCAATACCTTTTCAAAATAGGTATTTTGAATTGCTAGAGTGTTCCACTAAATGCCAATTTCCACTTGGCCTGTACCTGCTACACGTGCGTAAATTTTCTTGCTTGAACGTCTGTTTTTAACCTGAATGGTTTCACCCATTTTGCCGTCTTCTAATGCAACGCCAGTGGTTTTTACACGCATGTTAGTGTTGCCAGCAGAAATAGTGACACTGTCGCCTTTACAAACGTAACATAAGTTATTGGGGTTGACTGGTCTTCCTGCCGTGACGCGACGTTTTATTCTTGCGCCTATTACGTCTTCAATATCGGCAAAAGTACTACTTCTTAAACTCTTTTTATTCATGTTGACTACATGAAGGTTATCAGTGGTTAACAATGTGCCTGGGCTGACCGCACTTGATATCACCACAACGGGTTGAGTTTCGATTGCTTTGACCACCATAAAGATATACCAGTTGTTATCACTACACTGTGCTTTTACCATTACATTTGATTGACTGAGAGCTTCTGGTGTCGATGAAAACGTAAGCGCAGAGAGGCATTTTGGCACCTGTACCCGATCATCAATGGGTGTGGCCACTACTTCAATAGTTTTAATATTATCTGGGTCGAGTTGCTCTAATACAAATTGCTCTGCTTGGCTAACCAGTGTCTGTTTGGTTAAATTATTTTCGACTGCCGCCGTTATACCTGTATATAAACAAGTACATATTGCTAACAGTCGGGCTAATGCTTGATAATAATATAATTTATTCATGTTCACTTGTTGTTAAGTTGTCTATGCTATGGGCATATTAACGAAAGCAAAGGCGTCAAAATTTAGACGCTAGAATAGAAAATTTTTCGGTTACTATTACTAGGCTCAGTTAATGAGTTACGTTAAGTGTCAATTAGTTGCGGTTTTCCGCAATCTAGATGCATTGTTTTTGTACATATGTGTACTTAAGCAAATACATAAGCAAAAGTTACGCCGCTTTTAATTCGTATTGGAGTTATGCATGTCTGAAATTATGAACTCAGTCAATCAACGTACTCAGTTGGTTGGTGAAAACAGATTAGAGTTATTGTTGTTTAAACTTAATTCAAGACAACGATTTGGTATTAACGTATTTAAAGTGCGTGAAGTATTACAGTGTCCGCCGTTAACTTCGATGCCTAAATTAAATAAGTTGGTGCGAGGCATAGCGCATATTCGTGGACAAACCATTTCTGTGATTGATATGAGTTTGGCAACTGGTGGCAAAAAAATTGAAGACTTAAGCACTGCCTTTATAATCATTGCTGAATACAATAGTTCTGTGCAAGGTTTCTTAGTGGGCTCAGTTGAGCGCATTATTAATACTAACTGGCAGTCTATTATGCCACCACCAAAAGGCAGTGGAAGAGCCAGCTATTTGACCGCGGTAACGCAAATCGAAAACGAGTTGATAGAGATTTTAGATGTTGAAAAAATTCTAAATGAAATTTCTCCCGTGAATACTGATTTGAGTGACGACTTAGCCAGTAATTTACAAGTCGACAATAAACAAGAAAAAATTATCTTTATTGCTGATGACTCTTCTGTAGCTCGCAATCAAATTAAGAAGGCGCTCTCCGCTCTTGGGTTAAATATTGAATTGGCGAAGAATGGTCTTGAAGCATTAGAAAGATTAAAAGAAATTGCCGCCGAAACAGGTGAAGTAACCGATAGAGTAGGGGTGTTGATATCAGATATCGAAATGCCTGAAATGGATGGTTATACACTGACTGCTGAAATTAGAAACACCCCTGAACTTAAAAAACTGCATGTTATTTTGCATACTTCACTCAGCGGTGTGTTTAATCAGGCAATGGTTGAAAAGGTAGGAGCTGATGACTTTATTGCTAAGTTTCATCCTGATGAATTGGCTACTTCAGTGCAAAAATGGTTTGGAAACGACTAGTAGATGTGTAGTGAGTTGTTAATACAATTAGTTATAAAAGGATGTAGTCAATTAAAATATATGCTGTTAGAGAGTAGTGAGTGACCGAAATAGAGTTTGATCAACAGCATTATGTGTCTTTTAGTTATTTCTTGGAACGAGCCTGTGGCATTGTTTTAGGGGAGAATAAACAGTATTTAGTGCGCAGTAGACTAACCCCTCTAGTCAAAAAATTTAACTGTGCAACTATTAATGCCTATATTGATTCAGTAATAAAAGGCAATCGCCAGCACCAAACTGCTGCGATTGAAGCCATGACGACGAATGAAACCTTGTGGTTTCGTGATGGGTACCCTTTTAAATTGCTTGAAAGTCCAATACTTAGTCAATTCGCGGCTAAAAATAGAAAATTTCGTGTGTGGAGTGCGGCGTGTTCCTCTGGTCAAGAGGCCTACTCGATTGCCATGACGATCTTAAATTTTAAAAAACAACAAGCAAATAGTTTTCGAGCAGGTATTGAGATTATCGGGACTGATATTTCCGAAGAGATGTTGCAACGATGTCGATCTGCAGAATACGATCAATTAGCTATTTCTCGCGGTTTACCCTTACAATTCAAAGCAGATTTTTTCGAATCTACTGATGACAATAAACTAAGATTGAAATCCCCCATTAAAGATTTAACAAAGTTTCAATCCTTTAACTTGTTAGATAGTTATTCATCTCTTGGCAAGTTTGACATCATTTTTTGCCGCAATGTGCTGATTTATTTTTCTGCCGATGTGAAAAAACAGATACTGCAAAAGATTGCCGCTTGCCTGCAAGACGACGGCATATTATTTCTCGGTGCCTCTGAATCCCTCTCGGGTTTAACGGATAAATTCACTATGGTGAGATGTAGTCCTGGCCTATATTACGTTAAAAAACCTTTATAAAACCTCACCTTAGTTCGTAATTACTATCTAATCTTATCTAATGGCACAGCCTTTGCTCTATTCCGTTCAATAGAGGAGAAATACATGGCTATTAATCTAGACAAGTTGATGGGTTTTCATCACCAAGCCTTACAAGTTCGAACTGACCGTATGGAAGTACTCGCGGGAAACTTAGCCAATGCCAATACGCCAGGTTACAAGGCTAGAGACATTGATTTTCAAAAGGCGATGAAAAGTGCACAGCAGTCCAGAGGTCAAAATTTAACTCGTACCCACGACAACCACATTAAAGGTTCAATTCAAAGCTCAGGTGAACTGCAATTTCGTATTCCCAATCAACCAGACACAGGTGATGGTAATACAGTTGATGTACAGGTCGAAAGAAACACATTTTTAGATAATGGATTACGTTATCAAGCTGGTATGGAATTTTTAGGTGGCAAGATTAAAAGTATGAAAAAGGCCATAAGTGGAGGGCAGCAATAATGAGCTTATTTAACGTGATGGACATTGCTAGTTCAGGCATGAGTGCACAAAGTGTACGTTTGAATACCACGGCCAGTAATGTAGCCAATGCCAACAGTGTGAGCAGTAGTTATGACCAAACTTATAAAGCACGTCATGCTGTATTTGCCGCCGAATTAGACCAAGCCTCAGGTCAATTAAACCCAGGTTCGAGAGTTCAAGTATTAGGGGTAGTTGAAAGTTCAAAGCCGCTACAAATCGAATATAGTCCTGGTCACCCAATGTCAGATGAAAATGGTTATATCTACAAACCCAATGTGAATGTGGTGGAGGAAATGGCCGATATGATGTCTGCTTCAAAAGCATATGAAACCAACGTGCAAGTAGCTGATACAACCAAGCGTATTTTTAGAGGTGTACTAAGACTTGGTCAGGGGTCATAACATGAAAATTACAGGGCTTCGCAGTATGAAAGCATCAGGAGAAAAATTGTGGAAACAGTAAACAATGGGTTAAATAGCTCACTTTATTGGCAGCCTGAAGCGACAGCCGTCTCAGATGGCAGTAATCAGACCCTTACCCAAGAAGATTTCTTTTCGTTATTGACTGAACAGCTTGCTAATCAAGACCCAACTAAGCCTGTAGATAATGATCAAATGGTATCTCAAATGACCAGCTTTACTATGGCTGACGGCATAGAGCAGCTCAATTCAAAATTCAGTGACTTTGCGACTTCCATGACCTCAAATCAAGCGCTTCAGGCGTCGAGTTTAATTGGGCAGCAAGTATTATTACAAGGCGACATCGGTTATGTGTCGACCGAGGGCGAGGGGATTTCCGGTGTGGTTATCGCTGAGCAAAGTGTGCAAGGACTAGAAATTACCATTGAAAATGAAATCGGTGAAGTGGTTAAAACAATTAATGCTGGTACACAAACAGCAGGTAACGTTGAGTTTAACTGGGATGGAACCGATGCAAGTGGCAACACTCTGCCGGTGGGTAATTATGTGGTGCGAGCACAAGGTGAAGTGGGCGGTGAATCAATCGTGCTTCCTACGGCAATCAATAGACATGTAGACAGCGTCAGTCTGGCTGCAAGTAGTCAAGGTATCATTCTAAACTTGGATGGCGAAGTCAGTGTCAAACTCGATGATGTTATTCAAATCGGCGGTTAACAGGAGAAATTAAGTATGTCTTTTAACATTGCATTAAGTGGCGTATCAGCGGCACAAAAAGACTTAGATACAACAGCAAATAACATTGCTAACGTTAACACTGTCGGCTTTAAAGAGTCGCGAGCAGAGTTTGGTGATGTGTATGCCCAATCTTTACTAGCAGGTGGTAAAACCAAAGTGGGTGACGGTGTACTTACTCAAGAAGTGGCTCAACAGTTTTCTCAAGGTAGTTTGCAGTTCACCAATAACGCTTTGGATTTAGCAATAACGGGTAATGGCTTTTTTGGGACTATTCCCGAAATTGACTCACGAGATTTTTCTTTTACTCGAGCCGGCCAATTTAAATTGGATTCTGATAATTTTGTGGTGAATTCTGCTGGAGATAATTTATTAGGTTTTCCGGTCAACGCTGACGGTAGTTCTTCTTCTGTTGCTTTAAGTACAACAGTACCTGTGCGTATCCCTGACTCATCAGGTGCACCTCAAGAAACCACTGAAGTGGCATTAAAAATGAATTTACCCGCTGGCGCTGACCCAGTGGATTTAGATTTATTTAACCCAGACGATCCTCTTACCTACAACGCCGCTACCTCTGTTACCGTATTCGATACCTTAGGTGATAGTCATGTTATGACGTATTATTTTATGAAGGATGCTTCTGCATCTGGGAATGAATGGGTAGGGGTCACCTATTTAGATGATTATCCTTTAGATACTGAAGGGGATACTGCTGGAGTCGGTGCCGCTGGTGGTACAGGACCAAACGTTGTGGGTGAAACGTCTTTGGGTGCCGGTAATGGTATTTCTGGGTATCGCATGATATTTAGTAATGGGGGGGATTTTCAAGCGACTCAAAATGCAGACGGTACGTCAATCTTAACTGGTGATCTTCAATCTGTTCCAATTGGTTCAACTATATTCGCAAATGGCTCAGATCCCACGCAAACCATTACGACTAATTTTACGTTAGATTCAGTTAATGCTACGGCTAACGAACCGACTCAATTTGCCTCGGCTTTTGAAGTAACATCTTTAGAGCAAGATGGTTTACCAGTAGGCAGGCTAACAGGTATTGAGATTGGCCCCGATGGGTTAGTGCGAGCCACCTACTCTAACGGAACATCAGAGCCTATAGTGCGGGTTGCGCTGATTCGTTTCGCAAATGATCAAGGGTTAACCCAACAAAGTGGCACCCAGTGGCAAGAAAGTATTTTGTCTGGTGAAGCGCTAGCAGGTGAAGCGACTACTGGTACCTTTGGTGAAATTAACTCATCAGCGTTAGAACAGGCTAATGTCAACTTAACCACAGAATTGATTGATATGATTATCGCTCAGCGAAATTTCCAAGCCAACTCAAGAGCCTTGGAAGTGAATAACCAGCTTAATCAAACGGTACTTAACATTCGTTAATAACTTATTGATAGTTAAGCTTTTATTAGGTTGCTTTCGAGCAGCCTTTTTTATGTCTGCTAAGAAACTCGCTTTTATATCTAGATGGCATCTTACTTGCACTTGTTTTAATCAAGATCCAACAAAGTCAATTTTCTGTCATGGATAAACTACTTTACATAGCCAGCAGTGGCGCCAAACAAGACTTACTCGGCGCATCTGTGCGAGCCAATAACCTTGCAAATGCCCAAACCACTGGTTTTAGGGCTCAACTTGAGCAAGCGCGAGCCATGCCGGCTTTCGGCGAAGGTTTGCCTACTCGGGTGTTTTCTATGACAGAAAATGCCGTTAATAACTTTGAGGGTGGTCCACAGATTCAAACTGGCCGAGAGTTAGATTTGGCAATACAAGGTGATGGTTGGTTCACAGTACAAGATGCACAAGGTAATGAGGCCTATAGCCGTAACGGTAGTTTTGAATTAGGTCCTAACGGGGAGCTTAAAGATGCCCATGGGAATACTGTGGTTGGAGATTTTGGACCGGTATTTCTGCCTATCCCTTTATCCAATATCAATATTGCCAACGACGGAACACTTTCTGTGCGACCGCAAGGGGCTCCTGAAACTGTATTAGAAGAAGTGGGCAGACTTAAACTTGTTAACCCTAATGTTCGGGATATGGAGCGTGGTACTGACGGTTTGTTCCGACTCAAGAGTGGTGAACAGGCTGCAGAAGATCCCATTGTTAATATTCGCACCGGTGTACTTGAAGGCAGCAATGTTAATCCAGTGGAAGAAATGGTTAATATGATCAATTTACAACGCCATTATGAAATGCAAGTCAAGATGATGAAACAGGCGCAAGATCTTGATAGTCGTGGTAACGCTTTGCTGCGGATTATTTAAGGTCATTATTAAGCGACTGGTTATCACAAACGTTAGTACAACAAGCTAACAAACGAATTTATTAGGAGACAATTTATGCATCCTGCATTGTGGATAAGTAAAACAGGACTAGATGCCGCTCAGACTGATGTATCTGTTATATCCAATAACTTGGCTAATGCCAGCACAGTGGGTTTCAAAAAAGACCGTGCTATTTTCGAAGACTTACTTTATCAAAATATTAATCAACCAGGTGGCCGTTCTTCGGCTGATACTGAGTTGCCGTCTGGCTTGATGTTAGGTGCGGGTAGTAAAGTAGTTGCGACCCAAAAAGCCCACACTCAAGGCAATATGCTGTCTACCGACAACTCTCTAGATATGATGGTACAAGGCAAAGGTTTTTTTGAAATATTACAACCAGACGGCAGTACTGCTTACACCAGAAATGGTCAATTTACTTTAAATGACCAAGGGCAAATCGTCACCCCTGGTGCAGGGTTTTTATTACAACCCACCATCACAGTGCCTGAAGATGCACAACAATTAACTATTTCTCAAGACGGTGAAGTATCAGCTTCAGTCAGAGGGCAAGCGGACCCTCAAGTTTTAGGACAGATTAATCTATCGGATTTCATTAATCCCACTGGCTTACAGCCAACAGGGCAAAATTTATATGTTGAAACGGCCGTCAGCGGCGCACCTATTCAGGGCGTGCCAGGGTTAGAAGGCATTGGCACCATAGTGCAAGGTGCGCTTGAAACATCTAATGTGAATGTGACTGAAGAACTCGTCAACTTGATCGAAAGTCAGCGCCTTTACGAGATGAACTCAAAAGTTATTTCAGCGGTTGACTCAATGTTGGGTCAAGTTATTCAGCAGCTTTAATGAGAGTGCAACACTGATGATGCAACTAAGGTTACTCAAATTATTCTATTTATGTCTCGGCATGATGTTGTTAGCTGGCTGTCAGTCTACTAATAGTCGCGAGCCATTACCTAATGATCCCTTTTATGCGCCAATTATGCCGAATACGCCACAGCAAAAAGTGTCCGATGATGGTTCTATTTTTCAAGCAGATATGGCCAATAACTTGTTCGCAGATGTAAAAGCCAGACGGGTTGGTGACATTATTACAGTGAATCTTGAAGAAAACACTCGAGCAACCAAATCGGCTGGAACGAGCACCTCCAAAGCCACTGGAGTGGAAGTGAACCCCATAATAGGTTTAGGCGGAAACGCCCTTAACCTTGGTAATGAATCCATACAACTGGGCTTGGATGCAAGTAATGACTTTGAAGGTGATGCCACCGCAAATCAAAGTAATAACTTAACGGGCAGTATTTCAGTCACTGTGGTGCAAGTGATGGCAAACCAAAATTTACTGGTTAGAGGTGAAAAATGGTTGACCCTAAATAATGGTGACGAATATATCCGCTTAACTGGAGTTGTTCGTCCAGCAGACGTAAGTCCAACCAATGAAATCGAGTCAACCAAAATTGCCAATGCACGAATTCAATATAGTGGTACGGGTAGTTTTGATACCGCACAAAAAGAAGGCTGGTTAAGTGGCTTCTTTTCATCTGAATATTGGCCGTTTTAATGTGGAGAATGACATGAAGTCTATTGTATCCCTGATGATAGTGACCAGTTTACTGCTGTCACCAATAACCTTTGCCCAAAGAATAAAAGATTTGGCTTCAGTTCAAGGTGTTAGAAGTAACCAACTAGTCGGTTATGGTTTAGTGGTGGGTTTACCTGGCACAGGTGAACAGAGTCCTTTCACCGAGCAAAGTTTTCGAACCATGCTATCAAATTTTGGCATTAGCTTAGACAGTAGCCTCAAACCTAAAATTAAAAATGTGGCTGCCGTTGCCGTTCACGCAGATTTACCTCCTTTTATCAAACCCGGTCAGACCATAGATATTACGGTTTCATCTATCGGAGAAGCTGCTAGCTTGCAGGGGGGGACGCTTGTGCAAACCTTCCTAAAAGGCCTAGACGGAAAAGTGTATGCCATAGCACAAGGTAGTTTAGTGGTCAGCGGTTTTGGTGCGCAAGGTGGTGATGGTTCAAAGATAGTGGTCAATACACCTACTGTTGGTCGCATCGCAAACGGCGCCATAGTGGAGCGCGCAGTACCTAGTGGTTTTATGGAAAATGACTTTTTAACACTCAATTTGAAATACCCTGATTTTTCTACCGCTAAGATCTTAGCGGATACCATTAACTTTAGATTAGGAGCGGATCCCGACAAAGGTTATATCATTGCCACACCTATTGACGCTGCTTCAGTCAGGGTTACCGCGCCTAGAGATGTGGGACAAAGAGTGGGATTCCTGGCCACCTTAGAAAACTTCGAATTTGAACCAGCTAAAGCCTCGGCAAAAGTAGTGATCAACAGTCGTACCGGCACCATAGTTATAGGTCAAGATGTGCGATTATTACCGGCGGCAATTACACACGGTGGGCTTACTGTCACAATCGCTGAAAACCAAACTGTTACTCAGCCTAATGCGTTAGCAGAGGGCGAAACTGTGGTGACCACTCAGTCTATTGTTGACGTGAACTTAGACGACACCCGTATGTTTAGTTTTAATCCTGGTGTGACCTTAGATGAGTTGGTCAGAGCGGTGAATGAAGTGGGCGCAGCGCCGGGTGATTTGATGGCAATTTTGGAAGCTCTGCGGGAAGCGGGAGCCTTGCAAGGCGACCTCGTGGTTATCTAGGCTATCTTATGGAACCGTCATTCACGACTCAAAATCCCCTTGAATTATCCAGAAATGCCAATGACATTAAAGGATTGGATACGTTGCGCCGTGCCGCGCAAAGTGGTGACAGTAAAGCATTAGATGAAGCCGCCAAACAATTTGAGGCTATTTTTGTGCAAATGATGCTTAAGTCTATGCGTAAGGCGCAAGACGTGATGGTAGATAAAGATAGCCCGTTCAATTCAGAACAAGTCAAATTTTATCGAGATATGCACGACACCCAAATCGCCAGTGATTTGGCCAGTAACGGCAGCATAGGTCTAGCAGAAATCATAGTGCGTCAATTAGGTAAAACCGGCGATGACTATATGCCAGCAGGTGCGTTGCGTAACGATGGTAATCTTTCCAGTATTAATCGCAATGCCATTGTGAGTACTCAAAGAGCCCAGAATGACGTTTTGGGTGATCAGCCGGTACAAAGCTTTCAAGCTTTTAAAACGGCTGCTTTTGACGATGCACAGTCTTTCATCGAGCAACTTTACCCTGCTGCACAGCAAGCCGCTGAGCAATTGGGGATTGATCCCAAGGCTTTGTTGGCGCAAGCCGCAATTGAAACAGGCTGGGGTAAACATATGATCCACAATACATCAGGACAAAATTCACATAATTTATTTGGTATTAAAGCTGATCGTCGATGGCAAGGTGACCGCGCGATGGTTGACACTATCGAATTTGAGCAGGGTGTTGCAGCGACCAAAAAAGCGCCCTTTAGAATGTATGACTCTTTTGCTGATTCGATGCAAGACTACGTTAGTTTTGTGCAACAAAATACAAGATATGAAGAGGCAGTTAAACAAAGTCAGTCGCCACAAGACTACTTCTCAGAATTGCAAAAAGCCGGTTACGCCACTGATCCCGATTATGCGAATAAAGTGATTTCTGTGTTTGAGGGGGAGCAGTTTAAACAGTATTCATCAGAGCAATTGAACGATAGAGGTGCGAGGAAATGATTTACAGTACCAAAACGAGAACTGCTGATTTATTTTCTATTGCTAAAAGTGGGCTGAATGCGAGTAATCAGTTGCTGACTACTGCCGGTAATAATATCGCTAATGTGAATACTGAAGGATTTGTGCGTGAACGTACGAGTTTTGTTAGCGAGTTAACTGGCGGCGTTGGGCAGTCAACTACAGAGCGGGTGTTAAATGTATTTGCACAAAACCAATTGCGTCGTGATACCACTTTACAAGGTGAGCATGAAAGCTTCTATAACAAAACTGCGGTAATCGATAGTGTATTTGCTAGCGAAGCGAACAGTATTTCCTCAAGCATGAGTCGCTATTTTGCTTCGGTGCAAACAGCAGCCGATGATCCAACCAGTCTCGCCGGAAGGTTATTAGTGTTAGGTGAAGCACAATCATTAATTGGGCAAATTGGTACAGTGTCGGGATTCTTGCGAGACAAAGAAGAGGAGATGAATCTAGAAATCACTGCTCAAATTCAAAAGGTAAATTCCCTTGTTCAAAACATTGCTGACTTGAATGACGCCATAGTCGTGAATCAAGTCAACAATCAGTATGATGAGCCTGGCACCTTAAAAAATCAGCGTGACAGTGCAATCTTGGAATTAGCTGGTTTAATGTCTATTGAAACCCGCGAGAGTTCTAATAATGACGGGCGAGTGATGGTCAACTTAACATCTGGAGAGTCTTTGGTTCTGCAGGATGGTTCGTTTAACGTAATAACAGTAGACCAAGACGCGGACTTAAATTACATGTCCTTGCAACTCTCTAGCAATGGCAAGCCTACTACCTTAAATATTAAGGAAGACGAAATAGGTGGGGCGATAGGGGGGCTGTTGCGCTATCGAGATGAAGTACTAGAGCCCAGTCGAAGAGAATTGGGACAGATAGCCTTAACCATTACCGAATCAATCAATACCCAAAATCGTCAAGGCATGGATTTAGATCAACAATTGGGTAGTGATGTTTTTTTACTACCAGAGTTTGCTGGGCTTGAATACCCTGATAATGTGAATATCAATAGCGTGGTGACTGGGCGTATTGCCTCTGGTGCCGCAGGTGAAATTACCAGTGCAGATTACCAAGTTGAAATAAACAGTGTGACTGCTGGGGTACCACCAACGCTAGATATTACAGTGACTGCTTTGAATCCTGACGGGTCGGTAATCAAAGATGTTAATGGTAACGATATTATTCAAAATTATCCTGCAGTGGATGCCCAAGCCGGTACTTTTACTAAGGTACTGGGTGGAGTAGAGCTGGAGTTTTCGAGTGGTGCCTCTTATACCGCTGGAGACCAATTTTTAATCCAACCCACTAAAAATACCGCTGATCAGATCGAAGTGCTTATGACTCGCCCTGAGGACTTGGCGTTGGCTTCACCTATTCGGGTAAATGCCGATATCGGTAACTTAGGTGATGGTCAAGTAATAGGCACAGTTGTCACTAATACTTTTGTAGACAATACTTTTGCTGACAGCGCTGCGTCGGGGTTTGATGGTTCAGGTGGTGTACATGGACCGGGAAGTTCGCCTACAGGAGCGGGCGGTGTAGGGGCACCTGCACAGATTTTTTTTACAGCAAGTGATGAATATGAAGTCAGAGACAGTGCCGGAAACACGATCACCACTGTGTCTGGTGTCACCAGTTTAAATAATTTGTTGGCTCAAGCAGAAGGGACCGCTGGATGGCCGGCAGCCTTTAGTGCATTAGATGACTATCCTGGTTTTGATCTATCCTTAAATGGTGTGCCTAAAGCGGGAGACAGTTTTACCATTGCTTATAATTCTGATGGATTGAATGATAATCGTAATGGATTAGCCTTGGCAGATTTGCAGAATCAAAATATTATGCAAGTCAATAATAGTGGGGCAGGTGATCCTATTAGTTTTCACGAAGCTTATGCCAATATAGTCAGTGATGTAGGCCAAAAAACCGCCAGTGCTGATATCGCATTACAAGCGTCAGAGGCGCTTAAGTCCCAGTCAAGTGATTGGTTTCAATCGGTGTCGGGCGTTAGCTTAGATGAAGAGGCCGCAAATTTGGTTCGCTTCCAACAAACTTACGCGGCAGCAGCGCGTTTACTCAGTACTGCACAAGATATTTTTGACACTATTTTAGCGGTTGCTCGATAAGAAAGGGGTAAATTATGCGTATTTCCACAGGACAACTTTATGACCGCAGTATTCAATCTGTATTGAATAACCAAGCGGAGTTGTCAGATATTCAGCAACAACTATCTTCAGGCAAAAAATTATTGCGTCCATCTGATGATCCAGTGGGATCTGCGCAAGTGATAAGGTTGACTGAAGAGATTGATTTGATTACTCAGTATAAAAAGAACAGCAATTTGTTGACCAATAGTTTGGAGCAAGAAGAAACGGTTTTAAGTAGTGTGAATAATGCCATAGACCGTGCTCGCGTGTTAATGGTTCAATCGGGCAATGGCATTATGAGTGCGGATGATAAAAATGCGATTGCAATCGAAATAGCACAAATCCGCGATCAAGTGTTTGACTTAATGAATAGCCGTAACCCCTCTGGAGAATACATTTTTGCAGGCTTTCAGTCAGCCTCACCTGCCTTTAGTTTTAACGCGAGTTCTCCAGGTAACTTATACAATTTTGAAGGTGACGGTGGCCAGAACGAAATTCAAGTGTCGGATACCGTTAGTCTGAAAATGAATAACTCGGGGCAGGAAGTATTTGAAAATGTTTATAGTCGCTTAAAAACCTCTATCACTGGCTCTGTAGGGGCGACATCGGCCTCCTTAGAAATACAAGGTCAAAGTGCCTTCGATAAGTTTCACAGTAATAATTATGATGCAATAACCCCAGCCAATAATGAATTTCAAGTGACTATTATTTCTCCTACTCAAGCCGAGATAACCAATGTAGGAACAGGAGCGGTGTTAGATACAGTTGACTTTGCAAGTGGCAGTACCTTACTTTACCAAGGTTTGGAATTTAATATTAGCGGTACAACAGGGGACACAGTCAATTTTCAGTTAGAGCAACCAGAGAAAAAAAATATAGCTGAAACACTCAATGATTTTGTAGAAGCATTAACCAATGAGAATATCTCTAATTCTGATTTTGATGAGGCGTTGGCAGATGCGCTAACGGGGGTTGATAATTCAAAGACAAGTATAGGTAATGCGATCTCGCAAATAGGTGGTAGAAGGAACAGTGCAGACTCTGTGTTATCTTCTAATTTAGACTTGGAAATAGCTAACAAGACTGCTCGCTCAAATATAGAAGAAGTCGATTATGCTGAAGCCGTCTCAGAACTGAGCCGTCAAGAAACAGCATTGCAAGCGGCCCAAGCAACATTTACTCGGGTAACGGGAACCTCGTTATTTGACTATATCTAAAGCATGATTATTGTTTTGTAATAATAAATGAATATTAATATTGGCTAAATACACACCGCTTTTATTGTCCTCGTGAGAGGAATAATAACTGATATAAAGACAGTCGTTTTTTAACACTAACCCCGGATAACTATTGTCTCCAGCGGATGGTAATATCAGTAACTCTTGTAATTCTCCATTGTCTAAGTTCATTTTAAGTAATCCCGTCACAAGTCGGCCTTGTTTGACTATTCGCCCTGCTACTAAGGCAAAATTTTCATCTAGTCGTAACATAGTGGGGCCGCCAATATAACGTCCTAAATCTATCCAGCGCCATTTTTTAAAAGGGAATTGGCTCAAACCTAGTTGCGCCGTGTAACTGTCGGCATCTCTTCTCACCAATGCATAAGCTTTGTTGTTGTCAAAAATAAGGTCACTTTCATTTGGGTATCCTAGTTGATGTTTATGCAAGCTTAAGACATAAGGTTGATGTAAGTGAAAACTTCTCCTTGGATTGCCCGAATAAAAATCGATAGCGTTTTGTTTTTTATTGTATGCAAACCCATATGCTAGATCCTTATGCCATCTAACTCGCCATAACCACCAGTTTCTTGCAGCAAATTCTTTGGCGGTGGACCAACTCTGTCCCGTTTGTGATAACCACGTTAAATTCCTAGTACCTATTGTTTTATTTTGAATGGAAGTATGCCGAGCAAATGCAATGAGTAAAAGCTGACCATCTGGGGTTAGGGTTAACTTAGGATCCCTTAAGTCCATTTTGGGAATTGCTATTTGACTTGAATACAAAATTTGTCCTTGGAAATCTAAGGTCAAAATTCGAATGATCCCGTCAGCGCTGAGATGATTTTCTGCCTCTCTGTAACAGACAAATAACTGTTGTTTAAACTCACATAAGTCTACAAAAGCATTGTGAGCTGCTCTGTTCCCAACCTTTTTAATCCAATTTATGCACATTTTTGAAATTTTCTTAAAATATTTAACTCATTGAAACTCAAGTAAAAGGTAAATGCAAAGGCGGCAAAAAGTTGCCGCCTTAGAGAAAAAAGGCAAATTAAAGTTAAAGGGATTTTTTTTAGAGTCGATACCATTTTCGAGAGAGCCAGTAGTAATGATTTTTTATTTTGAGAATCGTTACTCTATTAGTGTTATTTAACCAGCCGAATAACTATTCGGTCGCCAGCATAGTCTGGACTGAGAGTGTAGGAGAAAAACCATGGGTTTATTCGTAAATACCAATGTATCATCGTTGAACGCGCAGCGTAATTTGTTCGATTCAGCGCAGTCTTTAAGTACTTCTTTTGAACGTTTGTCTTCAGGTTTCCGTATTAACCGTGCGGCTGATGATGCTGCAGGTTTGCAGATCACTGACAGATTAACCACCCAAGTACAAGGTCTTAACCAAGCAGCACGTAACGCCAATGACGCTATTTCATTGACGCAAACGGCTGAAGGCGCGTTAGGTGAAGTGACAACTTCATTACAACGTATTCGTACTCTTGCAGTACAATCACAAAATGGTATCAATTCATCTGCTGACCGTGTGGCTCTGCAGAAAGAAGTGACAGCCCTTAAGAACGAAATCAGCCGTATTGCTTCTGATTCACAATTCGCAAACCTAGATATTTTGACCGGTGATTTCTCGTCTAAATTCCTAGTAGGTGCCAATGGTGGTCAGAATATTTCAGTTAACTTGGAAAGAACAAGTGGTTATGGCGCGTCTGGCTTAGGCATCGCCGCTACTGACGTTTCTACTGTAGGTGGTGCTTCAGCTGCACTGACTGCTGTTTCTGAAGCGATCTCTGCTGTGGGTGGCGTACGTGCCGATTTAGGTGCTTTGCAAAACCGTTTTCAATCAACTATTCGTAACTTAACTAACATTTCTGAAAATGTATCTGGTGCAAGAAGTCGGATTAGAGACACTGATTTTGCTTCTGAAACTGCTGAATTAACTCGAAACCAGATTATTCAGCAAGCTAGTTTGACTGTGTTGAGTCAGGCTAACCAGCGTCCACAAGCGGCTCTATCTTTACTAGGTTAATCTTTGCTGGGTTAGTCATTTAATAGGACTAACTTTCGATTGGCCTAGGTTTCGAGACCCTTCTTCTGTTTAGGGGCTTAGAAGCCAGGGGGTAGTGCACTGGGTTGATAAGAACCGAGCAGTTGAGAGTTTCGCTCACTCTCTCAGAAAGAAGCGCGTTAAGCCGGAGAATTTCTCCGGCTTTTTTCGTGGTCTAACTATTTGAAATATATAGCATTTAAAAAGTAGTTTGTTTTTCTCCTAAAGAATTTTTAATCACCGCACGATACATGGACATAGACGTTACGCATCTAATAAAAATATAAGCGAACGCCTCTACAGAAGCTGAATAATAATAAAAGAAAAGCTCTGTAACCATCAAGGCAACTAATAATAAAAATAGCCGGGTGGTGTTTACAAAAAAATCGTTAGGAGATTTAAAATGAGCTTATTCGTTAGCACGAATGTGTCGTCGTTGAATGCAACTCGCCAGTTGTTTACGTCGAACAATAATTTAAGTACCGCGTTTGAACGCTTGTCATCTGGTTTTCGCATCAATACCGCGAAAGACGATGCTGCAGGCTTGCAAATATCCAACCGTCTTACCACGCAGATTCTGGGTTTAGATCAGGCTGTTAGAAATGCAAACGATGGCATTTCTCTGTCGCAAACCATAGAGGGAGCACTGGCCGAAACCACCACAGCTTTACAAAGAATACGGGTGTTGGCTGTGCAATCTCAAAACGGTATTAATTCATCTGCCGATCGGGTCGCTTTACAAAAAGAAGTCACCGCATTGAAAAATGAAATGAGTCGTATTGCGTCCACTTCACAATTTGGTGGTGTGAATGTATTAGACGGCATTTTTTCATCTAACTTTTTGGTGGGTGCCAACGCTGGACAAACCATCAGTGTCAATGTTCAGCGAGCCGGTGGATTTGGAGCATCTGGATTATTTGTGGCAGACGCCTCTGTTCTCACTGAAGCGCAAGCTTCCGCAGCACTGACTTCGGTAACAGAAGCTATCTCAATAATCGACGCCCAACGGGCTGACTTAGGTGCGATACAAAACCGTTTTCAATCGACCATCAGAAATTTGAGTAATATTTCTGAAAATGTCTCAGCGGCAAGAAGTCGTATCCGTGACACTGATTTTGCCGTTGAAACGGCAGAGTTAACCCGCTGGCAGATTATTCAGCAAGCCAGTATTACTGTGTTAGGTCAAGCTAACCAAAGACCACAAGCTGCATTGCAGTTGTTACAAGGTTAATAAGTAGAGAACTGAAATGTGCAATATTGTTGAGCAATTGCGGGGGCAGGCTGCAACTTAAAAACGAGGATAAATTTATCTATAGTTGAATTAATAAAGGGTATAGATAAAAAGAAAACGGTCGAATTGCAAATTGTGGGGACAGGCTGCAACCGACCGAGGGATTTAATATTATTAAGTATTTTCAAAGCGTTAGAACAAATTTAGGGTGAACGTTAATTGATTTAGCCAAGAAAGCCGAGGCTTTTTTGTTAAATCGCTAACAGACAGAACAGACGCCAGGAGGTAGTGAGGTATTGAGGTTTAGGCCATCAATTCTGTCTGTCAGCTAGAGCATAAGCTCACACTTTTTGCATTTGTTTTTTGTGCTTCTAACACTTAACAAAAATGCCAACCAGGGTACCAGCTAGCAATTATATAAAGCATATGGTGTGCCAATAATGCAGCCAAAATGACAATTTAAATTATAGCAACACCAGAATACCACTGACATAAAAAAATAATAAAAGTTGGTGCATGGTTAGGAGAAAAATATGAGCTTATTCGTTAGTACTAATGTGTCGTCGTTAAACGCTACTCGTCAGTTGTTTACGTCGAATAACAATTTAAATACGGCTTTTGAAAGATTATCTTCAGGCTTTCGAATTAACGGTGCAAAAGATGATGCCGCAGGATTGCAGATTTCTAACCGGTTAACTACTCAAGTTTTAGGGTTAGATCAAGCCGTTCGAAACGCCAATGATGGAATATCGTTATCGCAAACCATTGAGGGAGCGTTAGCTGAAACAACAACAGCGTTGCAACGAATTCGAGTGTTGGCTGTGCAATCTCAAAACGGCATCAACTCATCGGCAGATCGGGTCGCACTACAAAAAGAAGTGACGGCATTGAAGAACGAAATGAGTCGTATCGCCTCCACATCACAGTTTGGTGGGGTGAACGTTTTGGACGGTGCCTTTTCGTCGCGCTTTTTGGTAGGGGCTAACGCAGGGCAAACTATTAGCGTCAATATTGAACGAAGCGGGGGATTTGGAGCATCAGGATTGTTTGTAGCTGATACATCTGTGTTGACTGAGGCACAAGCATCAGCAGCGTTAACTTCTATATCTGAAGCCATTTCAATTATTGATGCACAGCGGGCTGATTTAGGTGCAATACAAAACCGTTTTCAGTCGACCATCAGAAATTTGAGTAACATTTCTGAAAATGTATCAGCGGCAAGAAGTCGTATACGTGACACAGATTTTGCCACAGAAACGGCAGAGTTGACCCGCTGGCAGATCATTCAACAAGCCAGTGTGACTGTGTTAGGGCAAGCCAATCAACGCCCGCAAGCAGCACTGCAGTTATTAGGTTAATCAATTTGGTTGCCGAGATAAAAATCTAGAGGGTAGGAAATGAGAGGCCGACCCAGGGCTATGCCCTAAAAAGTAATAATGGATTGTTACTACGAAATGCTAGGGAAGGCGCTATTTATAAGCTATGGTGTAATTAAGATTTTACCTTAGCAGTACCAAGTTTGCTCCAACTCCTAACGTGAGCAAGTTGGTCGGGGACGCCTTAGATAGGGTTTTGCCCCGGCCTTTTTTAACAAACACTTTAAAGCCATAAGGTGCGTTGTTCTCGGGCCTTGTGGTGTATTTTAGAACAAAAAGTATTTCTGTTTTGGTTTACATCTTAGGTGTGTAAATTAAAACGCCGACTAACAGGACCGAGAGTGTAGAAGTTTGGTTGAGAGGCCAGTATTCAGCTCTTCTAACCCTGCCAGTCGGACAGAAACCTTATTTGCTCCATCTCCTAACGTGAGCAAGTTGGTCGGGGCGATCTTTAAAGATTTCCCCGGCCTTTTTTCTTTAGCGATCAAGTGACTTCACACTTAATTAGCTATCAAGACTAAAGCAGGTAGTGTGCCAACTTTAAAAGTAGTGACGAGTAGATAGACAATAGTGGCTAGATTTTAGTTAAAAGCAAAAAGCAAAAAGCAAAAAAAAACAAGATATTGAACCACTGGGGTACAGAGACTAAAGAGGAAAGTCCTTTCATAATTTAAGTTGTAGGATTGTTGTTACTAAGGGAAGTTATCGGTTTAATTATCGAGCGCCCTTGTCGTAATGAGATTAGTATTTGGATTTTTTGTAATCTGATAGTCTCCCATGAACGATTTGAAGACAGCCGACCACGTTCACGCCTATTGCAGGTTTACTTAGATTGCAGTCAGTGACATCCTCTCGAATATCTACCGTCATTCCCGCAAAGGCGTAATACTGTTCGTTTAAGGCTTTTTCTTTAAATGTGCCGGTTTCTTAAT
>NZ_CAXBNC010000039.1:0-21799 GCF_963977085.1 uncultured Paraglaciecola sp. | reverse complement strand
GCTAATCTATCATCGTCATTCCGATCACTCTCGCTAATCTATCATCGTCATTCCGATCACTCTCGCTAATCTATCATCGTCATTCCGGCAGGCTTTTAAGCCGGAATCGGTTTTCTCAAAGGCTAAGACTAAAAATAGATTCCTGCTAACAACATGCAGGAATGACAAATTGTTTGGTATTGAGGAGTAGCGAGTTGATCGACCTTGAAGAATGACATAACCACCGCCGTCATTCCGGCAGGCTTTTGAGCCGGAATCGGTTTTCTCAAAGCATAAGACTAAAAATAGATTCCTGCTAACAACATGCAGGAATGACGAGTTATCTGACACTGAGGAATGACGAATTGTTTGGTATTGAGGAGCCGTGAGGTGTTTGATACTGAAGAATCGCGAGTTATCGACATTAAAGAGTCGCGAATTGTTTGACCTTGAAGAATGACATAACCACCACCGTCATTCCGGCAGTCTTTTGAGCCGGAATCGGTTTTCTCAAAGGGTAAGACTAAAAATAGATTCCTGCTAACAACATGCAGGAATGACAAATTGTTTGGTATTGAGGAGTAGCGAATTGTTCGACATTGAGGAATGACATAACCACCGCCGTCATTCCGGCAGGCTTTTAAGCCGGAATCGGTTTTCTCAAAGGCTAAGCCTAAAAGTAGATTCCTGCTAACAACATGCAGGAATGACGACTTATTTGGCACTGAGGAATGACGAGTTATATGGCAAGCAGCATATAAATACCCTATACATATTAAATTAAGCATTTTTCAAAAAGAATGGACTCTCATGAAACAGCCAGCAGTTTACATACTGTCAAATAAGAAATACGGCACGTTATATATAGGTGTCACAAGTACGTTAGTAAAACGTATTTGGCAACACAAAAATAACTCAATTGAAGGATTTAGCTCTAAATATCAATTACATAATTTGGTTTATTATGAGATTTACACCGATATGTATACCGCTATTAGTCGAGAAAAACAGCTGAAAAAATGGAAACGCAGCTGGAAAATACAGCTAATTGAAAAAGAGAATATAAATTGGAACGATCTATACCCCACATTACTTTAAACATGTGGTGATGACAGTGCATAGATTCCTGCTAACAACATGCAGGAATGACGACCTATTCGACATTGAGGAGCCGCGAATTGTTCGACACTGATGAACGACATAACCACCGCCGTCATTCCGGTAGTCTTTTGAGCCGGAATCGGTTTTTCTCAAAGGGTAAGACTAAAGATAGATCCCTGCTAACTACATGCAGGAATGACGACTTATTCGACATTAAGGAGTCGCGAATACTTTTACACCGATGTGTCGCGAGTTATTTGACACTGAGGAATGACATAACCACCACCGTCATTCCGGCAGGCTTTTAAGCCGGAATCGGTTTTCTCAAAGGGTAAGACTAAAGATAGATTCCTGCTAACAACATGCAGGAATGACGAGTTGTTTGGTATTGAGGAGTCGTGAGGTGTTTGACACTGAGGAATGACAAAACCGCCACCGTCATTCCGGCAGTCTTTTGAGCCGGAATCGGTTTTATCAAAGGCTAAGACTAAAGATAGATTCCTGCTAACAACATGCAGGAATGACGAGTTGTTTGGTATTGAGGAGTCGTGAGGTGTTTGACATTGATGAGTCGTGAGTTATTTGACACTGAGGAATGACAAAACCGCCACCGTCATTCCGGTAGTCTTTTAAGCCGGAATCGGTTTTTCTCAAAGGGTAAGACTAAAGATAGATTCCTGCTAACAACATGCAGGAATGACGAGTTGTTTGGTATTGAGGAGCCGTGAGGTGTTTGACATTGATGAGTCGTGAGTTATTTGACACTGAGGAATGACGAGTTATTTGACACTGAGGAGTCGCGAATTATTCGAACTTGAGCAGCCAACCAATTTAACCTGCATTTCCCAGCCTTTTTCTGCTTTACTCTGCCCTTCTTTGCCCTTATCTGCCTTTCCCTGAACTTATCTGCTTTACTCTGCCCTTCCCTGCTCCTATCCAGGAAAATGCGTTTTAAGCCACGAAAATGTCAATATGGCATAGAGTAGGTCCACTTGTAGTGGTAAGTCTGGGTTAACCACGACTCTGTCGAACTCAGCTAATAACAACGACTGGTTAACTAGGCCCATATCGGCAAGCCGCTGATCTTTGAGAATGTCTCGTAGTTCAGTGGCGTTTTCTCTTACCAAATTGCCGAAGTGTTGGTCAAAAGTGGTTTTTTTGAGATTCCAGCAAACACTGCTGGGTAACCTATCACTCATGGCATTCCTTAAAAGCCACTTTGGATAAGGCCCTTGTATCAATTGTTTAGCGGGGATCGCAAAAGTAAACTCGGCAATAGCAGTATTAAAAAACGGATGGCGTACATCAATATCAAATTGTTGCGCCACTTTTTCATAAGAACGCACTGCATTGTAAGTCGAGGTTGTTTTTAAGCTGCTATATCTGTTGTAACCAACAGGGTCTTTGTTTATATCAAAGGGATTATTAATGCGTGTTTCTTCAATAGATAATGACTTAGCTTTATCGGTTAACCAAATTGGCATGGCCTGTTCATCGGTTCGTTTGCGATTAAGTGTCAGGATTTTTAACACTATTTCTGGTACTAAAGGTTTCACAAATAAGTTGCTTAATGTTTGGCGTTTCGACATTCCTACGGCATCACAAGCCTTGAGTACCTCTGTCACAACGCGCCAATCACCTTGTTTAAACCTTTGTGTATAGGCAACGCTATGCCCCCAGCACATCTCATCGCCGCCATTACCCGTAAGTAGCACATCGGCGCCCGCCTCTTTCACTAAGGCTAATTCTTTTACATAACGAGGTGACAACACTGTTCCCGGACTTTCTAAGTCTGTGGGATACAAGGCTAAAAAGTCGCGATCTTTACCTTCATCCACCGACATTTGAATACTTTTATCAATTTTTAAGAAACCCAACATATCCTTAACCAATTGACTTTCATCAGATTTCTCAGACTGAGTATAGATATGAGATAAAGGCAATACCTTCTTATCTACACCGTTTAAATAGTCGTTAGCCAAAGCGGTAATACTGGTTGAATCTAAGCCGCCACTCATTTGTGACGCTATTAACGACTGCTGGGAATCACAGGCATCAGTCACACTATGGTTTAATAACTCATTAAAACCTTCGGAATACTCTGCCTGAGTGGCTAAGGTGATTTTATTATCGGGATCAATATCCCAAAATTTGGCGATTTTAGCTTTATTATCCAACGGCAATTCAAGCCTGTAACCAATGGGTAACACATTTACCTGCTCAAAAAGTGATATGGCGGGGTTAGGATAACCACTCAACCAACTCGATAAACCCCGCGCAGAAAGCGTCAATTCTTTACCCAACATAGTTTTTATAAATTGCAGGTCGGTAGAAACAATTCTGCAATCTGCATCCTCTACCCAATAAATTGAACGAGAACTAAGAGGGTCTGTTGCGATATGGATACTATTTTGGTCAGCTGCTATGGCCACAAGTAAAAAACTATTTTCCAATTTCGAAAATATTTCACTTTTATCTTGGGCGAACATTTTGCTTAATTTATGTGCAGAAACATCCAGACTGGTGCAATCTTCGCCGCTCAAAGACGACGTGAAAGATATTTTAGTACCCGCAGACTCACCTAACAATATGCTTTTATTAACTATTTTTTTATTAAAGTCAGCAAAATCAAATTTTGGTTCGAACTTTGCACTGTCATCAGAGTATAGAATTAGGTTGTTTTCTTTCTCAATAGAAATGAGGCTAGCAAAGCGCTGCGGATAATGTGTACTCAGTCTTTTGTGGAAGCTATCCAAACCATCAAACATGACATTTTTGTTAACTTTTTGTGAACATTCTTTGAAAACACATATAAACATCAGTTTTACTAACCTTTTTAAGTAAATATCAATGATATCAAGCACAAACTATAACCAATTAAAATTTACTTATCTAAAAAATGAACCAATTGGGATCAAAAACAGTGCAATGTCGGATTTTTTTACAACTTTAATCAACATTTAGTGCCGAAACCCACAAAATACTATAAATAAATTACCAACACTAAATAAAGCACTGATTTATAAGAAAATAAAATAAACGGCCTACTTATTGCATTTCAAAAATTAGATTTAATCGGTTAATTTATTAACTGAAGACAACACCCTAACTTTTGGAGACGGATATGAAAAAGCTTTTACTTTTGGGTTTTCTATCAATGTTTGGCGCAAGTCAAGCTCACGCAAGCTTTACAAGTATAATTACTGGCGCAGATATGGCTGGTTTGCAAGTAACAGCTAACTTTACAGGTGGCCTTACAGAAACGTTAACCTGGCAGGTTATTAGTACTGGTACTGGCTTAACCGACACAGTTTCGTTAGAAGGTGAAGAAGGCGGTGTAAACGGCTCTATGTTTTCACTCACCCAGAAAGGCGACTCTATAGGTAACGTAGACAACAACGGCACTGAAACTTTTTTAGATGACGATGTATTTTTTGGTCTTTGGTCACTCACCAACAAATCTCAGATTATGTTAACGTCAATTGTAATTAGTGCTTTAGGTACCGACGTAGTGTTCGATTCTGAATTCGACGACAACGGAAATGGTTCTGGTTTAGGGCGCGCATTTATAATTAAACCATCAGGCGTAACTGCACTAGCCACCTACAGCGACCTAATTCAAGAAGAGTTATATAGCACCTTATCAATTGCGCTTGATTTAGACAGCCAAGGCAGCATCAACTTTTTTGCAGATACGGATATTAAAAACGTACCTGCACCAGCAACATTATCTTTATTACTACTAGCCCTTGGTGGTTTAGTGGTGCGTCGCAAACAGGCTTAAGGAGAGTTCACATGACTGATTCAACTATTAATTCAAGCGAAAAACGTGAATACGTAAAGCCTGAACTTACAAAAGTAGGCAGCTTAGCTGAGTTGACTCAAGGTTTCTCTGGAAGTGTTCCAGACGAAAACGGTGGTCATACTAAGCGCAACCCTTTCCAGGGGTAGACTGTTTTTTCAGGCTCTAAAGACTAACTTTAGGGCCTGATACTTCTGACAGAAACTAATGTTAAAAGATTTTTATTCTATGCCTTTACATGGCGTAGCTTGTGGCGTTTTGGGCTCAAAAAAAAGCTTACCTTACAATCTGTCTTTGAATTTCGACTCAATAATAGAAAGTACGTTAGGCGATAAAATTTGGTCTTTGGTTGATCAGGGCGAGAGGTACCGCACCGAACTCAACCTATTCAGAAGCGCCACTAGTAGTAGTTTACAAGTAAATTGCGAAGGCCAAGGTGTTTTTAAATTTACTGGCAACCAACTAACCATAGATTGGCAGGCGCTAGGCACAGGCTCTTCCCATTATTTTCAAACGGTTGGGTTAGCCGTTTGGTTAGAGATGAGCCAAGTATTATGTATTCATGGCAATGCACTTGAATACAATGGGCAAGCAATAGGATTAGTGGCGCCAAGTGGCACTGGAAAGTCCACACTAAGCGCAAAATTATGCGATAGCGGTTTTTCATGGATGACCGACGATATGATGGCGTTACATCCAGAAAATAATGGTGAACAGTTTAGAGTTTATCCAAGTTGGCCAATCGCAAGAATGTGGCCTGATTCGGTGCAAACAGAACTGAATGTTAATCACGAATTACTGAGCAAGGTACACGACGGGTTTAGCAAGCGAGTTATAAAACTAGAGGGCAATTTATCCGCTGGTGATACCAGCCAAATATTAACGACAATATATGTACTTAACCGAGTAACTGACACACAAAAAAGCTGTGAAATTAAAACGGTTAAAGGCAGCAGAGCCTTAATACTACTGTTGCAAAACAGTATTTTAGGTGATGCCTATAGAGCCTTAGGTGTTGAACAAAGCAGAATGGCAACTCTAAGTAAGTTGCTAGAAAAAATAACGATTAAAGAAGTCACTTATTGTAACGGAAGTCACAATTTAAACATTGTGCGCAACTACATTCTTGAAGATTTAGCTAAATAACCCGTTAAATATAGAATGCAAAGGAAGTAAATAAAATGACTAAGCAACAGCATGGAATGGTTAAAAATAATACCAATAAAATGGCGGCCTTATATCGCTTAATTGATATTATTTTGATTCAAGTACTTCTCTATGTATGCGTAATGTTTTACACCCAAGGTTACGACGAACATTACTTTACGATCTCACTCATAGGCTCAGTGGCTTTTGCGTTAATTGCAGAATCATTCGCACTCTATCGTTCTTGGCGGGCTGGCTTTTTTACACAAATCATTTTTTATACCTTTACCTGCTGGGCATTTTCATCAGTTGTAGTGTTTGGTTACTTGTTTTTTTCAAAAACAGCAACAGACTTTTCCCGTGTGGCATTAGGTTTATGGATGTGCTCATCGCTATTTAGCTTGATTGCATGGCGCTTTTGTTTTCAGATGTTTTTGTCGAGCATGCGCCGTAAGGGATACAACACCCGTAACATTGCCATTTTTGGTTTGTCTGAAAAAGGAATACGGTTAGCTAAAGAGGTCCTAGATAATCCAGAAACAGGTTACCGTATGGCAGCCTTTTATGACGACCGTGACAAAACTAGGCTCGATGAAGACTATCATTACTATCTTCGTGGCAGTATTGCTGAAGGCATCAAAAACGCTAAGAACAACAAATACGACGTTATTTATATCACCCTGCCTATTCAAGCAAAAGTTCGTATTGAAGAAATGTTATTTGCTTTAGGCGACTCAACTGCCAATGTGCATGTGGTACCCGACTTGTTTATGTATTGTTTAATGCACGGCGAAATGTCGCATGTAGGTGATGTGCAAACCATTAGCGTTTACGATAACCCTATGCAAGGCAGTTTAGGTGTGTTGAAGCGTTTAGAAGATTTATTCCTCTCCATTAGCATTTTATCTGTTATTGCGCTCCCCATGTTAGCCATTGCTCTAGCAGTTAAATTCACCTCAAAAGGCCCTATTATCTTTAAACAAGACAGATACGGACTAAACGGCCGCAAGATAAAAATATGGAAGTTTCGCTCAATGACAGTCACCGAAAATGATGACGTTGTCACTCAAGCAACAAAAGGTGACTCCCGCATCACTAAAGTAGGCGCTTTTTTACGTAAAACATCGTTAGACGAACTGCCGCAATTTATCAACGTATTAAAAGGTGATATGTCGGTCATTGGCCCTCGCCCTCATGCAGTAGTGCACAATGAAGAATACCGCAAAATAGTCGACTTCTATATGCTCCGCCACAAGGTAAAACCAGGCATAACTGGCTGGGCTCAAGTAAATGGAGCACGGGGCGAAACCGAAACAGTCGACAAAATGAAAACACGCGTAGAGTACGATTTAGAATACATTCGAAATTGGTCATTATGGTTAGATTTTAAGATTGTTACCCTTACAATATTTAAAGGGTTTGTGGGTAAGCATGTTTATTAAGAATGCTTCTTTTAATTATTTTTTTATTTCTTCCTCTCGACAAGAAGTCCCTTGCTGTTCAGTGCCGAATAATTTTAGCGACTTCATAACACAAAGTGATGCCATTATCGTCAAACGCATGATTGATTACGTACTCAATACTGCAAACAAAATCTATAAACGTGTTTTGTTTAAACAAGGTATATATATGAATTTTAAATGCTTATAAAAATATAAATCATGTTTAGGATTTGTTCGAATTACAAGCTCGCTGGAAAATAAATAGTATATGGTTAAACCAACAACAACTACTAGACGGATTTTATCTGCAAGCTTTGCCTCATGGGTAGGACTCTTGGCAAATATAGTCATCCAAATCGCTCTAGTACCCGTTTATTTAAGTTATTGGGGAGCTGAGACTTACGGATTGTGGTTAGTATTTTTAAGTATCTGGAGTTTTTTAATAATCATCTACAACGGTTATCAGATATATGTAGGGTTTGAAGTTATTAAGGTGGCTGATAGAAAACCTGCAGTAAACACAATTATGTCCTCTACTATGATTATAGTAATGGGGATTTCAGCATTATTAGTATTCATGAGCTTGATGTTTTGGAAGTATGATACAGGAAGTCTATTAGGCTTATCAGCAGAAATGGCTAATTTATTAGGCCAGCTCTTAATTATATACAGCATTGCTTGGCTAGTATCAGGTTCTTTTCACGGTGTATTAGAAAAGTGGCTTATACCTTACGGTTTTAACCCCTACTTTTCATGGTTTAGAACAGGTAGATTAGTTATTAGCAATTTAGTTGCTGTTATATCGGTTTCTAATGGATTAAGTATTTTTAATACCGTCTTTGTTATGGCTTTATCAGATATTCTAGTTTTTTGGCTGAGCTCCTGCTTCTTAATTAAAGTTCTACGAAGACATGAGTTAGGTTGGTGTAAGAATGTTTCCTTACTGTTGGGTTTAAGCTATTTTAAAGGATCGTCTTATTTGATGCTTAAATACTTATTAGACTCTATCAGAAATGTAGGGTTAAGAATATTGTTAGCGCCATCATTACCTGTTAACCAGATAGCACAATTCACAACATTGAGAACACCCTCAAATATTGTAATGCAAGGTGCCAATAGCTTAGCATTTGCTATACAACCTGAGTTGATGGGGGCAATAAGGGATAAAGAGTTTAATAAGGTATTTGTTTTAAATACATTTATTTGGTTGTTAATTTCCTTTCTAATTATACCTTTCGTTTATACTCTGCAGTTAGTAATGCCATTCTTGTTTGAGCTGTGGACACTTGGTAAGTTAAGTTTTGATAATGAAGTTTTTACCGTTTTTTCAATTATTGTAGTGGTATATGCTTTATATCTACCACTTGAATCAATTGTTAAAGGTAATAATTTAGTTGAAAAACAGGTTTTCATTAGTGCGTTAGCAACGCTACTCTTAATTGCTTTAATATCTTGGTTGTTACCCAGTCACAAGTTGCTAGGCGCAGCATTTGCGTTACTTATTGTAGAAATCGTTGTCTTATTTTTATATCTGATATTTGTTTTCAGCTGGTTAAAAAACGCCGGGTTCAAAGTACCTTATTTTCTGTTTGTAATGACATTCGCAAATTTATTAGTTTTTGCTTCTCTACTTTATTTCATGGTTGAGACAAACAACTATAGATTTTATTTCATGATTATTGGCGTAGTCATTTCAGTATCGTTTGGGTATATGACGTGGCTGTGTTACCCAAAAGAAATAAAGAAACAACTTATAAACCTACTAGTGAGTAAGTTAAAAAAATGAAAATAAAGAGAATTCTATATGTAGGTGAATGCAATGGAAATAGTCTGTGTCGCTTAAATGCAATGAAAAGATTAGGGTATTCAGTTGAGGTTGTTACTCCTAGAAAATTTTTACCTGATTCAGCTTGGGTTAGTCGAATATTCTGGCGGTTTAGCGGAATTTTTTTTGTGCCATGGATAAATGTAGGATTAAAGAAGTTTTTAAAGAAAAGAGCAACTTATGATTTAGTTTGGGTTAATGCAGGAGACTATCTATTCCCTTCATCGGTTGAAATTCTTAAACAGGCAACAAAAAAAATAGTTAATTACAATACTGACGATCCGTATGGAAAAAGAGATGGGAATAGGCACTTAGGATATCTTAAATCAGTACCGCTATATGATCTGATTGTCGTTGTACGAAAACCAAATATCGCTGAAGCTTACCAATTTGGCGCAAAGCAGGTTTATTTTACATTCATGACAGCAGATGAAATAGAGCATAAGCCTGTTGACCTTACAAAGTCCGATAAAGGTAAATATAAGTTTGATGTATTGTTCTTAGGAACGTGGTTTCCGGAAAGGGGGCCATTTATGCTTAAACTTATTGAACTGGGTGTTCCTTTAACCATTGTTGGGCCAAATTGGGGGAAATCCCCTGAATGGCCTAAATTAAAGAATTGTGTAGCCTCTAATGGCTTTTTTGGTAAGGATTATTCAAAAGCAATTCAAGAGTCAAAAATATGTTTAGGGCTTTTGTCGAAAGGTAATAGAGATGAACATACTACAAGAAGCATGGAAATCCCTGCTCTTGGCAGTTTATTTTGTGCTGAGAGAACGACTGAGCATGAGTTTTTATATAAAGATGGGGTGGAAGCTGTTTTTTGGAGAACCCCAGAAGAGTGTGCTGAGAAATGCTTGGGTCTTTTACAAAATCCTAGTCTAATCGATGAAATTTCTAAAAATGGTAATACAAAAGTATATAAGAACGGCTCTTTTAATGAGGATATGATTAAAAGTGTATTAGGTCGAGTGATAAACCAATAATTATGTTTTTTATCATTACTAACATAATACTTTCTCTATTAGTTTACTCATACATGAAACGGACTAGTAACTCTATCACGCCATTTCAATTCATGGTTATTCTTACGTATCTTAGTTACTTAATGTTACCTGTACTATCTGGGTATGAAATAAACTACGTTAATGACTCAGAATATTATGTTTTTATTTTGGGTACCCTACTCTCTTTTTTAATAATTGCCTTTTATGTAAAAAAATCAAAGTTAAATACTAATTTATTAGATTTTAAAAGCTTCGTTTTCAGATTGAATAATATTAGTTTGAGGTCTTACTACTTTCTCGTTTTCTTATTTTTATTTATTGTCTATTACTTTTATGCCCAGTACGGTGTTTTGTTTCGTCTTGCAGTTGGAGAGACTGCTAAAGAAAGTAGTTTATACGGGGTGTTATTTTCTACTTTTTTATTACCACTGTTGTATTTGATTTTGTCTGTTAGTTTGGTGAAAATCATTACTATTAATCATATTGGTCATAAACTTTTAATTGCTAGCGTCTTAATATTTATATTCATGTTTTTGCTTTTTACTGGCCGAAGAGATTTTATATTAGGTTTGTTTTTTGTTTTTTTCATCGTTTCGATTGTGAAAAAAGTTGATTTTTATCAGGTAAAACATATCCCTGTAGTACTAACCTTCTTGATGATTGTAGTTTTAGGGTCAAATATTTATCAGTCCATAAGATTTAGTACATGGATGATCGTTGATAATCCTGGCCTATTTTTTAATACATTTGATTTTTGGGAAGCAGCTTTTGATTTTGATAACACTGAAACAAATCTCACAGTTAGGACAACTGCTTTAGATTTTAATTTATTTTTAGTTAATCAGTACATCTTTGAGCTTAAAGCACCTACCTTTGGTGCGGGAATATGGCAAGAATTAGTAAACTCTATTCCTTCAATATTATTACCTTTTAAAGAATACGTAAATTGGGATACCCTTATAGCTGAACACCTTAGGATACGTGAAGATGATTTTCCTACAACAATAATTGGGCAATTGATTGCAGATTTTTGGCTCTTAGGGTTCTTTTTTTATAGTTTAGTTATTCTGGTATATCTCAAAATCTCTCTTTGGTTTCTTAATACGTTAAGAAACTCTCTTTTAATGTATTCAGTAATTTATGTTCTTCTTGTTTACTCAATTTCGAATATAGAAGGTTCTTTAGGAGGCTTAATCGTTTCGTTAAGAACAATGTTATTTTTCGTTTTCGTTTACTTGACTATGCAATTTATTAAGCAACGAATAAGGTTAAAATTATGATTAAAAAAGATGATTTCAATGAACTTAAATCAACCATATTAAGGGAATGTAAAGGAAAAAAAGTGTATTACCTTCCAAACCCCGGGAATTGGGGTGATGGTTTAATTCGCTATGGAACTATAAAATTTCTGGAAGAAATTAGACTTGAGTACAAAGAACTCACCCCAAATAAAAAGGATTGGATCTTACCGTTTTTACGGGGAGGTGTTGTAATTTATGGCGGTGGTGGTGCTTGGTGCAATAATTGGGAAAATAATTATGTTAAAAAATTAAGTAAGCGATTTAAAGTTATTGTTTTACCTTCTACTTATGAATTTGAGTACAACTTTAATAATGTCATTTTCTATGCAAGAGATAAATTCCAAAGCATAGAAAATGCTTTAAGCGCTAAATTTACACATGATATGGCTTTCTATATCGGGAGTGAGTTTTATACGGGAAATAAAGGATTGGGGATTGGGAATTTTTTTAGAGAAGATACCGAAAGCGCAAATGTAATTAAATTACCTGAGACAAATATAGATATCAGTCATAAAGGCAATCATTTAACACCTGTTTCTCGATTTTTTAAAGAGTTGGATTATTTTGAAACTATCTATACAGATAGGTTACACGTAGCTATTGCTGGGGCTTTATTAAAAAAGGAAGTCCATTTGTATCCTGGTAATTATTTTAAAATTGAAGCGATTTACAATTCAAGTTTGAAACCTTATTTTTCGAATATTACTTTTCATAAGACCGCTGATGATTTTTAAGAACTTACACCCTAGTTTCAAGGAAAGAGTACATATCACTCCAGAACTTTCTAATTTTTTAGATATGTTACGCTGGATTGCTGCGCTTGTAGTCGTAGTAGCCCACATAAGATCCACCATTATGGTGCCATACAGTGAATTGGTTTCATCTAACTTGTTCTTAGATATATTTTATTTTGTTTCTAATATAGGCCATGAGGCCGTCATTGTGTTTTTTGTTTTAAGTGGTTTTTTGGTAGGTGGTAATACTTTAGATAGTTTTATTAACAATAAGTTTTCATGGCGAATTTACTTAGTTAATCGAGTCAGCAGACTTTATGTTGTTTTAGTCCCAGCTCTGATTATTGGGTTTGCTTTGGATTATTTTGGCAGCTATTTATACGAACCTTACTATATGAATGAATATGGTTTTGGCCCATTTGCATATGATGTTACCACAAGAGTTAATTTTGATACATTTGTTATGAATTTATTAATGATGCAAACATCACATTCAACTCAGTTCGGGAGTAATGGGCCTTTGTGGAGTTTAGCTTATGAATTCTGGTACTATATTACTTTCCCTCTGATTTTGGGTCTTATTTATAACAAAAAAACATTAAGCCGTTTTTTCTCTGCGGTTATTTTGGTACTTCTGCTTATTGTTCTAAATACAAATATATTCATTTATTTTGCTTATTGGTTGATTGGGATAATTGTTTATCTTCTTTATAAAAACAAATGCGAGAGTTATTCTCATCTTTATATTTCACTACTAATCTTTATATTATTGGTATACCTGTCTTATATTAATTTTTTTAATGTTTATAAAATTTCGTTATTTTTTCTCGCTATTGCAACAGGCTATTTAATTTATAGTTTACAAACGAGTAAAATTCTCTTCTCCGCGTTTAACGTCAAAATGGCCAGCTTTTCATACACGTTGTACTTGTATCATGCTCCTCTATTGCTGTATTTAGCATCTGAGCTAGGCATTACAAAAAGCCAACCTGAATGGAGTTCATTTGCTTTATTTGTCTTTCTTTTACTTTGTGTTTATGTGTACTCTTACCTTGCATACTTACTTTTTGAAAAGAATACTCTTAATGTCAGGGCCTTCTTACACAAAGTTACAAGTGCTAAATGAAAATTCTATTAATAGCTAATTACACTCTCAGCAAGCAAGAGAGTATGCAACGTTTTGCGGATATGCTTACAGAAGGCCTGCTTGCAGACGGTCACGACGTTCATGTGATGCGTCCTAAAGCAATTTTATGTAGAGGTGAACAGGCCGAGCATGGATTAAATAAATGGTTAGGCTACATTGACCGTTTTTTTCTATTTCGTTGGCAATTAAAGCAAGCTGCTAAATGGGCAGATGTGGTGCATATATGTGATCACTCAAACGCCATGTACGCCAAATGGATTAATAAACCATCTTTAGTGACTTGTCATGACCTATTAGCCATCCAAAGTGGTTTAGGGTTGATAGAAACGAATAAAACGGGGTTTACAGGTCGAGGCTTGCAGAAATGGATTGCCTCTGGGTTACTGGCGTGTACTCATGTTACTTGTGTTTCTAAAAACACACGGGATGAATTAATCAAAACCTTAGATTTCCCAAGAGAACAAACTTCAATTGCCTACAATGCACTCAACTATCCTTATTCTCCTATGTCGCAAGGTGAAGCTTGGGCATTACTTAATAAACGATTACCTGATTTAAAACCATCTTACTTTTTCCATTTAGGTGGAAATCAATGGTACAAAAATCGTAAAGGTGTTGCTGAAATTTTTTTCCAATTAATTCAGTATCCTGAATATAAAGACCATAAGTTAGTATTAGCAGGTAAACCTTGGCCTGATGATTTAAAGGATAAAATAAACACTCTTGGAATAAAAAATCAAGTCATTGGAATCAATGATTTAACCAATGAAGAAATCCGTGCTTTTTATTCAACCACTGGCGCATTAATTTTTCCATCACTTCAAGAAGGCTTTGGCTGGCCTATTGCCGAAGCACAGGCTTGTGGCTGTATAGTTATTACCACAGGAAGGGCTCCCATGACAGAAGTGGGTGGTGAAGCAGCTATATACGTTGAACCTGAAATCCCTGCACAGGCCGCTGAAATTATTCATAAAAAATTAAATGCTCGTAAAGATTTAACAACAGAATCCATTGAGAATGCCAAAAGGTTCTCTATGAAAGCGATGATCTCAGCGTATACAACTGGATATAAAAAGGCCTATTCAATGGATAGAGACAATATAAAATGAAAATACTACGAGTAATCTCTTCAGTTGATAAAGCCAATGGCGGTCCAATTAATGGCTTGCTAAATAGTTCAGCAGAATTAGTTGCTAAAGGGCATGAGGTTACGGTTTTATCTTTAGATAACCCAATAGAAGATCATATTTCTGGTTTTCCCTTTACATTAGTAACCTATAAAAGTTCATTGGGTTCATTAAAATATTCCGGCCAATTTAAATTGTGGCTCGAAAAAAATATAACTAGCTTTGACGTAATCGTTATCCATGGCGTTTGGCAGTATCACAGTTACGCTACCTCTAAAGCTTGCATTAAATACAACATTCCATATGTTTTGTTTACTCACGGCATGCTTGATCCTTGGTTTACCGAAACAAACTTTTTGGGACGAATGAAAAAGAAACTTTATTGGAAGTTTTTTGAAAGGCATTCAATCAATAATGCAGCTCAAGTATTGTTTACGTCTAAAGAAGAATTAAGACTAGCACGCCAACCTTTTAATCCTTATTCAGCAAACGAAAAAGTAGTAGCCTATGGCAGCCCAGTGCCTAACACTGCCGAGTTAAATGCTAAGGCTGCATTTTATGAACACTTTCCAGCATTATCAGATAAACCATTTCTATTATTTCTTAGCCGTATTCATGAGAAAAAAGGAATCGACTTATTAATCGAAGCTATGGGCAAATTACACGACAGATATCCTGACATACAGTTGGCATTGGCTGGGCCTGATCACAACAATTTACGACCAAAATTACATGAAAGAGCAAAGGCCCTAAAAATTGAGAATAGAATCACTTGGTTAGGCATGTTAGACGCAGATATTAAATGGGGCGCATTTTATGCGTGTGAAGCATTTGTATTGCCATCACATCAAGAAAACTTTGGCATTGTTGTATCTGAAGCGCTTTCGACAGGTACTCCGGTACTCATAACTAAAAAAGTTAATATATGGACTGAAGTGGTTGATGCGTATGCTGGTTTTGCAGAAGATGATTCGGTTTCGGGAGTAAAGGACACTTTAGGATCTTGGTTATCTTTAGATACTGAACAGAAAATTCAAATGAAACAAAATTCGGTCGATTGCTATAGACGAAATTTTTCAATGAAAGCTGCCGTTGAGGATCTTGAAAAAACACTACTATCTGTTACTGAAGATAAGTGCAATTAATATGACTAAATTAAAAAACAAAAGCGCATTAAATAGCGCTGTTTTCCCCCTTAGAAACAAAGTCCAAAGAGCTGTTTGGGGAGCTGTATACTTTTTTCTGTTTCGTTTTAGTCCCACTCCTCTATTTACTTTTAGACGTTTTTTACTTTCAGCCTTCGGAGCTGATGTGCACTTTTCAGCTAGAATTTATCCCTCAGCAAGCATATGGCTGCCCTCAAACCTAACCATTGAGGAAAAGGCAACATTAGGCCCAAAAGTTAATGTATACAATCAAGGAAAAATCACTATTGGTAGAAGAACCACTGTAAGTCAGGGCGCTCATCTTTGCGCCAGCACCCATGATTATAATGATCCTTTGCACCCCTTATTATTGGCGCCTATTTGTATTGAAAGTGACGTTTGGGTATGTGCAGAGGCTTTTGTAGGGCCTGGCGTTACACTTAGCGAAGGTTCTGTAATTGGTGCAAGAGCTGTGGTCGTCAAATCAACTGCACCTTGGAGCGTATCTGCTGGCAATCCAGCTAGACACATCAAAGAACGCACAAGGTTTAATTAAATGGAACATAAGTTAAGTCTAATCATTCTTACCTTTAACGAACAACTCCATATCGAGAGATGTATAAATGCAGCCAAAAACCTGAATGCACAAGTTTTAGTGATTGATTCATTTTCAACCGATAGAACTTGTGAAATAGCTAGGGATTTAGGTGCAAAAGTTTTTCAAAATCCCTTTGTTAATCAGGCGCAACAATTTCAATGGGCAATGGATAACTGCGCGGTGGATAATCAATGGGTGCTTCGTTTAGATGCAGACGAAACTATTGATTCAGAACTTGTAACAAATATTAACGAATTTATAAGACTAGATGGTAACGGCCACAACGGAGCTATATTCCACCGCAAACATATTTTTTTAGGCAAGTGGGTTAAATATGGCGGGCGCTATCCATTACCCATGTTACGACTTTTTAGGAACGGGCACGCCCATATAGAGCAACGGTGGATGGATGAACATATTGTATTAAACAACGGTACATCTACCTTTCTACAGGGCGGGTTTGCTGACGATAACCTTAACTCTGTAAGTTGGTTTATTGATAAACACAATAAATATGCTTCGCGAGAAATGGTCGACATTATGCTTAAGCGGCTTATGCCTAATACCGATTCTAAAATTACACAAGCCACCAGTTTATCCATCAAATTGAAACGTTTTTTAAAACAGTCTGTGTACATGAAATTGCCCTACTTTGCGCGACCGTTTATTTATTTTAATTTCCGTTACATTCTTCAATTAGGTTTTTTAGATGGCGGCAGAGGATTTGCATACCACTTTATGCAAGCGTTCTGGTACAGAGCACTGGTTGACCTCAAATGTATTGAGGTTGAGAGAGAATGGCAAACAGAAATGAATATAGCTGAAAAAGTATCAGTCCTTGAAAAGTATAGCGGTTATTCTCTTGAGGACTACAAATGAAATTCATCCTAAACAGCCTTAACTATTCCCCCGAGCTAACCGGTATTGGCAAATACAATGGTGAAATGTGCCCAGAACTTGTTAAACGTGGAATTGAAGTAAAAGCTATGGTTGCCCCGCCTTACTACCCAGAGTGGCAAGTACACGATGGGTTTATAAACGGCTGGTATTCTAAAAGTTTTGAACAAGGCGTAATAGTGCACCGCTGCCCTTTATATGTGCCTAAACAAGCCACCACGGTTAAGCGCATTATTCACTTATCTTCGTTTGCATTTACTTCTGGGTTAGCCTTGTTAGGGCAACTATTTAAAAAGCCTGATGTTATTTTTTTGGTGCAACCTACCCTATTCTGTGCACCCATTGTATTGCTAATAGGCAAACTAACCGGTGCCAAAACCATTATGCATATTCAAGATTTTGAAATTGATGCCATGTTAGGTTTAGGCATGGCTGGTACCGAGCAAGGTAAGGTAGGTAAGTTTGCTAAAACAATAGAGCGCTGGTTATTAAGTAAGTTTGATGCGGTGTCGAGTATTTCTTATAGCATGTTAGATAATGCCAAACGAAAGGGCGTAGCAGATGATAAATTACTGTTATTCCCCAATTGGTCAGACACAGACTTTGTTACTCCTAATACTAGTGGTGATAAGTTAAAACAAGAATGGGGCTTTTCGCCTACCGACCAAATTGTTTTATACGCCGGTAATATAGGTAAAAAGCAAGGGTTAGAAGTTGTGCTTGAAGCAGCACAACATTACCTAGATCAGCCTTCAATCAAATTTGTATTTGTGGGGGCTGGTGCTCATGTTGATGAATTAAAAAATATGGCAAACAACCTGCATCTTACAAATGTGCATTTTTTACCCCTACAACCCTGGGAACGGGTACCCGAAATGTTAGCCTTGGCCAACATTCATTTAGTGGTTCAAAAAAAGGGCGCGGCCGATGCGGTATTGCCGTCAAAATTAACCAATATACTTTCGGCTGGAGGTCATGCTCTGGTCACTGCAGAGTCAGATACTGAACTAGGTAAATTAGCCAAAACCTTTGACGGTATTTACCAATGTGTAGAGCCTGAAAACTTACAGGCATTTCTTGGTGGGTTAGCCAAAATGTTTGAGTTAGATTTAAGTCACCATAACACTGTGGCTAGACAATACGCTGAAGAATACCTAGCTAAAGACAAAATACTCGACAAGTTTGTAGAAGATTTGCAGCAACTTGTTAGTCAATAAAATTCATAATTAAAAGGGATAGAGTAATCATCATGAAAAAAGCACTTATTACAGGAGTCACTGGACAGGATGGCTCCTATTTAGCCGAATTGTTGTTGGAAAAAGGATATGAAGTGCATGGTATTAAGCGCAGAGCATCACTGTTTAATACCCAACGAGTTGATCATATTTATGAAGATGTACATATTGAGAACGCGCGTTTTAAATTACATTATGGTGATTTAAGCGATTCATCTAACCTGATCCGCATAATGAAAGATGTTGAGCCCGACGAAGTGTACAACTTAGGCGCCCAATCACATGTTGCAGTGTCGTTCGAAGCACCAGAATATACCGCTGATGTAGATGCTATTGGCACCCTAAGGTTACTCGAAGCGATTCGCTTTTTGGGATTAGAAAAGAAAACTAAATTTTACCAAGCGTCTACCTCTGAGTTATATGGTGAAGTACAAGAAATACCTCAAAAAGAAACCACCCCATTTCACCCTCGCTCGCCGTACGCAGTTGCTAAAATGTACGCCTACTGGATAGCCGTTAACTACAGAGAGTCTTATGGCATTTATGCTTGTAACGGTATTTTATTTAATCACGAATCACCGCGCCGCGGTGAAACCTTTGTTACCCGCAAAATCACCCGAGCCATAGCCAACATCGCCCAAGGTTTAGAGTCATGTTTATACCTAGGTAATATGGATGCATTACGTGACTGGGGACACGCCAAAGATTACGTACGTATGCAATGGATGATGCTACAACAAGACACGCCAGAAGATTTTGTTATTGCCACAGGCAAACAAATTTCGGTACGCGAATTTGTGCGTATCTCTGCCGAAAATGCAGGCATTACTCTTGAATTTAGTGGTGAAGGCTTAGATGAGATAGCCACTGTAACTGCGGTAACAGGTGACAATGCACCGAGTGTTAAAGTAGGCGATGTCATAGTTAAAGTAGACCCTAGGTACTTCCGCCCAGCAGAAGTTGAAACTCTTTTAGGCGACCCATCAAAAGCTAAAGAAAAACTAGGCTGGACACCAGAAATAACAGTTGAAGAAATGTGCGCCGAAATGGTCGAACATGACCTAACAATAGCTAAACAAACCGCATTACTTAAAGCCCATGGGCATAAAATATCAGTTTCGAAAGAGTAGGAAAACAGATAAGAGCAGTGTGGGGCAGATAAAGGCAGATAATAGCAGCGTGGGGCAGATTAGAGCAGCGTGGAGCAGGTAAGGGCAGATAGGAGCAAGGTGGAGCAGATAAGGGCAAGGTAAGGCAGCAAAGAGTAGCTTGACGCAGGGGAAAGCAATTTAGGGAAGAAAAATATAGTAAAGCTGAGTGAAGCAGTTAACTATTAACTCTGTATCCTCCTGGCCAGTCTGCTTTTTCTGTTTCTGTCTGCAATATTCTTTCATTCCTTGCCTAGTAAACTTTTCCTGCTTATCTCTGCAACATACTGTATCTCCCTGCCTAGTCTGATTTATTCTGCTTTTCTCTGCAGTAAACTGCATTCAAAAAGGAAAAAATATGAAAAAGGTATTTGTTGCGGGGCATAATGGCATGGTGGGATCGGCTATTGTGCGGCAATTGCAAAAACAAGGTGACGTTGAGTTGGTTTTGCGTAGTCGTAAAGAACTTGATTTATTAAGCCAACAGGATGTAGCGGATTTTTTTAATACCGAAAAAATCGACCAGGTGTATTTAGCCGCCGCTAAAGTGGGTGGTATTGTGGGTAACAACACCTACCCAGCCGAGTTTATTTATCAAAACTTGATGATACAGTGCAACATTATTCACAGTGCGCATTTAGCTAACGTACAAGATCTGTTATTTTTGGGGTCGTCTTGTATTTATCCCAAATTGGCTGAGCAACCCATGGCCGAATCAGCGTTACTAACCGGTACCTTAGAGCCAACAAACGAGCCTTATGCTGTGGCTAAAATAGCCGGTATAAAATTGTGTGAGTCCTACAATCGTCAATATGGTCGTAATTATCGCAGCGTGATGCCAACCAATTTGTATGGGCCGAATGATAATTTTCATCCTGAAAACTCCCATGTTATCCCAGCTTTGTTACGGCGTTTTCATGAGGCAAAATTAAATAACCAAGCCGAAGTGGTTGCTTGGGGCTCAGGTAAACCTATGCGCGAGTTTCTACATGTAGACGACATGGCTGCTGCATCGATTTATGTAATGGATCTCGATCAGCAAACCTACGCTGACAATACCCAAGAAATGCTAAGCCACATTAACGTGGGTACAGGCGTGGATTGCACTATACGAGAGCTAGTCGAAACGGTTGCAAAAGTGGTGGGTTACAAAGGTGAGATAGTCTTTGATACCACTAAACCCGACGGCGCCCCCCGTAAACTCATGAACGTAGACCGCTTAAAAAACCTAGGTTGGGAATATTCAATCAACTTAGAACAAGGCCTAGCCAATAGTTATCAATGGTTCTTAGATAATCAGGATAGTTTTAGGAAATAAAGAAGGCAGTGGCTAGTGGCTAGTGGCTAGTGGCTAGTGGCTAGACAGGGTTAAAAGCGAATAGCTTAGAGCATTCAATAACTTTTTACTTACTTCTATCTATTTTTAGCTCTTCTTCACTATCCACTAGTTTCTATCTACTACCTACTGCCTTCAGGATAATTATGTTTTTAGACAAACAAACGTTTTCGACTGTTATTAAAAGTACACCTTTGGTGTCGATTGATTTGGTGATTAAAAATAACCGAGGGCAGGCTTTGTTAGGTCAGCGTTTAAATCGGCCAGCTAAAGATTATTGGTTTGTGCCTGGTGGTCGTATTTTAAAAGATGAGTCGTTAGCCGATGCGTTTGTTCGCTTAACCACTGAAGAACTTGGGCAAGTTTTTACCATCGATCAAGCCACATTGTTAGGCCCCTTTGATCACTTTTATCAAGACAATGTATTTGGAGATGAATTTACCACTCACTATGTGGCCATAGCCTATGTTCTGAATATTGGAGACGACTTAACCAACTTACCCCTTGACGTTCAGCATGGCGGTTACCAGTGGTTTGAAATTAACGACTTGCTTAAACAAGAAAAAGTGCACAAACACACTAAGTGGTATTTTGAACAGGAGCAGGAGCAGGAGCTAGATGCTAGATGCTAGATGCTAGATGCTAGATGCTAGATGCTAGATGCTATTTAATCATAGATTGTGGTTATCGGTCATCAACAGCATAACGACATGCTGGGAGTTGGCGCTTGGATTCCTGCTAACAACATGCAGGAATGACGATAGGTTGTAATTCCCCTGTATTTCTCCGTCATTCCGGTGAGCTTTTAGGCCGGAATCGGTTTCCTGCT
>NZ_CAXBNC010000038.1:0-25041 GCF_963977085.1 uncultured Paraglaciecola sp. | reverse complement strand
AGCACAACCTTGCCAAGGTTGGGGTCGCGAGTTCGAATCTCGTTTCCCGCTCCAATTTCAAAATGTCAATGCTTTAAAGTAGTCATCACCATCTAAGCGACCCCAAGGGGTACGCGACCACGCGGTGGCCGGTATCGAATCTCGTTTCCCGCTCCAAATGTACAAAGTCAATGTTTTAGTAATGTCATCACCATGAGTGCGCCCCCAAGGGGTACGCGACCACGCGGTGGCCGATTCGCATCTTGTTTCCCGCGCAATTTTAAAGTGGCGGTTTTGACTATAGAGGTATCTTCTATAAATGCGTTGCTATTGATTTGATACAAATTCATAATTACCACTGGTCTAACCAGAGATGAGCGTCATGGCAGTAACAAACCCATTAAGAACATTTGTTGACAAAGTTAATCAGTACCCACAATGGCTAAGCGCTAGGTTAATGACCTGGATGTTTAGATACAAAGTTAAACTTGCTGGCACTACAGGCATTGAAGTGCTGCATACTGATGGAAAAACCGCTACATACCGTCAGAAGAATAGCCGAAAAGCACAAAATCATATTGGCAGTGTACATGCAGCTGCAATGGCGTTATTGGCTGAATCATGTACTGGGTTTATCGTGGGGATTAACTTGCCTGGTGACAAGTTACCTCTGATTAAATGTATGAACCTAAATTATGTCAAACGCGCTACTGGGGATATGACAGCCGTTGCTAGCTTAACTGATGAACAAATTGCATTAATGCAAACATCGGAAAAAGGTGAGGTGAGCGTCAAAGTTCTAGTAACCGATGCAACAGGAATTGAGCCAGTAGAGTGTGAAATGATTTGGGCTTGGGTTGTAAAAAGGTAAGTGAGATTAATGTGAGTGTTTTATGTGATTTTTAAAGGATTCACGTTGTCTTCAGACTCATTAGAAATATCCAGCAATTGAATTGGAAAATTCATACAAAAATAGTTGACAGATTTTGATTTTAAATTATAAAGCAAGTTAAATCAGGCGAGTTTACAAAGCTGACATATCCAGCAGTATCCGTCTTTTATTTACTCAATGATCATAAATCTTGTTAACTTATTTTTGCGGGGGTTGTAATGGCAAAACTTACTAGAGAACTTTTAGTCAAACGTATGTTTAAAGATGCGAAAAATTATCCTTATGGTTTTTCCCGTTCTGGCGATTTTTCAATCAGTGAAAGCAAAGCATTATCTGAATATGGATGTTTAATTGCTGCTTTAGTCGATGGACAAATCGAACCTGAAACAAATGAAGACAATAATTTGTTAGCAGCGGCATTTGGCAAGAAAGAGCCAGAAGGAGCGGCAGAAAAAGCATGGGTAAAATATCAAAAACGTATAAACCGTCCAAAGCTGGGTAGCGTTTATGGTAATCACCGTCCAGCAGTCGTTGAAGATGATAGTGAAGATGACAACACCATCGAAGATGACTTAGAAGTAGAAATGGATGATTAATCAGTAATTGTTAATAAAATGTAACCTCATCCTAATATGAGGCGTTAACTCCTGTCTTATTAGAAGTTTTATCCTAATATATGTCTATATTGGGATATGCATCTCACTTTTATCCCTTTTCATGTTTAAGTTTCCTAATTGCTCACGTATAGTGACCTTTCGTTTTTAATTAACATAGTTCTGGAGTGATTCTGATGGAGATGATGTCAGGCGCCGCAATGGTTGTGCGAACGCTAAAAGATATAGGGGTAAAACATGTATTCGGGTACCCTGGTGGTGCTGTACTTGATATTTATGACGCATTATATGCCCAAGAAGATGTCGAACATGTCCTCGTCCGTCACGAACAAGCCGCAGCTCATATGGCGGATGGCTATGCCAGATCAACGGGTCAAACAGGTACTGTATTAGTGACATCAGGTCCTGGTGCGACTAATACGATAACAGGTATCGCTACCGCGTTTATGGATTCGATTCCTATGGTAGTGTTGTCGGGTCAGGTACCTTCTAAACACATTGGCGAAGACGCATTCCAAGAAACAGACATGGTGGGCTGTTCTAGGCCAATCGTTAAACACAGTTTTTTAGTTAAACGTGCTGTAGATATTCCTGAAGCCATAGCCAAGGCTTATTACATCGCTAACACAGGCCGTCCTGGCCCAGTTGTTGTAGACTTGCCTAAAGACATTGTGAATGTTTCAGAGGAGCATCCATACCAGTTTCCTGATGATGTCACTATGCGTTCCTATAATCCGACGCTTAAAGGGCATAACAAACAAATCAAGAAAGCTGTCAAAACCTTATTAGAATCGAAAAGACCCATTCTTTACGTGGGTGGCGGCGCAATAACTGCAGAAGCCAGTGATTTAGTGACCGAGATAGCTGAAAAACTACAAGCACCTGTGACTTCTACTTTGATGGGATTAGGCGCTTTTTCATCTGTGCACCAACAGTTTGTGGGTATGCTAGGTATGCACGGCAGATTAGAAGCGAATAAAGCGATGCATAATGCTGATTGTATTTTAGCTTTAGGTGCGCGTTTTGATGACCGCGTAACTAACAATGTGGATAAGTTCTGTCCACATGCGAGCATTATTCATGTTGATATTGATCCCGCTTCAATCTCTAAAATTGTGGGGGCACATGTGCCTGTGGTTGGAAGCGTCGATGAAGTGGCTAAGCAGTTGCTCAAAGAGATGGGAAAAATTGATGCTAAGGCACAAAAAGCAAAAGTAGCTGATTGGTGGGAGCAGATAACGCAGTGGCGTTCTCGCAAGTGTTTAGATTATAAAAAAGACAATGGGTTAATTAAACCACAAGAAGTCATTGAGTCTTTATATAAGCATACTAATGGTGATGCCTACGTCAGTTCAGATGTTGGTCAACATCAGATGTTTGCGGCACTTTATTATCCGTTTGCGAAACCTAGGCGTTGGATCAATTCTGGCGGACTAGGCACAATGGGCTTTGGTTTGCCTGCTGCTATGGGGGTTCAAATGGCTCACCCAGAAGCTGTATCTACTGTTGTCACTGGTGATGGTAGTATACAAATGAATATCCAAGAATTAGCAACTTGTATGCAATACAACTTACCAATCAAAATTATCTCCCTAAACAACCGTGCTTTGGGCATGGTTCGCCAATGGCAAGATATGATTTATAAAGGTCGCCATTCACATTCCTATATGGATTCAATGCCAGATTTTGTTAAGTTGGCTGAAGCCTACGGACATATCGGTATCAGGGTGACCAAACCTGAAGAGTTAGATGAGGCAATGGCAAAGTGTTTTGCCGCCAAAGACAGATTAGTATTTATGGACATAGAAATAGATCAAAACGAACACGTTTATCCCATGCAAATTAAATTTGGTGCAATGGATGATATGCGATTAAGCAAGACGGAGCGCACATAATGAGAAGAATTATTTCTGTATTAATGGAAAACGCACCGGGTTCATTGTCGCGTATAGTAGGTGTATTCTCGCAACGAGGGTTTAATGTCGATTCTTTGTGTGTCGCACCAACAGATGATAAAAGTTTGTCTCGTTTGACTATAGTCACAGTTGCTGATGACAAAGTCATCGAGCAGATCACTAAACAAGTCAACAAGCTAATTGATGTGTTAAAAGTGTCTGACTTATCTGAAGGTCATCATGTTGAACGAGAGTTGATGCTGGTTAAAGTGGCCACACGTAGTGAACTTATTCGAGCAGAAGTCAAACGCAACGTCGATATCTTCAGGGCTCAAATTGTGGATGTTGATGCTAACAATTACACAATTCAAGTGACTGGCACCAGTGACAAGCTTGATGCTTTTGCCCATGCTTTAAGTCAAAGTACTGAAATTATCGAAGCATCCAGAACAGGTGTTTGTGGATTGGCCAGAGGTGAAAAAGCACTACGTCCATAACATCAGCCTTGGATGATAAAAAAAGCCCTAACGGGCTTTTTTTGTAAGTAACTTTCAATAATCGCATAAAAAATTGCCATTCCAAGTCAAAAATACGCTTAAATGTAATATTAAAACTCTTTAATGTAATTAAATTACAGTATTTTTAATATCTTATTACACTAACCGTATTCTAAAAAGAAATATCATTTTTTAAATATACTATATAAAACAATGATTTGTGTGTTTGTTATTTGAGTTTTTATATTTTTTACAATTCTTTAATCAAAAACCTCCAGAAAAAAAACAACAAAATTTTGTAATTTAATTACAATTGGTTTCATCAGGTTGAGCAGCAAACTCACCGGCCATTATAAAATTATTGAAATTACTGGAGTGTTATTATGAAAAAGTTACTTTTATCTACTGTTGTTTGTGTTGCTACATTATCATTCAATGCAAGTGCATCTTTAAAAAGCGCTAACAACTTTAAGTTTGTTGGTGATACCCAATATGCTGAACTTTGCCAAGCGGCAGCGACTAACGATTTAGATTTGTTCAAAAAGAATGTAAGACAGCATGGTTTTCGTTTAAGTGCTAGCAAAAACAAAATGTTAATGCTTTTAACTAGCGAAGGTAACTTTGAATGTTCAGGCCAAAGTTTAGTTGAGTTTTCTAAGACTCGTGGCTCTCAAGATATTGCAGATTATTTAACAGGTTCTGATGCTAAAGTGGAAACTGCGTCAACCAGTAAATATAAATTTGTAGGTGACAGAGATTTTAAAAACTTCTGTAAATCTGCGGTAACAAATAATGTTGATTTGTTTAAACGTGCACTAAGCAGTCAAATTGGCGACTTAGGTTTTACCAAGAAAGAAGTAATGGGTAAGGTACTTGAAGCTGACAATGTGACATGTTCTGGTGTTAGCTTAGGAGAATTTTTCAAATCTCGTGAAGCCACTAATGTAATGAGCTATATCGCTGAAAAGTCTGCACAATAAGTCATATTCTTAGACACTTAATTGTTATTAAAAAAGCAAACAGTCTTCACTGTTTGCTTTTTTGTTAGTTTAAATAAATAGTAACTAGCGAAGTGAACTACCAAACAAGGGCGGCAAAGTGCTGTCTGCACATTGATTCGTATCTATCATTACCGCCTACCTCTACCTGTTCGCCTTCTTTGACTGCCTGACCACTTTCGTCGATCCTGACTACAAATGTCGCTTTTCGACCGCAATGGCAAATGGTTTTTAACTCTATCATTTTGTCAGCCCAAGCTAATAAATAACGGCTACCTTCAAATGTTTCTGCCAAGAAGTCTGTTCGCAGTCCATAGGCCAATACAGGGATGTTGAGGTTGTCGACCACATAGATCAGCTGTTGTACTTGTTGTTTAGTTAAAAATTGTGCTTCATCAATAAACAGGCAATCTACCTTACCTTTTGCTAGTAGCGCCTCTACGGCTGATTGCATATTCGTTTCTGGAGTAAAAAGGTGCGCTTCAGATTCTAGGCCTATTCTAGAGGCCACTTTCCCTATACCAAACCTATTGTCTAATGCGGCAGTGAAAATTTCAGCATTCATACCTCTTTCGGCATAGTTATAGGCTGATTGAAGTAAAGAAGTGGATTTGCCAGCGTTCATTGCCGAATAATAGAAGTAAAGCTGCGCCATGTATAAATTATCTCATTACAAAAGACGCTATTTTGCCTTGAATAGCGACAAATTTAAATCGTCAATAGAAGGTCAGGGCAAGGTTTACGAAAAAATACTCGTGATAGGATTTTGCCACACGATTAAGTCTTCATTTTTCATGGGTTTGGCAAAGAAATAACCTTGAAGGTAATCGACTCCCATAGCAGACAATGCAAGGGCTTGTTCTTTTGTTTCGACTCCTTCAGCAATAGTTTGGCAATTTAACTCTCGTGCGATAAATAACGTGGCGCGAATAATTGCTTCGCCTTTCCCTTCAATGTTGTCTACAAAAGACTTATCTATTTTTACGTAATTCACTGGTAAAGATTGGAGTTGCGATAACGACGAATACCCAGTACCAAAGTCATCAATTGATACATCAATTTTGCGATCTTGGATTTGCTCTAATTGGTGGCGAATTTTGACTTTGTTTTCGACAAAAGTCGACTCTGTTACTTCAAGGTGCAGCCTTTCGGGCGCCAGACCACTGCTACGAAGGCAGTTATCTAACAACCTAATAAAACCATCATCCATCAACTGAATAACCGATACGTTAACTGACACAGCTGCCTGTTGACTGAATTGCCAATGGTTTGCATCCATACATGCTCGATTTAATACCCATGCGCCTATTTCCTTAATTAGCCCAGACTTTTCGGCTAAAGGAATAAATACATCAGGTCCAATAAATTTACCGTTAAAATCCCATCTTAATAGTGCTTCAAATGCAAAAGACACATTATCTTTTGCGGTCTGTATAGGTTGGTAACATAAAAATAATTGTTTCCTTTCTATCGCATGTTGCAAACCTTCTAAGATCATTTGAGATGCAGTGATTTTTACTTTTAGATCATTTGAAAACAAACGAGGGCGTTTTTTACCTGAGCGTTTTTGCTCACACATGGTTAGATCGGCAAGTTGAATCAGCTCGGTAGCCGACAAACTATGGGCGGGAGCCATCGCAATACCGATTGACGCAGATAGGTGTAATTCATTTCCGTGTACAAAAATAGGCTGTGAAATGCTCGTTGTAATAGCTTTAGCAATAGCCATAGCGGTGTCTTGATCGCTATAAGGTAAAGCCACTAAAAATTCATCTCCATTCCAGCGACCAGCACGGTTATTTTCAGAAAAAGCTGAAATCCTTTGAGTGACTTGTACTAGTACACTGTCGCCCACCTGATGCCCCATAGTATCGTTAATTTTTTTGAAGCCATTGAGGTCAATAAATAACAGTGCCAATGGACTATCTTTGATAATTGATTGTTCTATTAAGGTCTCGAGGCAGCTAGTAAAGGCTTTGCGATTGACTAGCTGTGTTAAAGGGTCAATATTACTAAGCTGATATATTTCATCGGTTCGACGTTTAACTTCGTCTTCTAAATTGATATTAACTTGGCTGAGTTCATTCGATGTGACTTCTAATTCTTGATTAGCTTGGGCCACATGATTTTTCTCTTTTTCCATCTCTTGAACAAGCAAGGAATTTAAGTTTTTTTGGTGTATAGCGTCTAAAGTAAAACGCGAAGCTCTCATACAGGTAATCAACATGACTAAAGCAAAACCTAAACCTAATATGCCTAAGATTTGCCGTTCTTCAAAAGTAGATAATATTCCCATTAAAGACATGGGAATCAACAGAATCATTGAATAACTAATGGAGATAAAGCGACTGGCAGCCAACAGAGAGGCAGAGCTCCCAGCCAACGAACACAAAATTACAATGGGGAAAAAAAGCTCGAGGTTATTGAGCTGGTTAAAAAATATCACTAGATATAAGGACCAAGCTATGGCGGTAGCAATACTGCCTAAGGCGTAACGTTGTATACCTAATAAGCCAGACGAGGCTGATTTACTACTTTTTGATTTCCACTCTATTAAGTCGAATAGGCGCAACAGCAAAATCGTGTTGATGGAGAACCACCAAATAAGTTGATTTAAACTCGTCTCTACACTACTAAATCCAAAAATCATTATACTGCTCGCTACAGCACTGATGAGGATCCCAGGTGAGCCGTTATCATACAACAATTTAGCAGCGTCTAAATTAGAAGCTTTTTGGATAGTTATGTTGGTTTTGATATAAACATACCTTACGAAAAACAAACCACTAATTATAACTCTTAAGATATAAAATTTTAAGGGCTATTGGTAGCATTAAAGAGCAGTGTAATATTAATCCTAAATTAGTCTAGTTTAATTTAGTATAAAGAAGAGGCAGGGTGGCTAAAAATGTCACGGTTATTTGAATTGCAGCAAGATCCTTCTAAGTCACTTAACATGATTTTTTTGACTGCTAAAGGGAGTGATGACAGGTTCAACAGGTGTTAAAATTGCGTTAAACTACGCTCGTCAAAGTGACTTGCATTTAAGGTTAAATTAAACTTAGAAGCTAGGCTATCAAGCTCTGCTTGTTGGACAGTTAATTCATCTAAAACTATAGTGTTATCATCTAGTTGCCATAATAAGCGTGACCCGGCATAACTATAGTGAATAGCAAGTAACGCGTCAGTGTTACCAGCGCTACTTGCGACTTTTAGTTTGGGCATTTTGCGGTTTATTTTATTGAGGGTTTGTTTTAACTCCCAAACGTAGACCACTTCCGTCATAAAGTTGTGGCTCCGGTATTTATTTAATAACCAAGCAATAGTCACACTCGTAAACACCACTCCTAATAGGTTCCAATGAAAATGCCTACCACTTTCATCGGGAAACAAAGCGATAAGTGTTTGAGAAATAACTAAACTACCCATTGCTAAGCCGCCGATACATCCTGCTATCACTAGGTTTAAGTGGCGCCTATAACGTGCTTTATTGATTTTAATGAGTTGCATATGTGCCTATAGATAAGATATCAAATGGGTTAACGTAAAGGGTATCTAGTCTGCACAATGGTGTCCATGAGTTGCAACCGACTGCCTTGATAATTTTCTCGCTGATCAGTGATTCTGGTGCAGATCAATAGATACCCACTTATGTATCATCTCTGCTAATTGCTCAGACACAAAAGGTTTAGATAAGTAATCGTTCATGCCCGCTGCAAAACATTTAATATCATCATCTTTCATTGCATTGGCGGTTAATGCAATGATTGGGACAGTGTGATCAAACTGTTGTTGTTTGTTTGCACGAATATGTTTGGTCGCATCGTAGCCATTCATTATAGGCATTTGGCAATCCATTAAAATCAAGTCAAAAGGTTCGCTATGGCTTCTTAACATATTTAAGGCTTCTTGACCGTTTTCAGCAATTTTGAACTGGCAATTTAAGCTTTTAAGCATTTCCATTACAACTTGCTGATTAATATAATTATCTTCTACTATCAATATATTAGGTTGTTTCTGGTTGGACACTTCAGGTAAGGGGGGGGGCTGAATTTGTTGTTTTTTATCGCTATATTCAGGGTTTAATGATGCTAAAAGTACACTAATAAGGGCATCTGGTTTTAGGGGTTTTCCAAGGTAACCATTGATTTTGATTAGCGCATTTTGTTCTGCCTTATTTGCATCAACGTGGGCTGCCATTAGAAATATCGCCAATTTAGCAAAACGTTGGTCAGACCGAATCACTTTACTAAGCTCTATACCGTTCATACCTGGAAGCGCTAAATCAATGAGTACATAATCGAACGCTTGTTCAACACTATAGGCATTCCTTAAGGCGTTGAGCGCTTCAGGGGCGTTATTCGCACATTGAACTTCAATTTCCCCTTGTTTTAAAAAACGCACAATAGACTGTTTTAGACTGATGTTCGAATCGACAACAAGCAGCTTTTTGCCACTTAAAGGTGCCAGCATAGTGTCTGTGGATTGCAGCGATGTTCGACTTGTTGGTTCAGATTTAACAGTAAAACAAAAGGTAGATCCTTGTGAGCCACTACTCACTATACTAATTTGACCTCCCATCATTTCGCATAACTGCTTACTAATCGCTAAGCCTAATCCAGTGCCGCCATGCTCTCGGGTGCTTGAACTATCGACCTGCATAAATTTTGTAAATAGCTGCGCTTGCTTGTCCTTGGCTATACCTTTACCTGTGTCACTTACTGTAAATTTTAATAATTCGTCGAGATCCACCTCGACTTTTAAAATTACTTCGCCCTTTTCAGTAAACTTAATGGCGTTGTTCAGTAAGTTGTACAACACTTGTTTGACTCTGTTTGGATCGATTTTTACCCATCTAGGTAATTTAGGGGCAATATCCAATATTAGTTCAAGGTCCTTGTCATGGGCGCGAGCGGCCAAAGTGTCGATGGTATCGCTTAGTAACGAATATAGGTTAACTTCTTGTATTTCAATATTGAGTTTGCCAGCTTCTATTTTTGAAAAGTCCAAAATATCGTTTATTAGATGTAATAAAGATTGGCTGCTAATTTTAACGAGCTGCGCAAAGTGGCGTTGCCTTTCATCTAGGTTAGAATTTAAAAGTAAATCGTTCATACCTAAGATGCCGTTTATTGGAGTACGAATTTCATGACTCATATTGGCCAAAAAATCACTTTTTGCTTGACTGGCTTCTTTGGCTTGTTCTTCTGCTCGCTTCAGTTCAGTGATATCTTGAAAGGCACCTCTTAGAGAGGTTGCTACACCGTTAGTGAATTCGGCATAACCCACAGCACGTACCCAAAGTTCGTTGCCTTTGGCTGTGATAAAAGCAGTTTGGATATCCCAAGGAATGCCTTTCTTAATGGCTAATTCAACCGCTTTTGTTATTTTAGGTCTTGTTTCTGGGGCGTAAAAGTCTAGGGCTTTTTCTAGGTTAATTTCGGAACCAACAGGTAGTTCGTGGATGTTATACACAACATCTGACCAAATGACTTTATTAGTCAATAAATCAAGTCGCCAGCCTCCGAGTTTTGCCATGGCCTCCGTGCGTTCCAATAACTCTTGTTGAAATTGTCTTTCCTTTTCCAGCCTTTTTGTCTCGGTGATGTCGGTTTCAATGGCCATAAAGCCAACGAGCTTTTGTTGTTCATATAACGGCTTACAATTTATTTGCAACCAATAAGGGGCGCCATTTTTATGGTAATTTAAAATATCTACATTAAAACCTTGCTTGTTCTTAAGGGCTTTACTGATATCTTTTATTGTTTGTGGATCGGTATCCGCCCCCTGTAAAACTGAACCGGGCGTGCGGCCTATTAATTCATCTAAACGGTATCCACTGACTTGGGTGAACATTTTGTTAACCCAAGTTGTTTTTCCCTCTACATCCGTTAACACTACTGAATTAATTGTTTCCTCAGCTACTTTGGCCAGCACCAAATTTTCTTTTAGGCTTTGTTTTAAATTTTCCTGAATAACGAAGGTTTCAGTGAGATCGTAGTTTACCCCAATCACTTTAGTTACTTTTCCCGTTGGGTCACTCACCGAATGTCCATAGGCTTTTATGTAGCGAATTTGCTTATCAGGTGTGAGTATTCTGAATGTGGTATCAAACTTTTTACTTTTTTCTATTGTCAATTCTAGCGCTTGGAGCAGAGTGTCTTTATCTTCGGGATGTAACGATTCTTGCCACTCTGATGCTGTGCCATTAAATTTTTTGGGATCATGTTGATAGAGCAAAAACATTTGCTCATCCCAAATCAGTTGTTTGGTTTCTACATTAAACTCCCACACGCCAATTTGAGATGCCTCTTTCGCTATCATAAGGCGTTTATTAGTACTATCTAGTTGCTCTTGAGTGCTTTTTAATTTTGATGATTCAGTAAGGGTGGCAATAACAGAATGTTGTTGTTTATAAAAGGACGCTTTTAAACTGATGGTGACAAAAAACTCGTGGCCATTTTTATGTAAGGCAGGTAACGCTTCACTTTTTTCTCCATGGCGTTCGCTATTGGTATTGAAAAATTGTTGGATGTGGTTTTGATGTCTAGCTTTATAGAGTGCGGGGACCAAATCAGCGATATTCATATTCATGAATTCTGAGTGTGTATAACCAAACATTTTCACGGTAGACTGATTAGCGAAAAGAATTTCGCCTAAAGAAGAGACCTCAAAAATAGCACTGGATACTGAATCCAAAATAGCTTGGAGTCGCTCAATTTCTTCGACATTCTGGTCATTTGATTTAGTTGACTTGTTATCTTCCATTGCACCTCTAACCGTTACTGACAGACTTTCTTATCGTTAACATTTTCCAGCTTAGCACTTTTTCATGTTTCCAATCGGTTTTCCGTATTAAACTAAAGGCAATGAATTAGTCGGAGATCAGTTTGTCAGCAAAAAAAGTAGTCGCTCCTAAGTTTGAAATAGAATTTTTCTTACCAAAATATTGGTTAACTTGGTTAAGTATTTTAATTTTGTATAGCATTTCTTGGTTACCTTACAAGATACAACTACTTATAGGTAAGTTGTTGGGTAAATTACTAAAAGTTGTCGCCAAAAAACGTTATCGCATAGCCAAACGAAATATTGAATTGTGCTTTCCTGATTTGAGTGAACAGGAACGCGCGGTAATGTTAAAGACTAATCTCGACAATGCTGGTTTGGCAATACTCGAAACCAGCATGGGATGGTGGTGGCCATCTTGGCGAGTGAATGGTATCGCTGAGTTTGAAGGCCGTGAACATATAGAGGCTATTTTGGCAAAAGGCAAAGGGGTATTGGCCTACGCGATACACAATATGAACCTTGAATTTGCCTGTAGAATATTAGGCCGAGAATACCCATCAGTAGTGTTTTACCGCAAACATAATAATCGTCTGATGGAGTACATGCAGTATTATGGTCGTAATCGAGCCAACAAATATATGGTTCACAAACGTAACGTGAGGGGCTTGATCCAAGCGTTAGATGACGGTGAATTATGTATTTATCTGCCGGATCAAGATTATGGTCGCACTAGATGTGAATTCACCCCGTTTTTTGCGGTCTCAGAAATGGCGACTACAAAAGGTTCTTTATTATTTGCTAAGCAAGCCAATTGCGAAACAATATTTTTAGTATCGGTTAGAACCAATAACGGCTATAAAATTATTGCATTGCCGGGACTGGAGAATTTCCCTTCGGGTGACGATAAGTATGATGTGACACGCATAAATAAAATGATTGAAAAAATGGTAATGATTGCACCAGAACAATACCTATGGATGCATAAGCGTTTTAAAACCAGACCAAATGTTGATGATCCGTCTTTATATGATTAACAGCAATAATGAGGTTTAACATTGGTTAAAATGTGTAATGAAAAAAACTAAACAAGTCTCAAATTCTTTATTTTGGCTCAAGCATGTGTTCTTGGCCCTGATTATTATCGCGATTGCGGCAGCGGTATTGGTCATGCAAAAAAGTAATGAGTCTTCAGTGCTTCCTGAAGGAAACATGGGGAAAAAGAGTATTGCAAGTAATATGAGTAATTTTTATGCAGATTATCGCTTGTCATCTCGCCATCCTCGTGAAGAAGAGTTGGGAGACTTTGTTATGGAGGTGAAAACCTCTGATAAACCCTTAGGTGAGCGTTTGCAAAAAATGGAAAGCCTACAAAAACCTATCTCAGGAAGATGGGTAGGGGAGCACAAACATCGTATGTTCAAAGCGGGAAGTACACTTAGAAGTGCTATTACCGATTATGCTCAGTCAGAAGGTATGCAGGTCATTTGGGAGCTTGACCAGGACTTTATTGTCAAACACCCCTTCCAACTTGACGATTCGATTTTAGGTAGTTTAAAAATTATTGCTAATGCCATAGACGCTAACTTTAATGGTGAGGTCAAAGCTTACATGTGCCCCCGTCAACGTTCTTTAGTGATTACTGCCAAATCCTCTGAATATTTAGAAACACAATGTGCCGAAGCGCGTAAATAAAGAGCATTATTAATACTCATTATTGTGCTAGTTCGACTAAATATTTGTGCCAGATTGCTTTTACTTTTATTTGTAGATCTACAAGGGATGCGTTGACTTCTACTAATGCCCCATTTTGTAAGGCCAGTCTGTGGGCATAGTTGCGATACTCCAAATAGGCTTGAATGAGAATATCTGCTTCAGCTTTAGTTAGTAGCGATAGTTTTGCTAAGTCCGCTAAGATCCTCACATTATCAGGCCACTTGGCTAGGCTAGGGAAAGCACTGGTGTGAGCCAATAGCATAAACTGCACAATAAACTCTATGTCTGCTATGCCCCCAGCGTCTTGTTTTAAATCTATATTTTCGGCATCTCCTTTGGCCAAATGAGCACGCATTTTTACTCGCATCGCGACCACTTCTTCTGCCAATTCTACTAACACCCTTGGTTTAGAAAGTACACTTAGCCGAATGGCACTAAAACGTTGCTGTAATGTGTTGCCGCCTGTTATAAATCTGGCTCGGCCAAGTGCTTGGTGTTCCCAAGTCCAGGCATTTTCAGTTTGATAGGTAGCAAAACCCTCTACATGGCATACCAGTAACCCAGCGTTACCTGAGGGACGCAGTCGCATATCCACATCATAGAGTAGGCCTAATCCGGTTTTGATCGTGAATATATGCAAAATACGCTGTGCAAGTTTGATATAGAAAGCCGTGGCGCCTATAGGTTTATCACCATTAGTTTGTTGTTGGCCGTCGCAATTATGTATAAAAACCAAATCTAGGTCGGAGCCGTAACCCAACTCCCAACCGCCCAGTTTGCCATATCCTAAAACTGCAAAACCTTTGTCTTGCATCGTTTTAGCACCATGAGTTTCACATACTGGCACACCGTGTTTAGCCACTATTTGTAGCCAAGCGAAGTCAATCACTTGCACAATAATGGCTTCGGCCAGATGGGTTAAATGATCGCTGACCTGCATTATGGGTAATGCATTAGAAATATCTGCCGCGGCGATTTTTAATTGTTGGGTCAATTTAAACTGGCGCAGGGTTTCTATTTGCAGTTCGAGATCTTCAGGCTCTACTCGCAGTAAAGCCTGACGCAGTTCATCAGCATATTGATTAAAGGCTACCGGTTGATACAGAGAAGCCGGGTTGAGTAATTCGTCAAGTAGTAACGGAAAACGCGCAATTTGTTCGGTCACCCAAGGACTCGCTGCGCAAAGTTTAACTAAGTGGAATAAGGCTGCTTGGTTTTCAAATAACAACTGTAGGTAGGCTGTACGCCCTAATATGGCATGTAAAACCGACAATACACGTTTGAATAATTCAACATGATTGTGTGCCGGTGAGCTTAAGATTTTATGGATAATGACAGGCATTAAATTGTGAAGGGTCATGAGCCCTCGTTGCCCAATGCGCTGTTTGGTGAGGTTTTGTTTAAATGTCTCTATTTGCTGGTGTATTTCTGCGCCAATAGGCAAACCAGTCGTTGTGGTGACTTCATCCTCTAAATGCCAGTGATTTAATATACTTTGGGTTTCTTGTGGATCCAGCTGTAACTGCCAAAGATCCTTTGCCCCTTGTTGTTGTTCGTCTGCCACATCATCTTGCAGTACAGTGTCTTCTTTCACTAACAACGAAAATTGCTGGTGGACAATACCGCTATGCAACGCCAATTGTTGTGTAAGATCTTCGTAGTTATTGATGCCTAACACAGTTAATAAGCGTTTTTGGTCAGTGTTATTGTCAGGCAAAACTTGGGTTTGTTTGTCGGCAAATTGTTGTAAACAATGCTCTACCTTTCTCAACCATAAGTAACTTTGATGAAGATCTGTGGCGCTTTGAGCAGGTATGATTTGTAAATTAACCAGTTCTGTTAGTGCTAATTTTAAGCTTTGTACCTTTAAACTAGGCTCTCTTCCACCATTGATGAGTTGTAAGCTTTGTACTACAAATTCGGCTTCCCTAATGCCACCTTCCCCTAACTTAATATTATTGGTGAGGCCACGTCTACGCACTTCTTGTTCAATCATGGATTTCATATTGCGCAATGATTCAATGGCACTAAAGTCCAAATAGCGACGATAAATAAAAGGCTGCAGGATATCTGATAATTGCTGCGAGTAAGGGCAAGGAGTATTTAAAATAGACGCTTTGAGCATAGCGTAACGTTCCCAGTCTCTCCCTTGCTCTTGGTAGTAATCTTCTATGGCATCAAAATGCATCACCAATGGGCCGCTGTCACCAAATGGTCTGAGGCGCATGTCCACTCGATATACTTGACCGTCAGAGGTTATTTGATCTAGTGCAGTGATGAGTTTTTGGGCTAACTTAGTAAAAAATTGCTGGTGTTCAACAGACTTTCTGCCACCTGACGTGTTGCCTTGTTCTGGATAACTGAAAATTAAATCGATGTCTGATGAAAAATTGAGTTCGCCGCCTCCTAATTTACCCATGCCAAGAATCAACATAGGTTGTGGGCCAAACTCACCCTCAGGTACGCCAAACTGAGGCTGTAAAAAGTCATAAAGCCAGGTGTTAGTTTGAATGATTAATTGTCGCGCCAGTTCAGACACTTGTGCTAAAGAATTCTCGATTGATTGCATATTGGTTAAGTCGCGCCATGCAATTCTCAGCATATGAAAATTTCGAAATTGTCTTAGTTGCTGTTGTAAAACGGCTTCGTTGTCCACCTTAGCCAACAATTGCAATAACTTGTCTTGGTAATCTACTTGTTCAACAAACAGTATTTCTTCAAGTAGTAAAACATCTAACCAAGTGGGGTTTCGTGAACATTGCTCAAAGATAAAATCACTCAATGCAAAGGCTGTTTTGATCTGTTCTGAAAACTTTTGGTATTGCTGAGAAAATTTTTCATGGGATAGAAATATCTGCCAACGTTTAATGCCTAGTTCATTTAGTTCTGGTGGCAGTGATATAGGGGCGCTATCTTGCATTATTTTTATCCTTATCCAGTAACATATTTTTTATTGGGGCATCACAAAAACAGTTGTTGACCAATTTAATTTTGTTGGCTTTACTAAGTTTTTTCAGCCAAATTTCCAACTTTAATGCCTTTGAATGACCCTCCACCTCACAACTAAATTTCAGAGTGAGCGGGCCTTTGCCTTTTAGTGCTTTGGCACATTTAGTCCCGCTAGACTGATGTTCCTCAAAGCGTCGTTCAATGTCGGTACAAATGCCAGTGTAGTACTGACCTAATTTGTTTTCGATTATGTAGATGTACCAAGGAACCACGAGTTTGCCATCACAGTTGTTTTAATTAGGAGAGGGATTGTACATGATGAGTGAAATTCGACTAGTGGGGCTGTGCCCTAGCGAACACTTTAATACCTAGTTGATTAGGGGGGTCCTGTGTCACAACTATTTGATTTAAGTCTGTTGACTGAAGATCTAAGGGTATTGCCGACAGTAAGATTAACTACAACTGCTGCTATTTAATTCTTCAGTGTACAAGTGTACGCTGAAAATATACACTGCCATTCCTGCTTACCTTAGATCAAAATGCATGACCTCTACCAAAATTGCTATTCGCCCTTATTCTCCTTTAGAAGAATCGTTAAATGCTATAACTCACGGCTTGGGGTTTATTGCCGCTATTGTGGGATTGGTATTGATGTTGCTGCGCGCCGATGGAATATACGGACAAGTGGTGAGTGTGGTGTTTGGGGTTTCGATGATGATGATGTTTCTTTCTTCAACGCTTTATCATGGGGTAAGTCATCCTGATTTAAAGACGCTGTTGAAGACCATCGACCACAGTGCAATATATGTGTTGATAGCGGGTACTTACACGCCTTTAATGGTCTTAGCTGTGGGTGGCACTGTGGGCTTAGTGGCTATGGTGTTGATTTGGTCAATTGCGATTACCGGCATAGTGTTTAAGTGTTTCGCTAACAACCGTTTTCCTAAGTTGTCCTTAGTGACCTATTTGTTGATGGGGTGGCTAGCGATATTTTTTGTCTACCCTTTGTACAATTCTCTAGAATCCGCTGGCTTTTATTTACTCTTGGCTGGAGGTCTTTGTTATACAGTGGGTGTGGTATTTTATGCGGCTAAAAAAGTTCAGTTTACTCACGCCATTTGGCATCTGTTTGTTGCAGCGGGTTGCTTTTGCCATTATTTGACTATTTATTGTTACGTTATTTAATTGCTATGCCCTAGGCAGATAGCTTAAGCTAGCTTCATAAATTAGGCTAAAGCTCATAGGATTAAGTGACTTCTTATTATGTATGAAAATTATTACGGACTGACTTCTAAACCTTTCCAACTGACTCCCGATCCTAGCTTCTTTTTTGGTAGTAAATGGCACAAACGCGCCATGTCTTATTTGCAATATGGGTTATCTCAAGCTGAAGGCTTTATTGTTATCACTGGTGACATAGGAACGGGTAAAACCACCATTGCCAATAGTTTATTGGATGACATGCAGGAAGGTATAGTTGCAGCACAAATTGTTTCGCCAAAATTGTCACCCGATGAATTGGTGAAAATGGTCGCCAGCAAATTCAATGTGCCAGTTAAAGGTAGTACTAAGTCTGACATTCTAAATGATCTTGAAGCATTTTTAATGGGACTACACAAACAAGGTAAACGTGCTTTGTTATTGGTTGACGAGGCACAAAATTTACCCTTAGAAACCATTGAAGAACTGCGTATGTTGTCTAACTTTCAAGCCGGAGGTAAACCACTCTTGCAAAGCTTCTTGTTAGGTCAGGAAGAGTTACAACCTATACTGCGAGCGCCAAACATGGAGCAGTTTAGACAACGTATTGTGGCATCTTGCCATTTAGCACCTTTAACGGATGTAGAATGCCAAGGCTATATTGAGTATCGAATGCAGCACGCTGGCTGGGATGGTAGGGCCTTGTTTTCAGCTGAAGCCTATGATCGTATTTTCCAATTTACTCATGGTATTCCAAGAAAAATTAATGCCTTAATGGACAGGATCTTACTTTTTGGTTTCCTTGAAGAATTACAAACCTTCGACGAAGACGCCGTTGAAAATGTGATTAAAGAAGTCTCTGACGAGATGTTTTTGCCTGAAAAACAAGCCCAGACCCAAGCAAAGGCAAAAGGTATTCTCGATGGCGCTACTGAAGATGGCCAGGTTAAAGATGTTGAATATTATAAAACCATGCTAACAGAGTTAGTGGATGCCTTAGATAATGCCATCAGTCAAAAAATAAAACTCACTCGTTATATCGACCGTTTATTACAAAAAAAATATAAAACTTACGTGCGATTGAAGTCAGATGATTAATATAAGTCCGCATAAAACAACAAAAATTTCCCTTAATTTTGAATTAAGTTAAGTTTTTGTTAAAAAAGCCGATGAAATAATTGAACTAAAAGGTTAAGATCTTATCCGAAGGTTATATCGTACAATAATTATACAAAACTTAACCTTTAGTAAATTTGTTCCGTTTGGGGTGTTCTATGAAACGTTTAATTGGTGAAAGACGGCAAGCATCAGGTGTACATCCTGATGGACCAATGTTCAAGGAACGACGTAAAGCCTATTATCATGGAAAGTACAGTAAGAGAATGTTGTCTCTTATGTTACTAGTAAGTTGTGTGACCTTAATTATTATTAAACAAGGCGCTTAACTAAGTAAGCAAATTTAAAAAACCGTTGGTTGTTGTTTAAGTTAAACAGCAACCAACGGTTTTTTTATTGCGTGAACTTTTATTTTAAAAAGACTATCCGCAATTTCCAGTTAATTTGATTGTATTAATTTTGATTGAATAAATTCTGCGAGTTTTCCGCTGGCATGGGGATGCTGTGATTTTCCAGCAAACAAACATATCTTAATTGCACCTAACTTTGGCAAATAATTTTGCTGAATAATATCCAATTGTTTGGGCACACTACTTTTTGCCAACGCGCTAATTCCTAAACCTTGCTTAATAGCTGCAGTAATACCGCTAAGGTCGGCATTGGTATAGCTGATCCGCCATTGTTGGGTTTGTTGCTTTAGTTTATTGATAACACGACTTCTATATACACAACCATCTGGGGCTAAAACCAGCGACAAAGTCGCGTGAGAATAAGCCAAACTACGGTCGCCTACCCAGACTAACTCATCTATCAGTAATACTTGTCCGTCAACATCTACGTCGGGATCTACTAATGCTAAAACAAGATCAAAACCACTGAGGTTTTCATCTTTAAGCAGGGTTTTGCTCAATGCCGAGGTGACTTCTAGGGACACATCTGGATATAACTTACCAAATTCGCCAATGATGCTAGGCAGCAGGGTTGTGGCAAATTCACTTGGAATACCTAGACGTAATCTACCTTTCAACGACATGGGTTGAAATTGGCGAAAAATACTGTCGTTTAACTCCAGCATAGTTTGCGCGGTTTTATACACTTGTAAGCCGTCTTGATTAACAATTTGTCGTTGCCCTTGTTTGGCAAAGAGTCGTTTCGATAATTGTTGCTCTAAACGTTTTATTTGTAGGCTTACCGCAGGTTGAGTGAGTCCAAGTTTTTCCCCAGCTTTTGCAAAGCCGCCTAAATCTACCACAGCCAAAAAGGTACGCAGGTTATCCAAAGAGAGTTGTTTCATGTAAATAACCTTTATTTTAAAGAGTCTTAAATAAGAGTTTTAAATGATTATTCGATTATTCATAAGAAATGTAAATGTAAACATTACATATTTCAATTTGTTGTCGATGATTAGCGGCTCTATACTTTTGCCATTGTTTCACTACGGACACAGTATTTCATGGCTAATAAAACGGTTTTACATGCTAAACACTTGGAAGCAGGGGCCAAAATGGTTGACTTTCATGGTTGGGAAATGCCCATCAATTATGGCTCGCAAATAGAAGAACATCACGCAGTACGTAAAGATGCGGGCATGTTTGATGTGTCTCACATGACCATAGTAGATGTAACGGGCAAAGATGCTCAGGCTTATCTACGTTTTTTATTGGCTAACGACGTGGTTAAACTGCAAGACAAAGGCAAAGCGTTATACAGCGGCATGCTGAATGAAGCAGGTGGCGTTGTTGACGATTTAATTGTTTATTATTTCGACCAAACTAATTATCGTTTAGTGGTGAATTCTGCAACCCGTGAAAAAGACATGGATTGGTTGCTAAAACAAGCCGAGACATTCGACGTCACTATCACCGAACGTCCAGAATTTGCGATGATTGCGGTGCAAGGCCCTAATGCTAAAAGTAAAGCTGCAGAGTTATTTTCTGCCGCACAAAAAGAAGCGGTAGCAGGTATGAAAGCTTTTTTTGGTGTACAGGCCGAAGATTTATTTATCGCTACCACAGGGTACACAGGTGAGGCAGGCTACGAAATTATGGTACCAGCTGCAGATGCCGCAGACTATTGGCAAAAATTGCTAGATGTGGGTGTAGTTCCTTGTGGTTTAGGTGCAAGAGATACACTTAGACTAGAAGCAGGCATGAACCTGTATAGCCAAGATATGGATGAAACTATTTCACCTTTAGCGGCTAATATGGCTTGGACTATCAGCTGGGAGCCCAGTGACAGAAACTTTGTGGGTCGTCAGGCACTAGAACAACAAAAAGCCGCTGGCACAGATAAGTTAGTAGGCTTAGTCATGACCGACAAAGGGGTATTGCGAGCCGGCCAAAAGGTACAAGTAACAGGTGGCGAAGGCGTGATTACCTCAGGTACTTTTTCACCTACTTTGGGTCACAGTATTGCAATGGCCCGTGTACCATCAACAGTTGGCGACAGCGCTGAAGTTGAAATCCGCAAAAAGTGGGTTACAGTAAATGTGGTTAAACCCAGCTTCGTCAGAAATGGCAAAAGTGTCTTATAAGAATTCAGTTAATTAGATAATTATTAGGAACCAACATGAGCAATATTCCAGCAGATTTACGTTACGCCTCAACTCACGAATGGGTACGCCCAGATGGTGACGGAGTGTTTACTATAGGTATCAGCGACCATGCCCAACAATTATTAGGTGATATGGTGTTTGTTGAGTTACCAGATGTAGGTGCCGAAGTAGGTACAGGCGACGACATTGCTGTAGCCGAGTCAGTAAAAGCAGCGTCTGATGTGTATGCGCCAATCAGTGGTGAAGTGGTAGCGGTAAACGAAGACTTAGAAGACGCGCCAGAATTGGTTAACTCTGACCCCTATGGAGACGGTTGGTTGTTTAAAATCAAAGCGGATGATCCAGAAGAAGCAGCCGCTTTGTTTGATGCCGAAGGATACGAAGGCAGTATCGAAGACGAGTAACGCCTACTCAAAATAAGGGCTACATCGCCCTTAGGTCTTATTTAAATATTATTCTAGTAAAAGAGTGAGTACTGCTAAAACAGTTCTCACTTTTTAATCACATCAGGAATTTGTAGTCAGCTATGTCATTATCTCATTTTTCATTATCCGAACTCGAGCAAAAACAAGACTTTGTTCGCCGTCATATTGGTCCTAGCGAAGCTGAAATGGCAGACATGTTGTCTGCAATAGGGGCAGAATCCTTAGATGATTTAATGCAGCAAACTGTGCCCGAAGGCATACGCTTGTCCCAGCCGTTGCAAGTAGGTGAAGCACAAACCGAAGCGGACGCTTTGGCGTACTTAAAAAGTATTGCCAGTAAAAACCAAGTCATGCGCTCCTTTATTGGCATGGGTTATTACGACACCCTTACCCCTAATGTGATTTTACGTAACGTACTAGAAAACCCAGGTTGGTATACCGCTTATACCCCTTACCAACCAGAAATTGCCCAAGGCAGACTCGAAGCCCTACTCAATTTCCAACAAGTCACCATTGACTTAACAGGAATGGAATTAGCCTCAGCATCATTGTTAGACGAAGCCACAGCTGCCGCCGAAGCCATGGGGCTAGCTAAGCGTATCTCGAAAAACCGCAAAGCCAATACCTTTTTTGTTGCTGATGATGTACATCCACAAACCTTAGACGTAGTGCAAACCCGCGCCGATATGTTTGGTTTTGATGTGGTAGTGGGCAAAGCTGAAGATGCCAGTCAACACGATCTATTTGGTGCCTTATTGCAATACCCAGGCACCTCAGGCGCAGTCAATGACATCGCCGATATCATTGCCGCCGTACAAGCCAACAAAGGCATAGTAGCAGTAGCGGCTGATTTATTGAGCTTAGTGATGTTACAACCACCGGGTGAAATGGGCGCAGATGTGGTACTAGGTAGCGCGCAACGTTTTGGTGTACCTATGGGCTACGGCGGCCCACATGCCGCTTTTTTTGCCACCCGCGATAGTTACAAACGTTCTTTACCTGGACGTATCATTGGGGTGTCTAAAGATACTCGTGGCCGTCCTGCACTGCGTATGGCTTTACAAACTCGTGAGCAACATATTCGCCGTGAAAAAGCCAACTCTAACATTTGTACCGCCCAAGTATTGTTAGCCAACATGGCGTCATTCTATGCGGTTTACCACGGCCCAGTAGGGTTAAAAACTATAGCGTCACGCATTCATCGTTTTGCTGATATTTTAGCGGCTGGATTAGTCAAAGCAGGTTTTGAACTACTTAACAATACTTGGTTCGACACCTTAACTGTGAAAGTGGCTAGCAACAAACAACAGATCATTACGGCTGCCTTAGCAAGCAAACTCAATCTGCGTACTGATATTGATGGCGCACTGGGGATCAGTTTAGATGAAACCACTTCACGTGATGATCTTCAGGCCTTATACCAAGCCTTTGTAGGTGCCAACGTTGAGTTAGATATTAAAGCCTTCGACCAAGACATCATCGCCAACGGCAGTGATTCAATCCCAGCAGATTTAGTGAGAACCTCTGAGTTCTTAACTCACCCCGTATTTAACAGCTATCATTCTGAAACTGAAATGCTGCGTTATATCAAATCTTTAGAAGACAAAGATTTAGCCTTAAATCATTCGATGATTTCACTCGGCTCATGCACCATGAAGCTCAACGCCACAGCCGAGATGCTGCCAGTCACTTGGCCTGAATTTGGACAATTACACCCGTTTTCGCCAATCGATCAAGCGCAAGGTTACAAACAAATGATCGACGAACTGAGCGAATGGTTAATTGATATTACCGGTTACGATGCTTTATCTATGCAGCCCAACTCAGGGGCACAAGGTGAATACGCAGGTTTGATCACCATCCAAAAATATCATGAGAGCAGGGGAGAAGGGCATCGTAACGTCTGTCTTATCCCAAGTTCTGCCCACGGCACTAACCCTGCATCAGCACAAATGGTGAGCATGAAAGTGGTAGTGGTCAATTGCGATAAAAAAGGCAATGTGGATGTAGCCGACTTACGCAAAAAAGCCGCAGAAGTAGCCGACAACCTAGCCTGTGCGATGATCACCTACCCCTCGACTCACGGTGTATACGAAGAAACCATCAAAGAAATGTGCGACATAGTCCACGAATTTGGTGGTCAGGTGTATATGGACGGTGCCAACATGAACGCTCAAGTAGGTATTACCTCACCGGGTCATATTGGTTCAGATGTATCTCACTTAAATCTGCATAAAACCTTCTGTATTCCACACGGTGGCGGTGGCCCAGGTATGGGACCAATTGGTGTTAAAGCCCATTTAGCGCCATTTTTACCCAATCACAAAGTGGTAGCTGTAGAAAACGCCGGAGACAGCCAAGTGCGTGAACACGGCGCAGTTTCGGCCGCACCTTGGGGCAGTGCCTCTATTTTGCCAATCAGTTATATGTACATCAAAATGATGGGCAGCGCTGGCCTTAAAAAAGCCACCGAAGTCGCCATACTTAACGCTAACTATGTCGCCGAAAAATTATCGACCCATTACCCAGTGTTATACCGCGGCCGTAACAACCGCGTAGCACACGAATGTATCATTGACCTACGTCAGCTAAAAGAAAGCTCAGGTGTGACCGAAGTCGACATAGCAAAACGCTTAAACGATTATGGTTTCCACGCGCCAACTATGAGTTTCCCCGTAGCCGGTACGCTGATGATTGAACCCACAGAATCAGAAGCCAAAGTTGAACTAGACCGCTTCATAGAAGCCATGGCCTCTATTCGCGGTGAAATTGCTAAAGTAGAATCGGGCGAGTGGGATGGCACAGACAACCCACTACACAATGCACCTCATACATTAGAAGATATTTGCGACAGCAACTGGAACCGCAGCTATGACAGACATCTTGCCGCTTACCCAGTCGCAGCCGTTGCTAGAAACAAATTTTGGCCTTCGGTGAATCGAATTGATGATGTGTTTGGGGATAGGAACTTGATTTGTAGTTGCCCTTCGATAGAGAGTTATATTGAGGAATAGTTTCTACGTCATCCTTGAAACCTCAGCTGCATTGCCGTCGCTACTCGCCCCAATCACATATTAGTCATATGCTCATGGGACTCGTAGCTAGGCGGCTTTGCTGAGGCTCCAATGATTTAGTAGAAAGGGTATGTATTTTTTGGAAGGGGTTTCAAACTTTCTAATTATTTGAAGAAACGAGCTTAGGCTCGTTTTTTTGTTTTTGTGGCTACGCCGTTTTTATGCGCTGGCGCTTACTGGAATCCATGCCTTTTTTCACACGAAATCCCTTTCGCCCGACTTACTTTTTGCCTACAGCAGCAAAAAGTAAGCAAAAAGTGCCGCTCGAGGGCAATGCTCTTCATCCACTTATCTACTCATTTTTGCAGGTCGTAATAATTCGTTCCAGACGAGCTATTACTCAATC
>NZ_CAXBNC010000037.1:0-26769 GCF_963977085.1 uncultured Paraglaciecola sp. | reverse complement strand
GAAATCAGACGTAGGGTCAAACCTACCGGGGGTTCGAATCCCTCGCTATCCGCCACATTACAAGAAACCCGCACCAGCTGCGGGTTTTTTATTGCCTAAAATTTATCATCAAAATCAATTTGAGGGATGAGAAGCCCCGCGGTTCGACTAATCGTCAGGAACGATTAGCAACGCCTCTGGCGCCCGAAGGGGCAGGCACAAGGATGTGCCTGAGTGAATCCCGTCCAGTCGGCTCCAAACTGTCAAATATTGTCAATCTGAAACTGTAAGTGTTCATCTATCAGCAATTCAAACTAGATATTTAAATAACCCTGAAGATAGTCAAACCTGTTTAGCCCGAATACAAAATGTCTGGAACATTTTATGCACCACCTCCATGTGGTTCACCTGCTTCTCTGGCCAGCTAAAGCTGTGCTGATTTGTTCCAACAAATCTTAGTGCACCGCCTCTGGCGCCCGAAGAGCTCGGCGCCTTGCGTATAAAGCTTTAATGCTGGAAAGCCAAAACGGACAAGCCATTTAAACCAAAGGACAACGAAAACAAAAACGCAGAGTCGAATACTCTTTTATCGTTTGTCTAATAGTTTCTGTCCCTCTATGGTATTCAGGACACTAATAAAAGAAAATGAATGAATAGGGCAATAGGTTTCCGATTTAATTTTCTAAACCTCTGGAAGTATTTGGCTTATTTCTCTGATATTGTAATATTCAATTCCTAAATTTGTCGTTATGTGGAATTATATATTTCAATGTTGATTTATTTTCGATTAATAATCATGTGGATGCAAAGATGAAAAATATAATAGCTTTTGTTGCGTTGGTGTCTTTACATGCCCAAGCAGAAAACAAGATGCCAGAACAGTTTGTCATTTTGAATCATACCTTGACCACTGCCAACTACGATATTCGTTATGCAACAAACAACAACTTTGTGGGGCGGCGTGTTGATGGCTATAAGGCGCCGTTATGTATTATTGAACGTAGAGCGGCGAAAGCTTTAGCCGTTGTAAATAGTAAGTTAGTGGCAAACCAGATGCGATTGAAGATTTTCGATTGTTATCGCCCAGAGAAAGCCGTAGACCATTTTATGCGCTGGGTGAATGACGATAAAGATCAAATGACTAAAGAGAATTATTACCCTAATTTAGAAAAGTTAGCGCTGAAGGGCGGCTATATAGCAGAGCGATCAGGACATAGTCGTGGCTTTACTATTGATTTAACAATCGAATCTTTGAACAAAAACGGTGAATACAAAGAGCTGGATATGGGGGCGCCTTATGATTTTTTTGATTCCATATCGAATACCCACTCAGATTTAATTACTGAATCTCAATTGGAAAACCGTCTAAAGTTGAAAACAATTATGCTTGAGAATGGTTTTAAAGATTATTCAATGGAATGGTGGCATTTTACCCATAGTGCAGATCCACAGAGCGATTATTGGAATTTCGATGTTGCGCAATAAAAATCGGGTTAAAGGCTGCCAAAAAAGGAATGTGACGTGAAACACCTTGGCTGTAAATGGGCGGTTATTTTATTTGCAATACAGCTGAAAGCCAGTGTTGCAACTGAAATTGATACTGTATTGAATGACATTGCAGTTCAAACATTTTATACCAATGTCATGACTGCAGAACCCGCTATGCCAGCCGATTTGACTCATTCTTACATTAGTTGCCCTGTGGGTGAAAACAGACTTAAAGGTGATTATAAAACAGCGCAACAAGTCGACTATCACGGTAATCATTGGCAACGAAATATTGCTTCTGATTGGCATTATTTTACTGCCCCGAAATCTTTAGGAAGAGTGTTAGCTATTGATTTTGCAAAAACCAGCACTGGATTAGGTTTCCGGTATCTCGCCAATCAAGGCACCTATGATGAGTTATATGAACCTTGGAGCTCATCAAAAATTCAGGCATTTTCTGCAGCAGTCTCAACAATGCGCGAGTTTGGCGTTGGCGCAAATAGTCGGGCAGGAGAGGTGCATCTGGCTGATTTGATAACAAGTGTCCATAGTTATGAGCCCTTTGGAAAAGCAAATGGTGATTCCAATGCCATAGCCACATATTTTTTGAATCTTGTTGGTCGGGATAACATGACTGCGCTGTTTCACGATAAATGGTTGAAACTTAACAACCAAAGTATTCGATTTCGTGGTGCTTATGGCGCAAAAATTTATTCTCCTTCTGACTCTATTTGGTTTGATTTAGATTCACATAAAAAGAGTAAAGCGCCTGAACTTACTCAAAGCAGTGATGATCCGGGTTATCAAAGTTATCGCTGCAAAGACTGTGGATTGACTGGCAATAAACCAATGACAACATTATCACAAGCTGAGTGGTTAAAAAGATTGGCAAGTCATGAGCGCGTAGTACAAACACGTATGCCAAATTTAACATCCAAAGATGTTGAAGTGTTATTTTATGGCACAGGCCATAGTGATCCCCGATATCAAGTTGGGGGCATGTTACAAGGCATTAGTCGCATGTTGTTAGATGCAGTGGCTAAAAACATCACAGATGCGCCTGTTAGCAACAGTAAAATCATCTTAGATAAGGCCACCAAAGGGCAATGGCGAATTTGGCAAAAAATTGGATGGGGTCCCAGCGAAACCCGTGGAACCGGAGAAAACGTTGTTCTCGCCCATGTTTGTTTGCCTGAATATCAAGGCGGCCGAGAATTTACTATTAGCGCACAGACTTCTTACCCAGGAAACGAAGAATTAAGTGTCCATTATGCAGGTCTAAAAATGCAGGTATTACTGGATCAGGCTGTAAAACAACTCCTTAATCCAAGTTTACACTAAGTAGTGTTGCTGTGAGTAGCTTAGGAAGTGTGGACGATTATAGAATGAAAATTAGAGGAAATTTTAATGAGGTATATTTTTGTGAGTATGATGGCGCTGAGCAGTTTTCTGTTGTCGGCTGAAGAGTCTGCGACCTGGCAATCTGACGTGATTGGTGTTGAATACGCTCATTTAGCCCCTGCACATTGGTTAAATAAACTTAAGACTCCCCATAAAGTGTTAATGCAACCAAGTGAGATTATTGAGTTTAATCAGCAGCTAATAGCAAATAATTCCCATGTTGTTGAGCCATTAAATTCTCCTAAGCAGTTAAGTCAAAAAGCCTTGCTCAAAAAAATCGAATCAATCAGTAAAGTCCCTAGTAGTGCCCGATATTTTGTAGATGGTAAAAAATTAAGTTCAGATGATTTTGACCAATATATTGTAAACCTCAATAAAAATGCCGTGAAACCAGTGAACGATATCCAGTTTGCTATGGTTGTCTCTCGTACTGTGATGCGTACATTCCCGACATATGATCGTGTTTTCAATCAGCAGATGGATACCGATTTGGATCGCTTTCAAGAAACCGGAGTGTTCCCAGGCGATACATTGGCCGTGTTACATGAAAGCGCAGACAAAGAGTGGTACCTAGCACAACATTACCATTATTTAGCTTGGATCCCTAAGGAAGCAGTTGCCATTGGCAACAGAGAGGACATTCTTGCCTATCGTGAGGCTAAGTCTTTTGTTGTGGTGACCGGAAGTAAAGTAACCACCAATTATGTGCCAAATCAGCCAAGTGTTTCACAAGTGCAATTAGATATGGGAACACGTTTACCATTAGTGCCTCATACAAAAATGGTGAATCAAATTTATGGCCAAAATCCTTATGCCTCTTATGTGGTTTCACTGCCAGTTCGAGGTGATGATGGAAGTTTAACGTTCAGCAACGCACTTATTGCACGGCATCATGATATGCATGAAGGTTATTTACCCATGACCAGTGAAAATATTATCGCCCAAGGATTCAAATTTTTAGGTGAGCGTTATGGCTGGGGGCACGATTATGACGCACGTGACTGTACCGGCTTTATTGGAGAGATTTATAAAACATTTGGTGTGTTGATGCCCCGTAATTCTGGCCAACAAGGAGCGGGTAAGTACGCTATCAATAATCGTTTTACTAAAGACCAAAGCAGTGCCAGTAAAATGCCAGTAGTGAATCAAATGCAAGTGGGTGATTTAATTTACATCCCCGGCCATGTCATGATGTATATAGGTGAAGATGGCGGTCAACCTTATGTTATTCATGATGTTAAAGGATTAGGGTACAAAGATGCCCAAGGGCAATTTTATCGGGGCACTTTAAATGGCGTATCGGTCACCCCTTTATTACCGTTACAGCTATCAGCAAATAGCAGTTATTTAGACCGCGTTTATAACATTAAACGTGTACGTCTGAATCCAGCCAACTGACAATGAGGTCATCGATGAAAATTAGTCAAATTCGTTTCGCTAAACTGGCGGTACCCCTTATTACCCCCTTTAAAACTGCGATGCGTACAGTGAACAATATTGAAGATGTTGTGGTGCTCGTTGAAACCGCTTGCGGGCAAATTGGTTATGGGGCGGCACCTGCAACCCCGGTGATTACCGGTGATACACATGGTTCAATTATTTATGCCATCGAACACCTGATCAAGCCACAAATTGTGGGCATGGAAATTGAAAATATTAATCAAATATTGCAACGAATTCATGGCTCAATGATAAACAACAATAGCGCCAAAGCAGCGGTTGAAATTGCTATATATGATTTATGGGGCAAGTGGTTAGACAAACCTTTATATCAAGCTTTAGGAGGAGGAGCCACGCAACTTAAGACAGATGTCACTATCAGTGTGGATGGCATTGATAAAATGTTGCAAGATTCCCAGCGTGCGATACAACAAGGTTTTGACATTCTTAAGATTAAAATTGGTAAAGATATTCACATGGATATCGAACGTGTCAAAGCTATCTATCAGGCAGTGGGTAAACAAGTGCAGCTCAGGTTGGATGTCAATCAAGGTTGGACCGCAAAACAAACGGTTTTCGCCCTTGAACAGCTGGATCAATCAGGAGTGCAATTAGAGCTGATAGAGCAACCCGTACCAGCCAATGATATTGCTGGAATGCGTTATGTTACCCAACATGTGTCTACCCCTGTGATGGCTGACGAGAGTGCTTTTTCACCGAAACAAGTGATCGAACTCATTCAAACAGGCGCGGCAGATATTATTAATATCAAATTAATGAAAACGGCAGGCTTAAGTCACGCCATAAAAATTGCAGACATCGCGAGCGTGTACAATGTTGAATGTATGATTGGGTGTATGCTTGAAGGCAGTATTGGTGTGGCTGCAGCCGCACATTTAGCCAGTGCAAAAGCCAGTATTATTAACAAAATAGATCTTGATGGGCCTGCTCTTGGACAATTTGACCCAGTGCAAGGTGGTGTGGATTTCAACGGTGCAACAATAACTCTAAGTGATGGACCTGGTTTGGGCATCGACTCTATTGAGCAATTACAACCATTAGTTAACGGAGTATGGGTATGATAAAGCGAACATTAATAGTTATGGCAACGTCATTACTGGCAGTTGCAAACCTAGGTGCAAAAGACACTATGAATTCAGAGCAGGGTGCGTTTTTAGCTGATCCCGACATTAAGCAAGTAGTAATGGTGATTTCTGACGATTGGGATGCGCAAGTAGCACAACAATACCGCTTTGAAAAACATCATGGTGAATGGAAAGTAATTGGCGACACAATTCCAGTTAATTTAGGCAGAACCGGCTTAGCCTGGGGAATTGGATTACATCCAAAACAAGCGGGTTATCATAAAAAAGAAGGAGACGGTAAAGCCCCAGCTGGCATATTTGATTTTGGTATGGCATTTGGTTATTTGCCTGAAGTCGCAACTAAGATGCCATATTCACAAATGCACGAAAGCAATTATTGTATCGACGTTAATGCATCTCCTTTATATAACCAAATAGTGGACCAAAAGGTAGTGGGAGTGCCCGCTACAAAAGGCTCAACTGAAGCAATGCGCCGAGATCTTTTTAGTCAAGACGATTTATATAAAAAGGGATTGGTGATCCAGCACAACCCAGACAACATAGCGGATGCTGGTAGCTGTATCTTTATGCATTTATGGCGTGGTCCAGAAAGCGCAACAGCAGGCTGTACATCCATGCAAGAGAGTGAAATGGATGCATTGTTAGCCTGGCTCGATCAGCAACAACAGCCGCGATACGTAGCCTTGCCGCAACATGAATACCTAGCCAAGCAAAAAGTTTGGGGACTGCCTAAACTACCTTAATATTGAAGATGTGACAAAAAACTGGCAAGGGTTATAAATATAAAATTTAGCTTCAGATGCCAGTTTTTTGGATTACATAGCGTATGTAAGCACAAGGATACCCAAGGAATTTACGCTAGATTGCTCAATGGGCTGCTGTTAACTGTTTATACCTCTGTGGTGTTGAAATACAAAGAACAAGATATTTGCACCACAGAGAACAGCAACAGCGACTAGAGGTTTCTTCGAACAGACAAGGCACAAAAATAATCAGTATTTTTTATGCGTCCTGATTACGGTATCCGCTGACCGCTTCATTGGTTTTTTCAAGTAACTTTCGACCCTGTCTAGAGGATTGCGTAATGGCGATAAATAAGATATCAATAACAAACTCTTGCGCAGTTCGCGCCAAAATAGAAGATAAACGATGGGATTCATCTTCAGCTACAGAATAGAGTTTTACATCAGCTTGGTCAGATACCGGTGTATCACCATATTTAGTGACACTTATCACCTGACTGCCACTTTTCTTCGCTTGAATAACCACTTGGGCTACTTCTCTGGTTTTTCCTGACTCACTGATAGCAAATACCAGATCATCCTTACCAAAAGTGGCAACATAAGCCAATTGGGCGTGACCGTCTGGCTCTGCAATTGCCGCCATGCCTAACTTTTGTAGTTTGTAGGAGAAGTCTTTGCCTACCAAAGCCGAACCACCTAAACCAGATATTAAAATTCGCTTTGCCGATTTAAGTAATTTAACCGCATTTTCAAAAGCTTCTGCTTCATTTAGATTCTTAGTTTCTGTGAGAACAGCCATTTTACTAATAAGCAATTTCTCAGCAATTTGCGCCAGACTATCACTTAAGGTAATTTTTCCGTGTAGTAGCGGTTCGCCACCTTTATCATTTAATGCGTCAATTACCGCCAATTTAAATGCTGGATAACCTTTGTAACCGAGTTTTTGGGTGAATTTAACCACACTTGATTGACTAATGCTGGCGACTCTTGCGAGCTCACTTGAAGATAAATCACGGATCGCATTTGGAGAATTTAACGTGAAGTCGGCTAACTTGGCTTCACTCCGTGAAAGGGAGCCTCTAATTGCTTTAATTTTTGTAAATGTTGACATTATGCCCTTAAACTCAATTATTATTATATTAGTAATAAATTATTCGCAACTTTATAGCATTAAATATCATTTTGTTGCCAGCAACTTTGCCTATTTATTGCAATTTATTTACACTTTCCAAAAAATACCCTTTTGATACAGCTTGAGCATCACCAGGTAAGACACAATTAAAAAACTAATGGCGAACCCAAGTGACCCATTTATATCACCCAATAATGGTTGGTATAGCGTGTGATAAAGCCAACCTTTTAGGCTAGTGTCAGCAACCGGTATCATGATCAATATACGCGCCACTACCCCTGCAAACATAAAAAAGGCAATGCTATTTGCGCCAAAAACGATAAAGGGGGCTGTCCAATTTTTATGTGAACGCACATCGATAATCCACAATAACCCACCCAATACCGCACAGGCATAACCGCTAGACAATAATACGTAACTAGAGGTCCACAATGCTTTGTTGATTGGAAAATAAAGTCCCCAGAATTCAGCCACAATGATAAACACCAATCCAATGGCCAATAATGCCTTGGATTTGTATTGAGTGGTTTTTGTGGCCAGCATTAACCATTGGCCAACTAAAATTCCAGATAGACAAGTGGCTACAGCGGGCAGGGTACTGAGCAGTCCTTCAGGATCAAAAGCGAATGGGGTGGCTTGTCCATAATACAAATGTTTTCCTGAGAATATAGCGTTGTCAAACCAAGCACTGAGGTTATTACCAAATTCCAGTAGGCCTATGTAATGGTTCCCTGCAGTATCTGAATAAGTGATAAATGTTAAGGCAAGCCAATAGCCAATTAAAATACCTACAAAACACACTACGCGGGCCAAGGTTCGGCAATACAACGCTAGTATGACAGAAATAAAATAGACTAATCCGATGCGTTGCAGCACACCCATAAATCTTATGGAATTGAATCGCTGCTCAAGCCAACTGTAATCGGGTTGGCTAAAGTTGTAGTAAAATAATGCTAGAAACCACCCTAAAAGAATTAACTTAATCATCCTCACGGCAGCATGTTTAATGACTAGGAATTTTGCTGTCCCGCTGCTGAGTTGGCGACTCACTGAAATGTGGATGGAAATACCCACAATAAACACAAAAAACGGAAATATAAGATCAGTGACTGTCCAACCATGCCATTGGGCATGTTTTAACGGACTATAAATATGTGACCAACTACCAGGATTGTTCACTAAAATCATCGCAGTAATAGTGAGCCCCCTTAATGCATCGATGGCGAGCAATCGATGCTTGGGAAGTTGGGCCACAATAGCCTCGCAATGTCGTTGCAGCGCTTTCATACCTATACCTTAGTGAATGCTAATGGGAAGCTTACCTGTAGGCATTAAATTGCCAGTTAGTATATCAGCGATGGCATTGAATGATGTGCCGCTATATTCAGTGACAAGTCTGCCATAATCATCAACGTAGCTGTTAGGGTGCAAATTATACGCAAAGGTCGCTAAAATGGCATCAGCAAAAGGGGCGTATTCGGGAACATTGTAGGGGGCTCTTAAACTGATAAATAAGGTTTGTTTGCCCAAGACTTTTGCTTGCTGGGTTACCGACATTAACCTTGCTGTTTGATCGTCGGAGGACGGGCGTTGTTGCCAACGATTAATGTCATCCATACCACCAAGCTCGGCCATACTTTGGCGTGGCGAGATATCTGCAGATATGATTAAGTCAGCGTTGTTGGCGTCATCCATTAAAGGTGAATTTACGGCACTTGCCATGCTAGTACAGCTAATTGATAGCTCTGCATTGCGACTCTTTAAGGCGAACGTTAGTGCCATACACTTGGTTTTGTCGGGCATATACATATGGATCTTGTTAATTTTTTCCGATAACGGAAACACCCCTTCATTTTTGATATTAACCACAGCGGCATCGGCTAATTGTTGTTCAATATCACGGTGGGCATCATTACCTAAGACCTGTGTTGCTATATCACTGGCCATGTTTACATCATTAGGAATGAGAGCTTGGATCTTAAAATCACTACGTAGTTGTTGAATACGGGTCACAGATTGTACGACTTCTTGTTGATTTAGACGCCCAGACTGAATGGCGTAAGCTACTTTTTTAATGAGACGTTTTAGTTTCTTAAAATCTTTTGGCGACCTTATTGGTAACGGCATTAGTGCAATGTCGGCCCCTGCATCGAATGTTTGGATGACCGCCTCTGTTTGGTCATAATAATGGGCAATGCCAGCCATATTTAAGGCATCGGTTACAATCACCCCCTTAAATCCCATTTTATTGCGTAAATGCTCAGTTAAGATTTTCCGAGACATAGTGGCGGGCAATATAGTGCTACTGCCGTCTTTGGCCTGAAATTCGGTGTCATCTAATTGTGGAAACTGAATATGTGCGGTCATGATCATACCCGGAGCCCCATGCTCAATTGCATGTTGAAAAGGTTTAAGATCCACTCTGTTAATTGTTTCTAGATCATGATCAACCCGTGGTAACCCAGTATGACTATCAACACTAGTATCACCATGTCCGGGGAAATGTTTTAACGCGGCTATTACACCCTGGGCCTGCATGGCACTGGCTTGTGCTAAGCCTAATTCTGCAACTTGCTGAGGGAATTCTCCAAAAGAACGGACGTTAATGACAGGATTTTCAGGATTAACGTTTACATCTACCGTTGGCGCAAAATTGACATTTATACCTAAAGCAGCCAATTCTTTACCTATAATTGTGCCTGATTCGGTTGCGAAGAATGTTCCGTGTTTATCTGCGGTGGCACCAATGGCCATGTTACCGCTGAAACCTGTGCCTAAATGTTTTGGTAATCGCATCACGCGGCCACCTTCCTGATCCACTGCGATAAGGAGGGCAGGGTGACCTTGTGTACTAGCTGCATTTTGAAGATCTTTATTTAACGACACCATCTGCGGGATATCCTGCAGGTTTTCAGCAAATAAAATGACACCACCTACTCCTGTGTCTGCAATCAGTTTGGCTAATGCTTCGGGTAATTTAGTGACTGGGTTGGTACAGCGTTTTCCTTCAGGGAGTTCGTCACAAAAGTAACGGATATCAATCATTAATTTTTGCGCCACTTGATGTTGTAAATGTGGATCCAACGGTTTTAATGTGGCGCAAGAGACAGTGAATAAAATAAAACCCAATATCCACCAATAATTTCGCAACAAATGCCCCATGAGTAATCCTTAAGTACAAGTTAATAAATAGCAGCTAATAGCGATAATGTACCTAACCCAAATATAAATTGATAGTTAGATTATTACTAATATGTGAAATAGTAAGAATTATTTATTACTAAAGCTATGCCTACTATTTGTAATAAATTAGTATTCATGTTGCTAGGGATTATCAGTCATCAATTAACCTTAGTGACATAAGGTCGTAATTCAAAAGCCAAACAACAACAGGAGCAAAAAATGAACCGCAGAACCTTTGTTAAAGCCTCAACTATGGGCATGTTATTAAGTCAGTCATCATTGCTTTTTGCCAAAAATTCAAGTCGCTCCGAAGGGCAATCAATTTTTCCGAAAAGGCTTAAAGAAGGTGACACTATAGTGTTGGTGGCGCCTGCCGGTGCTTTAAATCAGAAAGTTGAATTGGATATTGCAGTAGAGTCTTTTCAAGCCATGGGGTTAAAGGTGCAAGTGGGTAAACATGTGCTGGATCGAGATGGTTATTTTGCTGGTAAAGATGAAGATAGAGCGGCTGATATAAACGATGCTTTTGCCGATCCTACAATCAAAGGCATATTTGCAATACGTGGAGGCTGGGGATGTAATCGCATTTTACCCTTTCTTGATTTCGATTTAATTGCTAAAAATCCCAAAATTTTATTTGGTTATAGCGACATTACAACACTTTTAAATAGCCTATATCAACGTACTGGCTTGGTTTCATTTCATGGCCCAGTTGGGGTGTCTTATTGGGGGCAAGACCAGGCGCAGCAAATGCGTCAAATGATTTTTGAAGGAGGCAAATTTACTATTCAAAATCAACCTGATAAAGATGAAAAAGCCCTGACCCAGCGCAAAAATCGGATCCAAGTCATTAACTCTGGAAGCGTTGAAGGGCGTTTAGTAGGGGGTAATTTAACGGTATTAACCAGTATGGTGGGGACGCCTTATTTTCCTGATATGCAGGGAAAAATATTGTTTTTAGAAGACGTTGATGAGTCAATTTATCGGATAGACCGTTATTTATCTACCTTACAACTCGCGGGAAAACTTCAACAACTGGCTGGGGTCGCTTTTGGTCAATGTACTGACTGTAATCCTGAGAAAGGTTACGGTGGTTTTACGCTATTACAAATTTTGGAACACTATTTTAAACCATTAGGCATTCCAGCGTACATGGGAGGTCAGTTTGGTCATGTGCGAGACAATAATATTTTGCCTGTTGGTGTAAAGGTTGAACTCAACGCCGACCTAGGTAGCTTAAGACTACTTGAGTCGCCAGTAAGTTAGCCACTCAGTAATAGGCTAGCAAGTTTAATATTTAGGCATAAAAAAGTCCTCACATTATGTGAGGACTTTTTATCGCTATCATTTTGATAGATGAATTAGAAAGTCACTATTAATAATCAATACTGACCGACAATTGCACTCTACGTGGGTTGATTAAGTCGCGAGCTTCACCAAATGTATCACTATCTAAAATTGGGTTGTAGTTGTATCCCGTTTGATTATCAAAGACGTTATAGATTTCAGCATTGAAGTTTAGGTCTAAATCATCCGTTAACTGGAATGTCTGTGCATAGTTCAAATCAAGTTGCCAATGACTAGATTCACGGCGGCTACCAGCGTGTTCTGCATAACGAATGGTATCACTAGAATAACCATAAGCTCCGCCATCCCAAGCTTCCCAAACATCGCCTGATTGATACACAAAGTTAAAGCCAATATTCGCATTCCAATCGGTAGTGTAATAACCTAAGGCTTTTAACACATGAGGTTTATCACCGTTTAGGGTACCGTACTTACCATCCCATAACATACGACCCGCACCGTCACCTAAGTTAGATGAGCCGATAAACAAGTTGCCGTCAGAAGCAGTACTAGTGATATCTTGGTCGTAATTACCAAAGTAATGACTCCACACATAAGAGACATTTAAATAGGTATTGTCACCCACATATTCGCCTTCAATGCTCCACTCATAATAAGTGTTTTCAGAGCCGTCCAATTCAGCGATGACATAAGAAGAACCACCTACTTCTGCGCGATAAGCGTCTAAGTCTTCAATGTATAAACCATTTGCGGCTGCTTTGTCAGGCACACCACCAAAAGGACTTTCGTAATTACCTAACAAACGTAGATTGTTAGGTACATCTTCCCAAGCATGAAAGGCTTTACGTTGACGAACGTGAGTGCGTAATAACAGCTCATTTGAAATGGCTTTGGTGGCCCCTATTGTAATTTCATCAGTGCGTCGTGCTTTTAAGTCGTCCTGGAAGAACTTACCCGAAGAGCCAGAAGCAGGGGTATCACTGAGGTAGTTACCGTCTTCATCAAAAAAGACTTGCATGGTTGCTTGACTATTACGGGCCCAAGAAGCTGCTCGAGCGAGTGAGGAAGCCTCTGGATTGTAACTAGCAAAGTTAGCAAAAACGGTGCTACCTTCTTCATAATTCCAGGTGATACCTAAGCGTGGTTGGATCATGTCCAAAAAGTCCAGTTCATACATTTCGTACTTATGGCCCGGCGCTAACTCATATCCTGACACATTGTTGGAATTTTTCTTTAACCCTTGTCCATACAAAGTATCGTTACTAAACATCACACCTAAATTATAAACAAAGTCACCATGAGTAATTTCGTCATTAAATTCAATGTTGATACTTTCTGAAGAAGAAACAATCGGAGGTACTACAGAACCAGAATCTGTTTGTAAACTCATTTGCTGCACTGTTGCTTGGTAATATACTGGCACTGTACCGTCATAATTATCAGGTTGTTCTCCGCCTATGAAACTTATGGCACCCCAACCATTGGATAGACGTGATAACACCTCTTCACCTTCTTTCCATTGCACACCAACATGAATGTTGTGGTAACTATCACCAATTTCCATTTCGTGATCTAGTTTCACTTCAAAGCTAGAACGGCTCCAATCTTGGTTGTTAATGGTAGACCCAACCCCAACCGAACCACCCGCTACTAATTCGCCATCATCACCGATATATCCATACTGTTGGATAAGTGGCAATGCGGCTGCGCTGTCATAATCTGGATTATCTAAACCAAATTCAGGTACATTAAACAAACCCAATGAATCAAGTTGTGATAAATCTAATGAATCACCAATACGTGGGCTAACATTAGGTATCAAATTATCGGGAGAGCTAGCTGAATCATATTCGAAGGTGTTGTATTGAAAGCTTAAAACGGTTTCGTCACTGATTAAATATGAACCATCAAAGGTGAAGATATCTTGCGTAGTAACCGATCCAAGAGACGTAGAATCAGCATCAAATGATCCAACAGATGCGCCTTTATCTATTCGCTCTGATGTACGTAAACTAGCGTTAAGTAACAATTCATCAGTTGGTGCCCATGTTAATTTTCCATAATACTCATCACGTACACTGCTGTAATCTTTGACTGGTCCTCGGCCATTTTCTTTATTTGGCGTTTCAGTCTCGGGACGATAATAGGAGGCATAGAAAAACAATTCGTCTTGAATCAAAGGCCCACTGATGCTAGTGGTGATCCAAGTTTTATCAGTTTCGTAGCTCTCGCCAGTGGTATTGTCTCTATCTGCATAAAGGCTTTTTGGCTGTATTTGATATTTTACGTTAGCGTGAAACTCATTGGTACCTGATTTAGACAGTGTGTTAATAGCCAAACCGCCAGCACGGTTAAATTTGGTGGCTTTAGCGCCCCCCCTATCTATAGTCACACTACCGATATCATGAGTAGAAGGCTCAGATGCTAAGTTACCAAACATAGGTAATGACAAGTCTACACCATCAAAACCATAGGAGTTGTCACGACCCGAACCACCGGCTGTTGGTCCCAATGTGCCATATTCTGAATATTGTACGCCAGGAATAACCGCTAATAAATCGCGATAATTTTGCCCAGTAGGTATATTTTCTATTACGTCTTTTCCTAATGAGTTGGTTAAAGACGCGTTACCTTCACGAATAATTTTTGAAGAAGTAATATAAATAACTTCAGTATTATCTGCAGGAACATCGTTTAGAGCAATGCTCACGTTAGACGTTTGCTCTAAGAATACTTCGGTTGTTGTTTCACGAACTGTGCCATCAGCAGAGGTAAAGGTAATGGTATACTTACCCGGTAACAGTGCAGGAAGCGTGTAACTACCATTCGCTTTAGTAATAGCGGTACGAGGTTTAGGCATAACACTACTGGTTGCGGTAACTGTTACACCCTCTACAGAAACGCCCGCTACTTCAGTGCTCACTTGACCCTTTATGCTACCAGCTTGTTGAGCCATAACTGGAGAACTCATTAATGCCCCTGTCAGTAACAGAGCTGAAATAGAAGCAACCGGAGTCCTTAATGTTTTGCTGACAGCCTGATGTAGGCGCCGTTTTATAAAATTTGTATGTTGTATTGACATGTGTTCTCACCTGTTTTTTATATATTGATAATAAGTGACATTGCTACTAGCTACTAAGAGTTCTGGTACAAACATTCTTTTAAGACCGATGACTTCCAACAGAACACCTATTGTTTACCAAATAATGGGTTATAACGTCAAGAATAAAATTTTCTTTTTATTCAAAGATTTTGTAATAATTTACCTTTTTTGGTCGTAGTGATATAAAATCCGAAACATAACCGCGAGGGTTAGTCCCAGTTATGGGGTGTTTTTATGCTTAGGGTTTGAAATTGGCAGGATGTTTGCGCTAAAAATTTAAATGTAAATAGATATAAATTTGTTGCGAGTATAGTAGATAGTAAATTGTTGATGTTAGTTTAATAGCAGTTTAATTATTCTCAAACGCTATCCAAAAGTGTTTAATTTTTATCAAGGTGAATCTATGCAATTGCATTGGAAAAGAATGTTGGTGTTTGTTGGTATAGGGTGCACCTTGTTGAGTTGTACTTTGCTGCCTATAGAAGAAATGCCATCTCATAACTACAGCCAGCGTATAAAGTTCCTCGTGATGCATTTTACTGCCATTGATTATGAAGAGTCTGTTACCGCCTTGGTTGATGAAGGGGGCTTAAGCGCACATTATTTAGTGCCAGAACATTATGATGCGTCTTATCCTCATGATGAATTAAAAATATTACAGTTGGTTGATGAAAATAAAAGAGCGTGGCACGCAGGAAACAGTTTTTGGCAGGGGCGAGAGGAGCTGAATGACCAATCTATTGGTATTGAGATAGTGAATGTACCAACATGCCAACGAGCGCAAACCACCAGTGACACTGCTAAGGTTGAACATGGCGTGAATAGGTTATGTTTATTCCCTGATTATGACCCTAAACAAATTGAGCTGGTGATTGAATTATCCAAACAAATTATTGCGCGCAACCCAGATATAGGGCCTACCGCTATTGTTGGACATTCTGATATTGCCCCGAGTCGTAAGAATGATCCTGGGCCTCGATTCCCTTGGTATCAATTATATAAAGCCGGAGTAGGGGCTTGGTACGATAACGAGACAATAAACCAGTATTGGCAAATGTTTAATGACTCACCCCCAAGTTTGGCTGTCATGCAAAGTGCGTTGCGAGCATATGGTTATGGCGTAGTTGAAACGGGTCAACTAGATCAGTTAACTCTGGATACTATCTCAGCATTTCAAATGCATTTTTTACCTTGGGCGGTAAACGGACAACCTGACAGTAAAACAGCAGCAGCAATATTTGCCCTGTTAGATAAGTATTTCCCCAAAAAATTACATTGCTTAATGGACCGCTACCAAGCAGAACAAATAACAGAGCCCGTTGCTGCGGTTAACTTAAGTCATGGCCAAATTGACCAAGTATTCCCAGAAGTAAACCGCAGTACGCGGCAACTGGTAAATGACCGCGCTATATTCAAATCCTACAAGGGCAGAGGCGAGATTATCATTGATAATATTGATGCTGAGTCGGCGGATCTATTTGTTAATGGCCAAAAACTCAATGTGACCTTGCCTTTAAAACCATATCAACGTTATCAATATCAGTTGTCACGACGTACTCGCAATGGTGACAATACCTTACGAGTGGAAAATATCTTGCCTGAAGGGGCAAGCCTTAATATTCGGATCCCTTATCCCACTTTAAAAGATGCCAGCGCTAAACATCATAAACGATTTTCAGCGGTGGATAAGTTGATCATTGACGATATTAATCAAGGCTTTCCTGGTGCCGTTTTGATGGTGATTAAAAATGGAGAAGTAGTCAAACATAGCGCCTATGGATCAGCCCGGCAATATGCTGATGGTGGGGAGTTATTGTCAGATCCTGTGCCAATGACCACAGACACAATTTTTGATTTAGCTTCCAATACTAAGATGTTTGCCACTAACTTGGCATTAATGAAGTTAATGAGTGAACAAAAACTTGATGTGACTAAGCCCCTTGTTTATTACATGCCAGAATACCGCGGAGAAGGTCGTGAATCGCGACTGGTTGAAGACTTACTTACTCACAGTGCAGGGTATGCGCCTCAAGTACGCTTTTTTACTAAAGATAATAAATTAGGACCGCGTTTTTATTCTCAAAATACCGAGCGCACTAAACGTTTATTATCCACCAAAGTCCCTTTTGCTGTTGGCCGCAACGCCAAACGAATGTATAGCGATACGGATTATATGTTACTGGGAATGTTAGTCGAACGTATCACTGATATGTCGCTTGATAGTTATGTAGAACAAGAAATTTATAAGCCACTGGGCTTAAACAACACCCTGTTTAATCCTTTACAAAAAGGCTTCAGTAAACAGCAATTTGCCGCCACTGAAATTCATGGAACCAGCCGCGGGAAACGGGTGGAATACGAGAATATTCGCACTTATGTATTACAAGGTGAAGTGCATGATGAAAAGGCTTTCTATTCTTTAGGGGGAGTAGCGGGGCACGCTGGGCTGTTTTCAACGGCGAAAGAACTGGGGGTATTAACCCAATTGTTATTAAACCGTGGCGGTTATGGTGCAAAACAATTGTTTACACAAGGGGTACTCGATCAATTTGTCAAACCTGATGAGGGCGATGGAAGCTTTGGTTTGGGCTGGAGGCGCGCCAGTAATGGCAAGATTAAATGGCATTTTGGTCCTTACGCAAGTCCGTCTGCCTATGGACATACAGGTTGGACTGGCACTGTTACTGTAATTGATCCTGAACATGATTTAGCAATTATCCTCTTAACCAATGCTCGTCATACCCAGATTGTAGGTGATGATAAACATTACGAATTTGCAGGTAAGGAATTCGAGACCGGTAAATATGGCAGTGTGATCTCATTGGTTTATGAAGCCGTGTTGAATAACTGAGCAAAAATATGAATGAAAACCATTGTCCTAGAGGTCACTGTTAGGTCCTGATACACGGATTAAAAGCCTTGTATCAATAAACATCTGTATTTATCCGTACTAAACCTTGCCAACGCAGGAGTCACTTAGAACAGGTAACTTGTTGATTCTTGGTGTAAATGAAAAATATTTTTTGAAATAAATTATTATTAATTTGCATCTTATTATGAATTGTATATTCTAATTGGTGTATAAATCTGAGCTATATAGCATCGTACTTTGGAATAAATTTAAATAAGGCGTATCTTTATGGGGGCACAGTTTGCTCTTGCTGATTGGATTGTATTTGCCAGTTATGTTGGATTACTTTTGATTACTGGTTGGTATTTCAATCGTCAAAAGTCAGCAAATACTAAAGATTACTTTTTAGGTGGTAACCAAATGCCAGTCTGGTTAGTTGCCATTTCTGTTTTGGCTACTTCCCAATCTGCCGCTACCTTCCTTGGAGGTCCAGATCAAGGGTATCGCTCAGACTTGTCCTATTTGGCCACCAATATTGGTGCGTTTATCGCGGCAATATTGGTGATGCGTTATTTTATTCCTCGTTTTTATCAAAACAAAGTCTCAACTGTTTACGAGTTGCTAGAAATTCAATTTGGCGAGTCAGCCAAAAAACAAGCGGGCTGTTTATATTTATTTGGTCGAATATTTGCCAGTGGTGCTCGTTTGTACATGGCCGCCATTGCCGTTTCAATGATTTTGTTTGGCGATATTGTGGCCAGCAGTGTGGTTTCTGCAACCTTTATATTAGTTGCCGTAGGACTGGGATATTCAGTTATTGGTGGCATAAGAACTGTTATTTATAGTGATGTGATCCAATGCGCTGTGTATATCACTGCTGCCTTTTTGGTGATTTATTTCTTGTTAGTTTCTATTCCTGCTGACTTTAGTCAAATTTGGGCCGCTTTGGATAATCCGGGTGTTGGCGAAAAGTCTAAGTTGACTATATTTAATTGGGATCTGGATTTTACTTCGGCCGGCGTATTCAATATGTGGTCAGCCCTGACAGGTTTTGTTCTATTAAATATTGCCGCTTTTGGATTAGACCAAGATATGACGCAGCGAGTGTTGACCTGTAAAAATGCCAAAGAAGGTGGTCGTTCTCTCTTATTGTCAGTTGTGTTGGTGATCCCAGTGATGCTGCTTTTTATTACTATTGGTTTATTACTTTACGTATTTTATCAACGTCCTGACTTGATGTTGGGTGGGGAAGCGGGGGCTGTGAATCAGACATTTTCTGGAGAAAAAGTCACCATTTTTATGTATTACGTGCTGAATGAAATGCCTGCTGGGGTGCGAGGGTTTGTAACCATAGGTGTCATTGCTGCAGCATTGTCTACCTTAAACTCTGGACTAAATTCTATGGCATCAGTGCTAGTGCAAGACATCTATCGCCCTTGGACCTTGAAACGTAAAAAACAGCATTCAGATAAACACTTCGTACGGGCAGGGCAGATTGCGATGGCCGCTGTAGCGGTAGTTTTAGGTGGAATGGCCATTCTTTGTTATTTTTGGCAACAATTTAGCGACACTCCCTTATTGGCGTTTGCCTTAAGTGTCATGGTCTTTTCTTATAGTGGCTTGTTGGGCGTATATGGTGCAGCACTTTTCACAAAACGTGGCAATAAAACCACTGTTTTACTGGCACTAATATGTGGCTTCTGTGTCCCCTTAATTTTTCAACCCTATATTATCCAAACGCTATTGCCAGAACAGCATCATTTTGATTTAGGATTTACTTGGCAGTTATGTATTGGAACCTTTATTTCATTTTTAGTGTGTATTTCAGGTAAAAACCATCATGATGCACAGCAACTCTCTAAGGTGAGCGTTTAATGTCTTGTCAATATATTATTGGTGTCGATGGCGGAGGCACAAAAACTTACGGTCGCATTCAACATTTGCAAAGTGGTGAACAGTTTGAGGTGAAAGGGGGTCCTTCTTCCTTAACCAATGACTTTGAATCTGCATGCGAGACTATCATCTCTATTTTGCTGCAACTTATGGCTAAATTTGACTGCCCCGCTGAGCAAGTATCTGTGGTCATTGGTGTGGCAGGTGGAGGTGTTGAGCATCAAGCCGAGAAATTGCAGCATGTGATACCCATTACCTTTGGGGCATTAAATGTATGTAATGACGCAAAAACTTCTTTGTATGGTGCAAATCATGCGGCTCCAGTGTCTGTTGTGGCCCTTGGAACAGGATCTGTGGGGGCGCGTTTAGATGCCGATTGTAAAGAATATTACTATGGTGGTTGGGGTTTCCCTATTGGTGATGAAGGCGGCGGTGCGCAGCTAGGTTTAAGCGCGGTGCAGACTTTATTAAATGAATACGATAACGACGGTATGCCAACTAGTCTGCTATCTCAGCAAGTGTTAGCGCAGATTGGTAAAACCCGAGAAAATGTGGCTAATTGGTTGCGTACAGCAACGCCAAAGATGTTTGCAACTATGTGTCCTATTGTTTTTAGTTTGGCTGAAAGTTGCGAAGCGGCGAAGCAAGTGCTGCGTAAACATACTCTTGCTTGCGAGTCGTTGATTTTAACCACTAGAAAAGATTCGTTATCCCCAGTTGTATTATTGGGTGGTTTAGCCGAACCAACTCTTAAATATTTATCTCCTAGTATTGCTAAGTTTTGCATTTTATCTTCAGGTACTGCCCTTGACGGTGCCTGTATATTGGCAAAAAACAATTGTGAAAATGTACCTTTAGTACTGGATGATGAACAAATTGTGGCACCCTTAGAGTTTACCAATACAAGTGATCTTTCTTTGTTAAATCAATTAAATAACATGATATCGGAAGGGCGTAACCCAGATACCATGGACATTGATTTGATGGACAGTAAACAGATCCTAACTCAGATTAATAATGAAGACCGAAAAGTCCCTTTAGCGATAGAGAAATGTATTGAACCCATTAGCGAAGCAGTTGATGCAGTTGTTGAGGCCTTTAAGTTAGGCGGACGTCTAGTTTATATTGGCGCAGGAACAAGTGGACGTTTGGGGATCTTAGATGCCGTGGAATGTCCTCCCACTTTTAGCATTCCTTCGGAACAGGTAGTGGGTCTTATCGCTGGTGGCAATAAAGCGATTCTCAAGGCTGTTGAGGGAGCGGAAGATGACCCTGTAATGGGCGTTGATGATCTCAAGAATATTCAATTCACTGCTAAAGATGTATTAGTGGGAATTGCCGCCAGTGGTCGCACGCCTTATGTCATCGGCGCCTTGGATTACGCCAAAGGATTAGGGGCGAAAACCGTTAGCTTAAGTTGTAATCCTGGTTCTGAAATTGCCAAACATGCAGACATTTCAATTTGTCCAATAGTGGGACCAGAGGTATTAACCGGATCAACCAGAATGAAATCTGGCACCGCACAGAAGCTGGTTTTAAATATGATTACTACTGCGAGTATGATCCGCTCTGGTAAAAGTTATGAAAACCTAATGGTTGATGTAAGTGCCAGTAATAAGAAGTTATATATGCGTGCCATCCGTATTGTGATGCAAGCCACACAAGTGGACGCCTATACCGCAGAACAAGCGCTGAAGAAAACTAACTTTATGGTAAAGCTGACTATCCTGCACATTCTAACGGGTGTTGATCCTCATAAAGGGCGAGAAATATTAGTGCAAAATGAAGGTTTTTTGCGTCGCTCTGTGGCGAGTTTAAATACCTAAAGCCAGTGACATCAAAGTTATCTGAGCGTTACAAAATTGAGTGAAAACATGAAACAACAGTTTATCCCTAGTATTTCTATGGTCCTTAAGTCAGCCATTATTGCAGTCACAGCTATGTGGTGTGTATTACAAAATAATGATGCTATGGCAAAGACTATTGATGTGTCTCAAGTTGGTGCAGCACAAATGGCGGCCTACTTTCCCCAGCTTCAAGGTAAAAAAATTGGGGTAGTGGTGAATCAAACTTCAACGGTTGATAAGGTGCACTTAGTTGATTTTTTGCGCAAACATCACTTTAACGTCACCGCTATCTTTGCTCCTGAGCATGGTTTTCGGGGAAATCACGGTGCAGGCGAGATAGTGAAGTCGAGTATCGATCCTGTTACAGGTATTAAAATAATCTCCATTTACGGCAAAGATAAAAAACCTGCAGATGAAATCATGTCGCAACTTGATGTGATTATTTTTGATATCCAAGATGTAGGTTTACGTTTTTATACCTATATAAGCTCTATGCATTATATGATGCAAGCGGCAGCAGAAAACAACCTTGAGTTTTTAGTCTTAGATCGACCTAATCCCAATATGGCTTATGTGGATGGACCAATACTCGAGGCCCCATTTCGTTCGTTTGTGGGTATGCACCCGATCCCCATCAGTCACGGTATGACAGTGGGTGAATTAGCGCAGATGATCCTTGGTGAAGGTTGGTTGAGTATTGAATCGAAGCGACCTGAATTTGAGTATTCCTTAAAGTTAACTGTTGTTCCTGTGAAAGACTATCAAAGGCAAGATGAATACATATTGCCCATTGCGCCTAGCCCTAATTTGCCTAATGCACAAGCAATTGCCTTGTATGCATCATTATGTTTATTTGAGGCAACACCAGTGAGTATTGGCAGAGGCACGGAGTTTCCATTTCAGGTGGTGGGCCATGATAAAGTGTCTATTGGTCAATTTCAGTTTACCCCAGTGCCAATTCGCGGCGTGACCAGTCATCCGAAACTTCAAGATATACAAGCCACAGGTCAAGATCTAAGAAACGCGAGCATTCATGGATTTGATTTGCATGTTTTTTATCAGTGGTTTCAGGCCTTTCAACAACAAGGAAGTACGTTTTTTGAAAGAGCTGCATTTATGGATAAATTAAGTGGTACAGACAAGCTCAGAAAAGCCATGTTAGCAGGTGAGTCACTTGAGTCTATCGAATCCTCTTGGCAGGCAGATTTAGTTGCTTTTAAGGAGCAGCGAAAACCCTATTTGTTGTATAACTAATAAAACCTGTAAATGAGCGACCTAAGGGTAATAGGTTGCTATCAACAACGGCCTTTTCAAACTATTCACCGTCATTATGTGTTTGTTTAGTATCTTCAAGTGTAAGCAACTTGCACTTGAGGTCCAAACTTAAATGCATTTTTTGACTGCAGCTAATCGCTTGTAATCTTATTTAACTCATTGATAACTAGCAGTCACTAGTTTCTGCAATTTACACCCTTACTAAAACCTGTCAATTGCACCTCTGAAAGTCATTTATTAGACTAAAAACCCCCCTTGCTTGGTCGAACAAATGGTTAAAAGTTAACCTAACAAAGGAGTAATGACGAGTTTCAGTATGGTTTTGCACGGTAATCCTTTATGCTCTGGGTTATAGATAGTATTGTTTATAGATAAATATGCACCTCCTCAAAGGAAAAAACACACAATCTGAGATTGATAAAGGTGTCACTGAGATGCCACTTAACTGTCGTTGTGGTGGTAAGCCAAGTAAACCTATGGCTATTGCAGATTGTAAAAATAGATGGGTTGTTCGATGTCAGATTAAACAATGTTATGCATATAATATTGGGCAAGGATTAGCTGACACGATCCAAGGTTGGAATAGACTCAGTACACACTTTTACCGTTAGAATTAAAGAGATCTTGCCTTGATTAAACTGCTATTAGTTGATGACCATGAATTAGTCAGAACGGGAATCCGTCGTATTTTAGAAGACGTAAGCGATTTTATTGTTGTTGGCGAAGCCACCAATGGAGAAGACGCCGTTAAATTTTGCCGGAATAATGCGCCAGACTTAGTCTTAATGGACATGAGCATGCCAGGAATTGGAGGCTTAGAAGCCACTAAACAAATTTTACGTTTTTCTGAAAATACTCGGGTCATAGTGTTATCTGTACACAAAGAAAATCCTATTCCTGCAAAAGTGATGCAAATGGGGGCCTTTGGTTATTTAACCAAAGACTCTGACCCTGAAGAAATGATTAAAGCCATTTATAAAGTGTCTGCGGGGCAAAAATATGTGTCGCCCGACATAGCCCAGCAGATTGCTCTTGGGCAACTCAACTTAAACGACAGTAATCCTTTTGATCAATTGTCAGAGCGTGAGCTTGAAATTACCTTAATGTTAACTAAAGGTGCAAAAGTACCCGATATCGCGGTATCCCTAAACATCAGTGCTAAAACTGTGAATACCTATCGTTATCGTATGTTTGAAAAACTAAAGGTAAGCACCGATGTAGAATTGACTCACCTTGCATTGCGAAATAAATTAATATCTTCTGATCATTTGTAAATTTAGCCATTGTAATGAGTATGAGTGCAGGCGAACCCTTCGACTACCAAGGCTTTCTTAAAAACCTGACTAACCAACCGGGTGTTTACCGGATGTATAATCAGAAAGAAGAAGTGATTTATGTAGGCAAAGCAAAAAACTTAAAAAAACGTGTTGCGAGTTATTTTCGTAGCAATGTTGATAGCATTAAGACTCGCTCACTGGTTAAACAAATCTGTGAAATGGATGTCACTGTGGTGCACAGTGAAGCCGAAGCCTTCATTCTTGAAAATAACTACATCAAAAAATACAAGCCTAGGTATAACGTGCTGCTTAGGGACGATAAGTCTTATCCCTTTATCTTTTTATCTGCTCATACACACCCAAGATTAAGCAACCATCGCGGCCCCAAAAAACTTAAAGGTGAATATTTTGGCCCTTATCCGAGTGCATGGGCGGTGCGTGAGAGTTTGCGCACTATGCAACGTTTATTTCCAATTCGCCAATGCGAAGACAGTTATTATCGGGCGCGAACTCGTCCTTGTTTGCAGTATCAATTACAACGCTGCGCTGGGCCTTGTGTTGAAGGTTTAGTGAGTGATGAAGAGTATTCACAGCAAGTGCAATTTGCACGCTTATTTCTAAAAGGTAAGAATAAGCAAGTGATCGACTCTTTGGTTGGCAAAATGGAACAAGCCAGTGTTGAATTACGATTTGAAGCCGCTGCCCGTTATCGTGATCAAATTGGTGCTTTAAATAAGGTGCAAGAACAACAATGGGTCAGTGGCAATCAACAAGAGATGGATGTATTTGGTTTTGCCTATCGTAATGGCATTGCCAGTATTCAAGGCTTGTTTATTCGCGATAATAAATTGCTTGGTAGCAAAAGTTTTTACCCAAAAGTGCCCGCAGAGTCGAGTGAAGCCGAAGTATTCCAATCCTTTATTTTACAATTTTACCTTGCTGGTAATAAAGTTATACCACAGCAAATTGTGATCCCCTGCGAATTAGAGGAACAAGCCGCCATTGAAGCACTGTTAACCAAAGAAGCCGGTCGTAAAATTCAGTTCTATAAAGGCGTACGAGACGAAAAACGTCGTTATTTAGACTTAGCCAACACTAATGCCGAAACAGCCTTAGAATCGCGCCAAAGTCATCAAAAGTCGGTGTTTGCCCGTTATATTGAATTGGAACAAATTTTAGAGTTTGAACAGCCCATACAACGAATGGAATGTTTTGATATTAGCCATACCTCTGGTCAACAAACTGTGGCCTCTTGTGTGGTGTTCAACAGAGAAGGTCCCTACAAAACCGACTATCGCCGTTACAATATCGAGGGAATCACTCCTGGAGATGATTACGCTGCCATGGCGCAAGCACTGGAACGTCGCTATCGCGATGTCAAAGATCACAGCAAGATACCCGATATTCTTTTTATCGATGGTGGCAAAGGACAACTTGCCCAAGCAGAAGCCTACTTCGAGGATTGGAAGCCAGATAAAAAACCCACATTAATAGGTGTGGCAAAAGGCAGTAGTCGTAAGGCGGGGTTAGAAACGTTGATATTGGCAGGCAGTCACGCCACTATTCCTATGGCAGGGGATTGTGCAGCATTACATTTAATTCAACACATTCGTGATGAAGCCCATCGTTTTGCAATTGCGGGGCACAGGCAAAGGCGTCAAAAAGAAAAAACTACCTCTAAGCTCCAGTCTATTCCCGGTGTAGGGGCAAAAAGAAGACAAAGTTTACTTAAGTACATGGGCGGCTTACATGGCGTATTGCAGGCAAGTAAAGGGGAAATTGCCAATGTGCCGGGTATCAGTGAAGAACTCGCAGAGATTATTTATGAACATATTCACAATTGAGCTTTGAAATAATCCACCGCATGTGGGTTAATAGCCTTGTTTTAGAGCCTTAACAGATTACAGGAAATACAAAGATTAAATGTGGACTATTCCTAATATCATTACCATTGTCAGGGTATTGCTTATACCCGTGTTTGTTGTTGTTTATTTTTTAGAGTGGAAATGGGCGCATCAAGCGGGCGCGTTTATTTTCTGGTTTGCCGCCATAACCGATTGGTTTGATGGCTACCTTGCAAGAAAGTTAAATCAAAGCACTGCTTTTGGCGCGTTTTTGGATCCGGTGGCCGACAAACTGATTGTTGCAGCTGCACTACTGCTCATTACCCATAGTTACGATGATGTTTGGATAACGATCCCGGCTATATTATTAATGTCTCGGGAAATTTATATTTCTGCTTTGCGTGAATGGATGGGGCAACAAGGTAAACAAGATCTCGTTAAAGTGTCATTTGCGGGTAAAGCTAAAACCATGGCACAGATGTTAGCCTTAATTGGTTTATTGTCAGAAATGGAATATTTCATTGGGATCAGAATTTATTGGGTGTCTTTGGGATATATTTTATTATATTTTGCTGCTGTGCTGTCATTTTGGTCGATGCTGGTTTACACCAAAGCCGCATGGGACGATCAAAAAAATGCGTAGTTCGACATTAATTTTGGTGGTTTTGATTAAAATTAGCGCGTTTAAGTCAAAATTCAATCAGTCAGTTCAAAAACCTAATTTTTATTGTTGACACATAATACTTTGAATGTAGAATGCAGCCTCAGTTTTAGGGAGTCAGGCGAAACACTAGCAAGACAACTTAATATGAAACAAGTTAGCAATAACTTAAAGAAGTAAAAAATGCGGGAATAGCTCAGTGGTAGAGCACAACCTTGCCAAGGTTGGGGTCGCGAGT
>NZ_CAXBNC010000036.1:0-27497 GCF_963977085.1 uncultured Paraglaciecola sp. | reverse complement strand
CTTCTAGCTTCTAGCTTCTAGCTTCTAGCTTCTAGCTTCTAGCTTCTAGCTTCTAAACATTAAAATTAAAAAAACTGCAAAGCTCAATCTCCTTTTGTGTTTTTTGCTCATTGCTAGTAGCTCGCCCCCCGAGTCTGCTCTATACCACATTACCCATTTCAAATATCGGCAAGTACATAGCGACAATCAAGCCACCAATGACCACACCTAGTACTGCCATAATCATAGGTTCTAGTAAACTAGTCAAACCGTCCACCATATCGTCAACTTCTGCTTCATAAATGGTTGCTACTTTACTTAACATCTCGTCAACTGCACCAGCTTCTTCACCAATAGCAATCATTTGCACCACCATTTCGGGAAAGACTGCGGTGGACCGCATACCAACATTCATCGGGATACCACCCGATACTTCTTTTTTCACAAATAAGATGGCATCGCGAAATACTGAATTACCTGCAGCCCCAGCCGCAGAATCCAAAGCCCCCATTAGAGGTACACCTGCAGCAAAAGTGGTGGCCAAAGTACGAGTAAACCTTGCCACAGAGGCTTTTTTAAGAATTTCACCAATGACAGGTATTTTCAACGTTTTAGCGTCCACCCAATCTCTTAGTTTCAGAGATTTTCTATGAGCTCTGGTAAACAGCATTCCAGAGGCAATAATCACCGCGCCAATAATCACACCATAATCTTGCATACCCCGAGAAATGCCCAAAACAAATTGAGTGAAGGCCGGCAACTCTGCGCCAAAACTAGAAAATATCTCTTCAAACTGTGGCACCACAAAAATCAGCAAAATAGTAGTCACGATAAAAGCCACCACTATTACCGCTATAGGATAAAACATGGCTTTTTTGATTTTAGATTTAAGGGCTTCTGATTTTTCTTTATAAATTGCAATACGGTCGTAAATCGTCTCTAAGGCACCCGACTGTTCACCGGTTTCAACTAGGTCGCAATATAAATCATCAAAATATATAGGGTACTTACGCAAGGTGGATGAAAGGGGATTACCAGCACTAACACTTGCTCCAATCTCACCTAGCAACTCTCGCATTTTTCTATTAGCGTGACCGGAAGCAATCATATCAATAGTTTGAATTAGAGAAACACCAGCACTGAGCATAGTGGCAATTTGCCTAGATAATAACGCAATATCAACAGGCCTAATTTTTTCTCCACCACCAAACATCGGTTTGGCGAGTTTCTTTACTTTCTTCGCAGAAATCCCCTGTCTACGTAGTTGGTTTTTTGCTTCAACGATTGACATGGCGGAAATTTCGCCTTTGACAACTTGACCTCGTTTATTAGAGCCGTTGTAAACAAAAACTGTGGGGGAAGTAGCCATAATTTATCTTTCCAGATTAAACCTAAAATCAAAAAAGCCCGGAAAGTCCGGGCTTGTCTCTATGAAAGTTAAGAACTTAGCAAAGTGTTGTTGGGTCGCAAGCAGCTGCCCAACTAATTGCCTTAGTAGTTGCATCCTGAGTAGGTGTAAGTGTGTAAGTACCCGCACCAGTAATGGTAGAGTTAGTAGCCTTAGTTGCAGTAATAACACCGCTTGCCGCAGTAACAACACCAACTGTAGTCGCGCCTACTGCAACATCAGCAGGAACCCCGTTAGAACCACCAACACAGTTAGCAATTGCCGTACCCATTTGCACACATATTTCAACAGCAGTTTTTGCTGCGGAAGTTGCGTTAGTTACTTCAGTAAAACGCGCTTTTTCTGTGTAAGACTGGTATGCTGGCAAAGCAATGGCTGCCAAAATACCGATGATAGCCACAACAATCATCAGTTCGATTAAAGTGAAGCCGCCTTGTTTTTTTGCATTGTTCATTTGAGTCATGTTCATGGTTTTATCTCCTACACATTCTGTGTAAATTTAAGTTTTAAAAGTTTTGCCGGTTGCCGAATTAGGGCGTTGTTTTTGAATTCCTGTTCAGTATAGATCGAGTTATGTATCTGACAAGTATGCAGATGTATACTCAAGTCTTAACCAATAAATCTTCTATCCAAAATACCTTAGCCATTATTTACCAAACACTATTATCAAAGCTTAGAAGCCGTTTTTTCTACTACTCTTAAAGACAAGTCTATCGCTTGAACATGCTTAGTAAGCGCCCCTGATGAAATAAAGTCCACCCCTAAAGCAGATAATTTTTTTAACCCGTCAATAGTAATATTACCTGAAACTTCAAGTTTGCACTGACCTTCATTGAGGATCACCGCTTGCTTTAGCATGGCCAAACTAAAATTGTCTAACATTACGATGTCGGCCTTAGCGGCAATTGCTTGAAGTAATTCTTGAATAGATTCCACTTCAACTTCCACAGGTAAGTCAGCATGATGCTCTCTTGCCTTAGTGACTGCCGCCTGTATTGAGCCACAAGCTAGAATATGGTTCTCCTTTATAAGGTACGCATCGAAAAGGCCTATACGATGATTAGTTCCCCCACCACAGGCCACAGCATACTTTTGTGCGAGGCGCATTCCCGGTAAAGTTTTACGGGTATCTAATAATTGAGTTTTGGTACCGGCTAACTCTTTCACACACTTAGCCACTATAGTTGCCGTGCCTGACAACGTTTGTAAGAAGTTTAAAGCGGTGCGTTCTCCCGTTAAGATATGTCTGGCGTTACCCGTTATTCTGACTATAGGTTGATCAGCTTTTAATGCGTCGCCGTCTTTGACAAACCAATGCAACTGAATATCTTTATTGAGCTGTCCAAAGGTTTCTGTGACCCAAGCAGCTCCAGCTAACACACAGGCTTCTCGGGTGATTATCTCGGCGACAATATTTTGAGTGGCCGGGATCAAATTAGCAGTAATATCGCCTTGATCAGCATTTAATCCGTTTAAATCTTCTGATAACGCTATTTCAATCGCTGCTTTAATATCAATATCTTGCATAATTTCTCTTGTTATTATGGGGAATAATAGGATTCCATTTTAAAGCTATCTACCACAGAGGACACAGAGCGCTTGGAGCCGAGTGCTGCGCCAATCAGAGAAAAAGAATATTCAGACAAGTGAATTTAAATACTAGATTTTATCCTTTCGGCAATGCCGCCACTTATCTTTGCTTTTGTCTGTGTCTCTGAGGTTCAAGTTTATTTAGCTTTTCGGCTATTTATAAGTTACGTAAAATTAGCCATTCGCCTTTTTGGGTGAATTCTAATTGTTTTAATGCGCTCATTCCCAGCAGTATTTCATTATCTTTGAAACCGGGGTTTAAGTTAGCTCTGACATTATCTAATTGAATGTCACCAATAGACAATCGTTGAATAGTGGTTTGAGCCACCTGTACCCGTCCGTTCGCAGTTTGTACCCATGACAACCTGCCCTTTTGCAAGTTAAGTTGCTCAGCTAAATGCATAGGCACAGATACATGGGTCGCCCCTGTATCTAATAAAAACACTACGGGTTGGCCATTAATAGCGCCACCGCTAACATAATGCCCTGCCCTATTTTGCTTAAGCCGTACTTCTTGCACACCTTGATTTAACGACGAAATAGGCTCGGCATTGGGATTAAACTGTTTGGCAAGTTGCTCATCAAATAACAAAGTTAACAAACCCAAACCAATAACCCAAGCAACTATCAACATGCCCTTACCCATTTTACTTTGCTGCATGGCTTAATTTACTCTCCCAAAAAATTTGTCAGCTTTCGCCGATTCACTTTGATATGATAACTATATCAGGCCTTTTATACCGCTAATACCTTGATTAAGAACGCCATTTTATCTCAAGCTGAATATTGTCCCACCACTCATTGGGACGAACGCCCAGAGCAGACCCTTATTTCGCTCTTGGTGGTTCATAATATTTCTCTACCACCAAACGAGTTTGGAGGTGATTATATCAAATACTTTTTCAGCGGCTGTTTAGATCCAAAGTTACACCCTTACTTTGAGAGTATTTATAAAATGCGAGTATCTGCCCATTGTTTAATTCAGCGTAACGGGCACATTTTACAATTTGTACCTTTTGATAAAAGGGCTTGGCATGCTGGTGTATCGAGTTTTCAGGGCATAACTAGATGTAATGATTATTCCATAGGGGTTGAACTTGAAGGTGCCGATCACATTCCCTATACCCAAGAGCAATATCAAAGCCTAAGTTTATTAACTAAACAATTGATGCAAGACTATCCTGAGATTACCCTAGGGAGTATTGTAGGCCACAATGATATTGCACCGGGCAGAAAAACCGACCCAGGTATCGCGTTTGACTGGCCTCGTTTTCGGCAGATGATATAATTGAGTCGTCCAGCCTAATTTTGATATTACAAGAGATAAAATCATGACATTAATCAGCTTGTTGCTGGTATTGCTAGTTGAACGCGTCACTACTAAATCCCAATATTGGCAAGCAGGATTTTATGCTGATAAGTACATACAACTGATAGAGCCTAAAGGTTGGTTTAACTCGTCATCCAAATCTTGGGTTTTGGCATTGGTTATCTTTTTGCCTGTGATTATTGTGTATTTAGGCGTTCAAAAATTTTCTGGTGGATTATTAGAACTAGTCATTAGCACGGCCATATTGATGGTTTGTGTGGGTTGCCCGTCTATACGTGCAACCTATAAATGTTTTTTACAAGCGGCTAATCGAGGTGATTTACAAGCCTGTAGTATGTATGAAAACGAAATAAGTGGCGATGACAAAGAGACCATTTCTTTCGGCCTAAACTTAGTTTGGCAAAACTACCGCCACTATACCGCAGTTATTTTATGGTTTGCTGCATGTGGTGCAGCAGGGGCGATTTTATATGTTTTGGTTAGAGAAATGGACTCAAAGTTATCTGCGGATAACGATCAAGTCAGTAATCAAGTAAAACGTTTACTGAATATTATTGATTGGATACCTGTGCGTATAACGGCCTTAGGCTTTTTATTGGTAGGGCATTTTTCCCGTGCTTTCCCAACCTGGTTAGGCTACTTACCCGACCCTGCAGTTGAGGCTAAAACACTTTTATTGGATGTCTCTAAACGAGCCGAAGAAATCGAACCAGATGAAAATGATTGCACCGAAGAGCCCTGCACTTTAGTTCGTTTGGCTAAAAGAAATGTGATGTTTTTGTTAGTGATTATTGCACTTCTAACTTTATCTGGTTGGATCGACTAAAGGTCTGACCAGACACACCTCTTTTTATCTATTTGTTTCTTATTGTTTTTTTTATCCCTTCCTGCATTTTACTGGTCTTTTTTAAAATTAACATTTACCCCAAGACAAATGTCTACTAAGCTATTGCGCCTAAATGGTATAACCAATTTACCACTTTCAAATTTATTGATGTTGTTTACATGGGATGATTGAATGCGCCAAGTGCAATCTAGAAAGTTATCTGACGATATTATGGAGCAATTAGAATCCATGATTTTAGAAGGTAGATTGTTAGCTGGGCAAAAACTTCCATCAGAACGCACACTCGCAGAGCAATTTGCAGTATCCAGACCCTCAGTTAGAGAAGCGATTCAAAAGCTCGAAGCCAAAAACGTGTTGGAACGTAAACAAGGCGGAGGTACTTTTGTTAAGCCTCGTCTAAACGAATTAATTACCGAACCACTGTTATTATTATTATCCGATAAACCAGAGATGCAATTCGACTTACTTGAATTTCGTCATGCTCTTGAAGGTATGGCTGCTTATTATGCAGCGCTTCGAGGTCAACCAGAAGATTATAAAGCGTTAGAAAGTGCATTGGATGCATTACCACTAGGCTCAACCGATAAGAGCCAACTAGCAGTAGCCTTAGTTAACTTTTATCTGATTATGGCCAATGCGGCCCACAACATGGTTTTACAGCACGTAATGCGCAGTCTACAGTCTATGCTGCAAGACAATATCCAACGTAACTTAGAAGTTTTGGCCAAACATACTGATGTCGAACAAAATATAAACCGTCAAAGACGCAATATAGTTCAAGCTATTTCAGCTGGTGATCCTGAACAGGCTCGTAAGGCGAGCAATGAACATTTGGCCTATATTGAAGACACTTTACTGAACATTAATAGACAAGATATGCGGATGCAGCGAGCATTGCGTCGAATTGAAGTAAATTAACTATTTCACTGAATGTGTTATTGCACATTCGAATATGAAATGAATAACAACTTATTGATTATTAATAAGTCCCTACATTAACAAACTATAAAAAGGAAAGCACCATGGCTGATATGATGCATCCGGATGTGGATCCACAAGAAACACAAGAGTGGTTAGACTCTCTAGAAACGGTTTTTGAAGAAGAAGGTGCAGAACGTGCGCATTTCCTTTTAGAGGCTCTCATCGACAAAGCTCGTCGTAGTGGAGCGCATTTGCCTTATGATGCGACCACTGCGTACATCAATACTATTCCGGTAGCCCAAGAACCAACTATGCCTGGTGACCAAACAATTGAAGCAAGAATTCGTGCTGCTATTCGTTGGAATGCCTTGATGATAGTTTTACGAGCATCTAAGAAAGACTTAGAGCTTGGCGGTCACATTGGTAGTTTTGCATCCTCTGCCATGTTATACGATGTAGGCTTTAATCACTTTTTCAAAGCACCTAACGAAAAAAATAGCGGCGATTTTATATTTTCTCAGGGACATATTTCCCCTGGTATTTATGCGCGTTCTTTCGTTGAAGGTAATTTATCAGAAGAACGTTTAAATAATTTCCGCCAAGAATGTGATGGTGAAGGTTTGTCCTCATACCCACACCCACATTTAATGAAAGACTATTGGCAATTCCCTACAGTTTCAATGGGCTTAGGTCCATTGCAAGCTATCTACACTGCACGTTTTTTAAAGTATTTAACTAACCGTGGTATCAAAGATTGTTCTGGTCAACAAGTCTATTGTTTTATGGGTGATGGCGAATGTGATGAGCCTGAGTCATTAGGTGCCATTGGTTTAGCTTCTCGAGAAGGCCTGGATAACTTAACCTTTGTTATCAACTGTAACTTACAACGTTTAGATGGCCCAGTACGTGGTAACGGTAAAATCATCCAAGAGCTTGAAGGCACCTTCCGTGGCGCAGGCTGGGAAGTAGTAAAAGTGATTTGGGGAAGTTACTGGGACGCACTTATTGCTCGCGATAAATCCGGTAAACTTTTACAACTGATGAGTGAAACAGTAGACGGAGAATACCAAAACTGTAAAGCCAAAGGTGGCAAGTACACACGAGAAAATTTCTTCAATAAGTATCCTGAAACAGCGGCATTAGTGGCCAATATGTCAGATGAAGATATTTTCCGCCTAAACCGTGGTGGACACGATCCAGTGAAAGTTTTCGCCGCTTACCAAAAAGCCATGGATACTAAAGACCGCCCAACGGTTATTTTAGCTAAAACCATCAAAGGTTTTGGGTTAGGCGCATCAGGTGAGGCTTTAAACATTGCCCACAACGTGAAAAAAATGGATGTGGATTCTCTTAAAAAATTCCGCGACCGTTTTAATATCCCGGTAGCTGACGAAACCATTGCTGATTTACCGTATTTTAAATTCGCTGAAGACAGTGAAGAATATAAGTATATGAAAGCACGTCGCGAAGCATTAGGTGGTGCATTACCACAAAGACGTGAACAAGCTGAAGAACAGCTCGAAATGCCTGAATTAAAAGCTTTCGATGCTATTTTGAAAGGTTCTGGCGATCGTGAAGTGTCTTCTACTATGACCTTTGTACGGGTGCTGAATGTCTTATTAAAAGATAAAAAGATGGGCAAACGAGTGGTGCCTATTATTCCTGATGAAGCCCGTACTTTTGGTATGGAAGGGTTATTCCGTCAAGTAGGTATATACGCCAACGAAGGTCAAAAATACATTCCACAAGATGCAGATCAAGTAGCCTACTATCGCGAAGATAAAAAAGGTCAGGTTTTGCAAGAGGGCATTAACGAGCTAGGCGCTATGGCGTCTTGGGTGGCGTCTGGTACGTCTTATTCAACCTGTAATGCGACTACTATTCCTTTCTACATCTACTACTCTATGTTTGGTTTCCAACGTGTTGGCGATCTAGCATGGGCAGCGGGTGATAGCCAAGCACGTGGTTTCTTATTAGGTGCGACTGCAGGCCGTACAACCTTAAACGGTGAAGGCTTACAACACCAAGATGGGCATTCACATGTTCAAGCGAACCTTATCCCTAATTGTGTTACTTATGACCCAACTTACGGCTATGAAGTAGCGGTAATAGTGCAAGACGGCTTACGTCGTATGTACACTGAAAACGAAAATGTGTTCTATTACCTAACTTTGATGAACGAAAACTACCAACACCCAGCAATGCCTGAAGGTGATGATGTCGCTGCAGATATCATTAAAGGTATTTACAAGTTAGAGCGTGTTGAAAGCAAAAAAGCCAAGTCTAACGTTCAACTTCTAGGTTCAGGTACAATCTTAAATGAAGTACGTAAAGCGGCTCAAATATTGAGTCAAGACTACAATGTCTCTTCTGATGTTTATTCTGTTACTTCGTTCAATGAATTAGCCCGTGAAGGTCAAGACGTGGTTCGTTGGAACATGTTAAATCCAGAAGCAACGCCTATGACTGCACACATTGGTCAAGTCATAACTAAAGATGCGGGTCCGGCAATTGCTGCTACTGACTATATTAAAGGTTATTCAGATCAAATTCGTGCGTTCATCGACACTGACTACCGCTGTTTAGGTACCGACGGTTTTGGTCGCAGTGATAGTCGTGCGAATTTACGTACTCACTTTGAAGTGAACGCCGCTTATGTAGTTGTGGCTTCTTTGTACGAGTTATCTATTCGTGGCGAAGTTGAGAAGAGTGTTGTGACTAAGGCAATTGAACGCTTTGAGATCAATACAGAAAAACTTAACCCACTTTACGCCTAATTTCGGCTAGATAAGGAGTCTTACATATGTCTGATATTCAAAAAATCCTAGTCCCCGATGTAGGCGGCGAAGAAGTTGAAATAATTGAAATTTGTTTCGCCGTAGGCGACACACTAGAAGCCGATGAAGGTATTGTTACCGTTGAGACCGATAAAGCATCAATGGACATCCCTGCACCTTTTGCTGGGGAATTAACGAGTTTATCGGTAAAAGTGGGTGACAAAATCAAAGAAGGTGATGTCATCGGTGAAATTAAGGCTGCTGGCTCAACTGCAACGGAAACAGCAGAAGCTGAAGTACCTGCTGAGGCCCCGGCCACCGAAGAAACGTCTACAGCAGCGCCAGTTGAAGAACCAGCACCTGCAGCGGCAGCACCTGCCGCCACCTCTTCAAGCGAAGTCATTGAAGTTGCCGTACCAGATATTGGTGAAGACGGCGAAGTAGATGTGATTGATGTATTGGTGTCTGTTGGTGATGTGATTGAACAAGAAGACGGTTTAATCACCTTAGAAACAGACAAAGCCACAATGGATGTACCCTCCACCCATGCTGGTACAGTCAAAGAAGTATACATTTCTACTGGCGATAAAGTGAAACAAGGCACCCTTGTGATTAAGCTTGAGACCGCCGGTGGAGCACCTGCTGCCGCTGAAGCGGCACCTGCAGCCGAAACACCTGCAGCTGCGCCAGAAAAAGCGGCGACTCCTGCACCAGCCAAAGCGGCACCAGCGCCAGCTCCAACACCAGCTGAAACTTCTGCCGCTACGGGTGGCAAAGCTCACGCATCACCTTCTGTACGCAGAGTTGCTAGAGAATTTGGTGTGGATTTAAGTCAGGTCTCAGGTACAGGGCCTAAAAAACGTATTCTAAAAGAAGACGTGCAGGCTTATGTAAAAGCAGAATTAGCTAAACCTCGTTCGGCCAGTGGTAATGGGGTTGTTGCTGACAATGTTCTCAAGATTGCAACGGTTAAACCGATCGACCATGCCAAGTTTGGTGAGATTGAAATCTTACCTTTAACTCGCATTCAGAAGATATCTGGGCCTTTCTTACACCGTAACTGGGCCACTATCCCTCATGTTACGCAATTTGACGAAGCCGATATCACTGATGTTGAAAACTTCCGCAAAGAACAAAACGCTTACCACAGTAAAATTAAATCAGGATTAAAAATCACACCTTTAGTATTTGTGATGAAAGCAGTGGCCAAAGCCCTTGAAAAATACCCTGCATTTAACTCTTCATTATCTGATGATGGGGAAAGTTTAATTCTTAAGAAGTTTATTAATATTGGTATCGCAGTAGAAACACCTGGTGGTTTAGTGGTTCCTGTGATCAAAGACGTCAACAAAAAAGGTATTGAGCAACTTTCACAAGAATTGATTGAAACCTCAGTCAAAGCCCGTGAAGGCAAATTAAAAGCAAACGATATGCAAGGTGGCACTTTTACCATATCAAGCTTAGGCGGTATTGGCGGCACGGCGTTTACGCCCATTGTTAATGCGCCTGAAGTTGCTATATTAGGGGTCTCTAAATCAGAGATGAAACCTAAGTGGAATGGTAAAGAGTTTGAACCGCGATTGATGGTGCCGTTAAGTTTGTCTTACGATCACCGCGTAATTGACGGTGCAGTAGGTGCGCGCTTCTCAACTGAAGTTGCTGCAAACTTAACTGATTTACGTAGAATAATACTTTAGTGAACAATAGGTAGCAGTATACTGTTACCTATTATTAAGCCAATAAGGCTGAATTTATTCACAACATGTTACTTGCACTGCTAGCAAAACATGTTGTTCTAAACAGAATTTGAGGATCATATGAGCGAAATAAAGACTCAATTAGTAGTATTAGGTGCAGGCCCTGGAGGCTATTCAGCCGCTTTTCGTGCTGCTGATTTAGGTGTAGAAACGGTTATGGTTGATGCCCGCGATACATTAGGTGGTGTATGTTTAAACGTAGGCTGTATTCCTTCAAAAGCGCTACTGCACGTTGCTAAAGTAATTGACGATGCCAAAGAAATGGCAGGTCACGGTGTCACTTTTGGTGAGCCAACTATCGATTTAGACAAAATACGTGGCTGGAAAGACAGCGTAGTGAGCCAGTTGACCAAAGGTCTATCTGGTATGGCTAAAATGCGTAAAGTGCAACATGTGCAAGGTTATGGCAAATTTACGGGTAGCAATACCTTAGAAGTTGAAGGTAAAGACGGTAAAACCACTATTACCTTTGATAATGCCATTATCGCAGCTGGTTCAGAGCCTGTGAGCTTGCCTTTCATTCCCCAAGACGATCCTCGCGTAATCGATTCAACGGGCGCCCTTGAAATGTCTGACATTCCTGAAAAAATGTTAGTACTAGGTGGCGGTATCATCGGTCTTGAAATGGGCACAGTTTACCGTGCGCTAGGTTCACAAATTGACGTGGTTGAGTTCCTTGATCAACTCGTGCCTGCTGCGGATAAAGACGTAGTGAAAATTTATCAGAAATACGTTAAAGATAAATTTAACGTGATGCTTGAAACCAAAGTAACGGGTGTTGAAGCGAAAAAAGATGGTTTGTATGTGTCTTTTGAAGGCAAACAAGCCCCAGCAGAGCCGGTTAAATACGACAAAGTATTAGTAGCTGTTGGCCGTCGCCCTAACGGTAGTTTGGTTGATGCCGAGAAAGCTGGCGTTGCAGTAGACGAACGCGGTTTTATCAATGTAGATAAACAATTAAAAACTAACGTTTCTCACATATTCGCTATCGGTGATTTAGTTGGTCAACCTATGCTAGCTCACAAAGCCGTGCATGAAGGTCATGTTGCTGCTGAAGTGATTTCTGGTATGAAACACTTTTTTGATCCTAAATGTATTCCTTCAGTGGCTTATACCGATCCAGAAATGGCATGGGTAGGCTTAACCGAAAAAGAAGCCAAAGAACAAGGCATCAAATACGAATCAGCTAGTTTCCCATGGGCGGCATCGGGCCGTGCAATCGCATCTGCACGTACTGAAGGTATGACCAAGTTGATCTTCGACAAAGAGACTCACCGTGTAATAGGTGGTGCCATTGTAGGTATTAATGCAGGTGAAATGTTAGGTGAAATTGGTTTAGCCATTGAAATGGGTGCTGATGCAGAAGATATCGCATTAACCATTCACGCTCATCCAACGCTTAACGAATCAATCGGCCTAGCTGCTGAAATGTATGAAGGTAGCATTACCGATTTGCCTAACCCTAAGGCAAAGAAAAAGTAACACTTTTTTATTCTAGTTAAAAAGGGCCAATAGGCCCTTTTTTATTGCCTAAAACCTATTCGTATAAAGAACTACCCACTCAGCGACTTTGAAACAAATCCTCACACTTAACTCTTTGCAATTTTTGCAGTTCCTTCGGGCAAACAGTAAACTCTGTGCTCTTAAAAAAATAAAGCGAGAGCAAATGTATATTGCTCCATTAAAGGTAGGCAGATGAAAAATTTTAGTATTGTGGCGTTAAGTGTCAGTCTGGTATTAGGTTTAAGTGCTTGTACCCCTGAAAACAAACCAGAGACAACTGTGGCCGTGGTTAGCGAAACAACTATGACTTCAGGTATCGATTTAACAGCCGTTGATCAAAACGTGCTTGCTCAAGATGACTTTTTTAGACATGTCAACGGTGCATGGTTAACACAAACCGAGATCCCAGCAGACAAATCTAGTTACGGATTGTTCAATGTTTTATATGACGACACTCAAGAAAATTTAAAAACTTTAATACAAGAGTCGGCCAGCATTCAAGCTGAAAAAGGTTCAAACACTCAGAAACTAGGCGATATGTACAATAGCTACATGAATATCGAGCTGGCCAATGAAAAAGGTATAACCCCACTGCAACCTCTAATGGATAAAATCAGCAGCGCCGAAAACATGCAGCAGCTTTCCAAAGTATTTGGTGAATTATATGTAATAGGTGTAGGCGGTGCATTTAACTTCTATACCTCGCCCGATGCTAAAGATCCTGATGTTGTCACTATGTATCTTTATCAAAGCGGTTTGACTCTTCCCGATAGAGATTATTACAGCAAAGAAGAAGAGAAATTTGTTAACTTCCGCGCTGCCACAGAAAAATATATGGCAGACATATTAACTAAAGCGGGACACGAGTCAGGCGCTGATGCCGCCAGTAAAATCATGGCTTTGGAAAAAGATATCGCTGGCAAACATTTGTCACGGGTTGAAAGCCGAGATGCTGAGAAAAATTACAATAAACAGAGTGCAGCACAAGTCAATGCTTTGCTCGGCAGCTTTGATTGGCAAGCCTATGCCGAAGCAAGCGGCGTAGGTAAAGTGAATGATATGGTAGTGCGCAATATGCCCTACTTCGAAGAAATCGCTGGGATTTTTTCCGCACATGACTTACAAACTTGGAAAGACTATTTAACCTTTAACCTAGTTGATTCTTATGCTTCACGCCTCAGTCAAGATATGGTCGACCTACATTTTGCGTTCCATTCAACTACCTTAAACGGTATCCCAGAACAACGTCCACGATGGAAACGTGCTGTGGCAGCCACCAGCGGTGTGTTAGGTGAGGTATTAGGGCAACAATACGTAGAGCGCCACTTTACGCCTGAAGCTAAAGCCAAAATGGATGCGTTAGTGCAAAACCTCACTAAAGCCTATGGCGATAGTATCAAGCAACTAGAATGGATGTCCCCTGCCACAAAAACGGCTGCACTCGAAAAACTAGCGGCCTTTACGCCTAAAATTGGCTACCCAGATAAATGGCGTGATTATTCAAATTTAGAAATAAAGGCAGATGACTTAGTCGGAAATTACATTCGATATTCGACCTTTGACCATTTTGAAGACACGGACAAAATTGGCAAACCGGTGGACAAAGCCGACTGGGGGATGACACCTCAAACCATCAACGCTTATTACCATCCAGTGAGAAACGAAATTGTTTTCCCAGCTGGGATTTTACAAGCGCCTTTCTTTGATATGAATGCTGACGATGCTGTGAACTACGGGGCAATTGGCGCCGTAATTGGTCACGAAATTGGCCATGGTTTTGACGACCAAGGTTCAAAATACGACGGTCAAGGCAACCTACGCAGCTGGTGGACAGATGAAGACCGTGCCGCCTTTGATGTATTAGGTCAAAAACTCACTGCCCAGTTCAATGAATTTGAACCTATTGAAGGCCAAAACGTGAATGGTGAATTGACCTTAGGCGAAAACATCGGTGATTTAGCCGGGGTAACTATAGGTTACAAAGCCTATCAAATGTCATTAGAGGGCAAAGACGCCCCTGTGATTGATGGACTAACAGGTAATCAACGTTTCTTTATGGGATATGCCCAAGTATGGCGTAGTAAGGCCCGTGAAGATGCCCTAAGAGCCCAACTGCTTAGTGACCCACACTCACCAGGTGAATTCCGCGTTAACGGTATAGTCGGAAACGTTGATGCTTTCTATCAAGCATTTGACGTGAAAGAAGGTGATGCAATGTATCTTAAACCCGACGATAGAGTACAAATTTGGTAAATAGATATAAATAATTACGGCCGCTAATTTAGCGGCTTTTTTATTGTCTGAAATACGAGTCAGCATAAAGTGACTGCTCAGATTTCACGCAACATGTTATTATTGGGCATTAAACGTTAAATGTTGCTTTTGAGGTATACATTGAAGCAGATTGAAATCTTTGAAATTACCAGCCCCTGTATAGGCGTTTGTCAATCTGGGCCCAAAGGTTTCTGCGTTGGATGTTTTAGGTCCAGAGACGAAAGAGTGCATTGGATAAAGTTGGAACAAGATGTACAAAGTAAAATAATAAAAGCCTGTGCTGCCCGCAAAAGACGAGCAAAATCAGCCCAAAATAAAAAACGCACTCAAACAGAACAGTCGCCACAACTTGGTTTTTTAGACGACTCATTCAACCCCAAAAATCAATAAAACACACTATCAATGAGGTTATAAATGCCCACACTTAACACTGCACTCATCACAGGCGCGTCAGAAGGCATAGGTCGCAGCTTTGCCGAGATATACGCAAAGAACGGCCACGACTTAGTGTTGGTGGCTCGTAATCAGATTAAGCTTGAGGAATTTGCTCAACAACTCCAAGCTAAATACGCGATACATGTAGACGTTTTCGCTGCGGATTTGATCCCCGTCGACGCAGCTAAAAATCTGTTTACAGCCATTAGCTTAAAAGACATTAAAATCGATATTTTGGTGAATAACGCCGGCATGATGCAAGTTGAAAAATTAAGCCTCAGTGATCCTCTGCAACTCAATAATCTATTGCAATTAAATATCCAAAGCTTAGTCAATATGACCCAACAATTTGTTAAACCTATGCTAGCTCGTGGGCAAGGAAAAATTGTCAATGTTGGCTCTATTGCGAGTTTTATGCCTACGCCTAATTTTGCAGCTTACGGTGCCAGTAAAGCCTTTGTTTTGTCTTTTTCAGAAGGTATTGCTGAAGAATTTCGAGGCACAGGTGTCACAGTTACTTGTGTCTGTCCTGGCATGACAGAAACCAAAATGCTGAGTCATGCTGATGGTCTAGAAAAGTTTATTCCAAAATTTTTAAAAGCGGATCCTATGGAACTTGCTGCACAAGCATACAAGGCCAGCATGAAAGGTGATGTGATATTTTTGGATAAGATCGCCAACAAGTTGTTGGTGCAATGGGCAACGCATTACCCTAAATGGTTAGTGCGCGGCGTCAACGGTTTGTTTGCTCGTTTTAATTAATGCGACTTAAAATTAAGTCACCTTAATGTGATCAAGTATCTGCTTAGTTATATCATCATATAGTTGGCTTGGAATGGTATGCCCCATTCCAGAGTAGATTTTAATTTTGGCATTGGGTATGGCTCTCGCCGTCGCAACCCCACAAGCAACAGGTACCAAGGGGTCGTCCTCTCCATGCAAAACTAAGCTTGGCACCCGTAAAGTGTGCAAAGCTTCAGTTCTATCAGGAGAATCTAAAATAGCGGCCAATTGCCGCGTATTACCCGCAGGATTAAATCCTCTTTGTAATGCCCTTTTGATTAGGGCAAGTACTTTTTGTCGATCAAATGGGTAGTGTTCACCGTGTATCAAGCGCCACACATGAATACCATAGGTAACGGCTTTGTTGATATCTTTAGGCGGTGGCCTAAGCATTTTAAAACTAAAGGCAGCTGACGGCTTAGGTAGCTTTTTATTGCCAGTTGTCGACATGATAGAAGTTAAACTTTTGACTCTTTGTGGATGATTAATGGCCAGTTCCTGGGCAATCATTCCCCCCATGGAGGCCCCCACTACATGAACGCTTTCGATAGCTAATGCATCTAATAAGCCTAGCGTATCTCTCATCATATCAGACAACAAATAAGCCGCACCTAAAGGGCGTTTAAACACAGCATTGGTTAAAAGAGCAATACTTGAGGGTGCAGGCAGTGAATCCAACCAAGTACTTTTACCGTTATCACGGTTATCAAACCTAATCACCCAATACCCTTGGGATGCAAGCAATTTGCAAAATTCTTCATCCCAATAAATCATCTGGGTGGCTAACCCCATGATCAATAAAATCGCTGGATGACTTTTATCGCCAAAGCTGTCGTAATTAATACTAAGGTTATTAGCGGCGACTACTTGCTCTGGGTGGTAAATGATAGGGCTCAAAGTGTTAACTCGTATAAAATTAAACGAGCTTTAGATTGCCTGAACCCTGAAATTTTTCAAGTTCATCTTTCTTATAGGGCTGCCAATTAGTTTCTTCTTGCGCCAGTCTATTGGCAATAATCCATACAACCTGCGGATTGTGCCCCAAGCCAGAATGACTGCCTCGTACCTGAATATTTTCTGCTTGATGATGCGCTTCTATTCGGTGATTGATACATGCTTGCCAATGCACCACACCATCAGTTTTCGAAAATAATGCAGAATTAGGTACAGGAGGGGGCGTCAACATTTGTCTCACTACATCTGGGTTGGTCTGCGAAACATTGCCATTTATCAATTCAAACAAGCCTGCAACTGCTGGAGATGAACCTTGAGAACCATTAAACGGACTACCTAGAGTAATCACTTGGCGTACACAATCAGGGATAATACGCGAGAGTTCTCTGGCTAAAATCCCCCCTAAACTCCACCCTACTAAACTCACTTTGGCATAATGGATAACTGATAATTCAATGACTCTATTGATCAATTTATCACTCAGTACTTGTTCACCACCTACAATGTGGGTGCCTAAATTGCGTCCTAGTTCCCATCCATAAGTTTCATAACCTTTACCTTTTAAGAATGCACGTATAGGTTTAGTCGAGATATCGCTGGCTAAAAAACCGGGGATCACCAATACAGGGTGACCGTCGCCACTAGGGGCTCTTTTTAAAAAAGGTAACGACACACCAAAGGCACTGAGTTCAATTAATGATCTTCCCTCACTGAACAAATGCAATAAAGAAGGTCTAGGTATATTAGGTAATACATGTTTCATAACAAATCCTATAAAATGTTGGCACTAGGCATCTTGCATAAGTGCTTCAAGGGCGGCTCTGCCCGCTAATTTTTCCTGAACTGCCACTTCTAACTCATTCGCACTTTCACGAATGTAACGAGTAAACAACTCTAAATCGGGCATTAAATTGGCACAACTTGTGGGGCTAATAGTTAATGTACCGTTATAACTGCAAATTGGCATAATTAACCCCATGCCATCAAAAATAGGTGCAGTTCCCATATTTACAATGAGTTTATGCCCCGCAAGATACAGGGGTATTTGTGGTCCAGGTACATTGGTTATGACCACGTTAAATAATGGGCTATGATGTTTAGCGATTGCCGCTCTAGAATAGAATCTCGCTGCCACACCCGCTAATCCGAAAGGAATTAATTCAGCGTAACCCATTAAACTTTTTGCATCTATGGCATCTTGGTACAGTTTACCAACCATAGTATTAATTTGGATTTTTTCGAGGCGCTTAATAGGGTCTTCTAGATCGGTTGCCAACTGCACATACATAGCAGACACTTGATTACCCATGGCATTTTTTTCTTCTGCGGTACGGGTGGATACTGGCACCATGGCGACTAAAGGTTTATCAGGTAGTTCTCCTTTTTCTAATAGATAACGTCTAAGTGCACCTCCGCATATAGCTAAAATTACATCATTCAATGTCGCCCCTTCGACTACTTTTCTAAGGGCCTTAACTCTATGAATATCCAATATGGCAGAGTCCCAGGTCCGCTCTATTTCCACTATGTCATTAAACCTTGTTTTGGGAGCGTTAAACGGCATTGTAGGCAATTTAATGCCTTGTGCCCTGGTCATATAACCAGCTTTTAACGTTGCCTTGCCCGTATCCCACAATAGACCTGGCAGCTTAGTAGGACGGGAAATAAAGTTATAGGCACTCCTAGCCATCAGTCCAACTGGACCGGGAATATCTGCCTTTTCCTTTACCACAACAGGTTTGGGAGGTTTTGGTGTAGCTGATACATCAAACAACATTGTCATCAAATCGGCGCCAGACTTACCATCAAAACCTGAGTGGTGCACTTTAGTAATTAAGGCGATCGATCCTTTGGGGACTTGAGGGATGCTGTCTACACCTTCTACAAAAATAAACTCCCACAAAGGACGCTCTCGGTTTAACTGTTGGGAAAACAACCTAGAGGCCAAATAACGTAGTTCTTTCCAACCACCTGGGCGAGGTAAAGCGGTGCGGTGCAGGTGCATATTGATATCGAAATCTGGATCTTCTACCCAGTAGGGTCTATCTAAACTAAAAGGTACTGTGACCAATTTTTGCGTTAACTTTTCAACTGTATGCACACGATCACTAACAAATTGCCGAAAGTCATCAAACTTAAGAGAACCTTCAAGAATAGCAACACCACCTATATGCATTGGTATTTTGGATGATTCAAGATATAAAAAAGACGCGTCTATTCCAGAAAGCTCTTCCATAGGTATTCAAGCCATAATGTTAACTATTTGTTAAAACACACTATCTTTTTATCGATAAAAATCAACCTATTTTCTGTTCACCACTGAATGCAATTAAAAAGATGCTCACTTTTCAAATCATGAATGTTTATACTAGGCTATTACAAACGCCAAAAAAATGAACTATGTCATCAATTAACCTTTTAGATATCACTAGAGTCGCAGGCCAATCCTTTGCCTTACCGGATATTTGTGTGCGTATTCGTTCTATGCTGGATGATGACCATTCTGACCTAGATGATATAGGTCGACTCATTGCATTGGACCCCTCTTTATCGTCAAAATTATTAAAGTTAGCCAATAGCCCCCTATTCCGCTTTGAATCACAAATTGATTCTTTGGCTAAGGCCATTAACATTATTGGCGGTGAGGCCTTATATAACCTGGTCATGGCCGAAACGGCTAGTTCTGCTTTTGAACACTTCAGTAGCGATGTGATTGATTTAAAGCGCTTTTGGTTACAGAGCATTTATGCGGCTTTGGTCGCAAAACACCTGGCTAAAATGGTAAAAATAAGAGGCAGTGAGCGTTTTTTTTTATTAGGTTTATTACATAATTTAGGGGAGTTGTTAGTGGCAGTGCAAGCGCCAAATTTGGCAATTGACTGCTGTAAATATGACAAAAAAACCTCACCTTGGAAATTGCAACGTCAAGTATTAGGTTTTGATTACGCAAATTGCAGCGCAAAACTCATGGAGTCGTGGCGCTTACCTAGCCAATTATATGTTCCAGTGATGGATCTACATAACGAAAATAAAGCGCTTCAAAACAAAGATGTAGCCATTATTTACACAGCTGTGAGAGCGAGTATTGCTATGACCCATGACGATTTATACTCCGCTAGCCAATTAGTCACGCCTTTAGTTTTAAAATACTTAAAGCTAGATCAAGAAGATTTAAAAGACGCCGTTAAATTTGCATCAATGGAAGCGGGAGGTGTTTTGGGAGTCATGAATCCTTCACTTGGTTAATTTACCCTGAAAAACCAATACTTTTCCTCGCTTTTTGCCCTTTACCTATGCACAAGCGCCATGAATTTATATATAATTCCCCCTTTATTTTTAGACTAATAGTATTTTTTACACTATGAAGTGGATCCTACTCCTGTTTGTTTTGCTAGCGGCCGACTTTTGTTTTGCTGGGCAAAACATCATGCACTCCCTCTATTTAACAGATAGACCTGATTTAGATGATAATGAATTATCAATGATTGGTGAGTTTGGCTTTCTGGTGGCCAGTGGAAATACTAATGCTTCAACAACCACAGCTAAGATAAATACCAGCCAAGAGTTAACCTCTTGGAGTTATCAAATCATAGGCAGTGCCCTTTACAAACAAAGCCAACAAGAAATAAATGGCGAAATGAAAGACTTAGCATCTGCACAAAGATTATTCTTATCAGGGCAATTCGATCACAAACTGACAGAGCCTGACGACAGGCTTTTTCTCTATTGTGAATATGAAAACAATAGATTTAGTGGATTTCGTTACCAAGCCGCCTTAGCAGCGGGGTGGACCTCAAGACTCTGGCACGATAAACAAAGTGAATTTAAATATAGTGTAGGACCAGGTTACGCCATTTCAGAAGTTGAAGAAAACAATGTTGAAGAAGATGCCAAAGGACTTATTGTTAGAGCGGCCATGGAGTATAAACAAAAGTTTTCCAGCCATGCTACGTTTCGGCAATTTATTAGCACTGAAGCTGACCAAGAATTTTACAAAACCAAATCAGAGACGTCCCTTTCAACAAAGCTGACAGGGGCGTTAGCGATGAAGCTAAGCTTAATACTTAATCATGACACTAGTGTTGGTCCCGATATCGAAGAATTGGACACTGAGGCAGCAGTGACTCTGGTTTATCAGTTTTTTTAATATGCTGATTCGACTAAAGTAGGGTTCTCCTTAGGTTAAGCTTCTGTCAAAATCCCCCATCAAAACAAATTGAATTAAATTTACACACTAAAGGATATATTAATGAACAAATCTCTAATTTTACTTGGGCTATGTGCGGCTGGAAACGTTTTTGCAGCTGACGAAGTTAAGCCATTCACAATGGACGGTGAATTTGGATATATCGCCACAACAGGTAATACTGAAACCACTTCTATTAAAGGTAAGTTATCGGCTCATCAAGAACTCACTGAGTGGAGCAACGACTACACCCTTGAAGCCCTTTACAAGAAGGACGAAGTGGGAGATAGCACTATTGATGAAACCACTGCACAAAAATACTTTTTGTCAGGACAAGGTAATTACAAATTAGAAAACCCAGATCATCGCTTGTTTGGTTTTGCTTCATACGAAGACGACAGATTTAGTAGTTATAATTACCAAGCAACACTTGCCGCTGGTTGGTCACAAAAAGTGTGGGAAGACGATACAAGTAAATTTAATTACAGTATTGGTCCTGGTTATGCTTTTTCCGAAACCACTGAAGGTGTTGAACAAAACGGTATGATTGTTAGGGCTGCATTGGACTACCACTGGAAAATTTCTGATACTGCAACGTTCAAACAATTAATTAGTACTGAAGTAGGCTCTGATAATACCAAGTCTAAATCAGAAACCTCTGTGTCTGCCCAGATCAGTGGTGGTTTATCACTTAAAGTATCTTTTCTCATGGATCACAACTCTGATGTTGCAGAAGGTATTGACAAGTTAGATACACAAACAGCTATTACTGTTGTGTATAGCTTCTTCTAAAATTTTTATATTGTCTTTGTCTATCAGGCTTGCAGCCGCAAGCCTGATAAATCGCTTTTTTATTCCTTTTTACCATGCATTCGTTTATACAAAGACGGTGATAATCCGTACTTAGCTTCAAAAGCTTTACGAAACCCCAATACCGATTGATAGCCTACATCAGTGCTAACTGACTTAACGACACCGCCCGTTTCTAATAATTGTTTTGCTCGAAATAAACGCCTGTTTTCTAAAAATTTAGAAGGGGTACATCCCACTTCATCAGTAAATTTTCGATAAAAAGTGCGTTCTGTCATGGCAGACTTTTCAGCCATATCTCTAACTTTTAATGGCTTATGTAGATTGCTATCTAACCAAACAACAATATCAGTAAACACATGCTGATATTGTGCCGACAATAATTCACTAAACTGGGATTGATGACCGGGACGATGAGCGTACACCACTAACCAACTTGCAATTTCTTGCATCACTTTGCTGCTATGATCTTTGGCCAACATCGCCAGCGCCATATCGATACCTGTAGTGACGCCCGCAGAAGTCCATATATTACTGTCTTCACTATACAGGGCATCTTGTTGTACATTAACGTTAGGGTAGTCTCGAACGAGCTGAGCAAGATCAGCCCAATGAGTTGTGGCTTTTTTACCTTCCAATAAGCCGTTTGCTGCTAGCACCAGCGCACCTGAACATATCGAGCCAAGTCTTTCGGCCTTTGGCGTGTTAATCGCTAACCAGGCTCGTAAATTAGGATCCATAGAAATTTGACTGATTGCATTCCCATCGCCACCTACAAACAAAATAGTGTCAGTTGAACAAACACTTACCCCTTCGAGAGTTTGGCTATTGACCTCAATTCCTGTGCGAGAACGCACCAACCCACCAGTAACAGATAAAGTATGAATAGAATAAACAGGATGTTTTATTATTGTTTGTGCAGCATTAAAAACCGAAGACGGCCCGGAGAGATCCAGTAATTCAAACTGGTCAAATATGACAAAGAGAATACGGCGAGTTACAAGCATGGCAGAAAAATATACTTTTATGTCATTTCAGTCAAAGTATTTCTCAATTAGTATTTTCCCCAATCGACAAACCAGTTGAATCAGCAATGGGATCAAACTAATGATAGAAAAAAACCAAGCATTCAATATAGGTATTTACCTATACAAGAATGCTGAAGTCTTAGATTTTGCTGGCCCATTTGAAGTGTTTTCTACTGCCAATCGATTACACAATACTACTCAACAATTTAATGTTTTTTTGATCGGAGAAAGTGCTTTGCCAATTTTGGCTAGAGGTGGATTTTGTATAACACCCAAATATTCTATTTATAATCACCCAGCACTAGAGTTATTGGTAGTAGTTGGGGGTATACACACCGAAGAGATGCAAAAAGCCCACATAATTCATTGGTTGCAACAACAAAGGCAAAAAGTAGCGATTATAGCTTCTGTATGTACTGGCGCATTTATATTGGCTCAGGCTGGCATTTTGAATAACCATCAAGCCACAACACATTGGAGTGATATACAAGATTTCAAACAGAAATTTCCTACCATTCCCATCATTGAAAATGTGAGTTGGGTAGACAACCAAAACGTTATCACCTCTGCTGGAATCACAGCAGGCATCGACATGAGTCTGTATTTACTCAGCAAATTTTGCAGCCTACAACTTGCGTTATCTACCGCTAAACAAATGCAATTTCAATGGAGCAACATTGGGTTCCATGGCCTCACTCAGGAAAACCAAGATGCTACAACTTAGACCCAACTGTGAAACCTGTCACTGCGACTTAGCAACTGATTCAGCTGCCTATATCTGCACTTTTGAGTGCACTTATTGCGCAAATTGCGCCACTAATACTCATAAGCTGCAATGCCCAAATTGCCAAGGTAATTTAGAGAAAAGGCCTATTCGCCCTGAAAAGTTATTAAAACAACACCCACCTTCTACCAAGAGGGTTGTTAGCTAATGCACATTATTCGAGCCAAAAACTTTACTGCACACAAAGCATGGGGCGCTTTGAACATTGCTTGTATGCAAGGCATAACAACTCGTCTGCATTGGAGCGATAAAGCCTACCATTGGCATATCAATGATGGAGAGGAAGTCTTTGTGGTATTGGATGGCCAGGTGACTATGCACTATGTACAAGACGGCAAACAGTTGTCTAAATTACTTGAATCAGGTGATATATTTTTTGCGTCGGTCGGTACCGAGCACTATGCCGACCCTATTGGCGAAGCAAGAGTATTAGTGATAGAAAAACAAGGAAGTATTTGAGTCCACTATTACCAACGATATTGCAGCACAGCTAGACTTTGATGTTGGTCGACTTGAATATTTTCACCTAAGGTCGCCCTAATATCGGCACTATTTTGATTTATGTGCTGTTCCACACCAATTTGCCAGTTTTTATCAAGATCATTACGCCACGCTAGAGTCACACCATGGCCATCACTATTATTCGGATCCCACGGAAAAATATCATCTTCGCGCACTTTAAACTTATCAAAACGTAGACTGATCCTATGGGTCTTATATTTGTGACTCAACATCACATACCAAGCATCGAAATCAATATAAACAAAGCGATCACCCATTACTGAGCTGCCCGACAACCATTGACCTAAGACACGGGTATTGCCATTAAATTTATGCTGCAAAGCCAATGAATGGAATTTTGTGCGCCATGCATACAATCTTTCGTGACTCACCTCTAATGGATCGGCTTGATTATCGTAGAAGTAATAACGCAAAGTGGATTGTTTATAATACTCAATGTGAGTACCTAGGTAAAAACCGATATTCCCATCTAACTCATGATAAGGCTCAACATAATTAGGATGAAAAATACGATCTTCCTGAATAACACTGGGATAAGCAGCAAAAGGGACACGATCATTGTTTAAACTTTGCCTATCGTGCATGGCAAAACCACGCCAACTTATGACTGTGCCTAAAGGATCATTTGCTTTAAACAGTGAGCCATGAAACTCCCAAGAGATTGGACTATTTCGAGTGCGACCAGGGCTATATAAAGTGACTTCTAACCCAGCGGTACGTAACTCTTCTCCCACCCAACTATTCACGGCTGATTGGGTATATGTGAAAGGTGATAACCAACCTGTATCCACATTCTCTAAAGATAATTTGGGATAAAAAAACCCCACTCTTGCACGCCATCTAAGTTTTGAATTGCTGAGTGGTTTGTAACTAAGTTGTGCCTGAGATATTCCCAAATTTTGCTCGCCTAGCTGGTAATAATTCGCTACCACCTCATAACTCACACCATTTGCAAAGTTATCTGACAAAGTTAGCAAAGCTTGTTGCACGTTAGCGCTGTCTTCAGAGTAAGCAAGGATCCCCGTACCTTCATCAAACCACGAGGACTCTTCACTCGCTTTGACATAATTCAGTTGCACTAGCCCCTTAACTTCTGCGGCAAAACCTTTACCACTCATTACAAGCAGACACAAAAACAGCAATCTAAGAGTCTTAAAATGAAGTGCCAATTGACATTTTAATGCTTTATTCATAATCAGAAAATTCGCCAGATATTTCTTCATATTGATTGACGTCAGGTAAAAGTGGCGATGCTAAAATAACCTGAATGTCGGACTCTGTTGGCGAGATCACTTGCCTAGACAAGGCGCTAAGTTTATCTTGAATTCTTGGATGCCAAACATCGAGTTGATACTCCCCCTCAGGCACCTCAAGAGTCACCTTCCCATGGCTATCCGTTTGACCAAAATAGGGGGTATCCACAACAAAAATATACCCCAACATCCAATCGTGGATATTACAGCCTAATTCCACCGCACCAATATTTGAAAAAAGCAAAGGGTCGGCCTGTAGCTCTTTGTATAATTGCAGCTCAAAGGTCTTTGCCTTTGAAAAAGAGTAAACGTGATGTTTAATAGAATCAGAATTGGGAAAACGCACTTGTGTGTCTTTTTGGATCGCCAGAATATGCGGCAAAAATTGTGTGTTCACCTGATCCATTATTTCGATTTTGTTAGCGACGGGGCTAACTTGAGGATTTTTTGGAGTTAGGTAAACAACCACATTACCAACCTGCATGTTTTGCTGTGTCAACACATTGATTGATAGTTGTTTTGATTGAACAAAAAAGGCGGCCGATAATAGAGTTAACGCGATTATAAATTTTAACATGCATGCCTATATTTGAATTTAACTGACTGCTTAGGTACGCGCCACACTTTATGTATTTGGCATAGCTGAAGGCTAAACTAAAACATAAAAACCAAAAGCGTGCACAGAAAATTATCATTCATTTTAAATATGATCCGTAAACCACATAGACAGGTGATTTAATCAAAATCATTCACGAGATTGTTAATAGCTGATATTTAATAAAAAGCACAAGTGCACAATACAATTGACTAATCTAATTTATCTAGCACTTTCTTCGCTGCTGCAACCTGTTCGACGCTGCCTTTTTGTAAAACTTCATCGAGTAACTCTTTTGCTGACTCTTCTTCACCAATCTCTATATAAGCATGAGCTAAGTCTAACTTAGCGCCCAACCCATCGTCTGCGTCAACATCGATCATCTCTAAGTTATCGAACTCATTGACAAAGGGCTCTAACGGGACATCTAAATCTAATGCCTTTTCAATTTCATCGTCTGATTCAGCACCAACACTTTCATTTAATAATGCTTCAACATCGAGAAAATCTTCTGAATCCCGTTCACTATCATTGTTCTCTTCGCTTTGTGGCGACTCGTCCAATAACGCAGCGATATCAAACCCAGTATCATCATCTTCAATTGTTGATAATTCGTCGTCCAAATCCAAAGATTCGAGCATTTCATCAAAGTTTGATCCTTCAAGCTCGTCTAAAATATCTTTATCTTCACTTACCGCTGGCTGCTGTTCACCGGGTTTGACATCATCGTCTAACCAATCACCCAAGCCAGGTAAGTCGTCTAATTCATGACCACTATCTTGTGATGAATCAAAAGGAGCACCGTCGAAGGTTTCATCAAATGCGCTATCGAGCTCACTGTCATCAAAATCTTCAATAGTATCGAAATCATCTAAAGGTGTGGCTTGCTTAGAAACTGCAGCTTTTGTCTGTTCTTTAGATACAAAATCGTCTGCCGAAAACTCTAAATCATCTAGTGAGCTAATAGAGGCAGATTCATTTGACGTGAGATCTTCTAAGACTTCATCTAGCTCTTCTTTCTCAAAATCTTCTAATGCTTTTTCAAGTTGATCTTCGTCTAGTGTAGCCTCACTGCTGCTCGGCGTATCAAACTCTTTATCTAGTAATTCATCAACTTCATCTGTTTGCTCAGATTCGTCTTCACCTGCTAATTCAGTGTCAGTAGACTCCTCAGGCACCTCTTCAGACTTTACTTGTTCATCTTCAAGGGTCGCTGCAACTTCTTCTTCATACTCTGTTTCAGGAGACTCTTCAGCTGTATCTGCTGGCTCTGCTTCAACAGGCTCTTCAGCTACGTCCACTGGCTCTGGCTCAACAGATTCTTCAGCGACATCTGCTGGCTCTGGCTCAACAGATTCTTCAGCGACATCTGCTGGCTCTGGCTCAACAGATTCTTCGGCTAAATCTGTTGGTTCAGGCTCAACAGGTTCTTCAGCTACGTCCACTGGCTCTGATTCAACAAGTTCTTCAGCGATATCTATTGGCTCTGCTTCAACAGATTCTTCAGCTACATCTGCTGGCTCTGGCTCAACAAGTTCTTCAGCGATATCTACTGGCTTTGGCTCAACAGGTTCTTCAGCGACATCTGCTGGCTCTGGCTCAACAAGTTCTTCAGCGATATCTATTGGCTCTGCTTCAACTGGTTCTTCACCTACATCTGCTGGTTCAGGCTCAACAGATTCTTCAGCGATATCTACTGGCTCTGGCTCAACAGGTTCTTCAGCTACATCTGCTGGTTCAATCTCAACAGGTTCTTCAGCT
>NZ_CAXBNC010000035.1:0-28064 GCF_963977085.1 uncultured Paraglaciecola sp. | reverse complement strand
AAGCCGCCAGTTAACAACACTGCGATTATTGCTGCCATAGGTGCTAAAACCAAACCGCCAGTTAACAACACTGCGATTATTGCTGCAATAGGTGCTAAAACCAAGCCACCGGTTAACAACACTGCGATTATTGCTGCCATTGGTGCTAAAACAAAGCCGCCAGTTAACAACACTGCCATCATTGCGGCCATTGGCGCCAAAACCAAACCGCCGGTAAACAACACTGCGATTATTGCTGCAATAGGTGCTAAAACCAAGCCACCAGTTAACAACACTGCCATCATTGCTGCCATAGGTGCTAAAACCAAGCCACCAGTTAACAACACTGCGATTATTGCTGCCATAGGTGCTAAAACCAAGCCGCCAGTTAACAACACTGCGATTATTGCTGCCATAGGTGCTAAAACCAAACCACCGGTTAACAACACAGCGATTATTGCTGCCATTGGCGCCAAAACCAAGCCACCGGTTAACAACACTGCGATTATTGCTGCCATAGGTGCTAAAACCAAGCCACCGGTTAACAACACAGCGATTATTGCTGCCATTGGCGCCAAAACCAAGCCACCGGTTAACAACACTGCGATTATTGCTGCCATAGGTGCTAAAACCAAGCCACCTATAAGTCACGCCTAAATTAACTCGGTTGACCTTGTTAAAACAAAGTTTACAAAACTTATAATGACTAAATATTATCCAAAGATTCTTTCGTCTCATCTGAGGCGAAACTATTTTTATAATAAATAATATTTAATAGCTTTACGAATCATAATCTTACCCAATAAAGTGCAATTAATTCACCTCGTGGAGTCAAATCCACATTTTTATTTGTACTCTTAACATTGAGAATGAAAGCAGAGATTAATAATAATAATGATCCACAACTCTGCTGTTGTATCAATAATCATAAGAGGAACCAAAAAATGTATATTAATGGTGCAGATCTAAGAAAAATGCGTCTTGATGCTGGGTTAACTACGGTTAAAATGGCAAAACTGGCTAATGTGAAAACACGCAAGACTTACGAGAATTGGGAAAAAAATATCGGAGCCCCGAGTATGAACCAATTTATCGCAATGTGTGTGGGCTGTAATTACAACTCATCTAAGTTTGTAAAATTAGCAGTTGATCGCCAAGACTCTACAGAAAACCTAAATGTAACGGCTGCACGTCGTTAAATCTTAGTTGGGGGCGATAGTCCCCCTTCCACATACTCTATTAATTAGCTTTACCCTAAGTAACAACACATTATCAAAGCATCTTCCTTACCTTTTTCACTTGGGTAATAATTTACTCTCTGCTCCACTACAATAAAGCCAGCATTATCATAAAGCTTGATTGCCGCGGCATTAGACTCACGTACTTCAAGCCAAATTTGTTGAATATTATGTTGGTTGCAATGATCCATAAGATGTTGCAATAAGGACTTCCCTACCCCCTTACCTCGATGAGCCGCGCCTACAACTATGTCCATCAACGTCACTTCATCTAAGACTCTCATACCAATGTAATAACCTAAAGGCTGATTATCTAAGTCAAGTGAATAGGCAAAATATGGCTTAGTTAAACAATCGTCGAATATTTTTCGGGACCAAGGTGAGAATTGTCCTTGTTTATGAAGCTCAAAATAAGGATCGCTATTTTGAGCAATTAGTGGTGAAAAACAAGGCTTAGTCAAAGATAGTGCACTCAATATTAACTTAACATTCAATTAAATATTTGGCGCTTTGTAATTGCAGCCAAAGTTGTTTCTTAGTAGCAGACTGATACAACTCAGATAAAGGTGGAGTAATCAGTTGTTTATTCTGGAAGCCTAGGTTATCGCCAATAACCCAACTAAGGGGATAGTCTGAATAGTGACTGAGTTGCTCAGTCGAAACATATTTGAGTTCCTTAGCTTCCAGCCCTAACGCTATTAATACATCAGTAAAAATTTGAAGTTGGGCATCGCTTTGAGAACATGTCACTAGTACCGCGTCAGTCGTTTCATTTTTTTGAGTCTGTACTTTAAGTTGTTTTAATTTTTCTAACGCATCAACTCTTGAAACCACATCAGATGAGGTGACAACAGGATCACTAGTTTGATTTTCGACTTTGGGTTGATTTTGTTTTTGATTGACTAACTGCCATGAAACAATCCCCATTTCATTTAAAACGGCGCGCTGATAATCACTTAACACTAGATGAGAGGTATTTTCCATTGCAACAGATTAACATGAATTTAATTGGGATAACTGACGTTTAAGAAAAGTTGGCAGGAGTGGAGGGATTCGAACCCCCAACCATCGGTTTTGGAGACCGCTGTTCTACCAATTGGAACTACACTCCTGCTGACGGGCTGAATTATACTGACGGAAAACAAAAGGTAAAGTGATTTTGCTTTCAGTATTGATATCTTATGTGCAACTGCACGTTTTATGAACTAAAACCCTATTTTCACTTAACTAAAGCGTCAACTTGACTGTCGAGCAGCCTCGTACCAAAGCTTATAGGTTAGTTCAACAAGGGGTTTCATCATCGCGACCTTCTTAACCACCTCTGATAATCGTTGTTCACTATATTGGGCATAGAATGCACATAAACTCGCTTCTTCAGATGAGCTAAAACCATTCACCGCAACGCAAGATGCTAAATCAAAATAAGGGCAAGATATGGCGCAGTATTCCCAATCAAATATTTTATTATTTTGGTTATGGGTAACGTGAGACAACGCCAAATCATTATGACAAAACACCTTTTTGGTGTCGCAAGCCCGATACCATATGGATGCATATTTATCGAATGTCTGCTGCATCGAGTCTGAAACAGGTACATCAATTAGACTTAAATAATGTTGCCATTGGCTTGGCAAATCTAGTTCTGGCGCATCTATCTTGGTGTTGTGCAATTTTGTTAAAGCAGAGGCTAAGCACTTAGTGATGGTGAGGCTTGATTCGCCAATTTGATCTAAGGTTGGGGAGTCAAGCCATTGATCAATTTGAAAACTCAATGACTTTGAAAGATAAACGGGCTTTACCGCAAGTCCCTCAGTTGCAAGTACAGATTGAATACGGAATAACTTTCTTCTATCCAAAAGTGCAATTTTATCTGACTCAAACGTTTTAACAAAGTAGCTTTGGTTAGATGTTTGCAGGCGATAACTACTGTTTATTGTGCCCCCATTAATTGCAGTGAGATCAAAGTCAGACTGGATAAAATTCAAGCCAGTTAGCTCAGCTTCCAACATAACTTTTAAGTCATTCATATCGCCTCTTTTTGGCTTTGCATATTAACGGGTTTTATCCTCCAATTATTAAAACCATATACCGCAAAGCCGGTATAACAAATAAACAAGATCCCAGTTAATGCTAAGTCTTTGGCAAAATAAAGGTAAGCAGCAAATAAATTTATGACAATCCAATACAACCAATTTTCGCGGACTTTATGGGCTACGAGCATAGTAGTGAAAACACTAAAAACCGTTATAAACGCATCGAGATAAATATATCTTGCGTCTAATACTGTATTTGCAAAGTGGCTTAATAGGAATGCGCTAATGGTCAATCCAACAATACAAATGATATGTTGATAGAGTGGCCAACTCTGCACTGCAATAGTATCAGCTTGCTTATCACGCCACTTTAACACGCCATAAACAGCCATAATCAAATAGTAAAAGTTAAGGGCGGTATGAAAAGGCAAAGATACATGCCAAAACAACCAAATGTAGATGCCGGTGCTGACCAAAGCACAAGGCCAACACCATATGTTTTGACGAGCAGCTAACCAAACATAAGCGAGTGCTAAAACAACCGCAATCCCTTCCAAAAATGAAGTTGCAGCAAGTTGTGTGAGTAAACTTTCCATTAAATGTCGGTACTCATCTTATCGCCATTTAAGAATTTACAAACAAAAATAGCCTGCCCTACTTTTTCATGACTGCGCTGCATTTCTTCAGCCAATAATTGCATAGTGGGCAGGTATTCACCACTTACAATTGTGCTGGTTGCAGAGGTAGTCACCTTGATATTTTTGTAACTATTCAAACGGTCAATAAACTCCTGAATGGGCGGAATGTATTGTTCATTAAGTGGGTACATGGATAATTCTGCAACTAATTTCATAAAAACTCCTTATAAAAAAGCCAAACTATTATTAGTTCGGCTCTTAAAATATGATTAATATTGATACCTAAGGTTTACCCCTAAACGACGTGGTTCAGCAAACTGTTCATAAACATGTGCTGCGTATTCATCTCTAGGATCATTACCAAAATAAAATCCGCGATTCGCATATTGCTCATCGAATAAGTTTCGTGCGTACAAACTAATTTGCCAGTTGGCTAAATGGAAATCTAAACTGGTGTGAGCAAGGACAACTTGTTCAGATTTGTTGTCATGACTAAATGAGTAAAAGAATTCATCCTTTGCATCAAACTCAATTAACCAGTTAACGCTCTCAGATATTTGCCAATTTAGTCCTGCATTTATGTGGTAAGTAGGCGCATGGGCTTGATCTCTACCATCTATAGTTGTGCCATCCTGTCGGGTGATTTTACTAATTTCGGTTTTTAGATATCCCAAGTTCGCAAAGGCATCAAGGGTGTTTGAAAACATGTAATTGATACTCACTTCGATTCCATAATTTTTACCGTCTGCGGCGTTATCATAGAAATCAACAAAGGACTGTTCATTTACAATCGAGTTTTTATATTGCACATCATCACGTTTTTGATAAAAAGTGCTGAAATCCAACTGCAGACTTCCATCTTGATTTGAACCTTTAATGCCAAACTCTACCCCTATGAGAGATTCAGCTTCGAAAATAGCATTGTTGAGTATATCTTGCTTAAACTCAGCGACATCTTCATCATCCACTTTACTTAGTGATTGACCATTTACCCCGCCCATTTTGAAGCTACGTAATACACTCCCATAAAGCATACTGCTTTGACCTACTTGTTGGTGATAGCTTATTTCTGCCCCCCAATCTGAATGTTCAATTGATTCATTGATTAAGTTGGAGTCTTGGTAATCCAGCGTTTGTGATGCTAGGCGTAAACTTGTTGTCACCCATTGAGTATCTGATAATAAGTATTTATATTGTCCGAACACTGCACTATCAATTCGGTCAACCTTACTATCGAAAGTGGCGTCTTGCCAAAGGTCAAAATCAAAAAACAGCCTATTTAACTCTTCGGTTTCATTAGAATAATACGCACCAATTACCCATGAATTTTTGGTACGACTTTTACTGCTTAACTTCATCTGAAGAGAGCTGTCTTGGCGGTCTCTAAAATAGTAATCAGTAGAAGAGTACTCCCAGCCAGGCGCTATTCCTACATAACTCCAATCTTCGTCATACCCGTACCCCAGATCTGCTTGTAAGAAACTAGTTTGAAATTGTAAATCAGCGAAGTCGAGTCCTGCGTAATCAAAAGTGATACCTAAGGCTTCACTCTCTTGTGTATCTAGGCCTGGTTCATCGGACAAGGTTGTTCTGTCTAAGTTAAGTGAAAATGTATCGTAACCGTTATCAACATCAATAAGATGAACAACTGTTTTAATGGATAAATCATCACTTACTTGCCAATTAAGTTTACCCCTAGAGGTAAATTCATCAATATTATTGGTATCATCGCGACCTAACCAGGTGTTTTTAATAAAACCATCACTGTTATTTTGATGTAGCGACAAACGATAATTAACTGAATCACTTAAGGCTCCACCCATAGCGGCCCCTACATTCCAACTACCGTAATTCGCAAAACCAAATTGTGTATTTAAATTAAAATCATCAGTCGCTTCTTTGCTAATAACATTAATCATTCCCGCAAGACCATCTGCACCAAAACGCGCACTATTTGGTCCTTTAAAAATTTCTATTTGTGCAATATCAAAAGTGCTGGCACCTGCTAGTAATCCAGAATAATTAATGCCATCAACCAAATAGCCAACAGATGGATTGACCGGATCGGTAAACTGGCTACGTTCGCCAATTCCTCTTATTTGCACAAACCGACCTCGACTCGCACCACTTGCAAAATTGACATTAGCAGCTCTATTAAAAATATCTTCGAGATGTTGCGCTTGACGCTCTGCAATTTCAGATTCATTTATTACCGAAATACTCGTCGCCATTTGTGATAATGGAGTGGCAGTCATTGCGCCTTGAACCGTAATGGTCTCTATATCGCTTTCTGCTGCTTGAGTATCTGATTGTTGCGCGGTGGCAAGGGTATTAACCAATATTAAGCTAATGACACTAGCTAAGGTTTTTTTACTACATTTCATTTAAAAGGATCTCTTCAGAAAAGTTTGAAAAGATCCGGGTTTACGGCAGGTAAATGGGAATAAGTTTGTCTTACCATTCCTACGCCGGCATTATCCGGATCAGGTATAAGGGTTTATGAGTGCGAACTCAAGTCTCAGCCACATGGCTCCCCTTGGTTGTTCAATACAAGTGTTTTAGTTAGCTTGCATTAATCGCAAGCAGTGTAACAGGCATATAAACCTCCGCAATAGATGAATAGGAATTTGTAAGTTTAAAATAGTATTTATTTTGCCATTTTAGGTTTGACTGTATTTAATGATAACCAAGTGCAATATCCCTAAACCACATTCGTATTCTTGAAAAACTTTGCTTACACTAGCAAACACTGTGCAAACGCCCAAAATAAGAAGTTTTTGTGAATTTACCCGAGCAGCTAAACCAATGGCTAAAACAACGTCATTCAAAATTATGTCATAGGCAGTTATTGGTCATAACAGGTCAGGAGGCGTGGGCAACAGAAACTGCTAGCACCTTATTACGTGAAAAAGACCAACAAAAGATTTTATGGGTTGGAAACTCCCAAGTTGAATATGACAATATTAGTGTTAAAAACTACCGCTCAAAATTAGGTCATGAATATGACTGGGTGATACTAAACTGCTTTAGTGGGTTTAGGGCCAATGCGGCCATGGCCTTAAGTGGCACTATCACAGCAAATGGATTAATGGTTTTGTTATGTCCTGAATTATCGCAATGGCCATATTATGCGGATCCCGAACAACTCAATCGCATTTCCTATGGTTACCAACAAAAAGATACCCAGAGTTTTTTCATTCAACACTTAGTTGACGCCTTTAGAGGAGACAGTGCCGTTGCAATTTTATCTGCCAATCAATTTGCTGCTAAGATTTCTTTTGTAGAAGATAGTTTAGATAAAAAAAAATATGATGAACAAGAAATGGCTGTCAAAAAAATCTGTCAAGTTGCACAAGGACATAGAAATAGACCTTTAGTTTTAACTGCAGACCGAGGCCGCGGAAAGTCTTCCGCCTTAGGCATTGCCGCAGCTCGATTAATGCAAACATCAAAAAAAACCATTTATTTAACCGCACCGCATATTAACACTGTTGAACAGGTATTTGTTCATAATCAACGATTATTGCCTGATGCGTTAACAACCTCTAATAGTGTGACTTATCAGTCAAGTTCACTAACGTTTAAACCAATAGATAAATTATTAGAAGATGAAAGCCCCCCAGACTTATTATTAGTAGATGAAGCGTCTGCAATACCCGTACATATTCTTTGTAAACTTGCGAAAACGTTTCCTCGTATTGTGTTTAGTTCAACCGTTCATGGATATGAAGGCAGCGGTCGTGGGTTTGAAATGCGCTTTATAAAACAACTATCTCTACTAAAACCTAATTTCAAAAGAATCCATCTTTCACAACCAATACGCTGGTATAAACAGGATACTTTAGAACAATTTTGGTTAAACACTTTATTCCATACTGAGCCACAAAGTCACAAAGATATTGAGCCCGTGAGCGAAACAATTAGTTGTCGGTACATTTCCAAAAGCGAATTACTTAGCAACAAAACGCTATTAGCAGATATTTTTGGATTATTAATAGACGCCCACTACCAAACCAGTCAAGACGATTTGCAACGATTATTAGACGCCCCTGAAATAAAATGTTTTGTTATGACCAGAGGCACAACTTTACTAGGAGTAGCGCAAATAATCGAAGAAGGAGGCAAGGACTTTACCGAACTAGCCGAAAATATTGCTGATTGTAGCAGGCGCGTAAAAGGGCATTTAGTAGCGCAAAACATTACCTCAACTTACAACATCCCCTCTTACCTATTGGCTAGTCAGTGGCGTATTAGCAGAATAGCAATAATCCCTGAACATCAATGCAAAGGACTTGGGAAACAATTAATTAATTTCGTGGAGCAACAGGCGAAGCAGCATCAAATTAGTTTTTTAACCGCCTCATTTGGTTGCAATACAAACATATTAAAGTTTTGGAACAAAAGTGAATTTTTGCTGGCTAAACTAAGCGCAAAGCCTGAAATATCAAGTGGTGAGCATAGTGGCATTTGTATTAAACCTTTGACAAATGACAGATTGGAAATGCTTACGGCTATTCACATTGAATTTTACCAAGAGTTGCTTTATCAGTTAGACAAAAACTTTCAGAATGTGTCTGAAGACATGCTTGTGCAAATTCTACGATTTAAACCAACCTCCACTGGGGGATCATGTCTCAATGTGCTCTTATTGAGACAATTTGCTTTCGGGAAACGCGCCTATTCAAGCTGCAAACGCCTTTTAAAAGAGTATCTGATAGTTAATCCGGCTTCTCTCTCAAAATTAGCCACACCTGATCAAAAGCTATTGGTGGCGGCACTGATACAAAATAAAACGGATAAGGAGCTTTGTAAAAACTTTAGCTTGAGTGGTAAAAAACAAATCGAACAAGCCTTAAAATATAACTTTGCAAAAATACTCTTAGAAAAAGCCTAAATTCTGGATACAATTTGCTGCAAGATTATTATATTTACAGCAAAACAATATGTAAGCTAGAGTTGATTGGCTGAGGCACTTTAACGCTGAATGTTAGACTCTATGGCCTATCCAAAATTCAGCTTAACTAGCCACTTTTTAGTTTAAGACCTTTAATATAGCCAGAAGACTTGAATAATCATCTGTCCATAAAACCTTTTGATAACGTTCTTTCACTAATGCAGTTTGCCTTGCAATTAACTTTGGTGACTGGGTTAATTTGTTATTATTTGTCAACACTACCCACTGTGTGTCGTGTTCATTACCACCACCTGGCGTTTCAAAAAACATAACCTGCATATCTAAAGTATAACTATGATGTAAAATAACTGGTAACAATGACAAATGTCTATTGGAAATGTGAATCGCGATAACACCTTGGTTTTTGATATGCTGTTGATACAATAAAAATGCTTCATAAGTCATCAAATGAGTGGGGATCAAATCCCCTGAAAAAGCATCGATGACGAGTAAATCAAAAGTATTTTTTTCACCTAAATCTAACTCTTTTTGCAATGTAACCCGAGCGTCGCCTAATTTCACATCTACTTCAGCCTCTGTACTGTCTAAATAATTAAAATAGTTATATGCAAAATCTGACACTAATGGATTTAATTCGTAAAAAGTATAATGGTCACCAGATTGACCGTAAGCTGCTAACGCCCCTACCCCTAAACCTATGATCCCCACATTTAATTTATCCTTGTCCGACAGCGCCTCAATGACCATCTGCACACCAGTACCCGGGCGATAATAACTCAAAGGAATAGCTGATTTAGAAAGAGGTAATGCTTGGCTTCCGTGGGATGTAGTACCGTCTATTAACCTTCTTTCGTTGACTTTACCTTCAGTTATATCTTTCACAGAAAGTATGCCGTAAAAATTTCGACCATTTGCAATATCGTATTGCTGGTATTGATTGTTGAGTTGAGTAAAAGCCGATAACCAAACCACTGCCACTATGAGACTCCCCGCAGCCAATATGGAGAGTTGACGATTAGCCGCAACAGCAGTTTTATTGGAAGTAGTAACAACTATCCCTTGTTGTTTATTCCACCACAATGAAGCCGCAGCAAGCACTAAGACACTGAATACTGCCAAGGGAAATTCTAAAAATTCATTGAACACATTTTTAGCGACAAAAGACACTATCAAACTACCGCAAACTCCACCGGCAGACAAAATCAAATAAAACAAACTAGTGTTGCCTTGTTGCGGTTTGAGTGAATTTAATTCGCCGTGGCAAATCATACAACCGCACAATAAAATCGAAAGATAAATCATTAACTGAGTAATGATGTCAAATTGACCACCTATAAAATAAATAAACAAGGCCACAAATGACAACAACATAAAGAAAGGTAACCAAATTTTCCTCACATACATACCTAGATTACTGAATGCCACTACATAGGTAAGTAAATAAATCGCTAAAGGCGCCAGCCATAAAAAAGGAACGGGAGGTATATTTTGTGTCAATGCGTTGGTCGTTGAGACTAACAAAATCACGCCTAAAGCAGAGAGTGCAAACCATAAGAGAAGCCTGAAGAAGCCAACTTTAGAATTGATAAGCTGCTGAGCAATGACCGGTCTATTTTTATTATTCTGCTTCACAACAATAAAAAATATCCAGCCAACCAAAAGCACAAATACCCCATAAATAATGGACCATAATTTAATTTGCCAATCGAGTGACATAAAAGGTTCGATTAAGACTGGGTAACTAATTAGCGCTAGAAATGAACCTACATTCGAAATGGCATATAACCTATAGGGTTGCGCGCCATTAGTTTCGCTGGTGAACCATTGCTGCAAAAGTGGTGTATTCGCTGACAATATCAAATAAGGAAAACCAAGCCCTAAAAACAGTACTTTTAATACTGCCCAGGTTGGCGTACCTGTTACTTGTATAGTTTGAATGTCAGCAAGACTAAGTGGCAATAAAAACAAGCTCAGAATCAATAGTGCCAAATGCGCAACAATCTGAGACCGTACAGCTAGGATTTTAGTCAGTGTGAAGGCATATAAATACCCTATCAATAAAAAGAACTGAAAAAACAACATACAAGTGGTCCATACACTGGCACCACCACCAAACCAAGGGAGTATTGTTTTTGATATAATAGGTTGTATTAGAAATACTAAAAAAGCACTGACAAAAACTGAAATGAAGTATTGCATTAATTATTCTGATATTAGCTTAAGATTGGACACTTATTAGGCGCGCTAAAATACTATATTTAGCAAGTTAATCAAATGTGGAATGTAAAAAAAGCTCCCTTAGGAGCTTTTTGAATTAAAGTTTAATATTGCGGTTTTTAGCCTTTTCCTTGATATAAGGTTCCCAACTTCGAGCATTACGAGCTGTAGATCTATCCTTCTTTGCTTCCAATACATGTTTGTAAGCAGATCTAAAATCACCTTTATCAAAATGGGCTTGCATCATAGCTAAATGAATGGCGCCAGTTTTATCTGAGCCTCCATCCAAAGCTTTCTGAAGTGCAGCAATAGCGTCGCTATATTTTTCTATAGCGTAATACACCATGCCCTGCTTCTGATACAAATCAGGATCAGAACCCATCAAAGCTGATTGTCCATAATAGTCAGCCGCTTCCTTAAACTCTTTAGCCTGTTGATATGAAGATGCAATAGAAGACAGCATTCTTTCGTCTTTGGCAACTAAACCAGACTTAACATGCTTCTCTAATATTTGCGCCGCTTTAACGGGTATATCATTCATAGAATACAACTGACTCAGCGCCTTAATCTCAGCTGCCTTAGTTAGGTAACCTTGATTATAAGCCATCTCAAATGTAGACAATGCCTTCTTGTGATCTTCTACAAGCATGTAAAAGAAACCAAGTTGCGTCCACTGAGCTTTGTCATCAGGAAATATCCGAACAGTTTCTTCTTGCACTTCAATTGTTTCTTTATACATTTTACGATTGTAATAAGAAGTCATTTTAAGTGCATAAGCTGTTTTATTAGGCTTTTCAGCTAAGGCAATTGCCTTATTGATTGGCGCAATAATTTCAGCAAATTTACCTGTCTGATAATAAGCATTGGCCATTCTAAAGTAGACGTCAAAATCTTCTTTACAAGTGACCTTCATCCACTCTTGGTAGTACTTAATTGCACTATCGTATTGCTCTTCCTGAAGACTCAAATCAGCAATCAACTTTAAAGTACCAACTTGTTCTGCATCGTTAAGCTTATTAGGCGCAACAGCTTTTTGTAAGTACTCAATAGCTTTTTGTGCTTTACCCGTCTGAGTCGCTAACAGATTACCGATAAATCTATCGGTAAACGCACGGTCAAATGTATCAGAAGCATCAATTTCATAAAGAATTTCCAATGCTTCATCAATCAGATCAGTATTGTAAGCTTCTAGGGCTTTACCCACTTTCTTACCAACCTTTTGACCAGGAATATTAGTCGTTCCGCGCTTATAATCTGGGCAAGCAATGGGAGCTGAAACCTGAGCATAAACGCTAGTCGGAATAATAGTGGCAACAGACATCACTGAAACCACACATAAATGTTTTAGATGTTTATTCATTATGATTGATCCAACTTAAAGTCTAGTTGCACTGTTAGGCCGAATTGTTTCATCGGTTTACCGTCTTCGATTTTGGGCTTGTATTTCCATTTACCTAGCGCACGTCTTGCTTCACGGTCAAACACGCGCTTTGGATCCGCATCAATAACTTTGACGTCCTCTACACCACCCACTTCGTTGATAGTAAAAGATAGTTTAACCCAACCTTCTTTACCATCTCGTGCTGCTTGAACCGGATATTTTGGTTCAATTCTTACGATAGGTGTAGCATCACCATCACGCATTGCACCTACGCTACCAATATTAACCGACGCACCACCTACATCTACACTAGGCATATTAAAACCTAATCCATCTGTATTCACTTCAGCCACATCCGGTTCAACAGGCTCAATTTTTGGAGGCTGTTTAGGCGGAGGAGGCGGAGGCGGCGGAACTCGTTGTCTGAGCTGCGTCGCGTCATCTGGTGTATTCATAACAATATCAATTACAACTGTTTTACCAGGATCTGGTGGTGGCTTTCCAGAATTAGAAATCAACTCTGCCATTAAAACAAAAAGAGCAAAAGCGATTACACCACCAATAAATATAGAAACTATTAATCGACCCATACTAACCACCTTCAGTTGCAATTGAGATGCGATCAATACCGGCCGCTTTAATTTGATCCATAACTTCAATAACCACTCCGTGTTCAGCTTCTTTGTCAGCTTGGATAATGATAACGTCAGAGGGTTGCTCAGCCATTAAACGTTCTAAATTAGAACGCACAAGATCTGTTTCAACCTTACGTTTATCAATCCAAACATCTCCATCTTCTGTTATTCCGATGAAAATATTTGCATTTTTGGGCATGACAGCAAGTGAACCATTAGGTTTATTAACGTTAACACCTGCTTCTTTTACAAAAACAGTGGTAACAATGAAGAAGATCAACATTATGAACACTATGTCTAGCATAGGTGTCATATCAATTTCAGCATCTTCTTCTACTCGAACTTTACGACCCATAAGATCCTCTCTTTAATGATGGGGCAAGGCATCTACTAACTTTTCTCTAGCTATTTTAACTTTAGCTTCCAAACGAGAACTAAAGAAAACACCAGATAAAGCAGCAACCATTCCAGCCATAGTTGGAATAGTAGCCATAGAAATCCCTGCAGCCATTAGACGAGGGTTACTTGTACCCTGAGTTGCCATGGTCTCGAACACACCGATCATGCCGGTAACTGTTCCCAACAGACCAATTAGAGGGCACATAGCTACAAGTGTTTTTATTAGCAACATTCTTGTACCTAGACCATCTGAAGCTTGTGAAATCCATGTGTCACGGATTCTATGCGCATACCATGAGGTAGTGTCTTCTCGTGCATCCCAGTTAGAGACAATCTCATCTCGCAACTTAGGAAAAACAGAAGCCAAATACCAGAAGCGCTCTATCATAAATGCCCACATAAGAAAGAGCGCAGCTGCGACAACGTAAAGTACGTCACCGCCAGCAGCAATAAAATCCCTGACAGACTCCCATTGTTCTATCAGAAATAACATCTTAGGCTTTCTCCGTCTCAGCATGCGTGGCTATGATACCAGCAGTCTGCTCATCAAGAATATGTACAATAGATTTGCTGCGACCAGCAACAATACTGTGAGTCAGTAATAATGGTAGAGCAGCGATAATACCTAGAGCGGTTGTTACCAATGCCATTGAAATACTTCCAGCCATCAATTTAGGGTCGCCTGTTCCGAACAAAGTAATTTGTTGGAAAGTCTCGATCATACCAATAACCGTACCTAACAAACCTAATAAAGGAGCAATAGCAGCAAAGATCTTAATGACGTTAATACCACTTTCGATTCTAGGTAGCTCTTTCAAGATAGCTTCATCAAGTTTTAACTCTAGGCTTTCTGCATCAGCAGTTTTGTTTTCACCGTATACTTTAAGAATACGACCAAGAGGGTTGGTGCTAGAAGGGTTAGATATGTTTTTAAGTTGAGACTTCATTTTCCCACCTACTATGGTAAGAGTAACAACTTTATACAAACCTATAATTAGACCAATAAACAACATAACTGTGATGGTATAACCTACTGGACCACCAGCATGATAACGTTCCATCATAGTGGCTTTTTCTTTCAATAGGCTAAGTATTCCGCCACTTGAAGGATCCGCATAAAACGGAACAAGACCTGAAGTAGTATCTCTCATTTCAAAAGCAGAACTCACTAGGTATCCATCTGGTTGACGACCTAGAGGTTGAACCATTTCATTTTCATAATCGTAAACTAAATAGCCTTGTTCACCGATTAAGTTGAAAGTACCAACACGAACCACTTCTTGTTGTGTAGAACCACCATCTAGACTTACCACTTCAGTAGTGAAACGTGAAACGCGACCCTGTTCAGTCATTTCTGTTTGAAGTGCAAACCAAAGATCTTCCAATTCTTTAATATTTGGAAGGCCTTTTGACTCTTCAGACATACGTTTTAAAAACGCACCACGTCCTGGGAATTCAGCACTAACGATAGAAGTAGAAATTTGACCATAAGCTTCAGCAGATGCTTGACGAACCACACCAAACATCTCACCTAACGTACCAGTAGCAGTAGTTAGCTCAACTTCTTTTTCTGCTAATTTCACTTCGTTGTCAGCAAATTGTTTTTGCAATCTGTCGCCACGAGACGTCTCAGCTTTAAGGTCGGCTTGTGCCTTTCTTAATAAAGCTTGTTTGTCAGCACGAGCTGATTGGAATTCTGCTTCACGTTGTTTATTAATACGTGCTTCAGACACACGATTCTGCTTAACTTCTGCAAGAAGCTCTTCTAATGATTTAGCCGCTTGTGCGGAAGAAGCCATTAAAGCAATCGCCACAGCAGCTAATATGGATTTAAATACAGTTTTCATCAATATTACTCCGCAGCTTTGATTGGTAATTTAAGAAGATCTGGCGGCAATAATTTATTCGCCATTTTAACAGCTGTTACAACTGCACTTAGGTATTCAGCACCTAACACTTCCCATGCTCGGTTATCATTATCCCAAACCCATGCACTTTTCCCATCAAGAGACAAAGCTAAGTGTGCGGTTCTACCTAGGTTAAAGAAATCAACTGTAATTTCAGTGCCTTGATAATCCAACTTACCTTGGTATGCGCGAATCGAACTCGCAGCACCCATTTGGTTTTCAATTTGATAGGCTTCAATTACCTGACGGAATTGTTCTGAGGTTGTGACATTTGAGTTAGCCATAACATCGCGTAAACGTTCGACTCGCTCTTTTCGCTCTTCTAGATTGATTGGAACGTCTAGCTCAATAAATTGCTCAAGACTGTCAATCATTCTAAACATTAGCGGAACTACGCCACGTTTAACGCCCTCAATACCATCGATCTGAGTTTGCAATGAATCAATACTACGTTGCTGATCAGCAACAAGCGTAGCCACATAATCGTTATATACTTTCAGATTTTCTGTTTCGTCAACAACACCACGATATTCAACAAACAATTCCTGTGACTGTTCAAACAGGTTGTTGATCTTCTCTTGGGATTTCGCTGCAGCCGCGTGAATTTTCGCTTCTTCTTTATGAAGCTCATTTAACGGGTCTGCAGAGACAACGGCGCTGCTACCGAGTGCTAAAGCACCAACGACGGCAGAAGCAATAAGGTTTCTCTTGCTCATTTTGGACATAATTCCCAACCAATTTTTTTGTTTTAAATCCTCGTCAAGCCATATAATTTGTTGACAAGGGACTATTAAACTCTGTTGTTTAAGGGGCTTAGAATTCAAAATATTGAAGACTAAGACTAGAGAATATTCACACGGAAGTTAGCAAATTGTCAAGGAAGTACTGAGGGTTATAGTACACATTTATTTAAATTAAATAGTTGCAAAATTTCAAAGAGTAATATCTTCCTTGCTAGCTATGGCTATCATCTAGCCCAATTTTTTGCTCATACAAGAAGACTAATATTCTAAACTCCAATAATAACAAGAAATCACTCCCCCCTTTTATCAGCATTCAAAAATGTGATTACTGAATTTGTTAATCAAATTCAGTAATCGAATATTTATAATGTTCAATAAAAGGCTGAAGTTTACGCTCAATTTTTTTACCATAGCCGATAGCATCTTGATGCACACTTACTCTAACTTGTGCAACACTGGCGGTAAATACAGCGCGTTTGCTCTCATGAAATTTCAACATGGATCTTTCGTACTCTAATCCACAGAAACGGCATAATTTAATCAGTAAATCTTCAGGGTGTTCTACCAAGTTTTGATAATTAATTTCAAGAATTGAAGACTTAAATTTCTGTAACCACAGTCGATTTAGCGACTCTTCAATAGAAAAATATTCGGCAGTATTCTCTAAACTTGTTGACCATGCGAATCCACTGCTAAAGTGAGTTCTATAACAAGACCAAACCGTATCTAAGACATTTCTTTTTATAAATATGATTGGGGAATTTGGAAAGACTTTTTTAATTAACCATAAATAGCGGTTATTTGTCATACTCTTGTCAACTACTATTCCACTCGCACCAAATTTTTCATGGGCATATTGCAAGTATGCGCGTCGAATTTCTTGGGCGTGTTTTTCAATAATGTGGACGTCTAATTGTTCTGCTCGACTTCCTATAGGAAGTCCCTTAGTTAAACATCTTGACGCGCGCTCCATTCCGTTAAATTCACCACCATCAATGATTTTGGAGTGACTACATAACATCTGCTCTAACAGGCTTGTTCCACTTCTAGGTAGGCCAACAATAAATATGGGATTATCTGCATCAACTCGCCTATCAGACGGTTGTGTTTCTACAAAACTGTCAAGTTGAGACTCAATATAACGCACATTTTGACGATCTTCTGCAACTGCATACTTTTGAATTTCTGCAAGGCAAGCATTGGATTTTTCAGCATATTCAAAAGCTTGATCAAAATCATTAAGATCGAAATATACTTTGCATAAAGCCGCATAAAAGCATGACTTTGAAGCTTGATTAGGGGTGCCCTTAACAGCGCTTTCTATTGCCAACATACGTTTGAGTAGTGTTGAATTGCTTGATGCTTTTTGTATTGAAGCCAAAATTAGCCATGTCTGTCCCGAAGTAGGCCAATGTTTCAACACTGTTTCTGCGTGGTTAATCGCCAATTCCGTTTTACCAAGCTGCATGGCGACCGTACTCAAGAGATGATAAATTTCTGGTCTACTGGGGTTATCTTTTGCCAAGCCTTCGGCCTTTTCAAAAGCTTGCTGAACCTGCCCAGTTTCAATTAACATAGCTAGTTGTTGAAGTTGATCTGTAAAAGGCTTCTTCCCATTGACTTCAAATAGCGCTAACGCTTTTTTAGCAGATGTTACTTCACCCGATAGAAGCGCCATTCTGGCCACCCCTAACCAACTCGCGTTTAAATTGGGTTTATCTGCAAGTAACAATGATAAACAGTCATGTGCTTTATTTGAATCGCCGGATTTCACAGCAGATACTAAGTTATTCAAAATATTTTTTACATCATTCATTCGCTGAGATTATCCCACCATCACTATATTTATTTCATTACTATAATAAAAAAGCCCTGCTATTGCAGGGCTTTCTAACTAAGGTTTTAAACCAAGTTTAGAATCTTAACGAGGCACTTAAACGAACAAAACGTGGTGTTTGCCAGTTTGAAGGTAAACCAAATTCAGGACTAACAAGACCAGTTCCAGCACCCGCTGAAGTTTCTTGGTCATAGATTTCAGATACTTCAGTCGCAGTGTCACTGTTTAACACGTTAAAAATGTCTGCACGAAGAGTCAAATCATAATCTTCCCCGATTGGAATATTATAACTTGCCGTGACATCTATTTCTAACACAGCGCTAGTAGTACCTAATGAGCCACGAGGTACTAATTCACCGTCAGCGAAGAATGACTCAGAGCCATAAGCCTGAGCAAACAAATCTGTTGGGTGATAACCGAAGGCATTCTTAGGACGACCAGACTGCCATTTAACATTTATGCCCAAGTTTAAGTCATCAGTTGCTTGGTAAGAACCAAATACTTTAACTGCATGGCGTCTGTCATTAGGAAGGTTACCGTAAGCACCGTCTAACAATCCAGGTTGGTCAAACAAAGTTGTTAAACCAGCATCGTCTTGGCCATTATCTGAACGGATATAACCTTCGTTGTTACCCCAGCTATGAGACCAAGTATAAGCAGCATTTAATAGCCATACACCGTCCCAAGCTCTTTCAAAAGTCACATCAACAGACGCATACTTACGAATAGATTCTGGGTAATTAAGGTCATCGGCAGGAATGGTATAGGTTTCACCATCGTCAGCTTGGAATGTTAAATCAGTACCAGGGTTAGTTAGAATATAATAATGGAAGCCTGAACACTCTTCACAAGATCTACCGAACTCACGCTCTAAATATTGATTAAAACCATAGTCAATTGCCACGTCTTCAATAGTGGTTGCCAATTCACGGTAGGTACCTTGAACTGCCATGCTCCACTCGTCAGTCAACTGGAACTGATAACCTGCAATAAATTCATCAGAATACATTGGGTCAATAGATTGGTCTACAATTGCTTCTGTGGTAGGTACGTCACCATCAGAAAACACCTGAATTGGAGAAGTAGCTGGACCAGATTCATTAAAGTTAGGAAGATCTATAGACGCATCCGCAAAACCTTCAAAGGCTCTGTATTCTTGAATATAGGTTTCTGCACCTGACAAACGAATATTGGTGTTTGCCGCTACTGGTAAATAATATCTACCATAACTAAAATAGGCTTTTGAATCGCCGTCGCCATGTACATCATAAACCGCACCTAAACGAAGCGCCCATTGATTGCTTAATTTAATAAACGATTCACCGGCACCGTTAAAGTTTTCAAAAGAGTCATTACGTAGACCTGCGTTAATGACTAATTGATCAGTCGCCTGCCATTGGTCTTGAATATAATAAGCAAAGTTTTTAGACTCAAAATCACCACCAGCTATATAGGTACGTCTACGCACTTCATAAGGTGTAGGATTAGCAGGGTCAGTTACATCATCAACATAGATTAAGTAATAGTTACCACCAGAGTTTGTAGTATTTGCAGTTGCTGTTAAGGTTTCTGAATCTACACCAAAGCGTATTTCATGGTCACCAACGTACCAGTCAGCATCGATACGGAAAACTTCACGTTCATCTGAACCAACATCAATATTGAAGTTACCGAAGTTACCACCTCTAACAAACGCACCAGTACTGTCAAAACGTCGATAAACAGCTGGGTTAGCATCTAATGGACTTGAAGTGGTTCTATTCGCTTCGTTGACACCATACATGGCTGAAATTGAAAAATCGTCAGACAAGATACTAGTGTATTTAATGCTGTAGTTGTCACCACCTTCTTGGGTTGTACCAAAAACACCTTCATCCAATACGCCATTGGTACTGGTATAGGTGTAATTTATAGTGTCGCTTTTATCAGAAAAGCCAGTCAATTCTAGTATGTTATTTTCGTTGATATACCAGTCAATTTTAGCGCCCCAAAAAGCGTCTTCGTCTTCATCTTTGAAAACACTTCGTACTAGATCGTCACCAACTTGGTTTTCTCTACCAAGGTAATCAAATACATCAGAACGTGGGTTGTAAAGTACATAGAAGAATAAAGTATCTTCGATAACTGCACCACTGGCCCATAAATTCACATCCCAGTAAGTATTCTCGTCACCAGAGTTATCAATATTAGTTTGTCCTAGTGCGTTGACAGCATTAGGCTTATCTTCGCGAAGAGAGTCAGGCTCTATAAAAACGTTGACACCCCATTTAAAATCGTTAGTACCACTCTTAGTTTTAGCGTTAACTACACCGCCAGTTACACGACCATATTCTGCAGAGTAACCACCTGTTTTAACTTCAAAAGTATCAAACATTTCAAATGGAGGGTTACTTGAACCCACACCAGTTCTGAAGTTAGTTAGGTTAAGACCGTTTACGTAATAAGCATTTTCTGCGGCAGAAGCACCACCAATTGAAGGTACGTTACCAAAATTCGAGTCACCTTTAGTTGTACCAGGAGCCAGCAATGCAACACTAGTCAAATCTCGAGGAACAGGCACTCTATCAAGGGTAACTGAATCGATTACGATACCAGTACTGTTACTTGTAATATCAACTAGAGATATCGCAGAACCCGTTACAGCGATTCGCTCCATGCTTGCGTCGTTTAGTGTAAGGTTAAGATTAACCTTACCACTAATACCTACCTGAACATTTTCTTCGATAGTTGTATTGAAACCGTCTTTCTCAGCAACAATTTTATACGGCCCCGGTGGAAGCAATGGAAAACGGAAAGCACCATCATCATTGGATACAACAGAACGCTTAAGGCCTGTATCTAAGTTTTCGATTGAAACTGTAACGCCGGTTAGTACACTGCCTGAAGTAGTGACTGAGTTACCAGTAATGGCACCGTTGGTATTATTTGCTAGAGCTGGAAGTGATACTCCCAAGCACGCAGCTACAGATAGTGCTGCAGCACTTTTTTTAAAATTAAACATGTATGTCTCCCTGGACCACAATAAGTGTGTGTTGTCGTTGAAACGACTTTTAATATAAAAAAGGTAGTGAACCTCGTGGGGGATGATATACGGAAGTAGGGATTAGGGTCAACTATAGTAATGCGTTAGATTATAAGATATATAAAAAAGATGGTTTTTCGCACCAAACAAGTAAATATTCGTTTACATTTTGAGCGAATGGATTGATTTTTCCAAATAAAAACCTTTCACTAGCAATAAACGCTCTTTAAGTTTTTAGAAGGTAACATATGTTAAATTATTATGGGAAATCTCCCGTTAATGTTTATAGTAAGCTGCGAAGAAGAACTTATGAGGTTAAAAATAATATGAAACTAGACGATGATATACATAACTATTATGAGCATTTAGTATTAGAAAGAATTCAGTTTTTGGGTTTGGATAAAACTAAAGATGAAGATTATTTGGCAGATTTATGCTGCCTCGCATTAAATCAAATCCCTCCACGCTATATTAGGTTCGAAGTAGACATGTCTTTTTATTTAGCGCCAAGTGAACGCCAACAGATGGAAATGAATGCAGTCAATGCTGTGAATCAGGCGATAAATTTCATGGATCAAAATAGAGCTGAGCAAAAATCAGAAGTAGGTAGCTGATTTAGTATTTAGTAAGGTTGCTATCTAGGCCCACCAATTGAGTTATTGTTTTTAGAATTTTTACTCAATCTATGAATTATAAATATGAGCAAGTTAATACTAAAGGTATTCGCCAATACTGCACTAATTCAAACGGTCACCCTATTTTTGTCATTGATAACTTCCAGCAAACATCGCCTAACGGTGCAAATTAGGGCGTTATACCGGCCGACTTTAGAACCTCTAATGTGGGTGAAAGTTGCTTCTCATAGTGTTTCCATCGACCAACAGAACGGTTATGTGCCTTTTCACGCACTTGTGCTGCACTGGCGGTCACTACAGCGGTATTATTCTCTTCAAAATGGATACAGGCATCTTCCCATTCAAGGTCTAAAAACTGCAACAGACTGCGAGCTTGGCCTTCGTTATCAGCAACCACATCTTCATATGCCACATCAAAAATTTTACCCGGAAAAATGTTATGCCAATACTCCATTAAATTACGATACAGAATGTAATGTTCAGCCATTTCTCTTTGATCATAACTATGTTGATATACCTCTTCGAACAGCTGTTTAAAAACGGCAAAACAAGTATCTGCTGGACCACGGGTTACATGAATTATTTTGGCTTTTGGGAACGCTTTTAAAATAAATCCCACTAACATAAAGTTCATGGGAAACTTATCGATAAAATAAGGGGTTGTTCCTCGAAGATTAGCTAACCCCGATAGATAGGATTCAGCTAATTCTGTACCTTTTATAGACTTAGATTGATTGATTAATTCTGCTGAAATAAATTCTTTAGTACGAGTACCTGATATTGCCCTTAGTGACATTGCCAATTGCAAAGGTTCACCTGCAGAGTGCACTAAACTATGACTAGAAATAATGCGATCTACAAGTGTGGTGCCCGTTCTGGGTTGTCCGATAATAAATATTGGGGCAACGTCACTAAACTCATTCACTGAGGTTTGTAGCCAATCTTTTGTACACACAGCTTTAATAGTTTCAAAGGTTTTTTGGGCTTGGGCCTGGTTATAATTAACAAGGCTGCGTTTTGCCGCGGCCCCATGCTCAAAAGCTGCAAAAGCTTGCTCCCAACTTTGTGTATCCTCGAATAACTTCCCTGCTGCATAACCTAGAAATGCAAGCTCCCTTGGGTTTGTCTTTGTTTCTAGCATAATGCTAATCAATTGATCAGCCATAACGTTGTCTTTTGCTTTCACCAGTGAAGATAATGTCCACCAAGACTCGGCATCATTTTTGTTAAGACTCACCGCCCTATTAAGCGATTGCTGCGCACCTTGCAAATCCCCTGCTTCCAACAAGCTGATGCCAAGGGCGCGATGATATATAGAATTATCAGGGGAAATCTGGGTCGCTTTTTCGAGATTTTCTATTGCTTCCTTGACGTGTCCCAATACACTCAAAACATGTGCAGCGGGATGCAATACATAAGATTTATTACTGCCTATTTGTTGTGCTTTCCAAACCGCTTTTTCGGCTTTTAGCAAATTCCCAATTTGACTATAGACTAATGCTAAAAAGGCCCAATATTCTGAGTTTGAAGCATCAAGTTCTACCGCTGTCTCTAGGCCTTTTAATGCGATGTCCAATTGCCTTGTTTCAATGGCGACTCTGGCAATCAAATAATGCGCTTGGGGTACTTGTTGATCATTTCGCAATACTCCTTTGGCGATATCAATCACTAGCCTAAAATCACCCAATTCAAGCGCGTTAAAAGCACGGGCTAATTCTGGTAAGTGTTTTTCAGCTGCTTGGATGTCAGAAGTATCATCCCTGTTGCCTGAATGTTTATCCATGTAATAAACCTTTAATGATTGCAAACAGAGCAGATTATACAAGACTCTGAAACTGTCAAGTCCATGAACTGTTTAGGGATTTTTGATAGTTGTTGTTGTACTTTCTACAAGAAGTCGACGCGAATACTAACGTAATAGTTGAAACAAAAGGAGATTTAAAAGATTGGTGGTGCCCTTCCAGCCACACCTCTAGGTACGTTAAGCACTTGTTGAATTCTTGCTGTGCCCTTTGGAACTAAAGGTTCTTGAGGTTTTGACGAGACTGAATCAGAATATGTAAATCATCTCATATCGTTTAATGTGATACTGAGAGTGATACTAATGGCAACTTTAAACCCAAAATACACAAATCTTCGTGGCAAGCTATATTGGTTACATTACAAGCTACCTACTGATTTATTTAGAACAACCAATTTAACCTCCCAACTAATTAGAACTTCGTTAAACACGACTGACCCAAATAAAGCTGCGTCACTCGCACAAATTCTTGTCTATAAAGTGCAGGACTATTGTAAAACGACTTCTACGGCGAATATAACCAAACAATCCATCACGCTGTTAATCACCAATATTTTGGTTAATCTTGGAGAGAGACAACCGCGACTCAACCCAATAACAGCAACCCCCAATATTAGTGAAGCATTCGAACAGTATAATGCTGAAATGACCAAAGCAAATATGTGGCGCGAGAAGTCAAAGATTGACAGTGCTGCAGCAGTCATGAATTTGATAGAGCTTATAAATGATAGGTGTATATCAGACTTAAGCCCTTCCGTTTGCAGAGAATATAAATCCAAGTTAGTAAGATACCCTCTCCACCATAAAAAGTTGAGTCGATACAAAGGTAAGTCTGTCATTAACTTGATCGATTCAAAAGACAACTACCCCACTCTGTCTACAACTTCTGTTAACAACCAAATACGTAAAATTAGTAGTTTCTTCAATTGGTCTGTAAGACAAGGTTTAATAACGAGTAATCCAATATCTGGTATGAAAATCAGAACAAACACTAATTCGAGAGCTGCTAGAGAACCGTTCAATGATGCTGATTTAGAAGTGCTGTTCTCCAGTAAGGTATACAGCGAACATGAGTTTCTGCATGACTACCAGTTTTGGATACCACTTCTCGCCTTATACAGTGGCGCAAGACTTGAAGAACTCTGCCAGCTAAGTATGGCCGATATATCCATTGACTCTGACATCCCTTTTCTGAGAATTGACGACAAATTTGAGGGACAACATATTAAGAATGTTAACAGTAGGCGAACTATCCCCATTCATCCAGAATTAATAGGCTTAGGTTTCTGTAACTTTATAGCCGAAAGAAGAAAGCGAGGAGATACTCAATTATTTGGATACCTAAAACCGCAGCGCCAAAAGCTTGGGCATGAGCCTAGTAAGTGGTTTGGAAGATATAAGACCAAAATGGGAATTGTTAGCAGTAAGAAAGTGTTCCATAGCTTTCGACATACGATGGTGGATAAATTAAGGAAAGTTAGAGCGCAAGATTACGAAATCAAGGAGTTGTTAGGTCATAGTAGTGGCTCGGTAACCCATGATATTTATGGGTCAGTTGAAACACCTCTCAACTCAATATTAACAATGCTGCGTGAAATATCTTTCAGAGACATAGTCGTTAATGTAAAGGTTTGGAAGTAGTTAGAAATATAAGCAAGTGGCACTTATGGACAATAAGTTCAAACTAGGTCTGACAAGCGGTTAAGAGCAAGAAGGGAACAATCGTTATTAGCTCATTTTACCCATAAATAGTGTGATATTTTTTAATAATCATAACTTTATTTCGATAGTCCCTTAATTGAAGTTATATAAAAGCGGTGCTAAGTTACTGACATATTTAAGTAAATTTATCTGACATCACCATTAAAACTGAAGATATGATCAAGGTTTATTGATAAATCTGGATAATACATTATTAGGAACTACGTTGTAATTATGGGCCGATTGAGATTATTGCTTTTAGAACTTATCGATGTGGAACCAAACGATTGGTGGCTGAATGAAGTCAAGTCAATGTTGGCAGGTAATGACGGAGTCTTTTTCGATTTATTTAAAGCTGAATTAGAAATATACGACCAAGCTCTAGAAGTTGTCGACAATGACTCTTGGCAGGAGGTTAGACAAAAGGCCGCTAAGTACATCAAGCAAGATTCTCAGCGAAGGGGGAAGCAAGCATTTTTAAATATCCTAAATGAAACCTTGGCGTATAAATATTTAGTAGATTGCGGATTTCATTCAGTTCGTGTTACTACAGATTGTGGTTTGAAAGGACATAAGAACAAGCCGAAAACTCCTGACATTCATTTTCAAGTAGGCGATGAAATGTCGTATTGTGAAGTTAAAACTATCGGAAAATCCGAAGTCGAATTGGATCGTGCAAGGGCAGATGAAATTTTTAGTGGTGCTGTTTACTCAACGTTGTCTGATGGCTTTTTGAGGAAACTGTCAAGTGATATTAGTGACGCTATTGAGCAAATCCCTACGAAATCAATGAACAATCTAGTTTATGTGATTGTGGACTTTGATGACTTTATGGGACTCCACTACGAAAAGTATGAGAAACAGATTCGAAATCACTTACGAGAGAAACATGGATATGTCCAAGTCTATTTAAGAATTGGGGTGCATGGCCGGTACTACATTCATCATAAACCAACAGATGTCTAACCAAAGAGGTCGATTGATTAATGTGGAGCTTTAAAGCAAACTTTCGTATTACTGTGAAGCTCCACCTTATTATTTTTCAGGAAGCTTGCCCGTCTGTATTTATGGAAGCTGGGGTTCAATCTAATCGAATGAGTTATCATTAGGAAGAGGTTTAAATGGATTTCAATGGCTTAATTGCTTTTTTAGGGTTAGCCGTTGCAGTGTTTACTGTAATGCCTAAATACAAAAAATTGGATTTACGTCTGCGTTTGAATCGGATAGATTTAGGCTTGTTGGGCAGCGGCTTTTTAGTGCTATTGTACCTATTGTATTTGCCCGTTCTGCGAGAACTACAATTAGACTTTGACTTGGGACCTTGGCTTTGGGGGTTCAATCAAGAAATATTCACTAATAGCGTGTTGGTGCTGCTGGTTGTCTATTTCGCTATCCGCCTCAAAACGACAAAAATATCGAGAGGTAATATAGACAAAGCAAATGACTTGTTTGAACAACTCTTATTCGATAAAAAATACGATGAACTTGTTGAGTTACTTGATCGACATGTAGAAGCTATTATCCGTGTACAAGCATCCGACTCAATCCGAAATACTTTGTCGAAATTATTGTTACCAAGTTTAGATGTAGATCAGTTATTTTCTAGGAACACCGAGCCTGAAAGTAAATTATTTAAACTCAAATCCAAGTTAGCTATGACTTTGGCCCACGAAGATGAATGTTGTGAAGTTGCTGAGGTATTACTTTTGCGTCTGTTTAAGCATGAAGCACTAATACAGCGAATAGCATACAACAAGCCATATCTTGGCATTAGGATAATTCAACAAGATTTAAATAAATGGACAAAAGAAGAGTTTATAACCCGATACTTTTGTGAATTAATCGACGATCTTTCTAGCATCTACTATTTCGAGCTTAATCATACGCAGACGTTACATGGCATGTCTCGATATGAAATATCTAAGAGTAGTAAGCTTCTCCATTACCTTTTTAGTAATGTAACGGTTGCAGAATCGCTTGAAATCTATCGACCTGTTGGCGAAAAAGTGTGTGACTTACTGGAAACAAACCAAGCACTCATCAAACGGTATAATGAGCCTTTAGGGCGGTTTTATGATGTTGAACGTCAAAAATGTCCAATTGATAATTCACTACATTTCTTTAATCTTATGATTATTGAATCCCTATTTCAGGGAGTTAGATGGCATATGTGGTTGTATTACTGCGACTCGTTTTCAAAAAGTATTATCGGGAGCATGAATCCAACCAAAGATGTCGATTTTTCACTCGAATGGCCTACTCCATTTCATTATCTATTATATCAAGTTGTTGATCATTTAATCCAATGGCTTGACGCTGTGCAGTATTTGGAAGGTGACGCATCAAATGCTAAGGTCAAAGAAGAACCTAAATCCGATAATTCGTCTATTCCACAATGCTCTGCCATATGTCTTGGGAGGGTAATTTGGCAGATTTTTGACTCAGGATTAATTACCAATGAATTCAAAACAGGTATGCTGGAAAAAGTGTTACGCTTCATAAGCGGCCATCAACAAATAGAATCAATGTCTAGACTTTGCAAGTTAGTAGAAAATACAGTGATTCAACGCGGCAACAACCCAAAGCTAGATTCAAATTACTTAGCTCTACTAGCTGAGCTATACCATGATGTTGACCATGTTATTACTTGTGAAACGGAGTCATTTTACAATTCTTTAACGGCTCATTTGGAGTCCTGAGCATATTGCGATTTCTAGTCGAGAATTAGTGAAGTAACTGCCTGAATAATTCATTTAAAACTAGCGGAGTTTGTGTTCCAGCCAACAACGAACCTAACTATTAACTGGTTTAGTATCACATTAAACGATATGAGATGATTTACATATTCTGATTCAGTCTCGTCAAAACCTCAAGAACCTTTAGTTCCAAAGGGCACAGCAAGAATTCAACAAGTTCTTAACGTACCTAGAGGTGTGGCTGGAAGGGCACCACCAATCCACTCCGAACCGCTCGACAAGCCTTG
>NZ_CAXBNC010000034.1:0-28371 GCF_963977085.1 uncultured Paraglaciecola sp. | reverse complement strand
CAGTTGACTTTTAATCAATTGGTCGCTGGTTCGAATCCAGCACGACCCACCATCTTTTTAATATCCTTCCAATTTCAAAGCATCCATACACCCAAAAATTCCAGAACAATTAACATAAGTCGTGCTTGATGAGAACCAGCGCGGTTCGAAAAATTTGTCTGGAAAAAATTTTAACATCGCTGTCTTTTGGGCGATGGCCCGCAGGGTAAAATACAGGACGTATTTTATAATCCAGCACGACCCACCATCTTTTTAATATCCTCCCAATTTCAAAGCATCCATACACCCAAAAATTCCAGAACAGTTGACATAAGTCGTGCTTGATGAGAACCAGCGCGGTTCGAAAAATTTGTATGCAACAAATTGTACAGCCTCTGGCTGTCCGCAGCGGGAGGTGAGTATCATGGATAATACGACTAAATCCAGCTTGCCCAATTTCTCCCAGCTAAAAAGGTATTATTGGTTTTATATAATCTTTCCTGTAGCCAAATACTGGGGGCCCTATATCCTTCCCTGATGATATGCATTCGGTTACTGCGTAACATATCCGCCATATCGACAATTGCTCCTGCATAGTTCTACCATGTGCCGTGCATTGTTGGTCCTATGTTGGATTGTTTAATTGGACACAGCGCTAGTGGGGCTGCGAATAAAATTAATTAAAACGGTAAAGTGGGTTTCTAATTATTCTGCTATTGTGTAGTCATGCAGTGTTTTTGAAGTGGAAAATGTCATCTACATAATTGTATCAACTATGTTTTTGTCATCAGATACAATTGGACATGCAGTAAAATCAATCATAGATTACAATCTCTATAATGGATGATAAGGTGAAATAGTTTAATGAATGTAAAAGAATACGCAGTAAACGCTGGTGATGTTTTTGTGCTGCCGGATGCGGTCATAAAAGTTAAGCAATTAATCGATGATGATGCGACATCCATTGAAGATATTGCAGAAGTGATAAATTATGATCCAGCAATCATGTCGCAAGTCTTAAAAATTTCGAACAGCGCCTTGTATAAATTTCCTAATACTATTACTACTGTCAGCAAAGCTATCCAGGTTATTGGGACACGCTCTATCTATGACCTAGTTTTAGCTTATGGCGTAGCCAGCGCATTTAAAGATATTAACCCTGATGTGATCGATTTAGATCAATATTGGGAGCAAGGTGTGAGTTGCGCCTTGTTATGTAAATATATTGCCGAAGAAATCGGTTTAAAAGAGTCTGAGAAGTTATTTGTGTGTGGTTTATTACACAATCTTGGTGAGCTGGTTTTGGTAAAGTTAGGTCCAGAGATAGCCAATAAATGCGCCGCTATTTCAAATGATAATCCTCCTTTGCTGTTACAAAAAAAGTATCTAGGTTTTTCCTATGCTGATATCTCTTCTGAACTATTAAAGCTCTGGGGCATACCTAGGGATATTGCAGATATAGTCGGAAAAACTCATGTCACTGAACATAAAGCTCAGACCCAGGAAGAAAGGGTTATGCAACTCGCTTATTTGTTAGCACGTAATAACGTTAACAATAGTCATTTTTCAATTCATGACGATGTCAGCGAAGAAATGTACGAAAGCTTGGGTATCGATATAGATTCTGTTAATAATGCGCTAGATTTTAGTAATTTACAGTTAATGAGTGCCTTGGCTTTATTTAGCCCATCTTCATTGGCGATGTTCTAAGAGCGTTTCTTTGTGAGTGAGTAAACGCCTAGCGACATAAGGTCTAGGCAAATACTGTTACTACCTGCCTACTAATAGCCACTAACGAACCTTGCTTGTCCCAAATATTGGCTTCTGTATGTGCATACCCATCAGCTGCCTGCCTGGTTTGGGCCTGATAGGCGAACCAATCACTTCCTGAAAACTTTTGATGGGGGTGGATAAATTCCACATTCCAACTCATGGTGCTAGCCATAGCAGGCCAACGTAACATTTGTAGGACGGTGGGAGGCCAAATATCTATTAACGCAATTAAATGGGCGTCACCGAAATCACTTGGTGGTTCTTTAAAGCGCATCCATCCATGTAAATCACTTTCCTTTTTGCCAGTAAATGGCCATCCACCTTTGGTTCTTGCTAACTCGAAATTTCTAATAAATTTGGGGGTGATTTTAGGGATGTTAGGCATGCCATTAGGCTTTAAAGGATACTCCATTGAGTGTTGTAGTTGATTTGGGATAAGGATCTTAGATTCTCGAGCCGTACCAAAGCTTGCTTGGCTCATTAAGGCCACTTTGTTGTCTTGAATTAACCTTCCAACCACTTGAATAACATTTTTCCCTTCCCTGAGCACCTCTATGTTAATGCTGAACTCTTTATTGGCCTCTATAGGGCCAATAAAGTTAGTACTTAGGGAACGCATTATCTTTTCGGAGTTAACAGCCTCACGCATTGCTTGATAAACAAGAGAGGCCGAAATGCCACCATATAGCGTACGTCCTTGTTCCCAATTGCTGGTGACTGACAGTGTAATGTCATTAATATTTGATTTAACTTGCTGTTTGACTGAATTTAGCAATGTATCAATATGCATAACTTATTTTGGCTCCGTAAATCAATTGTTAATGAAAACTGGTCTGATCTGCATACATTTATCATAAAGCTTAGAGTTCGTTAGATGATTTCATGTCTTTATGATCGAGCATAACTATCTGTTATGTTTACAAAAAATTAACAATATAGCTTGAAATTACTAGGACTGTACCCGTACCATGAGGAAAATACAAAACACATAGTTCTAAGGAAATATTGATGGCAAGTGACGAGATACTGAGCAGCGAATCCCCAAAAGTTCCACCAGTCGTGTCGAATGGATATCGGAACTATGTTCTATTCATATTGACGCTGATCTATGCTTTTAATTTTATTGACCGTCAAATAATCGGTATATTGTCGCCTTTTATAAAAGCAGATCTAGGGCTAGATGACGCACAGTTAGGCTGGCTCAAAGGAATTTATTTTGCTTTGTTATATACAGTTGTGGGGATCCCCATCGCGTGGCTCGCCGACAGGTACAGTAGGGTCAATATAGTCGCCATTTCACTGACTCTCTGGAGTGGCTTTACCGCAGCGTCAGGTATGGCTGGAAATTTCACCCAACTTGCTTTAGCACGTATCGGTGTAGGAATTGGTGAAGCGGGTGGGAGTCCACCTTCACATTCCATTATTTCTGATTTATTTCCCAAGGAAAAACGTGCTGGCGCTTTGGCTATATACTCTTTAGGGATCCCTTTTGGAATAATGTTAGCGTTTTTTGCTTCGGCATTTTTTCTCAAGGGAGGTGAAGCAGATTGGCGAATGGTCATGATAGCGGTCGGCTTGCCTGGCGTAGTCTTGGCCATATTGTTAAAGCTGACGGTGAAAGAGCCTGCCCGTAGTGGCAACATGCAAACATCCTCAGCACAAGGTAAGTCCTGGCAATCAATAAAGGCATTGTTATCTATTAAGTCTTGGTGGGGAATGTGTTTTGCCATTTCTTTTGGATCCTTTGGTAATTATGCTATTTCTACATGGATGATTGATTTTTATGTTCGTGCTCATGTGGGCCTAGATATCACCCAATTTCTCATTACCTTGGGCGTAATCAATGGTACTGCTTATGCGGGAGGCGTTTGGTTAGGTGGTGTTTTGGTGGATAAATGGGGAAAAACAAACCGAAGTGCATACGGGTTAGTACCCGCATTAGCTTTGTTAATTGGTGCGCCGGCCTATTATTTTTCACTACAAATAGAATCTCTTGAATTGTCTATTGGGTTAGTCACAATTTTACTCTTTACCAGTGGTTTCTATTTAGGACCTTCTTTTGCTCTAGCGCAAACTCTTGCCCCAGTAAAAGTGAGAGCGATGTCGACGGCATTATTTTTCTTTGTTTTAAATATTATCGCCTTAGGTGGTGGTCCCACTTTTATTGGGATTTTGAGTAACTTTTACACTGAACAATATGGCGACGTTGAAGCGTTGCGTTTGTCACTTTCTTGGCTAGCAGTGCCTTATGCCATGTCGATCATTGCGTTCTTCTGGACTGCAAAACACATTCCGGCTGATTGGAAGGCTGCTGAGGTGCGTAACGGCTAAAGTTAATAACAAGTTAATGTTTGTTTAGTCGCTTTGTATGGAGGATATACTGGTATGTGAGGTGATAAACCTCGCGTATAATGACAAGATTGGACAAGGTAGAAGGCTCTCTTATGAGAGCCTTCTACCTTCAACATTTAAAATAACAGGCTTTAGATGACTAAATCCACAAAGATCAACTTACACTTTGCCCATGCTAACGGTTTTCCTGCCGGCAGTTATCAACAAATTTTCAAGCAGTTTCCAGATGATTTCACGGTCCATGCATTAACTAAATTTGCCCATTCAGAACGTTTCCCAGTGAATGCTAATTTAGAAAATCAAGTGGCAGAGTTGATTGATTATTTAACACACACTGTGGGGCACCCCGCTTATGTCGTTGGGCATTCTATGGGGGCTGTGGTGTCTTTTGTGGCGGCTTGTGAAAGACCTGATTTGATTAAGGGGGTAATAATGCTTGACCCTCCCATTGCGTCAGGTGTGGCAAGAGTCGCCTTTAGGCTGCTTAAGTATTCTCCTTTAATTGATAAGTTCTCTCCTGCTGGTAAAGCCAAAGTGCGTTGCCAAAGTTGGCCTTTGGGGACAGACTTAGTGGCCTATTTTAAGGCTAAGGCACTGTTCAAAAATTTCCAGTTAGCTTGTATTCAAGATTATGTGGATGCTGCAATTGACGAACGAGAGGATAAGTTGCAACTGAACTTCGATGCGCAGATTGAAGCCAGTATTTACCGGAATGTGCCCCACAATCTTAATAAGTTCTATAAACGTCTTTCGGTACCTGGTTTATTGGTTACAGGTAGTCAAAGTGATGTGTGTATCCCCGCTTTTCTGGCCACTTTTATTAAAAAAAGCAAGATTGAACACCATGTATTTGAAGGTGGTGGGCATATGTTTCCCTTAGAAAGCCCAAAACAAGTGGCTGAGCTGATAACCAATAGAATTCGATTGTGGGAGAGTGAGATATAAAAAAGCCGCTCTAAGGCGGCTGAATAATTGAAAATATCTGGGCTATGTAAAAGGTGGATTAATAACCTACTTTTAGCCCTAACATTTCTCGTGTCACTAATACCACGCCTTTTTCAGAGACTCTGAAACCTCGGGCGAGATCTTCTTCACGACTATGGCCAATAGTGGTGCCTTCAGGGACAATACAACCTCGGTCAATAATCGCCTTTCTAATTCTACAATTCCGTTGCACTTCGACATCTGGCAATAATACTGAATCCTCTATTTCACTATAGGAGTGCACTCTGACGTTAGAAAAGCAAATGCTACGGCGTAAAGTCGCACCAGAGATTATACAGCCACCAGAGACAACAGAGTTAATTGCGGTTCCTCTGCGATTATCTTCTTCCCATACAAATTTGGCTGGAGGTAATTGTTCCTGATAAGTCCAAATAGGCCACTTTTTATCATATAAGTTAAGTGCTGGTACCGGCGCGACTAATTCCATATTGGCTTGCCAAAAAGAGTCTAAGGTACCTACATCTCGCCAATACGCTTCATGTTCATCATCACTTTCGAATTGGAAAGCATATACGGAACCTTCTTCGATGATCGAAGGAATAATATCCTTACCAAAGTCTCGTTCAGAGCCCGACGTTTCGGAGTCTGCTTTTAACTGCTCAAACAAAAATTCGGTATCAAATACGTAATTGCCCATTGAAGCTAAACACTTTGTTGGGTCGTTAGGTAAAGGCGTCGGGTTTTCTGGTTTCTCCTCAAAGCCAATCACTTTTAAATTTTCATCTACTGACATCACCCCAAATTGTCCCGCGGCTTCTTCTATTGGAACGGGCATACAACTTACTGTCATTTTTGCCCCTGATTGAGCATGTTGTGCAATTAAATTACCGTAATCCATTCGGTAAATGTGATCGCCAGATAACACCATTACATATTTTGGCAATTCGTCGCGAATAATATCAATGTTTTGAAAAACAGCATCAGCAGTGCCTTCATACCAGTTATCTGAAAAACGTTGTGATGCGGGAAGAATTTCTACTGACTCGCCTAGTTCCTTTTTAAAGTGCCCCCAACCTCTAACAAGGTGACGGATTAATGAGTGGGACTTGTATTGTGTGACAACGCCTACGTTGCGGATCCCCGAGTTGATGCAGTTAGACAAGGGGAAATCAATTATTCGAAATTTTCCTCCAAAATACAGAGCAGGTTTTGCTCGCCAGTTTGTTAGTTCATAAAGCCTCGACCCTCTGCCCCCTGCTAAAATGAGTGCGTAGGTATCACGGGTCAAATTGCTAATATAACGAGATGGTTGTTTTGCCATAAATTCTTACTCCATCAAAATTTAAACTGCTTAGTGTTTTTATTGTTCTTAACATTGAGTTTACACAACACAGGTGTTAACTCAATCCTAAACTCCCATATTATGAAAAGTTATTGATGAGTGGATATCTTTTTGGTTTTATGTAGGTTTACTCTACTATTTAGTTAGAACAATAAGGAGTTAGTATGTCAAAAGTTGCTATTTTAGCGTTTGAGCAGATCGCAACCTTTGAATTGGCCTGCGCTATTGAAATTTTTGGATTACCACGCCCAGAATATACAAGTTGGTATCAGGCCGATGTGGTCTGTTTTGAGAAGGGCCCATTGCGAGCAACGGGTGGGATAACCATTTCTGCTAAATCGATTCAGACATTAGACGGGTATCAAACCTTAGTGATCCCGAGTTGGAATACGGCAAGTAATCATGTTCGCCTAGATTTGGCTGAAAAGGTGACGGCATTTTCTGAGCAAGGAGGGCGCATTATCAGTTTTTGTTCGGGTGCATTTTTGTTAGCTCAGTTAGGTTTACTGCAAAATAAACGTGCCACAACACATTGGCGTTATTGTGATATCTTTAAACAGCGTTTTCCCTTAGTTAATTTCGTTGACGACGTACTCTATACTCACGACCAAAACATAAGCTGTTCTGCAGGTAGTGCCGCAGCTTTAGATTTAGGTATTGATATCGTTCGACAAGATTTTGGTCACGAAGTTGCCAATCAAGTCGCAAGACGTTTAGTTATCTCACCCCATAGACATGGCGGACAAGCGCAATACATAGAAACCCCAGTGGCTAAAAATACAGGCACATTTAGCCATACCCTTGATTGGGCAATTAGGCATCTCAATCAGCCACTTTCAGTGGATGATTTAGCTAAGCAAGCCTGTATGTCGCGGCGCAGTTTTGACAGACATTTTAAAAGTGCCCTAGGTATTAGTCCCAAGGCTTGGATTAATCAGCAGAGAATCAATCTAGCTAAACAATTATTAGAGGTAGAAGATTTGTCTATTGAGCAATTGGCCCAAAAGGTAGGGTACGATAATGGCATCACCCTAAGATTTAATTTTAATAAATATGTAGGGGTGGCACCCAGTCAATATCAGTCGCAGTTCAGAATGAACTGATGTTAGAATTTATAATGAGTAAATAATTCACCAAACAACTTGAAATATTTAGGCTTTACTTGTTAACTACCTGACATATAGAGAAATATTGATTGGTTATGACTAAAGGTGGTGACATGGGACGTTTTACTGTGCACGGAAAGCTCGAGTTAGATATTCTCGATCGAATTCTAGTGATCGAAGGTTGTGGACCTTGGAATTTAGAAGCTGTGAAAGAGGCCTACAGCCGTTTCAAACCTCTGGTTGAATCACTGTATGGCGGTCCATGGGGATCCTTAGTTGAATTGCGTGGTGATCCCATTTACGTCCCCGATGCTGCCAACTTTATCGTTAAAACAATCAAACATGAACGTACAATGGGCAATGTTGCCAGCGCTATTTTAGTCAGCGAGTCGAACTCCCCAGAATTTGCAAAGCGCCATTTAAGTGAGCTACATAGCAAAGCTGGAGATACTTTTCGTTTCTTTTCTGACAGAGAAGAAGCGACTTGGTGGCTACTACAAAAAATTACATCAGCGCAAATTAAGTAGCGTCTTTCCCCATCTAACTAAGTAAGATGGGGAGTATCTAAACGCGACTGTTCTTCCAAGCCTGAAACAATAGAAATACGCCAACTGCAAAAAAAGGAATACTCAACGCTTGTCCAGTATTGAGCCATACATCGCCTGAGTATGCGGCTTGTTTGACTTTTACGAATTCAATACTGAATCTAGCCGTAAATACTAAACATAAAAACGCCCCAAATAGTGCCCCTGAATGCTTTTTAATAGTTGTAAAACGATATATCAAAAGTAAGGCTACAAATATGCTCAAATAAGATAATGACTCATACAGTTGAGCTGGATGCCTTGGTAGCAGGTCAATGCGCTTAAATATGACTGCCCAAGGCACATCAGTCTGAATGCCAATAATTTCAGAGTTCATAAAGTTGGCAAAACGAACAAAAAAGCCAAATAGGGCCGTTGCGATGGCGAGTCTATCTAGTAGCCATAAATACTTCACTTTAAATTTTCTCTGGAAAAAATACACCGCTAAGATCACACCTAAGCCGCCGCCATGACTGGCAAGCCCTCCTTCCCAAATTGCGAGTATTTTAAGAGGGTTACTAAGATAAAATTCTGGGTCGTAGAATAAGCAATGACCAAGTCTGGCACCAACAATAATGCCTACAACACAATACATCAGCAGTGAATCAAGTAACTCTAGTTTGATTTTTTCTTGCTGGAATATCCATTTCATTACTTGCAGACCGGCGAAAATCGCGGTGGCAAATAAGGCTCCATACCAATGTATTTTTAATCCAAACAATTCGATTAATACTGGGTTTACATCCCAAGTAAAAAATTCCATGCAATCTACCTTATGATTGTTTAAGTGTAACTAAGGGGGAATATCAACATTGTACCTGAATGGTTTTTTTCAGACACTGGATAGTTCTTTTTTAATTGCGTTTTTTAAAGTGTAAGCGAGGGGGGCGACCAGTAATTACCACGTAGTAAGCTAAAATGCACAGGAGTGAAAAAATAATCATGCTGACCGTGACTTTTTGCCAACCATCAACAAATATAGTGTACAACAACATTCCCACAACCAAGAGCGTGGGAGATGCGGTTAAGGCAATCATCACTCTGACATTTGCAGGAAGTGGTGAGCGAGGTGAGTCTTGTTCAGTCAAAAAGCCTTCCTTATGTATTTAAAGCGCGTGCTACTTTGGAGTTCGATTGTCTACCTAAGGCGTGCATCATATTTAGTCCAGCCTGTGTTAGCTTGTTAAGGTTGATACCCGTTTCGATATCCATACCATCAAGCATATAGACTAAGTCTTCTGTGGCAACATTGCCAGAGGCGCCTTTTGCATAAGGGCAACCACCTAATCCCGATACTGCGCTATCCACTACTGAGATACCCTGTTGCAATGCAACCAATATGTTTACCAAAGCTTGACTGTAAGTATCGTGAAAATGTACTGCTAATTTATCTACTGGGACAACGCTTAATACGGCATTTAACATGTGTTGGGTTTTAACAGGTGTGCCCACACCAATCGTATCCCCTAAGGATATTTCATAGCAGCCCATTTCAAGTAACTTTTGACTCACCTCTGCCACTTTTTGTGGATCAACATTGCCCTCATAGGGGCAGCCTAATACACAAGATACATAACCTCGAACAGGAAGTTGATGTTTTTGTGCCAATTCCATAACAGGAATGAAACGTTCAAGGCTTTCAGTAATAGAGCAATTAATGTTTTTCTGGGAAAACGCTTCGGATGCGGCACCAAAAACAGCCACTTCGTCCACTTGGGCTGCAATAGCTTGTTGCAATCCATGTAAATTAGGGGTCAATGCAGTATATCGAACCTTATTTTGTCGTTTTATTTGTTGAAACACCGCCGCGCTATCGGCCATTTGTGGAACCCATTTGGGTGACACAAAACTACCGCTTTCAATTACACTACAGCCCGCGTCAGCCAATTGTTCTATCAATGCAATCTTAGCAGCCAAAGGCACTAATTTTTGCTCATTCTGCAAGCCGTCCCTCGGACCGACTTCAACTATTTTAACTGCCTTAGGTAACATATTTTAAGACTCTTGGGTCGCTTGAAAAGCTAATAATTCGACACCACCATCGACTAAATCACCGGCTTTAAAATAAAACTCGCTGACACGTCCCGCGGCAGGGGCTTTTAAGCTATGTTCCATTTTCATGGCTTCCATCACCATTAGGGTTTGGTCTTTTTCAACTAGTTGTTCTGGCTCAACTAGAATCGCAACAACTGTACCGTTCATAGGGGCAGTAAAACCAACATCAGCACCATTATCTTGGGTATCCCCTAAATCGGCTTGCAGTGATTTAAAGCGAATGACCTTACCATTACAGAATACCGTGTAGCCATCTTGATGGGCTGTTACATTAGAAAGTGTTCGGTGACCATTGATAGTGGAGACCAGTTGGTTTTTAGCAATTTCACCTGAGCATCTATAATCTTGCTGAGCAACTTTTATATCATAAACAACCTGCTTACCCACAGAGCTTTGGCCAACATGTACCGTAAAAGTGTTGTTGCCTACTAACAATTCCAAGTTTTGCAGATGTTGTTCATTTGCGCGCCAAGCATTGCCCTGTGACCAAGGTGAATGCCTGTCTTGTACGTTTGAACCATGAACTTGTTGGTTGGTTAACATTAAATATAAAGCTGCGACTGGCAATAAAGGTTCAACATCTTGTGGTTCATTTAGCAATAAGGCCTGTTGATTTTTTTCTATAAAACCTGTGTCAATTTGTTCGGCCTTAAAGGGGGCACTACTGGCTAACTTATATAAAAACTCTATGTTAGTCACCACACCGTCAATATGATATTCGGTTAAGGCTTTGGTTAACCTTGCTAGCGCTTTATCTCGATTTTCATCCCACACAATTAACTTTGCGATCATGGGATCATAAAAAACTGAGACTTCATCCCCTTGAACCACACCTGTATCCACCCGAACGTGTTCTGATTCAAAGGGGGGAGATAATAAAGATAATTTGCCCGTTGCCGGTAAAAAGTCATTGTTAGGATCTTCTGCATAAATCCTAGCTTCAAAAGCATGGCCATGAATGTTTAAGGCATCTTGTGGCAAGGGCAAGGATTCATTATTGGCGACACGCAACTGCCATTCAACTAAATCTTGACCAGTGATCATCTCTGTTACCGGATGTTCAACCTGTAATCGGGTATTCATTTCCATAAAGTAGAATTGCCCATCACTGTCTAACAAAAACTCAACCGTACCTGCCCCAGCATAATTGATGGCTTTTGCGGCTTTTAATGCGGCTTCGCCCATCTGTACTCGTAGCTCTGATGTCATACCAAAAGCTGGGGCTTCTTCAATAATTTTTTGGTGACGGCGTTGTACCGAACAATCACGTTCAAATAAATAAACACCAGCGCCAAAATTGTCACAAAATACTTGAATTTCAACATGACGAGGTTCAGTGAGATACTTTTCAACCAACATCAAATCATCGGAAAAGCTCGACATCGCCTCACGTTTTGCCGCCGCTAGCGCATCATAAAACTCTGATGCTTGCCACACTTGGCGCATTCCTTTACCACCACCACCGGCGGCCGCTTTGAGTAATACAGGGTAGCCCATTTTGTCGGCATGGGACTTTAAGCCATCGGCACTTTGGTCATCTCCGTGATAGCCAGGAACTAAGGGCACCTTAGCCTGCTCCATGATTTGCTTAGCCGCAGATTTGGAACCCATGGCCTGAATAGCATCAACCGGAGGACCTACAAATACAATGTTGTTTTGTTTACATAAATTAGCAAAATTGGCGTTTTCTGATAAAAATCCGTAACCCGGATGGATGGCATCGGCACCGACTTTGAGGGCAATGTTAATGATTCTTTCAGCCTGTAGGTAACTGTCCTTAGAAGGAGAGGGACCCACATGAACCGCTTCGTCTGCCATTTTTACATGTAAGGCGTGTTGGTCCACATCTGAATACAAGGCAACAGTTAAAATACCCATTCGTTTGGCTGTTTTTATGATGCGGCAACTAATTTCTCCGCGGTTAGCTATCAATAATTTAGTAAACATGGCTTACTCCGTTACCCAGTTAGCGCGGCGTTTTTGTAAAAACGCATTGAGACCTTCTTGGCCTTGTTCAGAGACCCTTAGCTCGGCAATTTTTTCACTGGTTTTAGCGATTAGGTCGTCACAAATTGGCCTATCTTGCACCTCAAATATGAGCTGTTTAGCGGCGCGAATTGCAGCGGGGGAGTTTTTTAGAATATGTTCTATGAGGTTCTCAATGGTGCTGTCTAGTTCTTCCTCTACTACCGCTTCGCTCAGCAAGCCTAAGCGTCTTGCTCGGGTGGCAGAAAATACTTCGGCAGTGGCAAAATAGCGTCTTGCGATCCTCGCACCTAGGGCATCAATCACATAAGGGCTAATGGTAGCGGGTACCAGTCCAAGTTTGACCTCACTTAAACAAAATTTACTTAACTTGCTACCAATGGCCATATCACAACAGGCAACTAATCCTACTGCGCCACCAAAGGCAGCGCCTTGTACTCGTGCAATAGTGGGTTTATCGATGGTGTTTAGAATATAAAACATCTTGGCTAAGGCATTGGCATCGGCTAGATTCTGCTCATAGCTATAAGTTGCCATGCGCTGCATCCAATTTAAATCGGCCCCAGCACTGAAGCTTTTGCCAGCTGCTGCCAATACCATGACACGTATATCGTTATTCTGATTAATACGACTAAAAATATCGGTTAATTGTACAATCAACTTATCATCAAAGGCATTGTGGATGTCAGGCTGATTTAAGGTTACTGTCGCCACACCTCTGTTATCAATTTCAAATAAAACTTTATCGGTTTGATTCATGATTCTTTCATCCTTACATTCTAAAGACGCCAAACCGGGTGTCCTCTATGGATTTATTTAAACTAGCTGAAATACACAAACCTAACACCTGACGGGTATCAGCCGGATCTATAACGCCGTCATCCCATAGGCGGGCAGAAGCGTAATAGGGGTGACCTTGGGTTTCGTAGGTGTCAATAATGGGTTGTTTAAATTGAGTTTCTTGCTCCGCACTCCAGGGTTCGTTAACACGCTCTTTTTGTTCTCGTTTAACTTGCGCTAGTACACCAGCGGCTTGTTCGCCACCCATCACAGAAATTCGGGCGTTTGGCCACATAAACATAAAGCGAGGGTCATAAGCTCGTCCACACATGCCATAGTTGCCTGCACCAAAACTACCGCCAATTAATATCGTGAACTTAGGCACTTTGGCACAGGCTACAGCTGTGACCATTTTGGCGCCATGTTTGGCAATGCCACCTGCTTCGTATTGTTTGCCCACCATAAACCCAGTAATGTTTTGTAGAAATACCAGTGGGATTTTGCGCTGGGCGCAAAGCTCAATAAAATGTGCGCCTTTTTGGGCAGATTCTGAAAATAAAATGCCATTGTTGGCTACTATGCCTACTGGATAGCCAAAAATTCTGGCAAAGCCACATATCAGTGTTTGACCATATAAGGCTTTAAATTCGTCAAATTCCGAACCATCTACCACACGTGCAATTACTTCTCGTACGTCGTATGGTTGCCTCGTATCTTTTGGGATCACTCCATAAATTTCATCGCTAACATAAGCCGGCTCAGTAGGTTCGCGTACATCGAGCTCAATGGTTTTATTACGGTTTAATCGCGCTATAGCATCTCTGGCAATTTTGAGTGCGTGATGGTCATTGTTAGCGAGATGATCGACTACACCAGATTTTCGGCAATGCACATCACCACCGCCTAAATCCTCAGCGCTGACCACTTCACCTGTGGCGGCTTTAACTAATGGTGGGCCACCGAGAAAAATGGTGCCTTGTTCTTTTACGATAATAGACTCGTCAGCCATAGCAGGCACGTAAGCTCCGCCTGCTGTGCATGATCCCATTACCACAGCAATTTGTGGAATATTTTGCGCAGACAGATTGGCTTGGTTGTAGAAAATACGCCCAAAATGTTCTCTATCTGGAAACACCTCATCTTGACGTGGCAAGTTTGCCCCACCTGAATCTACCAAATAGATACAAGGTAAATTATTTTGTTCAGCTATGGTTTGAGCGCGTAAGTGTTTTTTCACGGTTAAAGGGTAATAACTGCCCCCTTTAACTGTAGCGTCGTTGGCGACTATCATACATTCAACGCCGGACACTCGGCCTATACCCGCTATCACACCTGCGGCAGGTACCTTATCTTCATACACTTCATAGGCGGCCAGTTGCGATAATTCCAAGAAAGGTGAGCCAGAATCAAGCAGAGTATTAATTCGCTCTCTAGGAAGTAATTTGCCTCGGTCAATATGCCTTTGGTTGGCCTTTTCGCCACCACCTAGTTTGATAGTGGCAATTTTTTCTTTTAAGTCGTTAACTTGCGCCTGCATATGCAGCGCGTTAGCCACAAAATCTTGGCTTTTGATATTTAGCTTACTGATGATTTTCGGCACAGTATTGCTCCAATTATTTGCTTAAGGAGGTTGTTAATCGTTTTTACACTGACTCTTTAAACAACTCTCGACCAATCAACATTCTGCGGATTTCAGAGGTACCAGCACCAATTTCATACAGCTTGGCATCCCTTAATAAACGGCCCGCTGGGAATTCGTTAATATAGCCATTGCCACCTAGCAGCTGGATAGCGTCTAGGGCCATTTTGGTTGCCAGTTCTGCAGAATAAAGAATAGCACCAGCTGCATCTTTTCGGGTGGTTTCACCTCTGTCACAAGAACGTGCCACGGCGTAAACATAAGCTCTGGCAGCATTCATCTGTGTATACATATCGGCGATTTTTCCTTGGACTAATTGGAACTCACCAATAGATTGACCAAACTGTTTACGGTCATGAATGTAAGGTACAACTAAGTCCATACAGGCTTGCATAATGCCTAAGGGCCCACCAGATAAAACCACACGCTCGTAATCCAAACCACTCATCAATACCCGAACACCGCCGCCTTCTTGTCCTAAAATATTTTCAGCCGGAACTTCACAATCTTGAAATACTAGTTCGCAGGTGTTGGATGAGCGCATACCTAATTTATCTAGTTTTTGCGCCTGACTAAATCCCTTGGTTTCGCGCTCCACAATAAAAGCTGTCATGCCTTTGGGACCGGCTGATACGTCGGTTTTGGCATACACCACATAGGTATGTGCATCAGGTCCGTTAGTGATCCACATTTTGTTGCCATTTAATACGTAGGCATCGCCACGTTTATCAGCCCGCAGTTTCATGCTCACCACATCGGAACCCGCGTTTGGCTCACTCATTGCCAAAGCGCCGATATGTTCACCGCTGACTAACTTAGGTAAATATTTTTGTTTTTGTGAATCGCTGCCGTTTTTATGTATTTGATTCACACATAAATTAGAGTGTGCACCATAACTTAAACCAATGCCTGCCGAAGCACGGCTGACTTCTTCCATAGCAATGACATGGGCTAAATAACCCATATCTGAACCACCGTACTGCTCAGCTACTGTTACCCCTAATAGTCCCATCTCACCTAGTTTGGGCCATAACTCATTTGGGAAACTATTGTCTTGATCCGCTTTTTCAGCCAAAGGGGCTATTTCACCTTGGGCAAAGTTATATACATGGTCTCGCAACATGTCGATGTCTTCACCGAGACCAAAATTTAAAGTGGGATAGGGGGCATTCATAGAGTTTGTCCTTGCTTTAAGGTAGGGTGCGTTAAGGCATTGAGTTCGTCTTGGCAGCGGGCTTCTACGTCTTCTAGCTCAGCCTTTAACATTTCAATGTCTTCTAGTTGTTGTTGCATGTGAGCACGCTTTTTAGCTGTCATTTTAAGCATAGCCTCAAGCTGTACTTTTGAATTTTGATGGCTGTCGTATAAATCAAACAGTGTTTTGGTTTCTGCTAATGAAAACCCCAAACGTTTACCTCGTAATATCAGTTTTAAGCGCACCTGATCTTTTTTTAAATAAATACGGTTCTGACCATTACGAGTGGGGTTCAATAACCCTTGTTCTTCATAAAAGCGAATAGAACGAGGGGTTATATCCATTGATTTGGCTAATTCGCCGATGCTAAACGTTTGTTCGCTCATCATTTACTCTTTGTATATTCAATATCATTTTTGTTAATAAGGTTTACGTTTACGTAAACTGAAAGTAAATGTAAAGTGTTAAGGTTTTAAAATCAATAATGTAATGCCGATAACGCATAAGTCAGTTATTGCAATAACGTACAAAGCGTGCAAATTATTGTACGCTGGGTAATAAACATACTTAGTTAATACAGCAAAGTTTAGGAATTTTTATGTCTGATAAAACAATTGTAATAGTTGCAGCAAAACGTACACCTTTAGGCGGATTTGTGGGTAGTTTGGCGCCAATGACATCAACAGAATTGGGAGCCTGCGCCATACAAGCAGTGCTGCAAGCTACGCCAGATTCTGCTGCGGTTTTGTCACATATTGATGAGGTGATAATGGGCTGCGTATTGACAGCCGGGTTAGGGCAATCGCCAGCTAGACAAGCGTCTTTAAAAGCGGGGCTGCCACTCGGAACTGGGGTAACAACCATTAACAAAGTATGTGGTTCGGGTATGAAATCCGTTATGTTGGCCCATGATTTGATTAAAGCTGGCACTGCTGACGCTATAGTGGCTGGTGGTATGGAAAGTATGAGTAATGCGCCTTATCTTTTGCCAAAAGCCCGTTCTGGTTATCGTATGGGGCATGGTCAGGTATTAGATCATATGATGCTTGATGGGTTAGAAAATGCCTATGATGGACAAGCCATGGGATGTTTTGCACAAGCAACAGCGGATGCTGAAGGGATCACCCGTGAACAAATGGACGAATTTGCTTTATCCAGTTTGCAAAAGGCTAACAGCGCGCAAGATGCCGAGTTGTTTAAAGATGAAATCTCCCCTGTTACTATTCAAAGCCGCAAAGGCGACCTAGTGGTTGATAGTGACGATGGCCCTAAGCAGGCTAAGCCAGAAAAAATACCCACATTACGCCCTGCGTTTAAAAAAGACGGTACAGTCACTGCTGCCAACTCAAGCTCAATATCTGATGGTGCCGCTGCAATTTTAGTGATGTCAGAAAGCAAAGCACAAGCATTGGGTTTAACCCCATTAGCCAAAATTGTGGCACACAGCTCTCACGCAATTGAGCCTGAAAACTTTACCGTGGCCCCCGTTGGAGCAATAGAAAAGTTGTTGGAAAAAAGTGGTTGGACTCACCAAGACGTCGATTTGTTCGAAATTAATGAAGCCTTTGCCATGGTTACTATGTTGGCTATTAAAAAGCTGGGATTAAACCCTGATAAAGTCAATGTTAAGGGCGGTGCCTGTGCCCTTGGACATCCCATAGGTGCCTCTGGTACTCGGGTTATTGTGACCTTATTGCATGCTCTGAAACAACAGAATCTGAAAAAGGGGATCGCTTCTCTTTGTATCGGTGGTGGTGAAGCAACCGCAATTGCGGTTGAAATGCTCTGATCAAAAAGTCGGTTTAGTTGTTTTGCAAGCAGTGTTATTTTTTAACACTGCTTTTTTATTTATGGGACATGCATTTTGAATCGTTTAATAACATTATCACTGTGCTTCTTTTCATTGACGCTTAGTGCAGTAAGCCCTTCAATTCAATTTCCAAAGGTACAGAGCAATGTTGACTACGCAAAAGTCGCAGACTTAGCTTTCTCACCTGCTATCGAAAAGATTGCTTATGGCACGGATGCTTTGCAATTCGCCTTACTTTGGCGAGCCAAGTCACTTAAAAATGCACCACAAAAACCTTTGGTTGTGTTAATCCACGGTGGTTGCTGGTTAAGTGCCTACGATATTCAACATACTTATGCCTTAAGCACAGGGTTGGCTCAGGCCGGCTTTAATGTATGGTCATTAGAATATCGTCGAAGTGGTGATCCAGGAGGCGGGTGGCCGGGTACTTATGAAGATATCATCACTGGGATACTTGCATCATCCAAATACAATAATGGTGAGTTTGGCCTAACAGAAACAATATTAGTTGGGCATTCTGCTGGTGGGCATTTAGCTTTACTTGCTGGTGGCAAAATCGAACAGCTTAAAGGTGTAATTGGCTTAGCTGCGATTACTGATATTAAAGAATATGCGCTGGGTTCAAATAGTTGTCAGCAGGTCACTCCACAATTTATGCAAGGTATGCCTACAGAGAAACCTAATGAGTATTATTTGGCTAACCCGAGTCAGCAGCCATTACATGTGAATACTGTTTTTTTGCAGGGTGATAAAGACAAAATTGTCCCCGCATTTGAGTTATATACACTTGATAGAAAGGTCATTATGTTAGCAGGAGTAGGACATTTCGATTGGATCCACCCTGGCTCTGATGCCTTTACTACACTGACCCAAGAGTTAAAGGGATTAGCAAAATGAATAGAGATGAAATAATTGCTTTAGATAAAGCGGATCCCCTTGGGAATAAACGCCTTGAGTTTGATTTACCTAATAGTGTTATTTATTTAGATGGTAATTCACTGGGAGCCTTGCCTAAATCGGTTAAAACACGATTAGCAGAAGTGGTGAGTCAACAATGGGGAAGCGATCTCATTAAAAGTTGGAATAGCCATAACTGGATCGATCTGCCTATTAAGGTGGGCGAAAAAATAGCGCGGATAATTGGTGCGGCGCCTGGACAAGTCATTTGTTGTGACTCTATCTCTGTGAATTTATTTAAACTGCTATGCAGTGCGTTAACACTTAATTCAGGGCGAACAGTGGTGTTGTCCACAAAAGATAATTTTCCGACCGATTTATATATGGTGCAAGGACTAAGTGATTTACTTGGGCCAGACTTGTGTCATTTACAGTTGGTGGACGAGCAAGACATACAGCAAAGTCTAATTGAATCCGTAGCAGTATTATTACTCACTCAGGTGAATTTTCGCACCGGCAAGCTGTTGGATATGGCAAAACTGACACAACTGGCCCATGACAAAGGTATTTTAGTGATATGGGATTTAGCCCATAGTGCCGGTGCTTTGCCTGTGGAATTGGATCAATGTAAAGCAGATTTTGCGGTGGGTTGTGGTTATAAATATTTAAATGGTGGGCCGGGATCCCCGGCTTTTTTATATGTGGCCAAACGCCATCAGAGTGAAGTTAAGCAGCCTTTGACTGGCTGGATGGGGCATGCGGCACCTTTTGCTTTTGACTCTAAATATCACGCGTCACCGACCATTAATCAATTTCAATGCGGCACGCCAAGTGTGCTCGCCATGAGTGCTTTGGATGCTGCACTTGATGTATGGAAAAATGTGGATATGTCTCAGGTTAAAAGTAAGTCTGCGGCACTGGCGAATGTCTTTATGCAACTTATGCAAATGCATGAGTGTTTAGATGGTTTGAAACTCTGCTCACCTGTTGAAGCTGAATTAAGAGGTAGTCAATTGGCATTTTCCCATAGAGACGCGTTTGCCATTTGCCAAGCCTTAATTGAAAAAGGTGTGATCGCTGATTTTCGTGCACCGAATATGCTCCGATTTGGTTTTACGCCACTTTACACTTCGTTTAAGGATGTATGGCTTGCGGTAACAACATTGGTTAATATTCTAGAAAGTGAGTTGTACAAAGAGCCACGTTTCAAGGTGGCGTTAAAAGTGACTTAGGATTTGAACGTCGCTAATATGTGTGAGTTTTTCTTACCAAGCCTTTGAAATAAAACAAGAATTGTTTTATTTCAAAGGTGTAACATAGCATACTTAGATGTCATTATTCAGTATAGGGAATATCTGTCTTTGAAAACGCGTCTAAATATAGGTGTAGCGACTCCCAACACTAGGTTATTTGCCTTGTATTTTGTTAGCTACTTATTTTTAGTATTTACAACATTTTCAACATCGGCCCAAGACATTTCTAGGGGGGATTTAGATGTCGATTTTCCCGAATTTCCTATTGTTACATACTGTATAGATCCCGATTGGTTGCCCTATGAGGCTATTCGTAATAACCAGCATGTAGGCATGTCTGCTGATTATATGCGTTATATTGGCATACTTGCCGAGGTCAAGTTTGTACTAGTGAAGACTCGCAGTTGGGAAGAGTCATTGAGGTTTCTTAATACTGGCCAGTGTGATGTTGCGAGTATGCTAAACAGGAGCCCTGAGCGAGAAAAATATCTGCTTTTTACGCAACCTTATTTTAATGACACCAATGTTCTTGTTTCCAGAGACGAATATGAGTTTATTCAAGGTTTTGAAAATATTGGAGAGCAAAAATTAGGCGCTGTTTCCAGTTATAGGCAAGCTGAGTATATTGCTAATTATTATCCCGAAATTGATTTACATTTAGTGGCCAATGAATCTGAAGGTTTGCGGTTGTTGGCCGAGGGTGAAATTGATTTATTTATCGGTTCATTATTGTCAATGAACGCAAAAATTCAGAAAAATGGCTATAACCACTTACATATCTCTGGACTTGCAGGACCCCAAGATCTTTTAGCAATGGGGGTAGCGAATCAAAATCACGACTTAATGGAAAAGTTAGACGCAGCAATAGAGCAAATTCCAGAGTGGTTACATGTTGAGGTTTACAAAGAATGGAATAATGTGAAGGTGGTCAATGAGGCCGATTATCGACTTATTTGGGCCATTGGGATTTTATTTACATTTTTGAGTGTTATCGCATTTTGGCGGCAACGTATAGTGAGTCGATTTAACAGCCAACTGTTACTTAAAAATAAACAGCTAGAATCTTTGCAGAAAGAACTACTGGAAAAGAATCAGAGCTTAGAGTTTTTGTCTATGCGAGATCCTTTAACGTTAATGTTTAATCGCTACTTTATCTCGCAGCGCTGCGAACAAGAACGCCAGTTAAGCCTTAGGAAAAAAACACAAGTCTGTTTAATAGTAGTGGATATCGATTTTTTCAAACCTGTCAATGATAACTATGGTCATTCTAGAGGTGACGCTGTTTTAAAAGAAATGGCAGCCAGAATTACTAATACAATCCGTGAAATGGATATCTCTGCTCGTTGGGGTGGTGAAGAATTTTTAGTGTTATGCCCAGACACTAATAAACAAGAGGCTGTGTTGTTAGCCAAACGTCTAAATAAAGCTATCTCACAACATGCCTTTACTGAGGTTGGACATTTAACTTGTAGTCTGGGCGTGGCGGAATATAAACCAGATGAGTCTTTTGTTCAGTGGTTTGATCGTGGCGACCAAGCACTTTATCAAGCCAAAAATAGTGGGCGAGATCGCGTGGTGTGTGCGGAATAATCACTTTTAGGAAAACCTATGCAAACGGAAAAAATAGTCGTTATTACAGGGGCAAGTAGGGGGATTGGTGCCGCAGCAGCTAAACTTTTTGCGCAGAAAGGTTATGGGGTGTGCATTAATTTTGTACGTGATGACGTTGCTGCACAGCAGTTAAAAAATGAGATCCTGCAATACACATCTAAATGTATCACAGTGCAGGCTGATGTTTCCAAAGCTGCTGAGGTACAACGTCTATTTGATACAGTTGATATTAAATTGGGTCCCTTGTCTGTATTGGTTAATAATGTGGGGATATTAAAAAACCAATGCCGCTTAGATGAAATGGATGAGCAGAGGTTTAGTCAAGTACTCCACACTAATGTGATGAGTTGCTTTTTATGTTCAAAGCAAGCGGTTAAACGTATGTCCAGCAAATATGGTGGCGTAGGAGGCTCCATAGTCAATGTTTCTTCAGGCGCTGCTAAAAGTGGCTCTCCTAACGAGTATGTTGATTATGCTGCTTCCAAAGGCGCAATCGATACCCTCACAAAAGGTCTCGCCCTAGAAGTCGCTGCCGAAGGGGTTCGGGTCAATGCCGTTAGGCCGGGTCTGATTCATACTGATATTCATGCCTTGGGTGGCGAACCCAATCGTATTGACAGGCTTAAATCAAAAATTCCCATGTTAAGAGGCGGTAAAGCAACTGAAGTGGCAGAGGCGATTTATTGGCTAGCATCGGACAAATCATCATTTGTAACTGGCAGTTTCATCGATACTACTGGTGGCTTGTAAGTCAGGTGTGATTGCTAGAGGTCATCGCTGGAATCTAAAGCCAATTCGACAACTATAACCCATCCAATGTGGAGCGTATCTTGTGATACCTTTCTTGTTGCACCTCATTTAAGGTACCATTTTCTATGGTCTTAATGCATTTTTTAAGCACTGAATCCGGTACAGTGCTGACCCCTAATGTTGCCGCTTTAGATGAAATAGCTTGCAATAAATTAAGGGCAATAGAGGTGTTCTTAGGCATGATAGTAAAGGCCTGAGTAAACACTTCCATGGCATTATCGATGTCTCCTTTTTGAAAATATCCTACAGCTGTGTTGTTAAGATCTTTAGAACTGAATTTAATGGTCGATTTTTCTTGTTTTTCTTGGTTGATATAATGCAAGAAAATGTCACTTTGATCGGAATGGTGACTGCAACGTTCTTCTATTTGTTCCAATACAGCCTGAGAACGCTCATATAAACCTACATCATGAAAAATTTTGGCTTTATCTAATAAAGCGTCAATTCCTTCATTTTCCCAACTGTCTTCGTCTAATTTGTTAAGCAAAGATAAGGCATTGTCTTTTTCATCTTGTAGATACAGTAGACGAGCATTGACAACTTTCATTTGTTCTTGGATATCAGCTTTAGGAAACGCTTGCCTCAGCTGTCTAATGTACTCATTGGCTTGTCGGATTAATCTATCGGTATCAGATGCTTCCGTTGTCATGGCATAGTCAATGCCAGCTCTGGCGACATTTAGGTAGTTTTCTGGCTTATCATGAATTGAATTTTTGGCAAATCGAACAATCTTTTTTGCAGCGTCGAATTGGATTTCATAATCATGGGTAATGCGAGACAGGTCTAGGGCTGTTTTATGTCTGCGAATGCTTCTTGGGGATATTTCGCTGGCCATCATCACGCTCTCAAGAGCGGTATCAAAATCATTTTGTTTGATTTGTAAGGCGGTAAGTAAATCATATGCAGCCAGTTGCGAGTCTGGTTTAAATGCCAAACGCAACACTAACTTTTCTGCAGACTCATCTTCATCAAGATGCAGATAACTGTTTACTAATCCTAATTGTGCCCATGTAAATGTTTGCACTTTTAAAATCGCCAAGTAAAAGTCTTTGGCCATTTTAAAGTGGCCGCAAGCCGTGAGCATTTCACCTTTGATTTTAAGTGCTAAAGGGAAAAATTCTGCATGTTTAGGGTTGCCTAAAAACAACTCTACTTCAGACAATGCTTGTGTATATTGCTTTTTATCAATGCACAAATAGACACCATGTAATGCTTTTTTGCGGGCTAGTACACGGCTTAATCGACGGTCTAAATCTTTGACTGTAAAAGGTTTGGCTAAAAAATCGTCGGGTTGCAATTCAATGATACTTTGCACTAAATCAGAATTGGTATCAGCGCTAATAAACACAAAAGCGGTACTTAGAGGTAGTTCACCATTACTTTTAATTTCATCGTAAAAGTAATAACCATCTTGCTCATGTTTTAGATTGTAGGAGCAAATAATCAAATCAAATTTCTGGCTTCTTAATGTGGTCAATGCAAGGTTTATTTTATCCACATAAGTAATGTCGCTAAACCCTAGCTCCTCTAATGAATACTTCATGTATCCCTTAGCTAAGGCTTGATCATCTACGATTAGAACTTTTGTATTTTTAGCCAGTTGTGAATTCATTTGTTACCGGTATTGCGAATGTACCTAAAGGTTATCGTATTTATGACTGAAACAATAAGCGCTAAACGTAAAAAACCTAGAAATTTATTGATCCGAATACAGGATGAATTTGACATGTATTTACGAATATTTGTAAGTTGCTGCGTAATTCATTATGGCTTTTACTGAATACAGAAGACTCACAATACTCAACTCTTGTTAATGTAAAAAACTCATGTTTTGGGAAAATAAAACTGTCGAACGCTACTGTGGTGTGGAGAAGAGGGTATTAAGTATTGGCGTTTTTTGCATTTTGAGGAGGGCTAGTTACCAATAAAGGCATAGGTCAGCTAACTACTAAAACAAAGCAAAATTTAAAGTTGCTTCTCGGCTGTATCACATAGTCTGCATACATTTACACTCCCTTGACAGTTCTTTAATAGATTTCATGATTTAATCTTATCCCTAATTATTTGAATTGGTTTCTTTATGAAAACGAGTGCCTTATTAAAAATCCTCGTAGTGGTCGTAATTGCAGTGATTGGCTGGGCTCTTATGCCCAAACAAACGAGTGAGCAGATCAAGTATCACACTCAACCATTAACAGTAGGCAAGATAGAAAGTACAGTGAACTCCTCCGGTTCTATTTCTCCAGTGGTAACAGTGGATGTAGGCTCTGAGTTATCTGGTTTAATTTCAGAGTTGCATGTGGATTTTAATGACACAGTGAGCAGCGGACAGGTTATAGCGCGAATTGATGATCGTACTGTGCAATCACGCCTTAAACAAAGTGCCGCGGATTTAGCCTCGGCTAATGCATCGCTCACCCAATTGAAGGCAGCATTAGTGAAAGCGCAAGTGGAAGCATCTTTAGCAGAACGAGAATTCAAACGTAGTCGTGAACTCCATGAAAAAAGCCTTATCAGTGATTCGGAGTTAGACATGAGTGAAACTGATTATCAGCTTAAAAAAGTCAATATTGATACCGCAAAAGCCGCAATTTTAGTGGGCGAATCCCAAGTATTACAATCAGAGTCGAGTTTAGAGCAGGTGAAACTGGATTTGGATCGGACCTTTATACGCTCACCTGTGGATGGTGTGGTGATTGATCGTCAGGTGGACAAAGGTCAGGCAGTATCTGCTAGTTTATCTGCACCAACCTTATTTTCCATTGCACAAGATTTGGAAAAAATGCAAATCGAAGCCGACGTTGATGAGGCAGATATTGGTCGAATTCAGCAAGGCCAGTCGGTTAAATTTACCGTTGATGCATTCCCAGAACGTCATTTTTCAGGGGTAGTGGCACAGGTTCGTAAGGCAGCCACAGTCACCAGTAATGTGGTGACTTATAAAGTGATTATTAGTTTAGAGAATCGTGATTTGGTGATAATGCCAGGCATGACCGCCAATGTGGATATTATTTTAGGTCAGCGTAACAATGTATTGCGGGTTGCCAACTCAGCATTGCGATTTAGCCCCGAGAGCGAATCAGAAAGCCGCAGTGATAGCCGAGACGGCTCACAACGTGCCCAGCAACTGGCAGAACAGTTAGCACTGGATGTCTCACAAACTGCCAAACTCGCAGCGGTGATGGAAAAAATGCAAAGTGTTACGCAGCAAATGCGCGACTCGCGATCCGCAATGCCCGGGGCCGGTGGACCTCCACCAGATATGCGTGAACAGATGAAAAAGTTGCGCAGTCAAACAGAGATAGAACTCAAAAGTTTTTTGACCCCAGAGCAAATGGATAAATACCAAGCCATGAATCAACAGCGCAGACAATCTCGTGTCAAAGATGCCGATTATCAGAGAGGCACAGTGTGGGTCCTTAATGAAGGTAAGCCCCATCGTGTAAATGTACGTGTGGGCATTGCTGACTTGGAATACAGTGAAGTTGTTAGTGAACAACTTAAAGACGGTGATGCTGTGATTGTGCGTGCTCAAAGGGTGGGAGGCTAATGTCCACTGCACTTATTAGCGTCAATCAGGCTAAAAAAGTTTACCAAATGGGCGAAGAACAAGTCTGGGCTCTAAAGGGCGTGGATTTAGAAATTCAACAAGGGGAATTTGTCGCCATTATGGGCTCCTCGGGTTCAGGAAAATCCACCATGATGAATTTGCTAGGATGTTTAGATGTCGCAAGCGAGGGGCATATTTCCCTCGATGGGGTAGAGCTATCAAAATTAGTCAAAAACCAGTTAGCGACAATTCGTAATCAACGTATTGGCTTTGTATTTCAACAGTTTAATTTGTTACCACGGACTACCGCGTTGGATAATGTCACCTTGCCATTATTGTATAGTCAAGTGCCAGAATCAGAATGGCCACAGCGGGCACGAGAATGTTTAGAGTTGGTTGGACTCGGTTCGCGCATGACACATCACCCTTCACAACTATCAGGTGGCCAACAGCAGCGAGTGGCGATTGCAAGAGCATTAGTAAACCATCCAGTGATGATTTTAGCCGATGAACCAACAGGCGCATTAGACACCCAAACAGGATTAGAGGTGATGGCGTTGTTTCAGCAACTTAATCGCCAAGGTAAAACCATTATATTAGTCACCCATGAAACGGATATTGCCGAGTTTGCTAGTCGTACCTTAACATTTCGAGATGGCGAGCTAGTGGCTGATGACACCAATCCTCAGCCACGACAGGCGGGGGAGTAGGAAATGCTATGAAAATTATTATCCTACTGAAAACGGCTGTTACGGCACTGCGAGTGAACATGCTGCGCAGCTTTTTAACTATGCTTGGCATTATTATTGGTGTGTCTGCGGTGATCATTATGGTGGCCATGGGAGCGGGGGCCCAAGAAAAGGTGGATAAGCAGATTAAATCTTTAGGTGGCAATGTATTTTTTGTTACTGGTGCGCGTCGCTCAAGTGGTGGTGCACGTTCAGACTCGGTAATCAAAATAAACGAAGACGACGCCCATTTAATTGAAAGCCAAATTCCGGGAGTTAAAGCCGCAGCACCTTATCTGTCCTCTAGTGGTCAGGTGATATATGGCAATCTTAATTGGTCTACCAGTTTAAACGGCATTGATAACCGTTATTTTCAGGTGCGAGATTGGGAGCTTATGAATGGCCGTCAATTTAATGCTCAAGAAGTGCGTAGCGGCGCTAAAGTCGCCATCATTGGCGAGCGGGTGCGTAAAGAGTTGTTCGGCATTAGTGACCCTATTGGTCAAACTATTCGTGTGAAAAACTTTAATGTGTCGGTGATTGGGGTACTCGCTGAAAAAGGTCAGGATGCCCGGGGGGAAGATCAAGACGATGTTATATTCCTGCCGATTAAAACCGTGCGTAGCAAAATAACCGGTATCGATTCTATTAATCCTAAGTCCGTGCGCTTTATTCAAGTGGGCGTTTATGACGGAGAAGACATGGATTATGTGGAAGAACAAATGGCAGAAATATTGCGACAACGAATGCGCATCCCAAGCAACGGTACTGATTTATTTAGTATTCGAAATGTCTCAGAAATGATTGCTACTCGTGCCGAAACCATGCAAGTGTTTAATACTTTGCTGGCGTGGGTCGCCTCAGTGAGTTTGGTCGTGGGCGGTATTGGTATCATGAATATTATGTTGGTTTCGGTCACCGAACGTACCCGTGAAATTGGTTTACGTATGGCGGTGGGAGCAAAACCGACAGATATATTGCGCCAGTTTTTGATTGAATCTATTGTTTTGTGCGGCTTAGGCGGTGCCATTGGAGTACTAATTGCCTATGGCTTTGTGTATCTTGGCAATCATTATGGCATAGGCGCTGGTGGCGTGATTAATACCGACGTGGTGTTAGTTAGCTTGGGGTTTTCAGCACTTATTGGTATTTTCTTCGGTTATTACCCAGCACTAAAAGCATCACGCTTGGAACCTATTGACGCCTTGCGTTATGAATAATGATAACGCCTCCTCCCTCAATCACCAGCTTAAAACGAGATGGGCTCAGTTATGTGGTTAATGTTTTGAAGCTCAGGAGGACTGGAACCAAAGTGATAACATGCATGAAAGTTCTAAAAAATGGTGGTCGCTGCTGTGGCCCGGTCCGGAGGACTTGAACCAAAGTGTTAACTTGTATGAAAACTCTAAAAAATGGTGGTCGCTGCTGTGGTCCGGTCCGGAGGACTTGAACCCAACTGCTAACTTGTATGAAAATTCTAAAAAATGGTGGTCGCTGCTGTGGTCCGGTCCGGAGGACTTGAACCAAACTGTTAACATGTATGAAAATTCTAAGAAAATGGTGGTCGCTGCTGTGGCCCGGTCCGGAGGACTTGAACCAAAGTGTTAACTTGTATGAAAGTTCTAAAAAAATGGTGGTCGCTGCTGTGGCCCGGTCCGGAGGACTTGAACCAAACTGTTAACTTGTATGAAAGTTCTAAAAAATGGTGGTCGCTGCTGTGGTCCGGTCCGGAGGACTTGAACCAAAGTGTTAACTTGTATGAAAATTCTAAGAAAATGGTGGTCGCTGCTGTGGTCCGGTCCGGAGGACTTGAACCAAAGTGTTAACTTGTATGAAAATTCTAAGAAAATGGTGGTCGCTGCTGTGGTCTGGTCAGGAGGACTTGAACCAATGTGATAACTTGTATGAAAATTCTAAGAAAATGGTGGTCGCTACTGGGCTTGAACCAGTGACCCTCGCCTTGTAAGGGCGATGCT
>NZ_CAXBNC010000033.1:0-31979 GCF_963977085.1 uncultured Paraglaciecola sp. | reverse complement strand
TCCGACCACCTGGTTCGTAGCCAGGTACTCTATCCAGCTGAGCTACATGCGCAAACTCGGTATTAAGTAAAACATATTAGGCACACTACCCTGTTTTACTAAAGCTTATTTCCTTTAGTCTAAGCTTCTTAATAATATTTCTATTATCGTATTAAGTAATGGCGGAGAGGGAGGGATTCGAACCCTCGATACGAGTAATACGTATGGTTCCTTAGCAGGGAACTGGTTTCAGCCACTCACCCACCTCTCCGGAAAACCTTTAAATTTTTGCTGCTGATTTATTTGCTGCCTGAGTATTATGCCAACGCATAATCCATCTGACAAAGGCCTTATTTACTTAACTTCCTTAGCTCGGGAAGCGCCTTTCACCGTTTGGTGTGTCTCCTAAATCTGGAGCCGAATTCTACCTACACACAGAAGTAAGTCAAACACTTTTTATAAAGATTTAAACTGCTTGCTGCTATTTTGAGCCGTTCGTACAAAAAACGTCTTATAATAGCGATAATTCATCGCTTCCCAGTAAATTTTATGGATTTTAGAGGTGAATTTTTTGCATAAAAAAAGCTGGATGAACCAGCTTTTTTTATCAGTAGAACATAAATTTAATTATCTTCATCTGACGTAGATTGATCATGTTCAGCCAGCTGACCATTTTTTTCAGCTTGAATTCGCATGTAAATCTCTTCTCGGTGAACAGATACTTCTTTTGGTGCATTCACCCCAATTCTTACCTGATTACCTTTAACCCCTAATACCGTTACTGTGACTTCGTCACCGACCATCAAGGTTTCACCAACACGACGGGTCAAAATTAGCATTCTTTAGCTCCTTATCCGTTTACAAAAAAATAATCCCTAATTTAAAACTAGCGTATCCCTTTGAAATTACCAAAGAATTACACACCCGACCTTTCCTTATTTTTGTTGTCACAGCAAAAATTAGTCGATAATACGCTTATAGCCTTTCTTGCAACCAGCCTGCAACTGAAGCGATTGCACTGTCTAAATTCTCTGGTTGTGAGCCGCCAGCTTGAGCCATGTCAGGACGACCACCGCCTTTTCCACCTACTTGCTGAGCGACAAAGTTCACTAACTCACCAGCTTTTACTTTCTGAGTTAAATCTTTGGTCACACCGGCAATTAGACTCACCTTATCGTTATTCGCTACGCCTAATAATATGACGCCACTGCCGATTTGGTTTTTCAGATCATCTATGATGGAGCGTAATGCGCCACTTTCAATGCCTTGTAAATGATAAGACAACACTTTTACCCCATTTATTTCATTTATCTGGGATAAAAGATCACTTCCTGCACTACTTGCGATTTCCTGCTTAAGGCGAGTCACTTCTTTTTCGAGTATTTTTGTCTGCTCAAGAAGCTGCGTGACGCGATCGCCTACCGTACTCACATCCGTTTTTAAGACACCGCTGATGGAGCTTAGTTCGCTTGCTTGTTGCTGTACATGCTGCAAGGCATTTAATCCGGTCACGGCTTCAATACGTCTTACACCGGATGCGATGCCACTTTCAGAGATAATTTTAAATAGCCCAATGTCACCAGTACGCGCAACATGTGTGCCGCCGCATAGCTCCATTGAAAAGCCACCCATGGACACAACGCGCACATCGTCATCGTACTTTTCACCGAATAAAGCCATTGCACCAGCCTCTTTGGCCTGCTCAAGTCCCATCAGTTGGGTCTGCAAAGCATGATTAGCAAGTATCTGTTCGTTGACCATAGTTTCAACGGCCGCAATCTGTTGCTTATTCATGGCTTCAAAGTGCGAGAAATCGAAACGTAGGCGTTCAGCTTGAACTAAAGAACCTTTTTGATTGACATGTTCACCGAGAATCGATTTCAGCGCAGCATGCATCAAGTGCGTGGCGCTGTGATTTAGTTTAATCGCGTGGCGCCTTTTGCCATCCAATTTCGCTTCAACTTTGTCACCTACTGCGATAGTACTTGTTGCTATACCTTTGTGCGCAATGGCCTTGCCTAACTTTACGGTATCGGTGACGGTAAAATCGCCCGTCTCGCTCGCTAGCACACCAATGTCACCGGCTTGGCCACCTGATTCCGCATAGAATGGACTTTCATCAAGGATCAGCGTGCCTTTGTCGCCTGAGGCTAGCTCATTAACAGATTCACCTTGAAAGAATATCTCCCGCACCTGGGCAGTATTTTGCTCTTGTTCATAGCCGACAAACACCGATTCAAGATCGCTGCGCAGTTGCTCGTTGTAATCTAAATCAAACTGACTGGCTTTCTGGGCACGTTTGCGTTGCTCTGCCATTGCTTGATCGAAGCCTTCCTCATCAATACTCAGGCCTTTTTCACGCGCTACGTCATTGGTTAAATCCGCAGGAAAACCGTAAGTATCGTATAACTTGAAAACCACATCCCCTGGCACGACTTTGCCATCGAGTTCTGCCAAGGTATCGTTCAAAATAAGCATGCCTCGCTCAAGCGTGCGTGAGAATTGTTCTTCTTCAACACGCAGGACTTTCTCAATGATCGCCCGCTGCTCATTTAGCTCAGGATAAGCATCCCCCATCTCCTGTGCCAAAGCGCCTACCAACTTGTAGAAGAACACCCCATTCGCACCCAATTTGTTTCCGTGACGCACTGCGCGGCGAATAATACGTCGTAGCACGTACCCACGACCTTCATTTGATGGCATGACGCCATCAGTGATTAAAAAGCTACAAGAACGAATATGGTCCGCTACCACACGCAATGACTTATCATCAAGGCTTGTGGTGCCAACTAAATCAGCTGTGGCTTTGATCAAATTTTGAAAAATGTCGATTTCATAGTTGCTATGCACGTTTTGTAAAATAGCTGAAATACGCTCTAAACCCATGCCAGTGTCTATCGAAGGTTTAGGCAAAGGTTGCATATCGCCATTTGCTTGACGATTAAACTGCATGAATACTAAGTTCCATATTTCAATAAAGCGATCGCCATCTTCTTCAGGCGATCCTGGTGGTCCACCCCAAATATGTTCGCCGTGGTCATAAAAAACCTCAGAACAAGGGCCGCAAGGACCTGTATCGCCCATAGACCAGAAGTTATCTGAGGTCGCAATACGAATAATTTTGTCTTTTGGAAGCCCAATATCCTTGTGCCAAATATCAAACGCTTCATCATCTTCTGAATATACGGTCACCAGCAGCTTGTCTTTTGGTAGCTTCAACTCTTCGGTCAAAAAAGACCAAGCATAACCAATCGCTTGGTGTTTAAAATAATCACCGAAACTAAAATTACCGAGCATTTCAAAAAAAGTGTGATGACGTGCTGTATAACCCACGTTTTCTAAATCATTGTGCTTACCGCCAGCTCGTACACATCGTTGAGAAGACACTGCACGGGTGTATTTACGTTGTTCAGTACCGAGGAAAACATCTTTAAACTGATTCATGCCCGCATTGGTGAATAACAAAGTTGGATCGTCACCCGGAACCAGAGACGAACTAGAAACTTTTTGATGCCCTTTATCTGCAAAAAAATCTAAAAAGGCCTGCCGAATTTGCGCTGTGCTCTTACTCATTGATGATCCTGAAACAACATTTATTGATTTGAGGGTAAAAACGGCCTTAAACGGCCATTTCTATATATTAGTTAGTGGTAACGATAGCATGTTTTCCCCAGTCTTGTTAAGGACTTCACTGCACTTAGAACGCACTTTCCAAGCGACGAATTTGCTCATGACTAAACCCTCGATATTGCAAAAAACGGTTACGTTTTTGTTGCTCCGGCCAATCTTTGGCTGGTTTATGACCAAATTTTTTCACAGCAACCTGTAACACCAACTCATCCCAATCTATCTCCTGCTCAGCTATCGCTTGCTCGATTAATTCGTCTGCTACGTGTTGCTGATTAAGTTCGTGACGAATTCGTTGCTCCCCAACACCTTTTGCAACCCGACTGCGCACAATCATTTCAGCAAACCGTAAATCACTTTGGATATCAGCTTCTTGAAATTGCTTAATGCGCTCCACACAAAGCGCTTGCTCATATCCCTTCGCTAGCAATTTCTGTAACAATTCATGGTGACTATGTTCGCGCATAGATAAATATTTGGTAATACTATATTTAATGTTCTTACTTTCGTTATCTGTCATATCAGGTAATATAATCGCCCTATAAAGGGATCCTGTAGAGTGTTATGCGCCAAACATTTAATTTTAAGTTTCTAAGCAGCATAGAGCAAATCGACAGTGAGAGTTGGCATGCATTGGCTCACAATAGTGATCCTTTTCATCAGTACGCCTTCATCGAAGCGCTTGAACGTTCAAGTTCAGTTGAGCCGAAAACAGGCTGGCATCCACAACATCTTACAATCTACCAGGGTGAAACCTTGGTGGGCATTCTACCTTTGTATATCAAAAATCACAGTTATGGCGAATACGTATTTGATTTTGCCTGGGCCAATACCTACCGTGAATATGGTCTTAATTACTATCCAAAATTAGTCTGTGCTATTCCGTTTACACCGGTTTCCGGTTCGCGTTTATTGGTTAAAAATGAGGTGGACCAGGACCAGCTTATCCCGCAATTATGTAAAGCGATTCAAAAGCATGCCATTCAAAACGGCCTGTCCTCTATGCACTGGTTGTTCGTGCCTGAGCCCTTGAGCACGGCCCTGAATAAAGAACAGCATATGGTCAGAAGAGCGGTTCAGTTTCAATGGTTTAATCGGAATTTCCGTAATTATGATGACTTCAGCGCAACACTCACCTCCAGACGACGTAAATCAATCCGTAATGAAAGGCGAAAAGTCCAAGAGCAAGACGTTCAGGTCGAGCGGATCTACGGAGCAGATATTAATCCTGAACATATTGACTTCTTCTATCAATGTTACCAACAAACTTACTTAAAACGCAGTGGGCACCGGGGTTACCTCAACCGTGACTTTTTTACCCGCCTTTATCATTCCATGCAAAGTAATATATTGTTGGTAATCGCAACACGCAACGGCCAGCCTCTGGCTAGCGCCTTTTATCTATTTGACGATAAACAACTTTATGGGCGCTATTGGGGGGCACTAGAAGACGTTAATAACCTGCATTATGAATGTTGTTATTATCAAGGTATTGAATTTTGCATCGAGCATAATATCAGTTCTTTTAACCCTGGAACTCAAGGTGAACACAAAATTTTACGCGGCTTTGAACCCATTTATTGTTATTCAAATCACTGGCTAGCCGAAGCTGCATTTCAAGACGGCGTGCGACGTTTTTTACGTCAGGAAGATAGCAATATTGAAACCTACAAAGCAAATGCCGCAGAATTATTACCGTTTAAAATAATATCCGATAACTAGAATTTAAATTCAGCTATTAAGCTAAGTTACGGTTTGCGCCAAATAAGCATCATGTTATTTGCTGGCATAGAATGCTGCTCTGCCAGCACCAATCCACTGGCCCATTTTTGCAACTCCGCTATATCTCTTATACCACCGCATCCCTCGTTCAATAAATGCTGATTGAATGATTGATTACTGGCGCTGGTAAATTCACCGTTGACAGTGAACGGACCGTATTGACAGAAAATCCCACCTGAAGATAAGTTTTGCGCCACGAGCTGCATCATTATTTGTGCTTCATGGGGCTGCATAATATGCGTGGTATTGGCTGTATATACGCTATCAACGTCATTACACGGCCATTCATCAACACCTATATGAAAGTGCAACGGACTGCGCACGTTACCTATTGTTAATTCCGCCAGCCAAGCATCAATGCTGCTATGATTGTGGGCTAAATCGCTGGTTTGCCAGAGTATATGAGGTAACGCTGGCGCAAAATAAGCGGCATGCTGTCCCGTTCCCGAACCGATTTCGAGTAAGCGAGTGTGACCCGATAACGCCTCTTTTAGCACAGCTAAAATGGGCTCTCTATTATTGTCGCATGAAGGGCTAAAACGTTTTTCTGTCATTGTGTCACACTCATTCTGGTTCAACGTTAGCTATTTAGATTAGGACCAAGCCATTTTTCCGCCTCTAATTCCGACCAACTTTTACGTTGCGCATAATCAAGCATTTGATCTTTTTGTATCTGTGCGACGGCGAAATAACGGGACTCAGGGTGAGAAAAATACCAACCAGACACCGCGGCACCTGGCCACATTGCATAACTTTCCGTGAGTTTCATCCCGGTGTTTTTCTCTGCGTCGAGCAAATCCCAAATAGCTTGTTTTTCAGTGTGTTCAGGACAAGCCGCGTAACCGGGAGCAGGACGAATACCTTGATATTTTTCACGAATAAGCTCCTCGTTACTCAGTGATTCATCCGGTACAAAGCCCCAAATTTCTTTGCGTACTTTTTCGTGTAAATATTCAGCAAAACCCTCAGCCAAACGATCCGCCAATGCTTTAACCATAATACCGTTGTAGTCATCACCGTCCGCAATATATGCGCTGGCGAGTTCATCTTCACCGATACCTGTGGTGACGGCAAATGCGCCCATATAATCGGCTTTACCTGTGGATTTAGGCGCGATAAAATCGCTCAAGCAATTATTAAACCCCTTAGTTTTCTCAGTTTGCTGGCGCAAATGGTGGCACACTTCACGTACTTCCTTGCGTTGTTCGTCACTATAAATTTCAATGTCATCATCAACTCGATTAGCAGGAAATATCCCCACAACGCCCTTGGCTTGCAATTTATTGTTAGCGCATAAGTCATCAAGCAGAGCAATGGCGTCATCAAACAACGATTGCGCCTCTTTTCCCACGACCTCGTCTTGCAAAATCCGCGGATATTTCCCCGCTAAAGACCAGGTTAGAAAAAATGGCGTCCAATCAATATACGCACGTAACTCCTGTAAGGTTACTGATACGGTTCTGACACCTAATGTTTTAGGTACCGGTGGCGTGTATTGGCTCCAATCAAAATCGAAACCATTGGCACGGGCCTTTTCCAACGAAACAGGGCGACTACGAGGCTTTTTGCGCGCATGTTGCTCACGGACAACATCGTACTCTTTTGATATTTGCAGGGCATAGGCAGGGCGATGCTCTTTAGATATAAGCTTTTGACACACACCAACGGCTCGACTGGCATTAGGAACGTAAACTACCGGTTGGTCGTAGTTTTGCTCGATTTTAACCGCAGTATGCGCCTTTGAGGTTGTTGCACCACCAATTAACAAGGGTAAATCCAAACCTAGACGTTGCATTTCCTTAGCGACGTAGACCATTTCATCCAAAGAAGGCGTAATCAAACCAGACAAGCCAATCATGTCGACATTTTCATCTTTGGCAACCTGAAGAATTTTGGCACAAGGCACCATGACTCCGAGATCAATAATTTCAAAGTTATTACATTGCAGCACCACACCAACAATGTTCTTGCCTATGTCATGTACATCGCCTTTCACCGTCGCCAGTAAAATCTTGCCATTGGTACTACCCACATCTTTTGTGGCTTCAATGTAAGGGTTCAAGTATGCAACTGCTTTTTTCATAACCCGCGCGGATTTAACCACTTGCGGCAGGAACATCTTGCCTTCCCCAAACAAGTCCCCCACTACATTCATACCGTCCATTAAGGGACCTTCGATGACGTGTAACGGCTTCTCAGCTTGCTGACGAGCGAGTTCTGTATCCTCATCAATATAATCAGTAATCCCCCGCACTAAAGCATGCTCTAAGCGTTTATTCACAGGTAACTCACGCCACTCTAGGTTTTCTTTTACTTGCGCTTTACCGTCACCCTGATACTTAGGTGCGAGCTCTAGTAAACGGTCGGTCGCATCCGCATTACGATTCAAAATTACATCTTCAACCGCTTCTTTTAGCTCCGCTGGGATTTGATCGTACACTTCAAGCTGACCGGCATTAACGATGCCCATATCCATACCGGCTTTAATGGCATGGTATAAGAACACCGAATGCATGGCTTCACGCACCGGGTTGTTACCGCGAAATGAAAATGAAACATTTGATAGGCCACCAGAGATATGCGCGTGGGGTAATTTCTGCGTTATGCGACGCGTAGCATTGATAAAATCCACCGCATAGTTGTTATGCTCTTCAATACCGGTAGCCACGGCGAAGATATTAGGGTCGAATATGATATCTTCAGGCGGGAAACCTATTTTCTCTGTTAAAAGCTGATAACTACGCTGACAAATTTCAAATTTACGATCTTCCGTATCGGCTTGCCCAGTCTCATCAAAGGCCATAACGACAGTTGCCGCACCATAGCGCTTAAGCAATTTAGCCTGATGTAAGAAGTTTTCCTCACCTTCTTTTAAGCTAATAGAGTTTACGATTGCCTTACCTTGCACACACTTTAAGCCGGCTTCAATAACAGACCATTTTGACGAGTCAATCATGATAGGTACACGAGAAATATCAGGCTCTGAGGCAATTAAATTCAAGAAACGGGTCATGGCCGCTTCTGAATCGAGCATGGCTTCGTCCATGTTAATATCGATGATCTGCGCACCGTTTTCTACTTGCTGACGAGCAACATCTAGCGCTTTCTCAAAATCGCCTTCTAAAATGAGGCGTTTGAACATGGCAGAGCCCGTTACATTAGTACGCTCGCCGACATTAATAAAGGATGCTCTTGCTTTGATCATAGGTCACTCAGTCTACTAAATTTTTTCACTTTGTTACTTCGTGGGCCGTTGCTATTTAGTCACCCACGGTCAATATATATTTGTCAGTTAATTAATGCACAAACGGCTCAAGTCCCGATAAACGCAGCTTCACTTCACGTTTAGGAATTGCCCGAGGTGCAACACCATCAACCACACTGGCAATCGCGGCGATGTGCTCAGGCGTTGAACCACAACACCCACCCACAATGTTAACTAAACCGGACTGTGCCCACTCGCGAATATGTTCAGCCATTTCATCACTTTCAAGGTCGTATTCACCAAACTCATTTGGCAAACCAGCATTCGGATGCGCCGACACAAGGCACTCTGCTACGGTGGACACTTCGTCCACATACTGGCGCAGTAGATCAGGGCCTAGTGCGCAATTTAATCCAAAAGAAAATGGGCTGGTATGACGCATGGAATAATAGAACGCTTCAGCAGTCTGACCTGATAAAGTGCGCCCTGAGGCATCGGTGATCGTGCCTGAAATCATAACAGGTAGGGTTTTGCCTAATTCATCGAAAACCACGTCAACAGCAAACGCAGCAGCTTTTGCATTCAAGGTATCAAAAATGGTTTCAATCATAATCAAATCTGCTCCCCCTTCAATTAGTCCGTGTGTCGCTTCGACGTATGCTTCGACCAACTCATCGAAGGTAACGTTACGCTCACCAGGATCGTTCACATTGGGAGAAATAGAAGCAGTGCGGCTCGTTGGCCCTAATACACCTGCAACAAAACGCGGTTTTTCCGGCGTGAGTGCACTGTATTTATCCGCCGCTTTACGTGCGAGCTTTGCAGACTCAATGTTTATCTCTTTTGCCAGCGACTGCATATTATAATCCGCCATAGAAATAGTCGTAGCATTGAAGGTATTCGTTTCAATAATATCCGCCCCTGCGGCAAGATAAGCACAATGAATATCAAATATGGCTTCAGGCTGGGTAAGGGTCAATAGATCATTGTTCCCTTTAACGTCGCTATGCCAATCCACAAATCGCTCTCCACGATAATCATCTTCTTGAAAATCATGAGCTTGGATCATAGTCCCCATAGCGCCGTCTAAAATAAGAATACGTGTTTTTGCAGCGTCGTGTAGTGCTTGTTCTGAAGATACCGTTGACACATTATTTCCTTTAAAACTGATAAATAAGTTGCTCTAATCTTTATTCGACAAAGATGCCAAATCATAGGGAGTATTCTGGTATACGTAGTAGTTTAACCAATTAGTAAACAGCAGACTACCGTGGGCTCGCCATGTCACCATTGGTGTGCATAGGGGATCATCATCAGGATAATAATTTTCAGGAATGATCGCATTCAAACCGGCTTTTACATCACGTTGGTACTCTTGATCTAAACTGTCAGGATCATACTCAGGATGCCCAGTAACAAATACTAACCGCCGATCTTCAGATGCGACGAGGTAGGCGCCGGTTTTTTCAGAACTGGCCAAAACCTTCAAGCCTTCCACTGACTCGTAGTCCGCAACACTGATTTCACCATAACGTGAGTGAGGGGCATAGAAAACAGGGTCAAAGCCGCGCATCAATTCATTGTGTTCATCTTGTACCTGATGAGGAAATATCCCACTGAGTTTAACATCACGTAAACTGCGATTCTTGCCATAGAAATGATATAAAGCGGCATGGGCGGCCCAACATGAAAACAAAGTAGATTGCACATGACGTCGCGCCCATTCCAGCACAACTTTCATTCTTTCCCAATATTTAACGTCATCATAGTCAAGTAACGCCAAAGGCGCACCAGTGACTATTAACCCATCGTACTGTTTGTCTGCCACATCATCGAAGTTGTGATAAAAAGCTTTCATATGGGATTCTGGTGTGTTCTTCGGTGCCTGATTATCGATACGGATCAAGTCGACATTGATTTGCAAAGGTGTATTCGACAACAAACGTAAAAATTGCACTTCTGTTTCCATCTTATTCGGCATTAGATTCAAGATACCGACTTCCAGAGGACGAATATCCTGCATGGCGGCACGATCAGTATCCATCACAAAAATATTCTCACTGTTTAAAATGCTTTGCGCAGGCAATTCAGTAGGGATACGAATAGGCATAATGACTCCAAGATGGGTTGAGATGCACTAAATTTGGAGCAAAACGCATTGAATGTCAACATCTTTACGTCTAGACGTCTAAACGTAAACTTATGAAAAATATTTTTATCTATATGTATTACGACATCAAATTTGAGATTTATGCCAACAGTGAGATCCCGGTGCAGCCCTTTAGAATCAAGCAGTTTCATTTTTCGAATTTACGCGGAGTATCCATTTGGCGCTCAACTGGTTACGAATTACAGTTTAGGTTGGTTATGTTATTTATAGAGAAATGCCTTTAATGGAATGAGCTTCCTAAAAAGAAGCATACAGCGCTCCTCCGCAGGACACTTTACTCTAATGGGTTCGATGATTGCTGTCGGAATCTATCCAATCGTCCAGATTTTTTTATAATTTCTCCATCGTCGAACACAGCTTTTTCTAAACGTGATTTGGTAAAATTCGTTGAAGATCGCCTTATGAAACCGCTCCAAAATACCGTCACCTGCTACGACACCTCTTTCTTCTTGTTGTGGTCGATTGTTCGTGTCAAAAGTTAAGTTAAAGCCAAAATAGTACTATTTATTAACAGGGAAGTTAGCGCAGACCCTTGGTGGCGATTCCAAAAGCCTTATCTGGTAGTTCTTGTTTTTCGTCAAACATGACTATACTTCTTCGGTAATCTTTTAGTGCATGTAGCGCGACTTCGAAACAGTTTTCGCATAAATCAAGACCATAAGTTATCCCATCTGCTTTAGAACCATATCCCCAGCTTGCTTTTAACTCTCCACATTCTTTGTGTGTATGGCCATTCATTTCAATCATGACACTATCGTTGCAAATGTCACAAATACGGTTTACAACAGTTTCAACCACTTTCTCTGCTAAGATTTTCATTGCGATACCTAAAATAATTAGTTTGTATTAGCTTAACGGAAATTTTGGTAGCTCTTTATTCAACTAACAAAGAGGTTAATAAGTTCGAAATACTCTACGTCCTGAATTTTGTGCGGTTGATTCAGCAGCCCTAAAAATGGGGATTTTTAACTATGATTTGACCAATATCTATTGGCTGCAAGAAACTCGGAAGAGACACCCGCCTCGGACAAAAATGCGTTCATGGAACGAAATATTTATTTCTGGAAAATTAACCAGTTCGCGATGTTTACAACACACTCAGGTTTTTGTCAGTACTTTTTACAATTCATAGTGTTATTTTCTAAATGAAATTATTAATTTAGATAGGAGCTAAATCACAACTTCTTATCACATACTTTCTGCGGTATTTTCATGTAAGGTAAAAGGAAAGCTTCAGCGGTTTTAATACTATTCAAATACATAAAAATTGCATCCAGTGTTCAAAAATGCTGCTTTCAGTAACTGACTCAAATTGCTGTTAATCTAGGAGGGAAATATGTATTCCAGTACAATTAGCACCGTGTTAAAGGTAGTGTCGATATATGTTCTGGTCACCCCCTTTCACTGCTTCGCAGACAATGAACCTGATGGGGATGGGGAAAGTGGCATCCTTAACATCAATACCCTGCAATGCAGATTAAAAAGTTATGAATTACAGTTCGACTTGATTCGTGATGAATACAATGTGGGACAAGCAGAGCGAAGCCTTAAATCTCTAAATAATACTGGGATGCAATTACAATCGAATGTGACGGCATCAGTTGCGTTTATGGAGTTTGTACAGAAAGAAATAAGCGAGTTACCTAATTATACTGCCAACGGGTTAGTGCCTGTAAAATACACTAAGCAGCAAAAAAAGCCTTTCAAAAGTAAAACAACCAAGTCGTATTTAATAAAACAGGACGTGTCAAGCAATCGGTCATTTGACCCATTATCTGTCTACGATCACTTGAGAGAATTGGTTTGCTCTGGCCTAAAAACGGATATCACTGTTGATGTCCAAGAGCAGAAAGAAAAAACCCAATATCATTTTTTGTATAAAGGCGAACACACTATTTCGTTACCTATAGGTGACGTCGACACGGTATTAATGATAAGAACACGCAAAACAAGCTCTCGTGAAACATCAATTTGGTTTGATATTAACCATAACTATGTACCTGTAAAAATTCAGCAGGTTAATAATGGTGAGAATCAAGCCATTTTAATGGCGACAAAGATATTCACAAAAAAATAAAACCGTGGTTTATGTGCGTTCGAGTTAGCGCTTAGCTTCATAGGTAAATATTTCTACTTCGGAATGTCCATAAGAACAATCTGACCGTTTTGCAGAATAAGGTAAAAGGATCCAATGACGTCTATGCGCAAAACCTAGATCGAAAACGTCAGTAGTATCAAAACAGTCCGCATTAATCTGCTCATCTTCAATTAATACAAATCGATTATCACTCGATAACCATTGATATGCAGCTTCGAGCTGCGGCCCCAAAGCGGTATGATAACCAAAATGATAAATGCGATAGGGTGAAAATAGAATGAATTGCTCAGAAAAAGAAACAAGGGCAATTTCAGCGTTCTGATCTATGTGGCGTTTTGTCTGCTCATATATACTTATTGGCGTACTAATATTATTTCTCAACACATATCCATAAGTGCTATACACCAACCACAGAGCACTAAAAAACAACGGCCACGCAAACCATTTTGAAAACCGAACCAAGGCCATAATACCAAATAAGCTGCTTAAGCCAATGCTTAAGAATAGATACCAAGGCTCGACATCTATTTTACTCGTTAACTTAGTAATCGCATTGACATCCAGTAACCCAAGAATCGCTACCAGCGTTAATCCTATACTAAATATCAAGCACATCACGAACAACAGTGTTTTCAGTAATTTTATGTTCAAAATAGCTTGGTAATAAGGAGCTATTGCAAGCACCAGCATTGGAAGAGCTGGCAAGATGTAGACTCCTCGTTTACCTGGACTCAAACTAAAGAATATAATCACTAAGACCACCCAACCTACCGGTAAAATAATACGTGGGTCACATTCTCTAAATGCTGCAATCCATGGTTTAACTAACCAAGGAAGCATTAAACTTAGTGGTAACCAGAAAATGGGGATCACTGCTGTAACATAATACCAAGCAGGTTTTATATGATGCCAAGAATCAGCATAGCGGGTGACCGTTTGCTTCAATAAAATATTGTCACGATATAGCTCAAAACTAGGATTATCAGATTGCGCCACGATCAATAACATAGGGATAAACCACAGTCCTATCGCGCCTAGCATAATGAAAACACCCGAAAACCAAGTCCATAAGGAAGTGGGCGCAATATGAGAGCCTACTTTCGATTTAAATCTTAAAATGCCAAAGGGTATCAACATTAATAAAGGTAAAAATCCGACCCCTTTAGTGATCACGCCAATGCCCATAAAAAACCAAGCAAGGGCATACCATTTATATTCCCTATCGACCAAACAGAAGCGTAGCAAACCGTAGCAGCCAAGCGTAATCCAAGCACAGACCATTGCGTCGATCTGAGCCGTTTTTGCCTGCAAAAGAAATTGGAAACTAAACAACAATAACCAACCAGCAATAAGCCCTATTTTTTTAGTCCAAAGCCGTTTTCCAATATCATAGACGAGAAAAATAGTAAGTAATGCGGACAAGGCAGATGGTAATAGAAAAGAAAAACGCAGAGAACCTGAGACCCAGTAACACAATGCAATCGACCACATAAAAATGGGTGGTTTATCAGGATAAAGTTCTTGCGCCCTCGCGGGGAAAAACCATTGACCCGTTTCTACCATTTCTTTTGCGATTAAGGCAAATCGAGGTTCATCAGCAGGCCATGGATCACGCAGCCCCATCCCAACAAATACTAATGCTATAGCTGAAATTAACAAAGGCCAACACGATATAAATAGACGCTCTATATTTTCGATTTGAAATGGTCTGTCTATAGTTGATAAATTTACCATTAGAAAATACTTGAGCGGGTTGGTGTCGATGCAGTTTTATCTACTGATTCTGTTCGACATTCATTTTCCTTCAAATTAAATCGATATTTTTTGTATAGTAAAAAGCTTAAGTAACTCGAAAACAAAAATAAGAGCGTACTAAACAAAATTTTCCATTCGGAACCAACTAATATGCCCTTCCCTAATAATGAAAAAATCAACATTTGTGGCAAGTAACCGATCGTTGACCCAACAAAAAAAGCTTTAGGGCTAACGTTGGTACTTCCTGCAATTATATTTGTTAGTACGTTACTTCCGAAGGGTAACAATCTAATAATGATCGTTTTACGAGTGGGCGCATAACGAAGAAAATTGTCTGCCTGTTTCGATTGATAATTAAATTTACGCTGCACAAGTGGTTTAATTACACATTTCGATATATAAAAAGTAATAGCGCAGCCCATAGTCGCAGCTAAAGTTGCGAGTAACGTACCGCTTATTGCACCGAATGCATACCCACCTAAAAAAGCGACAACTTGGCGAGGTGCCCCACATGCTGTTGCAACTACTCCAATCCCCAAAAAATAGATCCAGCCTATAATCCCTGCGTTTCTAATATCTCGATCTACCCATGTTTCATTGAACGACGAAAAGATATCAAGATTAGTAAGCAGTAATCCAATGACGATACAGAATGAAATCGTACCGACTCCATGTTTGTACCACTTATTGTTAAAGGTTTTATTCATTAGGGTAAATTTCGCTAATATTAGGTAGCTTTGCTCTGCGTTGCAGCCAAATAACGCCAAGCATATCTATTATACCGGCCGACAACCGCCCCCACATACCGTACTTCGACTGCCCGAATTGACGATTGCGATGACTCACTTCCATAACAACAATCACACCACCTTGACGCTTAATCAGCGCGGGTAGGAAACGATGCATATGATCAAAATAGGGTAATTTAAGAAAAGTATGTTTAGGGAAAACTTTTAACCCACAGCCAGTATCAGGCGTATTATCGTTCAACAGGCGCGAGCGAATTTTATTGGCGATACGGGATTGCAATCGTTTCCACTGGGTATCTTTTCGCATTCTCCTATAACCGGCAACACAATAGTCAGCCCCCTTTTCAAAAGACTCACCTTTATTAATTAACGCTAACATATCTACAGGATCGTTCTGGCCGTCCGCATCAAGCGTGACTATAAGCTCACCTTTCGCAAGAGATACACCAGAATGTATTGCGGTACTTTGCCCAACAGAAAAATCGTGCTGTACTAACCTCACAATACCTGGGTATTTTAGGCTCAGGAGTAATACTTTATCTGCTGTCGAATCGGTACTACCATCATCTACATAAATAATCTCAAAATCATTCCGAGATCCAAATTGCTCTATAATTTCGCTGACCAAAGGCTCAATATTTTCAGCTTCATTTTTTGCAGGAATAACAGCACTAACGTGAACTGGCAGCAGATTCATATTTAAGCCCAAATACATATTTTCATAAAAACTGAAAATTATGTTACTAATAAATACTTAAGATTTACCTAAGATATCCTGAAATTTAAGTGAATTGGAAAAAATTCAGTATTCCTTAGGCAGTTCTTAAGTAAGCATGTTCACAATATCTATAAATCGTTTAACCTAGGTTGTTATGAAAGTTCTACTCGTTGAAGATTCTGCATCACTTAGAAGAAGTCTCACCATTGGGTTACAAAACTTAGGATTTACCGTAGATGATACGGCCGATGGTTCCGAAGGTCTGACTATGGCTCTCACAGGGGAATATGATGTAATTATTTTGGATATTATGCTGCCAAGTATTGACGGCTTGACTCTGCTTAAAACTCTTAGGTATAGCCAAAAAGATACCCGAGTATTGCTTTTATCCGCTAAAAGCGAACCAGAAGACCGAGTTAAAGGCTTGCTTAGTGGTGCTGACGACTATCTAACCAAACCCTTTTCATTCGAAGAACTCCACGCTCGTTTATTATCGTTGTTACGCAGAGGAACGCTACGTAAAGATATAGATAAAATTGAACTCGGTGGTTTAACGCTTGATATGCAGTTGAAAACGCTAAAATTCAACCAAAAATTCATAGATTTAACACCTAATGAATACAAGATAGTTGAATGCATATTTACTAACCAAAATACGATCGTTACACCAGAAAAGCTTAGTGAACATATTGCTGGGCAATATGATGCAGTATCAAAAAATTCTATCGAAGCCCATTTATCTTCAGCTAGAAAAAAAGCTAAAGTTGCAGGATGTGAATTACCAATTAAAACCAAACGTGGGTTTGGTTACTTGGTACACACATGAAAACCACATCGATACATCGAAAATTAGTCCGCTCTCTTTCCATTTCCATAACTTTAGTAACAATAGCAATTTTATTGTTAACGGATATTGCAGTAGATAATTGGGTGCACTATGAGTTTAATCGAGCGACAGACAATAAAATAAACCTACTTACCACACTAGTGGATGAAGACTCAGAGGGTGTTGAGTTTGATTTCGCTGGTGAGTTTATGCCAGAGTTTGAAGGAGCTGGTGATCTCGAATATTATCAATTGTGGCGAAATAAAAAAATTTTTGAGCGTTCAGAAACCCTAGGACTATTTTCAACAACGTCATTCAATTATGAAGAATTGAAAATCGGAAAAAAAATATCAAAAGACATCATATTGCCGGATGGCAGGGATGGTCAGATCATTTATTACAAATTTTTACCACAAATAGATTCTGATGATAGAGTGGATTTTCAAGCTTATTTAGAAAAAACAACATCAAAACAAGAACCAATGTTAATCGCCTATGCGGTTTCCACGGAAAAGCTTAACTTTCTAATGTGGTTAATTGATATTAGTTTCTTAATCGCTGCTTTCGCCGTAGCGTTTATCGTAAGAACATTGGTTAAGACCACAGTTAACGCCGGACTCCAACCCTTAGAGGAATTCTCACGTAACATAAAGAAGATTAGATTAGCTGAAAAAACAGCAGATGTTGAATTAACACATAAGGTCGAGGAATTAGTTCCTATACAGAATAGTATCAACACATTTATTACCGAAAATAGAAAATTATACTTAAAGGAAAAAAGATTAACATCAGACATTGCTCATGAATTAAAAACGCCTATCGCCGAACTGATCAACCTCGCGGAGGTCACACTTAGATTTCCTAATGATAAAGAGTTAACAGCGACATTCACGCCCAATGTTCTTGAGTTAAGCCAGCGTTTAGAAAAAATAGTTGCCAATATTTTACTATTCCATCGTTATAGTAATGATAACTTTGAACAAAATGATGTATTTGATGTTTTACAGGTTCTCAATCGATTAGTGGTTCATTGCCCTAGAGTTAAATTGGTTTGCGAGCCAGAAACATTAGTAACAAGTAATTTGTTTGCTTTTGAAACTATCATGCAAAATCTACTAAAAAATGCCCATACGCACAGCCCAGTTGGCAGCAATATAAAGGTTGAATGCGTCGCTGAAAATAGTCTCTACATCAGCGTGACTAATCTTTGCTCAGAAATATTAAGTAAAGATGATTTAAATTTTATTTTTGAACCCCTATGGCAAAAAGATAACTCGAGAACAAGTACTCATAACTTTGGGCTAGGCTTATCAATCGTCAGCACCTTCATAAATGCATTAGGGGGGAGAATTGACGTTGATGTGGAGAATAATCATATAATATTTAAAATAGAGCTTCCTAATCTTCCCAGCCAATGAGCTAGATATTTTTTATAATAGATTCCAAGCCTATTTATACTTAAAGTCAGTAAAATAAAAATTCACGATTAAGTCTCCCACCCAATCTAATTATATTTCAATATTCAAGTACACCTCCCAATCATATCGATAACATTGGTAAAAACTAAGCAAAACTTCAGTAGAAATTCAGTTTGAAGTAAGGGGCACTTAAGAATAAAAAAATAGAATACAGACACTTAAACATGGTGCCTGTATGACCTCTAAAACTTATTTATTAATATTTTTAACAATGTATTATCAAAGCGCTTCTTCGGCACAATCCCAAGGTGTGTTAAACGAGTGTGATGAAACTAATAATGTAGATTTTTTAATTCACGATATTTTTAATCTAGATGATCCGAACAGCATATTTCTTCATCACTGGGCTAATTTTTTTCATATTAAGACTAAAGAAATAACGCTTCAAAATGAAAGCGCTTTTTTCCTTAGTAAATGTCAAGTTCAATCAGATGACATTGCAGAATTAGAACGACACCTTAGACAACAAAAGTATATTCGTGAAGCTATTGTAAGTCAGGATAAAAACGACCGTGTTAAAGTCGAAACTTGGGACAATTGGTCATTGATGCCCACCGTAGATTTTGGTCGAAAAGGAGGGGTTAACAAATATTCGATCGGTATAAAAGACAGAAATCTTTTCGGCCTAGGAATTGATTCTGAAGTTGAATACTTCAGTAATAACCAACGAACCGGTTATAAATTTGATACTAGTTTTCCGTTATTTTTAAATAAAAACATCACTGCTAGCGTTCGCTTAACCAGTAACGATGATGGTAATTCAGAAGCTATTTTCTTAAACAAAAATTTTGTTAGTTTTGATACAAAACAAGCATACAAAATTGGATTCGATAACTTCAGGCAGATTGATTCACAGTTTCAAAATGGTCTTACTGTAGCTGAATATAATCATGAAAAATCCCTTAAAACAATCCAATGGAAGTGGTTACTAAGTGACTCCAACACCACCACTTTTCGTTATGGAGTGGGATATACAACAGAAAAACATATATTTACAGATGTAATTCTCCCTAACTTTATCCAAACCAACTTTATACCACAGGATCGAGATTACAATTACCCATTTTTACTCGCTGAATATCTGCAAAAAGATTATCGAAAATTAACAAACTTCAACCTTATAAACCAAATCGAGGATTTCAACCTTGGTTGGCACATCTCAACTTTAATCGGTAGAGACTTTTCTAAAAACCATCAATCTCCGGACCTTATTTTCAGTCTGTCTGCGACAAAAGGATTTCAAGTATTCAATAGTGGATATCTTTTTATAGATACTAAATACGAAGGTGAAAGTTATTCAGACAGTATAGGGAACGACAGATACTTATTAAGTTTTTCGACTGAATATTTTCAAAAAATAAATGATAGCTGGGGAGCTTACTTCAAGAATATTAACATATTTAGCAAAAATCAATTTTTAGACCGTCCTGTCGAGCTTGGTGACGATTCAGGTGTTAGGGGATATCCACTACAATATCAGCATGGTGAAAGAACCGCTCAATTTACCGCTGAAGTACGATACTACCCACATATTAATATTTACAAACTTTTTGAGTTAGGAGGCGCAGCATTCTTTGATGCTGGAAAAGCATTTGGTGACACTCAGATTCCTAATATTAATAAATCCCTACTCACATCTGTTGGCTTAGGAGCTAGATTTTATTCTACCCACTCAAGTGACGCTCAAGTAATTCATGTTGATTTAGTGAAGCCGATATCTACCGACGTCAACGTAAATGGCGTTGAGATACGCATTACCACAAAACATTCCTTCTAGAGAATCGCTATAATGCTCACATTAAAATCCCTACCAAAGATAAATCTGTCAGTAAATACCATTATATTTTTAACATCTGCATATATCGCGTTGTTTTTTAACATTCCATTTTACACAAAAGTTTTGACCGCCGTAACTTCAAACGATATATACAGTATATATTTTCTTATATCGGTTCCTATAGTTTTGTTTTGTATGACCATTATATTAAATTCTGTTTTTTCAACTAAATATCTATTAAAGCCATTTTTAATATTTACAATACTACTTTCTTCCATTTTATTTTACGCTACATTTCATTACGGAATTATATTTGATTATGGCATGGTACAAAATACTGTAGAGACGGACTCTGCTGAAGCATTTTCTTATTTTAATTTGTATTCCTTAATATTTTTTTTAGTACTTGGCTTATTTCCTTCAATATTGATATACAAAATAAAGGTGGTAAGAAAAACACTCGTGTCTGAGTTACTTTCTCGTGCTCGTCTCATCACCAGTTGCTTAGTAATACTGAGTATATTAATTAGCTTTTTTTACGTTAATTTTGCCTCCGTAGGTAGAAATAATAGAGAACTTACTTCTTACCTTACTCCATTTAAGCTTTATGAAGCATCATTTAAGTATATGAAACGCTCACTAAACAATACTTCTCGTGAGTTTCGTTTGCTCGACATAAAGCCAACGTTCAAATTAGTAAATAGCAACCAAAAAGTTACAGTGATGGTATTAGGAGAAACGGCTCGAGCAAAAAATTTCGCTTTAAATGGCTATGAATCACCCACCAACGAACACACCAAGGGCACGAATATAATATCGTTTTCGAATGTTGCTTCTTGTGGCACCGCCACCGCAGTTTCCGTACCTTGCATGTTTTCACGATTGGATAAAGAAAATTACGATAAGCATGTTGCCGACTCCCAGCAAAATGTACTCGATATTATTAATCTTTCAGGCGTTGAAGTGGTGTGGATAGATAATAATAATGGTGGTTGCAAAGGCGTATGTAAACGAGTGGAATCCGTGTCAATAGATGTTGACGAATCGGATCCCCTTTGTGATGGCGAGTATTGCTTCGACCAAAAATTACTTGAGCCTCTAGACAACAAACTTAGAAATTTACACGCTGAAAATACGCTTATCGTACTCCATATGATTGGTTCTCATGGGCCAACCTACTTTAAACGTTATCCAAAACAACACCGTAAATTTATTCCTGACTGTCAACGTAGCGACATACAAAATTGTTCTAGCGCAGAACTTATAAACACTTATGACAATACAATTTTATATACAGATTTTATTTTAAAACAAATAATCGACCGATTAGAAGCACTATCCAGTAATAATGATATTGATTCGTCAATGTTATTTGTATCTGATCATGGTGAGTCCTTAGGTGAAAATGGCTTTTTCCTACATGGCTTACCATATGTATTTGCCCCGAAGGAACAAACTCATATCCCTATGCTTTATTGGCAAGCCCCTAACAATAATCAATTCGATATAACCTGCATTCAACATAAAGCCGAATCAGCGTTATCGCATGACAATTTTTTCGATACCTTGTTAGGAGTCACTGCGGTGAAAACAACAGCTTATATTCCACAAAAAGATGTTTTTAATACGTGTAAAACGAATCCTTTAGAACAACATGGAAACACCTCATATGCTGAATGATAGTCAAACTAATACCCTTTTCGACGCTAATGCAAAACCCCGAGGATTTAAGCGTATTTACTTAGCATCAAAAAATTCGCTTAGAGCATTAATTTGGCTATTCATAAACGAGTCTGCGTTTAGACAAGAATGCCTTGCCTTAGTAATCGCGATCCCTATTACTTTTTTATTAAACGTCTCTCTAATAGAGCAAACAATTTTAATCAGCGTCATACTCTTCGTTATATTATGCGAGATATTAAATACTGCTATAGAAGTCATTGTTGACAGAATAGGGCTGGAGATGAACACATTGTCTGGATTGGCAAAAGATCTTGGGTCAGCTGCGGTTACGGTAAGTATTTTACTTGCCCTTATAACCTGGGCGGTAATATGTATCTGAGTGATGAATTATTATGTAAAAAAAAACGTGTTTTTAATTTTAATATTAGAGTTAGCAGATGAAGCATATATTTGAATTTAGTCATTCTACGTTGCGTTCTAAAATCTGCATATTTTCCATATTTATACCTGCATATTTTACGTTAACAGGTTGCGCTACTTATATTGAACAACCTTTACCGGAAAGACACATACCAGTAAATTTAGCGACGTTGGTCGACCAAGCCAATCACTCCCCGGCTTTCATGCCACACTTTATCAGCCTAGAAGACGGTCTATCCTTAGATGATATTGCGAGTTTGGCCCTTTTCAATAGTCCTATTTTAAAAGTCAATTATGAACAATATCGAGTTGCACAAGCTTCCGCCTATAATTTAACGCTTCTACCCGATCCTCAGATAAGCGCATCTATGGACAACCCTCTCGGTAATTCATTAGGTGCAGTTAATGCTTGGTCAACCGGTATTGGATATGACTTGAATGCTCTCATTACCCACCAAAGTTTAGTTGATGTTGGTGATCGCCAAAGCAAACAAGCAAAATTAGTGTTGCTGTGGCAAGCATGGCAAGTCTCACTTCAAGCAAAAATATTATCTGTTGATTTATATTACACTCAGAAAAAACTGGCTCTAACGGCGGATATGATTGCGACATATGAGCGGCGTTACCAACAATCAAAAGCCGGTATGATAGAGGGCAATGTAACATTGGAAACGAATGCTACTGATTTATCCATTTTGTTGGATGCTTACAGCCAATCGAGTCTTTTACAGCAAGAGTCCAATCAATATGCACACCAACTTCAACAACTGTTAGGAATAGACACAACATCACGTTTTCCCCTCATTGATTTCGATGTTCCACTTGAAATGAGTGCCGACGAAATAACATCATATCTATTGGATATTGATAAAGTCCGCCCAGATTTACTGGCTCTACAGGCAGGTTATGCTGCGCAAGAGGCAAATCTTCGTGCAGCTATTCTCGCTCAATTTCCAGCATTTAATTTAGGAATATCAACAAGCAAAGACACTGGTGATCTAAGAACAAACGGATTTAATATTGGCATTACTTTGCCATTATTTAATGGTAATAAAGGTAACATTTTAATTGCTCAAACTTCTCGTAAGCAATTAGCAGAAGAGTATCGGACTCGCTTACAGCAAGCCTATACAAACGTTAGTGAACTAATCCAATTAAATTCAATTCTCAGTGTTCAGCAAGCTCGATTTTCTGAAAATCTATCCACAATGGAAAACCTACTTTCAAATGCCGAAAAAGCCTATTCTCAGGGTGATTTAGCCCCCCTTCCTTTTATAACCGCAGAATCGACTTGGTTCGCGAAGAGATTAGAGTTATTCGATTTAAAACGCAGTAAATGGCGGACACAGCTTAGCTTATCGTTGCTGTTAATGCGGTCAAATGAAGCTGCTAAAGAGCAAGCCACAAAAATTAACTTTATTTACCAGCATTAAATTTTATTCTCATACTTAAGGCGAATTCAGTGACTTCAACAATACCGACTATTATCCTGTTTTTTTTAATCAGCAACCTATCCGCAATGGGGGCAGAACAACCTTCAGCAGCAGTCATGACGACCAACATTACCTCCGTTGATATGAATGAGCACGTTATAGCATATGGAATATTGCAACCTCGGCCGGATAAAGTACTAACGCTATCCTTATCATCCTCCGGAACTGTCGGTCAGGTATGGATACAATCAGGGCAACGCGTCAAAAAGGGCGAACAGTTAGCTGAAATTATTCTCTCACCAGAAGCCAAGATGCAATACCTTCAAGCAACCAATGCAGTGGAATATGCTTTACAGCAATTAAAACGCAGTAAAAGAATGTTTGAGGAGAAGCTAGCGACTAAAGCAGACGTTGAAAATGCGACTAAAAACTTAAACGACAACCAAAGTACACTAAATGCGTTATTAGAAAGAAATAGTGATCAACCTCAAGAGATATTATTTTCACCAATTGACGGGATTGTTACCCAACTAAATTTGGTCCAAGGTCAACGAGTCCAACCCAATGACAATGCAATGTTAATAGCCTCTGAAAATCACATAGTGGCACGTGTTGGCATTGAACCCGAGGATATCAATCGAATTGAGCCGAATACAAGCGTAACAATCACGCCTGTTTTTGATGACAGTGTTCACGTTAACAGCAATATAACGGTGATCAACGCCATGGTAAATCCAAGTACGCGCTTAATTGATGCCTTGATTGATATTCCTATTTCCCACGCAAAAAATTTAGTGTTAGGCACGTCAATCGTTGCCAATTTTAACTTGGCAATTTATAAGTCTCTTGCGGTGCCTAATACTGCAATCTTAAATGATGCCAATGGCTACTTCATTTTTACGTTAAAAGATAAAATAGCCCATAAAATTTATATAAAAAAAGGGAGTGAGCAAAGCAATTTAATTGCAATATCAGGGGATATAAACGCAGGTGAAAAAGTTGTTATTCTCGGAAATTATATTCTTGAGGACGGTATGCTCACTAGGGACGCGAAATAATGGATTTGGCTCACTGGGCGGCGAAACATAGACGATCTATTTTGTTCCTTGTACTGCTACTGGCGTTGTCAGGTTTATTAGCAGCTAGCAAATTACCCGTAGCACTCTTTCCACATGTCGACTTTCCACGCGTTGTTGTGTCAGTGGAAGCTGGTGACCGACCTGCTGATCAAATGGCAATTATGGTAACCCGCAAAATTGAACAAACCGTTCGTTCTGTGCCTGGTGTGGTTAATTTGCGCTCCACAACGAGCCGAGGCAGCGCTGAAATTTCGATTAACTTTGCTTGGGGCGATGATATGGTATCAGCGATGTTATTAGTAGATTCCGCCCTGAATCAAATTCTTCCGGAACTCCCGCTGGGGACAAAATTCAGTGTCAGGCGAATGGATCCAACCGTGTTCCCTGTGACAGCCTACAGTTTAACATCTTCTACCGAATCACTTGTTGCGTTGCGAGATATTGGGGAATTTCAACTCATCCCATTACTGTCATCAATAAACGGTGTTGCTAAAGTCGTTGTAGTCGGAGGTGAAAAGACTGAATACCGAATTTTAATTTCTCCAGAGAAGCTCGCTGCGCTCACCTTAACGTTTGCAGATGTCGCACAGGTAATTACCGCCAGTAATACATTGCAAGCTGTGGGACGATTGGAAGAGCATTATAAGTTGTTTCTAATGCTCTCAGATACACGTATTCAGTCATTACAAACCTTAAAAGACACAGTTATAAGAAGTGCTGACGATGGTCTTGTTCGACTTAGCGATGTGGCCGAAATTGATGTAACAACATCACCGCAATGGACAAATGTTACTGCTGATGGGAAAAATGCTGTTTTATTCCAAATATATCAACAACCTGCCGGTAATTCAGTCCAGATCGTCGATGATATTAAAGGTAAAATTGCCAACTTTCGTGACAAGTTACCCAAAGATATTACTTTGTCTAATTGGTACGATCAGAGCGAACTTATAACCGAAGCGGGTAAAAGTGTTCGAGATGCAATTGCAATCGGAATTGTATTAGCAGCTTTAGTATTATTGGTGTTTTTACGCAGTGTGAAAATCACTTTAATTGCCATTGTTATCGTCCCTGCTGTACTGGCTACTACCGTTCTGCTATTAACACTACTCAACATGAGTTTTAATATTATGACGCTTGGTGGTATGGCCGCCGCTGTAGGTTTGATCGTCGATGATGCCATTGTCATGATTGAACACGTCGTCAGACGCTTACGTGAGAACAAAGGCAATACGGCGTTAACTGTACGTAAAGCTGCAATTGAATTTACTAAGCCATTAACTGGCTCTTCCGCTGCAACCGTTATCATTTTTGCACCACTAGCGTTTCTTTCTGGAGTAACGGGAGCATTCTTTAAAGCCCTTTCTATGACAATGGCAAGTAGCTTAGTTATTTCATTTTTGCTTGCTTGGCTCGCCGTGCCCCTAATTGCTGAGCACCTACTCACTCAAAAGGACGCAGAGAAAGAGGATAATGGGAAAATATTTAAGGCTATATTAAGCCTTTATAAAAAAATAATGAATAGGATGTTTTTAAAGCCTTGGCTAGTATTAGTTGGGGTATTGCCCATTATATTCGTCGGGTATTATTCATATCATCAAGTTGGTTCTGGTTTCATGCCCCAGATGGATGAAGGAGGTTTTATACTCGACTATGTCGCTCCTGCAAGTACATCGCTCGCCGAAACCGACAGGTTACTGCAACAAATTGAACAAATAATTCAACAGAATCCAAATGTGGATACTTATTCCCGCAGAACCGGCTTGCAGTTAGGAGGCGGATTAACTGAAGCAAACGAAGGCGATTTTTTTATTAGGTTAACAGGTTTTCCACGGCCTAATATTCAAGTCATTATGGATGACCTTCGTACCGATATTGAACTCAATGTTCCTGGGGTTGAAGTGGAAATGGCATTGTTAATGGAGGATTTAATCGGAGATTTAACCGCTGTACCTCAGCCCATAGAAATAAAATTGTATGGCGATGATCAGCAGGCTCTACTTAATACCGCACCAGAAATTGCGAGACTTATCAGCAATATAACCGGCGTTGTTGATATTAAAGATGGACTTGTTCCATCTGGAGATGCCATCAATATAACAGTAGATCGAGATAAAGCCGCCTTAGAAGGTGTTGACCCGCAGTATATTACACAACAACTCAATACTTGGTTCTCTGGTGATATAACGACTCAGGTACAACAAGGATTAAAACTGATTGATGTCCGTTTATGGATACCCGCCAAAAATAGAAGAAATATTGATTCAATCGAGAACATTTGGATACAAGCAAGCGATGGTCATCAATTTCCGTTAAAACGAATTGCGAAGGTCACATTAGCCACAGGTCAGGTGCAAATTAGTCGCGACAATCTGAAACGTATGGTTCCCGTTACTGCGAGGATTACGGGCAGAGACCTCGGTTCGACCATCGCTGAAATTAAATCCCAAATAACGCAATCAGGACTACTGACTAATGATCAATACTATGAACTCGGCGGATTATATAAGCAGCAACAAATTGCGTTCAAAGGACTTATACAAGTTTTCATTTCTGCCCTTGCTTTGGTTTTCTTACTGCTGCTTTTTTTATATGAAGATTTTGCTATTGCGATCGCGATTATTGTATCCCCTCTTTTAGCCATGCCCTCTGTATTTGTTGGTTTATGGCTTACAGGGATAGAACTTAACATTACTGCCATAATGGGTATGACCATGATATTAGGTATAGTAACGGAGGTTTCGATCTTCTACTTTTCTGAATATCAAGCGCTTTGCCAGCAAGGGCTGAAGCAACAAAATGCCTTATTAGACGCTGGATTGAATCGTTTACGGCCAATAACGATGACAACAGTTGCTGCTATTTTAGCATTACTTCCATTGGCGTTAGCTCTTGGGCAAGGTTCCGCTATGCAGCAGCCTCTCGCAATCGCTATCATAGCTGGATTACTGGTTCAGATACCCATCGTAACAATTGTGACGCCATTAATTTATCGCGCATTATCAACCGTATTGAAGAGACACTAGCGCTTCCAAACAACAAATTACTAACTATATTTCTGTATTTCACCGTGCTTACAATTTAATATGAAACATATTGAATTGTAAGCAAAAGTGTTCCATGTCACTTTCTGAATTAACGACTTATCAATGTTCGTCGTCTTCAACGAATAGACTTTTGGGTGTATACGTTTGGGCGATTACCGCTATCACTATTCTTCTTTCAGTATCATCAAGAGTTAATGCAAACCCCCAAAACAAATTAACTCAATTTTTTGTGGTAGAGCCGAGAACCCTAGAGGTTAACGAAAACGTACTTTCTTTTGAATATTCCACTGATAAAGACGCGATTAATTTCAAGATCAAAATAATCAAACCTGAAGAGTATGTGTACCGCGCTCAAGAAAATGACAATGTATTCGAAAATGAGCATATTCGTATATATATTATCCCAAACTCAAACTCTCGAAACGCCTATGTATTTGGTATCAACCATCAGAATGTATATTTTGATGGTATTTATAACGATAGTGCGGGCCTTACACTTGATTGGGATGGTCAATGGGATTACCAAGTTCAAACAAGTGAAAATCATTGGGAAGTGACGGGAAAAATACCCTGGCGAAACTTTCCGTTCAAATCACACAGTAGTCTTCAGAGAGTCCAATTTCTCGTCAGTAAACACGGTAATAATGCTCAGAAAATAATTTCTAGTGCTCCATCATATACAAATTACACCAGTTTTTTTGACAACTTAAAAAGCATCGATGTCAAAATACCAAAAATATCCAATGTGGAGATATTCCCATATTATTCTTTGAATCACTCACTATTAATCGACAAGACGCAACATAATTTTGGTGGGGATATCTTTTGGCAACGCAGTCAAAATGAGTATATCGATATAACGATTCATCCCGATTTTGGTCAAGTTGAATCAAACGAATTGGTAGTCAACTTCTCTGCAATAGAACAGTTTTTCAATGAGCAAAGACCTTTTTTCACTCGAAATCAAACACTGTTTGATGTCAGTGGTTCCGAAAGCTTATTTTTAGTTCACACCCCTAGAATAGGCGGAGCGTCGGTGTATGAAGATGTCGAATCTCGTGACATTATTGCAGCGACCAGATATAGCATATCTGGCAACGATGCCTCTTATTCCATATTACTCGCATCTGAAGAAAATAATGACATTGCTTTTGGAAGGGATTTTGCTGCTACCAGAGCAAAATTTAATACTGATTCAGGCACTTTGGGATTAAGTGCCAATTTCGTCAATACGCCTAGTTTAAACCGACAATCGAAAGTGCTAGGTGTAGATTATTTCCTTTCGATATCTGATAATTTCGAAATCAGTTTAGGAGGTGTTGAATCATTGGTTCAACACTCAAACGATACAAACGGTTACGGTTTTTGGCTACAAAGTAGTTATGAAAAAAATGACGTACACCTTCATGAATTCAACTTTTTTGTGTACGAACCAAGTCTTGATATTAACGATATAGGCTATGTCAAGCGAGTCAATAGAAAGCAATTGGAGTATGAATATTCCTTTTTAATTCCGAAAATAAACTCTTCATTTATTAAAAATATGATAATTAGTACCGAAATTGAAGCCAAAACAAATTTTGATAATGAAAACCTCCCATTTCAACTGGGCCTATCATCACAACTGTCAATTGAAAATGATGCTTCTATAGAGCTGGGTTTTGAATGGTTAACTGCTGGTAAAGACGACAACTTGACTCGTGATTATTATTCAACGTTACTCGATCGTAGTTGGAGTGCTGAAGTTGTCTATGAGTCTAAAGAGTACGAATTTGGACAATTTGAAGGCGAATTAGTATTTGGTTTGGAAAATTGGTCAGGTCGATTTCATGTGGTCGAACTAGCGCTAAAAACAAATATTTTTGATGAAATTTATTCAGAAATAGCTCTCAGCCAGTATCAATCTGAAAGTTGGCTTAACTGGGCGGAGGAAAATTTTGTTGACGAATTTAAATTCGATGAGATAGCGCTAGATCTTCGAATGAACTATCGTTTTTTAGAATCGCATGAAGTGCGGCTGAGATTTGAATTAGTCGCAGGTGACGCGGTGGGGATAAGCAATAATCTGATTGACCGAACGGGTCATAGACAAGCTTTAAATAAGCCTGATAATTTCGCATTTTCTGAAGCTGCATTCCAATTTCGCTATAAATACTCGTTAACCAAGCTCACAGCCATATTTTTTAGTTACACATTTGGAGGTGAGTTTGAAGATGAGGAAAATACATATTCTCGCAGTCGCTTATTTTCTAACGCTATCAAGCAAAAAACAACCATAGTATATTTTTTAAAACACGTTTCACACTTTGATAATAACATTTCATTCAAATTATCACCGTCTAGAGGCAATCTGCCCAAAACCAATCAATCATTATACCTAGTTTAAGTTTCTCTTAATCCTATTCCGTTAAAATCTATATTTAAGGCTGCTTTGGGCCTAGATAAATGCGCAAAATCTATTAAGGATTAGAATGAATTTTAAGATACAGGCAATAAGACTAACGTTGGCTGCGGTTTTATGTTGCATATCAATGTTTGCTAATGCAGTAAAAGGCAACGTCGAAAAATCTGGGGACATAGGCTTACTCGCTTTGCCCCTGTTAGCTTATAGCTCTACGTTTTATTTAGAAGATGAGCAAGGTCGCAACGAATTCTATAAATCGATTTTAAGTACGACACTAGTCACTCAATTGCTCAAAGTCACTGTCCGTAAAAAAAGACCAATTGAAGATTCATACACCTCATTTCCATCTGGTCATGCGGCGATTGCATTTCAAAGCGCTACCTTTATAGAGCAGCGTTATGGCTGGAAATATGGCTTACCAGCGTTCGCTGCCGCAACTTATGTCGGCTGGACTCGCGTGGAATCGAAGCAACACTATACGATAGATGTACTAGCTGGTGCGGCCATTGGTGCTTTAACTAGCCTTTATTTCACCACTCCTTACAATGGGATGCAGATAACTCCCTATGCGAAAAATCGCAGTTACGGAGTCGAGTTTTCAACGACGTTTTAGACATTAGAGATTGAATAAAATAAGGAGTGTTTAATGAAGGACAGCCAGCTAAAACAAGCCCCAGCGGGAATGAAGAATAGACCTTTTTATCAAAAGCTAGGATTTGCAATAAATGGCCTTAGCTATGCCATACGTCACGAAGCAAATATGCGTCGTCACGTATTAATAGGTTCGGTTACTATCTTGGTATTTGCAGTCGTACAGGTGGCGTATATATGGTGGGCATTAATCAGCATCTGTATAGGTTTAATTATCGCTAGCGAACTAATCAATTCGGCGCTTGAAGCGCTTATTGATCATATTCACCCTGAATATCATTCCAATATAGGCCATGTTAAAGACATGCTAGCGGCTATGGTATTAATCCTAAGTATTTCAGCTTTATCTGTAGGGGGATTAGCCCTGCTTGATACTCTATAAAACCTTCTGGGGCTGATGTCAATGAACATCATCAATCAAAATTCTGACACGTACAACTGTCATTGGCTCTAATAACAATTCAGTAGTTTGAGCATTCGATAATGATTAAAACGCTACACATTTTTCAGAAAGTGATTTAACCGCGTGATGCAATTAAAGTTTTCTAAACTCTGCAACATTATAAAACGCTTCGCAAAAAATATGCTAGAAAAACCGCAAGCACTCTATATCGCCAGCAAAGATCGACGGACTAAATGGTGGGTGAAGATATTAATTGCAGCGGTACTTGGGTATGCACTAAGCCCCATAGATCTTATTCCAGACTTTATCCCAGTATTGGGATACGTAGACGATATTATATTAGTGCCTTTAGGGATTTATTTTATAACGAAGTTAATACCCATAGGCTTATGGCAGGAATATATAGCGATAGCACAACAATCTAAAGCGGTGTTACCTCCTAGTCGGAAGGCTGCTGTCGTTATTGGCATCACTTGGTTAATCGCACTTGTGGTTATTTCCAATTATCTTTGGTATTAACCTTTTCCCCGAGATTAGAACTAATCTCTCAATGATATTTGTCCCCCCGCCCTTCAGAGACTTGGGATAAACGAAAACATGTAAAATGCCCATAACACCGTGTCCAATTATATATGTGATATTCCCCCAGTTTCGTAGACACTTAACTTGCCTGTGAATATGTATTTTCATATTCA
>NZ_CAXBNC010000032.1:0-34524 GCF_963977085.1 uncultured Paraglaciecola sp. | reverse complement strand
TCCCCTGTATTTCTCCGTCATTCCGGTGAGCTTTTAGGCCGGAATCGGTTTCCTGTTCATACTGTCCCACTCTGCACTTTTCCTGCTCTACTCTGCTAATTCTGCCTTTTTCTGCCCTTTTCTGCCCTTTTCTGCCTTACCCTGCTCTCTTTAATCTTTTACTATCTTCTATCTTCTATCTTCTCCCCTAATCTATCCACTAACCTTCAGTGCCCTTCAGAAAAATGCTTACTGATTGCGCGAAACATAGCATAGTGTTTGGCTTTCCAATTTAAACTTTTATCTGTGAAACGATAATTAGCTGAATTTTTCACTATCACTAAGTTTTGATCAGGGTCAATGTAGATATATTGATCATAAATACCCTGAGCGGCGAATTCGTCTTCTGCGTCAAGAGGCAACCACCATTGGTACCCATAACCGAATGAAGACGATGAGTTGGGGTTGTTTTTTCCTGCAAGCAAATGCGGCGCATCGGCGGTGGTTGAATCTGCAACCCACTGTTTGGGCACTATTTGCTGAGTAATATTTTGCTTATCAGTCCAAGCGCCTTGGTTAAGATACAACCAACCTAATTTGGCGTAGTCACGCAAGGATACATTAAGTCCACCTAAAGCCAATTCCATGCCGTTATCGTCTGCTAACCAAAAGGCTTGGTGCTGCATACCTAATGGCTCCCAAATTTTTTCAGACAAATAATGCGTTAAACTTTTACCCGTGGCACGGGTTAACACCATACCCAACACCTGAGTATCGATACTCACATAATGATGGTATGTGCCCGGCTGTCTTTCTCGGACTAGGGAAGCTGAGAAGTCATCTAATGACGTACCAAAAGCCGTGGCACGAGAGAAGCGATTAATATCAGAATTAAAGTCGCCGTAATCTTCGTTAAAACGCACCCCAGAGGACATTTGTAATACGTCTTTTATTCGCACACCTTGGTAACCACTGCCCACTAATTCTGGTACATAGTCAGTCACAGCCTCTTCGATACTTGTCACATATCCCTCTTCAATGGCAATGCCCATTAAGGCTGATACAAAAGACTTCGCCACAGAAAAGGAAATATGTGGTTTTCCTTCGCCATGGCCTAACCAATAATTTTCATAAACAATTTTTCCGTCTTTTAACACTAACAATCCTGTGGTTTGTGTGTCGTCAAGAAACTCAGTTAAAGACAAAGGTTGGTTTTCGAAATCAAATTCATTAGGTAAGGATTTAGGTTCCTCTGGAAACTCAAAAGGGGTGGAACTTGCGGGAATAACCGTGGAGTTAAAAGACTCATACATAGTCAAAAAATTATGGGCTATTTTGTCCTCATCGTATAAAGTCACGGCTGTATATAAACGAATGAGATTCTTTTGGTAAACGACTAGCAACACCATCACCACAATGAAAAAACCAAGGGCAACACCTTTTAAACTAAGTCTCTTTATCATTTGTTAAATTCCATTTGTTCATCAGCAAAAATACAAGTTAAGGCAATTACCTTAAATGAGACCTAAGCAAAAAACCATCATAGACTGCATAAAATCAAAAAAGTCGAATATGGATAACTCGACTTTTTATTGGGAACAACTTTTTAGCTGAATTAACGCTTTTACCTAGCAGATTGGAACGCCACTATCACAGGGACTCTCGCGGCTCGCCACGCAGGAAACACACCACTAATAAAACCGATAATTAAGGCCAAAGTAATACCTTGCCTAAACAAGTCTGAAGTGAGCTGAAAGCTAAAGACCACTTGGGTAAAACTGCCACCTAAAGTAGAGGCATTCATGCCATCAAAAAAGATAAAGGCGGCCAAAGCGCCAACTAAGCTGCCAATCACCGCTAACGTCATGGCCTCGACCATAGTGCCAATAAAAGCCGACATTGAGCTAAAACCTATGGCTCGTAAAGTCGCAATTTCCATTGCCCTATCGGATACCGAGGTATACATAGTATTAAGTGCTCCCGCTAACGCGCCTAAGGCCATTATCGAGCTAATCACCCATCCAAATATCGCCATATATTCAAGGCTTTTTCCCTGAGTAGCAAAATAGGCGGACTCTGTTTGCACTTCATGTGTCAATCTTGGCTCTGATTTTAGGTATTCGCTGATTGCCGTAAGATCATCGGGTGATCCAATTCTTGCTCGTACGGTTTGATAGGAGCTACCGCGGTTGTACAAGTTTTGAATCACTTTTGCATCGGCCCATAACTCACTTTCAAACACATTACCGCCCGTTGAAAACACGCCTACTACTTTCCAGGTGTATTTACCAAAACGAATTTCCTGACCAAGATCAAAACCATCAAACTCCCGCAAGATACCTGCGCCTACTATGAGTTCATCTGTGCCGGGAGTGAACATTCGCCCTGCTGTTAATGTGAATCCCTTACGCATATCCACACCACGTTGATTTAAGCCTCGAAGAGGAATATTCGCTTCTTGTTGAGTACTTTTCTTCAGGCCATCCACTATCACATATAACTCTGGTGAGACTAAGGGCCCCTGGGCATCCTTGAGAATACCTGGCGAATTTTCGATTAAACTAACTTGGTCTCTTGATGCAGAACTATTTAACTCAGCGGCAGAACCGGTGCGCATAAAAAAGGCGATATCATCAGATCCTGCACTTTGCATTGTGGCTTCAAACCCTTTCGCCATTGCCAAAAAAGCCAGCAAAATGGCAACCACAACAGCACTGGCAAACACCATTGCCAGTGACATCCATAAACGTCTAGGCAAACTGCGAATATTCATCACAATAACGGCGATACTTTGCGACATAATGTTACTCATAACTAGTCCCTACTAAATGCAGTAATAATATTAAGCCTCAAGGCACTAATTGCTGGTGCAATCCCTGTTATTAAACCTAATAACAGCATGTAACCTAAAGCTTGCATTATGATATTTTGGTCTAACACTAAGTTAGGTAAAAACCTCGCTAAGTGCTCAGAAGCGCCTTGGATCAACAAATAAGCGGCACCTAGCCCTAATAACCCACCTAAAAATGCCAACAAACAAGACTCGATTATGACCATTTTAAAGATTCGTATTGAGGCAAACCCTAAGGTTTTTAACACCGCAATTTCGCCGGTCCGCTCTCTAATGGCCAAAACCATAGTGTTACCCACCACTATTAAAATGGTAAAAAAGGCCATAAACACCACACCAAAAATAATCAATCCAATATTACCTATTTGTTCGATAAAGGCTTTATTGAAAGCTTGTTCGGTACTGGTATCGGTTTCTGCATTAGAATTGGCAAAGTTGCTATCGATAGCTTTGGCGACACTTTCGTTCATTGACGCGTCGACTGTGGTTAAGATTAACCAGCCTATGCTGTCTCCGCCCCAAGACTGGGTTTCTTTAAAATATTTGTAGTGAAACAATAGATAACTGGTATCGGTTTTTTCTTCAGTCCCTCTAAATATGCCTTCGATCACAAACTCCCAAGTTTGGCCTCCGTCCTTGTGAGAGAAAATATTCGATGAAAGAGGAATACGATCCCCCACTTTCCAACCATTAGCCAAGGCAATTCGCTCACCCACTAAAATACTGGCTTGATTATTCAGCCAAGCTTGGCGCTGATCTGGGTCAATGACTAACTCGGGATACACAGCTAAGTAACTCTCAGGCTCTACTGCAAAAGTGACCACCTGATTGGCGGGTTGCTGATAATAACCACCAAACCAATTGGCATGGGTCACTTGTTTAACCCCTTCAATTGTCTGAGTTTTATTGACATAAGAATAAGGTAAAGGATTAGTAAAGTTGGTTTTATGTACCACCACTAAACGATTATCTGCCGACATTTCAACACCAGAGTTTAGGGCACCTCGCAAAGTCATGATGGCACCAAAAATCAGAAACGCGATAAAAATGGCGAAGGTAGTGAGAAACAAACGCATTTTTTTTCGGGTTAAGTTTTTGTAGACTAAATACAAGTCTTTCATGCCGGCAACTCCTCAGCTTTGACGAACTCCCCTTTATTCAGGTGCACAGTTTGTTTAGCAAACTTAGCGGCTGAGGGATCATGGGTCACCATCACTATGGTTTTGCCAAACTTTTCATTGAGAAGCTGTAATGTCTGCAAAATTTCATCTGCGGTTTGTCTGTCTAAATCGCCTGTTGGCTCATCACAGAGCAAAAATTTTGGATCTGACACCACAGCTCTGGCAATGGCAACTCGTTGTTGTTGACCACCAGACATTTCGCTTGGCATGTGACTGGCTCTATCACTTAAGCCCACCAGCTCTAAGGCTACTTTGACTTGTTTTTGTCTTTCGCTACGGCTTAGGTTGGTTAAGAGTAAAGGTAACTCAACGTTCCGTGCGGCATTCAACATAGGCATTAAGTTATAAAATTGAAAAATAAACCCTATATTATTGGCTCGCCATTTAGCTAATTGGCTTTCGCTCAGGTTATCAATACGTTGGCCATCAAAGGTAATTTGACCTTCTGTGGGTTGGTCGACACCACCTAATAGATTTAGCAAGGTAGTTTTGCCTGATCCTGAAGGCCCCATGATAGCTAAAAAGTCACCTTCCTTAATTTGCATATTTAAATCATGGAAGATACTGATGGTTTCTTTACCTTTAGTGAATCGCTTAGCAACTTGCTTTAACTCAAATAAATTTTGACTGCTCATGCTTTTATCCTTCTATTCTTGGTAAATTAATTGTCTTTCATAAACCCAACTTTGACGCCCATTTCAGGCAGTATTCTTGGGTCTTCTAGTTCAATCTTAATTCTCACTTGTACTGTGGCTTTTGCCCTGTCTGCTGTGGGTATAGTAGCGATAACCGAAGCAGGTATAGGCCAATCTGGGTAGGCGTCTAAGGTGGCATTCACTTTTTGACCGGGATACACACGACCAATAAAAGATTCATTAACATCCACTTCTATTTCTAGTGAACTCATATCCACTATGGTGCAGATTCCGGTACGCGTAAAACCGCCCCCCGCTGAAGAGGGCGCGACGATTTCACCTGGTTGGGCATTTTTTTGAGTCACCACACCGCTAAAGGGCGCTCTAATAGTATGATCATCTAGGCGCTCTTGTTGCCTGCGAATTTCTACTTTTGCCACCAGTAAATCAGCTTCAGCACTTTCCAAATTGGCTAATAAATTTTGTTGATTGGCAAATCCACGGGTTCGTTCCGCGTCACTTGAATAGGTATTGTTGAGGATCCGTTGATAATTAGTTTTGGCTTCATCTAGGTTAACTAAGATGGCTTTACGCCTTGCATCTAGCACACTTAATTGTGCTCGCGCGTAATCTAAATTGACTTCAGCCAAGTTACTGTCAAGGGTTGCAAGTATTTGTCCTTCCTCAACGTTCATACCCTCTTCTACGTTAACTTGGGTGATCAGCCCCATCACTTCGGAAGAAACAGTGGCCATGCGCCTTGCCGTGATATAACCAGAGGAGTTTAAAATAGTGTCACTTTGTTGAATGTCTGGCGTTGTTGACATTAAGGACCCAGAAGAACTGGATTGAGTATTAATGGCTTGCACGACAGCTGTATTATTTTGCGCAACACTTTGCTCAGGCACAAAATAACTAAGGGTTATCCAAATAGACAAAACACAACAAATAACCAATAGCAGCAAAATTTGCCAAAGCTTTATCCCGGTGTTTGTTGGTGTGTGATTTCTGTCTATTTTGAGTTGTTGTAACAATTCGCTTTTATCTGCCACCCTAACCTCTATTTAATTAAATTAGTGTATTGCCAACATTACTCCCCAAAAATAAAAGGTAAAGGAATGCAGTAACAATCATGGCATATAAATCTAAAAAATGAATAGGTCAAAAGTCATCACTTTAAGATGACAAAAGTCACAAATGAGAGGGTATAGGCTAAAAATAAGTGAGTAACAAAGTCTATTTGTCTTTTAGTGACTAAGAGGTTGTTCGACTATGTAAGTTTGTTCTGGAGAAAAACGACATGAAAAAGTTGAGCCTTTACCAAGCTTACTTTGTATATTGAGCAAAGAGTTATGGTGAGACAAAACATGCTTAACTATGGACAAACCTAAGCCTGAACCACCTGTAGTCCTTGAGCGGGCTTTATCTACGCGATAAAAGCGTTCGGTTAATCGGTCAATATGTTCCGAAGCGATACCATAACCATTATCTTTCACGCTAAATTTGACCTGCTTCCCTTCTAAGGTCCATTTAACTTCGATGACGCCTCCGTTAGGCGTGTAATTGATGGCATTAAAAATCAGATTTGAGAAAGCGCTTCGCAATTCACTTTCAATACCATAAACATACAAAATCGGAGAGATATCAAAAAATATCTTGTGATTTTTTTCTCTATTTAAGGCATCGGCTTCGACCTGAATTTGCCACAATAATTGTGGCACATTAACCAATTTCTCAAACGCTCTTTCAGTGCTGGCTTCAATGCGAGATAACACCAACAACTCTTCAATTAAACTTTGCATACGCACAGACTGAGAACGCATTTCAGAAATGGCTTTTTTCATCATGGCTTCAGGCATATCACCATTTTCAGGCAACATTTCTAAATAACCGTTAATCACAGTTAAGGGGGTTTTTAACTCATGAGAGACATTAGCGACAAAATTCTTACGCATTTTTTCAATTTGGGTTAAGCGCGTTACATCACGAATGATGACCATCAAATTTTCATCTTCGTAGGGCACCACCCTAAATTCCAATACTTTATTGGGATTAATGGGTGAAGTCACTTCTAAAGGTTGCTCAAAGCGTTTGGCGTGATAGAAAGTATTAAACTGCTTATCATTTATGCGCTCGTAAACTTTCTGCCCCATATCTTCGGGCCAACTTAAACCCAACTCAATACGGGCTAATCTGTTACACCAGATTATTTCTGCGTCTCTATCAACAACAATGGCCGCATCGGGAAGCGCTTCTGAACCTTGACGAAAACGACGGATCACTTCACCTAATGCTTTACGTTTTTCTCGATTTCTTACATTTGCGCTATAAATTCCTTGATAAATATGCGACCAAATACCCCTCACACCTGGTGGAGAAATCTTTTTACTGTGCCATAACCAATAGTTAAGCCGATAAAGACGCCAGTAATGCCATGCAAGCAAACCAAACGCACCTAACAATAAAGTAAGGAGCAATTGGTCAGTATAAAAGCCAAGCAAAGCGCAAGAAGCCAGAAAAATGATGACTCTAGCAATGCTTCTTAACCATGGGAAAGTGCGTTGCATCTGGGTATTATTCCTGTTTAACCGATTACCATATCCATTTTCACTCAAGCCATAGGCTGGCTGCAAATCAGCGACTTTATAAACTTTCTACACTTTACTAGAAAAACGATATCCAGCGCCACGCACTGTTTGAATCATATTATCATGAGAAAACTCACACAAGGCTTTACGTAATCTTCTAATATGCACGTCTACGGTTCTGTCTTCCACATACACGTTCGTCCCCCAAACGTTGTCTAACAGTTGTTCACGACTATAGACTCGTTCAGCATGGGTCATAAAAAAGTGCAGAAGCTTAAACTCAGTGGGTCCCATATCAATAGGCGCTTCATTAGAGGTCACTCTATGAGACAGAGGATCGAGTTTCAAACCTTGATAATCAATGGCGTCCTCGCTGGAAGTGGGTGATACACGTCTGATGACTGCTTTAACTCGTGCCACTAATTCTTTGGGCGAAAATGGTTTTGTGACATAATCATCGGCACCGGCTTCCAAACCTCTAATTTTGTCTTCTTCTTCACCTCTAGCAGTTAACATAATGATAGGAATGTCTCGAGCATATTCATGTTGCTTAAGTTTTTTTGCTAATTGCACACCCGTGCCACCTGGTAACATCCAGTCTAATAAAATCAAATCTGGAAAAGGCTCTACGATTTTTTCAAGCGCTATTTGATAGTCTTCCGCTTCAACGGTGTCATATCCAGATTGTTCTAGCACAAATTTCAACATGTCGCGGATGGGAGCTTCATCTTCCACCAGTAAAATACGTTTTGCCATTTTTATGTTCCTTGCTACATCAACAACGCCCTAGATTATTCAGATTTTGTGTGACACTTTTATTACGGTATGTATTTTAGCTGACATTTAGTCTATAAAAACAATCTTTTATTCATTTACAGAGCGATATCGCTCACTTTAAATACGCCCTAAAAACACATTGTTGATCAACCTTTTAGCTACACGTCTTGTTTATTTTTTTTATTCCGCATATTCTTTATATCCTTTTCAAATTTAAGGAAATATAAAACTTGATGTCAAAGGTCAAACAAGGGTTATCCAAAAAACTTTTAGCAAGAGTGCTGTCGGTTTATTTTGTTTTAACTCTCATAGTGACAGCAGGCCAAGTTTTCACCGAATATTTGAATGCAAAAAGCCATATTGAAGATGAGCTTAAGACCTTAAAGAATACCTTTAGTACCAGTTTAACCCGCGCCATTTGGGAGCTTAATACACCCCAAGCAAAATCTATCGCTGTAGGTCTGATGGAATTACCTATAGTGGAAGGTGTACAAATTCGTGATGAAAACAGTAATTATATTGCTGATTTAGGGCGTACGACTCAACTCGCCAACGAAGCGATCACTAAAGGTGTGGTTAGAGACCACGCAGGTGGAACCTTTGGTTATAGTTTTCCATTAATTTTTGAGTTCTCTGGCAGAACGTCTTTGGTAGGCGATGTCACCCTGTATTCTAGTTCAGCTATCATCTTTAGTAGAATTGAAGTGGGAATACTTTTCTTGATTGGCAATGCCATAGTAAAAACCGCATTTTTAGTATTTCTATTTATGAGTGCATTCCGCACTATGTTGACAAATCCTCTGAATGAATTAACCCAACAAATTACCGATTTTAATCTAGACGACCCAGAATCTTCAAAACTAGATTTAAGTATTACTGATGAGAATGAATTAAAAGTTCTAGAAACCTCCTATAACAGATTAATAGACGAAATGATTGAATTTCAATCGAAACTTGCCGGCACTCAAAGGGAGTTGCAGCAAGCCAATTTGAGATTAGATGACCAAAATATTTCATTAGAAGAAGAAGTGGCTAAAAAAACCGCCACCTTAAGTAGAATAATGTTGGACTTGGAACAACAAAAAGACGAGTTACTGATTAACCAACGTGAACTGCGCCAAGAAAACGAAAACCGCCAATTTATTGAAGATGAACTTCGGAAACGAAATACTGAATTAGCGACGTCTATGGAAACCATTCAAATGGCCAAGGATCAATTGGTTGAATCAGAAAGAATGGCTTCTCTAGGGGGCTTAGTTGCCGGTATTGCTCATGACGTTAATACCCCCTTAGGCGTCAGTGTGACAGCCACTAGCTTTTTACAAGACAGAGTGCAAAAACTCCAAAACGCCTATGATGATAAAAAGCTTACCGGTAGTACCATGACATCATTTTTGTCTGAGGCCCAACAAACTATTACGCTTCTCACCAACAATCTAAACCGTGCCTCTGATCTCATTTCCAGTTTTAAACAAGTCGCAGTTGATCAAACTAGTGAAGCAGTGAGAGAAATTAATGTCAGTGAGTATTTGACTGAAGTGGTGCAATCTTTAGCGCCTAATTTTAAGAAGACACAGCACACTATTGATATTCATTGCCCCGATGACCTGTCAATTAAATGTGCGCCTGGCGTCTTGGCGCAAATACTAACGAATATGATTATGAACTCTCTTATTCATGGCTTCGAAGATAAACCTAAAGGCGCCATAAAACTGGAAATTTCAGAACAAAATGGCAACCTTGTTATTGACTACTCTGACGATGGCCGGGGTCTTGATGAAGGCACCTTGGGGCGGCATTTTGACGCTTTCTTTACGACACGTAGAGGTAAAGGCGGAAGTGGCTTAGGCACACATATAATGTACAACTTAGTGACCCAAACATTAGGTGGCTCTATTGAAGCGTTTAGCCAACCTGATAAAGGTCTGCAGTACAAAATTACAATCCCCGTTTAGACAGCTTCTTAATTAACCCTAACTCAGGTTAATTACCACTATTTCTGCCTTTTTCTTATAGTAGATTGGGTGATACCAATCGCCATAAGTATTAATTCCTGATAATCTCTACGACCATTTTTAATAGCGCGACTCAGCGCAACTGGCTGGTATATTTTTCGCAATCAAATCGAAGCAACAGTTTTGCTTTTGGATGAAATAATTTTTATCTCGAATAATAAACAGCCCCAACAATAAGCGGATTATTTTCATGTGGTTTAAAAATCTTAAGCTTTACGCAATCACCCAAGATATGGATTTCGAAGAACAAGACTTTGAAGACAAACTTGCTGAATTCAAATTTCGCCCTTGCGGAAGCCAAGAATTAGCAACTATGGGGTGGGCGTCTCCCTTCAATCAAGGCGAAGCGTTAATTCATGCTACTGCTGGTAGAATTTGGATGACGTTAAAGAAACAAGAACGTATTTTGCCAGCAGTAGTGGTGAATGCTGAACTGGCCGACAAAGTCGCATTGATCGAGGCCGAAACAGGCTCTCCAGTAGGTAAAAAAGCCCAGCAGGATATGAAGCAAGAAATCATTCATCGATTATTGCCACAAGCCTTTACAAAAAACAGTTATACACACGGTTTCATCTCTACTAAAGATCATTTAGTAGTAGTGGATTCGTCTGCAGACGGCAAAGCCGAAGCCTTTTTGGCCATGGTGCGCAAAGCCATAGGATCTTTACCTGTGGTACCTTTAGCGAGACATTCCGTTCAAGCAGATTTAACTTCTTGGTTAAAAGATGACTCAGCACCAACAGACATTAGTGTATTAGAGGAAGCCGAACTCAAAGCATTGGAAGAAGACGGAGCCATTATCCGTTGTAAAAACCAAGATTTATACTGTGACGAAATCAAACATCACTTAGAAGCAGGAAAGTCAGTTCAAAAACTTGCTGTAGAATGGAGTGAAACACTGACGGCTATTATTCAGGAAGACCTAAGTATCAAACGTTTGAAGTTCACTGATGTGATTAGAGAGCAAAACGACGATATACCTAAGGATCAGATGTTAGCCAGATTAGATGCTAATTTTGCTTTGATGTCCGGTGAAGTTGTGCGTTTTGCCAAACGACTAAAAGAAATCTTTAATTTAGATGACGAAAAAGTAAGTTAACAGAACAAGCGAGCTTCGAGCCGGTCGCCGCGTAATTCTAGCCGGTCGCCGCGCGATCCTAGCTCCTAGCTCCTAGCTCCTAGCTCCTAGCTCCTAGCTCCTAGCTCCTAGCAAAATAATTCAAGATGAATAAGGAAAAGCAACTACTTTTCCTTCTCTTCTAACTTTACACTTTTGTTCTTTGAATTTTTAAGCTCGCGAGCTCAAAGCGAGTATCTCGTCGCTTTTTACCCTATTGAAAGATTAACTTTGCACTTTCACGTAAATCATCAAACTCATCAGTCAGTAATAAAGACAAATTATCTATAATGCCTTTATTAATCGACGCTTCAAATATCTCATCTTTATGACTATCGAACTTACCACAAAGTGCTGCACCTAGCCTGACCAGATCTAAGTATGAAACATCATCTGAAATAACAGATAAGTCTTTCCAGTTACGAGCTACATCTACAAATTCTGGCTCAAAGCCCCACTCCGTCATGATACTGGCACCAATTTTACCCGCCATTTTGTCCATAGCAATATCCAAAAACGTAGGGTTAGCAAAGACATCAGCATGACGCTCTGCCTCAGTTAATATTGGTAACACTCCAATGTTATGCACCAATGCAGCTAGCATCATCGAATCCAAGTTAAGTGCACGGTTTTTGGTGTGTTTAGTATGCACCTGTAAGGCTGCCATTGAACTTGCCACAATTTCAATAGTATCTGCCCATATTTGGGCCATGTATTGCTTTACTATTTCATTTTTCGAGACAAAAAGTTGTTCCATTGCCAAAGCCGTGGAAATGTTTTTAATCTGTCGCAATCCAATACGAGTGACGGCTTGTTGAGCAGAGGTGACTTTGACGGTTCTCCCCAAGTAGGCACTATTTGATATTTTTATCATACGTGCACTTAATGACGGGTCTTGGCTAATTACATCAGCCATCGCGTTTAAATTGATATCTGGATCATCTGCAGCTCTTCTTACCTTTAATGCAATCGCAGGTAAGGTGGGTAGAACCAAGGTATCGTTACTAATTTTTTCTACCAAGATAGTGAGAAGTGCGTTTTCTGTAGCCATGTGTTTACCTATATCCTGTCAAAACAAATCGAACCCTAGGGTAAGTCTATGAAAATATTTTTTGTCTCACCTGAACATTGCAGCACGCTTATTGCCGAATGTAAAAGAATGTAAATGCTAGCATACTTTATTGTGCAATCTAGAGATGATAAACGCATTAAAAGCGAAAAATTTGGTATATTCTGGTGGAATTAAGGTAATTAGAGCAATACAACAATAAAAAAGGTGACTCAATGAAAAATCTTTCAAAATCATGCATTTCTGCAATAGCACTAGCCGTTTGTTCAACACTGGTTTTATCCTGTAATAAACCTCAAAATGACACGGCTCAGATTCCAGTAAAAGCAGAAGAATCAAATACAATATCATCAGCGCTTACCCTAACTCCAGAATACCAAAACCGACTGAATATTTATTTTCCCGTTACACTTTCAGCTGATTTAAGTCACCTAAGTGATAATCAGAAAAAGATGTTAACCGTGTTGATTGAAGCATCAGTCATAATGGATGATTTATTTTGGCAGCAGGCATTTGGCGATGATAAGCAGACCTTTTTATCCCACATTGCCAATCCAGCAGTACAAAATTTTGCAGATATTAACTATGGTCCTTGGGACAGATTAAATGGTGACAAAGTATTTTTAACGGGCCAAGCAGAAAAACTATTAGGCGCCCAGTTTTACCCTGCAGATATGACCAAGGCAGAATTTGAAAACAGTGATTTTGCTGACAAAGACGGTTTGTATTCTATGGTACGCAGAAATAAAGAGGGGAAGTTAATTGCGATCCCTTACTCAAGCTTTTTTGCTGAAGAGTTAAAAATTGCGTCACAGCTTTTAGAAAAAGCCGCAACTTTAGCTGAGGATAAAAGTTTTGCTGATTATCTGAACTTACGTGCCAAAGCTTTATTAACCGATGATTACCAAGCGTCTGACTATGCTTGGATGGATATGAAAACCAATCCTATTGAGTTGGTTTATGGACCCATTGAAACATACGAGGATCAACTGTTTGGTTATCGTGCGGCATTTGAGTCTTATGTCTTATTGAAAGACTTGGCGTGGAGCGAACGACTCAGTAAATATGCCTCTTACTTACCTGAGCTACAAAAAGGCTTACCCGTTGAGGATAAATACAAAGCACAAATGCCCGGCGCCAATGCTGACTTAAATGCTTACGATGTGATTTATTATGCTGGACATTCAAATGCAGGCAGCAAAACGATTGCCATCAACCTGCCAAACGATGAAGAAGTGCAACTGAAAAAAGGCACCCGCAGGTTACAACTTAAGAATGCCATGCAAGCCAAATTCGACAATATTTTAGTGCCCATTTCTAAGCAATTGATAGTACCAGAACAACGTAAACACATTACCTTCAACGCTTTTTTCGCGAATACTATGTTTCATGAAGTGGCGCATGGACTGGGTATCAAGTCAGTTTTAGGCAGCGAACAAACCGTTAGGCAGGCTTTAAAGGAACATGCTTCGGCCTTAGAAGAAGGCAAAGCCGATATCTTAGGGCTGTATATGGTTCAGCAGCTATTAGCCAAAGGTATAATAGATGAAGGCATGTTAGAAGACTATTATGTGACCTTCATGGCGGGAATTTTTAGATCTGTGAGATTTGGTGCTTCTAGCGCACATGGCAAAGCCAATATGATCAGGTTTAACTTTTTTCAGGAATATCAAGCCTTTAGTCGTAGAGAAGATGGCTTGTACCAAGTCGACATGCAGAACATGAGTAAAGCGATTGATGCGTTATCAAACACTATACTGACACTGCAAGGCGATGGCGACTATGAAGGCGTGGCAAAGTTAGTCGCCGATAAAGGTGTTATCAAATCTCAATTACAACAAGACTTAGATAAATTGACTGCGGCGGATATCCCAGTAGATATAGATTTCAAACAAGGAGTCGAAGTTTTGGGTTTAAAATAAGGAAGTTAATATTCCCACTCACAACAGTAAAACTGACCCACTACGCGCTTCACTATGTTAGGTGAAGCTGCCTCATTACAAAAGGCGTACCATAAAGACAGTGCCGATTTGCTTTATGGTAACGCCAAAGCGGGAATTTGGGTGACGCTAGTCGCTTCTAGCCTATTAGTCTTTGGATTCGACACCGCTGAAATACAAATACAAAAGTACATTTGGTGGCTCTGCATGACACTGCTCATGCTGATTAGAATGATTGACGTTTATCGTTGGAATAAAAGTGATCAGCTGCAAAAACGTGATCCCCAACAAGCCATCAAGCACTTTATTCTGGGTACATTCAGCACCGGTATTATGTGGTGTGTGTATTGCCTATTTGTTTTACATTATGCTGACAATACCGAACTTGCATGTATGATCATTGTTGTCTCAGCGTTAGCTGGCGGAGCAGCCACAGTATTGGCAGCTCATAAGATAACGGCAATGAGTTATGCACTCATTATGTTAGCGCCATTCTCCATTGGAATGTTATTGTCCCTTGAGCAATACCAGCAGATTCTTGGTGTTTTAGGCTTAGCGTTTAGTGTAGTAATGGTGATTACTGCAAAAAAATCAGCTGATTTCACACTAAATGCGATTCGCTTAAAAAATGAAAACGCTACATTAGTCGACCAAATGGAACAAAAAGTGGTTCGGCGTACTGCCAAAATCTATGAACTTTCAAATTTAGATGCTCTCACTGGTTTGTTTAACCGCAGCGCTTTTTTGCATCATTTAGAGAAACAACTCTGGATAGCTCAAAAAGACAATGTTCCTGTCGCCTTGTTATTTATCGATTTAGATGGGTTTAAAAAAATCAACGATACTTTGGGTCATGAAATAGGTAACAAAGTACTTAAACAAACAGCTATGCGGTTACAGAATTTTCCTGATCAAGCACACCTTTTGTGTCGTTGGGGAGGAGATGAATTTTTGATTGCAATAATGAACGCAGATCAAGATACAGCCATAAACTATGCAAATGACTTAATCACTAAAATTTCAGAATATTATGACTTTGAAAACAATAGATTATCAATAGGTGCAACCATTGGTATCGCTATGTACCCTGCACATGCACTACAGGGTGATGAACTGATTCAATTAGCTGACACCGCCATGTATTGCCAAAAGAAAAACTCTCCATGTTCAGTTGGCTTATTCAATAAAGAAATGGGACTACGCTTGTTCCGCGAACAAAAGTTGAAAAGAGGCCTTGCTGAAGCCATTGAAAAACAACAGCTTCGTTTGGTTTATCAACCTATAGTCGACTCAGTTTCCCATCAAGTTGTGGCTTTTGAAGCACTACTGAGGTGGAATTTTGATGGAGAAAATGTGCCTCCTAGTGAATTTATTACCATTGCAGAACAATATGGATTAATTAATTCAATTGGTGATTGGGTGTTACTGCAATCTTGCATTGCCGCGAATCAATGGATTAATGCCAGTAACAAGGCCCAGCCTTCGGTCAGCGTTAATGTTTCGGTTTTGCAATTACACAATGCAAGTTTTATAGAATTTGTGCAGTCAGTATTATCACGTGCACAACTTGATGCTGAAAAACTGACTATTGAAATTACCGAGTCAATTTTTTCTAACGACAAAGCAATAATCTTTCAGCGAATAAAAGAACTACAAGCTATGGGGATTAAGGTATCGATAGATGACTTTGGAACTGAGTATTCATCATTGTCTGTCATCCAAGATCTAGCAGCCAATACCATCAAAATTGATCGGTCTTTTGTTAAGAAACTTGATACAAATGGCATGGCGATCATTGAAGCGGTTAAACAAATGGCATCAACATTAAATTATGCGGTGATTGCTGAAGGTGTAGAAACCCAGCAGCAGGCAGAAATTCTTTCAGGTTTAGGGATTGAAATGCTACAAGGTTATTACTTTGCTAAGCCCATTGAACTTAGCAAAGTCAATTCATATATTAGTGAACATTCACGCTGATTTTATTTTATCTTGATAAGGTGGCCAGCCCATGGCTTTGCCTGCTAATACATGCAAATGAATGTGATATACAGTTTGCCCACCGTTTTCGTTACAGTTCATTACCGCTCTGTAACCGTCTTTAGCGAACCCCATTTTTTCGGCTAGTTGCGCGGCCACCCAATACAGGTGTCCTACCAATGCTTTATCGTCTGCTTCGATATCATTCACAGTGGCGATAGGCTTTTTGGGGATAACCAAAAAATGTATTGGTGCTTGTGGATTAATGTCGCTGAATGCCAAAGCTAATTCATCTTCATAAAGGATATCCGCTGGAATATCTTTATTGATTATTTTAGTAAAAATCGTTTCGCTCATAGTTGTTTAGTTCCTAAATAAAGATAAACAATAATAATGCTGCACCTAAGATCAATCTATAGATCACAAATGGCAACATACCAATTTTGGAAATCCATGCTAGAAAGAGATAGATACAGGCATAGGCGCTCGCAAATGAAAAAAGCGCACCAAATAGTAAGGCATTCCAATCCACTTCGTTGGGGTTTTGTAATAGATCTAAGGTTGCCAGTAACCCTGCCCCTAAAATCACAGGAATAGACAATAAAAATGAAAACCTAGCAGCACTTTCTCTGTTTAGACCAATCATCAAGCCAGCCGTCATTGTTATTCCCGAACGTGATGTACCGGGAATAATAGCGACGGCCTGCGCTAGACCAATAAAAATCGCATTTTTCCATGTTATTTGATGCACAGTTTTAGCCTGAGAGGCCTTACTATCGGCATACCAAAGTAACAAGCCAAACCCTATAGTGGTCACAGCAATGACTAGAGCTGAACGCGTATATATTTCGATAAAGTCTTTCAACATAAATCCAAATATTACCGCAGGTACAGTGCCAACAATCACCCACCAAGCCAAACGACTGTCTTGAGTTTGATTAGATGTAAGGCCATGACCGATCCAAGCCCCTGTTAAGCGCCAAATATCCTCTCGAAAGTAAATGATAATCGCCAGCAGGCTGCCTACATGCACAGCCACATCGAACGCCATACCCTGGTTGTTCCAGCCTAATACCTGTGAAGGTAAAATTAAGTGTGCTGAACTAGATATAGGTAAAAACTCAGTAATCCCTTGAATGATCGCCAAGATAATAATTTCAAATAAAGTCATATTCTGCTTGGGCTCCAATCAAATGTAATGGCCCACAATTTCTGTCGGCTTTTGTCATAGTCTTGCCAAAGTTTACCGTAACTTGTGTTCACAACAGGATGCACTTCATCTGCGGCAATTTCGGCTAATGGTTTTAATACAAAGGCATTATAAAGTACTTCAGGACGAGGTAATTCAATGGGTTGTGATATCACTTGTTGATCGTAAAGCAATAGGTCCAAATCAAGGGTTCGTGGAGCAAATTTTTGTTCTCCTCGCTGACGTTTATTGTCTTGCTCTATCTTTTTAAGCACACTGCATACCTCGGCAATGGATAACTTTGTATTGGCCTTAACCACCAAGTTATAAAAGTTATTGCCTTCAAATCCTACAGATTCACTTTCAAAAACAGAGGAGAGAGTCAGCTCACCAAATGCTTGATACATTCCCTGTAATCCTGCCTTGGTGTGCTTTTCTTTGTCTACATTGCTACCCACACTAATATAAATAATATGTGTTTGCTCAGAGTCAGTACTCAAAAAGTTTGTTCCTTAGTAAATTCAACAGCGACATTTTTGGCATTGGCTAAAATATCTGGCTTACTGAGTTTTAAACGTACAGTTTTCAACATAGGAAAAGTTTGCAACAACCAGTCAACCATATGACTTGCTAAAGCTTCAATCAGTTTAAATTGACTTTCTGCTGCAAAATCACTGACCCCTTGCGCTATTTCTGCATAATTAAGGGTTTTCTCTACATCATCTGTTTGCGCCGCCATAGAAAGGTCGGCAGTTAGCTCTACATCAACAATTAAACGCTGTTGATGCTTTCTTTCCCAGTCATATACGCCGATCAACGCTAAGACCTCAAGCCCTTCAATATGAATTTTATCCATTGGTGATCCGCGCTGTATTTTATTGGTGTTTGGTATATTCTGCTAAATTGTAACCCATTCTTAAAACAAGTACATGACAGCACTAACAATATTAATCTTTGCTTCTGCCTATTTACTGGGCTCTATTTCCAGCGCAATTTTGGTGTGTCAGCTATTTAGCTTAGGTGACCCCAGAGAACAAGGTTCAGGTAACCCTGGTGCCACTAATGTATTACGCATTGGTGGAAAATTTCCAGCGATTTTAGTGTTAGTTTTTGATGTACTCAAAGGCACGGTGCCAGTTTGGGCTAGTTATTACCTAGGATTAGAGCCAATTAATTTAGCCTTTGTGGCTGTGATGGCATGTTTAGGGCATATGTACCCTTTGTTCTTCGGATTTTCTGGTGGCAAGGCAGTCGCCACCGCTTTTGGCGCCATATTACCTTTAGGTTTGGATTTAGCCGCAATATTGATAGTGACGTGGGCAATAGTAGTGCGATTAACAAGCTATTCTTCTTTGGCAGCCATAGTTGCTGTTAGCCTAGCGCCTTTATTTACGTGGTTACTAAAACCAGAATATAGTTTGCCAGTAGCTATATTGAGTGTGTTAATCGTATTACGTCACAAAGATAATATTATTCGACTAGTAAGTGGGCAAGAAAGCAAAGTGTCAGAAAAAAACAAGCTTAAGTAACACGATATAGCCTAATAAAAAACCTTACTTCTGGTGCCTGCTTATACAACTAATTAAATCGGCTGCAACTCTTCCAATGACCAACGAGGTTTAGCTTTAGTAGACAATCCTTCAATTTCACCAGCTTTTAGTCTTTGTAAACCCGCATAGGCAATCATCGCACCATTATCAGTACAAAACTCCAATCGAGGATAAAACACTTCACCTTTGATTTTTTTCATCATAATGGCAAGGTCTTCACGCAATTGTTTATTTGCGCTCACACCACCTGCAATCACTAAACGTTTTAAACCCGTTTGCTTCAATGCACGCTTGCATTTAATGGCTAAAGTATCGACTACGGCTTCTTGGAAGGCATAGGCAATGTTAGCCTTTGTTTGTTCAGAGCCATCTGAAGCCCGAATCGTATTTGCCGCAAAGGTCTTTAAGCCACTAAAACTAAAATCTAAGCCTGGTTTGGTGGTCATGGGACGGGGAAAATTATAATGTCCCGCCTCTCCTTTTTCGGCTAATTTGGCCAGCAATGGGCCACCAGGATAATCCAACCCCAGTAGTTTTGCCGTTTTGTCGAAGGCTTCACCAGCGGCATCGTCGACTGATTCACCCAATACTTGGTATTGACCGATTCCAGCGACTTTCACCATCATTGAATGACCGCCTGACACCAAAAGTGCCACAAAAGGAAAAGCAGGGGTGGGTTCGTCTAACATAGGAGCCAGTAGATGCCCTTCCATGTGATGTACACCTACAGCGGGCTTATCCCAAGCGTAGGCCAAGCTGCGAGCTACCGATGACCCCACCAACAACGCCCCAACTAAACCAGGGCCTTTAGTAAAAGCAATACCATCTATGTCCTTGGCGCTGCAATTTGCTTCTCGCAAAGATTCTTTAATTAAAGGCACTAGCTTGCGAACATGGTCCCTAGAGGCAAGTTCAGGCACTACCCCGCCATAATCGGCATGTAATTTTACCTGACTATATAATTGGTGCGACAATAAGCCTTGTTGTTCATCATAAATGGCCACACCCGTCTCATCACAGGAGGTTTCAATACCTAATACACGCATATTCAATTTCTAACACAAACGTTTTAAACTGACGGCATTTTACTGATTAGCGGCTAAACCGCCAATCTAATCTGACATTTGTTGCAATTATTCAGCTTTTTAGTCCAACAGGACTTTACATCCATTGCGTATATGATTAGAATTCCGCACCATTTTTAACCGAGCTGGCTATTACTTATACCGGCACGATAAGTTTTTATTTTTTGAGGTAAGAGTTGAATGCCAATCGTTAAAGTTAGAGAAAACGAACCTTTTGATGTTGCATTGCGTCGTTTTAAACGTTCATGTGAAAAAGCAGGTGTACTTTCTGAAGTTCGTCGTCGCGAATTTTTTGAAAAACCTACTTGGGAACGTAAGCGTAAGAAAGCTGCCGCTAAGAAACGTCTTTTGAAGAAGTTATCTCGCGAAAACGCTCGTCGCATCAGATTGTACTAAATCTCTTCTGGAGCGCGTTGTTTGTAGTTAAAACCACGCGCTTTAAGTCGTTTTATCACACACCCTTTTTCCGTTTTTACTGAGTCATTGTATGTCTTTATTAGATGATTTAAAAAATGCACAAAAAGAGGCTATGCGTGCCAAAGACAAAGTTCGTCTGGGTACAATTCGCATGGCTTTATCTGCCGTAAAGCAACATGAAATCGATGGACGTACTGATCCCGATTATATTGCTCTAGATGACGCTGGTGTGCTTGCTATTTTAATCAAGATGGTAAAACAGCGAAAAGATGCGGCTAGTCAGTATGAAGCTGCGGGTCGACAAGATTTACTTGATATTGAACAAGCAGAAATTGTTATATTGCAAGATTTTATGCCTAAAGCCCTTAGCGAAGAAGAGCTCGATGCGTTAATTGTACAAGCAATGACAGAATCAGGTGCATCAAGTATGCAGGATATGGGTAAAGTCATGGGCTTATTAAAACCTAAAGTCCAAGGCCGTGCTGATATGGGTAAACTAAGTGGCAAAATAAAAGCCAAACTTAATTCTTAGTTAACCTTCAATCTAGTTCAATATTTATAAACCGCACTTTGATGCGGTTTGTTTGTTTAAGTGCTTAAATTTTCCATACTATGTGGCATTATGTTGAGCCGTTTATGAGTATTAAGAAGGTATAATGTCTGGCCGTATCCCCCGCGAGTTTATTGATGACATTATTGCTCGTACAGACATTGTCGAACTAATAGACAGTCGTGTCCGCCTAAAAAAAGCCGGTCGCAATCACCAGGCCTGCTGCCCGTTCCACGAAGAAAAAAGCCCCTCTTTCACTGTTAGCCAAGACAAACAGTTTTATCACTGCTTTGGTTGTGGGGCCCATGGCAACGTCATTTCATTTTTGATGGAATTTGATCGCTTAGAATTTCCAGAGGCTATCGAAGAGCTGGCCCAATACCATAGTATTGAAGTGCCTCGAGAAAAAGGCGGCGCCCCCGCCCCTTCGGCTGCACAAAAACAACAAAAAGAAAACGATTATGAGTTAATGGAAAAAGTCGCAAAATACTTTGCCCAACAACTCAAAGTGCATCCTGACAAAGATAAAGCCGTCAATTATTTAAAAAATCGTGGACTCAGTGGTGCAATAGTCAAAGCCTTTGATATGGGCTATGCCCCGCCTGAATGGGATTCGGTGCTTAAAACCTTTGGTAAAAGCCCTGTGTATCAAGAGCAATTACTCGATTTAAAACTCATCACGGAAAATGACAATAGACGACGCTTCGACTTTTTCCGCGACCGCATAATGTTCCCAATTCGCGATAAACGTGGCCGCGTAATAGGCTTTGGTGGTCGGGTATTAGAGGATGGCGGCCCAAAATACCTTAACTCACCAGAAACCCGTATTTTTCATAAAGGTCATGAATTGTATGGTTTCTATCAAGCTAAACAAGCCCATCGAAACTTAGCCCGAGTCATGATTGTTGAAGGTTATATGGATGTGGTTGCCCTTGGTCAATTTGGTATCGATTATGCTGTAGCCTCCCTTGGTACGGCCACCACACCCGAACATATCCAAATGTTATTCCGTGCGACATCTGAAGTAGTGTGTTGCTACGATGGTGATCGTGCGGGTAAAGAAGCAGCCTGGCGCGCTTTAGAAAATGCACTGCCTTTTTTAAAAGACGGGGTAGAAATGAAGTTCTTATTTTTACCTGATGGCGAAGATCCTGATACCTTAGTGCGTAAAATTGGTAAAGAAACCTTTGAAGAAAATCTAAAGAACGATGCGGTACCATTATCGAAATTCTTTTTTGATAATTTATTACAACGACATCACGTGGGTAGTAATGAAGGCAAAGCAGCATTAAAAGCAGAAGCCTTGCCATTGATTGAACAAATAGTGGGTGAAAATATTAAGGAAAGTTTATTTTCTGATCTCAGTAATCATATGGGTGACCAAAATAAACATCGATTAGAACGGGATATCGCCCAAGCCAATCAAAGAAAAACCCCTAAAAAATTAGATTTTAATACACCTAACAAGAGCACAATATCACCGGTGCGCATGATGATTAGGTTATTATTAGATGATCCTAGTTTAGCGACAAAATGTGTTGCGGCAGATCCCTCGCCTTTGGCGGCTGTCAATATTCCAGGCATGGCCATGTTAATTGAGCTTTATCAATTTTGTTTGAACAAACCACTGGCAAATACAGCGCAAGTTTTAGAACACTTTCGCGGTCATGTACAAAGCGCACAACTAGCTAAATTAATGAGGTGGGAGTATGCAGAACAGAACCAAGCAGCGGTATTTGAAGATAGCTTCGCCAAGCTTCTAGATTGGCATTTACAAAGTCGTATGGATGAGTTGTTTTCCAAATCTAGGGTGAGCAAATTAACCGATGCAGAAAAACAAGAACTCAACCTACTTGTAAAAGAACAAAAATGACCCAAGATCTAGCCCAAAGCGTAGTGAGTCTGCTATACTGGCGAATTCGCTAACACCACACTAGATACAAAGTATTTACTGGGTATATTAAGCAAGTTAGAGCGTAAATCCTCTCACAGAGGGGTTTTGATGAATATTCAACTAATTCGAGAAGCGTAAGTTATATGGTGCAAAGCAAGCAGTCGCAGATAAAACTCCTCATTGCTAAAGGTAAAGAACAAGGCTATTTGACTTTCGCGGAAGTTAACGACCACCTACCTCAAGATATTGTCGATTCAGATCAAATGGAAGACATTATCCGTATGATCAATGACATGGGCATCAAGGTATTTGAAACTGCCCCTGATAAAGATGAGCTTTTGATGCAAGAAAGCGATACTGATGATGAAGCCGCTGAAGCCGCAGCTCAGGCTTTATCAACAGTAGAAAGTGAGATAGGTCGTACTACTGACCCTGTACGTATGTATATGCGTGAAATGGGCACGGTAGAACTGCTAACCCGTGAGGGCGAAATTGTTATCGCCAAGCGTATTGAAGAAGGTATCAATCAGGTTCAGTGTTCTGTAGCTGAATATCCTGAAGCCATTACGCATTTACTTGATCAGTGGGACTTATTCGAAGCAGAAGAAATTCGCCTTAGCGACATTATCATAGGTTTTGTTGATCCTAATGAACAAGACGTAGCGCCTACAGCCACTCACGTTGGTTCAGAATTATCTGAAGAAGAATTAGATGATGAAGACGGCGATGAAGATGACGAAGACGAAGAAGAAGAGGACACAGGGCCAGATCCAGAACTTGCTCGTGAGAAATTCACAGCTTTACGTATTCAATATGAAAAAGCCCGTGATGTAATCAATGCTAAAGGCCGTTCGCATAAAGAAGCGCGGGTTCAAATTTTTGAACTAAGTGAAGTATTTAAAGAATTTAGACTTACGCCTAAGCAATTTGACCGTATGGTTAAAAACATGCGTAGCATGATGAATAGAATTCGGGTCCAAGAACGCATAGTAATGAAGCACTGTGTGGACACCGCAAATATGCCGAAGAAAGACTTTATCAAAGCGTTTTCTGGTAACGAAACCTCTACTGACTGGTTATTCAAAATACTTGATTCTGCCTTGCCATATGCAGTAGAAATGCGCGTTCATCAAGAAGAACTAGAACGGGCTATTGGCAAAATGAATGCGGTTGAAGAAGAGACCGGTTTAATCATTGCAGATATCAAAGACATCAATCGCCGCATGTCTATTGGTGAAGCTAAAGCGCGCCGAGCCAAGAAAGAAATGGTTGAGGCCAACTTACGTTTGGTTATCTCCATTGCGAAAAAATACACTAACCGTGGGCTACAGTTCTTGGATCTTATCCAAGAAGGTAATATTGGTCTGATGAAAGCGGTAGATAAGTTTGAATACCGTCGTGGTTATAAGTTTTCAACTTATGCGACTTGGTGGATACGTCAAGCAATCACACGTTCGATTGCCGACCAAGCCCGTACTATCCGTATTCCTGTGCATATGATTGAAACGATTAATAAATTAAATCGTATCTCTCGTCAGATGTTACAAGAAATGGGCCGCGAGCCAACACCTGAAGAATTGTCAGAACGCATGTTAATGCCTGAAGACAAAGTCCGTAAGGTATTAAAAATTGCCAAAGAGCCTATCTCAATGGAAACCCCTATCGGTGATGACGAAGATTCACACTTAGGCGATTTCATTGAAGACAGCACTATAGTGCAGCCTTTAGACTCAGCCACAGGTGGTAGCTTAAAAGACGCAACTCAAGAAGTGTTAGCGGGTTTAACTGCTCGTGAAGCCAAAGTCCTTAGAATGCGTTTTGGTATTGATATGAACACTGACCACACTCTTGAAGAAGTGGGTAAACAGTTTGATGTAACACGGGAACGTATTCGTCAAATCGAGGCCAAGGCGTTACGTAAACTACGTCACCCTAGTCGCTCTGAGCAACTGAAAAGTTTCTTAGACGAGTAATTGCCATTTCAAAGTTAAAAGGAGCCCTGATAATGAATATTATCGGGGCTTTTTTATTTGAATACTATTAGAGTTGATTCTCCTTATTATGAAATTGTGTTGTGTATGTTGTTTTTAGCGACTTTGTTAGCCAAGCGTTCCTTATTCAAGCGTTTAGCAACATTTTGTATCATTCTGAGTATCTCGGCCTGCAGCAGCATGGGGTTTACAGACCTATTCTCTGATTACGCAGCACAACTCAAGAATGCCAGAAATGCGCAACTACAGGGTGACTTTAAAGCGGCCGCGACTATGATCGAGGAACCTAAAACCAATCAAAACAACTACACCCTAAACCTACTTGAAAAAGCTCGTTTACATTATTTGGCAAATGATTGGACCCAAAGTCGCAAAGATTTTGCCTTAGCGTCCAAAGCACTAGATGAAGAAGCGTCTAAAGCTAAAATTAGGTTAAGTAGCAGTGTTTCCAATGTGGCGGCCTTAGTGAGTAGCGACAATGCAATTGCCTACCAAGTGGCCCCATATGAACAAACGATGCTACATAGTTACCAAGCATTAAATTACCTATTCTTAGGGCAGCTTGAAAGTGCCTTAGTTGAAGTACGAAGAGCCAATTTAGTTCAAGAAAATGCCTTAAGGGAGAACCAACAAAGTTTATCAAAAGAACAAGCAAACTTTGACAAAAATGCTTTAGACCAAGCATATCCCTCTATGTCAGCTATGATTGGTGACATTAAAAATGGTTTTCAAAACGCTTACACCTTTTATTTATCTGCCCTTTTGTATGAAGCTGCCTTACAACCCAATGATGCCTACATTGATTACAAACGAGCGTTAGAAATCTACCCAAACAATCGTTATTTGCAACAAGATGTGCTTCGTCTGGCAAAGCAACTGCAAATGACTGATGATCTAAGCTTATTTACCACTCAATATGGAAGCTATCAACCGAGTAAAATTAACAATGCTGGGGAGTTAGTTGTTTTACTCGAAAACGGCGCGATCAACCCCAAGCAAGAAGTAAACATTCACTTGCCCATTTATAAAGGCTTTAATCAACCGAGACTTTTTAGTTTTGCTTTGCCTGTTTACAAAGGATCGTTGACAAGGTATCCCCCTTTACAACTCGATGTCGCTGGAAAAACCTATACCTCTGAACAAATTGTTAGACTGCAATCACTCGCCTCAAAACAATTACAAGATCAAATGCCAGGACTCGTCACTCGTCAAGCCTTGCGACTTATAGCTAAAGAACAATTACGCAGCTCTATGAGTAAACAAGGGGGTGAGATAGGCAATATTCTAGCGGTTATTTACAACGTCTCTTCAGAACAAGCAGATACTCGGAGTTGGCTAACCTTACCCGATGAAGTACAACTATTAAGGCTCACCCTACCTGCAGGCAAACAGCAAATTACCTTAAAGCTCGGTAATAAAGTCGAGTTAATAGAAGTGGATATTCAAGCCAAGGGCATTAGCTTATTAAATATGACAACTATTGGAAATTTTCAGGGTCATAAGCTTACACAGTTATAAAGAGAATTAGATTCTCTCCCTACTTTTTGACATAACAGCAGCTAAAATAGAATTGATTTGTATCACTATTGATATCAAATCAATTAGTGCCCAGATCTATGGCAAGGTCGACAAACAACAGCCCGCTTTTTTAAGCAAAAAAAGTGACTAACAGACTATGAATATAAGGATCACTGAATGAAAAAAATACTCTTACTAAGCGCCATGGGTTTATCAATAAGTCTACTTGCCGGATGTGCAAATAAAACGGTGGTGAGCTATGGTGATGCCGAGGCAGTTGAAACTACCGATATTAATTTTGGCTCCACCGATTTACAAAAAATAGCCAATGAAATGACTGAATCACTGATTCAATCCCCAGTAGTCGGCACTATGACCGCCAATAAGCGCCCCATTGTATTTGTTGATGTGATTAAAAATAAAACCAGTGAACATATTGATACTGAGTCGTTAACTGATTCTATCTCAACACAATTATTACGTTCAGGTAAATTTCGCTTTGTCGATATGGGTAAAGTAAGTGCTGTGCGTGAGCAACTCGAATTTCAAAATGAAGCTGGCTTAGTTAATCCAAGCAAGGCACTGCAATTTGGAAAACAAGTGGGCGCCGAATATATGTTGTATGGCAATCTCGCCAGTATAGTCAAAACAAATTCCGATAAATCAGATGTGTATTATAAATTCACTATGCGTTTGATGGACTTAGAAAGTGGCTTGATTGAATGGGCCGATGAAACAGAGATACGTAAAACCAGTAACAAAAAGTTAGTGGGTTGGTAAGCTTGTTATTAGCAAGTTTGCAAAACTTCAATAACCGTGAGGGTAACACCATGAAAGCACTGTTAGTTTGCATCATTCTGTTGGCAAGCAATATACCTTTCGCCTCAGCTCAGTATGAGCGTAACAAGGCGGTTCCTGTGGATAAAGTCTTATTTGGTAAAGTCACCTCGGTTCGTAGAATTACTGAGACAGAATTACAGCAAGATCGTAATCATGGTTGGAAGGTGTTCGGTGGCGCGCTAATTGGTGGCAGTATTGGTAATCAATTCGGTAGCGGCAGCGGACGCGCCCTTGCTACCGTCTTAGGGGCCATGTTAGGCAGTTCGATTGCCAATGATAACAATGATCCTATCAAACAAATTACCTTCCAATTAGTTGAATTGATGATCAGTATCGATGCAGGTGATGAATATATGGTGGTCCAAGATCTGGATCCTAATATGATTTTTCATGCACAAGACAAAATTCGAATGATTTTTTTAACTGATGGCTCGGTACGTATTGATAAACAATTTTAACGTCTAGATTTCAAATGACGTTAACAACTTACTCCTTTGTTAATAATCAAAAAGCCCCAGCAAAACTGGGGCTTTATTATTTTTTATACTGTCTCTGACAATAGGACTCTGCCTTATTCTTCTCCCTTGCGATAAGGAATATCTTCTGACAGTTGAGTGATTTTCTGTGCACGTTCATTAGGTGAGCTAGAATTTCTGGCTAGCAAATAATAAGCTGTTGGCACTATGTATAAGGTTAAAAAGGCCGAGACGAGTACACCAGCAAAAATAACCATACCTATAACCGTTCTGCTTTCTGAGCCTGCACCACTGGCCATCACTAGAGGCAATGAACTAAAAACAGTAGTAAACCCTGTCATCACTATGGGTCTAAGTCGCTGCGCTGCTGCTCGGCGCAACGCTTGTTCAAACTCCATGCCAGCATCCCTTAGCTGATTGGCAAACTCAACTATTAAGATCCCATTCTTAGCAGCTAATCCAATTAACATCACTAGGCCAATCTGACTGTAAATATTTAGGGTCATACCTGCAAAATACAGCCCCACAAACGCCCCTACTAAAGCTAAAGGAACGGTTAACATAATCACAAATGGATGGATCCAGCTTTCGAATTGTGCAGCTAAAATTAAGTAGGTGACTGCCAACGCCAAGGCAAAAATAAACAAAATAGAATTGCCCGACTCTTGATAGAGTTGCGATTCACCTTTGTAATCAATTGATACTTCGTCAGGAAGCTCTGTATCAACGATACCACGCAAATACTCTAACGCTTCTCCCACTGTATAACCATCGGCTAAATTTGCACTAATGGTTATGCTGCGCATACGGTTATAACGATTCAGTCTCGATGACGTAGCGCGCTCATCAACTGACAATAGGTTATCCAATGGGATCAGTTTATTGCTCTGGCTTGAACGCACATAGATGTTTTCAATGCTAGAAGGACTGCGATAATCGGACTCTTCACCTTCCATAATGACATCGTATTCTTGCCCTTTATCTAAATAGGTAGAAACCCGTCTTTGGCCTAACATAGTTTCCAAGGTACGGCCTATTTCACTGATGGACACTCCTAAATCTGCCGCCCTGTTTTTATCAATGTTCACTAATAATTGAGGCCAAGTCTCTTTGTAGTCTGAGTCTAAGCGCACAAGATTTTGGTTGGCTCGAGCCTTATCCAAAACTATGTCCCGCCATTTAACTAAGTCTTCGTATGTATTTCCTTGCAGCACAAACTGCACCGGCCGACCTAAACCACGGCCACCAATGCTGCTGCGCATAATAGCGAAGGCTTGAATATCGGGGATGTTTGCCAACTTAGCACTGATTTCGTCCATCAGTTCAAAAGTAGAGCGCACTCTCTTTTCACCAATAGGCATACCGACTATACCTATTCCTGCGCTGCCTCCAAAACCTGGCGCGCGTACTAACACCCTATCAACTTCACCTTTATCAGCATACTCAAGCAAGATTGTTTCAATCTTTTTCATGTTGGCAGAGTTACTTTCAAAGCTAGCCCCTTCAACGGCTTGCACACTAATGAAAAAGTTGCCACGGTCTTCTTTAGGCACAAATTCACTTGGAATAATCTGACTTAATTTAATTAATGCAATAATACTGGCCACCACTAGAATTGCCATTAACCAAGGTTGGTGCAAGGTTGTGCCTAACGCATTGTAATAGCGCTTTTCGACCAAACTGAATTTAGTGTCTACCCAATAAGCAAACCCGCTTTGTTTCTGGCGTTTTTTAAGCAAAAGTGAACACAACATGGGTGAAAGCGTAAGTGCCGTGACACTAGAAAAAGCGACCGCTGCCGCTATTGCTAATGCAAATTCGGTAAATAATCGGCCAATATTACCCTGTAAAAAAACCAAAGGAACAAACACAGCAATGAGCACTAAAGTGGTAGCAATAACTGCAAACCCGACTTCTTTTGCCCCACGGTAGGAGGCCAAAATAGGTGGCTCACCTAGCTCTATTCGTCTAGAAATATTTTCAAGCACCACTATGGCATCATCTACCACTAGCCCTATTGCAAGCACTAGCGCCAATAAGGTCAATAAGTTGATTGAAAACCCTAAGGCGTACATCACAATAAAGGCAGATACCAAAGAGACTGGCACAGTAATCGCCGGAATAATGGTCGCCCTCAGATTTCCAAGAAAGATGTAAATCACCAACACTACCATCAACATGGCAATTGCTAGTGTTTCGTATACTTCGTTAATTGAGGCTTCGATAAAAACTGATGAGTCATAACTTGCCACGATAAAAATATTATCAGGCAGAGTCTGCTCAATTTGCTGAATGGCTTTTTTTGCAGCTCTGGCGACTTCTAGTGTATTGGCTTTTGATTGTTTAATAATACCCAAACCAATCATATTCACCCCGCCGCCACGAAACTCAGTTTCGTCGTCTTCGGCGCCTAATTCTACACGAGCGACCTCACTGAGTTTAACCAAATAGCCGTCGGCGCTAGCTTTGATGGTTAAATTGGCAAAATCATCAGGAGTCAAAAAACTTCTTGCTACTCGTACTTCAAAGTCACGATCAATAGATTCCACTTCACCGGCAGGTAATTCAACATTTTCTGAACGAATTACATTTTCAATATCACTGACTGTTATTTGTCGAGCTGCCATAGCGTTACGGTCAAGCCATACCTTCATCGCATAACTTCTACCACCACCAAGGCGCACCCGGGCAACACCTTCAGCAACAGATAAGCGATCAACAACAAATCGGTCCGCATAGTCAGTTAACTCCATCACTGACAAATTATCACTGCGCAGGTTGTACCAAACAATGACATCTTCATCGGAGCTGGATTTGGATACTTCAGGGGGCTCAGCCTGATCTGGTAAGTTGTTAAGAGCACGGCTAACCCGCTCTCGCACATCATTGGATGCCGCATCGATATCACGAGACAAATTGAACTCTATACTAATGGAAGAACGCCCATTACTGCTGGTCGAGGATATATTTTTAATACCCTCAATGCCGCTAATACGATCTTCTAATAATTGAGTAATACGGCTTTCAACAATAGAAGCTGACGCGCCTGTATAATTAGTATTGATAGACACTATAGGTGGGTCAATATCAGGGTATTCTCGAAGACTTAAAAAACTGATAGAGACAATACCAAAGACCACCAACAGCAAGTTGACTACCGATGCAAAGACCGGGCGCTTAACTGAAATATCTGATAAAAACATCGCTTATTCCTCGCTGTTCGCACTGTCGAATGTGACCTTGGAACCACTACGTAGTTTAAGCGTACCTTCAGTTACTACTACATCACCTACTTGTAGCCCACTTAGGATCTGCACCTTGCCGGGTTTACGCAAACCCACTTTCACTTCCACCAAGCTTACTTGGTTGTCTTGCACCAAAAATACAAACTGTTTGTCTTCTACAGGCACCAATACCACTTCAGGTACCACTAAGGTTTTCAGTACCTGCTTTTGCAACAAAATTTGTAGCAACATGCCTGGACGAAGCTTTAATTCCTCATTTTTAATATTGGCGCGAATTTGCACAGACCGAGTAGAAGGATCAACCCGTGAAGCAATACTGGTTATTTTCCCTTCAAACACTTTGCCAGGGTAAGCCACTGACGTTGCTCTTATCTGTTGACCCAGTGCCACACTGGCCAAATGAGATTCTGCGATATCAAAATCCACTTTAATAAAACTGAGATCATCCAAGGTAGTGACGATATCGCCGGGAGTCACTAGTGCCCCAACACTTATCTGGCGTACTCCTAAAACGCCATCAAAAGGCGCTTTAACAAACAATTCATTTAACTGAGTTTTAGCCACATCCATTTGTGCGTTCAACACATTGACTTTGGCCAGCTGCTCATCTAACAATTGTTCTGAAGCCACATTATTTTTAGCCAAATTTTTAATGCGTTTTAGCTGCTTCAGTGCCTCTTGCAAATTGACATCTAACTCAGCCAATCTGGCTTTCTCTTCACTATCATTCAGCTCAAGTAACAGCTGACCTTGCTTAACGAGATCACCATCATCAAAATAAATTTTCTGCACAATATCTGAAGTTTGAGTGGTAATAAAAACAGATTCATTTGCTTTACCCGTGCCCAAGGCTTCAACGACTACCTCAAATTCCTCTTCTGCAGTTTGATGAACTTTTACATAAGTAGCGGTGGACTGGTTAGTTTGCTGCTCCGCTTCTTCGGGTATATACAAATACACCACTAGACCTACGCACAATATAACGGCGATTAACAGGGGAGAAAACTTTAATCCTTTAGACATGAGATGACCTATTTAAATGTAGAACTGAATAAGACCTTTGCAGCAAATGATAAATTGCCAGTCTTGATAATTAATTATGAATGATCAGAAAATTGATGTGATAATAATCCAAATTCATACCCACTCCATAAGTGTACGTAACATTGTGTTGAATAGACTATTAGTCGTTGTAACAATTTTTGTTCTAGGATGTACTAGAGATATTCCGTCCGACCCTATGTGTAGAGCGAGTTTATTATATACAGATATAAAACCTTCGCCAGCAGCCTGTCTTATAAAATCCAACGTTCAACTTCTAGCAATCAAAAATCATGATGATGACGGTTGGAATTTGCCCACCCATAAAAAACTCAAATCAACAAGCGCTCAATGTACAGCGCATTTAGCGGTTTGGAAAACTACAGGACTAAATGTTGAAGTGGGTAAATTACTGTATACGGCCCCAAATCAAACGCACTATTTTGCGTGCAAACTCACTGATGACTATTCCCGTGAATTGCAGCAATTTCCTGTGCCATCATGGGCCAAACGTAAAACCAGTGCCGTATCATTAGTTGACCCATTTAATACTCAGCAAGACCAGTGGGTGAACGAGATCAATTTGATTAATTTGCGTGAAGCCTTTACTCAATTAGAATAACTTTTAGTTAAACGTCACTTAAAAGTAGTGAATATTCATAAAATAACTGGAACCCTATCAACACTTTTAATAGTCATTTCCTGACTTTTAGCAACTACAACCGCCAAATAACAAGTATAATCTCTGCAATATTCGATTTTTAGAGGTGATTTCAATGCCCCAATACAATGCTCCTATTAAAGATATGCAATTTATACTGCATGACTGGCTAAACCTGTCAGACCATTATCAAAAACTAGGATTAGAAGATTTTGATCAAGAGTTGGTCAACGAAATTCTACTACAAGGAGCAAAATTTGCAGAAGAGGTTATTGCACCATTAAATCGAGAAGGCGACGAGCAAGGCGCCAAATTAATTGATGGCAAGGTCAGTACCCCCGTTGGGTTTGCAGAAGCATATAAGGAATACGTCGCCAACGGCTGGAATGCGATGTTAGGTAGCGCTGACTATGATGGCCAAGACTTGCCCAACACAGTCGCTGTGCCAGTTCATGAAATGTTAGACGCAGCCAACGTAAGCTGGCGCCTAACAGGCATGCTCAACGAAAGTGCCATTTTAGCCATCACTAAACACGCTAGTGAAGCGTTAAAAAAGACCTATCTAGCCAAACTTATTTCTGGTGAATGGACAGGCACCATGTGTTTAACCGAGCCTCACGCAGGTACCGACTTAAGTTTATTGAGCACTAAAGCAGTGCCTAATGAAGATGGCAGTTTTAGTATTACCGGCAGCAAAATATTTATTTCTTCTGGTGATCACGATTGGACCGATAATATTCTGCATTTAGTCCTTGCCAGACTGCCCGATGCACCTGCTGGAGTAAAAGGTATAAGCTTATTTTTAGCGCCTAAGTTTCTACCACAAGACGACGCTAGCATAGGCCCAAGAAACGCAGTCACAGTAGGCAGTATTGAGAAAAAAATGGGCCTGAAAGCAAGCCCTACTTGTGTCATGAATTTTGATGCCGCCCAAGGCTTTTTAGTCGGGGAAGCAAACAACGGCCTAGCCTGTATGTTTACCATGATGAACGATGCTCGCTTTCAAGTGGGTCTACAAGGCCTAGGTATTGTAGAAGCGTCCTATCAAGGAGCGTTAGCCTATGCGCGGGAACGTTTGCAATCTCGCGCCCCTCAAGGTGTGCAAGAGCAAAACAAAAAAGCCGATCCTATTCTCCACCAGCCTGATGTTCGTAGAATGTTACTGACTCAAAAAGCCATAGCCGAAGGCTGTCGAGCTTTGGCGTTACTCTATGCACAACAAATGGATATTGAACGATTTGGCGCGGACCAAGAGAAACATCAAGCCAAAAATGTCATTTCATTTTTAACCCCAATAGTGAAAGGTTTTATGACAGATATGGCAACTGAAATGAGCAACCTAGGCGTACAAGTCTATGGGGGTCATGGCTTTATTCGCGAATGGGGAATGGAGCAACTGGTACGCGATGCGAGGATCACTCAGTTGTATGAAGGCACAAACGGTATTCAAGCCCTTGATTTAATCTCCAGAAAACTCGCCCGTGACAAAGGCACTATGCTGCAAGACACCTTTGCGCTGTTTGCTAGTAAAATACAGCAAATGAACAATCCAGATAAACAAGCCCAAGCAACAGCACTATTAACAGAATGGTTTGACACAGCAACCGAGCTAAAGCAGCTAAATGCCGTGGATTTAGCGGGTACTGCTTACGACTTTATGCATTACAGTGCTTATTGTTTGTTAGGAGTGATTTGGTTGAGCATGGCAGATACCGCTGAACGTTCTGATAACGCCAGTATCAAATCCGGCAAAGCCAATACTTGCGCCTTTTATATGAAAAGATTGTTGCCTAGGAAAGACGGTTATAAAACCAACTTGTTTAATGGGGCTGATGATTTGATGGTGGTGGGTAACGAAGAGTTTGATTATCAATAAAAGAGAGACTAGCTTCTAGCTTCTAGCTTCTAGCTTCTAGCTTCTAGCTTCTAGCTTCTAGC
>NZ_CAXBNC010000031.1:0-39681 GCF_963977085.1 uncultured Paraglaciecola sp. | reverse complement strand
GAAGCTAGAAGCTAGAAGCTAGAAGCTAGAAGCTAGAAGCTAGAAGCTAGAAGCTGTTTTTAATTTCTTGGTTCGAAGTCTTTTGCTAACAACTCGACTAAAATCGCATTTTGGCCGTGCATTCTATTTTCTGCTTGTTGCATTAACAATGATTTTTCACCGTCAATTAAGCTACCGCTAATTTCTAAATCTCGATGGGCAGGTTGACAATGCATCACATAGTCGGCGCCAGTTTTTTCCATTAACGCTTCAGTTATTTCGTAACCAGCAAATGTGTCCTTTATTTCTGCTAAAGGAGTGTCGTCACCCATAGATAACCACGTATCTGTATACAATACTTGTGCACCTATAGCTGCATTTATATCGGTACTGACAGTTAACTTTCCGCCGTATTGTGTTGCACGTTGTTCGGTCAACTCTATTATCTTAGGATCTACTTCGTATCCTTTGGGTGTAATCACTATGACTTCGCAACCAAGAGCAACACCCACTAACATCAATGAATGAGTGACATTGTTACCGTCACCTATATAGGCCACCTTAACGTTGCTTAAGTCATCATAGTGTTCGCTAATAGTCAGGTAATCCGCTACCGCTTGGCAGGGGTGGTATATGTCACACAGCGCATTAATGACCGGTACTTTAGCTGATTCAGCCAATTCTTCTAAGGTATTATGTGCAAATACACGAGACACAATTGCATCGGCCCAGCAAGCCAAGTTGGCACCCATATCTTTTACATCTTCTCTGCCAGCCAATTTATTTGATTGGCTGTCGAGATACACCATATGGCCACCTAACTTATTGATACCAATGTCAAAACTTACTCGGGTACGTAAAGATGGTTTCTCAAACAAGGCAACAATCGACTTGCCATCCAAGGCAGTGCGATAACCCGCAGGGTTATTTTTGATGGTTTTAGCCAAGGCTAATAAATTGTGTAATTGGTCTGCGGTCCAATCTTTAAATGAAAGAAGATCTTGTTTCATAATCAAGCCTTGTTAGTCGATGTTTTTAATTGGGGGGAGATTTTGCTGCCTATTGCTTGATGTTGCAACAAACCTAGCAGCTTTTCTGAATCTTTCCAGCTAGCAATAGTGACACTGTGCCCTAAGCTATTGGCTGCGGTTAACGCCGCATTGACTTTTACTATCATGCCGTCTCGGATCACATTTTGTGTAATGAGAGTGTCAATTTGTTCTGCATCTAAGTGGTTAATCAAATTTTTGTCAGCATCTAAAACACCTGGTACATCAGACAAAAGCAATAATTCTGCGTCTAATAATTGTGCGATGACAGTTGCTGCTTGATCAGCATTCACATTGAGTAAGTTTCCTTCACTATCCGCTCCTATAGAACTAATAATGGGTAACATATGTGTGGCGGCTAACGCCTTTAACAAAGTCGCATCGCCAGCTTCAACTGACCCTACTGCACCTAATTCTTCACGCATGACGGTTGCTTTACACATTTTGCCATCTAATAAACTCAGCCCTACTGGGCTAATACCTGCTTTGATGGCTAGTCCGCAAAGCTGTTTATTGGCAGTGCCAGCAAGTGCCCCTGTGATATAGGGCATATGTTCTTTAGGCGTCACCCGTAAACCATCGATTTTTTGACTGCTTAGATTCAGTGCAAACAATAATTCTTCAACCATAGCGCCGCCGCCGTGGACTAACACCACAATATAGCTTTGTTGCAATTCTTTGATGGTTGTTAATAATGCCAAAGCCGCATTTTCAGCTTGCATAAATGCGCCACCAACTTTGATGACTAGTATATTTTTATTACTCATGGTTAGTTTACCAATCCCATGTGAGAGTCAAATCCAAAACGCAAATTAGCACATTGTAATGCTTGCGAGGCTGCGCCTTTTAATAAGTTATCTATGGCACTGGTCACCACTAGGTAGCCCGTTTTTTGATCCAATTTCCAAAACAAATCACAGTAAGGCGTGCCCACAACATCGTCTATTTTAGGCCAGCTTTTTCTGAGCCTTACGATTGGATTTCCTTGGTAGGCCTGTTGATAAGCATCGCCAATTTGTTGTTCCGTTACATTGGCTGCAGTTTTTATAGTAATGGTTGCCAAGATACCACGTTTAAAATTACCTAAATGAGGGGTGAATATCACCTCAGCGCCTAAGTAGTCAGCAATTTCTGGTTGATGCCTGTGGCCCAACACGCCATATGCTTGCAAGCTAACTTCTGTAAAACTACTATTTAGTGCCGCTTTTCTGCCTGCTCCAGATACACCGGATACTGCGTTGATAATAGGAAGATGAGTGGCGTCAATTAAGGCATTTTGTTGCAGAGGCTTAAGTGCTGTTAAAGAAGCGGTAGGATAACAACCTGGCACTGCAACCAAGTTGGCGTTACTTATTTGTTCTTGATGCCAATCGGCTAGGCCATATACAGCTTGTGCTAATAATTCATCAGCATGATGCTCAAAGCCATAATACTCAGCGAATTTGTGTTTATCTTTGATCCTAAAAGCGCCCGATAAGTCCATTATTATGGCTTTTTTACCACATAGCTGTTTCATCCATTTATGGCTTGCTTCGTGTGGCGTGGCTAAAAATATTAGGTCAAAGCTTTCAGATAAGACTGTTAAGTTATCTTCATCTATTGGCTGCAGAGACAAATTAATTGAGTTAAAAAATTGTGGATGAATATCCCCTAAAGATTTCCCTGCATCAGCACTGTTGCTGGACACATATAAAGCGGCTAATTCAAATTGGGTATGGCCATGAACTAATGCGGCCAACTCAGCGCCAGTATAACCACTGGCTCCGATAATACAGGTTTTGATCATTGGAAATTTCTCTATAGGCTCAAAGTGAGCATTGTACTAAATTATGAAGGTAAAAAGAAAAAGCACCCTTTGCTCAAACATATAGTTTAAAGCAAAGAGTGAGCTATACGCTACAGCATCGACTATCGTCGAAACAACAAGCTGGCGAAGCTAGGCAGGGAAATAAACTGGAATATAAATAAGTACATATACGCTATCTAACCAAAACAAGTTAAAGTAATAAATTACTACGCGAATCGACAATCTACTAATTTGTCGTTTCTGATTGGCGTATAGAATGCCATGTGCTATATATTTATGCAATAAAAGTGAATAATTATTTAATTGAGTTGTTATGCCAAATTTATCTTTCTTAGAACACTATGAAAAAATCATTCAGTGCCCGTCAATTAGTGCTTTTGACGAAAAAATAGATCAATCAAATGAGCCACTTATAGCGCTGCTTTCGGGCTGGTTTAGTGATCTAGGCTTTACCATAACTATTCAGCAGGTACCCGGTACTCGCAACAAATTTAATATGTTAGCCAAAATAGGTAGCGGTGAGGGAGGGTTGTTGCTTTGTGGTCACTCAGACACAGTGCCATTTGATGAAGGGGCCTGGCAATCGGATCCATTTAAAGTCAAACAAGCAGATGGCAAACTATTTGGTTTAGGCAGTTGTGATATGAAAGGTTTTTTTGCTTTTATTCTTGAAGCTTTAAAAACCATTCCCCTGAAAAAATTGAAAAAACCTCTGTATATATTAGCCACAGCTGACGAGGAAACGTCCATGGCAGGGGCACGTTTTTTTGCCGAGCAACAATTGATAAAGCCTAATATGGCAATTATTGGGGAGCCCACTGAACTGATACCAATATATAAACACAAAGGTCACATAGCACAAAGTTTGAATATTCAAGGTAAAGCGGGGCATTCGAGCGACCCCGACAAAGGCGTTAACGCCATCGAAATCATGTATCAAGCCATAGGTCAGTTGATGGATTTACAAGGCAAATTAAAAACCAAGTTTCATGACGAGGCCTTTAGTGTGCCTCATGTCACCATGAATTTGGGGCATATTCATGGTGGTGACGGCGAAAATAGAATCTGTGGTCACTGTAAGCTTAACTTTGATATGCGCGCTGTGCCTGAACTGAGTGATGAGCAAGCACTTACTATGATTGACGAAGCATTAGCTCCAGTATTCGCAAAATATCCCAACCGTTTAAGTTTGGATTTAATGTACCCCACAGCCCCTGCTTTTGCTTGTCGAGACGAACAAAACATTTTAGCGTTAGCTGAACAACTTACGGGTAAAAAATTCCAAAGCGCCAATTACGCTACCGAAGCGCCATTTATTAATCAGCTTGGCTGCGACACTATCGTTTTGGGGCCTGGTAGTATTGACCAAGCTCATCAACCTGATGAATACATTTCTTTGGATTATGTGAATCCAACTGTGCTTGTTTTACAGCAGATGATCAACAAAGTATGTTGTTAACACCTCCTGTTTTAGGATGATTTTACATTTCAATTTATTGATATAAGGTTTTAAACAAAATGCAAAAAACCATCGCCTTGGTTGCTCACGATCATAAAAAGCCGGATTTGGTTAAGTGGTCTTTGATGCACAAAGCTGAGTTGAGTAAACATAAATTAGTCGCTACTGGTACTACTGGTGGCATATTACAAAAGGCGTTAGGTCTAGATATTCACTGTTATAAAAGTGGTCCGCTAGGTGGCGATCAACAAATAGGGGCGTTAATAGCAGAGGGTAAACTAGATTGTTTGATATTTTTTTGGGATCCTCTCAATCCAGCTCCTCACGATCCGGACGTAAAAGCCTTGTTAAGACTGTGTTCGGTGTGGAATTTACCTGTTGCTTGTAATGTGTCTACAGCAGATATGCTGATTACCTCACCTGCCTTTATCGGAATAGAGTATCAGCGGGATATTCCAGATTTATAAGTGCCGGAAATACCACTGAGCGTCACTCATTTGTGCTCAGTGGTATATATAGTTTTACGCTACAGGCCTGACGGTTAACAGGTGATTCAACGCAGAAATAATAAAGCTTGTGCTATGAGCTGGCGATTGTTGGTAAAAGCGCTCCCAAGCATGACTCTTATGTTCATCGTAGTGTTGTTGCCGTTCTGGAAATTCCTCCACATAGGCTAGGTTAACTGCATGACCTATGGTCACGTCAATCACTATGGCTTCTTCCACTATTAAACTAGGGTTTTGTTCGAAGAAGCTCGCTAAGGCCGTCAGGGTTTCAATGGTAAGTTGACGGTATTCTGCAGAATGAATATTGTTAAACATGTGTTCGATTAATAACGCGAATGCTTTCTCTCCCTCGGTCATATCACTTAACACCAAATCACTGCTTATGCGGTTACGTTTGTCCATTTTATTGCCAATAACCAAACCGCTAGTGTGTTTTAAAACACTCCAAATTTGAGCTAAAAAGTCGGCTGAACGACGGTCGAGTATGCCTTGATGTTGTCGCCAAGCCAGCCAACCATCATTGGGGGTTTTGAGCTGCTCTAAGCCTAAGTTTTGCTGCCAGTTTAGTTGTTGAGTATTCCCTTGGGCATGCAGTGCTTCAAGCTTTTGTGGCAGATCCGCTAAGGTTTGATAGTTTTCCAGTACCGCTTCTAAGCGTGATTGAATTTCAGATGGAGGCATATCCATGAGTATTTCGTAAGCCTCATCGGATGTAGTGTGATTGGCCCTAGTAATTTGACTCGTGAGCAGAATAATTAACAGACTCGCTCGTAAGGTTAATAACTCGCTAAATAACTCAGGTCTAGCTTTGATTAACAGACCTAAGTAAAGCAACACTTCCTGGGTGAGGATTTGATCGCGCACATCTTCACGGCAAAATTGTACTATTCGCTGCATCAATTCTTCGTCAGTTAATGGACGGGTGATCAACGATTCATCATGATAGGAACGACCGACTTGAATAAATTTTTGTGCAACAAGTAAATCACCCACCGCTAAGCCAATGTCCCCATCAATTTTACTCAGTAACCCCGATGCCTGGCGCAATACTGACCAAAGTCGTAATCGTCCCGCTTGGGCATACACTTCTTCAATTAAGTCACGCAAACTTCGTTGCTGGTTATGGATGTGAATTTTGGAATCAATCGATTGCAACTCGACTAGCTTTGTCAGCAGTGTGATTTGTTGATAAAGACTAGTTGCCTCACCCAACTTGGATTCTAAAAGACCGCTATCTTTGCTTAGCGCAATCTCAAGCTCTTCACTCGGTAATAACTGTTTGTGTTCACCCGCTAAGGTCAAAACACAAGATTGCGACAATAGGTTTGCTAATGGCTGCTCGGGTAACACTAAGTCCTCTAGATGCTCCACATGTTCAACGGCTGCGGTGTTTATTAACTGGGCCAATATGTCGTGACGCACCGGAATACCGTCTACTTCACCGCTCGCGATTTCTTTCATTAAGGCATAAAAGGTGGTGCGATCTGTATCCAGTAAATTGTGAGTCAGTAATACTGTAACTGTTGGTCGACCCATCTCAGTCCAATTGCGATGTAGATACTTCAGTTCTGACTTAAAGCGACGCACCAAAAACTCCATGTCGTAACTTAGAAAAAAGTCTCGTTGAATAAAAGAGGGGGTAAGGCAAATCGCTCTTTGTTTGCCCATCATATACACACGGCTAGTGGTTAAACTTTTAAGTTTTCTAGGGGTGCGTCCTGAAAGTCCTAGGGATTCGCACTTGCCTATTTGCGCATGTATGCTGGCAATATCTTCAGGGCGATACACCTGCACAGGTGAAATGTCTGCTAGCGTTTGGGTTTGCACTCCATGAGCTTCTAGCTCTTGTTGCAATACTTGGTCTTCAGCTAAAAACATAAGCTGAACGACAGGTTTTTTAGGAATTTTATGCTGCCTGCGCCCTAGTGGGTCCAAATCCCCTGGGCGCAGCAGGCCCTCTTCAAGCAAACAACCAAGCAAATATAAACTTTGCGCCCATACCAAAGGGACGTTGTCGTTGGGCTCGCGTTTCTGCGAGCCTGGCGCTAAACGTTCTTTCTCAACACAGTCTTCGGTAACAAAATACAATTCAGGTAGCAGTTTTTGCCCATTTTGTTCAACTAATACTGCGTCTAGACGAGCTCGATAGTGATTTATTTGCTGGGTATCGTCGCGAAAAATGGCGTCTAAATATAAGTAGGTGTAAAAAAGCGGCCATTCAGATTCGATATGCTCAAACTGTTTGAGTTCTTGTTCTTCGTAATGCAAGCGACCCTCATCTTCGAGTGACGTTTGATGCCCATCACGCAAAAAACGTTTGAGACCATAGTTGCCTTCTAATTTAGTAATAATGTCGTTGCGCACTTTGTCGGCAAGCACTGGGTCGTCCACTGCAAAGGCTGGATAACCCACAATACTGAGCAAGGCTGCATCTGTTTCTTTGGTATTAGACTCACGAGGTAACATAGTGGTTAAGGTAATATTCGACTGTGCAATATTATCCGGAATTACGTGGATCACACTAGATTGTGAGCCTTTTGCTCCAAATAGGTTAAAGCCAGAAAGTGCTTCTAATGCAGCTTTGGCCATGCCTAATGAACTGGCATTTAACTCAACGTTACCACTATTACTTTTGGCTCCGCGCTCCCAAATACCAAAATCAGGTGTACGGTAAGCCCGTTCAATGTAATACACTAAGTTTTGTACAAAACTGACTTCTTCATTGGTCCAGATTATTTCTAAACCAGAAGCAATCATTTGTGTAAGGGTTAGCAGAAAAACAGAGGTTGCATCTACTTGCAGATGCCCCCATTCATCATCACCCACTACACTGTCACCTGTGGCGGTATCGTACTTAGCATGTAGTGCATCTATTGGATGTCGACTTTTCTTAAATTGTTCAACTTTAGCTGATTGCGCCATCATCGAACGTAATAATGCGCGCATTAATTTGACTGTGCGTTGCTGCAGCTCAAAACCTCGTCCACCATCGTCATCTAAGTTCCGATAGGCTAACGCTAGGCCCCATACGGCCAAAATACTGTATACATTGTCGCGAACCCAAGCGTCTTGGTAATTGCCGTGCACAGTCACTGCTGTGCTGGCAGGAAGTAGTCCAGATATTGGATGTTGTTTGTCCAGAATGACCGATTGAATTTGGCCATAATATTGGTCAAGACTAGTACGTAATTCGATGTCTTGCATAATGGCTCCTTATCGCCCGAGTATGTAAAAAAGAAAGTTCAGGATAATTCATGTCCTAAATTATTGATCGCTACTGTAACAGGTAGCTAGAGTTATTTATTTTTTCAGGCCAGTTGATGATGATTTATTCTACTATTGCCTTTATCGAGGAGAGATTGTCAGTTAAAAGTACATTATTGCGGAAAAATTCAACGAAGAGATACACTTGAATAAATAGTAGTGGTTGCTGGACGCAATGGGTTCTCTTGCTTTCTGATTAATCAAGTGGTTTGAGTTGATTAGAGTACGCTCGGTATAAAAAAGCCCCCATTCTATCAAAATAGGGGCCTTAGTATTTTTAATGTTTAGTCAGCACTTTATTTTTGCAAACGTCTTACTGCAAACATGCCCCCTATTGAAAACAACATCAATAATACTATCGAAGGTTCGGAAACGGGGGCGGCTTTGGCATTGATATCGACGCTCAAGTCATATGCATAGTCACTAAAAGTGTCGCCTAAACCCTCACTTCCTCCTACCGCTAGAGTGTAAAAGCCAGCAGCGAGGCTGATACCAGTCAGAAAATCAGGCGAACCTGGCACAAATGGGTTACTGCCCGTTATATAGGTTAGGTCTGTGAAAAAATCTGAAAAATTTCTGCTGTTTTCAAACACTATGCCATATTCATTCCCCACAGTACCGCTATATAGACTTAAGCCAAAATCAATGCTTGCGTTAAGTACTATGTCGACTAAAGACGCTTCTGTGACTTCAAATAAAATGTAGTCTAAACCGTCGCTAAATGTATCTTCGAGTAACCATGCTGAATCTCCGATTACACTGCCTGCCACTTTACCATTTACAGGTAAATCTATGATCGACGCTTGGCTTACGCTAGCTGCACATAACATGGTTAAGGCGCAGACTGTTTTAAATAAATATTTCATTTTCATTCCTTAATTAAATACGCCAACACTATGGCTGGCGCTAAACGGGGGATTAAAGTGCACCATTTTCCCAAGGACCAGTGATCGCAAAGGTCACGCCAGGAGATTGCACATTGACGAATAACCAGCGTCCGTAAAAACACGCACCCGCCCATTCTTGGCTCGTAAAGCTTCTGCGATTTGAGCCATCAGTAGAAGTACCGACGCTGTCCCAAAAGTTGCTTTGCGTGCCAGGATAAACTGCGTCTATGGCGGCTAAATCACCCGCATCTAAGGCGATATTGTTTTCAGCGAAAGGAAATGTTTCTCCGCTTTTAGTTAAGCCAATTAAGCGTTTAGGATTAGAGCTGCCGTCCTCACACAACAACATATTACCTCTTGGACTTATGGCGATGTTGTCTGGACCATCTACTTGAGTTGCGGCGTCAGTGGATTCAAAAATAATGCTTAGCTCTTGACGTCTGGGATCAAAACAAAACACTTGCCCTAGTCCAGCAGCACCACCTGAAGTGGATACAAAATAGATCTTTCCATCGTCATACCAGCAGCCTTCACCTCGTGCGATAATGGCTGCATCAGTGGCTTGGCTATAACATCTTTCACTCATGGCATCGGGATCAGGTACTTCTTGCCAAGTGACATCCCAAGTTGTGCCTTCGATTAGCCCACCACGTAGATCTACTCTTGGTGTATTGTTTAGTACCATTGCATAAAGTTTACCGCCAGATTTCAAATCACCCCATTCGCCTGTTGGTTCAAATTTGTAAAATGCCGACGAACCAGCATCTTCGGTTTCGTAAACATAACCAGTGGCAGGATCAACGGCAGCGGCTTCATGTGAAAAACGACCCATTTGGGTAATAGGTTGACCATCTGAAAGGCCAAAACCTGGTACTTCAAACACATAACCATGGTTAAGCCCTTGTGGACCCTGCCCCCAATTGTGAAAGGTTTCCTCGCAAGAAAGCCACGTTCCCCATGGTGTTGGACCGCCAGCACAGTTTCGAATAGTGCCACCAAGGCTGTTGTAAGAAGACAGAAATTCGCCTTTTAATACATCAAACATAATGTTTGTGGTGCCACCATTTTGAGCCTCATTGTAAATACCACGGCCACTTGCTGGTGACGAAGGGAAACCTTCACCTTCTGAACATTCGTGGTTACGCACTAGCGCTATAATATTCCCTTTGGCTGCGACTACGCCCATACCATCATGGTCTGTAGGCGTGGGTAAGCGATCGGCTTGAATTTGTCCGGTCCAACCAAATGAGGTGTATTCGAAACCTTCTGGTAAAGATAACAATGTCAGGCCCGTTGCTTTATCAACTGCAGGCACTAATTCACCGTAAGAGCTGCTAAAAGGCAAACTGGCTGCGTTGGTACGAGTGGATAGGGCTACAAAAGCAGTGCTGGCTGCGGCAATTGAACCACCTTTTAAAACTTGTCTGCGACTAAAAGTTGGCTGAATGGGTAGATCGATATGACTTTTAGATATCGGAGTGTTCATGTTTCTTCCTTACTGTTTGATAGTGGTAATTAACATTCAAAAGACAGGTTCAACTTTGGGTTGACAGCAACCTAACGGGATCAAAGGTAAAGGACTAAAATGACAATTTATGGAAAAAAATTTGACAGTTTTTGTAAGCATTCATGGCAGTTTAATGGCAGAAAAATGACAAAAGGGCTGGGGTGTTTTTCAGTTTACAGCATGCTTAAGAATGGCTGGTTTTATCTTTTAAAGTGGCTGTAACGGCCTTTTCATTCCAATGAATTAAAGCAATGGACAGTTCATATAGCAGTAACACAGGTATGCCAAGTGCAATTTGTGATATTAAATCTGGTGGAGTGAGACATGCCGCTAATAGAAAAACCACGACTACCGCATGGCGCCTATGCTGGCGCAATGTTTGGGCATTAATGATCCCTGCCTTTGCCATCACTAGTAATAATACCGGTAACTCAAAACACAGCCCAAAGGCTAGGATAAGCTGGATGACTAGGGATAAATATTCACTCACTTTCGCCTCTAGCTGCACTTCTATGCCACTATTTTGTTCAGGGGTTTCAAAACTAATAAAGAACTCCCAAGCCATTGGCATCACCACATAAAATGCCAGTGCTGCTCCACCAATAAATAAAATAGGGGTCAAAGCAAATAGAGGGAATAAACTTTTCTGTTCTTGTTCATACAAACCTGGTGCGATAAAACGCCAAACTTGGATCAGAATTAAAGGAAGCGTAAAAAACAGCGCACTAAAAAACGCTAATTTCAAATAGGTGAAAAACGCTTCATGTAGCCCAGTGTAAATCATTCTCCGCCCACTATCTGGACCGAATATGTCAACCAGTGGTTGTTGCAAAAAAGTGTAAATTGGCTGAGCAAACCAATAGCTCACTGCAAACATCAAAAAGAAAAATCCAAGGCAATACAATAAACGCTGACGTAACTCTGTTAGGTGAGTCAATAAAGGTGTTTTGCTTGCGGTAGTTGAGGCAAGGTTCATGGTTTACTCTCAGAGTCGTTGGCCATTTCAACCCTCGTTTTTTTACGTTGTTGTCGTATTTGTTGGTGTTCGCTGGCGGGCAGGGATCCGGGAATAAAATCTTCTGGTAAATGTTGTACTTCAGGGGGCAGCAATGATTCCCAGTTATTCCCTTGGTTGGCATTACCCTCACTAATATCAATTTCCTTTTCTAGCCGTGACAAAGAGCCTTTGACTTCGTTGAGCATTTTTTTACCTTTGGCCATGACTCGGCCAATTCCCTTAACAAAAGCAGGTAAATCTTTTGGGCCAACTACCACTAGGGTGAGTGCCGCGCAAAATCCAAGCTCTATCCAACTAAAATCAAACATCTCGAGTTACTACGATTGACTAGCAGATTTTGCCGTTTCGGCTGACGTAGTTGTGTTTTGAGTGGCGCTTTTGGTTGCAATTGCAGCGTGCTCGTCTTCTTCTTGTTCTTTCATTCCATGTTTAAAGTTTTTTATGCCTGCAGCTAAATCGGTCATTAAAGCGGGAATTTTTCCACGGCCAAACAGTAATATAAACAACAAAGCCACTAGTAATATTTGCCAAATACTTAAGCTCATTTTGTATTTCTCCAAGTCAATTTGGGTTAGCTTAACATTGGATATATTGCCAAATGGTGAATGTATTATGATCCTATTATGACGTTATTTGTTAGGCCGTTAGACCTATTGAAGCACAAATAAACCTATAGGTTTAGGGGATAGGAATGGGATGAGATGAGATAGTTGTGGTTTAGAACAAGTTATAAATGAAACAACCGCAATTAATGCGGTTGTTTATGCTGACAGGAAATATTTTTAAACTGATTCTTGTCTATTTTTTTTGTTACCTTTTTTAGCGCCTTTTTTGCCTTTACATTTTTCAGTTTTTTCCATTGCTAGGGCTTGCTGCTCTGGGGTCAGAGTATTCCAAATATCATGTTTGCTTTTGGTTTTTAATAATGCCATAGCAACAAAGTCAGATTGATACTCAGAGTTAAGCGCTTCCCAAGTTTCCGCTTTAAACTCTGTGCTTTGTATTAGAGACTGCTCTGCTTGCTTAAAGTTTTTAAGCTTAGCCCTAATTGTTTCGGCACTCTCTTTTTCAGCTGTTTTGATGGTTTTTACGGCAGCCAATTGTTCTTCGGTTAAATCCAAACGTTTTAGCATGTTGCCTTTGTGTTTACCTTTGCCTTTTCTTTTTTCCTTTCTTTCAGAGCTTTTCTCTTCGTGCTTGGCTTTACGAGTTTCTAGCTGGGTAACAAATTCAGCTTGTTGAGTTGCAGTCAATAAATTCCATACTTGGTTTTTATTGGTTGCCCGTTGCAGTGCTTTTTGTTGCATTAGCACTTGGCGTTGAGCAATTGCAGTCTCTACCGCTTCTTCATCCCATTCCGAGGATTGTATTAGGCTACGCATATCCGTTTTTAAAGATTTTCCATCTGTGCTATACAGCTCTCTATCTTCACGGTTTTGTTTTAAAATCTGTTTGATATCTTGCTTTTGTGTATCTGTTAGCGATAACTCAGACAATATTTGGCGCATCCCATCATGGGGTTGGTGATGGCCTTTCTTGGCTATAGCAGGTGCCACTATGGCAAGGGATAGACAAAGAGCAATAGGTGTCAATGTGGTTTTAACTAATGTTTTAAATGTTGTCATATTTTTATCCTCTTGAGTAATTGCAACTAAGTCTAGCGAATGTAATGCAAAGAAACGCAAAGGGAATGTAAAGCTTGTGTAAATGCATCGTGTTGGACAATATGCTCTGAGTTATAGTGTGGCTAGCCTAAGAAAACCAGAGGAAGTATATGTCAGCTAAAAAACTATTATTTATCGATGATGACTTAGCATTGACCGAGTTACTAAAAGAATACCTTAGTCCGCAAGGCTATGAGATAGATGTGGCACACGATGGTGAAACGGGACTGAGTTTAGCCACATCAAACAAACATTATGACCTTATTTTGTTAGACGTCATGTTGCCTAAGCTTGATGGCTTTGAAGTATTAAAAAGGTTGCGCACTAGCCACCTAACACCTGTATTAATGCTGACAGCTAAGGGTGACGATTATGACAAAATTTTTGGTTTGGAAATGGGGGCCGATGATTATTTAGCTAAACCTTTTAATCATAGAGAATTGTCAGCCAGAATAAAGGCGTTAGTGCGACGAATGGCTTTGTTGCCAAGTGGCAATGTGCAGCAAAATATAACATTAGGCAATGTGGAACTCTCTCCATCAGCTCAACAGGTAACTTGTGCTAACAATACTGTTGAATTAACAGGGACCGAATATTCTATTCTACACCTTTTAATGATCAATAGTGGCAGCTTGGTGAGTAAAGAAGACATCAGTGAAAAAGTATTAGGAAAAAAACTGGCGGCTTTTGACCGCAGTATAGATATGCATGTGAGTAACCTTCGCAAAAAGTTAGCTGTTTTTAGTCCAGAAGAAAAAATTAAGACTCACCGCGGTGCCGGTTATCTTTATGTGGTGCCTGCATGAAGGGTATAAGCAAGCTTAATCCAGCGAAGAGTTTATTCTTTAGAGTGTTTTTGTGGTTTTGGCTAGCAACTTTATTAATCTTTATTAGCTCAGTTTGGCTCGCCAATCAACTAGGCTCTGAAGCCAAGTACCGTCCATTAAATTCCATGCAACAAAAAGATTTGATGACATTGACTAATAAAGTGCAAAAACAAATTGAGAGGCGAGATAGTGATTTAGACTTTAAAAAATTGCTTAATAAAGTCAGTAATCGTAGTCGTTTTGGTTTGGTGTTGTTTGACCCAGCGACTCGCTCCATAGTGCACAGAGTCTCCAGACACAGGGGATTTAAAGATGATGTATTTGATGATTTTGAACTGCGAAGCTCACCATTAATGTTAGATGTAAAAGGACTGTCTTTTATTGGACCTGGTCTGATAAAAGCTAATCAAAGGGATTATATGTTGTTTATGGTTGAACCCAGGCCGGGGGGGAGTTTGCGTGTTATGCGTCACGAATACCCGGGGATCTTTATTCTCTTTATGATCTCTCTAAGTGTGGGGCTGTGTTATTTATTTGTGCGTGGACTACTGAATCCAATTGCACAACTTAGCCTTGCTTCTAAACAGATGGCAGATGGTGAGATGGGTGTTCGAGTGGGCAATGCAAGTAGGCGCTTAGATGAAATAGGGCAACTTGGGCGTGATTTTAATTATATGTCTGAACAAGTCGAAAGTTTGCTCACTAGTCAGAAAAGATTACTGGCAGATATCTCACATGAGTTACGCTCGCCCCTTACTCGTTTGCAATTATCTATTGGTATTGCCTTGCAACAAAATGAGTCCGACATGTCAGCCAATATGCTGGCAGCCTTGGAAAGGATTGAAAAAGAGTCCCAACAAATTGAAAATATGATAGCGCAAGTCTTATTGTTATCTAGATTGGATAATAAGCAGCCTATTCAGAACTTACAGTCAGTTAGCCTTGAACAAATTATGACGCCAATCATTGAAGATGCACAATTTGAGGCCGCACAAAAAAATAAGGAGTTGTTTTATCAGGCTGAAGAAAATATTAGTTTGTACGCAGAACCACAGTTATTAAGCAGTGCTATCGAAAATATCTTACGTAATGCGATTTATTATTCCAATCATATGATTCAGGTTTCGGTATCGAAACATGACAATCACTTAGAGTGGATAATTGAAGATGATGGCGAGGGTATCGAAGAAAGCCAATTGCATAAAATATTTGAAGCCTTTTATCGTGAATCAACCGCTAGAGACAGAAACAGTGGCGGTGTTGGCTTAGGTTTGGCTATTGCTCAGCATGCCATAGTGAAGCACCAAGGTTGTATTGAAGCCAATAATAAACCTGAAGGTGGATTAAGAGTTAAAATTTGCATACCTCTTGCGGCGGTTTGAATCGGGGAACTCTTTGTAATAAAAGTAAAATCCAAAGTGGTCGCTTTTTTATTGCAAAAGACACAAGGTTACGGTTACCTTTTGTGTGAATGGTTTATAGGGTTTACCAGGGGGGAGGAATGTTAGTCGAAAAAATCATGAGTAAACCAGTGGTAACAGTCACACTGGACGATAATCTACGAATGGTTAAACATCTTTTTGAAAATGCTAAGTTTCATCATTTGATGGTAGTGGAAGAAGGTAAGTTGTTTGGGGTGTTATCAGATCGAGATTTACTCAGAGCTATTAGTCCTTTTATTGGAACAGTACAAGAAACCGCACATGATAAGTTTACCTTGAATAAAAAGGTGCACCAAATTATGACTCGAAAGCCTATTTCGTTGACCCCTCTAGCCAATGTGTACGAAGCGATCAGTTTATTTAATCAGCACAATATCTCTTGTATACCAATAGTGAATGACAATAACGTCCCCGTTGGCATTATTAGTTGGCGTGATATCCTTAGGGTGATAGAAGTTAATCACAATAAAAAGCGCAATAAAACGCCATGAATCAGCTTTTTACATTCCACCCGTAAAGGCCTGTTGGGATTTACGCTGCGTAGTTTTATATCTAATCTAAATGTAGGGTTTTTACATGTCTCAATACGTTCTGTGCTCTGAAACTGACTTAGAATCAGTGTATGCAAACGTTATTCAACCATTCTGGCAAAACAGTGTGAAATCCGGAATCTTTACTGGGATCGATAAAGTCGACATTGCTTACGCTTTTGTGCTGCATCCTAACGCTCTTGGCACCATAGTGATTTCAACTGGACGCATTGAAAGTTTAATCAAATATAAAGAGGTAGTGTACGACCTTTATCAAAATGGTTATTCAGTGTTTATACATGACCATAGAGGGCAAGGTTTATCTGGACGTATGTTAGGCAATCCTCAAATTGGTTACGTAGCGAGTTTTAATGATTATGTGGCTGACTTTAAACAATTTATGGACGAGGTTGTACTAAAAAAGTCCCATCACAAACCAAATTTGTTGTGTCATTCAATGGGCGGGGCCATTGGTGCTTTGATGGTGTGGCGTTATCCAGAGTTGTTTGGAAAAGTCGCTTTTTCGGCTCCTATGTTTGGCATTCGCCCGCCTTTGCCCACTTGGTTTGCTAAATTTTTGTTGAGACTCCATTTGACTGTTAATACAAATGATGGCTATTTTTTTAGTCAAAAAAATTATGATCCCGTGCCATTCTGTTCTAATGAACTAACTCATAGTGAGATCAGATATCAAATTTTTCGGCAAGAGTATCAAAATGCACCACAAGTGCAGTTAGGTGGGGTGAGTGGTCATTGGCTAAAGGCTGCGACTATTGCCATGGAGGAAATAGAACACAATGCACCTAGCTTTCCTATTGCGGCCTTAGTGATTCAAGCGGGTGCAGATCAGATCGTGGATAACAAAAGACAGAGTAGGGTAGTGGCAAAAATGGCCCGTACTAGGCTGCTAGTGATTGACGGTTCACATCACGAGTTGTTAGCGGAGCAGGACAAATATAGAGTGCCATGTTTGAGTGCAATTTTGGATTTTTTAAAGGGCTAGGGGGGACCTCAATTCATTATTACTGTCGGTCATACCTGTATATTTGTAAGTGGCATTATTGTGGTAATCAAATTAAACTCATAACGTCATAAAAACAGCCAGAGCCTTATGCCTAGAATCAATATTACTCGAGATCATTTAGATTATTTGCAACGTGCGATTGAACTGGAGGCGGGGCGTTCTGAAGTCTTGCGCAGTGTCGCCCGTGGCGACAGTATTGAGGTAGTGCTTAGGTTGTTATGTGAAAAATCTGAAATTTATAACCCTGAGATGAAAAGTTCAGTGTTATTACTAGATCATGAGAACGGCACGCTACATCCTATTGCTAGCGTTTCTTTACCTGCCGATTATTGCAAGGCTTTAGATGGCGTGAAGATTGGAATGGGGGTGGGTTCCTGTGGTACGGCTGCTTTTTCAAAAAAACGAGTAGTGGTTACGGATATTAATACTGACCCGATTTGGGCACAATATAAAGACTTAGCGTTAAATGCTGGCCTCCAGTCTTGTTGGTCTGAACCGATTATGGGCAGCAACAAAAAAGTATATGGTACATTTGCAATGTATTACGCCTATCCCAATACACCCACTGAAGAAGATATTGCTTATATTGAAACCTGTGCAAATTTAGCCGCCATTGTATTTGAAAATGTCAGCACTAGGCAGGCACTGGTTAATGCTAATACACAATTAAGTCAAACAGTCGATGAACGTAATACACAACTTACGGAAGCGAATACACGTTTGTCGCTGGTATTAGAGCAGCAAAAAGCGATTAGTATACGTGACATTAATGCCGAAAAAGCCAGTGTCACTAATATGTTGTTGATGGGGGTGGCTCATGAAATTAATACGCCTTTGGGGGTGGCCATCACTTCTATTTCTAGTAGTAGTCAAATAGTGACTTCATTATCACAGGATATAGAACAGGGTAAATTAACAAAAAGCAGTGCGATGAAAACTTTAAGCTCGTTGTCTAAATCCATTGACTTGACCTTGAATAATTTAACTCGCGCGTCAAATTTATTAGAACGGTTTTCTGAAATTGACACTGAAAAAGTTGCTGATCAGGCATTCACATTTGAAATGCCAAAATTTATTCAGCAATTTAGTGACTATGCACGACTCAAGTATCCAAACATTGCCATAGAAAGTGAAGTGCAAGAAGGACTGGAGTGTTACTCTCAAGCGTCGTTCTTTCAACTACTTTCACAATTGCTTGATAATTCTGTTTTCCATGGATTTGAAAACCAGCAGGGCAAGGTGTTTATATCTGTGGTGCAAGATGCTAAGTATATTCACGTGAGTTACCATGATAATGGTAAAGGGATAAGCAAGCTCGAGGCTGAGAAGGTGTTTCAACCCTTTTTTTCCACTCAAAGAGGTTCAGGGAAAATGGGATTGGGGCTAAATATAGTGTGCAATATTATTAGTAATATATATAAAGGTCAGATAGAGCTAGTTGATTCCCCAGTCGGTGTGAGATATAAAATGACTATTCCGAGAACCGACTAACAACATTATGAGGGCGAAATAAATATCAAGGGAAAGAAGGCCTAATAGCTAAATCATTTAGCTGTTTTTTGTTAGTATCGGTTTATTAAAAGTCACCGAAATTATTCACATGCTTGATATCGTTCTCTACCAGCCTGAAATCCCTCCTAATACTGGCAATATTATTCGTCTATGTGCAAATACGGGCTTTGCTCTGCATTTAATTGAACCCCTTGGATTTGATTGGGACGACAAAAAAGTGCGTCGTGCTGGTTTGGATTACCACGAGTTCGCTAAGGTGCAACGTTATCCCAATCTAGATGCCTATATTGAAGCGCGAGCCCCTAAACGAATATTTGCCTGTACAACTAAAGGCAAGGCGTTTTTTGCTCAAGCTCAATATCAACTAGGTGATGCCCTATTGTTTGGCCCTGAAACCCGTGGTTTACCTGATGAGATCATTCAGTCACTGCCCGCACAGCAGCGGGTACGTATCCCAATGTTACCAGAAAGTCGCAGTATGAATTTGTCGAATGCCGTGTCGGTATTTGTGTATGAAGCCTGGCGGCAGCTGGAGTTTAAAGGCGCGGTGTAAATGATACGAGGGGCTAAAAACAAGCCCCGTATTAAAGTGGATTAGGCACTTAAATATTTAGATAAATGCGTAGGCATCACCAAATAAATTGGAAAGTGGTAATCCGTGTTTTGTAAAATCGTCCCGTACTACTTTTGCCATTTCAAATCGCCCAGCTACATAGACTTGATAAGTAGACAAATCTGGAATGTCATCGAGCACAGCTTGATGCACCCAACCGGTTTTACCTGCCCACTCTTTTTCAGGAAGTTCAATCACTGGGACAAAGGTAAATAAAGGATGTTGATCTGCTAGTGTTTTGAGTTCCTCGAAGGCATACATGTCGTTTAGTGTGCGTGTACCCCAATACACTATCACCGGAGCTTGCAATGGTTGACTGAGCATTTGTTGCAATATTGAATAAACATAAGAAAACCCAGTACCACCTGCCAATAAGATAGTCGCTTGCGCATCGGCCTGATTAAGAAAGGCTTGCCCTAATCCACCTTCTACACTTACATATTTATCTTTATGCATTTTGTCGAGAACTTGACCTGAATAATGATTCCCAGGTTCTGCGCCAATATGCAATTCAATCGAGCCATCTTCTCGCGGTGCGTTGGCGATAGAAAAGGGGCGCTTGTCATCGTCCCCCATCATTATTTGTAGATATTGGCCAGCAATAAAATTAATAGAGGAGTCTGGAATTAATACAATACGTTTGATTGTTTCTGTAAGGGCTTCAATTTTTTCAACCTTACACTGAATTATTTGCATGGATTTCTTCTGGTTAAATTAAAACTACTTGAATATGATTATTTGAAATAACCTTTGATATTCATCGGTTTGGGCTTTAGGCTCATGAAGGGGATTATAAACAACTGACTGATTTTATACGAGTCGTAATTAACTGTAAGAGCTAGGTTTTAGTGGGAGTTCTGTAAATGAACGTTTTGTTCCACTTAAATCTAATCCAAGCCCACTCCGTTTACGAGCATGAAAGGGCATAATTTAAGAGGAATAAAAATGACATTTACGTCTGATATGATTGCAGAACTGAACTTATTATTGAAGTTTCCTAATAAAAGTTTAATGCAAGGTTTGAAAATTCATAATGACGCTGAGGCTGAAGTGATTGCTGCGGCGAAGAGATTGTTTGATAAAGGGATAGTGACCTTGCCTGATGGGGGATACCTAACTGACTTAGGTCATGATTTATTCGAGCATGCCCAAGTCGTGAAAATGGCATTAATGCATCAATAAACCTTGATAATGAAACAATTAAAGTCACACATGCTTAGGGTCTTTTGACCCTAAATATTTATTAAAATACCTTTGTTGCCGATACAAAGGAAATCGTAAAAACTAAATTATTTGTTATGCATTTATTTAAATCATTATTACTACTCTGTTATGCCTTTTTTGTTATTTCTGCTAATGCCGCAGATGAAATTAAGGCTGTTCAGTTGTATTCACAGGACGAACTGCTTAGTTTAATCAACAAAAATGAGCATTTAAGCCGAGTAGTGTTAGATGATTGTCAGTTGGTGCAAGATATTCAGGCACGTGCAGAAGTACTAAAAATTCCTGGTTATCAGTTTTTGTGGGGGGATATGTTGGCTTGGGGTGTGTGTGTGGATGCAGATCCTGAGCGCGGTATTCACTTTATGCATCAAGCAGCAGAACAAGGTCTTGCTGCTGGATTAGAACAATTAGGCCGCTATTATTCTCAAGGTAAATTAGTTCAACAAGATAAAGAAAGAGCGGTAGTTTTCCTGCGTGAGGCTTCTGTTTTAGGTCACTTAAAGGCGCAAATTCAACTGGCGGAATTATTTCTAGAGGGGTACGGAAGCCCTTACGATTATGAAGATGCTTATCACTGGCTGTACAATGCAATAACGGCAGATAAGCCAACCCACACCAAAATTTCAAATTGTATGCAAGGTTTAGAAAAACTGATGCACCCTAAAGCTGTACGTAAAGCGAAAAGACCTCTCAATTCCTAACGTTAGTTTTTTGTGCCGCGCTGCTTTGTTGTAGCAACCCCCATTTATCCTATTTATAAGGAGCCTACCTTATACCAATTCCTAAAAGACTATCGATGCACTAAGTTTATTCATTGTTTTGTAATTTGGAGTCAATATTATGTTGACCTTAAGAGTGATAGTCGCAGTTGTTATGGTTTTGTTTGCTTGGTCTACTTGCGCTAAACAAGAGGATGTTGTTTTTAACCCCCATGCCCCTATTGAATTAACTCATTGGCAGAAAATGCTAGGGAGTTGGCTCACGTCAGAAGAAAGTCTACAAGCCGATGGTTCAGGTTGGAAGCAAGCAAATAATGCCGATTGGCACTTTTATACAGCCATGAACGGTTGGGCAGTGCGTGACGAATATTTTTCACCACCTTTGTCAGAAGAAGTGGAGCAAAGTAGTAAACGTCAGGTTGGGACTAATTTAAGAGTTTTTGATAAGGATAAACAACAGTGGTTAATGGCTTGGGTAACCAAAGCAGGTAAAACGGTTGATCTTTATAGCGCAGTATCTGACAGCAACCAGATAGTGATGTTATCTCAACATAAAACGCCACAAGGCAAATATGCTCGAATTACATTTTTTGACATGCAACAAGATTCCTTTGAGTGGAAGTTAGAATGGTCAAATGATGGTAAAACCAACTGGCTTGAAGTGCATAGAATTCACGGGAAAAGGGTGAAATAGTCAAACTAGTAGTATTCAATGTAAAAAAATCATATTTGCTTGGTGCCATTTGGTTATACTGTCGCAATTAAATTATTAGTCAGGAAATTCTTCGCCCTATGAGCGACGACCCGTTTTACCAACGCGAAAAAGAAAAATACGAAAAGCCGGTTGCAAGCCGTGAATATTTACTGGAACTTTTAGTCAAAGCTAAAAAGCCTTTGTCTTTTCTGGAATTTTGTCAATTGCTTGATGCAAAAGATGAAGACAGCCGCATTGGTATTCAGCGTCGCTTACGAGCAATGGAGCGAGAAGGGCAAGTTGAATTTAATCGTGACAAGAAGTACGCAAAACTTAATACCGAAGATCTTATTCAGGGGCGAGTGATAGGTCATAGAGATGGTTTTGGTTTTTTAAAGCGCGAAGACGGTGAAAAAGACTTATTTATTCACAACGCTCAGATGGCTATGGTTTTGCATGGCGATGTAGTGCTGGTTAAAGAAAGTGGTACAGACAATCGTGGTAGACAAGAGGCCAGAATAGCTAAAATTGTTGAGCCTCGCTCAGAGCCTATAGTTGGTCGTTACTTTTTTGAAAATAATGTGGGCGTGGTTATTCCTGATGATAGCCGTATCAATCACGAAATCATGATACCCAAAGAACAAACCAATGGTGCCCGACAAGGTCATATTGTTGTTGTTGAGATTGTTCAACGGCCGCGAAAACGTGTGAATGCTATTGGTAAAATTATTGAAGTACTGGGGGAACATATGGCCCCAGGTATGGAAATTGACATGGCGCTGCGTACCTTTGAGATCCCGCATCAATGGCCTAAAGGTGTCGATAGACAAGTGAAGGGGCTCAATGAGCAAGTCCCAGAAGAAGCGAAAGATGGTCGCATTGATTTAAGACAATTGCCACTGGTGACTATAGATGGTGAAGATGCCCGTGATTTTGACGACGCGGTTTTTTGCGAACCACTAGACGATGGTGGCTGGCAGCTATGGGTTGCCATTGCGGATGTCAGTTATTATGTGCGTCCAGGCACAGCACTTGATAGCGAAGCACAAAATCGCGGTAACTCGGTGTATTTCCCTGAACAAGTGATCCCCATGTTGCCTGAAGTCTTATCCAATGGCCTATGTTCACTTAATCCACAAGTTGACCGTTTATGTATGGTATGTGAAATGACCGTTAGTAAAACCGGTAAGCTACTGGAACATCAATTTTACGAAGCCGTGATGAATTCTCATGCAAGGTTAACCTACACTAAAGTCTGGGATATTTTGCAAGGTAACCCTGAATTGCATAAACGTTATGCAGAACAAGTGCCGCACCTTAAAAATTTACATGATATGTACCGAGCTTTGAAACGTACGCGAAATCAAAGAGGTGCCATTGAATTTGAAACCCAAGAAAGTAAATTTGTATTTAACGCACAGCGCAAAATTGACAATATCGTGTCAGTTACACGTAATGATGCCCATAAGCTAATCGAAGAATGTATGATTTTAGCGAATGTGTCGGCCGCACAAACTCTGACTAAAAATAAAGCTGAAGCCTTATATCGTATTCACGACGAGCCTGATTCAGACCGGTTAGGTGCGTTTTTGTCGTATTTGGGGGAAGTAGGTATTAGTCACAAAATTGGTAGTGACGATGTATCACCTCAAGAGTTTACTGATGTGATTGAAAAAATCCAAGGCAGAGCCGATCAAGAGCTCATTCAAACTATGTTGTTACGCTCTATGAAGCAAGCCGTATATGATCACGAAAATATCGGTCATTTTGGTCTGGCTTTAGACGCATATGCACACTTTACCTCGCCTATTCGCCGTTATCCTGACCTAGTTGTGCATCGTGCACTCAAAGGCATTATCGATAAACAAAATCAACGAAAGAGTAAATCTGGCGGTAAAGTTTATACTGCGGACGAGGTCGAAGCTTTAGGTGAACAATGTTCAATGACTGAGCGCCGGGCAGACGATGCGACTCGGGACGTCTCTGATTGGCTAAAATGTGAATTTATGCTGGATCATGTAGGGGATGTGTTCGCAGGCGTTATTGCTTCGGTTACTAATTTTGGTTTTTTTGTACGTTTAACTGAATTCCATATTGATGGTTTGGTACATATTACGTCATTAGAAAAAGACTATTTTCGGTACGACGAAGTGAAGCAACATTTGGTTGGTGAGTGTTTTGGTACGGTTTATCGTTTAGGTGATCCTGTTGAAGTTAAAGTTGCCTCTGTTAATTTAGATGAACGAAAAATAGATTTTTTGTTGGATGGTGTTGAAGGTAAAAATATTAGAAAAGCAGCGGCTAGAAAACCTTCAAGAGCCAAAAAGCCTGGGCAAAATGCCAGAGAAACAACCGCTAAAGCAACCCCCGCGAGTAAGTCGACTAAGAAGCCCGCGACTAGAAAAAGTCGTACCCAATCTAAATCGAAAACAGCTCGTAGTAAACCAACCAGCTCATCCAGAAAAGGGAAATAAAACCTATGGCTCAACAAGAATGGTTATATGGTATCCACGCTCTGGAGTCTATTATTTTACGTGAACCAGAGCGGTTAATTGAACTCTTTGTGTTAAAGGGGAGAGACGATAAAAGTATTCACGATATTGTAAGTCAGGCAAGACGTTTTGGCGCATCAGTACAATTTTGTCAACGTAAAACACTAGATGACAAAGTTGACGGTGGTCAACATCAAGGTGTGGTTGCTAAAGTGAAACCCGCGAAGCAATACAATGAAAATGATTTAGCGACTATTGTAGAGTCAAGCAAATTACCTTTTTTGCTTATATTGGATGGTGTAACCGACCCCCATAATTTAGGCGCGTGTTTACGAACCGCTGATGCGGCAGGTGTTGATGCCGTGGTTGTGCCCAAAGATAAGTCTGCGGCGCTTACACCGGTAGTGAGAAAAGTAGCTTGTGGTGCGGCTGATGTTATTCCTTTAGTTCAAGTTACCAATCTTGCGAGAACGTTGCGGGACTTGCAAGATGCTGGTGTGTGGATAGTGGGCACAGCAGGGGAAGCCGAAAATAATATATATGATTGCAAACTTAATGGGCCTATGGCACTTGTTATGGGCGCTGAAGGTAAAGGTATGCGCCGCCTAACGCGAGAACATTGTGACGAGTTGATTAAACTCCCAATGGCGGGTTCTGTTTCCAGCCTTAATGTCTCTGTTGCGACCGGAGTATGTTTATATGAAATCGTTAGGCAAAGAGGCTAGAGCGACAACGAATGAAAGGCATGCTTTTATAGCATCCTTTCATTCACAAACTAAATAAGCCCTATACATAAATTTAGAAAGTATCTGCTAGTAACTTTTTAGCATCCACTCTGTTTAGACATGCACGTAAAGGCTTTTGAGTGAAGTGTTTAATGCTTGATTTCCGTACCTCACCTCGCCAGATTTCACCCTCTTGAGACACTTCAACTCGGCAACTGACATTATTTGTATCCTTTGTATAGAAAATAGTTACTTGTTCTGAACGAGCTACTAGTCCTTCGTATGGATAACCTTTTTGTGTATACACTTTTTCCTCTAAATTAAGTTCAGCTAAACTATGTGTTGATGTTAAAAGTAGTATTGAAGTCAAAGTTATTGTTTTTAATATGTCATATTTTTTGAATTTTATCTTATTCATACTGTCTCTCCTGTTAATATTGAGATAAATATAGGTAGAAGACAGGAACCAGACAAACGATGAAAACTTATATATACTTTAGAAAAACTTAACCTTGGTGTTTGTGTTGTCAAAATTACCACCCTTGAATTCCTTACGATACTTTTTAACAGCCGCACAAAAGTTAAGTTTTAAACAGGCCGCTGAACAATTGTATGTGACACAAGCCGCTATCAGTCAACATATTAAAACCTTAGAAATCCATTTAGGCGTGCAGCTTTTTGTACGTGGTACAAGGCAAGTCTCACTGACAGAAGATGGAAAACGCTTACTGCCCTATATCCAAGCGGGTTTTGATAATTTTAGTAAGGGTGTGGCACTTTTATCCGAGGATGCAAACCCCGACGTGCTGAATGTCACAGTTGTAGAGTCTTTATCAACTCGATGGTTGGTGCCTAGATTACAATTGTTTCAAGAACTGCATCCCAAGATCAGAGTTCGCCTCGAACCAAGTAATCTAGTGAAAGAATTTTCTGGTACTGATATTGACCTTGCTATCCGTTTTGGTGAAGGCGTTTATCCGGGACTAGAAAGTCGCTTTCTTCTCAAAGATAACTACATATTGGTTTGCCATCCTAGTCTGGTTCAGTCCGATCTAACGCCACAAAACTTGTGCCAATTACCTCTTTTAGAGGAAAGTGGACCTATTACTGGCCAAGCTTGGCAAGCGTTTTTAGCTAGACACAAGCTCCAAGAAAATAGCTTTAAAAAAGTGCTGGAAGTGGATGACTCTACTGTAACTATAATTGACGCAGCCCTAGCAGGTCAGGGATTCGCAATGCTGCGTTACAATTTGATTTATCAACAAATACAGCGTCAACAATTAGTTTCACTGTTTGATTTTAGTTACCCAAGTGCTTATTCGTATTATTTAGTAGCACCTAGCCATCATTTCAGCAAACCTAAGGTGCAGTTATTCGAAAAATGGCTTATCGAAGCCTTGGCTGAAATTCACTGATTTTCCTGAAATGCGCCTAAATCCTAGTCCCAGAGTTTTAGGGGGGCGATTAAGAAGAAACGAGTATTAAGGTTCTATAAATTACAGATATAGGTAAGTATCAACAAAAAAAACGGAAAGTACCTTTAGTGTAAACGGCTTGTTAAGCAGCTTTTTCATTCGTCAACAACTTGTTATAAATGAAGGATTGATCTATCTACCCACAATAGTTATAAATACCTTCAGACACTACTTTAGGTATTTATTATGTCATTAGCCACACCCCTAGAAATGTTGTATCACTGGGAGGAGACTCATCCAGATACTGTATATTTAAAACAGCCTGTTGATGGTGTCGTCAAAGACTTTACTTGGCGAGAAACCGCGTTACAAGCTCGAAAGGTTGCTGCGAACCTGATTGCGATGGATTTGCCTAAAGGAAGTCATATCGCTATTTTGTCAAAAAATTGCGCCGAATGGTTTATCACTGATTTAGCTATCATGCTAGCGGGTCACGTTTCCGTCCCTATATATTCCACAGCCGGTGAAAAGACAATTCGTTATGTTTTAGACCATGCTAAATGCCCAGTTATATTTGTTGGTAAATTAGATGATACTGAAAAACAAGTTGCTGCGATTGATGACCCAATTATAAAGTTAGCATTCCCTTATCCTAATATTCCAGCTGATAAGCAATGGGATGAATTATTACAAACCCCTCCATACATGGACAAACCTATTCCCGCTTTAGATTCTGTTATGACTATCGTTTATACCTCTGGTAGTACAGGTAATCCAAAAGGTGTGGTACATAATTATGAGTCAATTTGCTGGGCAGCGTCGAGTTCACTAAAAGAATTAAAAGTGGATCAAAACGACCGAATACTGAGCTATTTGCCGTTAGCGCATATTACCGAACGAGTATTGGTAGAAATAGCGAGTTTTTACTCGGGAATGCGAATAAACTTTTTGGAGTCACTGGAAACCTTCTCTCGAGATGTGAATGCAACAGAACCGACATTGTTCCTTTCAGTGCCGCGCTTATGGACGCGTTTCCAAATGGGCGTGTTAGCTAATATGCCGCAAAAAAAGCTCGACTTTTTATTACGTATTCCAATTGTGTCTGGTTTGGTCAGTAAAAAGATACGCACAAAGTTAGGTTTGGGAAAAGCTAGGCTTTGCGCCAGTGGTTCAGCTCCAATCCCTGCTTCAACATTAGAATGGTTCAGGAAGATTGGTGTGAATATATCTGAAGGTTGGGGCATGACTGAAAACAGCGCCTACGGAACGAGCTGTGTACCTTTTAGGGCCGACAAAATTGGATGTATTGGGAGAGCCTATTCAGGTGTGGATATTCGCATAGCTGAAGAGGGTGAAATACAGGTTAAAGGCCCCTGTAATATGAAAGAATATTATTTAGAGCCAGAAAAAACAGCTGAGGTGATGACCGAAGATGGCTACCTTAAAACGGGAGACAAAGGTTCCATAGACAGTGATGGTTACATTAAAATTACTGGTCGACTTAAAGAGATATTCAAAACGGCAAAAGGCAAATATATCGCGCCTTTTCCTATTGAGTCAAAACTGATGGCGAACTCTTCAATTGAACAAGTCTGTGTAACGGGATCCCAGCTAAAGCAGCCTATTGGCTTAGTTGTTTTGTCTTTAGAAGCCCTTAAGTTGGATGCAGATGTGATTGAACAAAGTCTATTGGCTACCCTAAATGACGTAAATGCCACACTCGAAAGTCATGCTGTGCTCGATCGTCTGGTAGTCATGCAAGATGAATGGACCGTCGATAATGGCCTTCTGACTCCTACTCTCAAGCTAAAACGGCATAATTTAGAAGAGCGTTACGAGGCCCTTATAAATGGTGAGTTTCATGGAGAAATTGTCAGGCAATAGTGAAATAAATCATCCGTAGAGTGTCATTTTTTTAATAAGTTCGCCATGGCAAAGCAAACCAAATGTAAAGATTTGTAAAGATTGTAAAGCTTTCGTAAAGCGCCGAACTTAGTACAACGTTTTCCATATTATTGGCGAATAATTTCGTTAATGTTGGATGACCTCTATGAAAAATTTTTTTACACCCATTTCCTTGCTTTCAGTCTTGCTACTCAGTGCTTGTGGTGGATCAAGTGACGGCGATGATACCGTATACGTTGACTCATATCTGCAATTTTACAATGGCTCAGCAAATAGTGCTGCTACACTGATTGCAGAAGTAGATGGCAATACTCTGGGTACGGCGACTTACGGAGATGCCTCGGGGTTAATTACTGCAGAAAGTGGTGAGGTGGACCTAGAGTTCTACCGAATAGACGCAGATGATCAGAAAGTAACCTTAGAAGAAGTCACAGTGGATCTTGCAGATGGTGAGAAGGTGCTAATGATCTTAAGTGGTGATTATGAAGCGCCTTCATTTATTGAAAACCGCTTTAAACGTGAAGAACTTGAAGACCATTTTCGCCTATTTGCTACGTCCGTCATAAGTGATTCTGGAAGTTATGACTTGTATATGAGTGCTGCAGGCGAACCTTTTAGTGCAGCCAACCCTTTAGGTACCATTAGCTACCAACAATTTGATGAGTTAGCCTATTGGGATCCAGATTCTGATAGTGACAACTTCGACGAAGGCGAATATATCCTTTATTTAACTGAGCCGGGGTCAGATGAACCATTTTATGAAAGCGCCACTATTAGTTTTGCATTCGACACTGAATATGTATTAGTACTAAGAACGACTTCTGGTGCAATTCAAGATAATGTAGTTGTGGATCTTATTATTAATTCTTCAGCGGTTGCTAATTACGCTGACGAGGATGCTACAGGGCAATATCGCATATATAACAGTTTAGATGATGATAAAGCCGTTAGCCTTAGCTTAGCAGGCAATGAAGGGGCGAGTGTTGATACTACTTTAAGTGCAAATACACTAAGTGAATTTAATGAAGTTGAATTTGGTGACTATCGTTTAACCGCTACTCTTGACGACGAAAGTTTCAACAATCGCTTGGTGACCTTAAATCAAGGTGAAAGTAAAGCCATCATACTTTACAGAGATGAAGACGATAAACTTAACTCAATCTCCTTTAAAGAAAGTAACTTGCCCCAAGTGTTCGACCATCAATTACAAATTGTGAATTTAGTACCTGACTATTTTGATATTGATTTCTATTTTGTCCGTCAAGACGAGACAATAGAAAGTGCTGAGTATCAAGTGGCAGGCTTGGATTTTGAAGAAAGCAGAAGTATTATTTTGCCTAGTGATTTTTATGAACTGATTGCAGTGTTTGATGATAGCAATGATACTCAGATACTTCTTGATAGAACTGAATTATTAGGGATTAATGAAGAGGTCAACTATATCATCACAGTTGAAAAAACCGATGACTCGGCAACAGGTTTCAAGATTTCTGTTCTTAAATGATCTTAACTTAAGTGAAAAGGGCCTCTTCGGAGGCCTTTTTATTATTTAATTATAAGTGAATAGCCTTGAATTCAAGGTGCTACATGCAAACACCTTAGCTAAATGGCACCCTAGAAGCCAAAACACCATCTTTCTTATTATTTTTTGAATATTCTACTATCGCAGCATACTGTTTTCTGTTAGTATTTCGCGCCCTTTTAACTGGGGTATGTATAAAAAAGCAGCTAAAGCCTGTTTTTTTGCAGTGAAACGACTCGGGAGAGTCTTAATTTTAATAGCGGAGCACTAACATGATCCAAATGCAAACTAACCTGGATGTTGCCGATAATTCCGGCGCTCGCAGGGTTCAGTGTATTAAGGTTCTTGGTGGCTCGCATCGCCGTTATGCACATATTGGTGACATCATCAAAGTTACTGTTAAGGAAGCAATTCCTCGCGGTAAAGTAAAAAAAGGTGATGTACTAACTGCAGTGGTGGTGCGTACTAGAAAAGGCGTTCGTCGTCCTGATGGATCTTCGATCCGTTTCGACAGCAACGCAGCTGTTTTGCTTAATGCAAACAAGCAACCGATTGGTACGCGTATCTTTGGTCCGGTTACTCGAGAACTTCGTGTGAATAACATGAAAATTGTCTCGCTAGCCCCTGAGGTATTATAAGGAGTCACGATATGGCTAATAAAATTCGTCGTGATGATGAAATCATCGTTTTGGCTGGTAAAGATAAAGGAAAACAAGGCAAAGTGCTTAAAGTTCTTCCTGCTTCTAACCGTCTAATCGTTGAAGGTGTGAGCATGATCAAGAAGCATACTAAACCTAACCCTCAATTGGGTGTGGCTGGTGGCATTGTTGAGAAAGAAGCATCCATTCACGTATCAAATGTAGCGATCTTCAACCCTAAAACGGGTAAAGCAGATCGTGTGGGTTTCCGTCTTGAAGGTGAGAAGAAAGTTCGTTTCTTCAAATCAGACGGCGAACTAGTTTAAAAAATTGGAGAGTACGATGGCGAAACTGCATGATTACTATAAAGACACAGTTGTAGCGGAACTTGCTAAGCAGTTCAACTACAAAAGCGTCATGCAAGTCCCTCGGATTGATAAAATCACTCTAAACATGGGTTTAGGTGAAGCGGTAGCGGACAAGAAGGTATTAGAAAATGCCACGGCTGACATGCAAGCAATTGCTGGTCAAAAGCCTATTGTAACTGTTGCTCGCAAATCTGTAGCGGGTTTTAAAATCCGTGAAGGTTATCCGATTGGCTGTAAAGTAACCCTACGTGGTGAACGTATGTGGGAATTCTTTGAACGTTTAGTTTCAATAGCAATTCCTCGTATCCGTGATTTCCGTGGCTTAAATCCTAAGTCATTCGATGGTCGCGGTAACTTTAGCATGGGCGTTCGTGAGCAAATTATCTTCCCTGAAATCGACTTCGATAAAGTGGATAAGATACGCGGTATGGATATTACTATCACTACTAGCGCACAAACCGATGCGGAAGCACACGCTTTATTAAGCGCGTTTAACTTCCCGTTTAAAAAGTAAGGTGTAGGGTTATGGCAAAAGAATCAATGAAAGCGCGCGAAGTAAAACGTGCGAAGCTAGTTGTTAAGTTCGCAGCAAAACGTGCAGCACTTAAAGCAACTATCAGCGATGTCAACTCTTCTGACGAAGAACGTTGGGACGCTGTTCTTAAGCTACAACAACTGCCACGTGACTCATCTGTAAGTCGTAAGCGTAATCGCTGCAACATTACAGGTCGTCCACATGGTTTCCTACGCAAGTTTGGCATGAGTCGTATCAAGTTGCGTGAAGCAGCTATGCGTGGCGAAGTGCCTGGCTTGAAAAAAGCCAGTTGGTAAGGGGTAGCTGATATGAGTATGCAAGATCCTATCGCGGATATGTTTACCCGCGTACGTAATGGCCAGATGGCTAGCAAAGTTTCTGTTTCTATGCCTTCATCTAAAGTGCGTGTTGCTATTGCAGCTGTACTTAAAGAAGAAGGTTATGTAACAGACTTCGCTGTTTCTGGTGACGTTAAGCCGGTATTAGAAGTGACGTTAAAGTACTTCGAAGGCAAAAAAGTAATCGAGAGCATTGAGCGCGTAAGTCGCCCTGGTCTACGCATCTATAAGAAAAAAGATGAGTTGCCAAAAGTAATGGGTGGTTTAGGTGTAGCTATCGTGTCTACCTCTAAAGGTGTGATGACTGACCGTGCAGCGCGTAAAGCGGGCATGGGTGGTGAGATCATCGGCTACGTAGCGTAAGGGGAATAAAATGTCACGTATAGCAAAAGCTCCTGTTGATGTATTGTCTGGTGTAGAAATTTCTATTGCCGGTCAAGAAATCACAGTTAAAGGTAAAAATGGCACACTTACTCGTGTGTTTAACGAAGCGGTTGAAGTAGTACAGGAAGAAAACCAATTAGTTGCTAAACCTCGTGAAGGTGCAGTAAACGGTTGGGCTCAGGCTGGTACAGCTCGCTCTTTGTTGAACAACATGATTGTTGGTGTAGCTCAAGGTTTTGAGAAGAAATTATTGTTAAATGGTGTTGGTTACCGTGCCCAAGCGCAAGGTAAAAAGCTAAATTTGACACTGGGTTTCTCACACCCTGTAGCATACGAAATGCCTGAAGGTATTTCGGTTGAAACTCCGAGTCAAACTGAAATCGTCGTCAAAGGCGTTGATAAGCAGTTGATAGGTCAGGTTGCAGCTAACATTCGCGCATACCGTCCGCCAGAGCCTTATAAAGGCAAAGGTGTTCGTTACGCAGATGAAGTTGTGCGTCGTAAAGAAGCTAAGAAGAAATAAGGAGTCGGTACGATGGATAAAAAATCAGCTCGTTTGCGTCGCGCTACTCGTGCACGCAAAAAAATTAGTGAATTGGCCGCGCATCGCTTGGTTGTTAACCGCACACCGCGTCACATATATGCTCAGTTAATCGCACCTAGCGGTTCTGAAGTATTGGCGTCGGCATCAACAGTTGAAACTGAATTAGCTAGTAGCCTTAAAGGCACTGGTAACTCAGCGGCAGCAGCGGCTATTGGCAAAGCGATCGCAGAACGCGCTATCGAAAAAGGCATCAAATCTGTTGCTTTTGACCGTAGCGGATTCAAGTATCACGGTCGAGTTAAAGCATTAGCTGATGCAGCTCGCGAAGCTGGTCTTCAGTTCTAGGAGTTAATTATGGCTAAAGTAGAAGTTCAAAACGGTGGTGATCTGTTAGAAAAGCTAATTGCCGTCAACCGTGTATCTAAAGTAGTTAAAGGTGGTCGTATCTTTAGCTTTACTGCTTTGACAGTAGTAGGTGACGGTAACGGTCGTGTAGGTTTTGGTTACGGTAAAGCACGTGAAGTGCCTGCTGCAATTCAAAAAGCTATGGAAAAAGCACGTCGCAATATTGTGACTGTTGATCTTAATGGCAACACGCTACAGCACCCAATAAAAGGTCGTCACTCAGGCTCTAAGGTCTACATGCAACCAGCATCTGAAGGTACTGGTATTATTGCCGGTGGTGCAATGCGTGCAGTTCTTGAAGTGTCGGGTGTACAAAACGTACTTTCAAAATGTTACGGATCTACCAATCCAATTAACGTTGTGCGTGCAACTATCAATGCGTTGACAGAAATGAATTCGCCTGAGTCAGTTGCCGCTAAACGTGGATTGTCTGTATCGCAGATTTTGGGGTAATTGATCATGACTAAAATGATTAAAATAAAGCAAACGAAAAGTTCTATTGGTCGTCTTCCTAAGCACAAAGCTACGCTTACTGGTTTAGGTCTTCGTCGCATAGGTCATGTTCGTGAGTTAGAAGATACCCCTTCTGTCCGTGGCATGATCAACCGTGTATTTTACATGGTCGAAGTAGTGGAGGAGTAAAAGATGCATTTGAATACTCTTGCTCCTGCACCTGGAGCGAAAAATTCTGGTAAACGTGTGGGTCGTGGTATGGGCTCTGGTCTTGGAAAAACTGGTGGCCGTGGTCACAAAGGTCAAAAGTCTCGCTCTGGCGGTTCTGTAAAACCTGGTTTTGAAGGCGGACAAATGCCAATCCAGCGTCGTCTACCTAAGTTCGGTTTTACTTCACGTAAATCATTGGTTTCTGACCAAGTTACGTTGAGTGAAATTGCCAAGGTAGAAGGTGATGTGGTATCACTTGAAACTTTAAAAGCGGCAGGTCTTGTTAAAAAAGAAATGTTGTTTGTTAAAGTGATGAAAAGTGGTGACATTTCACGTGCCGTTACGATTAGTGGTTTAAAGGTATCAAAAGGCGCGCTTGAGTCAATCAAGGCGGCTGGCGGTAAAGTAGAGGAATAGGCTAGATGGCTAAACCAGGACAGGATTCAAGCGCTAAAAGCGGCTTGAGCGAGCTTAAATCAAGATTGTTGTTCGTACTTGGTGCGATCATAGTATTTAGGTTGGGTTCTTATGTACCTATTCCTGGTATTGACGCTGCGGTGTTGGCTCAGTTGTTTGAACAACAGAAAGGTACTATCGTGGAGATGTTTAACATGTTCTCCGGTGGTGCGCTTGAACGTGCGTCAGTTCTAGCCCTAGGCATCATGCCTTATATTACAGCTTCTATTATTATTCAGTTGATGTCACATATGCATCCGCCGATGATGGAGCTTAAAAAGGAAGGTGAAGCAGGACGTCGTAAAATTAGTCAATATACAAGGTATTTCACTTTAGTATTGGCTTCATTCCAAGCAGTTGGAATAGCGACAAACTTACCTAACCTTATACAAGGTTTAGTAATTAATCCTGGTTTCGGTTTTTACTTTACAGCATGGATTAGCTTAGTTACGGGAACTATGTTCCTTATGTGGCTAGGTGAACAGATTACAGAGAGAGGTATTGGTAACGGTATCTCTATTCTGATTTTTGCCGGTATTGTATCTGGTTTGCCATCAGCATTAGGTAATGTTGCTGAGCAAGCAAGACAAGGTGAATTGAACTTATTGTTCTTGATGTTAGTGGGCATAATCATTATTGCCGTCACTTATTTTGTTGTATTTGTAGAGCGTGGTCAGCGACGTATTGTTGTTAACTATGCAAAACGTCAACAGGGTCGTAAGGTTTTTGCTGCTCAAAGCACACATTTACCTTTAAAGGTGAACATGGCGGGTGTTATTCCTCCTATCTTTGCATCAAGTATTATTTTGTTTCCAGGCACTATTGCAAATTGGTTTGGTCAGAATGAGTCCTTATCTTGGTTACAAGATGTGGCACTGCAGTTGTCCCCAGGGCAACCTTTGTATGTGATGTTGTATGCTGCGACGATAATATTCTTTTGTTTCTTCTATACTGCGTTGGTGTTTAACCCTCGTGAAACAGCAGATAACTTGAAGAAGTCTGGAGCTTTTGTTCCTGGCATTCGTCCTGGTGAACAAACATCTAAATATGTTGATAAAGTGATGACACGCCTAACTTTGGCAGGTGCACTTTACATAACCTTTATATGTTTAGTGCCTGAGTTCATGTTGATCGCTTGGAATGTTCCATTCTATTTTGGCGGTACATCATTACTGATTATGGTAGTGGTAATCATGGATTTCATGGCGCAGGTGCAGACCCATTTGATGTCTAATCAATATGAGTCTGTTCTTAAGAAAGCTAATCTTAAAGGCTACGGTCGTTAGACTAAACCAATAAGTTAGCGATTTACGGAGTGATGAAATGAAAGTTCGTGCATCCGTCAAGCGGATTTGCCGTAACTGTAAAGTCGTTAAGCGCAACGGTGTTGTGCGTGTGATTTGCAGTTCTGACCTTAAGCATAAGCAAAGGCAAGGTTAATCGATTGGATTGGGGGTCGTCTAGATACTCTAGCGCCTCAATCCTTAATTGCAATTTAGTCGTTGGGTAAGTATCCTATCGGGCTTTTTAGGCTGATGACTATTAAATATGAGGAGTACTGTTAATGGCCCGTATCGCTGGCATTAACATCCCTGAGCACAAACATACAGTAATTGCTTTATCAGCAATTTACGGTGTTGGCTCTACACGTGCGAAAAGCATTTGTGTAGCTGCTGGTGTTGCAGAGACAACTAAGATCAAAGATCTTGATGAAGAACAGATTGATAAGCTTCGTGATGAAGTTGCCAAATTCACTGTTGAAGGTGACCTTCGCCGTGAAGTATCAATGAGTATTAAACGTTTGATGGATTTAGGTTGCTACCGTGGTATTCGCCACCGTCGTAGTCTTCCTCTACGTGGTCAGCGCACTAAAACTAATGCGCGTACCCGTAAAGGTCCTCGCAAAGCAATAAAACGATAAGCGGGGGATATTATGGCTAAAGCACCAACCAAAACGCGTAAGCGCGTAAAACGTCAAGTTGCTGATGGTATGGCTCATATTCATGCCTCTTTCAACAACACAATAGTGACTATTACTGACCGTCAGGGCAATGCTCTGTCATGGGCAACATCAGGTGGTTCAGGTTTCCGTGGTTCACGTAAATCTACCCCATTTGCTGCTCAGGTAGCTGCTGAACGCGCTGGAACAGCCGCTCAGGATTACGGTTTGAAAAACATAGAAGTGTTCGTTAAGGGCCCAGGTCCAGGTCGTGAATCTGCGATCCGAGCTTTGAACGCTGCTGGTTATAAAATCACTAATATTACCGATGTGACACCTATTCCTCACAACGGTTGTCGTCCACCGAAAAAACGTCGCGTTTAATCGACGGACAGTTGGAGAAAGATCATGGCAAGATATTTGGGTCCAAAACTCAAACTTAGCCGTCGCGAAGGAACAGATTTGTTCCTTAAAAGCGGCGTTCGAGCAATCGAATCGAAATGTAAAATTGATACCGCACCTGGTCAACATGGCGCCCGTCGTGGCCGTTTGTCTGATTACGGTGTTCAGCTACGTGAAAAGCAAAAAGTACGTCGTATGTACGGTGTATTGGAAAAGCAATTCCGTAACTATTATAAAGAAGCAGCACGCTTAAAAGGCAACACAGGTGAAAACTTGTTACAGCTTTTAGAGCAGCGTCTAGACAATGTTGTATACCGTATAGGTTTTGCTAGTACTCGTGCAGAAGCACGTCAATTAGTAAGCCATAAAGCCATTTTGGTTAACGGTAAAGTTGTTAACGTTCCTTCTTTTAACGTTTCTGCTGATGATGTTGTGTCCGTTCGTGAGAAAGCGAAAAAGCAAGCACGTATTGTTGCTGCATTGGAACTAGCAGATCAGAGAGAAAAACCAACTTGGATTGAAGTAGACAACAAAAAAATGGAAGGCACATTTAAACGTGTTCCTGAAAGAACTGACTTGTCTGCAGATATTAACGAACAGTTGATCGTCGAACTTTACTCTAAGTAAAGCTTAAAGAAGAGAGGAAACAATGTCGGGTTCTGTAACTGAATTCTTAAAACCAAGATTAGTTGAAATTGATAACGTCTCGTCAACTCGCGCAAAGGTCACACTTGAACCTTTAGAGCGTGGGTTTGGCCATACGCTAGGTAACGCGTTACGTCGCATCTTATTGTCTTCAATGCCAGGATGTGCTGTAACAGAAGTTGAAATCGATGGTGTATTGCATGAATACAGCACCAAAGAAGGCGTTCAGGAAGATGTTATTGAGATATTGCTTAACCTCAAAGGTTTAGCCGTGCGTCTTGAAGGCAAAACTGAAGCAACACTAACTTTAGTGAAATCCGGTGCGGGCCCAGTATTAGCTGGAGATATCCAGCATGATGGCGATGTAGAAATTGTTAACCCTGACCACTTGGTTTGTACTTTAACTGGCGAAGCTGAACTCAGCATGCGTATTAAAGTAGAAATGGGTCGAGGTTATGTGCCTGCATCAACTCGTCGCTCTTCAGAAGAAGATGATCGACCTATTGGTCGTTTATTAGTGGATGCTTCATACAGCCCTGTTGATCGTATATCTTACAATGTTGAGTCTGCTCGAGTAGAGCAAAGAACCGATCTTGATAAGTTGATCATTGATATGGAAACAAATGGCACTATTGATCCGGAAGAAGCAATTCGTCGTGCAGCTACTATTTTAGCTGAGCAGTTAGACGCATTCGTTGAACTTCGTGATATTTCTGAGCCAGTTGAAAAAGAAGAAAAACCGGAATTTGATCCGATTCTACTTCGTCCTGTTGATGACCTTGAGCTAACTGTACGTTCAGCTAACTGTTTGAAAGCCGAAGCCATTCAATATATTGGTGACCTAGTACAACGCACCGAAGTAGAGTTGTTAAAAACTCCTAACTTAGGTAAAAAATCTCTTACAGAGATTAAAGATGTGCTAGCTTCTCGTGGACTGTCTCTAGGTATGCGCTTAGAAAACTGGCCACCAGAGTCAATCGCTGAAAAAGATTAATTAGGTTTTCGAACCTAATTTGTAAAGAAGGATAAAACTATGCGCCATCGTAAAAGTGGTCGTCAGTTAAATCGTAACAGCAGTCATCGTCAAGCTATGTTTAAAAACATGGCTGGTTCTTTGGTAAAACATGAGTTGATTAAAACTACTCTACCAAAGGCGAAGGAATTGCGTCGCGTAATTGAACCTCTTATCACACTTGCTAAGCAAGACAGTGTAGCTAACCGCCGTTTGGCAATGGCTCGTACTGGTGATAAAGAAGTTGTTGGTAAATTGTTCAACGAACTTGGACCTCGCTATGAAGAGCGTCCAGGTGGTTATATTCGCATTTTAAAATGCGGATTCCGTACTGGTGATAAAGCACCTATGGCCTACGTTGAATTGGTTGATCGCCCTGAAGTTGAAGCAGTCGAAGAGATTGAAGAAGCTGAAGCGGAATAAACAACCGTATTGATTAAAAAAGCCAGACTGATGTCTGGCTTTTTTATATCCAAAATTTATTTATTGGGTATTTCCCAACACTTGGGAAAGTTCTTCTGTTGTTGCGCCTCCTTTTAGCGCGTAAGTTTCCAGTTTGTCGGTGTCTACACCAGAGTTTTGCGCGGTCTTGATTATCCTTTTTACAAACTCTCTTTGGGTACTTGATTCGCGAATAGCAGTAGTGACTACCTCTTCTGCATCATTGGGAAAAACAGCTAGTAACGCTTCAACAACATATTCACCAACAAAAGGCACTGCACTAATTGCGGATTGTAAAATATCCACGATCTTATTGGGATGTGCTTTCGCTAGAGATTGCACTATATAATCGGCCGAATCAGGTTCAGTAATGACGGCGATACGCACAATTTCGGATAACTGCTCTGGTGTTGAATGAGCTGCTGCTTTAACTACAAAGTCTATGTAACTAGGATCTGCATTGATGGCTGTTTCAACAATGCTAGTGCAACTGCTGATCCCCTTTTTAATAGCCATAGTCACCACTTCTTCTGTCAGTGTCGGTTGTGCAGATATAGCAGCGTGGATTATTTCTTTGTATTGTGATGGATATAAGTCTAATGCAGTATCTATTATTGAGGCTGCTTGTTGGGGGTAGTGACCAACAATGATTTTAATCGCCCTCCCAATAGTGACATTTTGTTCTACCTGAAGTTGTATAAATTTTTCATTGATATCATCTGAATTTTGGTTGTTTGATGTTTGGCTTGCAAAGGCATCGTGCATATATACAAGGGAACTACAAACAAACGCCATTGTAACAAGTTTTTTCATATTACTTCATCGCCACTTCTTTAGACTAGTTTATGAGACACCTAGTATAAGAAAAGATTCAATTCATTTACAACTGTATAGTCTTTAAACGTCTTGATTGATAATGAAGCAGTTGATTGCTTTATTGTCATTTATTTACATAAAGGGGTTGACGACACTGCACAATTCTATAAGATGCGCGCCTCGCTTTAGGGAAGCTTCCAGAAAGGAACAAAGGCGAAAAAGAACGAAAGGAAAGAATAATAATTAATTTCAAATTATTGTTGACATCAAATGGAGATAGCGTAATATGCGCCTCCCGCTTAAGAGGGTCT
>NZ_CAXBNC010000030.1:0-48052 GCF_963977085.1 uncultured Paraglaciecola sp. | reverse complement strand
TACAAAATTAAGAAACCGGCACATTTAAAGAAAAAGCCTTAAACGAACAGTATTAGTGGTAGCCGATGAAGTGCGAACACTTGCTAGTCGAACACAGGTATCGACTCAAGAAATTCAAGTGATGATCGAAAAACTTCAAACTGGCTCAAAACAAGCTGTGTCGGTAATGGAACAAGGACGAACTCAGGCTCAAACGGGGACCATACAAGCATCTGATGCAGCCCAATCTCTAGTGAAAATAACGAGTTCTGTGGCAACCATTAATGATATGAATACCCAAATAGCAAGTGCCGCTGAAGAACAAAGCGTAGTTGCAGAGGAAGTGAATCGTAATATTACCAACATTAGTGCTGCTTCTGAACAAGCAGCAGATGGAGCAACACAAACAACGTCAGCAAGTGAAGAACTTGCTCGTCTAGCCAGTGGTTTACAGGAATTGATTGGCCAGTTTAAGGTGTGAAACAATAATTGTCAGTTCTTAGTATTGCGGCGCTGCAGGCTCTACAAATTCCAAATTAATCAGAAATCTAAAGTACCAATAAATAGGGTGTTCGTTAATTCAAGTCTTCCCAATTTATTATCCTTAACATGCTTTTTTTGTTCCTTGTTATGATTCTTTTTTGACTCTAAGTCTGTAATAAACTTCAGATACTGTTTGGTTCTTTTTAAGTAGTGAAGTTTTGAATCACATAAAAATAGACGAAAAAATCTAATCTGGCTTTTAAAAGATATTGCACTTAGTCTAACTTCCTATAAAAAATACATTAACAGCGACTGTTATTAGAGCTCTGATAAATGGAGAGCTCGACATTTCAATGAGCGCGCTGTTATGGGAAGGCATTATGGCTAAAAAAATACTGGTTATTGTCACGACATTATTAACATTCATTTTTATCGGTTTTTGGATAACTGCACCACAATCAGAGGATCCAGCGCAATACAAAATACTCGCGGATAAGTACCAAGTACAAATTGTTAGAGACAAATATGCGGTACCACATATCTTTGGCGCGAGGGATATAGATGCGGCTTTTGGACTGGCTTATGCTCACGGTGAGGATGATTTTGCGACTATGCAAGATGTTTTGTTGGTTACTCGTGGCAAACTCGCGACTTTACACGGTGCCAGTGCGGCTAAGACAGATTATCTAGTACAATTTATGGGAGTCTGGGATGTGGTGAACGCCGGTTATGAGAGCCGCATTGACCAACAAACCCGAGATCATGCCCAGGCCTATGCGGATGGGGTAAACTATTACGCTTCTGTCAATCCGAGCAAAGTTGCTGCCGGATTATTGCCCGTTACCGCTAAAGATATTGTTGCCGGTTTCACTTTTAAAACACCGTTATTTTATGGATTTGATCAAGCTGTGGCCGCTGTCGTCGAGGGAACTTATGGAACTGGCCTCGACAAACTGGCGTATTTGCAAGTCACCCACTCACCGCAACCGGATCTTGGAAGCCAGGGAATTGCTATTGCGCCGTCTCGTTCAGAAGATGGTTATACTCGCCTTTTGGTTAATTCCCATCAACCTCTTACTGGACCCGTTGCTTGGTATGAAGCGCGAGTAAAAACACAGCAAGGCTGGGATATGGCAGGCAGCACTTTTCCTGGCGCACCTGTGATTTTACACGGTCACGGTCCCACGCTGGGATGGGCAAGTACCGTCAATAAACCGGACTTAGTGGATGTGTATCAATTAACTATTAATCCCAACAATGAAAACCAATATTTATTAGACGGTGAATGGCGAGACTTTGTAGTAAAAGACGCGGCTATTGATGTCACCTTTTGGGGGCCGATCCGCTGGACCTTTCACGAAACGATATATCGCTCAGAACATGGCCCCGTTTTTAAAACAGAAAAGGGCACCTTTGCACTGCGCTGGGCGGGTATGGATGAAATGCGTACTCTCGAAGAGATGATAGCCATGAACAAAGCCCGTACTCAAGGTGACTTTGAAGCCGCGCTTTCGATGCTTGCTGCGCCTAGCATTAACTATGTGTACGCAGATAGGAATGGCAATATTGCACACTACTATAATGCGATGATGCCAAAACGCCCCGAAGGGGATCAGTATTCAGCTATTAATTGGCTTGGTTTAATTCCTGGGGACCAATCAGATCTAATTTGGCACGGATATCACCCCTTTGAACGATTGCCTCGCACTGTGAACCCTAAATCCGGTTTTGTATACAATGCTAACAATACTCCGTTTCGTTCATCGGTTGGTGAAGGCCAACCAAAACCTGAAGACTTTGATACTGCTATGGGTATTCAGACTAATATGACTAATCGAGCATTACGTATCGAAGCTTTGTTTGGGAACGACCAAGCTATTAGCCGCGAAGATTTACGGAGCTACAAATATGATAATAGTTACGCCCAAGGTTCAGAGGTTGGCCAGGTGATCACACGGATTTTAGCGATGTCTTTTGAGTCTGGGAGTCAGTTGCAAGCAGGGCAAACACTGCTGCAAGATTGGGATTTAGGCACCGATGCTGAAAATCGAATCGCAGCGCTGGGAGTGCTGACCACTAAGCCATTTGTTATGGCGACTATGCGCGATCAGCCTGAACCTGATTTAACTGAAGCTTTTCGCACAGCGCTTTCTTTACTACAAACCCATTTTGGGCGAATCGATCCGAAATGGGGCGAAGTCAACCGGCTTGTGCGCGGTGATAAAAGTTGGCCTCTGTCTGGTGCACCTGACGTGTTGCGTGCCGTTTATGGAGAATTTGATGATGAGGACGGCCATCTACAAGCCACAGCTGGAGACAGTTACATTATGTTTGTTGAATGGGCGCCAGATGGAGAGCTTTCAACTCGCAGCATCCATAATTTTGGCAGTGCCACCCTTGATACCACTTCACGTCACTATGATGATCAAGCACCTATATTTGCAGCTGAAAAAGAGCGCAGGTTACCCTTGGATTGGGACTCACTCATGGCCGAGAATACCAGTGTGACAAGGCTTGGTGGAGACCCAAAGCCTTTACTTTAAACAATAGGTCTATGGTTTTTAAGTTAATTCGTAACGGCGAACTTGTTCAGTTCAAAGAGTACTATCTACTAAACGGCAAGCAGATATCATTGCCTAGATGTCTGCGGTAACTGAATATTTGCCAAGTGTTTTTGTATGTGCAATGCCTAGTTGTCTCTTAACTTATGTATACTGGCAGACATAAATACAACGAACATATAAGGAGCAGTGTTTTGAATAAATATCTAGCTATTACTCTGTTGAGCTTTATTGTTTTGGTGGGATGCTCTGGCACCATACCAAAATTAGGTGTGAAAAGTGGTCAATTGATGCCTTGTCCAGATAAGCCTAATTGTGTCAGCACTCAAGCAACAAATGAAGCACACTTTATACAAGCTATAGCATTCAGTGGTTCAGTCCAAGAAGCGCAAGATAGATTGTTACAGGTTCTGGAAGGGATGGAACGTACAAAAATTATAGCCACAGAAGAAAACTACATTCGCGCTGAATTTACTTCTAATGTTTTCCGCTTTGTTGATGATGCAGAGTTTGTTTTTTTATCTGCTGCTGAGGGAAAAACAATGATTCACTTACGATCCGCATCACGTATCGGGCACTCAGACTTTGGTGTGAATCGCCAGCGTATGGAACAGATTAGAAATACATTTAATTCAAATAGTTAATGTAAGGTGTGAATGAATGTCACGTTAAAACAGTTGCCAAACATTATCCTTTTTTATTTGCTACTCCTGTAGCGAAATTAGACAATAACAAAGTTACAAATAAACCGACTTTTAAATAATGTCAGGATAAAGATAAAATTTTATGGAAAATAGTTATACCCCAGGGATACATCTGATTTTAGATCTATACCAAGCCACCCATCTAAATGATAAGTGCGTGATTGAAAAAGCCTTAACAGAGGCGGCAGAGGCCTGTCACGCCACAATTTTGCAAAAATACTTTCATAGTTTTGGAGAAGGGCAAGGCATTACAGGTATGTTACTGCTTGCTGAGTCCCACATTAGCATTCACACATGGCCCGAAAATCACTTTGCAGCTGTTGATATATTTATGTGTGGTAATTGCGAACCGTCTTTAGCCATTACACCTATCAAGCAATATTTATGTCCACAACGTGTCGATGTGCGTGAGTTAGATAGAGGAGCGGCGTTAAACAAGGTAAACATATCGTCAACCTATGGACCAATTTAAGATGTCGACTGCGCCACCCGACTTGGCTAACCAGTCTAAACAGAAACACTCTGCTACCTTGATCTATGCCGCATTTATTGCTGGTTTATGCTCGATTATTTATGAACTGCTGATTGCCACCACTGTGTCCTATTTTATGGGGGACAGTGTGAAGTTTTTCTCACTTACCATAGGGCTATATATGGCCGCCATGGGCTTGGGTTCTTATTTATCTAAATTTATGACTGACAAGTTATTACAACGTTTTGTGATGGCAGAAATCTTACTCGGGCTTATCGGTGGGCTCAGTATTCCGTTATTGTATTTTACCTATACTACCACCGCATTATTCTACCCAACTTATGTGTTGCTCACCTTAAGCATTGGTTTCTTAATTGGCCTAGAAATTCCTTTTCTAACCAGATTAATGGAAAGTTATCAGGCACTTAAATCCAATATTGCGAATATCTTATCTTTTGATTACCTCGGAGCTTTGATCGCAACCATAGCCTTTCCGTTTTTTCTTTTACCTGTATTGGGCATTTACCAATCTTCATTGTTGTTTGGGCTAATCAATATGTCCATCGCGGCTGTGGTGTTGTACTCCTTTAGAAGGTCCCTAGGAAAAACCGGTAAAAGACTGCAATTCTTAACCTTTGTTATGAGTGTAGTCATTTTAGTGATGTTGGTGTTTTCTGGTCGTGCTCTAAAGGAATGGGATCAAATGCTTTATAACGGGCGTATTGTGCATAGTGAACAAACCCCTTATCAAAAAATAACTCTGACTAAAAGCAAAGACGATCTGAGACTGTACTTAAATGGTGTCTTACAGTTTTCATCTGTAGATGAGTACCGTTACCATGAATCATTAGTGATGGTGCCCATGACTTACGCCGGTAAACTCATCAAACGTGTATTGGTGTTAGGCGCAGGAGACGGTTTAGCGGTAAGAGAGTTGCTCAAGTACCCTGAAATTCAAGAAATAGTCTTGGTTGACCTAGATTCTAGAATGACCGAATTAGCAAAAAATAATGCACATTTAGTTGACATAAACTTAGCCAGTCTAGCGAATAAAAAAGTACAGGTTGTGATTGCTGATGCCTTCGTATATCTCGAGAAAAATCAACAACCTTATGATCTTATCATTAACGATTTACCTGATCCGAACAGCGTTGCACTGTCGCGTTTATACAGTAAACAATACTACCGCTTAGCCAGAGAAAACTTAACCTCAGATGGCCTAATGGTGACCCAAGCGACTAGCCCGTTTTTTGTTAAACCTGCATTTTGGAGTATTGCAAAAACCATAGCCGCAGCCGGTTTTGATTATACCTATCCCTATCACACTAATGTACCGTCTTTTGGAGACTGGGGATTTGTATTAAGTGGCCTGAAACCCATAAGCCTAGTACCTAAACGGCCCTTAGAACACAGCCTTTTTTTAAGCCCAGAAACACTGCCATCTATGTTTGTTTTTGCAAAAGACATTCAAGAAATCGCGGTTGACATTAACCAAATTGATAAGCCTGTAGTGCTGGATTATTACTTAAACAGTTGGCGTTATTTTAGTGATTGAGTGGTTAACCATCATTATTTTATAACGTTTAAAATTCGCTTTGATTCTCTTCGAACTGCATAGAGTCACATCTGATTTATCATACTTTATCACTGCGACCAATGTCCCGTAATTCATAATTTACGTTTCTATAAAAAATCTTCTTTGTTATCGCTGCAGTTAATTTGCTTATTTTTACAATGGTTGGCAACATATTTGACTCTTCCCACTGTTGAAGTAACTAGAACTGGGAGCAAATATTACAAATGGGAAAACATGAAATTACTGACGCCAAAAACACTGGCTTTCGATAGCTGGATCCGTAGCGATTTTGTGCAACTTAATGATGATTTGGAAGCCTTGTATTTCCAGCAAGAAGACAAGTCTAATGTTGCAGGTTTGGGTGATGACATTAAAGAGGCGCTGCAGCGGCAAGGGCGCGAATTAATAATAGAGCTATTGGCTGAGGGTAATACCGATCAGGGATTCGACAGTGCTTTTGATCTTTTAGGTAATGTAGGCCTGTATATGGCAGCGTGTCGTAGACACGAAATTACCGAACCGAGTCGCGAGACTCACTCGCCTTTGGTTGAGGCATCTGCACTAGCCATGCATATTGGTGCCTCAATAGGAGTGACACCACGTTTTGCAACAGCCCATTTGACCACCCACAACAGCGCTCAAAATGGTATTTATAAACGCTTTACCAGTTTAGAAGATGAAAAGCTTTTTGTGGATTATAATACCCGAGGGATATTGGCCTATAAACGCGCCGCTGATGCGCTGTTAAAAATCCAGCCCTTGGGGATCTCTCATCCAATTTGTTTCGATTTGCTGGTGGCATGTCAAAAGGCATTACAAGAAGTAATAGATTCGAATGCAATCTTGTTTGAACGTTTAGATGCCACGCGTTTTTTCTATTGCGTGCGACCTTACTATAAACCTTATCGAGTTGGCTCTCAGATTTTTCGAGGCGCCAATGCCGGCGATTTTGCTGGGATCAATGTTATCGATATGCAGTTAGGTCTGTGTATGGCCAATGATCCTAATTATTCTCAACTTTTAGTTGATAAGTTTCTTTACATGATGCCTGAAGATCAATCTTTATTGCGGGACTGTATGCGACGAGAAAGCATAATGAACGACTTTCTTAATGCTAAAAACTTTGCCGATCACCACTGGTATCAGTCTAATTTAGAGCAATTCCTACTAGCTTGTGCCTTGCACGGTGAAACCGCGAATCAGCACCATGAACAATTGGTTAATAAGTATATTACTGAGCCATCCAGTGATCTTTCGCAAACTCACTTAAATTCCGTCACTGCAAGTGGTCCTCCATTGGCATCTTTGCTAAGTGGATTAGAAAAACTCAAAGATAAACGTATGGCAAATCAACGCAGTGATATTCTGACCCGTTTTGATGATCTTAATAGACTTAAGGCTAGCCTTAAATGACAGTTGATTTAGCGACTCAAAACGTTAAGGACGACTTCTGCCTGCCTGAAAAAGGCAGTTATTTGTTAAGTCACTCGGTGGGACGTCCGTTAAAAAGTGCGCAACAGGCTTTTAGCAAGGCATTTTTTAGTCCATGGGAACACCAAAGTACTGAGCCTTGGCAACATTGGCTAGGAAGTATTTCAAGCTTTCAGTCCGCATTGGGACAGCTCTTTAACCATCGGCCAGAAAACTTTTGTCCGCAAGTGAATTTATCCAGTGCGCTGTGTAAGTTGGTAATGTCACTTCCTAGATTAACTAAACCATCGGCAAAGTTGTTGATGAGTGAATTGGATTTTCCAAGTATGGGGTTTGCATTGCGTCATGCATTACCTGAATGTGAGATTGTTTTTATTCCTAAACAGTTAGATATCAGTTGTGTAGATGTGTGGAACAGCTATTTAAAGGAAGACCTAGATTTAGTGTTTATTAGCCAAGTATATTCAAATTCAGGGCAACAGGCGCCTGTAAAATCCATAGTGGCAAAGGCTAAACAGCAAGGCATTTTAACTCTAGTGGATGTAGCGCAATCAGCGGGGGTTGTCCCTCTAGATCTTTCGAAAACCGCCGCCGACTTTATGATAGGTTCATCGGTAAAATGGTTGTGTTCTGGTCCTGGCGCGGCCTATTTATGGGTACACCCCAATCAAATAGCAGATTGTGAGCCAAAAGATGTAGGATGGTTTTCCCATGAGGATCCCTTTGAATTTGATATTCATCATTTTCGCTACCATCACGGAGCATTGCGCTTTTGGGGAGGAACGCCCTCAGTGGCGCCATTTATCTTGGCAGCCCATAGTATCAACTATGCGAATCAACTACCTCAAGGTCTGGCCAGACAGCATAATTTAAAGCTTTTAGCCATGTTGCATAAAGCGTTTGGCACACAAATGGTGTCACCTAAAGAGGGCAATAAATGCAGTGGTACCGCAATATTGCAGTTTGCAGATGCCCAAGACGCGGTACTGAAAGCCTTAAAAACAGCAGATATTGCAGTAGATGTGCGAAGTTTAGGGATCCGTATTTCGCCGCATATTTACAATGATGAAGATGATATGCAGGCGTTGATTGAGGTGATAACAAAAGTCTGTTAATTCCTAGCAGCTGGTTAACTTTGCATCGAATCAAAAATCATCCACTTTTATTAATAGCAACACGAGTTATTTTCACTTAATAAAGAGCAAGTGGCAGCGGCGATTAATATCCACTTTATGGGTAGAGCTGTACTATGCCACTTTTGCCTTCCCAGTCACCTACTATCCAAATTTCTTCAAAAGGGTGAGAAGAGGGCACAGTGATGCAATGTTGCAGAGCTTGGATCTGTGTTTTACTCCAAGCAGGGTGAGCATTACGGATCACTAGCCAAACGCGTTTCGTTTTATATTGCTTTAACGATTTATTAAATAAAATACGATTTAGGGCAGTTAACAATCGTGATTCAGGGGCGGTGTTCTTTTCTAGTTCCTGTAGTTCTTGACGGGTTTTATCGCTTAGTTCCCGCTGTAATATTTGCATGGCTTCTTGTTCACTGCCATATAGGTGTGCCACTTCTAAATCTAGGCGTTCACCTTCAAAACGACAAGATACATCGGGTTTGGTAGGGCGATTATGCCAAAGGTGGCGAATTGGTTTACCTGTTTGTTGCTCATACCAACGCATAAATAATTTTGCAGCCTGATGCTCCAACGCTATCTTTTCTTGTTCACTGCTGTTAAGTCTAGATACCACACCATTCCCTCAATTCGATTGAAAAGATTAGCATCAACGCTAACTTAAATGTAAATTGCCATTGCCTAAAGTTAACGTTAGATCTTTTTGAGTCAAGGCAAACCTAATTTGACGGTTCTAATAACAGCCAAATAATTGAAGATTTCTATAATACATAACGCATGCCCCTCTATCAGTGCAAATCTAGGCTACATGTCAGATCGTTAATCCAAGCTTAGTAAATTCAACCACTATTGAAGAGATTAAGTTGGAGTATTATTGTCGATAAAATACCCGCAGGGTAATTTAGGTGGCTCTTTATTAATATTTAGGTTCAGCTTAACGCAATGGAATCATCATGCTAAATTTAAAAGACACAGTAAAAATTTTACCTATAGCTGCTACGTTTTTGCTTACTTCTTGTCTGGAATCTCAGAAGCCTTTGATAGACGATTCTAAACTGATCGACCCCTTCGGTAGAGACTTTCAAGTGTCCTATTCTTATGCTGATCTACCGGTGATACCAAATGGCAAGTGGTTCAACAGTATGTCGCGAAACGGGAATATGTTAAGTGTTGCGTTTGTGTCGCCAGAATTTATGCAAGAAACACCAAAGTTTAGTTATTCCATTGCGATGTATGAATGGACAAAACTACAGCACTACAATTATGAATTGCTAAGGTTTAATAAGGACGAAGGTTCAGTGTATCGATGCCGCACAAATAAGGGGACTGTTGAGTCTAAATATTCCCTCTATAAGGCTGTGGAAAATGAATAAAAAAGTCTGGTTAAGAACGGCATTTTAGAGAGTAAATGTGGTGTACCAACCTTTATACGAGAGGATAGGGGGATTCCGATTCGAAAGCCGATCCCAAAACTACCCTTGTCACTGGATGATAAGAAGCAACAGTTATCGCAAATGATAGATATGGCAAAATTTGGAAGGCGTCATAATAAATCGAATAAAACCTATGATTTCTTGAGTCGCGACGGCACGCTCGTCGAATGTAGAGGCCCGTTTTATGAGCGTCTGAATTTCAGACGCAAGAGTGATATTGATGGAAAACCTATGGCACTTCTTATCGTCTATCTTGGCAAACCAGAACGCTTTAGCAATCACCGAAAAGACTTTAATGCCTGCTCAGTTGCATTGAGAAAAGTTGAATTTATGATGTTGCAAGATGCTGCAAGTTCCATTGGGTTGCCATTTGTACCTGATGAAATTACACCAACACAAATGATTGGCGTTGACCAAAATTTCAAAATTTTATATGACAGTGAAAAATAGTGCGTAAAACTTGCCATTTCACATTTGCACAATCTAGTTGGTTTATAATTCCAGCAGCTCAAAGACCGCCCAAGGTCATCGCACTGAGACAATGACGTTTGGGTAAAATGTTTAAAGTGAGTTCTATGCCGGTGAAATTATTTGACACCGGCATAGGATCTGAACTCTTTAATCTATAAAAATTTCGTTGGCTCCTGGAAGCAATATTATAGCATTTTTCCCTTTAACTTTTTCATCGTTTAAAGTAATGCTGCGTTTACTTAACTCATTGAAGATAAATTCCGCAGTGGTATTGGCAGGAATTATGAATGAAAATTTTTGGCTACCTGATGCTTGAAGTTGATAGCTTCCGCTTATTTTTCCTGACAAAGTCGGCACTACAATCTCACTGTGCTTTAGGTCAGCCATCTGTGGTCGAATGATAATGTTGGTAAAGCCTGGGGTTTTTGGTTGTATCCCCCAAAGGTAACGCCCAACGATGTTAGCCGGTGCGGCTCCCCAAGCATGGTTCCAATCTGAATTGGGTTTATATTTCATATCCCAGGCTTCCATAGTGATGGTAGAGCCCACTTTAATCATATTGTACCAACTGCGATCATGTGTCGCCCGCATCAGATCTAAGCCGTATTGCCCTTCTCCGGCTTTATATAAGCCTTCTAATAAGTACTGGGCGCCGTAGACACTGCAGGCCATTCCCCGTGACTTGATAAATGCCACTACACTAGGAATATATTCTTCAGGCACCATGCCAAATGCCAGAGGCATCATATTGGCGTGTAGCGAAGCATGAGTCGAACCTTCACCATCTAGATAAACCCCTCTGGTTTTATCAAATAGTTTTTCGTTAACGGATTGTTTGACTTGATTGGCTAATTGGCTGAATTGTTTTGCATCGTCATTTTTGCCCAGAACCGTTGCCAACTCGGCCATAATCAGCATATTCTGATAGAAAAAACTGTTCACCACTGTATTGACTGGCACGAGGTCGTAACCATCCCGCTCACCCGCTTCGGTGGCCAATTGCCACTTAGTGTCTTTCTGACCGGGAGGCCAATCGACAATGTCTTTTAATCTTCTGGTTGGATCTTTAAATCCAAGCTTTTGCATAAATTGATCGGTTACCAATGGGGATTCGGAGGTAATTAAACCGTCGGCACGGCTAAGTTCAATCAGGGTTTTATGTTTTAACTTATCATAGTAAGCAGCGATAAGTTCGGTATCACCGCTATGGTAATAATCCTGATAGATAATCAAAGCGGTATGTAACAACCACTCAGTTGGCCAGGTTGGGTTTTGCATAAAGTATTCAATGGTTTGTTTGCCCATTGCATACTCAGCGTCAACGTTATAATGGCTTAGCTGATTAATGTAGGCATCGGCTTCATAAGGAATACGCTCTCTGTCGCCATCCACGTAAACGCCAAATGTTGATGTGGCTTTCATACTGTATTTGCTGATATCCCAAACTGCATTAAGCACTGCATCGGAACTGCTAAATAGACTTTGGTCATCTTCAAAATAATGGAATATCGCCCGTTGGGTCACATTTTTAGCGGTAATGTTTTGCTTGGCATTTTCAATTTCCGCATAACGAAAGGGGATGATTACTCCGGCTGAGTTAGGGACTGGTACGCCGTGTTCATTGGTGTTTCGCTCGTCAGCGGGCAGTTGCAAAATATAGTGCGTTTGTTTTGGGGTAACCCTTAATTTCACTTTCTGATAACGAATGGTACCGCCAGGGTTAGTGTCTACCCGACCTTGTTTAAGTTTTTCGCCTACATGGATGATCAGCGTTTCTTTTGAGGTTGCGTGGTAGGTTAGCTCTAATGTACCAAATGCATCTTTACCAAAATCAATAAGGTAATGTCCACTGGACAATTGGGTAAAATGTTGAGGACGAATTTGCTCGGTTTCGATGCTATTGGCTGTAGAGAGGTAGCCGTCAAAACTACCGGTTTTGAAAGATTGGATCTGCGAATAGTTGCTGGGTTGGTTCAACTTGTCCCATATCCTTACTTTCCAAAAATAGCGTGAATTTTTGCTTAACGCGACGCCATCATGTTCGATGTTGATACTCGAAGATGAATTGACTTTGTGACTATCCCAAATATCACCAATATTTTCTTCAATGTTCTGTTTACTTGAGGCCACCAATAGCTGGTAAGCGCTTTGATTAACCGCTTGCTGTGGCACATGCCAACTAAACTCTGGACGCGGATCTGCTATTTCGACATTATTAGTATCGCGAATGTATTCAATGGTTAAGCCCGACGGCATAGTTGAGGCTTGACTGCTCTGTATGCCACAAAAAAGTGATATTGCGACAGAAAATAATACATTTCGATTTTTCATAATTAGTTCTTCTTAAATGCTTTTATCTAAATGGAATTGTTGAGTTAGTGAATTTACTACTTGGCTCAAACAGTAAAGTATTTCAGTTTGAATAACATAAAAATGCCAGTAGCTTATGGCCACTGGCATCTAAACGCTGCTAGGGAATATTAAAAGTTATAACGAGCTCCGACTATAAAGGTTTTGCCATCATAATCTACTCGACGTTGACGATTTAAGTTACCTTCAAACTCAATCAATGGTTCATCTGTCAAATTGAACGCCTCGAAACTCAAGACTAAGTTTTCATTGATATTGTACGATGCCGAAGAATCTAGCTGCCCCCTAGCATCAACAGAACGTGCTGCACCGGAGAAGGTACCACCAGCAGCAAGCTGATATTCATCCCGCCAGTTATAAGCTAAACGCACCGAAAAATCATCATTTTCATAAAACGCGACAGCATTATAATTTTTCTCTGAAACACCTGTTAGCGCTGCTTCATTGCCATTTATTTCACCATCAATATCGATTATGGTGTAATTAAATAATCCACCGAATCCACTCCAAAAACCGGGTAGAAAATCTAGGTTTTGCTGAATGGAGAATTCAAGACCTGTAATTGCAATGGTATCAGGCGTATTTCTGGCTTGAGTAACAATAATGCCTTGCCCTTCGCTAGTGAAACAATCAAAGACACCCTCACTATTAGTTACGCCAGCCCCGGTTAAATTGCCAAATGGTAAATCGCCACCATCATTAGGACACAAGGTTGTTGATGCAATGAATCCTTCTATATCTTTCTTAAACAATGCGACGGTTACTGCTCCTCCTGGGCGATTGTACCATTCAAGTGATAAATCATATGAGTTAGCGCTATAGGGCTCTAAGTTGTTACTTCCTAGTGTGGCTTTAATAGGGTTTGGATCAGTTGTGTCAGTCGATACAGAAATACTCTGAGCCGGTGTATTATCACGATTTAACGGTCGCACAATAGTTTTACTGTATGCTCCGCGTAATATTACATCTTCTGTTAAATTTAAGGTGATATTGGCTGACGGTAATACATTGTCGTAATCATTGTTGGTCGTTACGTATTCAATGGAACCTTCATTATTGCGCATCGATAACAGCTCAATACTGGAATCAACATAGCGAACACCTATATTCGCGCGGTAAGGAATATCTCCAAATGATCCATCAAAATTCAGTTTTCCATACAAGGAAAAGATATCGGTATCTGCAGTATAAGTACCATTAAGCATACCGCCGTCATATGGATTGATTGTCCAGCCAGCAGTACCAAGCATGTAGCCGTCAGGCACAACAACAGGTTGTAATCTTTGTGCGATAAGATTGCCATCTAAAGATGTCCAGTTATTTAAGCTATTAACGTTGCCGCCCATAAAACCCGCGCCATCTAAAAAGTGAACGTCATTTACAAAGTCATTATTGATGAAATCTGTTGAAAGGTTTTGCAAACCAATAGCCGTGTGACGCTGCCGAGAAGAGTCTTCAGTAGAGGAAGTATAAAGAGAGCCTAGTTCGAATCCACTTAATGCTCCCATGTCCAAATAGCGTTCAATATGAATATTGGCAACATCCATATCTGTTTCAATTACAGTATCAGTGTCAGCAATGATAAGCCGATTGTAGCCACCGATATTTGAAGGCGCTTCCAAGACGTAGGGAGGACTAAGTACATAGTCACCACTGGTATTCTCTAAGGTATTCACATCTTCAAAATTGGCACCTTGGGCATTGGTAATATCTACCGAATAACCCTTCCAGTCCGCACCTCCACTAGAAATTTGGGCAATGAGTCCATTTTCTCCGCCGTAGCGATAGTCATATTGTACTGTTCTAGTGATATTACTGCCTTCTGAATGGCCTAGAGCACCTTTAACCGTCCACTCGTCTTTGCTCCATTTAAGATCCCAATTGACATTTAACATATCATCTTTCATAGAGCCAGGTCGTGGCCCTTGAGTAGCATCCACGTGAGTCAGATTAACGTCTGTGACGACATATTCAGGGTTACCTGCTGCATTGTTTCCGGCAAATATAGGACTGGACAGTGCTTCTACTTGAGTCGTTGAACCTTGGTTTGATACCACCCATAAATCAAATGGGCGATCTAAATCTCTATCGGCATACAAAAGGGAGAGATTGGTTTCTGTATTATCATTAATTTTATACTGAATGGCGGTTGATAGGCCAAGGTTGTTACCGTCATAACTGGACACAATCTGACGCATTTGGCCTGGATAGTAAACCTTACCACCATCGGCCATTGTAACCGTACCACCTTCACCATCGGGTAATTCAGAATATCGGGTCACTAAAGTTGTATCACGACGATAATTATCTTTTGAGGAAACAAGGGAAATTGACACACCAAGCCTGTCGTCCAAGAAATGTTTATTGGCAGAAAATGCCATTGCTGGGGAAACCGCTTCAGTTAAACTTTCATATATTCCTTTAACGCTGAGTGTCATTGAGTCATCGGCTAAATCAAGTGGACGTGCAGTTTTGAGGTTGATAATGCCACTTAGCCCACCTTCTGGCATAATCGCCGTTGGTGATTTGACCACTTCAAGACCACTAAACAAATCCGATTGGAATGCGCCAAATGAAGTTCCGCCGTAATCGACAGGATCAGCGAAGGGTAAACCATTGATAAGCGTGCGTGAGAAGTCGTCTGGCAATCCGCGTAAATTGATACTGGCATCCCGTGGACTATCGCTAGGGTTAGAATTACTACGATTGATTTGCACACCCGTTATGCGTTGTAACGATTCACCCAAGTTCAAATCAGGAAAGGCACCCATACTGTCCGCGGAAATACCATCAACAATAGAGTCTGCATTTCGTTTGTTTTCCAATGCATTTTGCAAGCTTTGTTTGTAAATGCCTTTTACCTCAATGACCTCAACTTCATTATTAGATTCTTGTTGTTGTGAGGCGTCTTGTGCTTGTAAGGTGGTGGCGCCCCACAATGGACTCAACAGTGCTGCAACAGCACAGCAAACTTTAGTTTTCTTTGGTATTCCGTTAGCTGTTTTCATTTTAAGTATCTCATTGATGTTTTAGATTCGTGTTGTATGTAATTAGTACTTATAAGGGTACTTTCTGATATTAAGAATCCAACTCGCAATCAAATAAAATTTCACAAAGTGATTGCAATAGACTCCATTTGATAAAATTTAATCACAAATGCGCATTATATGTCAAACATAAATCAAAATTGTTAAATTTTTTCGAGTTAATTTAACAAGTTGTGCCTTTTTTAGCATTGAAAACGCCATTTATAGGATTAATTTTTGTGGGTTTTTATAAATCGCTCAAAATCAGTCATCTGGTTTTGGTGGAGGAGGGGACTCGAAATAATGTTTAGTTATGATAAAAATGGTGCTTGATTGTGTTTTAAAAGTAAATTGTGACTATTTTTCGATATTTTCTTAACTAGCGGCGTGGGAGACTAAGCCTTATAAGATGAGCTTTTTGACTTTGTCACGCCAACATTGTCGATAAGCCTTTAAACCTTTTAAATTGGTAGCCTCGGCAAAAGCAAATTCCTGCAATGATTTTTCTACAGGCCTGTTCCAACGCGTGAGGCACCATGCTCCTTTAATTGTAGTTGCCTCATCACCTGACAATAACACTTGCTGATGAGGACGCATTTGCGCCAACAATGAACAAAGAAATGGATTTTTTGTGGCAGAGCTGCCCAATACAAGATCTCCCTTACTCCCCAGCAAGTCCAATTCATAATCAATCATTAAGGCTAGATAAAGCGTTGCTAAAGCCTTGCCGTTGGCAGGGATCGCATTAAGTTGCCCCATATGACCCAAAAATGGCCCACCAATTGCGCTGAAACTGGGTAACGCAAACACCTTATTATAGATAACCGTCTGCAAGTCATCGGCACTGTATACAGCATCAATTTCAGTACGGGTTAACTCGCAGATTTTTTCAAATTCTCTACCTCCCATAAAACGCGCACAAGGTAAACATTGTCCAACGACACTTACATTGGCTAAGGTATCGTGATTTTCATCGAGTTTTTTCAATTCCTGTGCTGCGCTCATGCATATAATCCATGTGCCGGTAGAAATTACGGTAATATCCGATTTTGGCATCGCGTATAAATAGCGAGCAAATCCAGCATTGGAATCATGAGCACCAGTATATACCCGACAATCTGGTGATAAACTGGTCGTATTACAGACATCCTGTTTCGGATGCCCAGCAACTTCAAATGCCGCTTGAATAGGTGGCATTTTTGCAGTTAATGCTAACCTATCTATTAATGGTGAATAACACTGCTTTTCTGGTAGCCAAAGATCCGTATGGCAGCCTAACGAAGATACTTCGGTATAGGCTTCACCCGTCAGGCGCCATACCCAATACTGTGGGTACATTAACAAGGTTTCACTGTTGGCAAACTCCGCCGGATATTGTTGCTGCATCCAATACAACTGTCGGCCTAAGTTCAGTCCTGCAGGTAACTTGGGTGAAAACGTTTCGCTAAAACTTGGTCGGATTTTGTCATATTCCTGACTAACAATTTCCGGAATCGGGGTTTCGTAATCCAACACTGGCAGAGCCAATTCGCCATTCTGTTGCAATAACACGGCGCAAGCGCCATGCGTACTAACGTTGATAGCCTTAATTGGTGCAATATCATTTGCTTTGCGGATACTCTGCAGTAGCCATTGCCATGTCTGTTGGATATCAAAAAAGGGATAGTCACTATTACACTGAGTAATATTGGATAACTTATCGGAACAAACGATGTCGCCTTTATCATCTAGCAACACCGTTTTAATGTTAGTTTTGCCAATATCAATAATGAGGCAGTGTTCTTCCTGATTAATCATGGCTTGTCGCAACACCAGTAGATTTAAGCGATTCTTGGTTATCTTCGCCGATAGCGCAAAACGTTGCCGTTACAAAGTAAAGCAAACTGGGCCAGATCAATAGGGACTGGAATACTGGTAACGATATCGTGCCTTGAGTACAAGTGATGGCTAAGCCAATACACAATAACAAACAAGCCAAAGCTATCCATTTTAACCATTTAGCAGAACTGCGCTTGATGGTTATGTCAGACGTCGACGATTCACTATCTAGACTTGTTAAAAAGGCGACTTCAGCAGATTCGCGTTGCTGTTGTTGTGTTGCCTCCTCTTTTTGCTCGCTAGGATAGGCTTTGTTAGCTCCCAACACTTTTGCCAATAACAGATAAATCACAGTAGCGGCTAGCCAACTAGGAATAACTAGAAAAAATTGATGCACACCCACAGCATAACTTGCAATGGCAACAATTAAAGCGCCACCCCAGGCGATTATCGCAGCCCAATTGGAATTTTGCTGAGCATAACTAGACCAATAACGGGTTAGGCCAAAACGAGGGAATAACCAGTGCTCTGTCACTATGACTGCCCCTATTGGTGCGACAATGAGCCCCATAATGCTGACAAAATCCATCAACTTGGAAAACACAAAAGGGAAGCAGGCAATAATTGTGGTCACCACACCAGTGATTATAGTGACTTTGACTCTGTCCCATTTAGGGTTTAACGATTGAAAGGCTAATCCGGCACGATAAATAGTCGGATTGGAGGTAGTCCAACCCGCAATAATGACAGCAATAATACCTGCCGCACCTAGGGCCTGAAATGCCACTTCACCAGCATCCAGTGCCGATACCGAGGTTTTCAGCAATATGGCCGCTCCGGCACCCATTACTCCGGCACAAATCCAAGCGGCGAAATGACCGATAAACATACCCAATGCAGAAAAATAGCCATAGTTAGCTCGGCGTGCAAAACGCAATACTGTCATATCTGACAAGCCGCCATGCATGGCAAAATTACATACCCAAGCAAATGCTGCTACATGCCAAAAACCTAATTCGCCTTCGCTGGCAATCCAGATATGTTGATCGGCAACTGTTTTAAAGTCGGAAAAACTACTAATTGAATCCACACCCGGTGTCATGCTGGCCAACAAAGGCATCAACGCTAATGCACCAGCAAAAAACATTAAAATCATCCAAGGAGCGCATACTTCAGCAAACTGAGCAACCCGCTTGAAACCTTTAGCTGCAATGGCAACCACCACAGCACCTACAATTAATGCCACTACCACAAACCCCGGGCTAGTAGGGTACCAATTTACCTGTACAGGAATATCGAACAAGATACGCACTGCCGAAGCAGACACGGTAATCATGGTCCCCGCCAGCACGCAAAACAACGCACCGTTGACCACTGAGTAGAGTTTAATGGTGCCGGGACCGGCAATTTTCTCCAGATAAGCGTACAAGGTTAAGCGAGTATTAACGGCAATGGGAGCGCAAACTAAGGCCCAAGTTAACACCGCCAATAAATTGCCCAGTAATAATCCTATGAGGATATCACTGGTACCGACCCCCCATGTGACGAACATCGCGCCAATAACAAACTCAGTTCCGGCCACATGTTCACCTGCATAGCTGGCGGCAAAATGACGGGCAGGTTGTAACCTGTTCGCTGTTACCGGCGTACGTTCAAACTCTTGGTTCCCCATACTACTTACACCTCATGGTTATTATTTTTTTGTTATTAGAGCATGCTAGCAATGAACAATATCCAGGTTCGAACGGTCAACAGGCCCTAATTTTTGTTAGCATCCACAATGATTGTCTGCACACCATGTTCGGCGAACAAACGTAGATACTTTTCATCCACACCACTATCCGTAATTAACACATCAACTTCTTCTAAAGGGCACAGAATAAAATTGGAACGCTTACCCAGCTTGCTTGAATCCGCTAGTACTATTAGTTGATCAACTTGACGCATCAGTTTCTGTTCGGCACTGATTAACAGCGGATCAGATTCCATCACGCCATAGTCGCCTATACCTGGCGTACCCATAAACATCTTGGTTCCGTGATAATGTTTGATGGTGTCATGCTCAAAAGCACTCAAAATTAACTTTTGCTTACGATACAATTCGCCACCCGGTAGAGTGATGCGATTGTCGCTTGTTTCGAGCAATTCCAGCGCTAATGGAAATGAGTTGGTCAAGATATTTAATTCCCGTTTAGCCAAATATTCGGCCATCATATAGGTCGAACTGCCACCATTGATGATAATGGACTCACCGTCTTCACATAGCTCAACGGCCTTGCGCGCAATCAGTTGTTTCTCACGAGTCATGCGTTCCTTGTCTACCAGAAACGCACTACCTTCAAGATGCATAAGCTTACGTTTTTTATGGGGATCTAATCGCTCAGCACCACCATGAATTTTTTTCAATTTATGTTCTTCAGCCAACTCCACCAAATCTCGGCGAATAGTGGCCTCCGAAGCTGATAACTCATCTGTCAGTTCTTGCACTGTAATCAGGTGTCGCTCATCGAGCAAATCCAGAATCAAATGATGACGTTGTGACTTATGCATATGATTGCCTTTGAAAATTTTGGTTGTTCAATACTAAATCAATCATCCAAGATGCGCAAAATATTAACATAATATGACATAATTAGAGCATAACCATTCGATATTGACAATATAATGATTGATAATGATTGTATTGTGATTATAATTGGTTGCTAATTTGAACCTCGCTACTGTTGGGATAAAGATAATGCAGGATCCGAAAAAAGAATTTCGCCACGTAGACTATTTATGGTCTGATGAAGTGGCCGATAAACTCGGCCCAGTGGATAACTTAGTTTATCGTTCCAATCTACTCGGATCGGATCAGCGCATCACCAATACTGGTGGCGGCAATACCTCAGCTAAATTACAAGAGAAAGATCCGCTTACTGGCGAAATGGTCGAAGTTCTTTGGGTGAAAGGCTCAGGTGGTGACCTGCGTACCGCAACCCGGGAAAATTTTGCGTCTTTATATGAAGACAAATTGCAGGCGCTGGATAAGGTTTATCAGAAAATGCCCGAGGTCGGTTACAAGTCCAGTGGCGAAGATGCCGTTGTTGGCCTCTTTCCACATTGTGTGTTTTGTTTAAATCCACGGGCTTCATCTATCGATACCCCCTTACATTCGATGATCCACAATAAGCATGTCGACCATTTACACCCGAATTCAGTGATTTCGATTGCATCTTGTAAAGATCAGGAACGCTTGACTCAAGAGGTATGGGATGGTGCGTTAGCTTATGTGCCGTGGATGCGTCCTGGCTGGGAAGCCGCAAAATTATGCGCCGAGGTATACGACAAAAATCCGAATATTAAAGGTATATTGCTTGGTCAACATGGTCATACAAACTGGGAAGAAGAGAGCAAAGCCTGCTATGAAACCTCACTTTGGGTTATCGAAAAAGCCAGTCAATTTATTGAAAAACACGACAAAGGCGACAACACCTTTGGCGGTGCCAAGTACCAAAGCTTGCGCTGTAATGAACGCAATGAATTGTTAACCCAATTTTTGCCGGTCGCCAGAGGTTTGCTTTCAAACAAAGCCAAGTTTATTGGTACTGTGCAAACGGATGACAATACTTTAGGTTTTGTAAATAGTGTTGATGCGCCGCGACTGGCCGAATTAGGTACCTCTTGTCCTGATCATTTTTTACGCACCAAAATCAAACCATTGTATCTAGATTGGGATCCACAAAGTGGTGATCTAGACAGCCTTATCAGCATTTTTGAGCAAGGTCTGGAGCAGTATCGTCTTGATTACACTGCCTATTACAATCAATGCAAACACCATGATTCGCCCCCTATGCGCGACCCAAGTCCAACCGTTGTACTCATACCTGGCGTGGGTATAATTGGCTGGGGGAAAAATAAAAGTGAATCCCGGGTTACTACCGAATTTTATAACTGTGCGATTGAAGTCATGCGCGGTGCAGAAGCCGTCAGTGAGTATACCGCATTACCAATTCAGGAAGCCTTTGATATTGAGTATTGGGCATTGGAAGAAGCTAAGTTACAAAGAATGCCGGCGGAAAAACCCCTAGCACGTGATGTTGTTATTATTATTGGTTCCGGTGATGGTATTGGTAAAGCCACCGCTCACAGAGTAGCTAAAGAAGGGGCGCACGTGGTTTGTGCTGATCTACGCGCCGATGCTGCTAAACGTAGCGCTGATGAATTGCAAAGTAAGTATGGTCTTGGCGTTGGTGTTGCAGGAACAGACATTTCCGGTTGTGGTCCTGCTATCGGCTTATCGGTTGATATTACTAAGCGTGAAAGCGTAAAAGCCATGCTCGATCAGGTTATATTGGCCTACGGTGGTGTAGACAAGGTCATAGTCACCGCTGGAGTATTCTTAGCTCCCGGGCAAAATGGTATGGATGATGATGACATGTTTGATGTCAGCTTTTCAGTCAATGTAAAAGGTGGCTATATCGTTGCCACCGAAGCTGCAAAAGTGTGGGGCAAACAAAAGCTACCCGGTGCTTTGGTTTTAACCACTAGCGTCAACGGGGTTGTCGCTAAAAAAGGGTCGATGGCCTATGACACTAGTAAATCCGCCGCCAATCATCTAGTGCGTGAATTGGCTGTGGAATTGGCACCTTTGGTGAACGTTAATGGACTTGCCCCAGCGACTGTCGTTAAAGGTAGCACTATGTTCCCCCGGGACAGAGTGATTGCTTCATTGAAAAAATACGCCGTCCCTTTTACACAACAAGACAACGACGATGACTTACGCACTAAATTGGCAGAGTTTTATGCCCAGCGAACCTTAACTCGTCAGCCTATTACCCCAGAAGATCAAGCCGAAGCGGCTTATCTACTAATATCCGGCCAGCTCAGTAAAACCACTGGCCAAATTATCAGTGTCGATGGTGGCTTACACGAAGCCTTTTTACGCTAATTTATTTGAAGGAATCAAAGTGAACAATCTTTTGAATCATGATTTTATTGATGACTGTAACCAGCAATGCGAAAAACAATTGCAACTGGATTACCAATACTTAGGTGAAAAATTTTCACAACTTAATATTGATATTGAAGACATAGTGGCACACGCCAGCGACTTTTGTATTGCACTGCCAAGTTGGGGCGTGGGCACAGGCGGAACGCGATTTGCGCGTTTTCCAGGTCTGGCCGAACCGCGCAATATTTACGAAAAACTCGAAGACTGCGCGGTGATTAATAGGTTAGTTCAATGTACCTCTGCAGTATCCCCCCATTTTCCCTGGGATGTGGTTGATGATATGCCGGCTTTGCGTGAACAAGCCCAAACACTTGGATTGCATTTTGATGCTGTTAACTCCAATACCTTTCAGGACCAAGCACAGCACCAGCATAGCTACAAGTTTGGCAGTCTGACTCACACCGAGCAAAAAACGCGCGAGCAAGCTATTCAGCATAATCTAGATTGCATTGAATACGGTAAGGCACTGGGTAGCAAAGCATTAACCGTATGGGTCGGCGATGGCAGCAACCATCCAGGGCAACAGCATTTTAGCCGCGCTTTAGAACGCTATCTGGATTCAACAAAAATTATTTACAATGCTTTGCCTAACGACTGGCAGATGTTTATTGAACATAAAATGTTTGAACCGGCATTTTACTCGACTGTCATTCAGGATTGGGGCACCAATGTGTTGTGTGCAATGGAATTGGGTGACAAAGCAAAATCATTAGTGGATTTGGGCCACCATGCACCCAACGTGAATATTGAGATGATCGTGTCGCGTTTGATCCAGTTCAAAAAACTGGCAGGTTTCCATTTTAACGACAGTAAATATGGCGATGATGATCTCGATAGCGGCTCAATTAATCCCTATCAGCAATTTTTAATTTTTAACGAGCTGGTTGATGCCGAATATCGAGGCGCGGAAGGGTTTAACCCTGCCTATATGCTGGATCAGTCCCATAACGTTACCGACCCAATTGAAAGTTTGATGAACTCAGCCGAATCGGTGCAACGCTCATTTATTCAAGCCAAACTGGTCGATCGTGAAGCCTTGTATACTTATCAACAAAGTAACGACGCCTTAATGGCCAGTAACACACTCAAAGCAGCATTTCATTTGGACGTAACTCCAATTTTGGCCATGGCCAGATTACGTTCTGGCGGTGCCATCAATCCTTTGCAAACCTATCGAAAAGCCGAATATCGTCAAAATTTAAAAAAACAGCGCCCACAAACATCCCATGGCGGTTCTGGCATAGTCTAACTGCCCACATTTTCCTTGACACATAAGAAGCTCCTGACTTGGGGCTTTTTACTGAAATTAGATCAGCGAATGATTCTTACTTAGCTTTTATTTGACTACCAAATCCTTGAAGTCCTATGGTCCACCAGATTAAGGTGTTAGTCATTAATTCCGCTTGTAAATCTTGCTGTATTTATTAATTATTAGCATAAATTAAAACTTCTAAGCTATTTTACCCCCAGTCATTGTTAACAAATAAGCATTCCCACTCATTTTGGCTTGTATCTATATATCAGTCATCTTGATGGTTCCGCTTATTTTTTTGATTATAATGTTCAAAATAGTTTTTTGTTGCGGAAGTCTGACTTTATGTTGTCTATCACCTCTGGTTTATCTCTTAACCGCTTAGAGCGAAAAATGCGCAGTGCCAACTGTTATGCTGATTGGAAAAGTGCCGCTCTTGAGCATGACGCTAAATCGGGGTTTGCAGCATGGAAAAGCAAAGAGGAGTCGAAGAGTTACGATTATGTGAACATTCGTACCAGAATAGATGCCCTTAAAGAGTTCAGACGTCAGCAAGATGACGTTGGTTTGTTATTTGCTCTTAATGAAGGTATTCATGGTAATCAAGGAGGCATGGGTAAATCAATCCTCTATCAAAAGGCTAAATTTGGCACTAAACAACTTATTGAAGAGTACGTTGATGAAATAGTCAGTGCTCTCGAGCATATCTCTACTATTCCCGAATCCAGTGAAATCACCAAGGAAGACAAACTGGATTTTTTTGAACGCGCAAGTCATTGTTTTGGGCGATCCGCTTTGATGTTAAGTGGTGCTGGCTCCCTCGGGCATTTTCATCGTGGTGTTATTAAGACTTTATTTGAACATAAAGTGTTACCTACTGTTATTTCTGGATCAAGCGCGGGGGCGGTGTCTGCAGCGATTCTTGGTACCTATTCTGACGATGAATTGCCAGCGGTATTGTATGGCAACAAAGACTTGGACCCGCGACAAGCTGAGATAGATAGCCGTCCTAAAAGTCTGATCCGTAAGCAATCTGACTCAACATCCTTAAAAACAATGCTCGAGGCAATTCTTCCTGATATGACTTTTCAGGAAGCCTATGAAAAAACGGGGCGAATGATTAGCATCACTATTGCTCCTTTTGAGGAACACCAGTCTTCTAGACTAATGAATGCCATTACTTCGCCAAATGTTTATATACGCACTGCAGTTATGGCGTCTTGTGCAGTACCTGGGGTTTACCCCCCTGTTATGTTGATGGCGAAAAATGTATACGGTGAGGCTCAGCCACATTTACCTGATCGTCGTTGGGTAGACGGTGCGGTCACTGACGACTTACCCGCCAAAAGGCTCGCTAGGCTTTATGGTGTTAATCATTATATTGTGAGTCAGGCTAACCCCTTGGCACTTGCAATAATGAAAGGCGAACAGTATATGCCTGTGTCTGAAGGGGCCAAAAAGGTGATCCGCTTATCCACCCATGAAATGTTGAAAAGTGGTGAGAAGTTTAGTCGTCGTTATTTGCGTAAAATCCCCGAAGTGGGTAAAGCCATGAACATGTTCTATTCGGTGATGGCACAAGATTACAAAGGGGATGTGAATATTGCTCCTAACTTTAACTTTGTTGATCCTCAAAAGTTACTTGGACAGCTAACCTCTGCTGAAATCCAAGAATTGGTCATTGAAGGGGAACGCTCAACTTGGCCACAATTGGAACAGATTAAAACTTGCTCGAAAATTGGCAATAAATTAGATGAAATATTAGATACACATAGTGACCATAATATTAAGCGTTTGTATAAAAAACGCACTTGAGTGGCTGCATAAACCTAATAAACGAATATTTGGTCAATATGCGTATGAAGTATTGCGGTTGATTGAAGAGTAGTTATCTATACTAGGGATTCATAATGCTGAACTAGGTGATCTTGTTGTTCGTAAATAATAAAAAAGACTCACTTTTTACACAACAACGGGGCAAATTACCCCGTTGTTAAGTCCTTGGCTTGTTGGCTATTTTACAGAATCAAGTGCCTGACTGACATCGGCGATAATATCGTCAATATTTTCGATACCCACAGATATTCTAACAAGATCTTCGCTCACACCGGCTTTGGCAAGTTCTTCTGGGTTAAGTTGCCTATGCGTTGTAGAAGCAGGATGACAGGCCAACGATTTAGCATCACCTATGTTAACGAGTCTTAGGATCATTTGTAGGGCATCGATAAACTGACCGCCAGCCTCTTTACTAGATGAATCTGCACTTGTTTTGATACCAAAACTTAAAATACCTGATGCTTTGCCATTGGTGATTTTCTGGCAAGTGGCTTGGTAAGGACTGTCTGGTAGCGCTGCGTAATTAACCCAACTGACTTTCTCGTGATTGCTTAAATAAGCTGCGAGTTTTTCGGCGTTTTCACAATGACGCTCCATTCGTAAACCTAGTGTTTCCAAGCCCATTAAAATATTAAAGGAATTAGTGGGTGAGATAGCTGCGCCAGTGTTACGTAAAGGAGCAACCCGACAACGTCCAATATAAGCTGCTGGCCCTAGCGCTTCTGTATACACTACGCCGTGATAGGACGGATCTGGTTGGTTCAATACTGGGAAACGTGCTTTGTTGGCAACCCAATCAAACTTACCAGAGTCAATAATTACACCTCCGATAGATGTGCCATGGCCGCCAATGTATTTGGTTAATGAGTGAATAACAATGGCCGCGCCCTTTTCAATTGGACGACATAAAAAGGGGGTAGCGACAGTGTTATCAACTATTAACGGCACACCGTGTTTAGCACCAATCTCCGCTAGCTTCTGCAAATCGACAACATTACCTGCGGGGTTACCAATAGATTCACAGAAGATCGCTTTGGTATTTTCATCAATGGCTGCTTCGAAGGCGTCATAATCGTCAGCAGCAATCATGCGTGCTTCAATGCCTTGATTGGGTAGCGCGTGTGCAAATAAATTGTATGTGCCTCCATATAGCTGACTTGTGCTGACAATATTGTCTCCCACAGTACAAATACATTGAATCGCATAGGTGATAGCTGCCATACCTGACGCTACGGCTAATGCCGCTATACCTCCCTCCATTGCCGCGATGCGCTCTTCTAGTACTGCTGTGGTTGGGTTCATGATCCGAGTATAGATATTACCCGGCACTTTTAAGTCAAACAGGTCTGCGCCGTGCTGAGTGTTGTCAAATGTATATGAAGTTGTTTGGTAAATAGGTACAGCTGCCGCTTTAGTGGTTTCTTCTGAGGTGTAACCGTGATGTAAAGCTAAGGATTCTAATTTCATGTTGAGTCTGTTCCTTGTTAAATAGATTTTTTAATGCATCAACAATAGCTCGATGTCTCTTATGAGTTCAAACATAAGCGCTTCGGTTATTGTGCTTATTTGGAATAAGGTATGTTTAGATTTAGTTTCCAAAGGTATATCTCAGCCAACAACAAGTTAATTGGCCAACAACTCCAATAGATAATTTGTTGCGCGGTATACAAGTCGAAAAACGAATACAGAATAGGGGATAATAATCGTAATGTAATGGCTGAAGCGGTTAGGGCTGTGCTACGAATAATCCATTTTTTATGTTGTTGAATATCGCCATTTAGGGCGTGAAATACTGCTTTAAATGTAACAAACCACCACAAAGTTGCCAGTGTACTTAACGCAACTGTACTCGATAATCCTCCATAGGCATTCCATGCCAAATAGTAAGCACCTGTACAAGAGATAACGACTGCAACGGAATATAGCTTGCCTATTTTCCTATGCCAGTACTTATATTGCTTTATAAGAAAAAATTGTATGGGTATTAATGCCAGTGCTAAAGCACCCGCTACAATATGCATGTATAAAAACAATTTTGGTAATGCAAATAAACGCGTATGAATTGGACCAGCCATTCCAATAAAGGGTAAATACACGGCGTATCCTGCAACGCCGAAACAAAGTATCGCTCCCGTTATGAGTAATAATTTGTAGAGTCTAATTTGTAACGTCATTTTAACTATGGGGTTGAGTGTATTTAGCTCTATTCAAACGTTTTATACAGTTCGATTCGACCGAACTAATCCTATACTCAAGTGCAATTAGGCCTATTCGGACGTTTTTGGGAGTGTATTGTCTGAGGAGAATTGTTTATTTGTGCTTTAAATTGGCTAGGTGTTTGGCCTTTTATTTGTTTGAATACGGCGTTAAATGTACTTTTGGTGGCAAAGCCTGATTCAAAGGCCAAATCGAGAATAGTTTTACTTGAGTCTGCCATTAAGCGTTGGCAAAAATAGTCAATACGGTATTGATTAACATATTGATAAAAATTTTTGTTTAGATGTTGATTGAGTGTTTCTGATATATGGTGAGGGCTAATTTTTGTGGATTTTGCTAATTCATTTAATGATAATTCGCTATTTAAGAATAGCTGGTTACATGTCATGTTTTTGTCTAACTCGTTAGCCAAACTTTGATGTGTGCTTGAGTCTAAAATCCTATCTCGAGTTTGATGTTTTGATACGATTGTTTGTTCTTTTACAGTGATATCTTCTACTTGAAATAGCTGCGGATATCGCCACTGCGTGATTGCAACACTATAGATAAGCAAGACAATTAGGCATGTAGCAATATCTGATAACACAAAATACTGCCCAGAGAGACTAGGTGCTGCTTTTAATAACCAAATTACGCCAAATAGAAGTAATAGCTTATTTAGCCAGCTAAAAATTTTGGGATGGAAGTGTGCGAGTGTATTGTGTGATACTTTTTGGTATTGATGCACCCACCTTATACTTAAAGCCAAGTACACCAATGCTTGGCTAAATAGTATTAATTGACTTAAGTGAAAACTGATTGAGTCAGGTGCTGATGTTGTTATTAAATCGAGTTTGACATGTGCTGGTGCAAACAGAATATCAATGTTTAGAACATAACAGAGTATGGCGGGTGTGAAGTACAGCCAATCATATTGATTAAGTTGACGATTCTTAAGGGCTAATGAGCAATATAGATATAAAAAAGCACCATAACTTGCGGGAAGAAAATAACTCCAACCAATAAAGATTGAAAAACTATTCAGTTCACCATCTTTTATTATCAAATGCCCTAAAAAATACAGCGCTAAAAATATGCACCAATACCCCAATAAACGCCCAGCTTGATTAATTTTTGCAGACAATAACAACAAACAAGCCAATACTAGGCCTTGAATGGCGCCGATTACTGAAATGTATTGAATGATAGTGGACATAAGTTTTGAGTAATGTTCAGTATATAAAATACTATATTCATTAATTTACCATTCGGCAATGAAGCAATTGACTCCGATCAAATAGAGTCTTAGTAGCAAAAAATCAGAACTAAATAAGGGTTAAGTGTGCTTTGCCTGCTATGTAGGCTTTTTTGAATTGATGAAAGTATTCTTTTAGGGCTTCGGCAGCAATGTTATCGTCGGCCATTTTTAATACTTCTATTGCCACTTCAGCGGTACAGAGTTGATGGCTATGAGCGGCTTCACGCAATTGATAAGACGATGCTTTATCGGGCTGAATGCCCAATACCGGTAATGTGGCAAATGAAGGGCTTTTAAACATTTTACTTGCTTCACGCCACGTGCCATCTAACATCACAAAAAGCGGTATTTTACCCTGTTGGATAGCGACTAACTCTTTTGGTGAGTCGATACATCTATCTGCTGCGGCATATTGTTGAGGAAAAACTAAAATAGGCGCATATTTGGGATTGTTTAATAGCGCAATTAAGGCCGGTTCGGGCGCAACTCTGTCCCACCTAAACGCATAGTTGTCGGCTAATACATCTGCAATGAGTTTGCCGGTATTTGTTGGTTTGTAATATTCATTTTTATACATCACCAAACAAAAGGCGCTGCGACTTTTAATGCTTGGGCGCTGTGCACAAATACACTTTTTTTCAGGTATTAAACATTTATCACAGCGTTTGACTTTGTAACCTCGGGCCCTAAATTCTTTTGTTGATAATGCTAACTGTTGTTTGCGTAAAATGTGAACTGAGTTGATATGAGGCAAAAAAAATCCGTGAGTAAGTAGCTAGTCTTGTAATATCATCGCATTTTTTGAGATTTAAAATAGTGAAAGAATGAAAATTCAGGTAGATAACAATATCCACATTGAGCTTTTGGTTCCCGAATTTACCGAACGTTTATATGTTTTAACTAATAGAAACCGCGCTTATCTAAAAACATGGTTGGCGTGGTTAGACCTAGTAAAAACCTTTGAAGACACTCAAATGTTTATTGAGCACACAGTGCAACAACATAACCATAACCAAGCGACAACCTTTGCTATTGTTTTTCGTGATAAATTGGTGGGTATTGCTGGATTTAATCAGTTTGATTATCAGCATAAATGGGGGGTGATAGGTTATTGGCTTTGCGCCTCATATAATGGCAAAGGTGTGATGACTAAAGTGGTAGAAAAATTATTAGAATATGGTTTTGTTGAAAACCGTCTTAATAAAATAGAGATACGCTGTGCTGTAGAAAACCATAAGAGTAGAGCGATTCCAGAGCGATTAGGATTTACCTATGAGGCAACCTTGCGACAATGTGAGTGGTTATATGACAAATATGTCGATCACGCGGTTTATTCATTGTTAGCCAGTGAGTTCAAGACAAACTAACCTGATATGACGAGCTATCGTCATATCAGGTTATGCCTACATTCTTAACGTTTCTTTTTACGTTTCGCTTGATTTTCTTCACATAACCCAATGATAGGTAGATATCGCAGAACCTGCATATCTGGGTCAATAATGACATGATCTTCTGGCTTAACCTCTACTGAAATTTGCTTGTCTTTAGTAGTGTACACTGATGATTCGCCATTGATTGAAATCGTTATCGGCATAGGAAAAGCCAAGTTTTCTGGTGTTTGCCATGTGAGAATCAACTCATTATCCGTGCGGCTTTGTAATAGTTCAGGTAAAGCCGCTTGTTTTAAATACACATCAAACAGCCATGTATAATCTTCACCTGTTATTTTGTTAACAATATCAATGAAGTCTTGAGTATTTCGATATCGTGGCGCAATTGGGTAGCTTAAAGAGGCAGTCTCATTTGTTGCGTATAATAATTCCCGTGTGGCTTGCCAAAATAGTTCGTCTCCTATTAACCACCTCAGAGTATGTAAGGTCCAGCCTCCTTTTCCATAAATATCAGAATTAAAAGCTTGATCTGAGGTTATTACGCCTTCCATTACTACAGGGTAACAATTCACTAGACCTAAATATGATTGATACATAGTGTTAATGTAAGCGGCATTTCCAAATTTATATAAACTGTATGCCGGTTGCATATAAAGACCAAAACCTTCATGTAACCACGCATCGTTTAATTGTTCATGAGTAATTAGGTTACCAAACCATTCGTGGGCGAGCTCATGATGTAACAGCCAGTCAAAGCCATTTTTGTCTCTAACGTAATTTTTTCCATAGGCGTTAATGGTTTGATGTTCCATACCTAGATGTGGTGTTTCTACAAAACCTAACTTTTGATCGCCCCATGGATAGGGGCCTAGTAAAGATTCGTAAAAACTGATTTGCTGCAATAAATCGTTATTTATCAAGTCTTGAGCTTTTTCAGTGTTTTGGTTTAATGCCCAAAACTCAATAGGCACCGACTGACCATTGACGCTGGTATAAGACTGCTGAATACGAGTAAATGGCCCAATGTTTAAAGCAATATTATAATCACTCGCGGGTACCGATAATTTCCAATTAAACTTGTGTTTATCTGTTCCAATATTATCAATGGATTGCAACACTCCATTTGTTACTGCGCTCAAAGACTTAGGCACAGTTAGCGAAATTTCCATGCTGTCTGCTTTGTCAGCAAAATGATCTTTACATGGCCAAAATAAATCACATCCTTCACCTTGTACAGCGGTCGCTATCCAAGGCATTCCGTTATCTGTTTCACTCCAAACAAAACCTCCGGACCAAGGAGCATTTAACGCTATATGTGGTTTACCGAAATAATGAACGGCAATATTAACTGTATCACCCGTTGTTTTAGATTTCCCTAAATCAATAGTGATAACTCCCTCAATTCGTTGATACGTCGCAGGTCTATCATCAACTAGCACCTTAATAATATCAAAACGGCTATCCAGTTTTAATTCAACTTGTGAAGTGTCTTGGGTAATCAAAAACTGACTGTAACCGACTCCTGCAATGCTTTTGCTTTCTGGAAATATTTCAAGGTCTAAACCATAGCTGATCACATCCGTGCTTTTGGCAACATCTGAAAAAGGTTTGCCTGTATCCCCGATAATGGGATCGAGTGGCGCAATGCTGCTACATGCTGTTAATGCAATTAAGCCATAGGTTGTTATTAAGGTTTTTATTAGGCTTTTGTGGGGAGTCATAAAAATTGTCCTACTTATTTTATAATTTTAGTCATTTTCACACGACTCAAGCACCAGCACCAGCAGCAAGTTAAGGTGTTTAGCCTTAAGAGTCTTTCAAGGTTCGCAAAGTGATCATTTTTAAAAAGGGAGCGTATTAGTTTTTAGTTATACCTTTTCTGTTTGGAACTTATGCGCCACTTCATGTATTGTGTGCCGCTATTTTTTTTGGCGACCTTAATTTTCAGTACCTGATTTAAGTGAGCTTTGAAGATGCCAAATAATTAAGCGTAAAACAGTAGAAATAGTGGTTTTATGTAAATGGAAATTAGGATATTAATATGAACGAAATTTCATCAGCAGATTTTCTCGAACTTAGTAAAATGTTACCCGAGCTACGTTTTGAATATGCATTGACGCAAATGATAGAAAAACAAAGTTTATGGGGACTGTATGGTGAGAGTGGTTGGGTGATGCTCAAAGCAGATGAAGATGCGTGTATTCCTATTTGGCCACATAAAGAATTTGCAGAGGCTTGGGTTAAAGATGAGTTTCCAAATTTTGAGCCAAAACAAATTGATTTTGTGGAGTGGTTAGATATCTGGTTACCTGGAATGAAAAACAACAATACCTTAATTCTGGTTTTCCCTTTAAGCAATGACGAAGAAGGCATTATGCTTGAGGCAGAGGAAATGATTAGTTGTATTGAAGACGATTTAAAAAAACTTGGGAGTAACGGCTCAAACTAAATGCCGCGCAAGAGCACATTAGTAGGACTGGGTGATCCCTTTGCCCAGTTTAAGGTTTATATCGCTAATCGCCCTGATTTTGCCGACTACTCAAATTTGACCACTGTTAAGCCACTTTCTTTAGGGGAAATACAAGAGATTGGTCTAGCTTGTGGTAACGGTTGGCGCAAAGTCTTTAATGTGTATGCCAAACTGGTATTTGCATTAAAGATTGAAAGTCTTGTTGCATTGCAAGCGGCCCAAAGTTGGCAGTCTTTTCGAGATAAGATTTTGCTGCAAAGCGCCTCGAACACTTCCTTAGTGTTTTCTGCTCCAACAAGCTCACCAAATTACCAAAAAACTAGCGGCTCCATAGATATTATAATGGGCAAAATCTACGCTAAATCACTCAATTTACCCACCACGCTGAGATGGTTAGACCATGAATTTGCTGTCGACTTAGACAACAGGTTGCTTGTTTGTCCGTATTTTGATTATCGCCAATTGTCGAATATTAAAATTATACGCCTCGTTGAATTAATTAAGCAGTTAAGGAAAGGGCAAATCCCTACCTGATGAGCACCATCACAGTGCATTTGCACTTGTTTGGTTTATTGGAATACTTTTTATTTACATCTAAATATTTAACTTCTTGATATCTATGAGCATTTAATTTGGCGCATGGCTTGCTAATGCATTGTCATGAAAGAATCTTACTATCGCTCGGAAAGTTAGCTTGCAACATACCGCCTTATCCAAAAAGCAAAACAACGTGATACCAGAATTGCGTATTTTGCTAATTGATGAAAATCGCCAAAGAGCGGAGTCCTTGACGTCTGCGCTTAATAATTCGCGATACAAAATAAGTCACCTCGCCAGTCCAGATACGTCATTGTTAAAACAAGTCGATGAATTACAGCCAGATATTATTGTGATTGATATTGAATCACCAAGTCGCGATATTTTAGAAAGTCTTAGTACTATTTCGCACTTCAGTCCCAAGCCTGTGGTGATGTTCTCAGGGGAAAAGGATACCGATACTATTAATCAATGTATCGAATCTGGGGTGAGCGCTTATGTTGTTGGCGATTTGCAAACCGAGCGAGTGAAACCGATTTTAGATGCTGCATTGGCACGTTTCCGTGAGTTTCAAAAACTAAAAGAAGAGTTAAGTGATACTAAACAACAATTGGCGTCTCGCAATTTGATTGATCAGGCTAAACGATTGTTAATGAAAAAAAAGAACCTATCGGAAGACGATGCTTTTAAAGCCATGCGCAAGACTGCCATGGATACAGGGCAAAAATTGGACGATGTGGCAAAAACACTTATCTCTTTACTCAACACTATTTAATTTATTAGGTCACAAGCATGATTGAACCTGAACAAACAGATTTAACCCTAGGTTTTATACCACTGACAGACTCGGCGCCATTAATTGTGGCTAAAGAAATGGGATTTTTTAGTCAGTGGGGCTTGAATGTTAAGTTACAGAAACAAAATTCCTGGGCGACCCTTAGAGACAAGTTACACGCTGGTTTATTGGATGCGACACAAATGTTGGCACCTATGCCATTGGCGAGTTCTTTAGGTTTGGGGTGCCCCAAAGTTAATGTGATTACGCCCTTAGTACTGAGTCTAAATGGTAATGCCATCACTTTGTCTGAAAAGTTACATCAAGAAATTTTAAAAGAGAATCAACTCGCTCATGTTACTTTGCCTTTGGCTGCATATTTATTGCAAAAAGTGATCAGTGTACGCAAAAAGCAAAACCGTCCAAAACTAAAGTTTGCCACTGTGTTTCCCTATAGTTGTCACTATTATCAACTTAAAGATTGGTTAGCGTCAGCTAATATTTCTGAAGTGGATTTGGACATAGTGGTGGTGCCCCCAGTGAATATGGTGGCCTTTTTAGAAAGCGGTGAAGTGGACGGTTGTTGTGTGGGTGGACCTTGGAACGCTAAGGCGGTAAGAGCAGGTATTGGCTTAACGGCGCTGACTTCATTTGATATCTGGCAAGATAGTCCTGAAAAAGTGTTAGGGTTGTTGGCTAGTTTTCAGAAGGCTAAACCCAATACAGTATTGGCATTAACTGCTGCGTTAAAACAAGCTTGTATCTGGTTAGAAAATATTCCTAACCGATTTGAGGCGGCTCGTTTGCTCAGTACAGATCAGTATTTAGATGCGTCGGTTGAGGTAATTGCACCGTCTCTAATTGGTAGTTGTTTAACCCATATTTCCATGCCACCTCGGGCGATACCTTCTTATAATCAGTTTTCCAAATCGAATAATGGTTCAATTAATGTACCTGAATATATTCGAGGTGAATGGTTAATTAGTCAAATGAGAAATGCGGGGCAGCTAAAAGGTATTGACGTGCCTATGGATATTGTTAGGCAAGTGTTTAGGCCAGATATTTATCAGCAAATGCGCCTGAAACTGGAAGATCAAGCTGTACAATTTTTTCGTCGCTCTGGTTAATAAGTTACTGAATTGGCACCAGTCTGGTGCGTTTCGCACTTTAGTGGTGGTAGAAATTCAATTTTTAAAGACTCTAAATTTTTAACTTGTTGAATTGAAAGGTAATTATTATTGGCGCTTATTTTGCATTGACAAATAGGAGTGTTAACCAAAAACATCTTTTGGATTAGCTTAAATATTAAGCTTTAAACCAATTGCTGCAATTAATTTTAGCAGCGCGGCAATGTAGCCCATAATGACTGAGTATTCTGAGTCATTATGGGTTTTTTTTTACTTTTTTTTCATTAGTGAGTATTACAAATGAGTGTAGATAAATTTAATTTATTGTCCTTTACCGGCAAAATGAAAACCCTACATCTATCGTGGATTGCATTTTTTATTACTTTTATGGTGTGGTTCAACATGGCACCACTAAAGGGAGCCATTGTAGATGGTGTGGGTCTGACACTCAGTGAGTGGAAAACACTATTGATAATCAATGTTGCCTTGACCATACCGGCCCGTGTGATTATAGGCGCATTGACGGATAAGTTTGGACCACGCATCGTCTACTCAAGCCTACTGGCTATCTGCTCTATTCCTTGCTTTATGTTTGCCTTTGCAGACAGTTTTACCCAATTAGTCGTAGCACGTTTTGCTCTTGGTTGTATTGGTGCCGGATTTGTTGTGGGAATTCGTATGGTCAGTGAATGGTTTCCGCCTAAAGAACTTGGTACAGCTGAAGGCGTGTACGGTGGTTGGGGTAACTTTGGTTCAGCAGCTGCCGCTTTCACTTTGCCGACTATTGCTTTGTTGTTTGGTGGTGAAGACGGCTGGCGTTATGCGGTGGGCATCACCGGACTAATGAGTTTACTATTTAGTGTGGTGTATTTTAAAAATACGACAGATACACCTAAAGGGTCAACTTACTTTCGCCCTAAAAATTTAGGTGGTATGGAAGTCACCAGCGTTAAAGATTTTTATCTGCTTTTGGTGATGAAAACCCCTATGTATTTGGCGTTAGCGTTATTGAACTGGAAGTTGTCACCTCAGGGCGTGTCGCTGCTGAGTGAAACTGTTGCTGTGATAATCTATATTGGCTTAATCTCATTATACATCTACGACATTTATGCTACGTACAAAGTGAATAAAGATATTTTTGTCACCCCAGTACCTGAAATTCATCAGTACCAGTTTAAGCAAGTTGCGGTATTAAATATTCTGTATTTTGCTACTTTTGGATCTGAGCTGGCGGTGATATCTATGTTGCCCGCATTTTTTGCTGAAACCTTTGAATTGAGTATGGCCACTGCAGGTTTATTAGCGGGTATGTACGCCTTTATGAATTTAATGTCCCGTCCAGGTGGTGGTTTATTATCAGATAAATACGGTCGTAAGAAAACTTTACTTATCCTGACTGCTGGTCTTGCCTTGGGTTATTTGTGTTTGAGCTTTATTGACGCGAGTTGGCCGATTTGGTTGGCAGTGTTAGCCGTTATGGCATGTTCGTTTTTTGTGCAATCAGGGGAGGGGGCTGTATTTGCGGCGGTACCACTGATAAAACGTCGACTAACAGGGCAAATTGCTGGCATGACAGGTGCTTATGGCAACGTTGGTGCTGTAGTCTACTTAACGGTTTATTCTTTAGTTGATACTTCGACTTTCTTTCTGGTGATTGCTAGTACTGCGGTATTGGGTTTTGTGACATTATTGTTTATGCAAGAGCCAAGTGGCACTATTACTGAAGTGAAAGAAGACGGCAGCGTTGAACTTATTCAAGTCACCTAATCAAGTTACTTGATCAATTTAGCATCTTTACGTTTAGGTGATTCGATATTGGAAAAACTAGAAGTAGAATTGGGTGGTTTTTCCAGCAAAGGGGTAAAGGCGGAAAATCAAGATGCTTTTGCCGCCTTTATGCCCCAAGATCAGAGTCTTGAATCTAAAGGGGCAGTGGCGGCTATTGCAGACGGGGTAAGCGTTTGTACTCGAGCTCGCGAAGCTGCTATTACTTGTGTGACTAATTTTATTGAAGATTATCACCAAACCCCAGAAACGTGGACGGTTAAGCGCGCCGTAAGCAAAGTTTTACATGGTTTAAATCGTTGGTGTCATGGACAGCACGATTATGAACATGGTGGTCATAGCCAAATGATCACCACTTTTAGTGGCATGGTGTTTAAGTCTGCGTCAGGATTTATATTACACACCGGTGATAGCCGTATTAGCAGATTACAAAGAGGTGAGTTTGAACAACTCACTACTGATCATGTGTCGCGCCAAGGACAACGTAACGTATTGACCCGAGCAATCGGCCTTGAACCCCATCTAGATGTTGATTTCAGTACCCTTGAATTAAAAGTAAATGATTTGTTTATTTTTACTTCCGATGGAGTACATGAATTTTTACCCTCGAAAACCTTAATTGTACTACTTCAAAAGCAAGAGCTTTCTTTAGAACAGCGAGCTAAAAGCATTGTAGACGCGGCAATAAAGGCGGGCAGTAACGATAATGTGACTTGTTTGCTGGTATTCGTAAAAAGCTTGCCAAATGTCAGTTTAGACGAGCACTACCGACAAATCACTCGATTGGCCATGCCTCCAGCTTTGGAGCCTGGAATGAAGCTCGAGGGTTACAAGGTGATGCAAACCCTGTTTAACGGCACACGCAGTAGCTTATATAAAGTCATAAATGAACAAGATGGTAAAACCTATGGTTTGAAAATTCCTTCTCAACATTTTGCTGATGATCCTATCTATTTAAGCGGTTTTTTACGTGAAGAATGGGTAGGTCAACACATCAAACATCACAATGTGATGGGCATATTTAAGCGCAGTGCTGAAGCTAAGTTTATGTATCACATTTGTGAATATATAGAAGGTCAAACCTTACGCCAATGGATGTTTGATAACCCCAAACCGTCCCTGGAACAGGTGCGCAGTATCATTAATCAATTAGTGACGGCATTGCGAGTGTTGCAACGTAAAGACATGGTGCATCGTGATGTGAAACCAGAAAACGTAATGATAGATCATCACGGCGAGGTAAAACTGATCGATTTTGGTACTGTATTAGTTAATGCTTTAGCCGAGACAAACTCATTGCCAGAAGAACCCGTTGCATTGGGCGCAGTGCATTATATCGCGCCAGAATATTTATTAAGACAAGGTTGTGATCACAAAAGTGATATGTTTTCTGTGGCTGTTGTGATTTACGAAATGTTGACCGGGCATTTACCATTCAGAGCGTTTAAATTTAAAGACTATGTGCCTAAGCGTTATGAAGAATGGCTTTATCAACCTTTAACCAAAACCAGAGCCGATTTGCCCCAATGGCTTGATTTAACTTTACGTAAAGCATTACAACCCAATCCTTCGATGCGATATGAGGCTTTTTCAGAGCTACAAACTAATTTATCTCGGCCTACTACTGCTATCTTGAGAGACATCCAAAATAAACCCTTATTACAGAGTAACCCTTTGTTATTTTACAAAGGGTTGTGTGTGTTGCAGTTTTTACTGCTCGTCGTTTTGATCGTGTTTAGTTTTAACTAAAACATGTTACCCACGGCTGTAGCGGCTTAGCTTCGAATCAAAAATTACCCATTAAAAAATTTTTAGAGTGCGCTTAAGGCACTGCTGCAGTGCAAATATGCACTTTTTTAGCATCAACTGTTGTCATTTGATTTTTGGGGTTTTACTTAAGTTGTTGATATTAAACAAAATATAAAGTTGGCATTATTGCTGCTTAGTACTAAGTGAATAGCGACCATGTGTATTTTTTACCTTTGTCGCAAATAATAATTAGAGGCGTTCAACGTCCTAATGCGTTAAAAAATAATTGTAACCATGCGATGACGCCTGGTTGCAAATAGGCAGTGTAGCCCGCAAAGACTTTCCGTGTCCTGGAGTCTTTGCGGGTTTTTTTTTGGCTAAAAATCGGAGTAGCAAATGGCTAATCTAAAGTTATTAAGTGCATTTAAACTAGTGGTTAAGTCACTCCGAGTGGGTGTGATATCAACCGTCTTATCAGGTGCAGTAATTGCAACCTGTGTATCAGCAGAGGAGTTAGGCTGGCCAGAGAAGGAAGAATTAAAAATTGGTTTCATTAAATTAACCGATATGGCGCCACTTGCCGTTGCCTATGAAAAAGGCTACTTCGAAGAAGAAGGCCTTTATGTGACCCTTGAAGCCCAAGCAAACTGGAAAGTACTGCTCGATAGAGTTATTGATGGACAGTTGGATGGGGCGCACATGTTAGCGGGCCAACCTTTAGGCGCAACTATTGGTTATGGTACCAAAGCGGATATCATCACAGCCTTTAGTATGGACCTAAATGGTAATGCAATAACCGTTTCCAATGACATTTGGAAAGAAATGAAAAAACATGTTCCTCACGAAAATGGCAAACCGGTTCACCCCATTTCAGCTGACTCCCTCAAGCCTGTGGTTGACGATTTTAAAAGCAAAGGCAAACCATTCAAAATGGGGATGGTCTTTCCTGTGTCTACTCATAATTATGAATTACGTTACTGGCTAGCAGCCGGTGGTATTCATCCTGGATTTTATGCGCCACATAAAGGGGACACTAGTGGTCAAATTGATGCTGATGCTTTGTTATCTGTTACTCCACCACCACAGATGCCTTCTACTATGGAAGCCGGCACTATCTATGGTTATTGTGTAGGTGAGCCTTGGAATCAGCAAGCAGTATTCAAAGGAATTGGTGTACCTGTAGTAACAGATTATGAGATTTGGAAAGATAATCCTGAAAAAGTCTTTGGTGTCAGTAAAGGATGGGCTGACAAATACCCTAATACCCATATCCGTGTGGTTAAGGCGATGATCAGAGCGGCCATGTGGTTAGATGCAAACAACAATGCGAACCGACCAGAAGCCGTGAAAATTTTAGCCAAAAGTCAATATGTTGGAGCTGATTACGAAGTTATCGCTAACAGTATGACGGGGACCTTTGAATACGAAAAAGGTGATAAACGGGATGTGCCTGATTTCAATGTTTTTTTCCGTTACAACGCAACTTATCCTTTTTACAGTGATGCGATTTGGTATTTGACGCAAATGCGTCGCTGGGGGCAAATTGCAGAGCCAAAGACTGACTCTTGGTATAAAGATATAGCAAAGCAGGTTTACCGTCCGGATATATATGCGCAAGCAGCCAAAGCGTTAATTGCTGAAGGTAGAGCTAAACCTTCTGATTTTCCCGAATTTGCGACTGAGTCTGGCTTCAAACCCGCTCAAAAACACTTTATTGACAATATTGTATATGACGGCAGTCAACCAAACGCTTACTTAGACAAGTTTACGATTGGTCTTAAGAATGACAGCCAAATTTAATTAGTTTTAAGAGCGGGTGGGGCGAAGCCCCAGCTATCATGGAGTGTTGAATATGAGTAAACAACAAGCGATCCCTATGATTTTTAATCAAGTCAAACAAGTTAACTGGCCAACTTTAAATCAATTTTTAAGTGCTACTGCTTTACCTATTGTTGGAATTGTTATCTTTCTAGGGTTGTGGAGCTTGATGGCAAAAAATATTGATACCTCTTTAGGTAAGTTCCCTGGTCCTGCTGCAGTTTGGGAGCAAACTAAAGTCTTAGTAGATGAGCACAACGCACAAATGGACAAAGCCGATAAATTTTACCAGCGTCAGGATGAGCGTAACGCAACACGTGTAGCTAAGGATCCTAGTTATCAACCTAAGATTAGAGCTTTTACTGGTGCACCGACTTTCTTACAGCAAATTTGGACCAGTTTATATACAGTCATGGTTGGGTTTATTGTGGCCTCTGTATTGGCCATCCCTTTGGGGATCATATGTGGGCTAAGTAAAAATGCGTATACCGCTATCAACCCCCTTATCCAATTATTTAAACCTGTATCTCCTTTAGCATGGCTACCTCTAGTGACTATGGTAGTGAGCGCCGTTTATGTCAGCACAGATCCGATGTTTTCTAAGTCTTTTATTACGTCAGCGGTAACTGTTTCCTTGTGTTGTTTGTGGCCGACTTTGATTAACACTGCTGTGGGAGTATCGAGTATCGACCAAGACTTACTCAACGTAAGTAAGGTACTAAGACTGAATGCTCTTTCACACGTAATTAAGATTGTTTTACCTTCTTCCATACCTGCAATATTTACGGGTTTACGTTTATCCCTTGGGATTGGATGGATGGTTTTGATTGCTGCAGAAATGCTTGCTCAGAATCCAGGTTTAGGAAAGTTTGTTTGGGATGAATTTCAAAATGGCAGTTCTGAATCGTTAGCTCGGATCATGGTAGCAGTATTGACTATTGGTGTGATTGGCTTTGCATTAGACAGGTTAATGTTAATGCTACAAAGAAAAGTCAGCTGGGATAAAAGCGCTGTATTGCGTTAAGTAACTGGGAAGCGATTAGCAATTATTGTGAGGAAAATATTATGAGTAGCCATCATTTAGAATTAACACAAGTAGGAATTGACTTTCCAACTGCAAAAGGGCCATTTACTGCTTTAAAAGACGTCAATCTAAAGATTGAAAAGGGAGAATTTATTTCGTTAATAGGTCACTCAGGTTGCGGTAAATCGACAGTATTAAATATTGTTGCGGGCTTATATCAGGCAACTACAGGTGGGGTGATATTGGATAATGAAGAAGTCAATGAGCCAGGACCAGAGCGAGCCGTGGTATTTCAAAATCACTCTTTGCTACCATGGCTTTCAGCCTACAAAAACGTTGAACTTGCGGTAAAACAAACCCCCAATGGTCGCTCAAAAAAAGAAATGAAAGAGTGGGTTGAACATAACTTAGAGCTCGTGCATATGAGTCATGCGGTTGACAAGCTGCCTGCGGAAATTTCTGGAGGAATGAAGCAACGCGTGGGAATTGCTCGGGCATTAGCAATGGAGCCTAAAGTATTATTGATGGATGAACCTTTTGGTGCGCTGGATGCGTTAACTCGTGCTCATCTGCAGGATTCAGTTATGGAAATTCATGCTCAGCTAGGTAATACCGTGATTATGATCACCCATGACGTAGATGAGGCGGTGTTACTTTCAGACAGAATAGTGATGATGACCAATGGCCCTGCCGCCACTATTGGCGAAATTCTACCTATTGAATTAGCGAGACCTAGAAACCGTATTCAATTGGCAGACAACCCCAAATATAACCACTACCGTCACGAAGTACTGAAGTTCCTATATGAGAAGCAGCGCAAGGTGGAATCTGTTGCAGCACGTAAAAAGTCTAAGGACGAATTATCTTCTAATACTTCAAAAGGAAGCAATGCGGCATAAGCCATATTGATTCGAAATTTTTCTATAAAACGAATTGACTTTAACTGAACTATTCAGCTCGCTTGTACCTTTGGTAATGAGCTTAGCCGAGTAATGCCTAAAATAAGAGAGAAGACCATGAGAACACTACAACTATCTAAATTGAAACTAGCCTTAGCAGCAGCGTTCCTGGGCGTAACTGTTAGCCAAAGTGTATTTGCGCAGTCTGTGACCGAAGCCTTAACTACTGGTAAAGCCTATGGCGATTTTAACTTACGTTATGAAAGTGTTGAGCAAGATAATACTGCCAAAGATGCAAGTGCTTTAACATTGCGTACTCGTCTTGGTTATACATCTGGTAGTGTAAACGGTTTTTCTGCCACAATTGAAATGGAAGATTCACGCATAGTGATGGGCCAAGGTGATTTTACAGTTGGTCCTGCTGGATATAATAGCGGTCTTTACTCCGTTATTGCGGATCCTGAAACCACAGAGCTAGACCAAGGTTTTATTCAATATAAAAACGAAAAATTAACGGCTAAATTAGGTCGTCAAGTTATTACTATGGATGGTCATCGTTTTGTGGGGCACGTTGGTTGGCGTCAAGATCGACAAACTTTTGATGCAATGAGTGTGGCCTATGCACCTGTTAAAGATTTATCAATAAAATATGCTTACGTTACTCAGCGCAATCGTATTTTCGCTCAAGCAGCGGATATTGACTCAAAAGATCATTTGGTAAATGTGTCCTACGACACTTCCGTTGGAAAATTGGTGGGATATAGCTATTTACTTGAAATGGATAACGATACTGAAAATGCTTTAGACACCATTGGACTTAGTTTCACTGGCAGTGCTAAAGCGGGTGAAACAAAAATACTATACGCAGTGGAATATGCTAAACAAAGCAATGAAAGCGCGACAACTGACTATGACGTAGATTACGTGAAATTAGAGGCTGGTGCTGTATTTAGTGGCATTACAACTAAGTTGGGTTACGAAGTATTGGGCTCTGATGATGGTTTATATGGTTTTTCAACACCTTTAGCTACCTTACATAAATTTAATGGTTGGTCAGATCAATTTTTGTCAACTCCAGCCCAAGGTTTAGTTGATACCTACATTAGTTTAGCCGGTAAGTTAGCTGGTGGTGGTTGGGCTATTGCCTATCATGGTTTTCAAGCTGACGAGACTAGTCTTGATGTCGATGATTTGGGAAATGAACTCAATGCTTCCTATGTCAAAAAATTTGGTAAAAACTATGTAGCAGGTATTAAATACGCCACTTATTCGGCCGGTGACATTAACGTGGATGCAGATAAAGTTTGGGTTTGGCTAGGGGCTAAGTTTTAAGAATACTTATAGTTTAACAAAGGCCAACATTAGAAGAATGTTTGCCTTTGTTTTACTTAAGTTTAATGAATACGCATGCAATCAAGACCTTTGCTAAAGGCTATTGCTGCAGATTCTGCTTTCTAGTGTCAACACTTAATCTACCTGTACCAAGGTTTGCGACCATCAATAGTCCCGCCAAAATACCCATGTTCTTAAAGAAGTTTTGAGTTTCGTGGGTGCGTGCCAATCCTTCTGCCATAGCCCAAAAATCATGCATATATAAACTGATAAATAAGGTTAACCCAGCTAATATAAATGCAGCCAGTTTGCCTTTGAAACCTATAATAATGGCTAAGCCTGCCACAATTTGGATTACAATAGTGACTGGTAATAACCAGGCGGTAGCGGGTACACTGTGGGCTAGCATATAGTCGGTCATGGTTTGGTAGTTGGTTATTTTCTGTATTCCCGGCAATATAAAATAGCTACCCATTAATAATCGACCCAATAATAAACAAATATTTTCAATTACACGCATTGATTGTCCTCAATTTTAGTTATTTTTAGTGAAAATTTACGTCTACATATTGTTAACATCATCCTTTAACCAATGGGAAAATACTATGAGCCAACATAATAAAATTAATTATATTGAGATCCCTGTGAAAGCTTTGGCTTCGAGCAAAGCCTTTTTTAATCAAGTGTTTGGTTGGACATTTATTGATTATGGCGATGATTATGCCGCCATCACCGGAGCTGGAATCGATGGCGGGCTTTATGTATCAGAGCAAAGTGTGTCTGCTGACAAGGGCAGTGTGCTTGTTGTGCTGTACAGTGATGATTTAGAGCAAAGCCAAGCAGACATTAAGTCGGCCGGTGGCACAATTAAAACCCCTACTTATGAGTTTCCTGGTGGCAAGAGATTCCACTTTTGTGATGGCAATGAAAATGAATATGCCATATGGAGTGATAAGTAACGGCAAAACACTTATCACTGGATAATCTTAGTCCGAAAAATGAAAATCTTAGCCAGAAAAACCACTGTCTTCTGGCAAGTTTTTACCTTCAGCTGCTTGACGAGCCAATTGGTCACAGGCTTCGTTTTCTGGATGTCCAGAGTGGCCTTTTACCCAGAACCAACTGACTTTATGTTTGTTTACTTGTTCGTCTAAACGTTTCCATAAATCCACATTTTTTACCGGTTTTTTATCTGCGGTTCGCCAACCATTTTTACGCCAATTTTTAATCCATTGGTTAATACCATTTTTAACATATTGGCTGTCTGTGGTTAAGTTTACTGCGCATTCTTCGGTTAAGGTTACCAGTGCTTCAATAGTAGCCAGCAACTCCATCCTATTGTTAGTGGTGTGTTTAAACCCTTGACTGATTTCTTTACGATGTTTATCAAAAATTAATACTGCGCCATATCCACCGGGACCAGGGTTACCTAAGCAGGAGCCGTCGGTAAAAATTTCTACTTGTTTCATATTCAAGCCTGTTTATCTTTCAAGTTCAATTTTGCGCAGTATAATGACCAAGATTGTTAATACCACTAAATTCTATAAAGAGTGTGAAATGCGCCAAATTGTATTAGATACCGAAACCACTGGATTAGACCCTAAAGAAGGGCACCGCATCATTGAGATTGGGTGTGTTGAAATGGTCAACCGTCGTCTCACTGGAAACACTTTTCACGTGTACATCAATCCGCAACGTTTAGTTGAGCAAGAAGCCATTGAGGTACATGGCATCACCAATGAATATTTGGCCGACAAACCTGTATTTAGTTCGGTGGCTAAAGAATTCATTGAATTTATTAGTGGTGCTCAATTGGTGATACACAACGCCCCATTTGATATTGGGTTTATGGATCATGAGTTTAGTCGTCTGTCAGGCCTAGCAGTTAAAGAATCTGCAAAAATGTGCACTGTGCTCGATACTTTAGATCTAGCAAGGCAGATCCATCCTGGGCAAAAGAATAACCTCGATGCATTATGCAGGCGTTATGGCATAGATAACTCCCATCGAGAGAAACACGGTGCGTTATTAGATGCAGAAATTTTGGCCGACGTATACCTGATGATGACGGGTGGCCAAACTGACCTCAACTTAAGTGGTAAGGCTAATACAGAAGGTGGCAGGCAAGTAGAAACTATCCGTAGGCTGCCTACAAATAGAAAACCGTTAAAGGTTGTTATGGCAACGGCCGATGAATTAGAACAGCATGAGCGTCGCTTAGACATAGTGGCTGAAAAAGGTGGGGCCTGCTTATGGCGTCAATAATGACAAAATAGAGAGTTGAGTAAACATGTTAAAACCGGTCGTATCTGCTCTTATATTATGGCTGTTTGCATACACAAGCTTGTCGGTACAAGCCATTCCCCAAAGTACGCAAGACAGCGCACAATCTGCAAATGGCCAAGATAGTAGTCAAGGGGAAGGTTCGCCTCTGATCCAATTGGGATCGAAATATCATAATGGTATCGAGTTGCTGCAAAATCGATTTAGAATCGATTACGAAGTCGATGATATTACTATGATATTTTTTCGTAAATTCGGTTCTGCACCCATAGTGTTAGTGCGACCAGATGGATCCAAAATTTTTCAATCCAATGCCGATGGTGAAAACATTTTTTGGTTTGATTCTGCCACCTACGACATGATCAATATTAAAAACCCCACACCTGGGCCTTGGCAAGCGGTAGGACAAATTACTCCTGAAAGCCGAGTCATGGTGATAAGTGACTTAGCATTACATGCTGATCCTTTGCCTGCCATGATCTTTTCAGGTGAAATCCTGAAACAATCAGCCTACTTAACCAATAACAATATACCTATTGATTACACCGCTTTCAGAGATGTGGTTGAATTGACCATTTCATTATCTAGCACCAACAATCCTAACTACAACAACTTTGGTGCTAACACTGAGGTAGTCGCCATTTTTGAAGACAATGGTAAAGGTATGGACGAACGGCCCTTAGATGGCGTGTTTACTGGGCAATTTAACTTAGCGATAGCCGACGGTGAATGGATCCCAACTTTTTCCGTCTCTACACCTATGTTTACTCGTGAGCAGGTGGATCCAAATATTATGCTTTTAGCCAATCCCATTAAAGTGGATATCGAACTTGATGGGGGAGGCGATGGTTACCATAAGTTGAAAGTAGATGCGCAGCGTGAATATGTAGACATGTCCACCTTATTACTTGATGGAAAAGTACGTTTTCCAAATGGTGATATTCAGAATTTCTCAATAACTGATATGTCTGCGGATGTACGCGAGTATTTAATAGTGAACTACGAGTACGGTGTATACCGTGTTAAGTTGACTGCTTATGGGAACACAACAGACGGCAGAGAGTTTATTTTAGATGTGCCTGAATACAGTTTTCTTACTGAGGAGCCTGATCCAGTTATTGAGGCAATAGCGCCCGGTATGGGTGACCCCACAATGTTAGATGGAAGTGAGCAACAAAACATATTAGCCAAGACACCCGACGCACCTGAAAATGTAGGAATGTCTACTTCTATGTTAGTTTCACTGATTGTGACAATTAATTTATTTCTATTAATTGTTGGGGGCGGCTTGATTTGGTGGCTAACCTTGGACAAAAAACCAGATTTTAAATTTACCAGAAAGAAAAAAGCCCCCTTAGATAAAAAAGAATTGGTTAAAAAAGAAGGAATGTTTGCAAAAATATTTAAATCTAAGGAAAAAGAACAGCCAAAAGAAAATAAACCTCAGACAAAAGAACAGTCAGACCCAGGCTTTATGGACTTAGGCATCCCAAAAGATTGATTGATTGTCTGCTTATTCAGCAAATTGCTCATTACTACAGCAATCGATACTATTAACTGAATTTCATGTAAAAAAGCTATTGACTAGTATAGGGTGAAGCCGTATTATCTGCGCCGCGGTTAACGAGGTGGTTCCAAAGAATTCCTTGTAAGTCGTTGAAATTAGAAAGAAAACTGGAGCGGTAGTTCAGTTGGTTAGAATACCGGCCTGTCACGCCGGGGGTCGCGAGTTCGAGTCTCGTCCGTTCCGCCATTTTCTATCTAGTTTCGTTTTGATAATGCAGCAAAGTATTAGTGTTAGCAATAATAATAGTACGGAGCGGTAGTTCAGTTGGTTAGAATACCGGCCTGTCACGCCGGGGGTCGCGAG
>NZ_CAXBNC010000029.1:0-52562 GCF_963977085.1 uncultured Paraglaciecola sp. | reverse complement strand
TTTTGTCTGACGACCATAGCGATGCGGTCCCACCTGACTGGACGGCCAGCCCCGCATTCGATGCCCGGCCCATTCCGAACTCAGACCAGTAACTGGAAAGATAAAACACATCGGATGCCGCGTATTAGCGGCGACCGGTGACCGGCGCGGGGATAGTTTGGGGTTTCCCCATGCGAGAGTAGCACATTGCTGGAAGGCCAGCCCCGCAGCCACCCATTCTAAGAAAGGGCTATCCGTAAGGGTGGCCCTTTTTTTATGTGTTGGATTAATGAAAATTACGAGATTTTGTATTCAGCTCTGCCAATAGATGACTTAAGTCTATTAGTTTACCTGCAATTATGTGTAAAACGTCGCCGTCTCCTCGCTCTAATATTCCTTTTACCTGCAATATGGTTGATTTTAAGTAGGCCTGTTTTTGAGCTCTTGAAGTGGATAACCAAACGACTACATTGATATTTCCTGTGTTATCTTCAAGCGTTACAAAAGTAACACCTTTGGATGTGCCAGGCCGTTGTTTGCCTATGACTAACCCAATTACGCAAACATGAGTTTGGTGTGCTTTGAGGTGTAGCTGGTTTGCTTGAGTATGTTTAGGTAATAAGTTGGCCTTGTGTAATAACTCAATAGGATGTGTAGATAAACTCAAACTGGTTGCCACATAGTCTTCTAAAAGGATTTCTGTGGCGCTTGGGCAGGGAATATTAGTTGTTGGGTTTGAAGTTTGTTGATTGAATAGAGGTAAATCACTCTCTGCGTCCATTAATAACCAACGTGTGGCATAACGATTATCACAAATTGTATGAAAGGCGTTTGCGCTGGCAAGTGCTTCAACAATATGTCTAGGTAGTGTTAGTCGTTTTATGTGATTGATATCGGTATAACCAGTCTTTGGCCGCAGTTGGATAAGCGGTTGTATACTTGGTTCATTAATACCTTTTACTAAGCGTAGTCCCAATCTTATTGCCCAATCTCTATTTTGGTATTCTAAAGTATGGTCGTATTGCGAGGCATTGATGCATATGGGTAATACTCTAATTTTATGTCGCTTCGCATCTTGGATAAGCTGAGCCGGTGAATAAAAACCCATAGGCCAGCTATTTAATAAACCGACATAAAATGCGGCGGGAAAATAGTGTTTTAGCCATGACGAAACATAAGCTAATACCGCAAAAGATGCAGAATGAGACTCGGGAAAGCCATATTCGCCAAAGCCGCATATTTGTTTGTATATACGTTCTGCATATTCAAGGGAGTATCCCCTCTGTGACATGCCATTTATGAGCTTATCTTTAAAGTGTGTGAGTTCTCCGGTCTTCTTCCAACTACCCATTGCTCTGCGTAATTTGTCGGCTTCTCCGCCTGTAAAGCCGGCGGCTACCATGGCAATCTTAATCACTTGTTCCTGAAAAATAGGCACGCCTGAAGTTCGATCTAATACTTCTTTTAGTGCTTCTGATGGATGTTCAATTAGCGTTGGGTTCGCGCGGTGTTTTAAGAAGGGGTGTACCATTCCACCTTGAATGGGCCCGGGTCGTACAATGGCGATTTGGATCACTAGGTCATAAAAGGTGGTAGGTTTTAATCTAGGCAACATGCTCATTTGCGCGCGAGATTCTATTTGGAATACGCCTACTGTGTCTGCTTGTTGGATCATCCTATAAACTTGTTTATCGTCACCTAATGCGGTGATCTGAGCAATGTTAAAATCATGCTGATAATGCTTTTTGATTAAAGAAAATGACTTACGAATGGCGGTTAACATCCCTAATGCCAGCACATCAACTTTCAAAAGGCCTAGGCTTTCAAGGTCGTCCTTATCCCATTGGATTACGCTTCTATCTTGCATCGCTGCATTTTCGATGGGCACTAAGTGGTAGAGCGGTCCTTGGGATATGACAAAGCCTCCCACATGTTGTGATAGATGGCGGGGAAAGCCTTTTATTTCATTCACCAGACTGACAAATTGTTTACCTTGGGGTGATGAGGGATCGAAACCCAGTTCTGCAATTTGCGCTTGCCAGCCTAATTCCATATCACGGTGATTCATGTTTTTTATGAAAAAATCTAACTGACTTTCATTTATAGCAAATGCTCTGCCTATTTCTCGGATAGCGCTTTTATTGCGGTAAGTAGTGACGGTTGCCGCTATGGCGGTGCGCTCTCGTCCATACTTCTTATAGATATACTGAATGACTTCTTCGCGCCTTTCATGCTCAAAATCTACATCAATATCCGGCTCCTCTTGACGTTCTTTAGAAATAAAACGTTCAAACAGTACCGATATTTGCCTTGGATCGACGGCTGTGATTTGTAAGCAGTAACAAACGATGGAGTTGGCTGCTGACCCTCTGCCTTGATACAAAATTTGCTGTTGTTGTGCGAATTGCACCACATCGTAAATAGTGAGAAAGAAGTATTCATATTCTAACTCTTTGATTAACCTTAATTCTTTAACAATAATTCGCTTGATAGCAAAGGTTAAACTACCGCCTGTGGCAAAACGTAAATGCAGACCTGTGATAACCAGTTCTCGGAGATACTCTGAAGCCGTTTTTCCCTCAGGCACCAACTCACTAGGGTATTCATAACGCAAACTCCCCAGGCAAAAAGTACATAAGTTGGCTATGGTGAGTGTTTCTTCTAGCCATGCTGAGTTATATAAAGTAGTTAATTTATTGATTGGTCGCAGATAACGTTCGCTGTTAGGCAATAATTGACGGCCTAAAGCTGATATGGGTTTGCCTTTATGAATAGCGGTGAGGGCATGTTGCAAAGGTAAACGTTGTTGATGGTGCATCAATACTCCACCACAGGCGCAGATGGTTATTTGATGGTTGCTGCTAAGCTGTTCTACATGTTCTAAGTAGCGATGTTCGTTAGCCAGTAGATGCCGCTGATAACCTAGCCATACTTTGTGTTTATAATGTTTTTTAAGCCAAGCTCCCCAATAGTTATCTATCTCTTGAGTGCCTTTGGGTAACCAAATAGCCAAACAATGTTTGATCCCCAGTAAGTCCCACTTATTGATCTGGTATTCACCTTTGGGCGCTCGTTTGCGGGCATTAGTAATAGTTCGGCATAGCTCAGCATAAGCCTTTCTGTCGGGGCACAATAAAACTAATTCTAACTCTTGCTCAAATCGAAATAGACTGCCAATGATGAGTTTGATGTTTAGGTTCTGCTCTTTTATGGCAGTGTAGGCTCTTGCGACCCCAGCCACGGAACACTCATCGGTAATCGCAAGGGCTTGATATCCTAAAAAACTAGCTTGCTTCACTAACTCTTGTGGGTGGGATGCACCATATAAGAAGCTAAAATTACTTTGGCAAAACAATTCTGCATAATGCTGTTTTGTTGTCATTAACTAAACACCCCATGTAAATACCAATCACCCTCTGGCGTTTTAAATACCCAGTACCACCGACCCAATTGATTGCGGGCTATGAAGTAATCACGGGTGATAGGTTTAGCGTCCCACCAACCTGTTTCTATACGCTCTGGGCCATAAGCAATAGAGACTTTTTCTTGTAAACGTTGCGCAGGGGTTAATAAAAAGCTCGGCCGTAAGGGATAAAGTTGCAAAGGTTGTATCGGTTTCGCTAATGGTTTGGCATGTTGAATGGCCTGCTCAGGTCGATAATCATTGCTTAATGCTGGAGTGGATACGGCTTCTTCACCCAACTTTGCCTGGAGCAGTGATATCAACTGTAAACGCGACAGCCTCCCTTGCTTACCAGCAAACAAATCACTTTTGTCGGGGGTCCTGATATAGGTGTTTTCTGCTATTAATCGAATCGCAAAAACAGGCGCGCTGAGTGTGATGTTTTCTAATTTCAAAGAGATCAATACCGCCCAAGACTTAGCCAAATATTCGCCTTGCTGGGAATGAATTGTTAACTCAATAGATTTTTCATCCCTTTGCCTAAGGGTGAACACCAAGGTTTGGGTTAACAAGTCTCGCGCTTTTAAAAACTGCTGCAGACTTTGTAATAGTTGTTCTAATGGAGCCTGCAATACCTGAATGTTTTCTATGTCGTATAACAACTCAATATAGCGCTCAAAAGATTTCTTGGGATGAAAAAAACTCACGGGATGGGTTATCTGCGCAGTGAGTCTGCCAATATAAGTCGCGACTTCCATATCAAATCGTTTGGCAATATCGGCAAGAGGAATTTTCAGTAGTGCTTGTATAGTATGTACACCTACTCTTTGTAATTTTTCAACTGCCTTAGGCGTAAGATCTGTGTGCTGCAAAGCTGTATTATGAATGGCTTTTTTGATTGTATCTTCGTTATCGGTTACCTGATCCCAAGCCGTGATAGCCAGTAATCTAGCGGCTAGGGGAGAATGTCCTGTGGCGTAATGAAAACGTACCTGCTGTAGTGACAGTTGCTGCTGCACAACTTGCCAATAAGCGCTTAAATTTCCATATAGATTAAGCATATTATGCACCCGTAGTAACAAGCCATTTTTGTCAAAAAAGCTGATATCACTTGTGACTAAATATAAGCTTTGAGCTATGTCATTGAGTCTGCTTTTAGTGATTTCTGGTTGGTAAGCGATGACCTGCAAATCTCCACTTAACATGGCTGCGGTACCTAAGCCCATCTCTAAACGTATGCCTGCCAGATAAGCTGCGTGATTGAGCTGACATATCTGATTACTCTGTTCATCTAGGATCACATAAGCCTGTGAATGTATGTTTGCTTCGGGGTTTTGTTGCAATAGCGCATCTAATTGCAAATTCGGGAAATACAGATATAGCCAAATGTTTTGCATAATATAAGTGCTATAAGTGATTATCCCGCGCGAGATGCACGAGAGGGAAATGTCAGTATATTAGTGTCTTCTGCTTGACTGAGTTCAGGCCAATAAGCCCCCATATAGATGTTAAATGAAGTATTAGACCAACTGCCTTTGCGTTTGGTTATTTGCGCCTTGATACCCACCCTAGAAGGGCTGAGCCGTATTCCCAATGTGACGGGTAAAGAGATATGTTCTTGCCTAGGCTGACGTATGATAAAAAGTAAACAATGGCCTTTTTCTGCGGCGAGTTGTAGGCGTTTCACTTGCGTGACTGACAACGAAGCATGCCACAAAATAACGCTATGACAGCAGCCACTTTTAAGACTTTGCTCGGCGCTCCATAATACCTGCTGAGTTAATGCAGGTTGTACTACCATCACTTGATCAAGGGCAAAGCCAAACTCCGCTAACATTTCGCTATTAATAGACATAGGTGGTGCGATAAGTGTGACCAACTCGGTCTGTCTTTGTTGTTGTCTAGTAAGGATGCTAGGCAATAATAAACGCAACTCGCCAATGCCTAGTAAGCTGCGGATATCGATGACGCCATACTCAGGAAATCCTCCTTGCAAGGCGTTATCTAATTCCTTAAATCCGGTGTGCTGTCCGTTGTCACTCTGTTGAGTATGATGAGCTTGCCAAAGTAAATTTTTATGTTTGAGATAAGAAATAGTTGGGTGCATAAGATCACAAATATACTGTATTTATGTACAGTATATTTGTGATCTCTAAAGATGCAAGTTTTACTGATAAATCAGCTGTGAATAGCTTTATTCAATTAACCTCAATTGGCTTGGTGTTAAGCCTGTCCAGCGCTTGACTGAGCGCCGAAAATTAGGAATGTCGTTAAACTGCATAAGGTGGGCGCTTTGCTCATTACTAAATTGTTGAATTTGTAATAGGTAAGTCGCTTGTTGTTTTCCTAGCTCATCCTGTAATTGTTTAAAGTGAGTGTTATGTAATTTTAACTTACGTTTAAAGGTGGCAGGGCTGATGGAAAATTGTCTGGCAATGTTGTCTAAACTGGCTTGTCTGTCTTTGTTGATTTCACTACGCACAGCTTGCAAAAAACCTTGCTTAGGGATGTTGTGCATTTGGGCTTGTTTGATTGCATAACGTCTCAAACCGTCACTTCTTTGTAGACAGGGCGTTGTCAGCCACTTTTTTTCAAAACTAATACTGAACATAGGTTGCGAAAACGACAGTCTATATCCAAGGTTGCCTTCGTATTCTTGGATGTATTTTGGCTTTTGAAAAGGAAAACTAAAATACATGGGAATACGCTGACCAAAAAGTAACTTAGTTGCAGAAATCAAAGCGCTGCAATAAATTTCAGATAAAAACTGTACCTGTGTATGACAGCCTAATGCCGGATTGATAAGTAAATATTGTCTTTGGCTAGTTTGATAACTGGTGCTATCAAAAAATGGACAGATTTGCATACGCAATAAACCGAGGATCTTTAGGGCTTGAGCAAAGTCCCGACTATGTAATAACGCATTAGATACAGCCCCATAATTGCTAGGAAATAAGCGCCTACCAATTTGAAACGCACAATCATAGCCAGGGGTTAGGGTTCTAACATTGCTGAGCAATTGTAATAATTGTCCCAAACTGATTTTTTTGTTGGACTTGAGATCCTCACTGAAAATACGCGTGCCTCTCAATAGTTTGTGTATATTGACACCTCGAGACACCGCATAATCAACTAAACTCGCGGCTAACTGATGGGCCGGAATGTATTTATCTTCTAAGCATAGAAATGTGTTGGCAGAAACCTTCATAACGCCACTTCACTTGGATAAAGTAATTGCTTAGATGCATCAAGATTTCGATTGACTCGGTCAATAATATTGTCAGTTGTGTCTCCTGGTCTGACTGAGTCGATGGCAAAAGTTAAATTGTGGTATATGGCCTGAGGGTGTTGATCAGGTTTGTAAGCCAAATGGAATATGGCTTGACGTACTTGTTCTGCTAATTCTAATGCCAAAGTTTGGCTTGTATTGGGTAATAACAGCACAAAACGGTCGCCAGCATAACGACAGGCTAAGTCGGATGAACGTAAGTTCATAATGATTAATTCAGATATCTGCCGCAGCAATCTATCTCCCTCTGCATGTCCAAACTTACGATTAAATTGGTCAAAGTTGTCAATGTCTAACATGACAATAGAAAAGTCAGAGTGAGGGGGGGCTGTAAGTTTATTGTGGATTTGGCCACGCATATAATCGGCACCATATAACTTGGTAATATAATCAATCTGATCATGTTGCCGCAAATCATGTTCGCGCCTACGTAATTGTTGATTGAGCACCAGCTGTTCTTGATGCCATTGATATAATGCATAGCTCATAATAAGCATACCAATGGCCGCAGGAATTGACTCAATCATACTCAAACCCGTGGCCACATCTTGGTAGGTTAAAAATTCATCAAAAAAATCCAGAGAAGCTGAAAAAAGAAAACAACATAATCCTATTACTAAGGCTGAAGTCACTTTGCCCGGGGGACGGCTAATCAGTAAAAAGAATACCCAAACAATTGAGAGCAATCCCAAGCTACCTTCTCCCAGCACATCCAGCCAAGATATGTCAGATAGATTTTTTAATTGCCCTAAGCCAATACTCAGGCTGCTAGACACTGCCAACGTACCGCACAACACCGAAAAAAGTGTTGGATGGCGAGCCAACAAAGACAAGTTCATTGTTCATCCTCTTACTGAAAATAGTGGGTTTTAATATGAAAAAACATAGCAGGGTCATTTTGGCTCAACTAAATGACAGATAGATGAAGGTCTTTTGCAATATCCGCCATTAAAACCACTCAAACTCAGAGTTTTTGGGCGCTCAATAGGGGGTCAAATTAGCTCAATCAACTGGCAACAATATGCTCAATCGCCAGTGAATAAGCCTTATCAAGGGATTTATCAGTGATGTCGTCATAAAAATGTCATGGCTCTTCTTTAGCGTGTCTGACCCAACAAGATTAACCAGTCCCTACACGACTATTAAAAAAGATGACAGGAACGAGAACCTATTATGAAAATGATTAAATCTACCTTAGCCATAGCTTGTTTAACCGCATTGGTCGGTACATCTGCACTAGGGCAAGAAGTGGGCGCTTTACAAGGCGTATTAATGGACAAAAGCCAAACCAGTTATTTTGCAGGGGCTGATATTCAAATCAAAGAGCTAGGCGCTAGTGCGGTATCTCGTCGTGATGGGTCGTTTCGGTTTACTAATTTACCCCAAGGTAACTATACCTTAGTGGTTCAGTACTTAGGGGCAGAAACAGTTGAATTGCCTATTCAAATCAGCGCAGGGCAAACCTTGCAACAAGCTGTGGTATTAGCCGCTGCTAATACCTCATTGGAAAGCATTATTGTGTATGGACAACGAGCGGGTAAAGCCAGTGCACTGAATCAAAAAAGAATGTCTGACAGTATTAAATCTATAGTGTCGGCCGATTCTATTGGTCAATTTGCCGACCAAAATGCCGCGGAAGCATTACAACGTTTACCAGGGTTATCTATTGAAAGAGATCAAGGTGAAGGGCGCTTTGTAGGTATCCGAGGTATCGATCCTAACTTGAATAATGTCACCATTAACGGCGTGAATGTGCCTTCACCTGAAAGTGGGGTACGCTCTGTTGCACTTGATGTGATTCCCTCAGAGCTGATTCAAAGCTTGGAAGTCTCAAAGTCAGTCACACCAGACATGGACGGAGATGCTATTGGTGGTTCAATAGAAGTGAAAAGCCTCAGTGCCTTTGACAAAAATGGCACCTCTGCAAGTGTGACTGTACAAGCGAGTCAAAATCAATTGCGGGATGAAACCAGCCCTAAAGTTTCAGCTAGCTTCACCTCAATGTTGACTGACACAGTGGGTGTTGCTGCGGCCTTATCCTATTTCGATCGTAGTTTTGGTTCAGACAACATTGAATCAAATGGCGATGATGAAGTAGAGCAACGTTATTATTCAATTAATCGCGAGCGTATTGGTGGTGCCGTTAACTTAGATTTTCGTCCAGACATGAATAACCAATACTATTTACGTACTTTATACAGCAGCTTTGCTGACGATGAATTTAGACTCTCGAATACCTTTGTGTTTGATGGTGAAGATTCTGAAATTGAGCGTGGTAGTAAAGATCGTGAAGAAACCCAGAGTGTTTTATCTATCACTGCAGGTGGTGAACACCAACTTGAAGATTGGTTAATAGAATATCAACTCGGTTACTCCAAAGCAGATGAAGATGAACCAGATGCTTTGTACTACACCTTAGTGGGTGAAGGCATGGAAATCGATTCAGATATGGCAGGGCCCATTCCCGCTGTGACTCAAGAAGCCGCTGTTATGGACTTAAGCAATTATGAGTTAGATGAAGTCAGCTTTGAAAAAAATCGAGCAGAAGATACTGAAACTATGGTTAAAGCCGATTTTACTCGTTACTTTGATTGGCAAGACAATCAGCTTGAATTTAAGTTTGGTGGTAAATACCGTAGCCGTGAGAAATCGGCAGATGCCAACATCAGCATTTATGATGGTGACTTTGATGATATTGATCCTAGTATTTTTGCGTCATCTACTCCTGATTGGGGCTTGGGGGATTTTGGTCCAGGTTTAGATCGTGCCTTTATGCGTGAATATTATGGACAGCAAAGTAATGCTTTCGAGATAGCAGAGCTTGATTCAGAAGTTGAATCAAACGGAGCGTCATTTGTAAATCAAGAAGATATTCTCGCGCTGTATTTTATGGGCAAGATTGAGTTAGAGAATTTACGTATAGTCGCCGGTTTGCGCTACGAAGGCACTGACTTTAGCACTTCTGGTATGCGAGTTGAATTAGTCGAAAATGAAGAAACCGATGTAGAAGAAGTCGTCAATACGCTATGGGAAAGCGACAAAAACTATTCTTATCTGTTACCTAGTGTCAATTTGCGCTATGAATTCAATGATAAACTCATAGGGCGCGCAGCCTTTACCCAAACCATTTCTCGTCCAAAGTTTGAAGACTCAGCGGCATTTCAAATTATTGAATCTAAAACAGAAGAAGATGACGGTGAATTTGTCACTGAGCGAGAAGCAGAAGTTGGCAACCCTGAACTCGACCCTTATGAAGCAGACAACTTCGACTTAGCAATAGAATACTACCCAGGTGATATCGGTATTTTGTCTGCGGGGTATTTTTATAAGAACATCGATAACTTTATTATCATTACTGATGTTGCCGGCACAGCTGGTTGGGAAGGTTTTGAAGAAGTCATGCAGCCCATCAATGGTGAATCGGCAAGTGTGAGTGGTATTGAAGTATCTTGGATAAAAGGTTTCGATAATGGCCTATTGCTAAGTGCCAATGGTACCTTCTCTAGTTCAGAAGCGGTCACCATTTTAGACGGTGAACGTTATGAAACATCTTTGCCAAACCAATCTGACCGAATAGGAAATTTAACTGTAGGATACGAAACTAAAGATATTAGTGTCAGATTAACTATGACCTACAAAAGTGAAAATCTTGAAGAAGTAGATGGTGACTTAATCAGAATGGAAGATAAGCACCAGCAAATGGATTTCATGGGTAAATACTTTATCAATCCCAATATGCATGTGTATTTTAACGCAATTAACTTAACAGATGAGCCGTTTTATCACTACTTTGATCGACCTAGTGTCAACGCTCAATTTGAAGAGTACGGTCGTACCTTTGAATTAGGGTTTAACTGGAAGTTGTAATCCACTAAAGCTAAACATTTTGGTCACAACAAACACGCGTCTATCTATGAGACGCGTGAGTTTATTTGGAGAAAAAAAGTGCGATTAATCAATATCTGTTTTGTTATAGCCAGCATCACAATTTTCCACAGCTATGCAAAACCTGTACATGACGAATCTTATTATCAGACCCAACAGATCCAAGGTTTGACTGTACCAGCAGAGAGTCTTAATTTTTTGGTCTTGGGTGACTGGGGTAGGAATGGTCATTATCAGCAAATACCTGTTGCGGAGATGATGGACGTGGCCATGTGGCAACTTGACGCTGATTTTATTGTCACCACAGGGGACAATTTTTATTCTAATGGTGTGGCATCGGTGGACGATCCGTATTGGAAAACGTCTTTTGAAGATATCTATCATGGGCCGCATTTGTTTGAAAATTGGTATCCTACCTTAGGGAATCACGACTACAGGGGAAATTGGCAAGCGCAAATTGACTACTCTGATGTTAGCCGTCGTTGGGTATTTCCTAGTAGTTATTACGCCAAACGCTTTGAGCTTGATAGTGGTGAAGCCGTGCTTATTTTATTTATTGATACTAGCCCCCTAAATCCGGGATATAAAAATGAAGCAAAATATGCCGAAACCCAAAAGCAAGATAGTGCTAAACAACTCGCTTGGATAGAAGCTCAATTAACTACATCTACCGCTAAGTGGAAAATCGTAATTGGTCATCACCCTTTGTACTCAAGTGGTAAACGTTATGGTAAAACCGCTGGAATACGTGACGTACTAGAACCTATTTTCGAAAACCACAAGATTGATGCTTATTTCGCAGGTCACGAACATGACTTGCAACACAATCAACCTCAAGGCACAACAGTGCAGCATTTTGTCTCTGGCGCGGGCTCTGAATTAAGAAAGGTTGCGCAACGACCATTTACCCGTTTTGCACAGGCTACAGCAGGTATTGCTTCAGTATCGGTAAGTAACAATGAGTTATTAGTGCAGTTTATTTCTGACGCTAGCAAGGTGCTGTATCAATATAGTATTAATAAGGATTAACTGTGAAATCTATTTTATCTCCCATTTTATTTAGTGTGTTTTTGGCTCTGTTAAGTGCCTGCCAAACACCTATTCACTCAGCCAAAAAGATAGTGCCTGCGCCATTAAAAATGCTCGAAAAAAACAACGATATTGGCGGCAAAGTAGCTAAACCTATTCGTAACCAACAACAAGAATATTGGTTACTCACTAGCGAAACGTTAGGGCTGTTGTTAACCGATAAACAAGGTAATCAACTGAGTAGCATTGAAGGTCATATTGAACTGCTGGACTGGCGAGACAATATACAAATTGGTGAGCAAAGCTTTGGATTAATCGCCGCCTTAGACAGCAATTTGGGGCAAGTGTTAATTGTTAAGCTAGATTGGCAAAAGCAACAATTGTCAGAATTAACCCGATTTAAAAAGCCATCTGCACAAATAGAAAGTCTATGCTGGTATCAAATGCCAGAAGGGCACTTATCCTTATTTACCACAGATGCGCTAGGGCAAGTTGCGCAACGAATTGTGGTTGATGCATCACAACATGTGTTAACCGACGTCTTAGTGCAAAACTTTATTGGTGCCCCTCAAACCAAGTCTTGCGCGGTAGACGATCACTCTCAATCACTTTATATAGTCGAAGAAAACATTGGGGTTTGGCGTTATTTTGCCGATCACGAATCTGAGTTAGCGCGGGAGTTGGTGATAGCGACTCAGCCCCACGGACCAATTGCTAGTGAAGTAACACATATTGAGGTGTTGGAATCAGGCGACTTACTCGTCAGCGCGCCAGAGCAGCAAGGATTTTGGTTCGTTGACACCCAACACAATGAATCCCCCCAATTTATGCATTTTGAAGGCAAAAACAGTCCAGAAAGTGTCAGTGGCCTGCAACAGGGCGATCAGCTTACATTAGGTATATTTGATGATGAAACTGCAAGGTATTTCACATCAGAGCTTTTTCTTCCTAAAAAGCAGTCACCAAAAGTTCCGCCAGCTATGCCAATTTTGCAACCTTATGCACAAAGTGCCGCCATGGCAGCCTATGGTGATGCAGCCGATGATCCCGCTATTTGGATAAATTTTGCTGATAGTGCTAAAAGTCGAGTGTTAGGTACCAATAAAAAACAAGGTTTAAAACAGTACGATTTGCAAGGTGACTTACTACAAGAGCTGAATATAGGTCGAGTAAATAATGTAGATATTCGTTATGGCATGGAGTTAGACGGTAAGCGTGTTGATATTGCTACCGCGAGCAACCGTAGTACTAAATCTATTAGTGTTTTTACTATCGAACCCAATACAGGTTACATGACACACATCTCAGATATTCCAACCAGTATCGATGATGTTTATGGATTGTGTATGTATGCTAGTGGTAGCCAGTATTATGTGTTTATTAATGGCACAGATGGGCATTTTCAGCAGTACTTGTTACAGCAAGATGCTGGAGAGATTTCAGGTCAATTAGTTAGAGAGTTTTATGCTCCCAGTCAACCAGAAGGCTGTGTGGTAGACGATCAAAACCAACAACTTTACTACGGCGAAGAAGCCGTTGGTGTGTGGCAAGTTTCCGCAGAGCCTATTGAAGAAACAAGTAAACTCATCATTCAAACCAACCAAACTTTTGTGGCAGATGTGGAAGGTTTAGGGATCTATCGTTACAAAGAACAGCGTTTCTTGTTTGCTTCTAGTCAAGGCAATGATAGTTACGGTGTGTTTGCTTTAGATAAAAACAACCACTACCTTGGCAGCTTTAAAATAGGGTTGAACCTGAGTTTAGGGTTAGATGGTGCATCTGAAACTGATGGTTTAGCTATCACCTCATACCCATTGGGCGAAAACCTGCCTGCAGGACTGTTGGTGGTGCAAGACGGCCGAAATCGTTTACCTATGGCGCCGCAAAATTTTAAGCTGGTGGATGGTCGAGCAATACAACTCTTATTAGACAAATGGCTTTTAAGTGAATAGGGCCTAACCCTAGGCCAAGGGTTAAGAATTAATAAAGCCCACTGCTTTTTGTGTGAATGGAATCGGCGCGTTATTTTTACCTTGTTTAGTGAAGATTAGCGCCGAGTTTACTTGTTTATTCTCAGAACAATATCCACCTTATTTTTACTCACCTACATCGTCACATGGTAATTTTTGCCACTTGGCCTAATTACTGCATTTCCCTTGTTTTATCCAATCGCTTCTGTGCTTAACCTTTTTTATAGCAACTTTAGGTTAGCGTAAATTTAAGTACAACAAAGGCTTTTTAAGTAGGTAAATAACAAGGAGTTCCATTTTGTACAAGTATTACATCTTCGCTCTAGTGTTAAGTGTTAGTTTAATTCCGTATCAGTCGTCAACCAAGGCACAGCAACCTTTAGCTGCGGACAGTGAGCCAGATGGCAAAGATAGATTAACTCAGCCATTTGATAGGAAATGGTTGGAATCTAAAGCAATGGATCTCGCCACTCGAGAATATCAGGTAAAACAATTACCAGCAGATAATCCCCTTAGCCAAATGAGCTACGATGACTACAAAAAGATACAGCTTGAAAGAGGCGCGACTATTTGGTCGAAAGAGAATAGAAATTTTCGAGTCAACCCTCTACACCCAGGCTTTTTGTTCAAAATTCCAGTGAAGCTAAACTTAGTTGTAGGTGGTGTGGCGAGACGAATTTTCTACACCACTAAAATTTTTAACTACGACTCCGAGCAAGAAGCGCTTAAAAATACCGATGCGCAAGGGTATTCGGGCTTCAGCGTCACTCATCCTATTAATACAGAAGATAAGTGGGATGAGTTTATGGTTTTCCAAGGAGGCTCATATTTTAGAGCGGTTGGTCAGACAAATTGGTATGGACTTTCTGCTAGGGGGCTGGCAATCAATACCGCTAAGCCATCGGGAGAAGAGTTTCCAGTATTCACTGAGTTCTGGCTCGAGCGCCCTAATAAGAAGAACGACAAATTGATAGTCCATGCATTGATGGAAAGTGAATCATTAACTGGGGCATTTACATTTACTGTGAAGCCAGAGAAGAATACAGAAATCCTGGTTAAAAGCACTCTGTATCCAAGAAGAGACATTGAATCTTTTGGTGTGGCACCTCTAACTTCAATGTTTTTATTCAATGCTATGAACAGATCTCGCTTTGATGATTTCCGACCAGCAGTTCATGATTCAGATGGTCTGTTAATGGTAAAGGCGAATAACGAAAAAATTTGGCGCTCACTTGCGAACCCCAAAAGATTAGAAGTCTCAGCGTTTAAAGATGATGGAATTAAAGGTTTTGGATTAATGCAACGTAGCAGAAAGTTCAACGATTTTAAGGATATGGAAGCCCATTATCATAAACGCCCTTCAGCTTGGGTTACACCAATAAATGATTGGGGACCTGGTCATGTTGAATTAATCGAAATTCCTACTAAGGCGGAAATTCACGATAACATTGTCGCTTTTTGGCAACCAAATCAAATGTTAAAGGCAGGTGAACCACGAGAGTTTAGTTATAAAATATCTTGGGGCAGTGATGCGCCGATAAAAAATATTAGTGGAAAAATAGTGTCAACTGCGGCTGGAAAATCTCTAGGCTCAGAAACCACTCGTGAATTTGTGATTGAATATGCGGGGCAAACTATTCCATCTGACTTAAGTATTAACGCAATCAGTAGCTCCGGTCATATTGTTGGTGTCACCAGTAAGGTTATTCCTGAAACGAATAACCTTCGTGTTGTTGTCAAATTTGAACCGGGCGCAAAAAACGTATCTGAACTTCGAGTATCACTGTCTAAGGAAGATAAACAATGGGGCGAGACATGGCTATACCGATGGACCAGATAATGATCGAAAAATTAGGGGTGCCGCCAGAATCACCATTACATATGCCTGCTCAGGATTTTTCTAAAAAACCTCAGGTAAAACATGCGAAACAGGGATGGACTCAGCTGTTTGCCAGACTCATCACTTTTGGTGGTGCGTTGGCATTAACGGCTTATGCTACTCATCAAATGGTACTTATTGTATCCCAAGATACTGTCACTGCCTTGCAGTGGGTAATGGTTGGATTGTTTTGTTTAACTTTTGTTTGGATTGCTTTGGCTGCCAGCGCAGCTTGTGCAGGATTTATATTTGCTGGTCATGGCGCAGATTCTTCTGCAACGGATATCACTCATAAAAAAACGGCCTTACTTATGCCCGTATATAATGAAGAGCCAAGCGAAACCTGTGCGGCACTTTATAGTATGGGCAAAGATTTGATTGCCAATAAGCTTGCTGAGCAATTTGAAATTTTTATTATTTCAGACTCCAATGACCCTGATGTATGGGTTAAGGAAACCGCTGCAGTGGGGCAACTCAAAGAGGCACTTTCAGGTGAGATTAATGTCTGGTATCGACGCAGACATAATAATAAAGCCAAGAAAGCCGGGAATGTACATGAATTTGTCAGTCGCTGGGGCGCCCGCTATGACTATATGATAGTGCTTGATGCAGATAGTTTGTTGTCGGCCAATACTTTGAAGACTCTCATGCAAGAAATGGCCAGTGATGACCATGCAGGTATTATTCAAACCTTACCCACTCTATATCGTGGCGATACACTATTTGCTAGGTTGCAACAATTTGCAGGAACTGTGTATGGGCCGATAGTCGCTCGTGGTATTACCGCATGGCAAGGCAATGATGGTAACTATTGGGGACATAATGCCATTATTAGAGTGAACGCTTTTGCTGAATCGGCAGGACTACCTACTCTCGGTGGTATTAAACCATTTAAAGGGGATATTTTATCTCATGATTTTGTAGAGGCGGCGTTAATGAGAAGGGCAGGCTGGTCAGTGCGCATGTTGCCAGCATTGAAAGGGTCTTGGGAAGAAAGTCCGCCTAGTTTATCTGATGTTGCCACCCGTGATAGGCGTTGGGCACAAGGCAATATCCAGCATCTTGCGGTGCTTAAAGCCAAAGGTTTGCGTTGGCCTAACAGGTTCCACATGTTAACTGGGGTTATTGGGTATATGGCCTCGCCTATTTGGTTCGCGTTAATACTCATTGGTATTGTGATGGCCATTCAGATTCATTATGTCAATATCGAATACTTCTCAGATCAACCTTCACTGTTCCCACAATGGCCTGTATTTGATTCTGAACGTATGGTGGCGTTGTTTGTGTTTACTATGGGCATTTTACTCGTACCTAAAGTGTTAGGGTTAATTCGGGCGATTTTTCACAGCCCATTAAGAAAACCTTTAGGTGTCATTAGGATGATTCTGGGCGCAATAGTCGAAACATTCTTCTCTGTGTTGTATGCGCCTATTTTTATGTTGATCCACAGTCGCCATATCTTCGATATATTTCGTGGCCGTGATTCAGGGTGGGCCACTCAGCAAAGATTACACAGCGGCACGCCTTGGTTGCAATTGCTTAGACAACATTTCTGGCACACTATGATAGGGATTGGGATGACAGTATTACTTTACCATTATTCCCCTACTTTGCTGATTTGGTTGTCTCCTACATTAATTGGATTAATGTTTGCTATCCCATTGTCAGCCATTAGTGGTAGTAAAAGTGTAGCTAAATGTTTGGGTTTCTTTGGTATTTTGAATATTCCAGAAGAAGTTGTCACGCTCGATATTATTACCCAACGAGACAGGTTTGCGGCGCAACTTAAAGAATATTTGCAAGATGTTTCTATTTCATCTTTGCTTGAAAAAGATACTTATCAACATAATCATTTTAATTTGTTATCTAAACCTCCGGTGCCGACTCGAGGCGAACCTCATGTCAGTTGCATCATTGCAAAATATAAAATCAAAGATGCAACTCATCCCCAAGAAGCGTTAGATTGGATGACTAAACTGGAAAAATTGGCTGTGCTTAGTGATAGCGCTTTGTTTAATAAACTGATTAAAATTCCGGGTTAAAAAGTATGAAATTCGTCGCGCTACTTGCTTGCAAGAGAATGTTTTAAAATATATTGTTTTAAGCTCATCCATAAGGAAAGTTAATGCAATATTGGTTATTTAAAACTGAGCCCGATGCCTTCAGTATTGATGACTTGGCGAACATGCCAAATCAAACTGAGCATTGGGACGGTATTCGTAATTATCAGGCCCGCAACTTTTTGCGTGATCAAATCAAACAAGGTGATCAGGTTTTTATCTATCACTCTAGTTGCAAGGATGTGGGCATTGTTGGCTTAGCCGAGGTGGTTAAAGAAGCTTACCCAGATCACACACAGTTCAATCCAGAAACTAAGTATTATGACCCTAAGTCAACCCAAGACAAGCCCCGATGGTATATGGTGGATATTAAATTCAAACAAAAATTTGATCACTTGTTATCACTCAAAGCCATCAAACAGATGGCCGATATCAGCGAAGTTGGCCTAGTCAAAAAAGGTGGCCGTTTATCAGTGATGCCTGTACCTGAGCACGAATTCAGGGTATTGCTCAAGCAGGCTACGCAGAGTCAGTAAGCCTACATGTGAGTCATATTGACTGACCTGCCTATAGACAAGTACCAGAATTGATATGTTTAGTTAGTCCCTAGCTCTGAGTTTGTTCTTGAATAAACAACTGAATACTGTCTTCTAAAATGGAAAGTGGCACTGAACCGTGTTCTAAAATGGCATGGTGAAATGCGCGAACATCAAATTTATCACCTAGGGCATGTTCGGCTTTATGTCGTAATTTTTTAATGGTGATTTCGCCAATTTTGTAGGATAAGGCTTGTGCTGGCCAAGAGATATAACGGTCAATCTCTGTGGTGACATTGTGTTCAGAAAGGGCAGTATTCTCCAGCATAAAATCTATGGCTTGTTGTCTTGACCAACCTTTTATGTGCATGCCGGTATCTACCACTAAACGACAAGCTCGCCACATTTCATAACTTAAGCGGCCAAATTCATCATAGGGATCTTGGTACATACCTACTTCTTTACCTAAAAACTCGGAGTATAAACCCCAACCTTCACCGAATGCTGAGATATAGGTATAGCGCCTGACTTCTGGTAAGTCTTGCATTTCTCTCGCTAGGGATATTTGTAAATGATGCCCCGGCACAGCTTCGTGTAATGTTAATGCAGTAAGCGCGTATAAAGGTCTTTTGTCTAAGGCGTAGGTATTCACCCAGTAATATCCAGGTTGGTCATCTCTGTTAGGCGAAATATAACGGCCAGTTGTATATTTAGGTGCAATGTTTTCAGGAACAGCTTCTACGCCGTAGGGAGTGCGAGGTAAATAATTAAATAGTTGCGGTAGCTTGGCGTCCATTTTTTTTGCTATATAGGCCGCTTGTTTGATTAGCTCGTCGGCTGTTTGTGCATAAAATTGTTTGTCATTCCGCAAAAACTCAATGAATTGGTAGATATCGCCATCGAATTCAAGTTGCTCGATAACGCTCTGCATTTCGCCACGAATGCGCTTAACCTCTTGTAAACCTAGAGTATGAATATCCTCCACCGACATCTTAGTGGTGGTATAGAAATCACTACGATTTTGATAAAATGTAACGCCCTTTGGTAAAGATTTGGCGGCGATATTAGCTTTGCTGTTTTGAAAATACTCAGTGGTGAAAAAGTCATAAAACGTTTGGTAAGCACTAAACACTTGGTTACTGATAACTAAACTGGCTTGTTCACGTAAGTTTTGTTGTTGAATAGGGTCAACGCTGCTGCCCTGAAAATCAGTAAATGGTGTGTAAAATACACTGTCTTCAGGAGACTGATGGATAAAGGATTTAATTGAATCTTCAAAGCCATGAAGCACTACTTTAGGTTGTACCATGCCGGTTTGAATACCTTTTTTCATCCACTTAATCTGTTGTTCAAAATAACTAGGAAATTGTTCAAGGCGTGTTAAGTAATTTTGATAATCAACTAAGGTTTTAAAACGGCTAGAGCGGGGTAAAAAAGCCAAATCATTATGAAAACCTGATTCTGAAGTAAGTGGCATATAATGAGCGTTAAAGCGGTATTGGTCGATATGGTTTTGTAACTTTCTTTGTTGAATCAACAGGCTGATTTGTTGTGTTCTGCTTAGCTCCGCTGAATCTATATGAGTCAATTTTTTAAGATATTCGCGAAATTGAGTGTCTCGTTCGGCCAAGGCTTTAGGCGAAATATCCGTCAATTTATCATCAAATTCATGTCTACCTTGCTGGCTTGCTTGGATCGGGCTTACAGACAATTCATACTGCCAAATTTTATCAAGCAGTGTCTGTAACTTGGCGGTCTCTGTAGCTAAACACATATATGAAAAAAGGCTGAATACCAATAAGCTAGATAACTTTTTCATATTACAATCCTTGGCTGAATGAATGTTATTTAGGCGTGTGCCTAGGCGTATAAATTGGTGTTGGAAAAGCGGTGACTTTATCCGACAGCGTGGTGATTTTTGAGGTGCCTTGTTTTTTTACTTCATCGATACGTAACACGCTATGCATAGGCAGATATGTACGCGTGACGTCAGCAAATTCATCTTTAAGTTTTTCATGGCTTGGATCCAATACTAAACTAGTATGGGTATCCCAAACAAAGTCACCAATTTCAATAAACCCAAACATACTTCCCTGGCAAACTTCTCGTACATATAGTTCGTAGCGCTCGCCATTGGCGACAAATTGGATGCGAAATAAATGTTTTTCATTGGTCATATTCACTACTCAATATATTAGGTTAATTCCCCCGTTCAAAACAGGGTTGTCTATAGGATGTTACAGCTTCCCTATCAATGGAGATAACCTCAACAATAGCAAGGTTAACTAAGGGGCGTTTGAGGAAATTTTTTTCGATTGGAGCCTTTTATAAGGTAATAGTGAAAAACCGGCATTATTGATTTACAGCAAGGGGACCTAATAGAGCTCGGGTGGCTAATTGTAATTCATCCGTATCTCCAGCCAAAATAGCATTAACGGCAAAACCTTGCACGTAACTGGTCAGCTGCAGTGCAGTTGATTCTACATTAATATGGGTATGTACTTGTCCTAAACTTTGGGCTTTTTCTAGGCAGCCAATAAAATCAATTTGTAATCGGTCAAGATAGTGGCGGCCAATTTCTTGCACCTTTTGATCATCAAAACCCAATTCAGTAATACAGTTGATTAACAGACATCCTTTACCTTTGATGTGGGCCACATAATCGGCAAAAAATGCATGAATGGAGTCAAGTCCTTGGCTAGATTCTAAATGTTTCATTAATTTGTTTAGATGAAGGCTTTGATAGTGCTTTAACACCATGTAGAGAAACGTTTGTTTACTGCCAAATTCGATATAAAAGCCTCTTCTATTGAAGTCGGTTCTAGCAATAATTTCGTCCATAATGGCACCGTGATAGCCGTGCTCTAAAAATACATCAATTGCTTGGCTTAATACATCATCAACCTTGTACTGGGCTTTACGTGGCATGAAATCAACTAGTGTTGGCAGAATATATGTTCTTCACAGATTAGCCGAGTTATATTATCTGTCAAGGTTGTAGTTGTTATACATCTCGCTTAATCTGAGAAATTAAAACAATTAAAATAAATGTGGGGAAATAAAAATGAAGTTAAGTTCTGGCTTTGGGGTCATTTTGACGGCAGCAATGTTAGTTGCGTGTCAAGCTGAGAAGGCCCAACCAACAGCAGAAGTCTCTGCTGATGCATCACGCATTAAATCGCATCTTAGGTTTTTGTCTGATGATTTATTAGAGGGGAGAGATACGGGAGCCAGAGGGCACGAAATTGCTTCCCTTTATATTGCTGCCGAATTTGAAAAATACGGCTTAACACCAGCAGGTGACGATGGCAGTTATATGCAGCGGGTGAATTTTGTTCAGGCCAATATTGATCAATCGTCCATTAAATTGTCATTGACCGGTGCACAAGGCGAAATGGCGCTGAGTTATCCTAAACAATTTCTTACTTCCCCTAATCCTCTGGAAGAATTGACTCAGATGGCAGGCAAGTTAGTGTTTGTTGGTTACGGTATTGTCGCCCCTGAGTTACAGCACAATGATTATCATGATATGGATGTAAAGGATAAGGTAGTGGTTGTGTTGTCAGGCAAACCTAAGTCTTTTCCTAGTGAAGAAGGCGCGCACTTTGGTTCAAGTCGAGAAAAGTTACGTCATGCTTCGGAAAATGGTGCTGTAGGTTTTATCACTATTAGTACGCCAACGGGTGAAAAAGTCCGACCTTATCAAAATTTATTGAATTATTTGCATACTCCATCTGTGCGTTGGTTGGACCAAGCTGGCGTGCCGTCAGGGGTATTTCCGCAAATTAAAGGTTCGGCATATTTTAGTAAAGAAGCGGCAGAACTGTTATTTGCTGATGCAGAACAAAATTTAGAACAAATCTACGCCATGTTAGAAAAAGATGAGTCGCCTAAAGGATTTGATTTACCTTTAGAGGTCCAACTTGAATCTCAAAGTACTCACACGCCTATCTCTAGCCCTAACGTCGCTGCGATTCTAGAGGGTTCAGACCCTCAACTTAAGAACGAATATGTGGTGTATTCTGCACACTCTGATCACATTGGTTTTGCTAAAACGGTGAAGAAAGACAAAATTAATAATGGCGCCATGGACAATGCCACTGGGACTTCAGTGTTGTTAGAAACGGCGCGTTTATTTAGTGAGCTTGATGAACGTCCTAAGCGTTCAATTTTGTTTGTTGCTGTGACCGGTGAAGAAAAGGGCTTGTTGGGTTCAGACTATTTTGCTCAAAATCCTACAGTACCAATGGGCTCAATGGTAGCCAACGTTAATCTAGATATGCCAATACTGATCTACGAATTTGCAGATGTGATAGCCTTTGGTGCTGACCACAGTGATATGAAAAGTTCAGTGGCAAAAGCTGCGGAGAAAATTGGATTAGAGTTAAGCCCTGACCCTATGCCGGACCAAGCGTTATTTACTCGTTCTGACCATTATAGCTTTGTAAAACAAGGCATTCCTTCAGTATTTTTAGTGCCTGGTTTTAAATCGGCAGATCCTGAGGTTGATGGGAGTAAACAGTTTAGCAATTTCCTTAAAACAAACTATCACAAACCCGGTGATGATTTTAGCCAAGCATTTAATTGGAAAGCTGCGACTAAGTTTGCCGAGGTGAATTACCACATAGGCATGACATTGGCTAACCAAGCACAACGTTCTAGCTGGAATGAAGGTGACTTTTTTGGTGATAACTTTTCAAAATAGCTTTATTAGTATTTGAACTCGATCAAAAAAGCGGACTCAATTGAGTCCGCTTTTTTTTTAACCTGAATTTATGCAAACTTAATTAAAAAATTGCCTATTAATTAATTGCCATTGTTCATTAAAATTTTCAGTAGGTCTTTTAGTAAATTCGCTGCGAATAAATTGATTAATACGCCCATCTGCAAAACAAATGAGTATATTTGCGATGATGCCTTCTTCAGCGGGTAATGTTTTGCCTTCACGTAATTTACGTTCCCGCAATACTTGCTTCAATTGTGTTTCTAAACGTTCGAACAATTGCGCAATGCGCTCTCTTAATCTGTCTTGTTCACCCATTAAAGCATCGCCATTTAGAATACGGGTGATCCCCGGATTTTTTTCAGCAAAACCTAAAATAAGGTGCAATATAAGCTGACAGCGAGTAGCAGTGTCTTTCTCTTCATTAATTATTTTATTAATACGCGAGAACAAGGTTTCTTCAATGAACTCAATCAATCCCTCAAACATTCGTGCTTTGCTTGGGAAGTGACGGTATAAAGCCGCTTCAGATACACCAACATGTGCCGCTAGCTTGGCTGTGGTGATCCGTTGTCCTGGGCTGGTTTGTAACATGCTCGCCAATGCTTGAAGAATTTGTGCACGGCGATTAGGGCGTTTTGTAGCTGGCATTTTGGGTTCCTAGGCGAATGTGGCGTCAGTGTCTTCTGTGTATCTTTGGGCTACTAGTTGCATTAACTGCCTAGCAAGTAATTGCTTATCGGCAAGATCTAGTTTTTTTTCACCCTTTGACCAAAATACGCTAAGTGCATTTTGCTCACTGTTAAAACCAATTGTATTATCAGATACATCATTTGCAGCAATCATATTAAGCTTTTTACGTCTTAACTTATCTAAGGCATACTGTCGCAAGTTTTGTGTTTCTGCGGCAAAACCTAAGGTAAAAGGCGCGTTAGTTAAATGTGCTACATCACTAAGAATATCAGGGTTTTTAATAAAAGTAAGTGTTAACTCACTATCTGACTTCTTAATCTTTTGGTTGGTTTTTTGTTGTACTCGATAGTCAGCCACTGCAGCACAACCGATAAAAATATCGCAATTGTGGGTCGTTTGCATCACTGCATCATGCATCTGCTGTGCGCTGGATACTGAGACTGTTTGAACCATTGCTGGTGGCAATAAATTCACCGGGCCACTGATTAATGTCACTGTTGCCCCTAGCTCTTGGGCTGCAATTGCCAAGGCATAACCCATTTTTCCGGAGCTATGATTAGACAGATAACGTACCGGGTCAATGTCTTCTCGAGTTGGCCCCGCGGTAATAGTAATGCGTTTGCCAGCTAATACTTGGTCGAGTGTTTGCTGTGCTAATAAATCTGCAATCTCTTGTGGTTCAAGCATACGTCCTGGACCCACATCGCCACAGGCTTGCTCGCCTTGAGCTGGCCCCAAAAACTGTATTTTACGTTGTTCTAAAATTTTTAAATTAGCTTGAGTCGCAGCAGCGAACCACATTTGTTGATTCATTGCCGGTGCAATATAGATCGGAGCCGCTGTGGCTAGGCAGAGGGTAGACAATAAATCATCTGCCAAACCATAAGTGAGCTTCGCTATAAAGTTAGCTGTGGCTGGCGCTATCACTAACTTATCTGCCCAACGTGCTAATTCAATATGCCCCATAGCGGCTTCAGCATCTTTGTCTAATAAATTATCAGACACTGGATTGCCAGATACAGCTTGTAACGCCAAAGGACTTACAAATTCGTTAGCTGATTGAGTCATGACTACGCGCACGTTTGCGCCCTTAGCGACAAGTTTACGCACTAAGTCAGGGGTTTTATAAGCCGCGATACCACCTGTAATGCCTAGAATAATATTAGAGTTTTCGAGTTGCATTGTATCTGTTGTGTTGTTTTATTGTGCTCGATAGGCACATTATTGGCTGGAATTGCCTCTATTTGCTAGGCTTATTTTGAAGTTAATCATTATCAACATCAAGATTAAGGCACGGAAGCATGAAGATCACGGATTGGCCCAAACATGAACGCCCCAGAGAAAAACTGCTAGGGCAAGGCGCTGCAGCACTATCTGATTCCGAACTTTTAGCTATTTTTTTGCGCACCGGTACTAAGGGTTATAGCGCTATTGATCTGGCCAGAAACTCACTGACAAAATTTGGTGGTTTGCGCGGCTTATTAAGTGCTTCTGAACATGATTTTTGTGAAACTAAAGGCTTTGGTCAGGCAAAGTTTGTGCAGCTACAAGCCTGTTTAGAAATGAGCCAACGTTATATGGCTGAAACCTTAGACAAATCCGATGCGTTCAATTCAGTGGAACAAACTCAAGCGTATTTAATCGCCAAACTACGAGACCAACCCCATGAGGTTTTTGCGATGTTATTACTCGACAGTCAACATCGACTGATAAAATATCGCCCTATGTTTTATGGCACCATTGACAGCGCCTCAGTTTACCCTCGTGTTTTAGTGCAACAAGCTCTATTGGATAACGCTGCTGCGGTGATCCTCGCCCATAATCACCCATCGGGTATTGCAGAGCCAAGCCAAGCAGACAAAAGCATCACCAAGCGAGTCATAGATGCCTTTAATCTAATGGATATCAAAGTGCTTGACCATTTTGTGATTGGCGATGGAGTAGCGGTGTCATTTGCACAGAGAGGTTTGCTTTAGATCATGTAGGTTATATGTAGTGTTGAGACTAAAATGAATATTCAATTTTTATCACCACAACAAACCAATAATAGAGCTAAAAACTTGTCTTAGACAGGTTATTATGTCAACAAGCGACAAAAGAGTTGTTTTTCTACACATTATTCTTGAACTCAACCCTAGTTTACTGTATAAAATGCGCCCTCTTGTTAATAGCGTTAGCTGACTCGTAGATTGATTACGATTAAACGTGAGTCAGAGCTAAATTTTTTTAGATTGTTTGGAGACAAAGGCCATGGCCAAAGTATGTCAAGTTACAGGCAAGCGTCCAGCGGTAGGTAACAACCGTTCTCACGCTAAAAATTCGACTCGTCGTCGTTTTTTGCCAAACCTTCAATCCCACCGTTTTTGGGTTGAAAGTGAAAACCGCTTCGTGAAATTGCGTTTATCTGTTAAAGGTATGCGTATTATTGATAAAAAAGGTATAGATACAGTATTGTCTGATATGCGTGCCAACGGTGTTAAAGTTTAAGGAAGCAGATTATGCGCGATAAAATTAAATTAGTGTCTAGTGCTGGTACAGGCTTTTATTACACTACAGATAAAAACAAACGTAATATGCCTGGCAAAATGGAGATCAAAAAGTTTGATCCTAAAATTCGTCAGCACGTTTTGTTCAAAGAAGCCAAAATCAAGTAGATTTATTAATTTTGTCTCCTGAAGAACCCGGCCTTTGCCGGGTTTTTTGCTTTCTCTAATAAAGACGTGACCTTTGAGTGAACACTTCTTTGTTGGGACTGGTATTACACCTTATGTCATAATCCCCCTAAGCTAATTATTCGGTTGACTTTTAGATGCTCAAGTTATCTCAGCGGGCTTGGAACAATGTCATTATTGTCAGTATGTTAATACTGATCATGTTATTCAATTTCAGTGGCAATTTTTTAAATGACGGCAGCGAAGATGTGTCTACTTCCCTCACTTTGGTGCCTGCAAATATGACCATCACCACTATTGAGTTTGAACAAGAAAAGGTAGAACGAATTGGTCAAGGCTGGCGTACTCTATCTGAGAAACACGCTAAAACCTACAGTAATGAAAGGCTTGCCAACTTAGTGCAAAATTGGGTTAATGCTGAGGTTCGCTTGTTTGACCAAGACCTGAATTGGAATTCACCTACCTCTACAGTAGAACTCTGGTTTGTTGGCCAAGCTTTGCCCACTGAGTATCAGTTTATGCAACTGGCAGACAGCACGCTGGTCAAAATAGATCAAAAAACCTACCAATTAATCAGTCCCAATTACCACTTTTTAACCCTGCAAGAGTAAAACATGCCTGAATTACCAGAAGTAGAAGTGAGTCGTTTGGGCATTAGTCCACACCTTGAAAATCAAATTATTTCAAAAATCATAGTGCGTAAACGTCAATTACGCTGGCCTATTCCAGAGGAAATTCATCAAGCGGAAGGTCTAGTCATCACCGCAATTCGCCGTAGGGCTAAGTATTTATTATTAGATACCAGTAAAGGTAGCATTGTATTGCATCTAGGTATGTCGGGAAAGTTATGCGTGGTGGATACCAATACCGAAGTGAAAAAACATGATCATTTGGATATCGTTATGCAAAATGGCGTGTGTTTGCGCTTTAATGACGCGAGAAGATTCGGTTCGTGTTTGTGGCAGGGATGTAATGAACCAAGGTTAAGTTTATTGGAATCACTTGGCCCTGAACCATTAACTGATGATTTTGATGGTGAAAGGTTGTTTGAGTTGTCTCGTGGAAAGTCAGTAGCCGTGAAAAAGTTTATTATGGACAATAAGGTAGTAGTGGGAGTGGGTAATATTTACGCTAATGAATCACTCTTTATAGCTGGTATTGACCCTCGAAAGCCTGCTACTAAAGTGACAAAAAAGCGCTACATGCAACTTGCTGATATCATCAAAAAAGTTCTAGCTAGTGCCATTGAACAGGGGGGCACCACTCTTAAAGATTTTATGCAAGCCGATGGAAAACCGGGCTATTTTGCGCAACAGCTGCTCGTTTACGGCCGAGCAGGGGAGAACTGCGATGCCTGCCTTTCACCTATAAAGTCTGTGACTATAGGGCAACGCAATACTTTTTATTGTGAAACCTGCCAACGCTAAGAGAACTGCCTTAGCCTTGTTATTTGTTGTGTAACTTCTGTTGCAAGGCATCAATTACCGCTGGGTGGCAAAATTCATTCACCCGCCCCCGGTGTAAAGCTACTTCTTTGACTAAGGTGGAGGAAATAAATGAATTTTCTTCAGAGGGAGTCATAAACACACTTTCAAGGTCAGGGTTGAGCCTTCTATTCATATTCGCCAGTTGAAACTCGTATTCAAAATCGGATACTGCTCGAAGCCCACGAACTAATACACTGGCACCTTGGCTCTCAGCAAAATCAGCGAGTAACCCTGTAAAACCAATTACCACGACATTATCTAAATGCGCCGTCACTTGCTTAATAAGTTCGACTCGTTCTTCTAGGCTAAACAAAGGCTTCTTATTGGGATTTGACGCAACACCAACAATTACACTGGTAAACATTTTGGCCGCGCGCTCAATTAAGTCTGCATGTCCGTTAGTAACAGGATCGAACGTACCTGGGTATATCGCTTTTCTATGCATAATAGGCTTTATCGCTTTATTTCTTTTAGGCTAACCCGATTAGGTAATATTTTACTAATTTATTTGTGTTAATGATATGTATCATAATTTCCAATAACCGAGTTTTTTTCGTGTCTTAAGTTTTCGTAACCAATTACTTGGCTTGGCTTTCAAGTCTTTAAGCGGTGATTGAATGACTTTTTCTGTTGCATCTAAAACTCTTGCTGAGGAATTACCATCGATATAGGGGTGCATCACACTAGTATTATATTTAATTTTTTCTAGCAATGAGGTTTCTGCTTTTAGCGCTTGATCAATGGCTGAAAATAAGTCTTTGGCCTCAGATATATCTAATAAATGGGCTTCAGGTTCTTTGTTTCTGTAGGTGACAATAGGTTTATTAAGTAAACCAAATTCAGTAATGATTGATGAAGTGTCAGATACAATTACATCTGCGGCTTGTAAGATAGGTGCGAGTTCAGCGGTGTCAATCACATGCAGATTGTCACTGCTTAAACTTTGATATTGTTGAACCATATCTTTCGCCATTTTGGGATGGAATTTAATAATCCATTGCCAATCATGGTGGATCTTAGCTAATTGCGCAATCTCAGCAAACAAAGCACTTGCCGAACTTAATGCGGGAGAAAACGTAGGTGCATAAAGTATAGTTTTTACATCGCGTTTTCCGGGCCACTCATAAGCTTTGACGTTGAATAAGGTATCTGTCTTAGGCCAACCTGTTTCTATTACTGTGAAATGTGGATGGGCGGCACGTATCTGCTCAAAGCGCGCCGTAAAAAAAGGCCCTTGGGTGCAATATAAATCAAAACAGCCTCGTTCACGAAAATGACCTTTTTTCTTCCATTCAAAGCCATGAAAAACTTGTACTTTTAAACCGGGAATAAAATCAGGTACTAAATTTCCGGGTACGAATACCGCTCTAGGATTGTATTCCACAACCTGTTCCACAGTCCCTAGTAGTTTTTCATCCGCTTGAAAATAACTAGAGTTTATTTCTTTTCCTTCGATAAACCATGCAACATCATCGCCCCGCGAGCGAATTTCTTGTTGCAGTGGGCGTAGGATTTCGAAAGAGTAGTTGTGAGCGATATAAAATAAATATTGCTTCACTTTGTTTCCTTAATAATTTCAATGACTTCAGTTGTTGAAATAGAGGGCGTTCTAGGTAAATAAACTACTTCACAATATTTGTTTAGATGGTCAAACCGACCCAGCCAATCATCTCCCATAACTAAAATGTCGGCATTTTTTGAAGTGATATATTCAGCCTTTAGCTCCAATGAGTCTTCTACGAATACTTCGTCAACAAATCGTAGAGAAGAAATGATTTCCAATCGACTTTTTAGTGGGTATACAGGGTCTCGTCCTTTTTTGTCTCTATTAAGCTCATCAGATGATACTCCTACTATTAGATGGTTTCCTAGTGATCTCGCGCGTTTGAGCAACTTTATGTGACCTATATGTAATACATCATATGTACCAAATGTTATGATTCTACTCATTGCTCGCCCATTTTTTAAAATCCTAAATTCGATTAAAGCCATTAAGAAGGCATTATGTTGTTAGCATATCATCTGATATTGAGGCATATGATATCGGTTAGTTGGAGATTAGTAAAAGTCGTAATTGGGTAATTACAGATATGATTTATATAGGGGAAGAAATGTGTTTAAAGTTACACTCGGTAGTATTTATCCAAGGGTAACTTAGGTTTTGACTATTATTCTAAATATAGCAACTTCGTTATAGCCAGACAGCAACATCTGCCAATCAGCCAATTGCCAATCAATTTTACTTAATCGCTTTTCTTTCTCAAAGGAACGCTTTAAGCGAGCCATATTCGATGCTTTCCAACTATTTCCTTGTTTTATCTCACATTTATCAAAATCTATTAACCAAACGTTATGGTCAGCATCTAACATAATGTTGTGAATGTTTAGATCATGGTGATAAACCTGATGGTTATGAAATGCAGCAATCGTTTGACCTATTTTTTTCCAATTCTCTGTGCTTAAGTTTGTATCTAATAAAATGTGGTGCAGATCTTGAGCACTAGGTATTTTTGTGGAAATAATATCGGCTTGATAAAACCCCTTGTTTTTGTTCAAAATAGCGGCAATGGGCGTGGGGCAAGGTAAGTTCAAGGTTTGCATATGTTGCAATAACCTAAACTCTTGCCATGGGCGAGATTGCTCCAGTCCAGTATACAAATAGTGATCATTCAGTACTTTGCCAATCAAGCCACCTCGATGATAATGACGTAATACATATTCATTTTGTCGATGTTGAAAAAAATTGGTGATGCCACGGCCTATGGCTTGCCCAGTAATCGCATTTTTGGCTTGCCAATATAGACCAGTAAACATTTCAGGAGTGGGCTCAGGGAAATGTTCTTTATCAAATAACATCACATGTGAGTTAATAGTTTTTTGCTGGATAATAGCCATGTTACAATTTTGACACAGAAGTAATAGTCGTATTGTATACGTAATACTTAGGTAAGTGCAGGCTCAGATAGCTGTTTTATCTATCTACAAATTGAGTAATCCCCATCTATGAAGAAGCACGTTGCGAGTGAATCACAGTCAGACGAAGTTGAATTAATTATTGGTAACTCAAATTCAAATTTTTCTGGTGTGACTTCCACTATGTTGCAGGTCATGTCCTATCAAAAAAATATGCTTAACTTACGTATAATGGGCTCTCATTTCTTGCCTGACCAGACACTGGCCATCAGTTTTTGGGAAACCGCAAAGATGTGTCGTAGGCCACTTAAAAATGGTAAATGGCGTATTTTTCATGCTCGTCGTGTAGACGAAATGATCCAAGGATTGCTGCTTAAGTATTTGTTCAGAGCAAAAATTAAATTGGTATTTAGTTCAGCTGCACAGCGAACACGTTCTGCATCAACTGTGTGGTTAACCAGAAAAATGGATGCGGTTATTGCAGTCAGTAAAAGGTCGGCAGGGTTTCTATGTGATCCTCCTGATTTAATTAACCCCCACGGTGTGCAAGTGAATGACTATCTACCCGCTAAGGATAAACAGCAGGCGTGGGCAGAGTTAGGATACGGTGGTAAATATGGAATTGGTATTTTAGGCCGTGTTAGAAAACAAAAAGGTGTGCATCTCTTAGTGAATGCATGTATTGAATTGTTTGATAAATACCCTGAGTACCATTGTGTGGTGGTTGGCGCAATCTCATCTAGCAATAAAGAGTTTGTAGAACAATTAAAAAGTAAAGCTGCTCAAGCCAATATGACTGACCGAATTACCTTTACAGGTGAGTTGCCATTTGAGCAAATACCTAGAATATTTAGCGCCTTGTCGTTGGTTTCAGCATTAAGTGATAATGAAGGGTTTGGGTTAACTGTATTAGAGGCGATGAGCAGTGGTGCTGCAGTTTTAGCAACTGAAGCGGGTGCTTGGGAAGAAATTGTGCGTCCAGCTATTGACGGATATATTGTGCCGGTCAATAACCAGCAAGCTGTTACTGAAAAAATGGACTTGATGTTATCCAATCCAGAAAAATTAGCGCAAATGGGAATTGAAGGCCGAAAACGAGTCGAGAGTCATTATCGTGTTGAAGATGAAGCTACACGTCTAATTGAGTTTTTCCGCAGCTTACAATAACACCATTGTTAATGGGAATTGTCGTTTAGGACTTCCAAGGTTTTTTGGATGGCACCACTATTTTGAGTTAACACTTGTTTACCCGCTTCTCCGGCCCGTTTTCTTTGTTCAGGGTTGTCGAACCAAATTTTACAGGCGGATTCAATTTGTGGCGCATCTGTCACCGTTAACAATGCACCGCTAGCTGCCAAAGCTTGGCAAATAGCGGGATTGTTATATGTCGATTCACCCATTAAGACAGGTACACCTACAGCGGCAGGCTCTAATGCATTGTGTCCGCCTTTATCAGTTAAACTGCCACCTACAAAACTAATATCTGCCAATGCATAAATAGCACGTAACTTGCCCATTTGATCGCATAGCAGCACCTGGGTACTAGGTTGACAGGCTTTTTTTTCACTCATCAAAAGGGTGTCAATCTTTTGTCTTTGCAGAAGTTGATGAACCTTTTCAAAGCGTTGAGGGTGACGGGGTACAATAATTAACAACAATTGTGGGTAGACTGAGGCTAATGCCAAATAGGCATTCAACAAAATTTGTTCTTCAGGTTCATGAGTACTTCCGGCCACTATTATTAGTCGCTCCTCAAGGGAAAAGTCGGTTTTGATAGCGTGACTTAACTCGATGTCTGCAACAGAAATACTAAGGTCAAACTTAATGTTATTGGTTAAAGTGAGTTTTTTAGGGTCCACCCCAAGGGTTAAGTAGTTCTGGTAATCTCTTTGATCTTGAGCGCAGATTGCCGTTATTTTTTGAAACATAGGTTGAAATAAAGAAGGAAACTTTTGATAGGTTCGGGTTGATTTTTCACTCATTCTACCATTGACAATAATGACAGGGATATTCAAACTCCAACATTGATCACACAAATTTGGCCAAAGTTCCATTTCATTTATGAGCACTTGAGAAGGCCGTTTCGTTTTTAGAAACAACTTTAAAAAGAGTGGGAAATCATAAGGCAAATAAGCGTGACTAACACGATCTGAAAACAACAGCTGCACCCTATCAGCACCTGTGGTGGTATTAGTAGTGATGGTGATATGTTGATTAGGCTTTTGAACTAAAAGCTGTTCAACCAAATTCTGTATGGCCACCACCTCTCCTACTGAGGCGCAATGGATTATTAATGACTCCATTTGTGTATTATGATTAGTGGTTAAACCAAAACGAGATAATCGTGCTTTAGTGTACCCGGGTTTGCGCCTGAGCAATTGATAACTAAAATGACACATACTAAAAGGAATAATTAGTAGCCAAAATAATGAATACCCGAGTAACACAATGTTTTGCTTGATACTGGGTTTAAAAGGTTGAGTCATGGCTAATGGATATATATGAGAGTAGATAAAAGCACAGCTAACTGTAACAGATTTTACCGATTGAACAGATATTTTTAGTTTAAACTAAGTCCGAATCTAGTCAATCATAACAGTTTGAATAGTAATTAATTTCTATTAAGTTATGGCTTTTTTTCTAAACTCATTTAGTATAAAAATTCACCCTGAATGGAGTTCGTTTTTGAACCAAACTCGTCTACATTTTTTCCTAGCAATATTTATTTGTTTGGGTTGTCTTTTATCTGTCGCATTTTCTGTTAGTAGTCAGGTGCCTGAAGTAAAAGTGGTGGTGAATCCATCTGTTGAGTCCAAAGAAATGAGCGTCGAACAAATTCGAAGAATTTTTTCAATGCGGCAAACGAATTGGCCAAATGACCAATCAATCACAGTTTATGTCCTAGCAAATCAACACCAAACACACCAAGTTTTCAGTACTAAGGTGCTCGGTATGTTTCCCTACCAGTTGGAACGTATTTGGAACAAGTTGGTGTATTCTGGATTGGGGGAAGAGCCTATTAAATTGCAAAGTGAGCAAGAGATGCTTGAACGTGTCAGCGAGGTGCCTGGCGCTATTGGTTATGTAATACAGCAGGTTGAAAGTCATAATGTCAATGTTATCAAAGTGTTGGAGAATTAAGTCGCTATGAAATTTTCAACACATATTATTTTTTTAGGGTTAGTCTTCCAGTCATTTTTTCTTAATGCTAATTCATTAAAAATCAATGGATTCGTGGCACAAGGTGTTATTCAAGCAAATGACTCTAATTTTGTAACGGATAAAGGCGATGTATCGATTGAATTAACGGAAGTGGGAGTGAATAGCGCTTACCGAATTAACCATTCGTTCCGTGTAGCAGGTCAGGCAGTATATTTGGATGGTGGTAATCGCTATCCAGATGGTTTTAGAGTCGATTATTTATTTTTAGAATGGCAGTTTCTTAACAGCACTAATTGGCAGATTAAAACTCAGCTTGGACGAAACAAAAATTATCATTGGTTATATTCATCTACCCGAGACGTGCCCCATACACGTCCTTCGATCGTCTTGCCGCAATCTCTATATTTTGATGCGTTTCGCGATGTGGCTTTGGGGGTCGATGGTGTGGTGTTGATTGCTCAAACACATAATATGTTAGGTGAATGGGATATCAATGTGAGTTATGGGGATTCGCAGCTCAGTGAACAGCAGAAAAAAAACTTATTGGGGCCAAACGCCACAGGTAAACTGAAACACGACTTAGATAAACAATTTAGCCTGTATTGGCGACCAACACTCTCAAACTTTCAATTTGGTTTTTCACTATTGGACGCTGATTTCAGTTACAAACGTGGTGCCAACGATACCTTTTTTGATGGTGATGAAACATCTCAAAGAATTATGTTCAATTTTTTGTACCAAGGACAAAATTGGGAAATCGCGTCTGAGGTAATGCGTGAACGAGTAATTGGAAACGATGTACTCTTTCCTGGATTTAGTAGTGATGTCACGGCAGAAGGTGGGTATTTGCAAGCTAGGTACTTTTTATCTAACGAATTGACCCTCCTTGGTAGGCTGGATATATACGACCGAGATAGACAAGACAGAAACGGTAAGAATGTTGAAACATTAAGCCAAGGTTTGGTGCCTGGTTACTTCGGTCTAATGGATCAAGCAACGGCAGGAGTGACATGGAAATTTGCCAAAAATCTTCAGATACAAGCTGAATACCATAAAGTTAAAGGTACAGGCAGATTGGCACCTATATTCACGCCAAATACCATTCTAAATGACAGTAAATATTGGGATATGTGGGCAGTACAGCTTATGTATTGGTTTTAACTGATGCGTAAATTTGTCAGTTTACCCACTAAAATCATGGGGCTCTTAATGGCCTTTTTGTTGATTGCGAGTGCTTTATTAACTTATCTTTGGGTAAATAAAAATAATCAGGATTATTTCGTTCAACAACAAACGTTGCGGGAGCAAGATAAAAAACAATTTGAATTGATCCGCGACTTATTGCGAACCAGAGTCGAATCTTGGTTTGAGTCATTTATTCACTTCCAAGCAAATTATGCTGACAATATCGAAGCTACAGCGTTTTTCTTTGAACACGAGTTTGATTTTTTACAACTTAACTGGCAAATCAATGATTTATGGTTGTTTAATAACAAACTTGATTTACGTTTTAGTACCTCTAAAACCGAAAAAAAATACGTTTTAGATGATGTAGAACAAGTCATAAACACCCAGTCTTCAGTTTCCCATATCCGCTGTGCAGAAGAGTGTCAGCAGCAAATTAGTATGCCAATTTTATCTACTTCTGGAGAGATGGTCATATTATCCATTAGCAGTTCGTTGCTGGAAGCGTTGGCGACAGTTAATCGTTCAACTTTTGCTAAATTAGCGGTATTAGGCCCTGATGACACTAGTTCTAAAGCGATAACGCTACAGAGTTTAGCCTTAAAGCCACCTATTAGTTTTGCAAATAAAGAATTTATGCAGGGGATTCTTGCAGCGCTGCCCAAAAACCTGCTGCTCTCAGAAATGCATGATTCAGGTTATCGATTAGCAATTGGAGATAACATGTATTTGTTGAATCTATTGCCTATCGATCCACACTTAGAAAACTCTATTTACTTACTGTTTGTACATGATATTAGTGAGTCGTCTTTGGCCCATACCGAATATCAAGATAAAGTATTAACAATATCCATAGTGGTGGTTGTACTCTGTGTTTTTGCGCTGTTTTTACTGACTTGGCGAATTCGACGTCGCCTGTTGCTGTTGGCTGAGCAGCTACCTCTTTTGGCACAAAAAAAGTATCAAGAATTTCGCATTCATAAATTCGTAAATAGTAGATTTTTTGTAGATGAAATAGAATTATTGCAAGACTCTGCATGTTTACTTAGTGACGAATTGGAATCCCTCGATCAAAAAATTGAACAAAATACCCGTGAATTAGAAAATATCGCTATGTATGACCGATTAACGGGTCTACCTAATCGTAATATGTTGAATCATCAGTTGAAAAAACTATTGGCAACTATGAAGCGGGAGTCAAACAAATTAACGGTAATGTTTGTTGATTTTGATAAGTTTCGTAAGATAAATGATACCCACGGTCACGATGTAGGTGATGCATTCTTAGTCAATGCAGCCCAGAGAATACGTGGATGTTTACGTGATTCAGATATGTTATTCCGCTTTGGCGCTGATGAATTTGTGGTAGTGTTTTTAGAAAAAAGTCTAAGCCAAGGCGCACCTAAATTAGCAACAAAATTAATCGAATCATTTAGAGAGCCAATTGCCGTTGATGAGCTGCTCTTTTACACCTCTAGCAGTATCGGTATTGCTAGTTCCGAAGACACTTCCATATTGATGGACGATTTGGTGAGGCAGTCAGATATGGCTATGTACGCCTCAAAGGATGCTGGGGGCAATAAATACAGTACCTTTAGTGAGGTGATGCAAAAGGCCGTCATACGTAAAGTAGAGTTAGAAAACGAAGTGCGAGATGCCCTTGAAAATGGCGAGTTTAGCTTTGCTCTACAACCCCAAGTAGAGATTGCAACAGGGCAGCTATTTGGGTTTGAAGCGTTAATTCGTTGGATCCATCCAGAACGTGGCTTTATCCCACCAGATGAATTTATTCCGTTGATTGAAAATACCGAAAACATGCTTAAAATTGGCTATTGGGGCCTAAAAAGAGCATTCGAAATACTGCAAAAATTAGATGAATTGGGCTTTTCTGATCTCAAAATTGCAGTGAACTTATCCGCCAGTCAATTTTTAGATCCAGACCTATTACCTTTCTTACGCGAGCAGATTAGAGTGTTTAATCGCAATCCTTCACAAATTGAACTAGAGCTAACAGAAAGAACCGTGGTCGCTGATATCGAACAAACCTTAGATACCATGCTACAACTTAAGGCAATGGGGTTTATATTTTCAATTGATGACTTTGGTACAGGGTATTCGTCTTTAGCCTACCTAAAACAAATGCCAGTAGATATTATCAAAATCGACCGCAGCTTTGTTTCCGGGATGAGTGACAATAGTGCTGATATGCAAATTGTTGCTTCCACTATTGCAATGGTGCAAAAACTAGGCATGCAAGTAGTGGCAGAAGGTGTTGAAACTTCGGCTCAGATGAAATTGTTGCGAGGTATGCACTGCGAAATAGGACAAGGGTATTTTATCTCTCGCCCAATAGCCGAGAGCGACCTATATCCGCTATTACCAGAAAAACTAAAACTCGGTGTGTGGGATAAGTTAGACAAACTGAATAATCCACCTGAAGGGTAAAACTGTACAAAATATTTGCCACTTGACTATAAGTGTCTACTCTGAAAAATATCATTCAGCATATTGAATATATATGATCTGCCTCTTCGCCATTTCATTACTAGGATTTCCCCCATGAAACATGATTTTTATATGCGTTTGTCTCAGCAAATTGAAGACACTAAGGCTCAGGGACTTTTCAAAAACGAACGCATCATAACCTCAAGTCAACAAGCGAATATTGAAGTCAATAAGGACCAACATGTTCTCAATTTTTGTGCTAATAACTACTTGGGATTGGCCAATCACCCAGAACTAATAGCAGCTGCAAAAGCCGGGTTGGATAGCCACGGTTTTGGTATGGCTTCAGTGCGGTTTATTTGTGGGACTCAAGATATACATAAGCAGTTAGAAACAACCATTAGTGATTTTCTAGGCACCCAAGAGACCATCCTTTACCCTTCATGTTTTGATGCTAACGGTGGGTTGTTTGAAACCATTTTGGACGCTGAAGATGCCATCATTTCTGATTCGCTAAATCATGCAAGTATCATCGATGGGGTAAGACTTTCCAAAGCAAAGCGGTATCGATACGCAAATAATGATATGCAAGCCTTAGAAGCACAACTTATTCAAGCTGACGCTGATGGCGCCCGAACCAAGCTGATTGCCACCGATGGAGTGTTCTCTATGGATGGTGTGATTGCCGACTTAGCGGCTATCTGTGACCTAGCAGATAAGTATCATGCGCTAGTTATGGTAGACGATTGCCATGCCACTGGGTTTGTTGGAGCCAATGGTAAGGGAAGCCATGAATATTGTAATGTAATGGGACGAGTTGATATATTAACCGGTACCTTAGGTAAAGCTTTAGGTGGTGCATCCGGTGGCTATACTTCTGGTAAAAAAGAAGTGATCACTTGGTTACGTCAACGGTCTCGCCCCTATTTGTTTTCAAACTCTGTGGCACCGCCGATAGTTGCGGCCTCCTTAAAAGTGTTTGAAATGATGCAAAACGGCGCTGCATTACGTCATCAGTTGATTACCAATGCTGCTCATTTTCGTCAAAGAATGTCAGAAGCAGGTTTTACGCTTTCTGGTAAAGATCACGCCATCATTCCAGTGATGTTAGGGGATGCGCAGTTAGCCAGCGACATGGCTGATAAGATGCTTCAAAGAGGGGTGTACGTTGTAGGGTTTTCGTTCCCAGTAGTACCCAAAGGACAAGCACGTATTCGCACCCAAATGTCTGCGGCTCACAGCCTTGAACAAATTGATTTTGCCGTTGCTGCCTTTATTGAAGTCGGAAAAGAGTTGGGGGTAATTTGATGAAAGCGTTAGCTAAGTTACATTCCCAAAAAGGCATATGGATGACCGAGTGTGAAAAACCCACTGTTGGTCACAATGATTTATTAATCAAAATTCATAAAACCGCAATTTGTGGTACTGATATGCATATTTACCAATGGGATGAATGGGCACAAAAAACCATTCCAGTGCCTATGGTGGTCGGCCACGAATACGTTGGTGAAGTGGTCGAAATGGGCCAAGAAGTACTCGGCTTTGCACTAGGTGATAGGGTGTCTGGTGAAGGACATATTACTTGCGGACATTGCCGAAATTGCCGGGCAGGACGACGCCATCTATGCAGAAATACTACTGGAGTAGGGGTCAACAGGCAGGGCGCGTTTGCAGAGTATTTGGTGATACCTGCCTTTAACGCCTTTAAAATCCCACACAACATCTCTAGTGATCTGGCTGCTATTTTTGACCCTTTTGGAAATGCTGTACATACCGCCCTATCTTTTGATTTAGTTGGCGAAGATGTGTTGATCACCGGCGCCGGACCTATCGGTATTATGGCAGCCGCTGTGGCTAGACATGTAGGGGCAAGAAATGTGGTTATCACCGACTTAAATGAGTATCGCCTTAAACTAGCAACTAAAATGGGTGCCACTCGCGCGGTAAATGTGGCAACAACTCAGCTAAAAGATGTCATGAAGGAATTAGGAATGACAGAAGGGTTTGATGTTGGCCTAGAGATGTCTGGGGTGCCGGCAGCGCTGCGTGATATGCTCGATAAAATGAATAATGGTGGTAAAATTGCTATGTTAGGTATTCCACCTAACGATGTTGCGATAGACTGGAATCAAGTGATTTTTAAAGGTTTGATGATAAAAGGCATTTATGGCCGTGAAATGTTTGAAACATGGTATAAAATGGCCAGCCTGATCCAAGGAGGATTAGATTTAACACCTATGATTACCCATCAATTTGAAATTGATGATTTTCAACAAGGTTTCGATATTATGGGGTCGGGTCAATCTGGTAAAGTGATCCTAAATTGGTAACAGTATGAAGTTTGAACTTCAAAGGGGAGTGAACTAGATGGAGCAATTTGCCCATATATCAGTGCAAGAAACACAACAAAAACTGTCTGAAGGTGTAGTGCGAATTGTGGATATTCGTGATGATGCGGCATTCGCGGCTGGGCATATTAAAGATTCCACCCACTTAACTAATGGTTCGCTACACAGTTTTATGTCTGAAGTAGAATTTGATACGCCTGTGATTGTCTGTTGTTATCATGGTAATAGTAGTCAACAAGCTGCACAGTTTTTAATTCATCAAGGTTTTGAAGAAGTCTATAGCTTAGATGGAGGGTTTGAAGCTTGGCGCCAGAACCAACCTTTTGAAGTTTCACAGCCTGATGTCTAAAAATTATAGGAAATTTAATTCACTTGTCTACACCGCTTAAGTTAGTCGCCTTTTCTAAAGAACAACCGGCAAGATTACTCACTATTTACCTTATTGAGCAAGGTATTCAAGCAGAGTATCAATATTCCGAAAATGAGTACGCTCATAGGGTGATGTTGCAGGAGCCGTCAGATCAAATCAAAGCCAAAGAACTGGCAGAAGAATTTGTGCTCAACCCGAATAACACCAAGTATCAAACGGCTGCTTGGCAGTCTGGCGAAACGGTAAAGCTCATTCCTGAAAAATCTTATTCTGCAGCGAAAACACTTTATGACTTAAAGCAGGCACCGTTTACGTCCAGTATATTGGCTATTTGTGTGCTTATTTATCTATTGGCAATGATAGGCGTTTCAGGTCCCTATTTTTGGCTGAAGATTCAACCGATTGAAATGTTAGTGGAGTCAGGACAGTGGTGGCGATTATTAGGACCTGCGTTGATTCACTTCTCGGTTTTGCATATCGCATTTAACCTTTTGTGGTGGTGGAGCTTGGGTAAACAGATTGAAATCACCTTCGGCCTCAGCAGTTTGTTAATGCTATTTGTGTTTTCTGCTGTGGTGTCTAATGTTGCACAACTGTTGGTCAGTGGCCCTAATTTTGGTGGTCTCTCGGGTGTAGTGTATGCCTTGGTTGGTTGTGTGTGGTGGTTAGGCTGGCTAAAACCCGACTGGGGCTTAGCCCTGCCTAAACCCATAATTGGATTTTTATTAGTGTGGTTAGTGGTAGGATATCTAGATGTTCTACCTATACATATGGCCAATACAGCACATACAGTGGGGTTGATTTGTGGCTGTTTGTTTGCATGGTTTTTGGCTGCAGGGGCAAAAAACACACACACTCAATAGATGTTGATCTTTAACTCTGGAAATACAGATATTTAGTAAAAATAACGTCTTTTATCATCTCCGAGCCCGTTTCTCTGAGCATGAGTTCCCTTAGCTTTTCCAAACAGTTTCGCCTAATGTCTTCGCGTCCTGTAAGGGATTTTACTTTTTCTGCTGGTTGGCTTCCGAACGCTTCAATTGTCGCTGCTCTTAGTAATGGCGAATGATGTTCTGCGGCTTCAAGGAAGTCTGCATCTTCTAACATTAACTCAATAGATACTCGTACAAAACCTAATTTTCTAGCGCTAGAGCCTAAATAATTGGTGACTATTTCTGGCTCAAGACTGAAATAGGCATAGTTTTTTCTAGCAGATTCCTGTCCGTTTATCACACTGTGATAACTTAAAAGAGTCAGTAAACTAGCAAGTACCCATATAGTTTTATTCATCGTCAGTTTCTTTTGTTTGTTATCATTACAGTTAGCATCAGCTTACCAATTTTTGCGAGTGTCACAAAACTAAATTCATCCTAAAGGTATTTAACTTTAGTCTAGCTCACGCTCTTGTTATTATTCACTTTTGTTAATGACTAACGTTGTAAAATTGAACTCATCATATACTTTCCCTGTCGGCATCCCATCACTATGGGCAGATCCTGAGCAGTTTACTATTCCCAGTGCGTGTTTAAAAAACTGGTTATTAAACACGGGGTCGTTGACCGAAAGGCTACAATCACAATGCCAGTCATTTCATCTAACTTTGTTAGGTCAACGGCAGTCAGAGATAACTCTTGAGGAGTTTCAACGAGTGCGCAATCCTCAGCAACAGTTAAACCCACAAGAATGGCAAGTGAGAGAGGTGTTATTGTGGGGAGATAATCAACCTTGGGTTTTTGCGCGTTCGATTATCCCACAAAAATTATGTGAAAGTGATTTTGTTAATCTGAATACTAAACCTTTAGGTCAGCTGATTTTTAATGATAAACGATTCAAGCGACTGCCATTTGAATTGACAACTATGTGTTCTAGCAAAGCTTTTCTATCACAGTTACATATCTCATCTGAGATGAATTTATGGGGCCGTCGATCTGCATTTAGTTTTGAAGGCCTCAAAATGACGGTCAGTGAGGTGTTTCTACCTCATTCACCTGCTTACAAAGAGATGAAAATAGATAATCATGAATAATTCAGGGCAATTATCAGCTGCAAAGTTAAACGCTTATTGGCGCTTAATGCGTGCCGACAAACCTATTGGTATCTATTTATTATTGTGGCCCTGTGTTTGGGCGTTGTGGATAGCTTCAGCAGGCATGCCAGACCTACATCTACTCATTGTGTTTGTATGTGGTGTAGTGGTGATGCGTTCGGCTGGCTGTGTCATTAATGATTATGCTGACCGTAAGGTAGATGGTTTAGTTGAACGATCTTCAACTCGCCCTTTGGTGACCGGAGAGGTCACTGAAAAAGAGGCCTTAGGATTATTCTTTCTACTGCTACTTTGTGCATTATTGTTGGTTTTAACGTTATCGTGGCAAACCGTACTTATGTCTGTGGGTGGTGTGATTTTGGCTACCATTTATCCCTTCATGAAGCGCTATACCCACTTACCTCAAGTGGTACTTGGTGCCGCTTTCGGGTGGTCTATTCCGATGGTATTTGTGGCGACAGGTCAACCCCTCAACTGGGTCGTATGGGCGTTGTATTTTGCTAATTTAGCTTGGACAGTGGCCTACGATACAGAATATGCCATGGTCGATAAAAATGATGATATTAAAGTGGGGGTGAAATCCACCGCCATTTTATTTGCTCAATACGATAAGTTAATCATAATGTTGCTGCAAATAACTTGTTTAGCCTTGCTTATGATTGTGGCAATGTGGCTGGAGCTATCTTGGACTTTTTACCTGGCGATGGTGGCCAGCGTGGGCTTGTTTTTGTATCAGCAGCAACTGATTAAAGACCGTGATAGAAGCTTGTGTTTTAAAGCTTTTTTGCATAACCACTATGTGGGCTTAGTGATTGCCATAGGCATAATAGTGCATTACACCTTTTTCACTCGCTAAGGCGTATTAAGGAGAAAATGAAGCCACGCAATTTGTTTGAGTGGCGCAACGGCAAATATTATGGGTTACCCATCTGGCTGCTCTAATTTAGCAAGACGTGCTTCTAGCGCCGCTAATTTTTCTCGAGTGCGCATTAATACTTGGCTTTGAATATCAAATTCCTCGCGACTCACAAAATCTAAGCGGCTGATTTGTGATTGCAATACTTGCTTCACTTTGGCCTCTGCGCCTTCCGCCATGTTTTTTACGCCAGGAGGCAGGGCATCAGAGATTTGTTTCGCGATTTCTTCTAGTTTTTTAGGATTTAGCATTAGAGTCTAGTTACCTTTTGAGTTCAAATGAGTGACTTAAATGAAGTTTGGATTCAGTTTAAAAGTTATAGCTTGTTAATCTACTTGGACTCACCCGCGTATTCTCTTACAATCACCGACCCATCATCATAGGCTGTTTAATTTAGCATGAAACTTAATCCTGGTCAGAACCAAGCTGTAACTTTTATTTCTGGGCCATGCTTAGTGTTAGCCGGTGCAGGCAGTGGAAAAACTCGCGTTATCATTAATAAAATTGCCTATTTAGTAAGGGAGTGTGAGCTTCCTGCCCGTTATATAGCCGCAGTGACCTTTACCAATAAAGCTGCGCGGGAAATGAAAGAACGTGTGGCGCAATCTTTGGGTAAGAAAGAAGCGCGGGGGTTAAAAATATCCACTTTTCACACCCTAGGTTTAAATATCATTAAATCAGAAGTTAAAACCTTGGGGTTAAAACCCGGTTTTTCTTTATTTGACGATAAAGACAGTATGTCGCTACTCAAAGATTTGACAGAGGTAGAGTTTGATGGTGACAAAGAGCTATTATCTGCGCTGCAAAATTGTATCTCAAAATGGAAAAACGACCTTGTTTTGCCTGAAGATTTAAAGCATCAAACTTTGTCTCCTGCCGACCAAGAGCATGCTGAATTTTATCAACGCTACCACAATCATTTACGTGCTTATAATGCCCTAGACTTTGATGACTTGATTTTATTGCCTACTTTATTGCTTAAAAATAACCAGACTGTTAGGCAAAAATGGCAAAACAAAATTCGTTATTTGCTGGTGGATGAATATCAAGATACCAATACCAGTCAATATGAATTGGTGAGACTACTAGTGGGTGAGCGATCTAGGTTTACTGTGGTAGGAGACGACGACCAATCTATTTATTCCTGGCGCGGAGCGAGGCCACAGAACTTAGTCTTATTGCAGACAGACTTTCCTAAACTGAGAGTGATTAAGTTAGAACAAAACTATCGGTCTTCTGAGCGAATTTTACATTGTGCCAATATTCTAATTCAGAACAATCCCCATGTGTTTGAAAAGAAGCTATTTTCTGAGTTGGGGTACGGTGAGCCACTGCAAGTGATTACTGCCAAAAATGAAGAGCATGAAGCTGAGCGTGTAGTCGCCGAATTGATGGCCCATAAGTTTATGGGGGCTACCAAATTTAAAGACTATGCCATTTTGTATCGAGGCAACTTCCAGTCTCGGGTGTTCGAAAAGGTGCTGATGAGCAATCGTATCCCTTATAAAATTAGTGGTGGCATGTCGTTCTTTGGCCGCACTGAAGTCAAAGACATCATGGCCTATTTGCGTTTATTGGTGAATCAGGATGATGACAATGCCTTATTGCGAGTGATCAATACACCCACCCGTGGTATTGGACGAGTGAGTTTAGAAAAGCTAGGTAATTTAGCCAATCAAAATCGTACTTCTATGTTTGAAGCCGCTTTTGATCCCAATTTACAAGAAGTATTAAGTGGCAAGGCCTTGGTTTCTGTTGAGCAATTTAGCCGTTGGATTGTAGAGTTATCGGATCGAGCCATGCGAGGGGATGGTATAGCAACCATTCGTGAAATGATTAAAGCTATGGGTTACGAAGAATGGCTGTATGAGTCCAGCACTAGTCCTAAAGCCGCTGAAATGGGAATGGCGAATATCAGTACTTTGTTTGGCTGGATAAGCGACATGCTAGAGGGCAGTGAACTTGACCCACCCATGACATTACAAGAAGTGGTCAATCGCCTTATTTTGCGGGATATGATGGAGCGTGGCGAAGATGATGAAGAATCTGACCAAGTACAGTTGATGACCCTACATGCCTCAAAAGGATTGGAGTTCCCCTATGTATTTATGGTGGGTATGGAAGAGGGGTTGTTGCCCCATCAAAGCAGCATAGACGAAGACAATATCGATGAGGAAAGGCGTTTAGCCTATGTAGGCATAACCCGAGCGCAAAAAATATTGTTTATGACCTTAGTGAAAGAAAGACGTCAATATGGTGAGGTGATCAACCCCGAACCTAGTCGATTTTTACATGAGTTACCCCAAGACGACTTAGTGTGGGAGCATAAAAAACCCAAAGTGTCAGCACAAGAACGTCAGCAAAAATCGCAGGTGGGGATCGCAAATCTACGTAATATGATGAATAAGAGTTAACGGAATCGAATGCCGTTTAGCTATTGACCGCTTTATTTTCAATTGGGTGAAATTCAATTTTTTCAGCTTTTTGTAAATATTTACCTTGGCCAAATTCACAACCTAGATCTATTAAAGCCTGATACTGTTCTTTAGTATCTATGCCTTCGGCAATCAACTTAAACTTCAAATGCCCAGAAATGGATAACACAGACTGAATTAACTTTAAGTTTCGCTCAGAACGAGGCAGGGTTTTAACAAAATAGTGATCCACTTTGACGTAATCAAAAGGGTAAGAATACAAATAGCTTAAAGAGGCCAAGCCACTGCCGAAGTTATCCAACACTAAGGTAATACCTGCGCGTTTTAAGATTTTAATCGCAGGTAAGAAAAACTGAGAGCGGCGATTTAATGCATTTTCGTCGAATTCAATCACTAATTGTTTTGGATCAACTCCCGCTTCTTGTACCTGCTGAATCAATTGTTTCGCTAAAGACGTTTGAGTTAGGTGGTGAATGGATAAATTGATAGAGATTTGTTTATGGCTCGAGGTTGCGTCTAATTGCCAATGTTGCAGAATTTCGCAAGCTTTGGTCAGCATGAATTTATCCATTTCTACGGTTAAGCCACACTGCTCGGCAATTTGCCAGTACTGATCTCGTTTGATTTTACCTATTCTGGGATGCTCCCAACGTACATAACATTCTCGGTATATGTGTTCGCTGCTGGATAAATTGAGTACTGGTTGGGAATAACTTTCAAAGGCTTTAGCTTTGAGTACCTTCCTAAACTCACTTTCGATTTCCATTTCTTCCAGTAGTTTGTCTCGCATGGTTTTATCAAAAACAATATAGCGTCCGCGCCCTAATGATTTGGCTTGATACATAGCTGCATCTGCATCTCGTAGCACCTCGTCAGCCGTTTGGTAGCCACTTTCAATATAGGCGATCCCTATACTGGCACCGGAATACATGTCTTTGTTTTCTATATTAAAGGGCTTAGCAATGGAGTTGATAATACGAGAAGATATCTCTTCAACATCTATGGGGGAATCATAATTGTCAAACAAGACTACAAATTCGTCTCCACCTAAGCGAGCAAGCAAATCATGACCGCGAATACAGGAGCTAATTCTTGTGGCGACCTCTTTTAAAAACAGATCTCCAGCCATGTGGCCTAAGGAATCATTAATTTGCTTAAATCTGTCTAGATCAATAAAGATCACCGCAAAATTGCTTTCTCTATAACGTTGTTTGCTTGCTAGGGCTAGTTCCAGTCGACTATTGAATAAAACCCTGTTTGCTAAGCCTGTTAAAGAGTCGTGTTGGGCGTCGTACTCCAACTGTTGTTGGGCTTGTAAGCGTTCTTCAATTTGTTTCTGTAAAAATAGATTTGTACTGTTTAACTCTTCAGTTCGCTCTTTTACTTCCTCTGCAAGTCTTTGGTTATAGGCTTGAATAGCGTCTGACGATTGTTTACGGCCTAACGCCACGGCTATGTGATGGGAAACGAAACGTAAAAACTCTAAATCTTTATGGGTGTACTGTTTTTTCTTGCCGTAACTTTGTACTGCAATCACGCCACAAATATCACCGTCTATAATGAGTGGAGAGCCCATCCATGAGTTCATTTTTTCACGAACACTTTCCCTTAATTCTAAAGACAGCTCATTCGCTTCAAATAACTGTTGGACATTAGTCACGTCTATCAATTCAGCGCGACCGCGCCTAATAACATACTCAGTCAAACCTAAACCCATAGGGCGGGGTTCAATTCGTGATTGTACTTCGTCTTTGTAATAGGGGAATTGCAGTGTTTGTTTTTGATTGTCTATAGTGGCGACATAACAGTTAGGCGCACCAATTAAACGTGACAAAATGTCATGTATAGCAGAATAAAAATCATCCATATTTCCTTCAACTGACGCTGAAAGCTCGGATATTTCGAATAAAGCTTGCTGTAGGGATTCAACTTTTTGTCTTTCGCTAATTTCTTCTTGTAATTCTTCGTTGATTTGGCGTAACTGCTTTGTACTTTGACGAATCGATTTTTCAGTTAACTCGCGACTTTTGACTCTATCAACACAGTTAACTATATGCTGAGAAACAAACAGTAAGATTTCTAAGTCAGCATGACTATAACGAATCGACTCATCGTAACTTTGCACTACCATAGCACCAATTACTTGTGAGCCCCTTTTTAAGGGAACGCCTATCCAGTCAACTGGATCTGCCCCTATATCTTTGACAGATATTTCAGCTGTCTGTTGTCTATAGGTTTCTTTGGTTAGAAATAAATGATTGCCGGTGCGCAGAATGTAGCCAGTGAGGCTATTTTTTAAATCGTCCGCTGAAATCTGCGAAACCACTTGTTCATCGAATTCGTCCACAAAATAGACAAAATCAATAATTTCTTTTTCTTCATCATAAAAGGCTACAAAGAAATTTTGGGCTGACATAAAGCCGCCAACAATGTCATGAATTGCTGGGTAAAGACTAGATAACTCATTGATTGAGCTAGCTAATTCAGAAATATCAAAGAGCGATTTTTGAATAGACTCAGAACGCTTATACTTATGCGTAATCTGCTGCAATTGAGGAACCAGCTCTCGCAGTTCTTCTAAAGACAATTGATCGGCAGTATGTTTAGGCGTCATTGGCAAAGTATAGTGATCTTTTTAATTGAAGTAACTACTGTTATTAAGCCATCAAAAATAAACTATTCAGATCAAAAAGACCACCCTAAGAGTGGTCTTTTTTACAGCATGGCAGTGGTTAGTGATTTAAACCTAGATACCTTCTATCATATGTTCAATTGCTGCTTTGATTTCGTCATCTGAACAATCGCCACACGTCCCTTTTGGTGGCATGCCACCTATACCATTAATTGCATTCTTCCAAACTGTATCAAAGCCTTTCTCTAAACGAGGAGACCAATCTGCTGCATCTTGAAATTTAGGTGCATTTAAAACACCTACACTGTGGCATGCAACACAGGCTTTGGCGTAAATATCTGAACCTGCTCTGGGTCCTGAAGAAGCGGTTTCAGCCTTTGCACCTGCTATATGCACTTGACCAATAGGCTGAATACGAGCCTTAATATCATCTTCACTCATTTCTTGTGCTTGTACCGCTAAGACGGTAAAAACACCCATACAGATACATAATAAGGCTTTAAATTTCACAAAATTCTCCAAAACAAGCTTTGTTTACCTAAAAAAACTGGAACAGATTATAACTACTAATGTTGTGTGAACAACTATTTAACGCATAAATCTAGGTGAATTTGTATTTTTTGTTTAAACCCAGTGAATTTTTAATTGCTTAAAAGTGCTTCATTTTTATCCGCCTTATCCATTCTACTTATTCAATGGTATTCTTTGTATTAAGTGAAATTTTTTAATCAGGGTTCGACTATGCTCAAAATCACACCACTTTTAGGTTTTATACTCAGTATGACTTTAACTGGCACAGCTTGTGCTCAACAGCCAAATATTCCTAACTCAGATAGCAATCAGTCATACGAATATCAATTAGTCACTAAAGGGATTGATATTCCTTGGGGCATGGCGTGGTTAAATGCTACCGACATTCTTGTTACTGACCGAAAAGGTGAGCTAAGAATTATCCGCAATGGCGAGTTACTAAGCGAAAAAATTTCTGGGCTGCCAGCGTTAAGGGCTGAAGGTCAAGGAGGCCTATTAGATGTTGTAGTTGACCCTAATTATGCACAGAATCAACTCATCTATTTTTCGTATTCTGGCTTAGAAGGCGAAGGAGAAGGTGCCCATACCTCTGTTATGCGCGCGAAATTGCAAGATTTTAAACTGTCGCAGCAAAAGGTTATTTTTGGTGGAGGGCTGAATTCTACCAAAGGGCAACATTACGGCAGTCGTTTAACATTTGATAATCAAGGTTATTTGTATATTTCTAACGGTGACAGGGGAAATCGTGACGTTAATCCGCAACGTCTAGACCGAGACGCAGGCAAAATTCACAGAATTAACAGCGACGGTAGTATTCCTAAAGACAATCCCTTTATTGCTCAAAAAAATACCCATCCATCTATATACTCCTACGGGCATCGTAATCCTCAAGGGATGGCAAAACATCCGCAAACAGGCGACATTTGGACTCACGAACACGGCCCTAAAGGTGGCGATGAAATCAATATCATCCAACCAGGCGCAAATTATGGCTGGCCAGTCATTAGTTATGGCGTAAATTATAGCGGCACATCTTTTACTGATTTGACCGAAAAAGAAGGCATGCAACAACCCGCTTGGTATTGGGTACCTTCAATTGCACCATCAGGCATGACTTTTGTGACCAGTGATATCTACCCAGACTGGAAAGGTAAAATCATAGTGGGCTCATTAAAATTTGCCTATTTAGTGATACTTGAATTAGATGGCAACAAAGTCGTCAGTCAAGAAACCTTGTTCCCAGGAATAGGCCGAGTGCGTAACGTAAAACAGGGAGCGGATGGTTATCTTTATGTGGCAACCGATGGCGCAGGTATATTTAAAATAGTAGCAAGTCAGTAATGTGTATTCGGAATACGTAAAAGTGAGCTAACACTATGTCCTCTATTATTCAGCTGTTTAACTTAAGCACTCCCTGGCAAACACAAGATCCATTTTTATTTTGTGTCTATCACAAGGATGATTTTCCCAAAGGAAATGGAAATTTAGCGCCACAAGCATCACTAGCTGGGCGAAATATTGGTCAGGATTTTAACTCTCTTGATGGCTGGAATATGTATCACGGTGAGACTGTGCCGGGCTTTCCAGCACACCCTCATCGAGGATTCGAAACAATTACTGTGGTTAATCAAGGGGTAGTTGATCATGCCGATTCATTAAATGCAGCCGGTCGATACGGTGCAGGTGATACTCAGTGGCTTACCGCGGGTAAGGGAATCCAGCATTCTGAAATGTTTCCACTGAACAATGAAGAAGCAGAAAACCCGCTGGTGTTGTTTCAAATTTGGATTAACTTGCCAGCAAAAAGCAAAATGGTAGAGCCTCATTTCACTATGCTCTGGAATAAAGACATTCCAGTTGTGAATTGTTTAGATGCCAATAGCAAAGTGACTACCGTTAAAGTTATAGCGGGGCAGTTAAATGGCCAATGTCCACCTGCTCCTCCTCCAGAATCATGGGCTAATAACCCCAAAAATGAAGTCTGGGTGTGGAATATCAAAATGCCAGCCAATGCTCAGTTTACTTTGCCTGCAGCTAACTCAGAACTAAATCGCATGCTGTATTTTTATAAGGGCCAAGTAGCCACGGTAGACACAACTGAGCTCAAAGCACTGCAAGGTGTACAGTTAAAATCCGATACTGAAGTGAAATTGAGTTCTGGAAATGAAGCCTGTGAATTCTTGCTACTACAAGGTTGTCCCATCGGAGAGCCTGTTGTGCAGTATGGCCCCTTTGTAATGAACACCGAACAGGAAATTCAACAAGCTTTTGTCGATTATCGCCAAAATCAATTCGGCGGCTGGCCCTGGCCAACCAAAGACCCTGTACATGTTACAGCCAAAACACGATTTGCTAAACATGCAGACGGAACAGTAGAAACGCCTGACATCTAAAGGGATGAATTGGTATTTGTTACATAACCGAATGCTCGGTGATGTAGGCGATTAACATTACCTTATGCTACGCGTATCCTCACATTGATAGATCACTAGGCGCTGTGTGGCATCCGCCTTATATTTTTTTTAATGCTTCTTCACTTTTTTCCTGGCTAAGATTAACTGCCCGAATAGGGTAAGGGATGACAATACCCTCTTGTGCGTATCTTTTATGTAGGGCTTTAATGAATTCAGATTTAATAAAAAAACGATTAAAGTACTCTTGTGCTCGCAACATCACAGTTAAATTGATACTGGAATTGTCAAATCCAGTGAATATTACAAAGGTATCGTAGTCTGGAATGCCCCATTTATGGCTTTTTAGTACTTGCTTAGCGACCTCTAGCGTGACTTTTTCCACATGGTCTAAATCAGAATCGTAGTGCACGCCAAGGTCGACCGGGACTGATAGTTGTTTTTCTGGATAATAAAAGTTAATAATCTTTGATTGCGCCAATTTACTGTTTGGCATAATCACTATGTTGTTAGGCAACATTTTTATCCATGTCGAGCGCCAGCCAATTTTTTCAACGAAGCCCTGTTCTCCTGAGTCGAGTTCAATGTAATCGCCTACTCGAATAGGTTTGTCGGCTAACATTTGAATGCCAGAGAAAAAGTTCTCCAAGGTGGGTTGTAATGCCAAAGCAACCGCAAGTGAGCCAATGCCTAATGAGGCCACAAGTGGTGTGATTGAAACCCCAATTGTACTTAATATAATCAGTATGCCAATAACTATAATTACGCCACGCAGAAGACCCCTTAAGAGTGTACCGCTGCTTCGTAGTCCACTGCCTTTAGAAATTATCCGCGTAATACTCATTCGGGCAAAGTGGTCTGCAAACACTAAGAGCGAAACAACAGTTAAAAGCATTGCAAGTAGGTTAAATTGCGTCACCCAAGTGTTAGTGGTCTGCGCATAAAATTCAATTAACTTTGCAGTCGCCGCTAAGCTTGTTGCCATAATTAACAGACTTAAGGGGCGTTTTGCCGCCCTTACTGCTATTCCAGACCAGTCGTAATTTGTTGGGTTGTTAAATCCCCGTAAGTAGATATACAAAAGGCGTTTTACCAGCCAAAGTGCAAAAAATATGGTTAAGAACAAGGTCGGCCCTATTGCCCAAAAAGGCACCCACTCAGTTACCCAGTTTGGAATGTTTTCGATGATTGCCAAGACGTTGTGCTCTCTATTAAAAAACTACTCACTTGCAAGCAAAGACCACACCATCGAAATTATCTGTGTATACCTAGGTAAGCATATGAAAATTAATACGAAATATAGATGACTCTAATGAGTGAGCAGTGATATCGCACTAAATAAAAACCACACTGCACTAAATTGATGCTAATCCGTCGCTAGAAAATAACCCGAAAGCTATGGGAAGGCATGAAAAACAGTGGCTATTGGCGAGTGAGTGGTGGTCGTAGAAAAGACAAGGTTTTAAAATAGCCTTTAATTTCTTGCAGAGCTTCTTAGAATAATGGCGCCCAGACTCGGAATCGCAACTTACGGTTACCGGCAAGGACAGGAGGATTTTCAA
>NZ_CAXBNC010000028.1:0-59387 GCF_963977085.1 uncultured Paraglaciecola sp. | reverse complement strand
TTAAGTGTAGACCTATATCTCATTACGAAAAGTTTACTCTGACCCCAGATACTTTAATAATATGTTGAGCAACTCCGATTGGATTAACTCTTGGCAATCTAGCCATCAGAACTATCTTCTATTTATGGAAGGTTTAAGTGTAGACCTATATCTCATTACGAAAAGTTTACTCTGACCCCAGATACTTCTGACCCCAGATACTTCCTCGGCGAACTCTTAAGCGAGTGCCTAACTATCATTGATAGCACACCAAACACATAGGTAAGGGAACATATACAAAGCCCCCATTCATTTTGTGATTCAAGATTTAAATTTGTGCTACACCCGATTAATCTCCAACCTGTTTCAATGTACCCACCAATCTAAATAGCCTAAATATGAAGTTATAGTTTTCACCGATTAGGATGATAGGAATTTACAATTAGACTTTATATTAGAAAAAACTAATATAAAGTTATCACATAAACAGGACGCAGAGCTGTCCTACTAAATCGAGGATAATAGTGATGAGTTGCGATACAAAACTTAAGCCAAGAAAATCCAAAATAGATACACAATCAAATGTCGAAACTAATATTAATCAGGAGAAAAAAACAATGAGTTCAACAATGGTTCGCAGTGAAATGCCAGAATTTGAAATGGAAGCATATGACTCAAGCACGGGTCATTACACAACGGTTTCTAGTAACGATTACAAAGATAAATGGGTAGCAATTTGTTTTTACCCTGCTGATTTCACCTTTGTTTGCCCAACTGAAATAGCTGCAATGAACGCAAAATATGACGACTTTCAGGAAATGGGTGTAGAAATCCTGCCTGTTTCTGTTGATTCAAAATTCTCTCATAAGCGCTTTGTAGAAACAGAGCCAGTTTTAGCTGGATTAAAGCTAACGATGGGTGCAGACACCACCCAAGAAGTTAGCCGTAAGTTTGGCATATTGGTCGAAGAAGAAGGCGTTGCGTTACGTGGCCGTTTTCTTTTTAATCCAGATGGTATTTGTGTTGCTCAAGAAGTTCAGGCTGATTCTGTAGGACGTAATGTAAATGAGTTTCTACGTCAAATTGAAGCTTGGCAATATGCAACTAAAACAGGAGAAGTTTGCCCTGCGGGTTGGAGACCAGGCAAGAAAACACTTCCTGTAAATACAGATGCCGAGAAAATGACTGGCCGCGTGGGTGATTATATTACTATAGAAGAAATATTGAGCTAAAAACCTTAATGTTAAAAAGCTGGGTTTACCCAGCTTTTTATTGGGTTTTTGTGAATAATATTTAACTTAAGCTTTCTTTAATTTAGTTAACTAAAAAAGCTTATAACTTGAACAGTAAACTATCGGGGATCAGAACAAAGTTAAATCATCCTGAGAATGTATTGATACTCCCACTGTAACAAAACGGTTTAACCTAGTCTTTTGTCGGAAACCCCTTATATAGATACCCACTGTAACAAAAATGATAAAACATAATTTAATCAATAAACTACAGAAAATAGCACCACGAAAAAACAGTGGCGAAGCCACCAACGCTTTTGTCGGCGAAGCCGATGCTTTTGATTTACCCTCGCATGTATGTTCGCCGGCTATCTGGTGAAGAACATAGTTTGGCGAGCGGCCTTTTTTGCCTACTTTTTTTGGCTGTTGACCATATTTACAGGATAAATATGGAACAGCTTTAGCTGGCCTGAAAGGTAAAGTGCAGGTCGCACTTTATAAAAAAAGTATGGTCGTTTGGCAAGGATGCCAATCGAAAAACTGCATGCGGACGCCGCACGGGATACAGGTAAGCGCAGCGCATTATGAACAAGGAGATTCCGGCCCAAAAGACTACCGGAATGACGGTTTGGGGTGTGGGGTGTGGGAGTAACAGTGTAAATCACAATGAAACCGCAAACTCACGATCCAACTCACTCACCCCCAACCCACTCTTCTTCGTCACCCTTAACTGAGTCGGAATACGTTCCTTCATCGCCTCAATATGACTTATTACCCCAATCATCTTGCCTGAGGCATTCAGGTTATCCAGCGCATCCAAAGCAATATCTAAAGTCTCTGCATCTAAGGTGCCAAAACCTTCATCTAAAAACAGCGAATCAATACTGGTTTTATGGCTGACCAAGTCAGACAACGCTAATGCTAAGGCAAGGCTCACTAAAAAACTTTCGCCGCCCGATAAGGTTTTGGTATCCCGCTCTACGTCACCTTGCCAGGTATCAAGCACGGTAAGCGCCAAGCCTTGTTCATCTTTGCGTTTAAGTAAATAACGGCCGTGGATGCGGTCGAGTTGTTTATTGGCAAGGTACACTAAATTATCTAGGGTGAGCCCTTGGGCAAAGCGGCGGAATTTGTCACCGCTGGCTGAGCCAATTAAACCGTGTAGGTAACTCATCTCATCGTAATCTTGTTTTTGTTGTTCTATTTGGTCGAGTAATGCTTGCTGCCGGCTTGATTCGTTTTGGTCGTTGGCAAGTTGACTGCTAATGCCGCCCCTGCGCTCTACTAGAGTGTCTTTTTCTGTTTGCACTAGTTGTAACTGTACTTGCACTTGGGCTTTGTTAGTTTGCGTCCACTCTGCGGCTTCTGGTAATTTTTCTAATTCTTTCAACTGCTTAGTTGATTGTTCTAACAAGGTTTGGGCGCGGTTTAACTGAGCATCCAAATGTTGCTTTAAATTTATTAGAGAGTTGCGCTGTTCTTCAGGAAGCAACGCGGCTTCAAACTCAGCTTGCTCAGCAAAAATGCTGGCCGCAAGGGATGTTTGCCATTTATCAGTTTGCTCTGTGAACAACTGGTTTAACTCAGTATGCTGTTCTGTCAGCGCCTTAATGGATGCAGACAAGTCATTATGCTGTTGCTCAAACGCTTTATGCTTAGTCAGGCAAAGCTGATAGTTTTGTTCGGCTTTTTGCAGCTGACTATTTAGCTCGTCCCGAGCTTGCGCCACACTTTGTTGACCAAATAATTGCTGTCGTTGATGGGTCTTTTCAGCTAATTCTGTTTCGAATTTTTCCAGTGCTGCTTGTTCGACAGCTAATTGTGAATTCATGGTTTGCAACAACCCTTCCACTGCAGACTTTTCCGCTCTTTTACCCGCAAGTTGCTCACTTAGTTGCTCTTTTTCACGGATTTTATGTTGATACGCTTGTACATCTTGTTTTTTGTTTTGTAACCAATGTTTGAGGTCGGTTTCGGCTGTTATTTTATAACCGAGGGCGGCAATATTATTCACCAAAGCGGTGTGATGCTGTTGTGCTGTGTCCACTAAGTTTTGATATTCTTGACTGGCGCTGTGATGATTTTGTTGCAAAGACGCGTGGCTTTGCTCTAGCAGTGTTAATTGGTGACTAACTTGGTCACTGTCGCGTTGGGTAATGTTAAGGGTTTCTTTTTTGCTTTGGATCGCTTTGTCTAACTGACTCAGGTTTCTTAATTGCTTAGACAGGTTTTCAAGTTGTGCCTTTTGTTCTTGTTCATAGGCTTGTAATTTTTGCTGGTCGCTTATGTCACAGTCCCAATGCAACTTTGCCACTGTTGCTTGCCATTGCTGGCTAAGTTCTGCTTTTATTTCTGTATTTTCTGTCAGTTGGGCCTGCCATTGTTTGATTTTATCGCTAAGGCTGTCGAGCTTTTCGCGCACAGCTTTACCGTCTTGTTCTAATTGATTTAGGCGTCGCTCTGCTTGTTGTTTTCTGGCCACAGTTTGTGGGATATCAATGCTCATGTCTGCGGATAGAGGATGCTCAGTGGCGCCACATAAAGGGCACGCTTCTTCCTCTTTCAGCAATTGCCGATACTGGGCCAATTGTTCTTCTTGGCTAACTAATTGTTGTAGATCTTGGCACTGCTGACTTTGTTCTTGGTAATCTTTAGCTAAGGCACTACGCTGCGCAGTTAATTCAGCAACTTGGGTTTGGCTGTTTTGCAGTTCGTTTTGACTGGTGGCTTGGTCTTTGTTCAATTGCAAAAAACGCCGCTGAATATCCTGTGTTTTATGTACCTCTGGCCAAAGGTGGTTAACGTTAGCTAAGTGATTTTCAAGTGCAGTGCTGTCTGAGTTGGCTGTTAAAGCCTGATACTCTGCCTGTTTTTCTGCCAGTGCCTGCTGCTGGCGCTGCAAATCTGCCGCCAGCTTTTGCCCTTGAATTTGCAACTGTTCACGGTTTTTGTTGTGTTCAGTGAGCTGGCTTGCAAATCCTTGATTTTGTTTTTGTAAGGCAACTGCCGTTAGTTGATCTTTTTCAAGCTGGGCCAGTGACCCATTCCACCCACTAAGTTGTTCACCCGCTGCGCTATCAGCCACTTGTGCCGTCAGATAGTCTTGGGTCAGCTTATGCTGCTGCTCTAGTTGCGTTAAGGCTGTGCTTAACTCTTGATGTTGAGTGTGCGACTCGCGCTGTTGTTGCTGCAATTGACTAAGGTATGTGCGTTTATCTTGCTGTTTTTCGCACAAGGTGCTGATTTGGGTGTCCAAGGGGATCACCTGGCTGGTGATCAAGGCTTCCTGAGCTTGCTGATTTTGTTTAGTTTGTTTTAAAAATGCGTCAGCCTCGGCCAAGGTTTTAGTTGCTTGGGCTAGCTGCTCAGCTACCACCTTTTGCTGGCTTTGTTGTGCCGTCAAATTTTGATGGGTTTTAGTGCAAGTGGCAGTGATGTCAGTCAAGCGCTCCCAACTTGGGCGCAGGCGTTCAGCCGGTTGGCTTTTTTCCAGTAAGGTTAAATTGGCTTGTTCATCGGTAATGGCCTGTGTGGCATCACGGTTTTGGAGTGTGGCCGCTTGTTGGTCTTGTTCGGCCCTAAGCTTTTTATCCCACCAGTTAATATGTTGGGTATGAGCATGGATCTGCTGCTCGATGGTGCTTTGCTTGTGTTGCAACTGCTCAAGTTCGTCTTGCAGTCCTTGTTTTTGCTCTGGGCTAAGCAATTGAAAGGTGTTCGCCCCCACCTGCAATTCACTGAGTTTTTGTTTGGCCAGACTGTGGTGTTCATGCACTTTAATGGAAATCTGGCCGTAGATTTCAGTACCGGTTAATTCTTCAAGCAATTCGGCTCTTTGAGTTTCAGCAGCATTTAAAAACGCCGCAAAATCCCCTTGGGATAACATCATAGACTTAGTAAAACGGCCAAAATCTAAGCCAGTTAAGACTTCAATTTCGTCGCTTTTTTGCCTAATTTGGGTAGCCAGCACTTTGCCTGTGGCCACTTCTGCCAGCTCTGCGTCGGCAGGTTGTAAGTTGCCATCCACATTACCCCGTGAACGGCGCATACTCCAAAACGCCCGATAAGCGGTGCCTTTTACTTCAAACTCCACCTCGGCTAAACACTCGGCTGTGCCGCGTGTCATGATTTCGTTTGAGGAGTTAGTGATTTGACCCAGCCTTGGCGTTTGATGATATAGCGCCAAACAGATGGCATCGAGTAAAGTGGTTTTACCCGCACCTGTAGGGCCGGTAATAGCAAACAAACCATTTTCAGCAAAAGGCGTTTGGGTAAAATCGACTTTCCATTCACCTTTGAGTGAGTTGAGGTTTTTTAATCGAATACTGAGGATCTTCATTCAGCGGTTCCCTGATGTACTACCTCTGACAGTATTTGGCTGAAGCGTTGTTTCACTTGCTTGAGTGTGGTTTGCTCTTCGTCAGTTTCAAAGGTTTCCATGGCTAAGCGTTTTTCAAATACCTCATCTGGGGTTAATTCGGCCAGAGTTTCACTTTGCATTTGACTCAATAACTGACGGCGCTGATTACGTGAACGCCTTAGCTGTAACACTTCAACATTCAATCCTTCGGTCATGGCTTGAATACGCTGTTGTAAATCAGATAAATAATCTTGGCTGTCCACCTCTAAGCACAACCAAGTGACTTGATCTGATTCGGGGTTGATCTCGAAGGACTTTAGCCGTTCTGCTATAGCCGCCAAGTCACCTTTGATGACTTGCATAGGTTGGAAAAGTGGAATATCTACAGGGGTGATACTGGTGAGCAGAGCGCCACTAAATTCCACCAGCATCACTTGTTTTTGGGAGCCTAGTTCATCAAAACTTAAAGGGATTGGTGAGCCGCAATAACGAATATGTTCAGACTTAGCGACTATCTGCGGTTTATGAATATGCCCCAACGCAATGTAGTCTGCTGGCGGGAAACCATCTGCAGCAAAGCCGTCTAAGGTGCCAATATAAATGTCACGTACGCTCTCAGATTGACTCACACCTAGCGCGGTTAAATGACCAGTGGCAATGATAGGCAAATCTAACCCGCTTTCTTGTCTTTTAGTCTCAGCAATTTGATAAAGGCTTTGGTAATGCTGCTTAATGGCGTCGCCCAATGCTTGGCGTTTTTGTAAGCCGGTGTCGCCTGCATGACTTTGCAATACATCTCTGGCGCGAATAAAAGGCACAGCGCATAAAATGGCGGCGGGTTGGCCTGATTTATCTGGGATAGTGAACACTTGTTGCTCTATAGCCAACCCGGTGCTGGCCACCACAATAGTATTTAAACACGCGAGGATTTGTTTGGATTCATTTAGTGTCGACACCGAGTCGTGATTGCCACCCAGTACCACCAACACACAGTTAAGCTTTTGTATGTCCACCACAAACTGATTATACATTTCACGGGCGTAACTGGGGGGTGTGCCAGTATCAAAAATATCACCAGCGATGATCACAGCGTCTATCTGCTCACTTTCTACCTGTTGCAATAGCCAGTTAATAAAGCCTTGATGCTCTTCTTTACGGCTTTTAGTGAAGAAACTTTGGCCAAGGTGCCAATCAGAGGTGTGCAGTATCTTCATTGTGACTCTTCCCAGACTTCAAAAATAGGTTATTTCGGTGCAACCTGTGCAAACTGACATTATACCCACGGTGCAGCGGATTATTGAAATAACAATTTCTGGAAAGATACGTTTATAAAATGGAAAACAACGCTAATTCAGCAGCTTAAAGCCGTCAATTAGCGCCACAATACCCTTTTTATTAGTTTAAGTGGCCGTAAAAACGGTGATTCTAGTAACCCAAATAAACCGAAGTAGCCAACAAAACTATGGCAATACCTATATAAATTAACCATAACGGGAAGATAAATTTCGCCCAATCAGACCAAGCTATTTTTGCCGTGGCTAAATAAGCCAACAAGGTACCCGAAGTGGGGGTCAATATATTGGTAATACCGTTGCCAAACAAAAACGCATTTAAGGTGGTTTGTGCCGACACACCCGATAATTGCCCTATTGGCCCCATAATAGGCATACTCACCGCAGCCTGTCCTGAAGTAGAAGGGATAAGAAAATCTAAGGTCAACTGAGAAAAAAACATGCCTACTGCCGACACCATTGGATTGTCATCGCCAATAGCAGAAACGAGCCCATGCACCACAGAATCAAGAATTTGCCCTTTTTCTAAGGTCACAGCTACGGCGGATGCAATGCCAATTAAAAAGCTAGCAAGTAAGACTTTTTTCATGCCGCTGACAAAGGCATTGGCGGCATTATTGGCCCCCATTCCACTCACTAATGCCAAGAGCATACAAATAGCAATATAGTAGGCCGACAACGCATGGTGTTTCCAATGCCATTGATTCGAAGCATACACTAAAAACCCAATACTTATGCCTAATGAGGCAAGCATTATGCTGTGGCGCAGCGATAATTTCTCGGCTGCGAAACTAATAGTCACGTCTTTCACATAACCACTTTTACGTACCATCAACAATACAAAAATGATGCCTACCAGCAAAAAAACCAAATAAAACAAAAAGCGAATTTCGGCGCCACTGAATATTTGTAGTCCAAGCAAGGGCTGTGCAATTGTCAGTGGCAAAGGGTTAGTCACAGAGGATAAATAGCCGGCTTTGACTGACACCGCAACGATAGAAAAACCTATCATGTTAGACATGCCTAAACGATTCGCCATAGCTACCATTATCGGTATCACCAACAGGTATTCAGAAGCCAACCCTAAAAAGGTACTACCTGCTGAAAACACCGTCATTAGCACTATCACTAGTACATAAATATTACCGTTAACCAAACTCAACAAACGCTCTAAACCCGCATCAATTGCACCCGACTTAGTTAAAATTCCAAATAGCCCTCCTATGATCAGCACCATAAAAATCAAGCCAGCGCCCCGCTCCAAACCTTCAGGTATTGAAAGCAGCATCCCCGCTAGGCTGACTGGCTTAGTGATATTTTGAACGGGATCAGGATCAACATTGAATAGATTTGAAATTGAACTGTCTTTTTGTAACGTTTGATAACTATTGGGAACAACAACTTTTCCTTGTCGTTGGTAACTACCGGAATCGATTATATAAGTTAAAAACATGGCAAAAACCAAAATACCCAGCAAGATAATGATGGGATTCATGCTTTTATGCTCTGGCGTTGCCTTAGGGGCAATCACCTCAGAGGAAGGATTATTTTGTGACATGTTTTTCTCTACGTTAGCGGGCTAAATTTTATTTTTTACATAGGCCGCAATTTTTGCGGAGACTAAAGTCAAGTCTGCTTGAAACTGACTAAAATTATCATTTGGCGTAAAATTCGTTTCATTCATATATAAATTACGATTCACTTCTATTTGCATACTATGTCGATTGTTTGCCACGTCTGCATAATGAGTCACTAAATATCCTCCTTTATAAGGCGTATTGCGCACTACACGATAGCCTAGGGCTACAAATGCATCTTCAACAACCTGCACAAAATCAGGCTCTGCACTAGTGCCATCATTGTCACCTAAAATAATGTCGGGCCTTAACAGTCCGCTGTCAATATTCATTCCATTGCCACGAGACTTCATTGAATGACAATCGATATGCCAAACACCGCCATGAATATCATGGAGCGTATCTAAGCGTTGCATCAACGCATTATGATAAGGGAAATAATAATGCTGCAATCGAAACTGTACTTGTGCTCGGCTCAGTTTATTGTCGTAAATTGGCATGTCTGGTAATGCCATTCTACGTATCAATCCCATGCCTCTGTCGCTGTAAGGGGTGGGTTGACAATGATCCCAGGGGTTATCAAGCAACAGTGGGTCGATGTCATTGGGCGCTCTGTTAAGATCAACATACATTCGTGAAATATTGGCAAGTAACAAATAGGCGTTATGGTTGACGACACCTTGCCAAAGATCGCCAACAAAAGCATCCCAACCTGTCATTAAATGTTGTTTCGCAACGCTACTCACAAAGTCATCAGGAAAAACATCACCACTATGTGGCGAATCAAACACTAAAGGTAACGCTTTAGTGTTATTGGGTGAAATAAGGGTATACGGCAAAATCATGCTTAGAATCCGCTTTAGAGAAAAACAAAGTAGCTTGTTCTAAACAAGCTACTTACGCGCAAGTCACTACCTTCGTAGGTCGCACCTCGGCAGGTCGCGCCTCGGCAGGTCGCACAATTACAAGTCGTAATTCAACTGGAAATACATAAAGCGGCCTATGGCGTTGTAGGTATTTTGGTCGAAATTGATATTAGTATTGGTCAGCGACACCGGTGGTTGTTTGTCTGCGATATTGTTAATACCGAGTTTGACTTTAAGGCCATTATCGAAATCATATCCACCAGACACGTTATGGTAAGTAACCGAATTGATCGCTAATGCTTCATCACCAAGGGTTTCAGTTGTATCGCCTATATAACGGGCGCTATAGCTGGCAGACCATTGCTCATTTTTCCAACGCGCCGTAAGACTGCTGCGCCACTCTGGGTATGACTCACGTGACGCCGCAGTGCCAACCTTTTCTACTGTCAAAGTTGAACCATCTGACAGGGTTGATACCTCTGAAAGCTCAGTTAACTTTGAAAAATTGGCACCAAAATCCCACTTCCCTAAATCATTTTTAATGCTGTAGTGCATCACAACATCCATACCCGCAACGGTAGTGCTGTTTAGATTCACCGGACCATCAACTAAATCAAGAATTTCACCTGAACTATCACGGCTGATCACCCCACAGTTTTTATTTTTGTAGGCACACAAGTCGAGAATATTTTGTGCACCAAACACACTTATGGTGTCGCTAATCTCAATGTCATACCAATCCGCGGTAATACTAAAACCATCTAGAAATTCCGGTAAATAGACAACACCAAAAGACACATTTTCTGAGGTTTCTGGCTGCAATAGTTTATTGCCACCTGTAGTTATTGGAATATTACTGTTTTCCTGCACATAACCAGCTGGTACGCCCACACAACCTGGCAGTTGTGTATTGGTAGCACAAGGGTCAAGCACTGCTATTACTGTGGCTCTTTGACCTTCAAATAGTTCTAAAATGGACGGCGCTCTAAAACCTTCTGACCAGGTGGCTCTTAAAGACAAGCCCTCTGTTGGGCTATAAATTAAACCTGCCTTACTATTAGTGGTGCTACCAAAGGTACTGTAGTCTGAAAAACGACTCGCTAAACTTAGCTCAAGGTTTTTGACCATAGTTTGGTCCGCTAATAACGGAATACTCACTTCAACATAAGCTTCGGTTAAGTCGTACTCCCCTTCTGTACCTAAACGCGGTGCAGATGAGGTGGTGCGGTAGGTGTTAACTCTGGGATCTGAGTTAACGTAACTGTCGGAAACATCTAAGCCTTTTTCTTTACGGTATTCCATACCTGCAGCCACGGCTAAGTCTCCAGCTGGCAGCTCATAAAGACTACCTGTAACGTTAAAGGTGAAATCTAGCTGCTCTGCTTTGTTGTTGTCTTGCGCAGTAAAATTAACATAGTCGACCATATCTTGAGTCAAAGGATTAAACAGGTTTATCGACACACAGCCCGCTTGCAGATCACTAACGCTCGCAGTTATTCCGCTAGCATCACAAGCTCTCATCCCTAATGCTAACCTGTCTAAATCCATTTGATTTTTGGACGTAAACTCACCTTTGTTTTCTGCCCAAGACAAAAAGCTATCCCAACTCCAATCATCGCCAAACTGCCCCTCTAGACCCACGCCTAAACGGACGGTTTCAACCACCTGTTCGTTGACGCGCAAACCGTTTTCGTTAAAAAAAGAGGTGTGCCTAAAATCAGAACCAGAAAACTCCACTCCAAAAGGATTAACAGCAGAATTATCAGGAATAATAAATCCTCTGCTTCCTTGAATTGTGGACAGGGCTGCAGAAAATTGTTGGTCAGATATACGTTTGTTATACAGGGCTTCAATTTTGAGGTCAGCAAACTCAAAAGGCATTATGCCTTGGGCATATAACGAAAATCTTTCACTTGGACCAACCACATAATTATCGGTATAACGGTTGTAGGTATCCTCAGAAGTCACTCCGCGCCAGTTATCAATATCACTTCCATCGCTGCCCGGCGCGCGTGTAATGCCACCAGATGGGATAGTAAAATCAATCACACTGTCTAATGAGCTCTCTCTAAACAAACCTTCAGGCGTACCTGTAGATAATCCATTGAGTGGCACAGCTGTTAGATCTCGGTCCTGAGTATAAATGGGCTTTTGGTCTGAATAACTCGCAGCCAACATAAAGTTGCTATCACCTACATCTTTACCCCATAAAAAATCTATATTTGCAGTTTCTTTATCACCTTCTGAAGACTCACCGTAATAAGCTTTAATACTGGCACCAACAAAGTCAGAGTGAGTGTATATATTGACTACACCTGCAATCGCATCTGCACCATAAATCGCTGTTGCGCCATCTTGTAATATTTCTACCCTTTTAACTATGGCTTGTGGAATAGTATTCATATCAACAAAATCTCGGAAACCACGAGTCCCTGCGCCATTCACCCACCTATGACCATTCACTAAAACTAATGAACGGTTATCACCTAGGTTGCGCAAGTTAATACTACTTGCACCATGGCTTGTTCCAGCAGAACCATTACCATTTAAGCTTGAACCTACCGAAGGTAGTTCTTGTAATACATCACCTAAGGAAATTACACCGTTTTGGTTTAGATCTTCAAAATCAAACGCTTGCACAGGACTAGGCGTTTCACTTTGACGTTTAATTCTAGATCCTGTTATTGCAATAACTTCAGTATTTTCTTGTACCTGTTGAGTATCAACTTGTTGAGCTTGGGACGCTGAAACATAACAAGAGCTTATAACGGCCAAAGCGATAACTGATTTTGTAAATGAGCGTGTCTTCATGGTGGTGTCCATTGTTGGTTATTTTTAGTTGGCTTTTAGATCTGCTGGCTACTTTACAAGCTAATTCAATCTATGCAATATTATACAAATTACTCATCACCACATTACAAATTGTTATAGGTATAACAGATCAACCCGACACAACAAAACATCAGTTTAAAAAGTTTAGAAGCCTTTAGTGCAATCATTAAAACTGGCTCGGCAACGGCTGCCGCTAAACAATTGTCCCTGACACAACCTGGGATAAGCCGCTTATTGGCATTATTGGAAGATCACATTGGTTTTCAATTATTCTATCGAGAAAAAGGTAGGTTAATACCAACAGACGAGGCGCTAACCTTAGTAAAAGAAGTGGACTTAACCCTAATGAGCGTTGATAGAATTTCACTGCTCGCCAACAATATTTTCAAATCAAACCTAGGGCAATTAAGATTAGTGGCACCGAATAGTTTTATTGCTGGCCCCTTGGCAAACGTGGTGACCGACTTTTTAGCTAAACATCCTAAAGTAAAAATAAGCTTAGATACCCATTCGCCAGAACGCGCCCGAGAAATTGTGGCACACCGCTCAGCGGATTGTGGATTTATTCAATTACCTGAAAATCACCCGGGTTTAATTTGTGAGCGTCTGGTGAGCAGCAATACCGTCTGTGCGGTATCCAGTGAACATAAACTTGCAAAATTTAAACGCCTTACCTGTAAAGATTTAGCTGGGGAAGATTTAATTTTACTCGGTAAAGGTAGGTATTCCAGATTGCAAATTGAAAACGTATTTTTACGGGACAAAGTGCCTTTACAAGTGCGTTTAGAAACCCATACCGTTGCCATTGCGTGCACCTTTGCGAAACAAAACATTGGCATTGCTATAGTGAACGAAATGCTCGCCAAACAATATGCTAACGCAGGCCTAGTTCTTATTCCCTTTAGCCCTAAAATTGTCCATGAGTATGCATTTATCACCTCTGCTCATGCGCCAATGAATAGGCTGACAGAATCCTTTTACCAACATTGTAAAATCTATTTTGAAAAAATGAATAAGGATGTGGAGCATAAATGATATCACTTGCCACAACAGCTAATTTGTCCATTAAAATCAACTTCTAGGTACAAAAGTATTCAAGTAAAAAACGGGTTAACTGCTCCACTACTTTGGTTCATGGCACTATCCAAGCTCTTATTATTCATTACCCTTAATTTTGTTATCCTCTTTCTCTAATTCGGCTATATGTCTATTGGCGGCTTGCAGTTGTCGCTCGATATCACAACGGGCGTCGATCATTTCGTTGGCGATTGAGGCTAAATATTTAAACTCTGAGAAGCCTAGTTTTTTACCGTCCATATGCTGATATTCCCTTTTGCATCGATAAAAAAACATCACAAAATTTAAAAATGCCCGTTGAAAGGTAATGTAGCTTTTGATCAACAAAATAATTAACGCCAATGTGGTAATAGTCATAATCAACAAACTGATACGTTCTACTCGTTGTTCAGCATGTGTGATGAGTACGGCCAGCTTGTCATTGACCTTAGACAGTTGACTTTCCAATGCATGTGCTTGCTCGCGAAACTGCCCTTGTAAACCAAGGTTATGATCTAAACCGATAGTTTGATAAGCCGACACTAACTCCAAGAAGCTCTGTTGGTAGGTATTCAATAAGCTTTGTTGTTGCTGAACATTCAACTGATTACTTTGGGTAATGGCTAAAGAAAGTTGTTGATAAAGCAAGGTCTCACGATCTACATAATCCAAGTTTTTGCGTAATAAAAAATCTTTTTCGCTACGCCGCATTTGCAATAACAATACCTGTAAGTCGGTTTGATTAAGGCGTTGTAATTGATCTTCTAAGCTATGAGTGGCTTCCCGAAAACGGCCTTGAAAACCACTATTTTCATCGAGTCCAATTTGTGTTTGTAAATTCACCAAAGCAAAAAATTTTGAGCGATACAGAACAAAACTATGACTAAGTTCATCAAATAAGGTATTCGTATCCCCTAGTTTTGAAAAAACAGGCTTTATTAGGGTAATTTGTTGAGAAAAATCATTAGCTCGTTCTTTAAACTGATCAACATATTGCGTGTCTAGACGCAATAAAAAGTCTTTTTCATGGCGACGTAATTGTAATAACTCTTTACTCAAAGTCAGCAACTGCTGACTTTGAGTATTCAGGCTAATTAACCTGTCTGTATTGTAAATTTGGTTGCCAACCAACACCAACATACCCAACAAACATACCCCGATAATAATGATTAAGCGGGTTTTAATCGAATCAAACTCTATTGTGGCTAACATAGTCTAACCGTCACAATTATAATGTCTCAGCATGGCATTTTTTTATGACGCTTTTATGTATGCCGTTTTTGATTCATTAACCGCTCAGGGGTTAATCCGTAAAGGCAATCATCCCGTTAAGACGTAACCACCCTGTCGACACATGCTCTCGGTGGTGAGTACACAGCCCAAGTCGCAACAAGCATATTTTGTATTTCATTAGCTTATTGAGCTTGTGTTTGTAGTTTTCGCCCCTACTATAACTGCACTTTGAAACAATGATTGAACTAATAATGATGTGGGTGTGGCGCGGTTTGGTTTGCAGTGTGATGATTGCTCTTTTAGTAGCAATATCTGGCCCTGCCCGTGCATTAGACAAGTTTGAACTAAGCAAAACTACCGCTAGCTTAGTGGTTGATTTTACGAGTGAAGTAAGCCATTTAGATGACATAAAAGCTTTATCTGTGGATGTCTCGCTCTCCGAACTAAGTGAGTCTGACCATGTATTGTCTAGACTACAAAGTCAGTCAATCAAACTAGTTGAGACCATTGATAGCGACACTCATTCACCTGACAAAGCCCCTGCTTATCAACTCAGGATCAATCCCAATATTAGTTTGCCACCTTTTGAACGCCACGCGGCCAGCACTTTTGGCACGGCAATACAAATTGACGCCATTTTTCTACTCGTCTATGAATTTCAACCTGAAATTTTAGGCATTAGACACTTCTTAGCACCGTTAAATACTAACGGCGCCGTACCATGGTATTTGCGCCCCGACGCTGCAAATAATCATGGCCGCACTGCCGGCTGGAAAGACGGCAATACCTTGTACACCGGCACAATTACCTACCTAAGCTAATTCGTTCTCGCGCTCCTAGCGCCCATTTTTAGCGAGCACTTCGGTACTCAATTTTTTCGCGCTTGCGCTTTACCGCGCCTGTGCTGTCCATTTGACCTATGCATTCACTCGCATTTTATCTGTGTCACATGGCAACAAAAGAGAACAAACATGCGTAAACCAATATCAAAGCCCAAGCATACTTGGCAAATTTTAGTGATTATTATCACTGTGGTTATATTAGGGCTCAATGCCATCCCTACTTTATACGGTAACAACAATGCTTTGTTGATAAGTGCCGTCAATCCAAGTCAATCATTGCCGAATACTCAGCAGTTGCGCAACCTTATGCAGCATGATGACATAGCAGTTGAGCAAATCATTACAGGTGAAAGCAACAGTAAACTGGTCATTGCGGGTGACGACAACACCCTACTCTTTGCCCAACAACAACTAAAAAGTACCTTAGGCGAAGGCTATAACGTCAGTTTGGCCAGTCAATCTGCTGCACCTAACTGGTTGCAACAACTTGGTATGTCACCTATTAAACTGGGGTTAGACCTAAGTGGCGGTGTGTTATTTGTGTTAGAAGTCGACACCGTCAAAGCCGACCAAGAACGCCTAGCGAATGTGAAAGACCAAGCGTTACAGCTTATCCACGACCAGAACCTTAGAGGTATGAGTATTAAGCTCGATACAAGCTCTAACAACAAAACGAGTAACACCAATACTGAAAATAATCTGTACCTGCATTTCCTCAGTCACCAAGGCTCTAAGGTCAAAAAACTTGTGCAAGACTTACAACAAGCTTTACCTGGTATTAGTTACACTAAGACCAATGATACCAGTGGTACCCTGACTTTTTCTGAGCTTAACACTCAGACCTTTCATCAAGAAATTATGACTCAGGCCCTGTCTACATTGCGAGGGCGTATCGAAGAGTTGGGTATCACCGAAGCGGTGACCCAGCGCCAAGGGCAAAATCGCATTCGTATTGAATTACCTGGGGTAAAAGATCCTGAGCAGGCGAAACGAATTATTGGTGCCACCGCCTCGTTAGACTTTTATAAGATGGCCAATAGTGACACCGCCAGTGCAAAGCACTTTACCGATAAAAACGGACAGCGCTTAAGACTCGCGCCTAAGCCTATTTTCACAGGGTCAAACATCGAAAATGCCAATGCGGGACGTGATGAAATGGGAATGCCATTGGTCAATCTGACTCTTGACGGATTTGGCGGTAAAAAAATGTCAGAGTTTTCCAGAGACAATATAGGTAATCCTATGGTCACTATCTTCTCTGAGTATCACAAAAATAGCGCCGATGAGATGGTTAAAAGCAGTAAAGTTATCAACGTCGCGACTATTCAAAGTCAATTGGGTAATCGTTTTAGTATCACCCATTTAGACAGTCCAGAAGAAGCGGCCGACCTTGCGTTGCTGCTAAGAGCAGGCTCATTAGACGCCCCTATTACCATAGTGCAACAACGTACAATTCAAGCGTCACTGGGTAAAGAAAACGTCAATAACGGTTTAATGGCACTCGCCATTGGTTTAGGTATAACCTTGATTTTTATGGGCTTGTGGTATCGCAAACTTGGGCTGATTGCCAATGCCAGTTTAGTGATAAACCTAGTGTGTTTATTAGGGTTAATGGCGTTGTTGCCTAACGTAGTATTGACCTTACCTGGCATAGCAGGGCTGGTGTTAACAGTGGGCATGGCAGTGGATACCAACGTGTTAATTTTTGAACGCATAAAAGAAGAACGCCAGCGAGGGCGAAGTAATTTTTTAGCCATAGAAACAGGTTACAAAGAAGCTTTTACGACTATTTTAGATGCCAACGTGACGACCATGATCACCGCGCTGATTCTCCTGAGTATTGGTTATGGACCAGTTAAAGGGTTCGCCATGACCTTAAGTTTAGGCATTTTAACCAGCATGTTCAGCGGCGTATTTGTCGCCCACATATTAACCTATTTAGTGAAACCACAGATTGCGGTTAAACATAAGGAATTAAGCTAATGACTAGTCAAACAACGCTAAACCGCAACACCACTGCGCTTAATACAAAGCCGATAGAAAACCTTCCTTTAAGCCGCTTCAGCAAATTTCGTTTGGCTGGCTTTTATTTAGCGATAACTTTAATAGTAGTCTCGCTTCTAGGATTAGGGTTCAAAGGCTTAAATCTAGGGCTCGACTTTACTGGTGGTTACATGACCGAATTCACCACAGTACAGAGTATCGACAAACCCCAAATGCAAAGCCAACTGGCCAAACATTTAAATGGCGACTTTGAGCTCAATAGCAGTTCAGCCAATACCCAATGGAGCATTCGCCAAACTGATGGCGCAAAAAATGTAATCGATAAGGCATGGCTCAACACTTTTGCCGAGCAAAGCGGTTACAATATTAGTCCCCAAGACTCTGTGTATATTGGCTCACAAGTGGGATCAGAGCTCATAGATAACGGCAGTTTAGCCTTACTTGTTGCCGCTATTGCTATGATGGTGTATTTAACTTGGCGCTTTGAATGGCGACTTGCGTGTGGCTCCTTGGTTGCACTATTACATGACGTGATTGTAGTACTGGGATTGTTCGCATGGCTTGGTATCCCCTTTGATTTAACAGTACTCGCCAGTGTGCTTGCCATCATAGGTTATTCCCTAAATGACTCCATAGTGATTGGCGATAAATTACGTGAAGTCATGAAGGTTAAAACCGATATGAGCATGAGTCACATAGTCGATACTGCTGTTAAGTCGACCCTGACTCGCTCTGTTATCACCTCGGGCACAACCTTAGCCACTATAGGCGCAATCTGGATATTTGGCGGGCAACCACTACAAGGTTTTGCCATAGGCTTATTTGCTGGGGTGGTTTTTGGCACCTTGTCGTCAATTGCCTTATCAGCGACCATTCCACAATTAATTGGCCTGAATCCAGAGTTTTATCAGCATCGCGCCCAAGAGTTACTGTTACGCGATGAACCCTAAACACCTTATTGCTTAATGTCTGTAAAAACGCCCGCCTCAAAGGGCGTTTTTTATAGGTGGCCTCGGCTATGGCTTTCACTTTTCAGATTATCGGGATGTATTTCAGCGCCATGGTAAATTTCAATGGACTAAACAACATCAAATAAAAACAAAATGAAATACATTAAAAGATAATGTAACATTGAATTTGATTTAGCTTAGGAGTCTTTATGCTTTTGAATAATATACACAGAGTATTCAGCACTCTGTTTTTGTGCACATTAGTCGCTTGTGGCGCGAGTTCTAAAAACGATAATGAGTCTACTGCACTCACTGAAGCAAATTTCTTGGCTGTGCCACTACATTCCACCATAACCAAGGTACAGCCTATGACAGGTATTGTTTTTTGGAACGACAATACTGATGCCCTTGATAGTTTAGGCAGCAGCGTGCAATTAGAGTTCTCGTATATGTTATACAGCGATATAGTCCAGCAAGTAGGCGAATATGATTGGCAAGTAGTGGAAGAGCTGCTTAACGACGTTGCCAGTCGTGGGCACCAAGCAATATTGCGGTTTCGTTATACCTATCCTGGACACACAGAAATATCAGTACCAGATTCCATAGCCAATTCAGCTAGTTACCAGATTATGGTCGATAAAGTAGAAGGCAAAGATACCTTTTTGCCAGACTGGAGTAACAGTGCACTACAGGACTTTAGCTTGCAATTTTTTGCCGACTTTGCGGCTCGTTACGATGGAGATCCGCGTTTGGCTATGTTGCAAGTAGGCTTTGGTTCGTATTCTGAATATCACTTATATGATGGCCCTGTTAGTCTTGGGGTGAACTTTCCAAGCAAAACGTTTCAAAAAAGTTTTCTAGAAAAAATGTCTTCGAGCTTTAATACAACACTATGGTCGATATCCATTGATGCCGCTAATGATCTTTACACACCTTTAGCCGCAAACCCAAGCCTATTGGAGGCTAATTTTGGTGTATTCGATGACTCCTTTATGCACAAAACCCATTCCACTAACGATACTGAATACAATAGTACTAGCTGGTTATTTTTTGGTGCAGATCGCTATCAATCAACTATGTTAGGTGGCGAATTTAGTTACTATTCTGGCTACGATCAACAAAATGTCCTTAATCTACCGAATGGTTCCTGGGGGCGCAGTTTCGAGTCTTTTGCTGAGCAGTATCACATCAGTTACATAATAGGTAATGACCAATACAAGTACCAATCAGCCCAGCGTATAAAACAAGCCTCCTTAGCAACAGGATACAAATTTAATATCGATAGTTTTACTGCTTCAGCAACCCAAAGTCGCGTCACTATTAGCAACACAGGCATAGCGCCAATCTACTACAACGCTTACCCAGCCATCAACGGGACACGATCACCACTATCATTAAAAGGTTTACTACCTGGTGAGTCACTTAGCTTTGAATTTGAAGAAGGGGGGAATTCACCCGTATTGAGCATTGAAAGCGATCATCTAGTTGCAGGGCAAGACATTGAGTTTTCAGCTAATTTATAACTTCTAGAATAAAGTAATAAACCCTAGCGCTGCCTATAAGTATTGCCCTTAGGCAGCGCTTTTTGTCCTAATGAATACTATTTTTCATTCAGTAACGCCTCATTCCATAAGGAAATCCGATTACGCCCCAATGATTTTGATTTAAATAAGGCTAAATCTGCTTGTTCAATTAACTCTTTGGAAGTTTTGGCTTTATAACGAATCGAGGTCACACCTATGCTACAAGTCACAGAAATATTATCCAAATGACTGACTTCAACTTTACCTCGTATAGTTTCGGCGATACGCATAGCCTGATCTTGAGTTGCAGTAGGTAGCACTATACAAAATTCTTCTCCGCCAAAACGTGCAACAATATCATTCTGACGGATACATCCTTGCAAAATATTCGCTACTCCACAGAGCACAGAGTCACCAGCGCTATGTCCGTAGTTATCATTAACACTTTTAAAATGGTCAATGTCTATCATAAGCACACAGTATTCATCGAGAGGTTCTGAACCTGAAAAATCGCGATCCATAAGATCAAACAACACTCTACGGTTATAACAATGGGTGAGTGGATCACGGGCTGCTAGGTAGTCGAGTTCTCTATTTTGTTGCTTTGAAACAACAAATTTTCGATAGATAAATATGACTGCAAGCAAACATACAACCAATAACGAAGCCAATCCTATATTGGTATATTTTTTCTTGAGCAGTTCAAGTTCGGAAATAGTAGTGGCTTGCCGTGCAATTTCTATTTGGTGATTTTTCTTGGCTAACTGCAGTTGATCTAGCCTCGCTTTTTCCCGTAAAGATTCCAGCTCAACTTCCAATTTATGTGAATGTAAGTTGGCTTTGGCTAGAACCAGTTCGTTGTCGTCCTTGGCATTTTGAATAATATCATTTAAGGCAATCTCTTCTTCAGCATAATCTAATGACGCGGCAATATTGCCTCTAGATTTTTCCAACTGACGCAGTGCACGATAAACATATAACCTTTGCTCTGTGTCATTAATTTGTTTAGATAAGACTAACGATTTATTTAACAAACTAATGGCTTCATCGTTATTTTTGCCAATAAGGCTAGTCGCCAAAGGCACCAGTGTTTTTATCTGGTAAATTTTGCTGTTTATCTCAGTAGCGAGGGCTAGAGACTCTCTATAAGACGCGATAGCTTGGGTAGGGTTTTGTTGAGCCCGATAAACGTTGGCAATAATTCGCGCCGTCACCGATGCTTTTGATTTATCATTTTCTTGTAAATTTATTTTATGGGCCTTTTGCGCCATAACTAAAGCGGATTCATATTCCCCAACTTTTAAATCCATGACTGCCAATTCTCTCAAAGCAGACGCAAGGGTATATTTTGCGACTTTTGCTTCTGGCAGTGTGATGGTTATTTGGTAAAACGACCTTGCTTTATCAAATTGTTGTAAACGAAAATAAATGTGCCCAATTTGATTCGAGGTTTTCGCCATACCACTGGCGTCGTTTACTTTCATATAATACGAATAGGCTTCATGAATATGCTGCAAAGACTTTTCATAACGACCGATATGCCGATAGATTATGCCCGCCCCCAATAATGCTTTAGCACGTCCATCTGGATCATCTAATTGTTTATGAATGTCCAAACCACGGATTGAATAGTCAAGTGCCTGTACCAAGTTTCCTAAATAACGTTCCGCTTCGGCCAATGTATTTAAGGTACGCGCCATTAGTTTGAGATCACCTATGGCTGAATAAACCTCTAAGGCTTTACGGTAAAAATAGGCGGTTTGCTCTCTATTTTTTATGCGCTTGTACGACTGGGCAATTTTTTTATAGGTTTCCCCTAATTTTTTTCTTACTGTGACATCAGGGTCTGCAAGGTACTCAATAGCCTTTGTATATTGCGCAATAGCCTCGTCAAAACGTTTCTGTTGGTAATAACCATCTGCCTTGGTAATAATGGTGAGTCCGAAACACCATGCCTCTCCATGTTGTAAAAGTGCGACTTCTGACAAAGTCTCAACTTCAGTACAAGTGGTTGAAGAATATTCTTGCGAATAAACAGTGCTTGCGTAAATCCCGAGTAAGATGAAAAAGAGAGACTGAATTAGCAAACGACCAAAGGTAGTGCCCCCCTCGTTTACCTCTTCAACTAACACATTCCTTTTCATGTCGCTCATTCCTGATCCTAAGATTTACAGCTGTACCCGCACTAGAATCCACCAATTTTCAACTGGAATAAAGGAATTAAAAGGAATTTATAATGCAAATTACCCCATTGAGTTTTAATGCCTGATAAGAAATCTTGCCGATTTGTAAGCTGCAGAGAACACCAATCCAAAGTAAATAAGGCGGCTTGTCATGCTGTCCAACTGGACGATGCCATGCATTTATAGAATAGGGGTTCCCCTGCTAACTTGAAGTATTAGTTGCTAGATTAAGATTACCCCCGAGTGGCAGTTTTTTATGACTGTAGACAATATGTCAATCACGGGAAAAAGATTAAGTTTGAAAAAGCTTAACGCACGCCCCTTGGGATCACATTATTTGTAAGCCCATGCTTTTGCAGTGGCCGTAGTGTATAAAACTAAACTTCAAACCAATTACCCCTCGAATCCTATCCACATCCTTGCTATATTCCTTGGCCTATCAATAAGGTTTTGTGTTGTTTCTTCGGCAACTCAACTTAAATGGGAATTTGGTGAAAATCCAAAACTGTACCCGCAACTGTAAACGTTGATTGAAAACGTAAGTCAGATACCAGCCTTGTTATATGCTTAAAGTAGAGAATCTGCTTTGAGATCCTTTTAATTTTCGTGCGGGAACACACGGATACATTATCTCTGAAGCGCTTTTATGCTGTTGTTGATGTGTTTTCCTGCCTGCGTTACTTGAGTCATCACTTTGATTGTGAATGTAGTGAATAACACTGAGCCTAAACATGTCTAATCCCAGCTCTCTTATTGCCAACAATGTGAACCTTAAAATTGGGCCGCAGCAGATTTTGTCTGATGTGTGTCTTAATTTGGATGCAGGTAAAGTGATGGGTGTGTTGGGTCCTAATGGTGCGGGCAAAACCAGTTTACTTAAGATGTTGTCTGGGCAATTAGCCAGTCAGCATAGTGTAAGTTGGAATAATAAGGCGCTGACAGATTACGATCCTATGTCGTTGGCGCAGCAAATCGCAGTGGTCAACCAACTTAACGACAGTGTTTTTGCCTTAGACCTTTATCAAATTGTGCGCATGGGCTTGTTGCCCCATAAATCCTTACTTAGCAGGCAAACGAGTGATGACGACAAACGTATCAGTGATGCCATCACTCGGGTTGGCCTCCAGGGAAAAATAAAACAAAGCTTTAGCTCTTTATCTGGCGGAGAGCAACAACGAGGGTTGATCGCCCGTGCCTTAGTGCAAAAAGCAGCACTGATAGTTTTGGATGAACCGGTTAATCACCTTGATGTGTATTATCAACACCAAGTGCTGAAACTACTGCGTTCCCTAGCGCATAAATTAAATATGACAGTAGTGATGAGCTTGCATGACTTAAATCTTGCAGCGAATTATTGCGACCATTTATGCCTTTTGGATAAAGGGCAAATGGTTGCCCAAGGCTCACCAGAACAAGTGCTCACCTCAGAGCGCTTACAACAGGTATTTAAGCTCCCCTGTCAAGTCAGGCATGATAGCTACGACAAGGCCTTTCGAGTGGATTTTTATCCGCCTAATGAAGTTGAAATGGATGTTATGCCAGCGACCAAGGACGCAAAAACATGACCAAAAAGTGGCTGTTTTTATGTTTACTGGTTTTGGTTTCGCCTATTGCTGCGCTATTTTTTGGCGCGGCGGATTTATCCAGCAAGCAGCTTATTGAATGCATCACCCAAGGTTGCCAAGATCCAGTAAACAACATGATTTTTTGGGAAATTCGCGCACCTAGAGTCTTTGTAGGTTTTTTAGTGGGAGCAGGCTTAGCAGTGGCAGGGGCTACTTTGCAGAATATTACTCGCAATGGCTTAGCCGATCCCTATTTATTTGGCGTGGTATCAGGAGCAGGTTTAGGTGCCAGTATTGCGACTTTGTTATTTGACAGCAAGTTAGCCGAGCAGCTTGGGTTAATGCAAATGTTTCCTGGCTTATCCTTTTCGCTGGCCTTGCCTTTTGCCGCTTTTTTAGGCGCTTTGTTTTCGGTATTTTTAGTGCAAATTTTGGCGTCTAAAACCTTTGGTAGCAAAACCGAACATATGCTTTTGGCAGGCATAGCGGTGTCTTTTATGTTGAGTGCATTCAGCCATTTTATATTATTTTTAGGTGAACCTTTTGCGGCTAATAAGGTGATTTTTTGGCTAATGGGCAGCTTGGCTAGAGTGGAAATTTGGTATGCATGGGTAATGCTGCCGGTAGTGGTGATCAGTGTGGCCATATTGTTACTTTACGGGCGACATATGGACGCTTTACTACTCGGTGACGAAAACGCTAAAACCTTAGGTGTACAAGTGACTCGTTTACGCATTTTATCCTTGGCAATTTGTGCTGCCTTAACTGCCTGTATTGTGTCTTATTGTGGGGGTATTGGTTTTGTAGGTTTAATGATCCCACATATTGTCAGAAGTTGGTTAGGAGTGACCAGCCGTATCGTCATTGTGGGCTGCGTGCTGCTAGGCGGGTGTTTTATGGTGTGGGTTGATGTGTTGGCCCGTGTGGCACTGCCCAGCCAAGAAATTCCCATTGGCATTATCACCTCTGCTATCGGCAGTGTATTTTTTCTCTTGGTGATGAGCCAAAGACGTCATTGATAAACAAGCTACAAGGTAATTAAATAAGCATGAACCTAACATTGCCCGCCGTTTTTACCGCGGAGTATTGGAATATACCGCTACTTGACCAGACTCGGCTGCCCGAGATCCAACAGCGTATCGATGCCAAAACTAAACCTATGGGTGCTTTAGGTCAACTTGAGTCCATCGCTAAAAACTTAAGCCTGACACAAGGTTATCTATCAGGCAATTACCAACAGATTCAGATAAATCACCCCAGCATAATGATTTTTGCGGCGGACCACGGCATTGCCGCGAATGGAGTGAGTATTGCCCCAAGTGCAGTAACTGGGCAAATGGTGGCTAACTTTTTAGCTGGCGGCGCTGCCATTAATTGTTTTTGCGACAGCTTAGATATTCAGCTCAAAGTAGTGGATGCGGGCATGTTATCCCCAGTCGAAGCCTCTCATCCCATTTTAATTAACCAGCCTATCGGAGCTGGTACAGCTGACTTTTCTAAGCAAGCTGCGATGACTACTGTTCAAGCTCAGCAGTGTTTAATAATGGGCGAAAAAGCAGCTAAATTACAATTAGACACAGGGACTAACCTGTTAGGTTTTGGCGAAATGGGTATTGGCAATACTAGTGCTGCGTCGGCCTTATTTAGTGCGTTAACCGGTTTACCTGCGGAGCAAACGACTGGAGCAGGAACGGGCATTACAGCAGAACAATTAGCTAAGAAAATCCAGTTGATTAGCCTATCGCAGCAGCGAGTGAAACAAAAATACGCAGCAGAGACATTAGATAGCTACGCAGCTTTAATGGAAGTCGGTGGGTTTGAGATTGGCCAAATAGTAGGAGCCATGTTGGCCACGGCTAGCGCCGCAAAAACTATATTAGTGGATGGTTTTATAGTTTCGGTTGCCGCGTTAATTGCCATTCGTATTGCCCCACAGGCACAACAATTTATGTTGTTTGCTCACTGCTCTGCTGAAAATGCCCATCTGCGATTACTCAAAGAACTAAAAGCGACGCCAATGCTGGATTTAGGATTACGATTAGGCGAAGGCACAGGCGCTGCGTTGGCGGTGCCTTTACTGCGAGTTGCCGGTAACTTCTACAATAATATGGCCACCTTTGACAGTGCACAAGTCACAGTATGAGTAAACCTAAATGAAGCACTGGCTTAAGTACCAGATAAATTTATTTTGTTTAGCGCTAAGTTTTTTTAGCCGAATTCCCATGGTCAAAAACCTGCAATACAGCCCTAGTAAAATGCGTAGAGCCAGTCGTTATTTTCCATTAGTGGGCTGGCTTTTGGCGATTTGCTTAGTTGCAGTCTACTGGGTAACTGCACCTCTAGTTGGTGTCTCGGTGGCCATTTGTTTACTGATCATTGTAAGTCTACTGATGACCGGGGCATTACACGAAGATGGTTTGGCAGACACCTTTGATGGTTTTTTTGGTGGTATCACATCAGAGCGCAAACTCGCCATTATGAAGGATAGTCGTATTGGCACTTACGGCACTTGTGCATTAGTAATGGCATTGCTAAGTAAATTTGTTTTGCTCAGCGCACTTGCAGAACAAGGTTTGATAGTAGTGAGTTTGTTACTGGCATATCCACTGTCTAGAGCCATGGCACTTAGCCTAGTGCAAGACATGCCCTATCTGGCCAATCAAGTCGCCAACAGTGCCAGTAAAAGTGAACCTTTAGCTAGACCTTTTAGCTTAAAAGTATTGTTGTTTGTGCTGTTCAGCGGGGCAATGGCCAGTATTTTGTTGCCTTTTTGGACAGTTGCCTATGTGGTAATTGCAGCCTTAGTTTTAAGGTACTGGTTACGCTTTTGGATGACAAAACATATTAATGGTTACACCGGCGATTGCCTTGGCACTGCGCAACAACTACACGAGTTATTGATCTATTTTATTATTTTATCTAATTCACAAATAACATTATAAAACAAGGAGTTAATTGATGATACATCTGGTATTAGGGGGCGCTCGTTCGGGTAAGTCTCGCTTTGCTTTAGAGCAAGTGAAGCAACTTAGCGAAAGCACAAATTTACCTGTGACTTTTGTTGCTACAGCTACGTCCATCGATCCAGAAATGGCCCAAAGAATTGCCATCCACAAAGCTGAACGTCCCGACTATTGGCGGGTGGCTGAGATACCACTTCGTCTCAACTTACTTTTGGCAGAAACCGAAGTTTTACCGAAACAAATTTTGCTGATTGATTGTTTAACGTTATGGCTAAACAACCAATTATTTGAGTACCCTAAGCAAAATTTCAAAACCTTATTTGATGAATTATTCAGCGCCCTAAAAAAATCTAAATGTGACATTTTTTTAGTGTCCAACGAGGTAGGTCTAGGTGTCATTCCTATGGGTGAAGTGAGTCGTACTTTTGTAGATCAAGCGGGCTGGCTTAACCAAGCCTTGGCAGCATTGGTGGATAAAGTCACATTTACCGCTGCAGGATTGCCTATGACGTTAAAAGATACAACAAAATGACACTGGACCTTAACCAATCAAAAGCCACACAGTCTGACGCAACCCGGTGTGGCGAGACCCAATTTGATATCATCCGCCATGGCCAAATTGATGGACCGGCTGCATTATATGGTCGAACCGATGTTGCGTTAAGCCCTGAAGGTTGGCAACAGATGTATCAACAAACGAATCGCTTGCCAATTTTCGACAACATCATTAGCTCGCCACTAAGGCGCTGCCAAAATTTTGCTACAGAACTCGCTGCAGATCATGGTCTAACATTACAAATTGAAGCTGGCCTGCAAGAATGTGATTTTGGTGAATGGGATGGTATTAAATTTGACGACCATTCCCAGCACTGGCCTTTAATGACGTCATTTTGGCATGACCCTGACCATAACACGCCACCTCAAGGTGAATCCTTAGAAAGCTTTCATAATAGAGTGGTGTCAACTTGGCAGTCGTTGAGTCAACAACATCTTGGGCAGCACAATTTATTGGTTTGTCACGGTGGTGTTATCAGGCAGATATTAGCGCATATTTTACCCACAGATTGGCGCGCAGGAGATTGGTACAGCCAATTACAAATAGGTTACGCCAGTTTAACGCGGATTATTATTCCCGCTCACCCAGAGGCCAAACCTAGTGTGGCTTTTATTGGACTGCCCGCTGACTTTGGGCGTATCGACATTGATTTTGAATAATTCATGAGTAAGGCATCAAGCTTAATGATCCAAGGCACCACATCGGATGCTGGAAAAAGTGTTTTAGTTGCAGGGTTTTGTCGTTGCCTAAAACGAATGGGGTATCACGTCGCTCCCTTTAAGCCACAAAATATGGCATTAAATAGTGCGGTTACCACTGATGGTGGAGAAATCGGCCGCGCCCAAGCGTTACAAGCGCTAGCGGCCGGAATAGCGCCACATGTAGATATGAACCCTGTATTACTTAAGCCAAGCAGTGATACCGGCGCACAAGTAATTATTCACGGCAAAGCCATTAGTCAGATGCAAGCTCAGGCTTATCATGACTATAAAAAAGTGGCGATGCAGGCGGTATTAGATTCCCATCAACGCTTATCACAACAATATCAAGTGATAGTGGTAGAAGGCGCGGGAAGCCCAGCAGAAATTAACTTGCGTGAAGGTGACATTGCCAATATGGGCTTTGCCGAAGCGGTGGATTGTCCGGTTATCTTAATAGCGGACATCGACAAAGGTGGTGTATTTGCCCATTTAGTCGGCACCCTAGATTTACTATCGCAAAGCGAACAGGACCGCGTTGTGGGATTTGTAATCAATAAATTTCGCGGTGATATTGCTTTGTTGCAAAGCGGTTTAGACTGGTTAGAACAGCGTACCAACAAGCCGGTTTTGGGCGTATTACCTTATTTGATGGACTTACAACTCGCCGAAGAAGACGCCATCCAAGCCAATCAATCTATTCACCAAGACGACATACGATTGCGAATTACCGTGCCTGTTTTCTCGCGCATCAGCAATCACACCGATTTTGATATGTTGCGAGCTCACCCTCAAGTAGCCTTAACTTTTGTGCGCCAAGGGCAAAAGTTGCCGCCATCTGATCTGATTATTTTACCCGGCAGTAAAAATGTCAGGGCAGACTTAGCCTTGCTAAGACAACATGCTTGGGATCAAGACATTGCCAAACACTTGCGCTACGGTGGCAAAGTATTAGGTATCTGTGGCGGCTATCAAATGCTCGGGCAAAACATTTGCGATCCAAGAGGAATTGAAGGCAGCAAGGGTACTTCACAAGGATTAGGTTATCTGCCCATACAAACCACACTACAAAGTGAAAAACAGCTGACTCATAGTCAAGGTAAATTAAAGCTTAGCCTAGGGGCAAATGGCAAACAGGTTGAAGCAACAGTGTTGGGTTACCAAATACATCTAGGGCACAGTGAAATAGAAGAGGGAAGTCAGATTTTTGTGGAATTAAACGATGGACAACTTGAAGGTTGCGTGAGTAACGATAACCAAGTTGCGGGAAGTTATTTACATGGCATGTTTGATTCACCGAAGGCCTTACAACAAATACTCGCTTGGGCGGGTGCAGACACAGATGAAGTGGAATCCTATGCAGCACAACAAGAGCGTGAATTAGATCGACTAGCAGATGCTTGTATGCAGCATTTAGACTGGAAAAAAATAGCAACCTTAATCAATTAAGTAAAGAGTAAGAATATGACTGATGAAAAAGACAACGACCGCCATAAAAAACGCATGCAAGAGCAAAAAGCCAAAGTGGATGAACGAATTGCAGCGGCCCAAGAAGATAAAGGATTACTGCTGGTATTAACCGGCAATGGCAAAGGTAAATCCACTGCTGGTTTTGGTACTATTGCCCGCGCCGTTGGCCACGGCTTAAAAGCCGCAGTGGTGCAATATGTTAAAGGTGGCTGGGAATGTGGCGAACGTAATTTATTAGAAAAAAACGCTGTCGAGTTTCATGTTATGGGCACGGGGTTCACCTGGGAAACCCAAGATAAAGACACCGATATTCAAGCCGCTCAAGCAGCATGGCAACACAGTAAAAAATTACTGCAAGACCCGTCTATTGATGTGGTGCTGCTTGATGAAATCACCTACATGATCACTTATAAATATATCGACTTGGATGAAGTTTTAGCGGCATTAAACGCTAGGCCAAAAGACCAACACGTGGTGATCACTGGCCGCGCTTGCCATCGCTCCATTATCGAATTAGCTGATACCGTCAGTGAAGTAAGGCCGGTCAAACATGCCTTCGATAACGGTATCAAAGCACAAAAAGGTATTGACTGGTGAGTCAACTAAAAAGTCATTTTTTAAATCTATTTTTACTGGGGGCGCTTGCGTTACAAACCAGTTACTCCATAGCTAAAACTGATAGTAATGACTCACTACAAAAGCAACGTATCATCGCCCTTGCTCCGCACATTGTGGAGTCTTTGTATGCCATAGGAGCAGGTGAACAAATCATTGGCACCACGGCACATGCCGACTACCCCAAAGACGCTGAAGCTATTTTGCAGGTAGGTAATTACGCCCGATTACAAATCGAAAAAATTATTCAACTTAAACCTGACGTGATCATTGCCTGGAAAACAGGCAACCCGTCGGATGATTTAGCAAGGCTAGAAAAGTACCAATTAAAAGTGATGTATTCCGATCCTCAAACCTTAGAAGATGTGGGCAAGGAATTAATCATGTTAGGCAAACTGACAGGTCGAGAAACCGTCGCCAACAATGTAGCCGAAGGTTATCTAAGTAAACTTCAAAAAATAAGACAAAGCTACGGCGGGAAACAAAAGGTCAGTGTGTTTTATGAATTGTGGTCACGGCCATTACGTACAGTGGCAAACAAAGCCTGGCCACAACAACAGCTCGAGCTATGTGGTGCCAGTAATCCATTTGCTAATGCCCAAGACGATTATCCCTCTATTGGCCTAGAACAGGTGTTAGTCACCCTACCTCAAGTCGTTATCCAACCGGCTCATACGGGAACAGACAACCCTGACGGTCTGAATTGGCGACAATGGCAGCATGTTCCGGCGGTAAAAAACAACTTCATATTTCATCCTAATGCCGACAAAGTACATCGGATGACCATGCGTATGTTAGATGAAGTGATGATTTTATGTGAGCAAATCAACACTGCTAGAGCGTTTTACTTCCCTCTGGCGTTAAAAACAAACTAAGTGTGGGGTATCTCTCTTTGGTTTCAATAAAAACCAGGCGGCATTATTGCCAATAAAGCAGCCGTCAAATGAGCTAGGTTTATACTGTAGACAGATAGGGTAATTTTATTAAACACACATTGAAAGGGACATTTTTGTATTTATGTCGCCACGGACAGAGCCACTACAATGCCCAAGGAAAACTCCAAGGACAACTCGAAAGTCCCCTTACTTGCTTAGGTAAAACACAAGCTAAACAATTAGCCATTAGCGCTAAGAGTTGGGGGATTACACATATTATCAGTTCGTCGTTGAGCCGCGCTCAACAAACGGCACAGATCTGTGGGCAACTACTTGAGGTACCTGTTGCCATACAAACTGGATTGGAAGAACGACATTATGGGCATTGGCAAGGCTCCTCTATCAGTCAATTGCCAGACTTCGAAGAATTCAAACAGCATTGTTATTCACACCTTGATTTAGCACCATGTGCTGGTGCTGAGTCCACTGCACAGGTACGCACGCGAATGGAGAAACAACTCAGTGTACTGGCTCAAGCGCCCTCCACAGGAAACCTTTTAGTTATCAGCCACGGTGATGCCATAGATTGTTTAATAACTAGTTGGTCTGCCCCTAGACACATGAAAAATAGCCAGCATTTACGTTTAATCAAAGAAGCAAATAACTTTGTCTTGGATAATCGATGAACCACCTGCTCTTGATAGCGTTGCAGATGGCTGGCGCGTTAATACTGGACAAATTTTTTGGAGAGTTTCCGCGTTACCATCCTTTGGTAGGTTTTGGCAAAGTAGCGAGTTTTGTCGAGGAAAAATGTAACCTAGTGCCTCATTCCAAAAACCGGATTATAGGCTGTATTGCTTGCCTATTATTAGTGTTACCTGTGCCACTGCTCTTTTTTACCCTGAACCAACACAGTGTGACGTTTTGGCTATTAGAAACCTTTGTATTGTATTTGGCCATTGGGCAGCGCAGCCTAACGCAACATGCAGAGCAGATATTGCATCCTTTACAACAGCATGACTTAGCAACAGCGCGGCACTTCACTGGATATCTGGTAAGTCGCGACACACAAAATATGTCACAGCAAGATATGACCCGGGCTACGGTTGAGTCGGTGTTAGAAAACGGTCACGATGCCGTGATAGCCAGCTTATTTTATTTTTTATTAGGCGGTGCACCTTTGGTTATTTTACATCGACTCGTTAATACTTTGGATGCCATGTGGGGATACAAAACCCAGCGTTTTTTACAGTTTGGCTGGTGCGCCGCACGATTAGATGACTTGTTGGGTTTCTTGAGTGCCTGGGCTACTTGTTTGACTTATGGTTTACAAGCTAAACCCTTATACAGGTTAACAAAAATACTGCCCCGCGCCTGGCGACAAAGCCAACAATATAAAAGCCAAAATGGCGGTTTGTGTATGTCTGTGGGCGCGCAAGTATTGGAATTTAGCATAGGCGGCTTAGCAAGTTATCATGGTGAACTTGTAGCTGGTTCATCTCTAGGGTTAGGTAGAAAAGTACAAGTTTCTGACATTTATGCCAGCACCCAGTTGGTCAAAAAGGCCAGTTGGTGGTGGATTATTTTAGTCTTATCAGTGGGATTTTTATGGCTGATTTTTTAACACTCTCGGACCCTTTAGTGCATGGCGGACAACTTACTAAAATGGCCGAACACTATGGCATCCCATTAGAAAAATGGCTCGATTTATCCACTGGCATTGCCCCTTTTAGTTATCCAATTCCGGCTATACCCTCTCATGTATGGCAACGTTTACCAGAACCATGTAACGCACTGCAAACAGCTGCTCGTGATTATTACCAAACCCACAATTTGTTGGCTATTTCTGGCAGCCAAGTCATTATTCAGCTAATACCTCAAATAGCACAGCAGCAAGGTTATGCTGCAAGCCGCGTATGGTTACCTGAAGTCGGTTATCAAGAACATCACAAAGCATGGCAAAACGCCGCATACCCAAGCATTAGATACAGAGAAATTGAAGAGCTTAAACAATTAAAGACTCAAGATATTGTAATATTAATTAACCCTAACAACCCCAGTGGCACGCTTTATTCTTATCCACAAGTTGCAGAATTATTTCACCAAGTAAAAGTCAATAATGGTCTACTGATAATCGATGAAGCCTTTATGGATTGTACGCCGCAACACTCTTTTATTAATCAAATCGACAGTCCTAACCTGATTATCCTGCGTTCATTAGGTAAGTTTTTTGGATTAGCTGGCCTACGTTTAGGTTTTGTCGCTGCTGCAAATTCATGGCTCGCACTTTTTAAACGCCACTTAGGTCCATGGAGTATTAATGGTCCTGCCCAATATATTGGGCAACAAGCACTAATAGATAATACTTGGCAAAACAAACAACGCCATCTCCTCGCTGAGCATAGCGGGCAACTCGCTAAACTGTTGCAACAACGTTTTAAACAGCCTCCCTCAGGCACAATGCTTTTTCAAACGGTAAAATGTCAACAGGCTGAAGTGTTGTTTGACAAATTATGCCAACAAGGTATTTATGTGCGTTTATGCGATGAAAAAAATGCATTACGTTTTGGTATCCCCACCAGCAGTGAGCTGATACGACTACAATTGGCCTTATCTACCACACCAGAACTAGACTAAGAAATAGTTGCCCCCACTAAATGTTGCAACACTGTCACTGTGTCAGAATCATGCATGTAACCTAAACCAATCTCCCGAGAAATAGACAAGTTGTTGATAGACTTAAAGTGCATATTTTTGTCTTTGACTATATCGTCGGATACCGGAATAAAGGCACAACCTAGTCCCGCTTTGACTAAACCTAAAGCATATTCAATGGTTTGTATTTTTGCTCTGGTATCTACGCTGACATTCCCATTGGCGAGGGCTTGTTTTAAATACGCCCAGCCTTCACAGGGACTTCGTTGAATAAAAGCCAAACCTTGTAAGTCGGTAATACTAAGGCTGTCGATTAAAGCTAGCGGATGATGTAGAGGAATAGCCAATTGATATGCCTCTTGCCACATGGGCACAAAATGTTCCTTGGTTAACAATAAGTCGCGGCTAATAATCCGCGCCTGGCAAGGTTCATCTTGGGAGACTAAGGTGAGTTCTAATGAGTCAACAGAACGAGTAAACCTGCCTAACAAATCACTCATTCTTGCCACACCTAAACCTTTAATTAATCCCAATCTAAAAGGGGTTTTAGTGGTGTCTGTGCTAAATACGTCGCGGATGGCGCTAGCTTGCCCCAATAATTGTTTGGCTAAAGGATAAAGTTGCTCACCTGCATGGGTAGCTTTTACCCCCCTAGCATGACGAACAAACAAGCTAGTAGATAAACTGTGTTCTAATTGCTTCAATGATGCAGATATGGAAGGCTGAGCGACAAATTTTTTCTTTGAAGCCGCGCTTAAACTACCCGTTTCATAGATAGCGACAAAATACTCCAATGCACGTAAATCCACTTTATTTTCTCTTAGATTTGGTATAGGTAAAAACTATAGCAAATGAAGGTTATTAATATTATTCCTTTATCTAAATAATGCTTATGATTTGCTCAAGTTAAATCTAAGCCTACCAAAATATGGCTTATAGACTTTTATCTAAGCTGTAGATTTGGGATATAACAACATGATGCAAGATCGCAATATCAAGGTTAAACAACAGATTATTGAGGCCATAGAGTCTGATTCTTTACCTACTGTCACTTCTTCATTCACACCTGCAGAAGTGGGTTTGTCGAACACTCAGTTGATTGACTTGTTTGAATCACAAGTAATGAGTCGGCACCTAGATTTTCAGTCGCGAGTCATGCAAAAACAAGGGCAGAGTTTTTATACCATTGGCAGTGCAGGACATGAGGGTAATGCGGCCTGTGCCTTAGCCTTTAGACCTAATGACATGGCTTTTTTGCATTACCGAAGTGGTGCCTTTGTAATACAGCGCTCTAAACAAGTGCCTGATCAAAACCCTTTGTACGATATGCTGCTGAGTTTTGCAGCCTCTTCTGATGATCCTATTTCTGGTGGCAGGCACAAAGTGTTAGGCAGTAAAAGCCTGTTTATTCCTCCACAAACCAGCACCATTGCCTCACACTTACCTAAAGCCGTAGGCACCGCTTTCAGCATAAGCCTTTCGCGAAAAGTGACTGTAGATAATCTATTAGAAAAAGACGGCGTGGTGATTTGCAATTTTGGTGATGCCTCGTCGAATCATTCCACCGCCCAAGGCGCCATCAATGCTGCGGCATGGGCTGCCTTCCAGTCAGTGCCAATCCCAATAGTTTTTATATGTGAAGACAACGGCATTGGGATCTCAACCGCTACACCAAAAGGTTGGGTACAAGCTAATTTCCAACATAGGGCTGGTTTACATTATATCCAATGTGATGGATTGGATTTACTCGACACTTATCATAAAAGCCAACAAGCGGTTGAGATTGCCAGAAAACTACGTAAGCCAGTATTTTTGCATATGCGAACCGTGCGATTACTTGGGCATGCGGGTTCTGACTCTGAATTTACTTACCGAAGTAATGCCTATATTGAAGACACTGAAGCTCACGATCCTTTGTTATTTAGTGCTGCACTGTTATTGAAACATGATTGTTTGAAAGGCCAGCAAATAATTGATTTATATAAAGATATAGAAAAACGCGTAGAACAAATCAGTCAAACCGTTATCACTAAACCTAAGCTAACCAGTGCAGAGCAAATAAAACGCAGTATTATCCCGCCTAAATTAAACAAGCCATACCTCAGTAAAGTATCTAAATCGCAGCGGGATGCGTTATTCAGCCATGAAAAACATAACCTAACTAAGAAACAACATCTCGCCAAATTATTAAATTGGACCATGCTGGATTTAATGGCACAGCAAAAAAATATAGTCATGTGTGGTGAAGATATTGGCGCAAAAGGTGGCGTGTATAACGTCACCAGTAAACTGGCAGACAAATTTGGTCCACAAAGGATCATCAATACTTTACTTGATGAACAATCTATCTTGGGTATGGCAATAGGTTTAGCCCACAACGGTTTTTTGCCTATGCCAGAGATCCAGTTTTTAGCTTATGTGCATAATGCTGAAGATCAAATACGCGGCGAGGCGGCTACCCTGCCCTTCTTTTCGAATGGTCAATTCACTAATCCTATGGTCATCAGGATCGCAGGTTTAGCCTACCAGCGTGGCTTTGGTGGGCATTTTCATAACGACAATTCTTTTGCAGTATTTCGTGATATTCCAGGGTTAATCATTGCCTGCCCTTCAAACGGAGCCGATGCAGTGGAGATGCTTAGAGAATCCGTTAGATTGGCACAAGAAGAACAAAGAGTGGTGATTTTTATTGAGCCCATTGCGCTCTATATGAAAAAAGACTTACATCAAGAAGGTGATGCACTTTGGTCATTTGATTATGTGCCCCCTAGTGAAGCAAAGCCGATTAAAAATGGGCAGTTAGGGTGTTTTGGCAAAGGTAAAGACCTGTGTATCATCAGTTACGGCAACGGTTATTACCTGAGTCGTCAGGCTGAAAAACAGCTAGCTGAATCAGGTATTCATTGCACCGTGATTGATTTACGTTGGCTGGCCCCCCTTGACGAAACCGCCATTATTAAGGCTATTGGGAACATAAAAAATGTGTTGATAGTGGATGAATGTCGCCAAACAGGATCCATTAGCGAAGCATTAATAACGTTACTGCTTGAAAAGGATAAAAACGTTTCAAAGCGAAAAATCGCTCGGCTTACCGCCCATGATAGTTTTATCCCTTTGGGGGCAGCAAGTTATCAAGTGTTACCTTCATGTGAATTGATTGTCGAACAAGTCAAGTTCATGTTAAATAAAGAGAAATAATAATAGGACGCCTAAAATTTAGCCGATAAAAACCTTGTGTGTGTTTTCAACTGATTATATCTTAATGCAAACAAAACACGCAGGAAGCGCTTATGTGGAAACTGGCACTATTATGTAATATCACTTTGATTTTTCTATTGATTGTATATAGCCCTATAGTCAACTCAGATGAAATAGAGGTAGGTTTTGAGCCTTTTCCACCATTAATCAATGAAGACGGCAGTGGTATGGTAGTCGAGATGCTTAGCGCACTTTCGGCCAATCATAACATTGATTTTAACGTCCAAATCATGACCTATGGCAGAGCCAAAAAAAACCTAAAGAATAGACTCGTAAAGCTCATTGGCATGACACCTTTTCAATTGGAAACCCACGACTTCTATGAATATGCTACCGAACTCAATTGGCATATTAATACCCATGTTTATCTATTTTCCTTAGATAAAGAGTATTTCAATATTGAAAAATTGCCGCCTGGCAGTATTGGTACATTGATAGGAAACGCAGAATTTCTTTCAGAAGTAGTAAAAGTGCCTTTGACAAAATTTGTTGAAGTGAGTCATTTAACCCAATTAGTGAAAATGTTAGCCCTAGGACGCCTAAATGTGATTTTATTCGAAGGTGTAGCGGCAATGAATACCATTAAATCCCTCAAAATAAAGGATGTATACTTTAAAGAAATGGGCTTAGTGCCCAGCTCTCTCGCTGTTTCCAATACAGCACAGGGATTAATGTTAAAGGAAAAATTAGATACTTTTTTATCTGATGTAGAAAATCAAAACTTTTTCCATAAGTTTGTGCATTACACTCCTTCTAAAGACTCAGGTATTATCATTATCGAGTAAAAATTCTTAATTCACGTCCAATATTTACACTTAAATTCTCCCCTCAGGCAAAGGAACAAAACAATCTCCTAACAAGCGCGGTGGAATAGGTTGTTTAGCCACAAACCGCAATTCAATACTGGTTCGATTGGTTTGCATGTTATTAACCACGTGGGTCCGATGTAACGTGCTACCTTGAAAAATCACACCATCGCCTGGGTCCATTTGTGGTTGCCAAAATGAATCTGCAGTAAATCGACTGTTGATACTATTAACTGTCAACTCATGGGGAAGTAAGAGTTCATTCACAGCCGATGAAACAAACTCTAAGCCTGGCGCATCTGCTCCACAATGGGTTAATGCAATCCAGCAAGTCACAGTGGGCAATAACGCTTCTGCTTTTTGTTTCGAGCCACTCGAGGCGAGGAAATCAAAGCCTAGCGCACCATCTTGATGCCAACCGTGAGGCGCATGTTCAGGAGGATAGCGGTGCGGTGCATATTGCCTACGTATCCACGCCTGATCAACATCACATAACACCTGATGACTTCCTAACATTTTACGGATCTCAGTACCTGCAGTGCCCAGTGAGATTTCACTTAGTAAAGCATCCACAAGCACGTGGTCATCTATTGCACTAAGGTTTACAGACGATGCATGGGATAAGTATTTTTGTGCAGGCAACAGCGAGGAAACCACAGCTTCAACAGATTGAGTTTCTGCCATAGTGGCGATATCTTGATAGATTTTTTGCCCAGCAGAAAGCAGAGATTTGGTCAGGCTGGCACTTAATGCCTTTTTCGTCATCAACACTGCTTCTAGCGGTGTTTCGTGTGATAGCGGTTTAGAAATATTCAGCTCCCGTACAGGCTTTATTTGAAATCGAACACAGCTCCCAAAACATAGTTGCCCCTCTGCTTGTTATACTCTTTTTATAATGCTTTCAATTACTTGCACCACTTCCGCAGATTTTTGCAAATTGCTGGCATCTGGGTGCGCTGCTGCAAATTTGCCACTGTCGTTATCATAATATTCTCCAGAATGTTCCGACATGCCTTCTTCTAAGGCCAAACCTTGTAAGATTTTAGCACCAATGGCTAAATCGTTGCCCGCCACGCCAAAACCTTCAGTAACCATTTTCGACGCAAGTAATGAACCTGGATTGACCGCAATAACTGTGAGTCCAGCCGCCTTAGTTTGTTGCGCCATGATATTACTCCACATAGTGATAGCCAATTTACTTTGTGCATAAGCTTGCATGTCATCACTAAGGCTAACTTCTCCCCTCAAAGCCTGAATGTTTACTGGTGCTTGCGCCGCTGAAGAAAGGTTGATAACTCGGCCACCATTACCTAATAGAGGTAGTAGCTCTTGGGTAAGCATGTAGGGTGAAATAGTGTTAACCACAAACCTCACATCTAGCCCTGCAGCTGTAATAGGCTGATTAGTTTTAAACACACCTGCGTTATTGATAAGGACATCTAGGTGCTGATTTTCCTTGCTAATATCAGTGACTAATTTTGTGACCTCCGAAAGATCAGACAGATCCGCAAGGTAACTTCTAACAGTGCCTGAATCTGGGATCGCAGCTAACACCTGTTTAACTGAGTCTAGCTTTTGACTATTACGTCCATGTATTAATAAGTGATGGCCATCAGAGGCTAACAATTTTGCGGTTTCTAACCCAATGCCGTCTGTTGCACCAGTAATTAAGATAGTTTTTTTCACGTTACTTTCCTTTAAATTGGAAGGCCTAAATGAATAGGCCTTACTGGAAATTCAAGATAGCTTTGCAACTTTACTGCAAGCAATGCAAATACTTAATACATCCACTGTTTAGCCATTAATTTATATCTATAACCACTTTACCCATGCCTTGACCACTTGCTAGTCGGTCGTGTGCCTGAGCCACTTGTTCTAAACTAAAGCGTTGTTCATCTAACACTGGGCGTAACGCACCGGCTTCTGCTATTTCAGTTAATTTGTTGAGGATCTGAGCATGCACTTCACGCTTATAGTTATGCAGCATAGGGATCAACATAAACACCACATGTAATGATAACCCTTTAAAATGCGCCACACTCAAATCTAATTCCACCAAAGAAACCGTTGAAGCAACTTGCCCATTTAAGGCTGCGGCATTAAATGAATTAAGCATGTTTTCGCCACCAACAGAATCAAACACTACATCAAAACCGGCACCAGCAGTATGTTTAGCCACGTACTCTTCGACTGTTTCAGTTTTGTAATTAATACCTTTAGCGCCAAGCTTTTCAATTAAAGCTAGTTGTTTATCGCCGCCACCTGTAGCAAACACATTAGCACCTAAGTAGTTAGCCAATTGTACTGCGATATGACCTACACCTCCCGAACCACCCTGTACCAAAACGTTTTGACCTTTACTTGTATTGGCGCGCATCAGTCCTTCGTAAGCAGTAATCCCCACTAATGGAATAGCAGCCGCTTCACGCATGCTTAGGTTTTTTGCTTTTCTAGCAATTAGCTTAACGTCGGCCACTATATATTCAGCTAAAGTGCCGGGTAAATCAGCTAACCCACCCGCACAGCCATATACTTCATCGCCAACTGCATACTCAGTTACACCTTCAGCAACCGCTGCAACTGTACCGGCAAAGTCCATACCTAAAAGCGCTGGTAGTTCTGGTGCAAGAGGTAAGTCGGCCCCCATCTGGCGGATCATAGTGTCCACTGTATTCACACTTGTTGCTTCGATTTTAACTAAAACATAGCCGGCTTTTATTTCTGGTTTTGGAATTTCTGCAACTTCAAATACTTCTGAGGTGCCAAAACTTTTTATGATCATTGCTTTCATAAGATTTCCTTCATTAATTAATAGGAGTGATTTTATGACGCCAGTATATTTACTATTAAATATTTTGATAATAGACTTAAATAAAGAATCACTTTATAGTTTTTGTTGATAATTATGAATATTGAACACCTTAATCTTTTTATTAGAATTGCAGCGACGCATAACATTAGCCTAGCTGGAAACGAGTTAAGGCTTTCCCCAGCAGTGGCCAGTGCCCATATTAATAAATTGGAAGCTGGGTTAGGGGTGCGTTTAATTCATAGAACCACCAGAAAAGTGTCACTCACAGAAGAAGGCAAAGCCTTTCTGCCTTATGCTGAAGATGTGATATCTAGTGTTGAAGCAGCGCGGGCGTCAGTAGGTGCTGGCAATGCACTGCCCATAGGCACTTTACGCGTGGCGGCCCCCGCTTCATTTGGGCGCATGCATGTTTTGCCGGCACTCAGTAATTTCCTATCGTTGTATCCTGAATTACATGTGGATTTAAAACTATCAGATACCATAGTGGATTTAGTTGAAGGGGGCTTTGATATTGCCATTCGCAATTCACAATTAAAGGATTCCAGTTTAATTGCGCGAAAATTAGCAATAGATACTCGAATTTTGTGCGCATCCCCAGCTTATTTAGAAAAACATGGCATTCCAAACTCACCAGAACAGTTAAATTCTCACCAATGTATTACCTTAATGGGCCTTGATACTTGGGCGTTTCATACACCCAAAGGGCCAATAAACGTTAAAGCTAAAGGTAACTTTCGAACCGACAATGGAGAAGCCGTTCGGGATGTGTGTATTAATGGAATGGGTATTACCATCAGTTCTAAATGGAGTGTGTATCAACAACTTCAGAGTGGGGAATTAGTGCAAATTCTTGCAGACTATCCCTTAGTTAATGACACCGCCATTTGGGCTGTTTATCCTAGCTCTAGACTACTTGCACCAAAAGTGAGAGCCTTTATCGATTATTTTACTGAATACTTTGGTGAGATTCCCTATTGGGAGCAGCATCCATAAAATAGCAACGTAAGACTAACTGGTACGCCCTTCGCGGAAACCTTTTTTGAACCCTGACTTAAAAGCCTTATTGAGTAAATCAACATAATGTTCCGCTGTCATGGCATTGGACGTTTCTAGCCATGTTTGCTCATTACCATCGACTACCTGATACTTTCCCTCATTGGTACTCACCCCAAAAGGACTTAATTGCTCATCATTCATAAAATGCCTCATTAATCATTACAGATGTCACACAGTCTAATTAACTAGGCCAATACTAACAGCAAAAGTAGCAGACAGTTTCCCCACATACTTTATGGTTGTGGCTTCATTTCACTGTCTCACCTATCTATGATTGCCATCACTTTTACCATTGTCACTCTATGGTAAAGGTTATTTTGAGGCTCTCATTGGCATATTAATTTTCTGTACAAACAGCTCGTAGCCAATTATGTTTAAATAATTCAGGTTAACAAGACATTCCAAAACTCAGTCTCAAAAATCAATTAGGGGGAAGCTGAATTATCCCCATGTGCAATATAGAGGTAGTATGAAAGAGGGAGTTTTAACCTTAGCAAATCGAATCGGAGACTTTCTTAGTGTCACCCAAGACGGATATGCGATTTTTTCAGCAGAGGATGTATTAATTGGCTGCAATCAGGCTTTTGCAGACTTTCATTGTGTTGAATTCGAACACATTATCGGACAAACCTTTAGTCAATTATTGCGACTTGCCTACAAAAATCAGCAAGGACCCAATATTGAGACAGATGATATAGAGCAATGGTTAAAGGACGCTCAGAAGAAAAGGCGTAGTCAAGAATTTCGAATTTTTGAAGTGGATCATACCGACGGAAGTTGGTACTTAATGTCTGAACAAACACTCCCATCTGGCGAGTTATTATTACACGCAAAAAGTATTTCGACACAAAAAGTAGTTGAACAAACCTTGTCTGAACATGTTCACACATTGACCGATTTAGCATTGACAGACGAATTGACGCAAATTGCCAACCGCCGCAGTTTCATAGCCAAGGTAAAATCTGAAATAAACCTTTATCAAAGAAACAAGCGTGCATTTACTTTTTGTATATTAGATATTGATTACTTTAAGAAAATTAACGACCGTCATGGTCATCAAGTGGGTGATAATGTACTTCGTCAATTGAGTAAGTTGCTAAAAAACACCTTACGAGAATATGACTATTTAGGTCGAATCGGTGGCGAAGAGTTTGGGATTTTATTACGAGACACTCAAGCCACTGAAGCGTTTGAGATCATGAACCGATTACGCGAAAATGTAATGAGTTACACTTTTAATCGTTCCAGTAACCCAGTCAACATCACCTTATCAATAGGTTTGGTTGAAAGCTGGTTAGGTTGTACTTTTGAGCTACTCTACAGTCAATCTGATATAGGTCTATTTAAGGCAAAAAATAACGGTCGAAATCAGGTGGTGGTGGTTGATAACAATCAGTCTGCTTAAACAACTGCAGTGCAATTTTTACCGAGGTATTAACTCTGAACAGCGTAAAATTACTGTCCCAGACACTTGAACTAATTTACTGCAAACACTTTACATAATCAGCGAATCAGGCTGCCTCTGGCTAATTAACTCAAATGTTATCTAAAGCCAGTCTATTCCATTGACTTTTGAATTAAACATCCGCAGAATTGCGCGCTCAAATTGCTCAGGTGCTCTTCAAATCAGACAGTTAATGTTTGCATAAACAAGAGATAATCGGGAAGTTAGTGGGACATTCATTTGTCTAATTCTAACGCTGCCCCCGCAACGGTAATACTGAATTTCAGTTAAGCCCGGAGACCGGCCTGTCAATATACACATTTACAGTGCGGTGGGCGCTAGGAATTGTATTGAAACGTAAACACTTAAATAAGTTGTTATTTAGGTGGTGTTTCGGCATTCCTATTGTCCTCATTTCAGAGGTCAAAATGTTTTTCCAAAATCGCTTTTTAATAATGCTGACATGTTTTGTTTACGTGAGCTTGGTCTCAGCCAGTGAGCAAGCAACAGACAGTGTTGAAGTGCTTACCATTTATGACCAGCCAGCTTTGTTCTCAGGCAATTACCAAATTCTTGTCCGTGAAGATTTTGTCAATAGCTCACAAACGCTCGCAGACATATTACAAACAATTAATGGCTTACAGATACGCCAAATTGGTGGTTTAGGCAATCCGGTTTCAGTGTCGATACGGGGTTCAAGCAGTAAACAAGTGCAATTATACATTGATGGCCAATTAGTCAACGACAGTCAATTTGGTGGTTTCGATTTAAACCAAATACCCACTGAACAAATTCAGAGTATTGAGATCAGTAAAAATCAAGCCATTGGGGCGGGTTCAACGCCAATTGGAGGGGTCATTAGGATCAATACCTACAATCCAAACCAAGACAAATTAAAATTGAGCCTGGCCCTAGGTTCATTTCATCACCAAGAGTTGAACCTTTTATACAACAAGGCATTTGAATCAAATAATTTATCCCTTGGGGGAAGTTACCTAAAAACAGATAATGATTATGCTTATCTTGTGCCTCAGAGCTTTAACAACAGTAACCAGTCAACAACTGAGCCTTTGAACAATAATCAATTTGAGAAGAAAAGTTTTTACTTAAACAACCAACTTACATTATCCAATCACCAAATCAGGCTTACCCTGCAATACAACAACCAAGACAAGGCCATACCTAACTATCAAAATAACACCCCAGAAAACGCCTCGAGTCTGTCGTCTGACACTTGGCGGTTGGGATACAGGCACAGTATTTACACCCAACTAAAGTGGCTTGAAAACCTCGAATTTGAAGCCTACCAAGAAAACAAATCAGAACGTTACTTAGATATATTGGCAGATATTACTCGCCTAGATGCCAACTATGACACAACCAAAACCCATGCTGAACTCACCTCATCTTTTGTATTTGATAGCCAATATGGTGACTTTGCTGTTAGTCCTTTTATACAGGTCAATAAACAGCATTTTGATTCTTTTAGTGTGGATCAAAATGGCCCCATTAGTTGTAATGCAATAAGTAGCTGCGATGTTATTGCAAAACAAAACCAGCAGTTGTTAGGCTCTAGGTTTGAATGGCAGCAAAATAGTGGGCCACTTTCAGTTTATTCATTATTAACCCAGATACACGAAGAAAACCAAAATATCGCGCTTAATCAAGCAGATCCTAACGCTTTTAATAACAAGCAGGATCACCAAACTCAAGAACTTGGGATCCTTTTTCAGGGGCCACAACTAAAAACAGAACTTATTGCCAGTAATGGCATTCGCACCCCCACCTTATTTGAACTATTTGGGGATAGAGGGTTATTTAAAGGCAGTGAAGACCTGCTGCCTGAACAAGCTAAAACCTTGAATTTAGGTGTAACCTTTGAGCAGCAACTCGCACAGATGAATTACACTCTCGTTTCATCGATTTACCACCAACAATCAGACAATGCCATAGTCGCTATTTTTAACAGCAGTGGTGTTGGAGCATACGAAAATATAAGTGATGCAACACTAAATGGGCTGGAGCTAGAAACAAAATTAGCGGTGTCGCCTGCCTTTAATATCAATCTACAAGCTAATTTTATTGATAGTCAAACCCGTTCAGTGGTGTCGTCTTTCGACAATAAAAAATTACCGGGTATTTACCACCAACAATACAGTATTTCGCTAAATTACCAACTCAGTGCAAAGTGGAAAATACACCTACGTAGTGCACTAGACAAAGACTTGTACTTTAATCGCGCCAATATATTCACATCTAGCAATGGTCAAGCAGGCAAGCCGGCACAACGCAGAGTGACAGACCTTCAAGTCAGTTACATTCACGACATTTACCACTTCAACCTAAATGTGAATAACCTATTTGATCAACAGTATCAAGATTTAGCAAACCGTCCTGCTCAAGGTCGAAACATCCTCTTCAAACTTTCAATACAAGGCATATAAATGTTAACACTATTCAAAAAGTCTGCGATTACACTTGGCTTAATAAGCACCTTAACCCTGTTAGGAGGTTGTGGCAGCGACGATAATCAAGCCCCAGAGTTATCGGGGAGTTTATTAGTTACAGTGGCTGAAAATACCACAACAGTAGGTCAATATTCGGCAACAGACGATAGCGATGGATTGACCTATTCTATTTCAGGTTCAGACCAACAACTATTTGTCATCGACAACACTGGTGCAGTGGAGTTTATTAACGCTCCTGATTTTGAAGAGGGTGATACAGGACCTTATAACTTCACGGTAACGGTAACTGATGCAAAAGGATTAACGGACTCAATTGATGTCACAGTGAGTGTAGGAGACGAATTAGATACCCCTTCATTAGCATTGGTACAAACAGTAGCAGCCGATTACTCTAGCTCTCAAGTGGCGTATTTAGACTACGCAACAGAAACGGTTGAGGATGGTTTTTACGCTAAAACACAATCTGACTACACCATCAGTGTGTATCAAAATGAAGTTTTTCATATTGGACGTTTTTTTATTGATACCGTGAGTAAATACAATGCCGAAGATGCGACTACAGAAATCTGGTCTTATACGACTCAAGATGATGCAGATTCGACTAGTCGAAACCCTTATACCTTAGTGTCACTCAATGCAGAAAAAGCCTATTTGTTACGCTATGGCTCAGATAAGATTTGGATAGTTAACCCCCAAGCCACAGACTTTGATAGTTTCAAAATCGGTGAGCTAGACCTAGGAAGTTACGTACCCGACAACAATACAGCTGGCACGCCACGTCCATCATCAGCGGTAATCAGTGACGGAAAACTATTTGTGGCGATGCAACGCTTAGACGATTCATTTGCTGCCACTAACCCCGTTTATTTAGCCGTTTTTGATACCACAACTGATAGCGAAATTGAAACCAACGCTGATACTACTGACGATATGATGGGTATTCCCTTGCTGGGCCTAAACCCTTTAGAACACAGCCTAAGATCCTATGAAGACAAGGTATATATAACTACCCGCGATTCTTATTCAGCAGTCAGTCCAGATCTTAGTTTGATTGAAAAAGTTGATATCAATGACTACAGCTTAAGCACAGTATTAAGTGCTGGGGACATTAGCGATAACACCACAAAGTTCATCCAGTCAGCAGCCATTGTTTCCGCTGAAAAAGGCTACTTCTTTGCTAACGAGACCTTTTTTGGTCCATACCGTGAAGAGTCTACACTTTATCAATTTAACCCCAGTACCGGCGAGATAAGTAATGAGTCTGTGTTTGATTTGAATTCTAATAGTATTGGATTTATCGACATTGATGCCGCTGGCTTCTTATGGGTAAGTGTTAGAGAAGATTCGGCACCGGGTATAGAAATTATTGACACCGACACAAACCTCCCCCTTATTAATCGCTTAGAAACACAGTTAAACCCTAGTGTGATTCGATTCATATCAGAATAAAGCGCTAGAGCAGCTAAGTTGTAAGTTGAAGCCAATTAGCTGTATTTCAATTGTTAGCCCTGAGTATTTACAGGGCTTTATTGTTCATTTCGTTTATTTTTAATCTTGTCATCAAGCTAGTTTGAATGTTCAGCAAATATTTTATTACATAATCTAGTTTTCACTTTTGATTATATTGAGTGATACTCAAACTGCTCAAAAAACACCCTAATCATCTTTTACCCATTATGAGCTAAACAATGCTATTCATTGCGAAATGGGTCGGTAAGTAGTCTCTAGGAGGAGATTATGCTCAAAGTAAACACGATTTTTAAACGCTTAAAACACGCCCCACTGTCTGGCTCGTCTTTCAAGCTAAGTACAGGGCTCTTCATTATTGCTCTGCCTTTTTATGCTGCGGCTCAAGAAAACACATCCCCCGAAGGTAACGAGCCAACAACGGATGAAATTGAACGAATTGAAGTCACATCCGCTTATGGTGATGCCGCTTTACGGGCATTTAATTCCGGTAACTTTGAATTGGCAGAGGTTGAGTTTAAGAAAAATGCCAAATGTGCATTACGGGCAGAGCGCAACAAAAGAGCAGGCATTGATGGGCTGATTACCAGCCAAATAAATGAAAATCTGCTTGCAAACCAAACCTCTAATAGTTCGGGGCAATATAGCCAATCGAGTTCTGGGAATGTATCGGCCTCGTCCATCTCTCAATCGGGTAGCAGTAATAAAGATCCAAATGATGAGCTGAGAAAAAGCACCTGCAATAATCGAGGCTTTCAACTTTACATGATGGGCATGTCACAAATTCAGCTGGGGCGTGCCGAAGAAGCTGAAAAAAACTTCAAAACAGCAGTGGTTTTAAACAAAAATTTGTATGACGCCCATCATCGTCTCGCTTTGATGAAATTACTTCGTGAAGATGTTGAAGGCGCTGAAGATGAACTGTCATCAATCAAAAGTGTATTAAACCGTTGTTATGACTGTGACGCCAAGGACAAAATATTAGCAAGAGTAGATTTTCTTGAAAAAGCCTTAGAAGGCAAGATAAAACTTAGATAATTGGCAGGCTTTGTTTGCAAAACAATCATCAGACTCTGAGTTTCTTTTGCGCAAAATACGCTTCTTTGCGGTTAATCTGATATTTTTCAAAAGACTCAATAAATGCTTCGGTATTTTTAATGCTTTGTTGAAATGAAAGGAATTTATCGTCGTTAAAATTTTGATTAAGAAAATAGTTAATGATGTTTAAATCGTCTGCAGCAAAACTAAAAGGCAAAAACCTTTTTTCTTGGTCAATTAACTCAAAAATTTCTTGGCGTAATTTAACAGTAAAATCGAGATCAACATTGCCGTTGCTGACTTCTATTGCCGCTAGTTGCTCTGCCGCTTTTTTGTTAAATTTTGCCAAGGTATCTAGTTCAGCATCAATTTCTTCAAAAACCGGTAATAGCAGTGTTGATAATTGATTAGTGTGTAACTCACTTGTGTCTAAAGGCGACATGATTTGCTCAATTTCCCCTCGTGTTGCCGTTATTTTTTCCTCCAACTCAGCCAAGTTTAAAATATCCGCTTTTGTTAGCAGGCCTTTATCAGTGGTTACTTGATTGTAGATCTCAGCAAGTTGAGTTGTATCGGCTTCCAGCTTTTCTAATGCCTGTATTAAAAGAGGCATGGCAGACGCTAATGTTTTTTGAGCGGCAACCTCAGATAGTTCTTCAGTTTTGGCGGTGTTGTATTCAGCCTTAGTGACCACAGAGGAATTTATTTCTGTTATTTGCATTAATGATTGAGAAAAAGAATCACCGGCTAGATTGTTGATACTTTGTGGCAATGTATTTCCGTTTTGAGAAGTATGGAATTCATTGGGTGAATATCTCGAAATAGTCTCATTGCCCATTAAAAACGGCTGTTGTTGATTTTTTACTAGCACAATAAAATCTCTTTCCATTTATAGAAGTAGACTTAAAAGCAATAATTGCACCATTGCTTACAACAGTGATAACGCCTATTCTTCCACTACAGAATCATTATCACTTTGTAACAACATATAATGCGCAACCTTGTTTTTATCTTTATATCTGTAGTTTTCATTTCATGCTCAAAGGACGAGAGTGGAGATGTTACCGGCTCAGCGGTGATGTTATGTACAGATGATAAATATAAAGAAATATGTGATTTAACACATGATGGTGCGTTATGCAGTTTGCCAAGAGCCAATACAATTCGCGCCCTTGTTAACCACTATCGCAATAGTACAGTGAAAAATTCATACATAGCCCTTACGGTGCTAGATACTTACAAAGCCTGCCTTGAAAACGTGGTTATTGCACAAAGCTCTATCCAAAAGTCTGACGAGATATCACGATTTAGGACAATTGCGAATATACCGAAGTTGCAAGATAAGATTGCCAAAGAAACCAGAGGGGTAAGGCCAGAGATCAATTTATGGCTTTACAAAAAAACAGGCAATCCAGACTATTGGGAGTCCATGCTCAACGGCGTGGCTATGACCGATACTATTCACCATGATGTATATACTGTTATGTTGGCAGAAGCCGCAACGCGGAGTATCGATGAAGCCAAAAAAATTGCCGACTTATTAGTATCTCGCACAGAATTATTAAACGATCTCACCCCAGAAATTTTCGAATTTTATATATTGTTTTACCTAAAAAACCGAGACAACTTTAAAGCTGCAGTCTGGCATGGCTTGTACACAGAATATATAAAAGAAAATCCAGGCATAAATGTTAAATACTTCAAATTTCATGGAAAGATGCAAAGTGCGACCTTGAATAAAGCGCAAAAATTAGTCGACAGCATTATATTTGATGCGAATTGGAAAGGACTAAAAGTGAAAGATCTTGAAAAAGTGATCATTTAGATTTTAGTACCCCCTAGCTACTGGTTGTCTGAGACTATGGCAAAAATAGAATCTCACAGTATTTGATTGAGTGAAAAACATAGACTCAAGCTCCCCCACTTAGTCTTTAACACTCAAAGCATCGAAAAAAACTCAAAAAATAGTTCACCCCTTTTTCTATTGTAGTTCGTTACTCAGATGAAACTACGGAGAAATACTATGCACACTTTACCTATGCTAACAGCGCCGCACTTTAATCTGAATAAATTTATCGCCACTGGTTTTGTTGCCACAATCATTACATTTGTATTATTTGTGGCTATGCAAAAGCTCATTAATAATGATCAAGTCAGGGTCACTAAAGTCACCGAACACTCGCCAATAATATTAACCTATGACATAAAGGAAAAGCCCCTCATTGAGCGCGCTAAAATAAAGCCACAACCAGCACCTTTACCTAAACCTAAATTGATCGCAAAAGTCACTGAATCAGATCCTGATGTTGGCTTCGATACCAACTTACATGTGGCCAATATTGGTGTGCCTGTGATTAAGAATAAAATAAAAGCCAACTTTGACTCAGACGGCGGTGACGCAAGACCCATTGTCAGAGTAGAGCCAAAGTATCCAGCGACTGCCGCCCAAGAAGGTATTGAAGGTTGGGTAAAACTCAGCTTTTCTGTTACGCCATCTGGTACAGTCAATAATATTAAGATACTAGATGCGCAACCTAAGCGTATATTTAACCAAGCGGCTAGACGTGCATTGGCAAAGTGGAAATACAAACCGAATATCCAAGCTGGTAAAGCACAAGCTCAGGATGGCATGATGGTCATGTTAGACTTTAAATTGGCAAGTTAATTTTAGTTAGGGGTAGAAATTAGAGGCTAGTGGCTAGTGGCTAGTGGCTAGATGCTAGAGGCTAGAGGCTAGAAACTATCTACTAGCAACTATCTACTAGCCACTATCTACTAGCCACTATCTACTGTCCTCTAGCCACTAAAAGTTAACCCACTACATTGTTTAGCAATTCTGGGCAATGTGAATAAGGAGCGTCTATGAGTATTGCGTTGACCTTAAAATCGAGACTATTTGATAGAGCCAGTAATGAAAGCTTGATGTTGCGTTATGCTCAGTCTGGAGACCGAGCATTACTCAGCAAGTTATACGATACCTGTGGAAACGACTTATATCACTTTATCCTGACACTTTCTGACTCGGCGTTAGCTAAAGATATTTGCCAAAAAACGTGGTTAAAAGTCATAGAAAAAAAGCATTTATATCAGCATTCTGGGCAATTTAAAGCTTGGCTCTTTACTTTGGCTCGTAACCAATTAATTGATGAATTTCGTCGCAACAAACACAATATAAGTGATACCGAACAACTGCTTGCCCCTGAGCAAAATATTGAAATGAGTTTAGATGATCAAGGCATCAGTATTGTATTTGACCATGCACTACTTGCGCTGGCATTTGAGCAAAGAGAAGCTTTTTGTTTACAGCAAGAAGGTTTTGCATTGCAAGACATTGCCAGCATAACTCATTGCCCACTCGAAACTGTCAAAAGCAGACTGCGATACGCCAAAGACAATATACGCAAAGTGCTAAACAAACATTGCGGAGAGCAAAATGACTAAACAAAACCAACAATCAGATGACGCACTAGAGCAACATTATCTTAAGCGTAAAAGTCAGCACCTTGCCCCTGCATCCATTAAACGCCATGTATTGGCTAAGCAACACAATAACCAAAACACGGCTTATATTTTTAGGCGTATTAGTTACGTTGCCGTTGCAGCCAGCACTTTGCTGCTAATAAGTTTGGTGTTACTGCAACGTACTGCTCCAGTTTTATCTGACTACAACTACCAAGTGGTGCAACTACACACTTTGGATATTGAGCCTGAGTCTGTATCTGCGCGCATCAATAATCGCTATGCTGAACATTACAAAAATTATTTAGCACAGAAGAACACCTATGCCGCACACCACAAATCTAAGGCGGTTTTACACCTAGTTGATGCCGGTTGGCAATTGAAAAACTGCGATAATGAAGTACTACAATTATCTAATGAATTAATTGCCGCCCTGAGCAATATTCAACAAATCGACACACAAATAAACAGTGGTGACGCAGTAGAAATAGTCTTCGATGAATCAGGTATTATCTTGGGCATCACCCGTAGCGGTAACCATTTGCGCTGTTGATAAACAGTGGATAGTGGCTAGTAAATAGAGACTAGTTAGAAGCAAAAGATAAGAGCTTTGAACCACAGAGATGTATTTGTGTTTTTCGCCCTTTCTAGCAACTAGTCTCTAGCTACTATCCCCTGCTTCACACTGCTTCACACTGCTTCATGCTGATTAATACTGCTTCACCCTAATTTAAACTGCCCTCCCCCTCAGCTATTAACTTTCCATTAACCTTTTCGTTATATTATTCAATGAATTAGTGATTACTATGATAAAAATTTAGATTAATGCTCTGACGAAAAAAGGCTACAATACTGATATTCGATCATTTGCCGCATTTATTTGGAGAAATCATGGATAAAAATATTAAAACTCGTAATAGTGTGAGTTCACGCACCACGAGTCAAAAAGCCCTACGTCTTAATCTTGATGAAAAGAAGTACGGCACCATAGTTGAAATTGGTGCTGGACAAGAGGTAGCCAGACAATTTTTCTTAGCGGGTGCGGCAGCCGGTACTATTGCTAAAACAATGTCTGCTTATGATATGAAGTTTTCAGATGCCATTTACGGTGTACAAGAAGACGGCCGTTATGTGAGTAGAGCCCGTGTAAAAGCCATGATGGAACAAGAATTTGACCTAGTAGTAGACCGAGTCGGTGACATTCGTTCCAAATCATCCCGTTATTTTGCTTATGCCGCTACGGTTGCAGCAAAAAGCTTCAATCGTAAAAACGAATGCCATGCCTGGTGTGGCGTACGTGTGCAAATGTACCCTGGAGCAAAACCATCAAACATCACAGTGCATGTCAGAATGCTTGATGACAATGCAGAAGCGCAACAACAAGCCTTAGGTGTACTTGGCGTCAACCTTATCTATGCGGCTTACCATTATTTTGAAAATCCAAAGCAAATTATAGATTCATTAACAGACGGCATGAAAGCCAACCGTATTGAAATTGATTCAATCGAATTTGAAGGCCCGTACTTTGAAGACATTGATAACCGAACTAAAAACATTCACCTGATCCGCAGTTGGAAAACCCGCGCTATCATGTTTAGACCTGACGGCAGTGTGGCTGTCCCTGCAGAGATGTTGTACAAAAAAAATATCCTCACCATTCGAGGCTCGTTCCGCCCCGTTACTAAACTCAATGTCGATATGATTGAACAGGGTCAAAATTCGTTTTATACACAAACGGGAGTTGAACCTAGCAATACTATTGCCATAGCCGAAATATCCCTAAATGATGTGCACGGCAACGATGCTAAAGTTCCAGAAAAAGACATAGTAGCAAGAGTGCAATTGCTCAACTCACTTGGCTACAATGTCATGGTCTCGGATTACACCCGTTACTTCTCTCTTAGAGCCTACTTCCGTCAATTTACCCAACTTCAAATCGGCATTGTAATGGGTATGGTCAATGTTAAGCAGATATTTGATGAGAATTTCTATAGAGGTGTTGAGGGCGGCATTCTAGAAGGTTTTGGTAAGTTATTTCCTGATAATACCCGTTTGTTTATCTATCCAGAAATGAATGAAGAAGGTCAAGTCACTGAATTTACTGATGTAAAAGTGCCAGAGCATTTACGCTTCTTGTACCGTCATTTGTTAGAAAATGGCTTTTTACACGGTATCGAGTGCAGTGATCCTGCCTTGTTTAACATCTATTCACGCCATGTCCTTAAGCAACTTGCTAATGGTCAGGGCGGTTGGCAAGAGAGCCTACCAGATGGCATAGCTGAAGAAATTATTAAACATAAGTTCTTTGGGTATCGCGGCTAAAGTCTTATAAAAACAAAGGCCAGTAGAGAGTTTTACTACTGGCCTGTTTTGATCAAATATTCCGCTAAAGCAGCTTGTCCTGATGCAAAGGCCAATTCTTTAGTTTCTACACTCTCCAAATCTAACCACAAGTAACGACTCACTTCCTCTTGCTGCAAAGTCAAAGCAGGCTTGGTATGCAGAGTAATTTCAAAAAAATTATCTAAGGTTGAGTAAAGTACATCTTTATAAAGGTATTGATTGGGAAACGAAAAAAGATACTGCATAACATTGATTGTGAGTTGTAACTCTTCGAATAATTCTCGTTTTAAGGCTTGTTCATTGGACTCATTGTAATCAACAAAACCACCAGGAAAGTCCAACTTACCTTTACAAGGCTGTTGCGCCCTTTCCACCAGCAGCATTTGCCCCTGACACACAATCACGCCACACACGGCAGCAGCGACATTGTGAAAATAGACAAAGTCACATAAATTGCAGCGATAAGCCTTTTCACCCTGTTTAACAAGGCTTGGCTGAGCGCATTTTACGCAAAACATAGTTGCATCCTGGTTAACCATTCTAAAAACCCTGAGCCCGGCTTAAATAGGTGAGCCGGGCGGCAAAGGTTTGACTTTGAATTGAGATTTCCACTCGCCTACTCGCCAATATTGCTCTAACTGTCGAGCCATCACTTCGTTGTGAGCATTGCGACTTTGGTTTTTTAACCACTTGTGCAAAGCAATTAGCTGTAATTCAATTTCACCTCGCACTTCAGGGGCCAAGTTTGCTTGCGCTGTGGCTTTTACCACCTGATCTAAAACTAAATAGTTTAGGCGTTGACTCAGTTGTGGATGGGCTCTATTGATGCCACGTTTAATCGACTGCTTAAACAAAACATTCAATAAATAGTCTATGTCAGGCGTGCCTTTTAATAATGCTTGTTGCTGGGCTATACGATTAAGGCGCTCAGCTTTTAACAACAAACTTAGGCTATAGGCTGCGGCAGATTCTGCAGCGCTAATAGGGTCAAATGTCAGACCTGTGCGCCCTTTAAAACTTTCGCGGTTGCGGCTTTCACCATAAGCCTTTGGAGTGATCAATTGTGTCAAGGCAGCAGGAATGCTCAAAAACTCACTCTGTAAGGTATCAAGCATGGCCTCTACCGCTTGTTTTTGCTGATCGGCAGAGATCACCTGCACCCCTTTAGGAATAGAGTAATCACCTTTTAGCTCGTATTCATAGTTCACCCCACCAATGACCTTAGCAACCGCGTCTAATTGATAACGATGTAATAGATAAATAGGCGCAAAAGTCTCTTCCAATGAAGACAAGCTTGCACCGGTTTTAATGGTTTTAATGCCAAAGTTAGCCATGGCGACTTGGCGCACTGCACTGATGCGTTTTAGCTCACTAACTGGATCAGCACCGTTGTCCCAAAGATGCCCTGCGACATTGGCTGCATGAGATGGACGGGCATCGGGATCAGATTGGTAGGTAAACCCTTTTTCTCTCGCTGCCATCACTAACTGATTTAAGCCTTGTTGTTCGCTGTTTTTATCCTTGTAAGTTTGATAACCATAGGCCACTACATATTTATCCCACTCACCCATGCCTTCGTCATAGGCATTCTCTAGGCTAATTTTGCCGTCCTTAATACTTACCATTGGATGAGGGTAATCCATAACAGACTCACGGCCATATTCGCTCGCAGCAAAGTTATGGGCAATGCCAAGCGTGTGTCCTACTTCATGGGCAGAAAGTTGACGAATACGCGCCAATGCCATGGCTTTTTGTTCTGAGATATCCACTTGTTCATCAGGCCCTCCATCAGCACTAAAAGGGCTGGTTAAACCTAAGGCAATTAAATAATCTTGTTTAACGCGCAGTGAGCCCAAAGTGACATGACCTTTAATGATTTCACCACTACGAGGGTCAATCACAGAAGAACCATAAGACCAACCTCGCGTGGCGCGATGCACCCACTGGATCACGTTATACCGCACATCCATAGGATCTGCGCCTGCAGGTAATACTTTAACTTGAAAGGCGTTTTTGTAACCTATGGCACTGAATGCCTGATCCCACCATAAGGCACCGTCTTTGAGTGCGCTCATTACCGGTTCAGGAATACCAGGATCAAGGTAATACACTATAGGTTCCACCGCTTCACTTACCTGAGCATTAGGTTGTTTTTTAGTTAAACGATGACGAGGGATAAAGGCTTTGGTCATGTTATCTTCAATGGGCACTGAATAATCTTGATAGCCCACTGACCAAAAGCCAGAAAAAGGCACAAACTTTCTGGGTTGATAATCTGAGTCAGGTAACTTCACTAACGAATGGTGTAAATGCACCGAAATGCTGATGGGATCTGGGGTCACTTGATTCACATATTGCCCAGGTTTAGAGCCCCCAAAGGTTACAAGCGCTTCTAACTCAGTATTATTGGGAAACGCCTTACTGCGCTCTAAATACACCCCACTTCGCTTGGCATCAGGCTGATAGCTACCTTGTTTAGAGCCTGCTAAACGTTGTGATATCTGGTGAATATCCGAGAGTAAAAAATCGGTATATTCGATAATCACCACTGCACCGTCACTGGCAACAACAGGGAAACCCGCAATCACAGAATCGGCAAAGGCCTCATCAATACTCGCTTGCTCGGCTAGATTAGAGGAACTCGCGCGGTACTGGGTATTTAATTGTTTTAGCAGGACTTTATTACCGTAACGCTCAAATTTAACTAACCGAGTATCGCCTAATTGCCCACGATCTAAACCTATGTCATTCGAACCAATACCTTGTGGCATACTACTTTGAAAAAGAAAGGGTTGGTCAAATTTGTCTATCTTCAAGAACACTTTGTCTTGTTCAATTTGATAATAAAAATCAAAAAAACCACTTTGCTGCGACATATTTGCAGTAAAGTCCGCGACACTAGTTTGTTTATTCGAGTCAGAAGCAAACACCTGAACAGAAAAAATGAACAGGCAAATAACAGCAAAACGCATTGGGCTTATCTCTTTAATAATTAGATAGGGGTAACATTAACGATATTTACCCACAAAAAAAAGCAAAGTTGCTTTATTGATAAAAATGGGCTGACAAGCATTTTATTTTTAGACTGGAAACAAGGTAAGATAAAACACTACTTAAACAACGCCTTAATTTTTTTCTAACATCCTTTGAATTCAACTAAGTAAATCCATCATTTGAGTTAAATAGGCATACTCTTTGAATAGTTTTTATTTTAAGTAAACGGACTGACTATCATTATGTTTAACACCCTTAAATTTGAATATGCCCTTAAGCTATTCAAAGAGCACAAAAAAGCCTTTGCTTATGTGGTGTTTCTTATGATTTGCGAAACTACCGTGAGTTTATCTGTGCCTTTTTTAGCCGGCCAGTATTCAGAATATTTTATCGCCAATGCCACTGGCATAAACCAAACACATATCTATATTTTACTGTTGTGGTTTGCCCTATTTGCAGTTCACGCACTGCTGCGTTTTTTATCCACTTATAATGTCAGCTTAATCGGCGCACGTTTAATGGCAGAGCTGAGTTGCCGCCTGTATGACCATATTCAAGTTTTGCCTATGCAGTACTTTAAAGAAAACAAACGTGGCGATGTGTTGTCTATGTTGAGTAATGATTTAGCCGTGATCAGCTACTTCGCATCCAGTGTATTGACAAACCTAGTCCCCAGTATGTTGGTCTTAATTGGTGCATCAATTTTGATGTTTAGCATTGAACCTAGCATTGCGATATTGATCATTGTGTTTGTTCCCGCGATATTTATCGTATTGAGGTTGGTAAGTCGTGGCATGCAACCTATTTCTAGGGCGCTTATGCAACATCAGGCAGATTCAATGGCTATCGCCAGTGAAAATATTGGTGCTATTTCTTTAATCAAAGCCTTTAATCGTGAATCCTCAGAGTCAAAAAAATTCAAACACAAAACCTCTGAAATACTCGCGCTGCGCAGCCAGCAATTAAAGTTACAGGCAATCTTGTCACCCTTAGTGCAATTTATGGCGTCTATCGCAGTGTTAATAGTGATCGTCTTAAGTTTTATGCGCTTTCAATCTGGCAACATCAGTATTCCTGATCTAATTACCCTGATGCTTTATGGCTTAATATTCACTCGTCCTTTAGGCTCATTAGCGGGTTTATATGGTCAAATACAACAGGTTATGGGCGCATCAGACAGGCTACTAACGTTTTATCATGTAGAATCGGAGTTTCAGGCAAATTCCAATCAACAGTTAACAATCACAAATGCCGAAATACGCTTCGACAAGGTCTCCTTTGCTTTTAACGATAAGCCCGCTGTTTTCGAATCTTTATCTTTTACTCTCCAAGCAAAACACACCATGTTGTTGTACGGTAAAAACGGCGGGGGTAAAACCACGCTACTACATTTATTGATGAAGTTTCTTGAGCCTACCTCAGGAAATATTTTCATCGATAATCAAAATATTGCCGAAATTAATAACTCCTCGGTGCGTGCTGCGATAGCCTTAGTTTCTCAAGATGTATTGTTGTGCAATGGCTCCATTTTGGACAATATTACTTATGGTGTGGTGGCGCCCACCGCAGAAAGTATCAGCAAAGCCTGCCAAGCATCAGGGGCGGATAGATTTATCGAAGATTTGCCCCAGGGCTATCAAACTGCTGTTGGAGAAGGCGGTGTGTTGTTATCAGGCGGCCAAAAACAACGTATCTCTCTGGCCCGAGCACTGTTGCTAGAACCGCATATTTTACTGTTAGATGAACCCACCTCAATGCTTGATGAGTTTTCTAGCAGGTCTTTTAAAGAAGAGTTTAAACGTTTATTTAGTCACTACACTGTTATTGTTATCTCTCACGATAAATCATTAAATGAAGTAGCAGATGTGGTGTATACATTAGATAATGGCGAGTTAACTCAAGAAAAATAAACGTATAAGTCCCAGCTAACTAAAAGGAACTAAACATGGATCTAGTATTAAAAGAAGGCCTACTTATACAAAAGGTAGTAGACGAAGTGGTGATACTTGAGCCTGATAGTGGCGATTATTACACCTTAAACGAAATTGGCGCATTGATGTTAGAACAGTTACAACAAGGTAAATCTGCAGACGCAATAACCCTAGAGATTAGTCAAACGTTCAATGTCACACAAAAAGAGGTCAAACAAGACTTTACCCTATTGCTAACTGAACTTGAAAAACATGGGCTTGCACACCATCAAGCTACTTAAACTCTTAACTAAATTTTGGCGAGTACCTAACTCAAACAAGGTAATTGCCCTCAAAGCTTGGTACCTATTTATATACTGGAATATATTAATTTCGGTGGTTCCGTACAAATATTGGAAAAACAAGCTATTCAAAAATAGTCATACTTTTTCTGATGGCACTATTGCTGATGTTATCTCTATCACCCAATTAATCGAAAAAGTCGCGCGAAATCATTTTGTTAAAATCAACTGCTTGCGAAGATGTGCAGTACAAAAACAACTATTAACAAAATTAGGCTTTCAGCCCCAATTAGTATTTGGCGTGAAAAAACAGCAAGGCAAATTATTTGCCCATTGTTGGTTAACCCTCAACGGCCAACTTATTAACGACTCAAAAGAAGAAACAAGCCAATACGTAGCACTTCTTAGCCACGATAAAAATCAAAGCCAAATACTCAAAAGTTTAAAATAACCATTAGAAAAATTAAAAGCAATTCCCCCTAACAACATGTTGGAATGACAAGTTACTTGGTATTCTGGAAAGACCGAACCTATACCAATGACCGAACCTATACCAATGACCGAACCTATACCAATGACCGAACCTATACCAATGACCGAACCTACACCAATGACCGAACCAACACCAATGACTGGGCCAACATCATCTTTCCGATCACTCTCGCTAATCTATCATCGTCATTCCGATCACTCTCGCTAATCTA
>NZ_CAXBNC010000027.1:0-59835 GCF_963977085.1 uncultured Paraglaciecola sp. | reverse complement strand
AAGCTAGAAGCTAGAAGCTAGAAGCTAGAAGCTAGAAGCTAGAAGCTAGAAGCTAATGTTTTCTATTCTAACCTGGCCTGCCATCTGGTCTTGGCGTAATAAGTATAGGGGTATAAATCACCACATAAATGCCAAAGGCTAATGCCCACAATACTGCTGACAACACATTTAGGTTGAAGCTAAAGTAAGTTTGTAAATGAGGAGATATAATCCGAATACTGCCTGCTAAAACTATCAAGGCAAAGGCATATTTCATACACCAATGAGGCGCTAGCGGTCTTCCAGTATGGCCCAGTGCAATACGGGCTATCATCGCCAATATCAGCGAACTCATTGCGCCTGCGGTTAAACCATGCAATGCATTAGATGCTGAAATATCCACGCCGCCATAGTGTAAAGCGAACAATAAAAAGCTAATTGGGATAAACCAATAGGCTAGATGTAATGACCACACTAATGGTGTTTTAAAGGTGACCTGAGGTCGCCAGCGGATTGCCCGAATGCTGTGAGCTAGCGAGCAAGCTATATAAAGAAAAACCATGAGTTTGCTTGTTAGAAAATGCTGTGCCCCAGTTAAATGTACCAGTACTAATAAGGCGGTTAAGCTAATCACTGTTTTTTCTAACCAAGCAAGATTATCCACTTTTGTTGTTTGAGTACCATTTGCCGTAAACATAGGAAACACTCGGCCTGCGACAACAGTCATTATAAGGGTAATAATCATTACTGTGGCGTACATGCCTTGGGTATAAAAATTTATTTCGCCAGTCATAACGGATAAATGTGTGAACAAGTTAGCCGTTGCCAGTAACAGTAAAATCGGCACAAAAATCAAGTTTCGGTACTGTTTCACTTTTAACACTAGCTTTGCCATAAAAAACGCCGCTAGTAGTAAAAAGCTCATGTCAAAAACAGCGTTGATCCATTGATTCGAAAATAGATCTAACAGCATCACTAAACGGCCTACTAACCACAGTGTAAAAAGCACCATTAAGGGTTTGCCATGTGTGGCGCGAAGGCCAGTCCAACTTTGAACCGCGGTGAGCAAAAAGCCCACAATAATAGCCGCCACAAATCCAAACAACATTTCGTGGGCATGCCAGAAAATCACGCCACCGTATGGCATAAAGTAAAGTTGACCTGCTTGCACCAGTGCCCAAGCACTGATTGACAAAATTGCGAAAAGACAGGCGAAGAGAAAAAAGGGCCGAAATGCCTGTCGCCAAATAGGCGTGATTTTTTGTTCTTCATTGGGTTCTGAAATATTCATTATGTTCTCTACTTTAACGGATGGCTAAGCCGAGTTGTTGCTGAGCTACTAAACGCACCACATAAGACACCTTAAACAGCCCTGCAAGAATAATTTGTGCCACGTGTAGAAGTGTAAGCCCAATTAGTGGCAAGTGGTTATCAAATCCATAGGCAAGTACAGCGCAAACTACAAATACCATTAAAGTTGTCAGCATTGAAGCGTTGGCCAATTTAAGTAATAAAGCGTGATTCATAACATACCTTTTATAAGCATCTTTTAATAAGGTGCATATTAGATGTATTATATAAATGTGTCAAACAGACTTTTAACGTCAATCAATCTTTTGGATCACCGCAGAAACTTATGCAACTTACCCGTTACACCGACTATGGACTGAGAACCCTTATTTACCTGGCTTTACTGCCTCAAGGAAAACGCGCCAGTATCGATGAAATAAGCAATACCTATGAGATCTCCAGAAACAATGTGAACAAAATTGTGCACCAATTAGGTAAGGCAGGAATAATCGAAACCAAAAGAGGTAAGGGTGGTGGTTTTTATTTAAAACAAAAACCACAAGAGTTAAATATTGGTGATCTAGTGATATTGCTTGAAAACACATTGCAAGTTGTCGAATGCTCAACACCCAAGTGCAGAATATTACCGGCGTGCAAACTTAAAGGGATATTGGGGCAAGCGACCCAAGCGTTTTTAGATAGCTTAAAAGCTTATACTTTGGCTGATTTATTAGAGGATGAGACTAACAATTTGATCCAAATCTTGGATATTCAATCAGATTAAATCGACCTTGGTTTGCTGTAATCAATTTATCAGCATCTTAAAAGCAAAATAATTTTTACCACTGAGGACACCGAGTGCCGCGCACTGAGAGCACAGTTGAAAAACAGACGCAAAAGTGAGTAGTTATTGGGGTAATTAGCTAGAACTGACTAGCTCAAAAGTGCCATTTGCGGTCATTCAGATTGTGCAAAAATCGTTCTGTTTAGAGAAGGAAGGAATAGAGGTGTTTTAGGCAGGATTCAGCGCCTTAGGGGACATTGGGTACTGCTTATTTATCAGTCTTCTCTAAACTCTAAGATATCACCCGGCTCGCATTTTAAGGCATTGCAAATCTTATCTAAAGTTTCTAACTTTATTGCTTTTGCTCTACCCGATTTTAAAACGGATAAGTTTTGGGGAGTTATACCTATAATTTCAGCAAGCTCGATTGAACGCATTTTTCGCTGAGCAAGTACGACATCTAAATTAACTATAATGGACAATATACTACTCCTCAAATTGTCATTTCATTTTCAGAATAGAGAGCTTCACCAATTTGCATTATCCAAGCACAGAGCCAAATCAAGCCAAATATATAGATAGAACTAAAATTTAGGGAGATGTCTACAGATCGCCAATTTAAATACAAAACAAAAAGTTTATGCCCAACAATTATTAATAAGTATATGGTATACATCATAGCGAGTTTTTGGACTAACTTGCTATTTACGCGGTTAAAAACTTGTTTATAAACTAAATTTTTTAGTAGTTGAGTGAGAAAATTGAGTGATATTAGTACATAAACTAGAAACAGAATCCAACTCAAGAAAATCACCAATTTGTCAGATAATGGCAAGCCAGTTTTTATCATTCCTAAAGTGAGTGAGATATTGCCAGTCGTAAAAAATTGACTGATAAGAGTCGCATTCTGCGAATCTACAGATGGTGAGAATAGTACGAACCCTAAAAATAGAACCGAAATTAAAATGATAAGAATCTTGTTTACAAAAACTACAGGCAAAATGACCTTTGAAACTCTGGAGATTCTTGAGAAAGCTTGCGTTTGATGTGGCAGCATAGGTAAATCCATTTATTCATTAACTAGAGGCATCATATACCTCCATCGTCAATTATTCAATATTAATTATCGAATTACAGTAAGTTGGTATTGAATTGCATTCAGTTATTAAAAATAATCTATGAAGGTATGGGTAACGTATTAATTTATACAAATTATAATTGCTAATATACGCAACACGTCATTTCCTGCTGAAGAACAAGTACCCGACTAGTGACAATAAATCTAGTTAAAATTGTATTCAATTTGTAGAGACTGAATGACCGCTATTCGCTCATTACCGCCCCTCAGGTTTAATTTAGGTCTATTGACCTGAAGTGATAAATATATCTTTTTAGCTAGTTTGTTAACCTTTTACTTTGAATGGCTAAACTTCAAGACAGCTGCCGCGCGGCAAACGTTCCGGTATGCAACTAAATGCTTTCTCAATGACATATTAAAGATCAACAGCCCCTAAAGTATTCTGTTATAATCCAGCCGATTTTTTGAACAGCTTTTTAGATATTTTTTGAGACCATTAATGCCAACTATTCAACCTGCCTCTCGATCCAAACCTGTTGCCCGTATGAAAGCGGAACGCGGTTTGTTTTCCTTCCCTAAATATTGGGCGGAATGTTTTGGTCCTGCGCCGTTTTTACCTATGTCTCGTAAGGAGATGGATAAATTAGGTTGGGATAGTTGCGACATTATTCTGGTTACCGGTGATGCCTATGTGGATCACCCTAGTTTTGGTATGGCGGTAATTGGCCGGACATTAGAAGCGCAGGGATTTAGAGTAGGGATTATTTCTCAACCTGATTGGCATAGCAAAGATGCGTTTATGCAACTCGGCGAACCTAACTTATTTTTTGGTGTGACCGCAGGCAATATGGACTCGATGATCAATCGTTATACCGCCGAGCGTAAATTACGTCATGATGATGCCTATACTCCACACAACGAAGGCGGAAAACGTCCCGACCGTGCTGTCACGGTTTATACCCAGCGTTGTAAAGAAGCCTACAAAAAACCTGTAGTGATTGGCGGTATTGAAGCCAGTCTAAGACGTATCGCCCATTACGATTATTGGTCAGACAAAGTACGCCGTAGTGTGTTGTTTGATTCAAAAGCCGATATGTTGATGTTTGGTAACGCCGAACGACCCTTGCTAGAAATGGCGCACCGTTTTGCGGCGGGCGAAACTATCGAGCAAATGCAAGATATTCGCGGCACAGCGGTGATCCGTAAAGAGCCTTTACCCGGCTGGCAAGGAGTAGATTCCACTCATTTAGACAGCATTGGTAAAATTGATCCCATTGTTAGTCCTTACGAGACCATTGAAGATAAATGTGCGGTTTCATCAGAAGCAGAAAAAAAAGCGGCCATCGAAGAACAAAAAGCCCAGCCAATTGTGGTTCAGCCTTTTACTTCTAAAACCCAAAGAGTCAAACCTTGGGATAAAACCTATGTGATGTTACCGGCTTATGACGTAGTTCGCGCTGAAAAAACCCACTACGCTCATACCTCACGTATTTTACATAAAGAAACCAACCCAGGTTGTGCTCGGGCACTGGTGCAGCGCCATGGTGATCGTATTATTTGGATCAACCCACCGGCTTATCCATTAGAAACCGAAGAAATGGATGCGGTGTTTGATTTACCTTATGCACGAGTGCCACATCCAAGCTACGGCAAAGCTAAAATTCCTGCATACGACATGATCAAAACCTCGGTGAATATCATGCGCGGTTGTTTTGGTGGTTGTACTTTCTGTTCGATTACCGAACATGAGGGGCGGGTAATACAAAGCCGTTCTGAAGAATCGATTATTCGCGAGATAGAAGAAATTCGCGACAAGGTACCGGGTTTTACTGGGGTTATCTCAGATCTTGGTGGCCCAACGGCGAATATGTATAAGTTGCGTTGTAAAAGCCCCAAAGCCGAACAAGCCTGTCGTCGATTATCGTGCGTATGGCCAGAAATCTGTGGACACTTAGATACAGATCAAACCCCAACTGTAGAGCTGTATCGCAAAGCACGTGATGTGGAAGGCGTGAAAAAAGTCCTGATTGCATCAGGTGTGCGTTATGACTTAGCGATTGAAGATCCGAATTACGTAAGAGAGTTAGTGACCCATCATGTAGGTGGTTATCTAAAAATTGCCCCAGAACATACCGAAAAAGCCCCCCTCGATAAAATGATGAAGCCGGGCATGGGCACTTACGATAAATTCAAAGAGTTATTCGACAAGTACACCAAAGAAGCGGGCAAAGACCAGTATCTTATTCCGTATTTTATCTCGGCGCATCCGGGTACTGAAGATACCGATATGTTGAATTTGGCATTGTGGCTTAAAGAACGTAACTTTAAGTTAGATCAAGTACAAAACTTTTACCCGTCACCTATGGCCAACGCTACTACTATGTATCACACGGGAAAAAACCCGATACATAAAGTGAATCACAAAAGTGAAGAAGTGGAAGTGCCTAAAGGAGAAATTCACCGTCGTCTGCACCGTGCATTTTTGCGTTATCACGATCCAGCAAACTGGCCATTATTACGTAAAACACTCAAAGAAATGGGCAAGGCCCACTTGATTGGTAATAGTCCTAAGTGTTTAGTGCCAGCAGAAAGCCGTAATGAGTTAAAAGGCCGCGATCAAAAAGAGTTCGCTAAACGCTCAGGCAATAAAGCCTTCGCCAAAGGTAAGTCTGGCAAAGCATCACGAGCGCAAAAAGGCCTCACTCGCTTTAGTGACAATCAACCTCATAATCAAGCCGCTAAGGCTGAACAAAACAAAGGCGGAAAATCAAACAGTAAACAGCGTAAATCTCGCTAAACTGTTGATTTTATAGAGAGTGTTTATGCAAAGGCCATGATTAAACTCATGGCCTTTGTCATTAAGCTTTAGACATTTATAGTGAGTCCTGATATTAGGAACTAGGAAGTTATATGTTGATAAAATTAATTATTTCGATCACCTTAGTATTGAGTTTGACTAACTGTAGTAGCACAGAGCAAAGCTCTAAATCGTCTGTAGAGAAGGTAAATCCCGCTCCTTTAACCTCCATGTATAGTTTTCAAGTAGTGAATTCGGCCAGTAAAGTGCCAGTATCAGTTCAACAATTAGCAGCAGAATTACAAGATACTGATGTGGTATTTATCGGAGAGTTTCATTCTCACCAAGGTTCACACCTTTTACAGTTGCAATTATTAGAAGCCTTATTTAAGCAAAACCCTAATCTGATTTTATCGATGGAACAATTTACCCGTGATAAACAACAGGTGTTAGATAAGTACCTTGCGGGAGAATATGGAGAATCGACCTTAATCGAAGAGGGTGAAGCCTGGCCTCACTATAAAGGCTCGTATCGCGCCATTGTTGAGTTTGCACGTGAACATAATATTCCAGTGATTGCATCCAATTCACCTGCTATGCATGTGCGTTGTGTTGGTAAAAAGGGCGCGGAAATAATCGCTCGGTTTCCTACCGAACAAGCTGATTGGTCTGCTAAAGAATTAGACTTAGAAAATGCAAGTTACAAAGACAAATTTTTGTCTTTCATCCAGTCGTCTGGTCGCAGTCACGGGCAAACGCCAGAACAACAACAAGAAAGCCAAATGAAAACTTATGCCGCGCAATTATTACGTGACACCACTATGGCGGAGTCAATTGCAAGCGCCATGGCAAAACGACCTGGGGCTAAAGTTGTGCATTTGAATGGCGCGTTTCATAGCGATAGCCACTTAGGTACGGTAGCCGTGTTAGAAACCATGCATCCGACTTTAACGATTAAAGTACTAAGTCCTGTGATGGTAGAAGATAATATGCAACCTATCGCCACCGCAGCTCACTATAAACAAGGTGAGTACATTTATTTGCTCCGTGAAATGCCTGAGCGTTTTTATGATAAAGATAAACGTAATGCATCAATTCGTAAGTTAATTGCAAAACGTATGACAGAAACCTGTGATATCCCCTAAATATCGACCCTGAGTTTTTTTGGGGGGAGGGGGAACGGCGGCCTTTAAACCGAGTTTAGGTGAGGTTTTTTTTGAGTCACGGCTCTAAAAATTATTTAATTTAGTATCAATTCGCTTTGAAGCGATACAAATTTCAAAATCAGTCATTACATTCAACAATGATTGGGCTTTAAGGTAAAATGTCAAAAGTACAATACATGCTTTCCCTCGGAGTTATATGACGCCATTATTTCAAAGGTTATTAACTTTAGACTTATTAGTGGCTTTTTGGATTTGGACCAGTAGTTTTTCGGTATGCGCGGTGGAGTTCAATGAGCTTACTTTTATTACTGAAAGTAGTGCTTCATTTAATTATATTCGGGATGGAAAATTACAAGGGCCTGCGGTTGAATTACTGTTGGCGGCCTCGAACCATGTAGGTAGCCCTATTAAACTCGAGAATATATTGGTGCAACCTTGGGCAAGGGGGTTTAAAAATGCTCAGCAGGGGCCCAACACTGTTTTGTTCAGTACAATAAGAACACCTGAGCGAGAGAGTGGTTTTCAATGGGTCGGTCCTATAGCCTCTGAAAGTGATGTATTGATTGCGTTAAAAGCACGTCAATTAAGGATCAGCAAACCTGAAGACATGAAAGCTTTTATTACGGGAGCCGTAAGGGGCGATGTTGGCGAAGATATACTCATTGAAGAAGGTGTTCCACTGCAAAAAATTGCTTTGCTTTCCCATTCAACAAACTTGGGAATGATGTTAAATGCTGGGCGGATTGATTTATGGATATTTGGCGAGGATGGCTGGCGTGAAACCTTAGTTTCTTCTGGTATTGACCCTGCTAATTTTGAAGTCGTTTACCGTTTTGCCCCCAAACGTTATTATTTTGCCCTCAGTTCGGATATTGATCAGCAACTGGTTGAAAAGTTTCAGCAGGCGGTAGACTCTGTGCTTGCAGCAAACAAATTGATTTTCTAAACACTTGCCTTTAAAACTTTTTAGCTCCTTTATTATCGTTTCTATCTTGGTTTAACTGGAGCGATTGCAGTCTATTACTACATATACTTGCCAGGATAAGCACAATAATAGTGGCACCTAAGGTGTTTGATTTTTGGTCAGTCACTTTAGTGTCGTGAAAAGCAACTTTCCGTAGCTTAATTTATGTGGAAATCGAATTGTATAGCCTGAGGGCGGGATTTATATGTTATAAAAACAAAAATACCACTCAACTTCTGAGCGTAAAATCAATGCTTCACTTACAGGTTTTTACTGACGGCAGTGTTAATACGCAATTAAAGGTGGGATATGCTGCTTACCTTGTCGTATCTGATCTGCACTTGTCTATTGATACCCTTAAAGAGACGGTAAAAATCAAACGTTTTGAACAAACCAGTTCGACTAAACTAGAATTACAAGCTTTGTTGTGGTCGTTGGATGAAATCATTGCTGCGGTTGATAAAAGCGACATAACACTGACCGTCTATACCGACTCCCAAAATATTATCGGCTTGCCAGGTCGGCGGGCTTATCTAGAACAGAATGAATATTTATCGAGCAAAAATAAGCGACTGAAAAATTATGAATTGTACCAAGCGTTTTACCGACTCACCTCTAGGGTAGACTGTAAATTGGTGAAGGTAGCCGGCCATCAGTTATCCAGTACAAAAAATAACATAGACCAGCTGTTCACTTTGGTTGATAAAGCCGCTAGACGGGCTTTACGAGCAGAGTTTTAACACTGTCATAAATGCGGACCCGCTAACGTTAGGGCCTTGCCTTCTTGGTTATCCGTAAATTTAGAAAAGTTGTCGATAAAGAGTTGTGCTAATTTTTTTGCTTCTTCATCCCATTCTGCCGGGTTAGCGTAGGTTTTACGGGGATCAAGAATATCGCTGTCTACGCCCGATAGTGTAGTTGGAAAAGCGAGGTTGAAATAAGGGAGTATTTCACATTCAGACTCTTCAACTTCGCCATCTAGTATGGCATTAATAATCGCGCGAGTTGCCGCTAAGCTAATACGTTTACCTGTGCCGTTCCAACCTGTATTCACCAAATATGCACTGGCGCCTGCAGTAGTCATTCTTTGTTCGAGTACATGTGCATATTGAGTAGGGTGCAAGCTTAGAAAAGCTTGTCCAAAACAAGAAGAAAATGTGGGGGTAGGGTGAGTCACACCACGTTCAGTGCCCGCTAATTTAGCAGTGAAACCTGATAAATAATGATACTTAGCTTGCTCACTGGTTAAACGTGAAACCGGGGGAAATACGCCAAAGGCATCCGCAGTCAAAAAAATCACTTTTTTGGCATGGCCGGCTTTGCAAACCCCTAACACTCGGTTTTCAATATGTTCGATGGGGTAAGACACTCGAGTATTTTCTGTTTTTTGGTTATCAGAATAATCAGGCACATTACCTTTTATTACCACATTTTCTAACAAGGCATTACGTTTAATAGCGTGATAGATTTCGGGCTCTTTGTCGGGGTCTAAATCGATTGTTTTGGCATAACAACCACCTTCAAAATTAAACACCCCATCGTCGTCCCAACCGTGTTCATCATCTCCTATTAATGCGCGATTAGGATCGGCAGATAAGGTCGTTTTCCCCGTACCTGACAATCCAAAAAATATAGCGGTATTATTGTCTTTACAGACATTGGCAGAGCAATGCATTGATGCTATGCCTTGCAGAGGAAGAAAGTAGTTCATCATTGAAAACATGCCTTTCTTCATTTCGCCGCCATACCAAGTGCCACCTATTAACTGAATTTTTTCTGTAAGGTTAAATGCAACAAAGGTTTCGGAGTTTGTTTGATGTTTTCTGAATTCAGGATCTTTGGCTTTGGATGCATTCATCACCACAAAATCAGGCTCAAAATTATCCAGTTGCTCTTCAGTGGGGCGAATAAACATGTTTTTTACGAAGTGCGCTTGCCAAGCGACTTGCATAACAAACCTCACCTTTAGTGCTGTATTTGCGTTAGCGCCACAAATAGCATCTACGACAAATAGATCGCTATCTGAAAGTTGTTGCTGACTAATACTTTTTAAGGCTTCCCAGGTTTCAATGGAAATAGGTTTGTTGTCGTTATTATTGTCCGCTGTCCTCCACCAAACTGTGTCTTTGGTTAATTCATCTTTAACAATAAATTTGTCTTTTGGGGAACGGCCGGTATATATGCCAGTGTCGACATTGACTGCGCCAGAATCTGTGACTGTGCCTTTTTCGAAGCCACTTAAGGCATCATTCGTTTCGGCTGAAAACAGTGCGTCATAACTTGGGTTGTGCACAATATTCGCAATGTTTTTGAGGCCAAGGGTGTCTAAATGCGCACGCACTTTATCGAGTCGTGTGCGATTCGCTATGGGGGACTGCTGTTCATTGTTTGTCATATTTAAATCCAATACTCGTTATTGAGGAGTGCTTGCAGCTAAGTGAGTTAAATAAAACGTATAGCGCTAGTGGTACCGGACTTGTTAATCTGTGGCGTTAACGTCACAGTTTTTATACACAAAAAAAAATAATAAATCTCAATAACGACATTATCTTGATTATAAATGCCGTGAATAAGAGTTTACGCAGCGCTCATGTATTTTAAATAATTACGCTCCCTTTTTTGATTAGGGCAACTAGTCATTTTGGTTTGTCAGTTAAGGGGAGCAAAAAAAAAGAGAACCCTGAGGCTCTCTTCTATTTATTCACAATTAAAAGTAAGACTAAGCTTTTTTCACTGCAGGTTTGGCCGCTAATTTAGCAACAGCCTCAGTTAAAGCATCAATTTTTGCACTTAACTCTTCAATTTTAAGATCAGTGTCAGTGTTGTTAAAACCAAGCTTGGTACGCACTGTTTCGATACGAGATTCGATTTCAGTTTTTTCTGCTACTTTAGTTTTCACTTCTGCAACTTTACCTTTGCCTTCAGTTTCAAGTTTTTCACCTTTAACAACAAGTTCGTTAAATAACTTGTTTGAATCAGTTGAAAGCGCTTCAAAACGGCCTTTAACTTCTTCATAGCCTTTACCATATGCACCAAGACCAGCTAACCAAACTTTACGCGCCATATCTTCAGCAGTGGCGGCTTTTTCTTTAATCATGTCGATGTTGTTCATAATATTTACTCCGTAGTTATTTAAAATTAACTGTATTGCTTCAATGGACCTTACTTTACGGATGAAAATTAGAAATCGCATACTAATTAATCAATGTTTTCAAAATTATTTGTTATTCTCATTTTTGAGTCGTCAATTTAACGTTTTGGATGACTTAGCAAAATGTTGGATAGGGCACTACTATTCATTGTTCTAAATAAACCGAAAAGGAGAGTTCGATGCTTAAAAAAGTCAAATCAATAATGATGTTATCCGTAGCCTTTTGGGGCGTTTTTGGCGTGATTCATAATGTAGTCGATTGGAACGGAACCATAGGTGCTGTGGGGGCTGTTACTTCGATGATCACAATTGATGGAGGTTCTGACAGCTGGCAGGCTACATCCAATCCCATTGTCATTTGGGCAGGGGCTCTTTTTATTGTGCTGTCTAAAATAGTCGTCGCTGCCTTGTGTAGCATAGGTGGAATTCAAATGTGGCGGGCTAAGGTGTCTGATAACGAAGTTTATTATAGGGCGAAAAATATCGCCCTAGCTGGATGTGGGGTGGCGCTAATTATGTTGTTTGCTGGCTTTATTGTTATTGCAGAAAGTTGGTTTGAATTGTGGCGATCTGAATCTATGCTTGGCCCTGTGCTGCAATCGGCGTTCAGATATGGTGGCATGATTGGGTTAATTGCGTTGTTTGTGGCGTCGAAAGATTGAGTCTTTTAGCCATGTAATCAAATGTGGAGATTAAAATAGCATGGCGAGCTCCACATTAATTTTTTTATAGTTGAACTTCCTTATCTATGTTGAGGCGCTTAAATCTAAGTGCTTCAGCAATGTCCTTAAAATAGTTAGGGTCGGTTAGGGTTTTGGCCTGTACAGGTCTTTTTGTCTGTGAGTCAGTTTCATCATTAATATCTATCAGTTGGGGTTTTCTAACCAAGTTCCCGGCGGTTCTTCACTGCAAATGTGCAAACAATGTGTAAGTGAGCGTTAGCCGCGAACTAATATTTTGCCTTTCTGTCCCATCAGTAATTATTCAATTGGCCATTTAATTATCGACCGCGGTAATTAAATAATAGTAACTGGAGATACAATGAAGTTTAGCAAAGTGGGTCACCCCTTTTACCAATCATTAATGTTATGGATTAGCTTATCAATGTTTGTGTTATCTGGGTGTTCAAGTGATGATGATAGCGGGACGGGTTACGTAAAGTTTTATAATGCGTCCCCCAATGCTCCGGGAATTTTCTTAACAGTTGACGAAAATCTTGATGATGATGATGACGACGAAATAGAAGTCACTTATAGCTCGGTAGATTATACTGAAGTAAGTGGTAATAACGCTTTAGATACCGATACCTATTTTATTGAGCTCGCTTGGCAGGACGAAGAAAGTAGCGATAGAAGTGATTTAGAAATCATCTACGAGGATAGCGTTAAGATCAAGTCCGATACCATTAGTTTTATTGCACTTACTGGTGATGTACGTGAGCCCGAAGTACTTCGCTTTGATATCGACGTTGTTGACGATGATGATGACGATGACGATGACCTATTTAATATTCGTTTACTGAATATTCACTCTGATATTCAAAACGTCGATCTATATGTATCTAAAGACAATGAAACCTTTAATGAAGCTGAATTTTTAGCCACCGCAAACTATCAAAGTCTGTCAGATAATATAAAACTAGAGCAAGACCAGTATATTTTCTATATCACCTTACCGGGCAGCACTGATGTCATTTATACCTCGGTTGATCAGTCCTATTCGGTGGTCAGCCAGTACATCATAGTGTTGCGTGATAATACGGGGGTGGGTTCTTCGGATTTCACAATAGACAGTATCGGAATTAATGGCATAACAGAATTGCAAGATGTTGATTCAGAAGCTGAGTTTAGTTTTTATAACGCTATCTCGAGTAATGATTATTTACCTGATTATCAAGGAAATATAGACATCGACGTTAGAATTGGCGGTGTTACTAAAGTCACGATAGATGGGTTAACTAAAGGTGAGTTTAGTGTGTCGACTAACACCTCTAATGGGGACTATGCCTTCGATGTGCTTAATTCAGATACCGACGAGTTATACATCAAAGACGCTTTGCTCAGCCTCAAAGAAAACGCCGACAATACTATCTTTTTATATGGTCGAAAAGACGCGATAGACGAAGATGAAGACGGTGATATAGACGAAAATAGCGATGGTATAGTGGATGACTATGAGATTGTCATAAAGTCATTGACTCTGACTAAAAGTAGCAGCTCGAGTATATACAGCCACGGCGTGAAGGTGGTTAATTTGGCCAATTCAGAAGATTTTAGCCGAGTGACTTTTTACTTTGTGCTTAACGATGAGATTATTTCTACTGCGGATAATTTGTTATCGGTTTTACAAGAAAACTCGGGTTCTTTAACACTACTCAATAATACCTACGATATTTACGCAGTCGCAACCATAGACGGAACAGATATTGTTTTGGACAGTATGCAAATGGTTTTAAGTGAAATTAGCCAAGAGCAATACTTGATTTTTGAGCAAGATGAGAATGCCTCATCAGGGTATCAGATGTTATTGGTTAATCAGAAAAGTGTCGATTAAACCTATCTAATCGTTGCCGTAGTGTTTGTGCATGTCATGCCATTCACTGCGGTCATTCTATTTTACTATTTATGACTTATACAGCTTTTAAGAGTTGGGCGTCGCAGTGGGTAACCAAGACGTTTTATATCAGGCCACTATCTGGCGGTGATACATAAGTAAAAATAGTACTCAGCAGGATTTCCAATGAAAAAAGCAATCATTACCGGTAGTTTTACTGTTTCACTTTTCGCTCTACCACTCGTGAATGCTGCGCAATATACAGTAGTTGAATTGCCAGTGGCAGAACTCGGCAACAGCACCTTTCCCGTGGCAATCAATAATGTGGGGGAAACCGTTGTGAATATGGAGCTGCAATATAGCCCGCCTATTGATACCACTTTAATCAATTTTGAATCGGCTGTGGTAATAGCGGGTTTAGATAATCTTGATGGCGTTCGCGGCGGGGATTTGAGTGATCTAGATTATAGCTGGTTATATTCTTATGTTACGGCCTATTCAGAAGACCAACAATTTCAACAAATTGCCAGTTTAAATAGTTATATAGCAACTGAAACGTACACTGACCTGATGCACGGGTTCGATACATTAGACCCTAATACCGATGACTACAGGAACAGTGCAACCACACAAGTTAGGTCGATCAACGATTTCGGCTATGCTGTGGGCAAGAGTCAAGACGGCTTTTACACCATGTCTTATCTTAGTGAAGACTTTTACGAACTGACATATGTGTTAAACGATTTTTATGCACGAGGTTTTGCCCAAGTGGATGGCGATATAACTGAACTGCCACCACCAGATATCACAGCTGGTGGTATAAGCGATGCTTACGATATCAATTCCAGCAACCAAGTAGTGGGTTATGGTACAACCGAGTTTGTTTCTGACACCTATACAGTTGGCGTTGAAGACTGTAGTGACCCTACAGCAAGAGGGGACGTGCCAGAAGAATCTTGTTTACGATCACTTAGCATTAGTTTGGCTAACAATGTGTCTTCGGTGGCGCAGCAAAGAGGTTTGATTTGGCAATTAGATGAGCGAGGTGATCTAATCGATACTTATGCTTTGGGCATGCTTATCGAATTAGATGCGACTTCTAGCACGACATACAAAAGCACAGCAGTGGCCATAAACGACTATGGTATAGCAGTAGGGGAATCCCCTGATTATTATCTAGAAACAGACTCTTTGACTACTGTTGCCGCAATTTATATCGGTGACCAGGTAACGACCATTAATCAGGATGATGAAGTCTATACAAGTACCGCCTACGACATCAACAATGACAATATTGTGGTGGGGCATGTCACAAAAAGTATTAATGGCACAACCCGTACTAAGTTTTTTATACATGATATTGAAGCGGATCTCACGCTGTACCCGGATGATTTTTTTACCGGTTCTTCTAGTGTAGCCAACTCAATTAATAACGAAAATTTTGTGGTGGGTTATGGAGAGTCAGAGGCAACCTTAACAGATCGCCGCACAGAAGGTTTTATATACGATTATAAAAACGATATATTTCAAGGTCTTAATTCGCTAATTGAATGTAATTCCGAATACGACATTGTGCAGGCAAATGGTATTAACGATAGCAATGAAATAGTCGCAACGGCTTTGATATCTAAACCCCAGAAAAATATTCGTGGTGAAATTATCTTGGATGAACTCGGCGGACAAACTTTAGTAGACACAGTAGTAGCTGTAAAATTACTGCCTATTTCTGGTGGGTCTATTGATAACTGTGATGTTTATGAAGAAGAGTTGGTGCGCCAAGGCGCCAGTATGCCTGTAGCGATTAACGTCGGATTGTTTTTATTGTGTTTAGTTAGATTAAGACGACAGGCTTGCCAAGGAAACTAATGTTTCTACGGCAAGTGATTAACAATTTGGCTCAGCAAGTTTAGAGAGCAGTTTGGTCGCTCAATAAGGCTGTTCGCAAATGATTAAAAATCCAGCCACCCATTGCACCTGCTAAGCTTTGACATACAAATCCAAAGGTACTGCGGGTACTGGCTAAAAGGCTAATATCTAAAATAGGATGCATGGCGAAAAGTGCCACTGACAGGCCCATGCCTCCAGCCAAACAATACATAATAGCTGGGGATAATTTGAAGCGTTTGATTAATTGACTTGCAACCATAAAAGCAATCAAAAAACTCACCGCTATGATTACCCCATAGGTTGGATACAAACCTAATAGGTCATCAAGGCTCATACTGAGCCGGTCATTAAATAAAATTTCTACACCTACCTTGGTTAATTCAGCCATGACAAATTGGCTATGCATTAAGCTCGCTAAAACAAACGCAAAAATCACTGCAACAAGAAAATGAGTACAAAGCCTAAGGTAATATTTTAATTTCATAATATGTTGCTTATTTATTTGTTGATGAAGGAGAGATAATTGGGGCGATAATGAGCGAACTGGATGTTAATATCAATAAACTATGGTTCGGTTTGCGGATCTTATTCTAATTTAGAGACGACATATCTATGCAATATCGGAGTTTTATTTTTGCGCTGATTTTACTCTTAAGCAGCAATTTTGATAGTTTAGCGGCACAGGCGCCCTTTCCTAAATATCAAATACAAGAGGTTGCCAAAGATTTAAACTTTCCTTGGTCACTAGCATTTTTACCTGATGGAAGTGTATTGGTCACTGAGCGTACGGGTAAATTATTGCGGATAAAAGATGGTAGTGTTTCTGAGGCGATTAGCGGTTTGCCAACGACTATTTATGTGAAAGGGCAAGGTGGATTATTAGAGGTGATTTTGCATCCAAATTTTGCCGCTAATGGATGGCTTTATCTTTCATATGCTACTGGGGACACTGATAATAACGCCTTGCAGGTGATGCGGGCAAAACTTGTTGGCAACAAACTAACACAGCAACAGGTTGTTTTTACTGTTTCGCCATTTAAATCCACACCGGTGCATTTTGCAGGTCGTATGGCTTTTTTAGCTGATAACACTTTGCTTATAACAAGTGGTGATGGTTTTGATTATCGCGAAGATGCCCAGCGTCTCGATAGTTTGATGGGTAAGATTATCCGCATCAACGATGATGGAAGCGCACCGCTAAATAATCCGTATTTCAGTGAAAATGCTAATTCGTTGACTAACTATATTTTCAGTTATGGTCACAGAAACCCACAGGGAATTTTGTTTGATCCAGTCCGAAAGGTGATTTTTTCTAACGAACATGGGCCAGACGGTGGCGATGAATTAAACGTTATCCAAGCTGGGGTAAATTATGGTTGGCCAGTGATTACATATGGTAAGGATTATATTGGTGGGCGTATTAGTCCGTTCACCGAATATCCCAATATGCAGCAACCCTTAATAGACTGGACGCCATCAATCGCTCCATCAGGTATGGCGGTACATAGTGGCGAAATATTTAAAACATTAAACGGTGACTTTTTAGTCAGTGTGCTCAAATTTAAAGAAGTACGTTGGGTACAAATGCATGATATGGAAGTGTTAGGCCAGGTTTCTCTGTTTAAAGAGCTTGGGCAAAGAATTCGTGATGTACGTGTTCATCCTGATGGTTCAATCTATATATTGACCGATAGCGCTCAGGGAAAAGTGCTGCGGGTTGTGCCTGAATAGCTTAATTATGCACTTTTTGTTAAAAAACTGTAAATTTCAGTAACTTATAACTTAAATGAATACTGATTATAGGTAATCAAGCCTAGTTCACAATTCCACTTTTTGTTAATAACCCTTATACTTGTACGGTTTTCATTTCTGTGTCCCGAATCCTAGAGATAAGTTTCGGGGGCAAGAGAGAGGATTTAATTGTGTTAGACGCATATCGAAAACACATTGCAAAACGAGGGGCTGAAAGTATTCCACCTAGAGCGTTTATGTAAATAGTACCTATTTTACCAAATGATGCTTAACGGATAGAAAATCCAATAAGCTGTCGAGAAATTTTTACCTGCTAATTAGTATGTTATAGCCCCAAAGAGGTGTATATGAGTTTGTTTTTAGAATATCTTGAAGAAATTGAAAGTCGTAAGAAAGATCTTGGATTGGCGCCTAAGCCAATTGATAGTGCTGAATTATTAGCCGAAATCATCGAGCAAATTAAAGACTCAGCTCATGAACACAGAGACGTTTCGCTTAATTTCTTCATCTATAACACTTTGCCTGGCACAACCAGTGCTGCTGGTGAAAAAGCTAAATTCTTAAAAGAAATCATTCTTGGTCAAGCGGTGGTTTCAGAGATTTCAGTGGACTTTGCTTTTGAATTGTTATCACACATGAAAGGTGGCCCTTCAATTGAAGTGTTGCTTGACCTTGCATTGGGTGACGATGCTGCGTTAGCGACTAAAGCTTCAGACGTATTAAAAACCCAAGTGTTTTTATATGACGCTGATACCGCTCGCCTTGAAGCTGCATTTAAAGCCGGTAATGCCGTGGCTAAAGACTTGTTAGAAAGTTACGCTCAAGCAGAGTTTTTCACCAAGTTACCTGATGTGGCTGAAAAAATTGAAGTGGTGACTTATATTGCTGGCGAAGGTGATATTTCTACTGATTTATTATCACCAGGTCATCAAGCGCATTCTCGTGCCGACCGTGAATTACACGGCCAATGCATGATCTCGCCAGAAGCGCAAAAAGAAATTCAAGCTCTGCAAGTTAAACATCCTAACGCTAAAGTGATGTTAATTGCTGAAAAAGGCACTATGGGTGTAGGTTCATCTCGTATGTCTGGTGTGAACAACGTAGCACTGTGGGCCGGAAAGCAAGCAAGCCCCTACGTTCCTTTTATCAACATTGCCCCAGTGGTAGCCGGTACTAACGGTATTTCTCCGATATTCTTAACTACTGTTGATGTGACTGGCGGTATTGGTCTTGATCTTAAAAACTGGGTCAAAAAAGTCGATGCTAATGGTAAGACAGTGGTTGACGAAAATGGCGATGCCGTTCTAGAAGAAGCCTACTCAGTGGCAACTGGGACAGTGTTAACTATTGATACCAAAGCAAAAAAATTATTCAACGGCGCTAAAGAGTTAGCTGATATTTCTTCTGCTTTTACTCCGCAAAAAGTAGAATTTATGAAAGCCGGTGGCTCTTACGCTGTGGTATTTGGTAAAAAACTGCAAACCTTTGCAGCGCAAACGCTAGGTGTAGACGCACCAGCGGTTTATGCACTGTCTAAAGAAACCTCAATCCCAGGACAAGGTTTAACTGCAGTTGAAAAAATCTTTAATAGAAATGCGGTAGGCGTGACTTCTAAAGATGCCTTACATGCAGGCTCAGATGTGCGTGTTAAAGTGAATATTGTTGGCTCTCAAGACACCACAGGTCCTATGACATGCCAAGAGCTTGAAGCTATGGCTGCATCTACTATTTCACCCTTAGTTGATGGTGCTTACCAATCAGGTTGCCACACAGCTTCTGTGTGGGATAGCAAAGCCAAAGCGAACATTCCTAAACTAATGAGTTTTATGAACGCTTTTGGCCTTATCACAGCTCGTGATCCTAAAGGTGTTTACCCCGCCATGACTGATGTTATTCATAAAGTATTGAATGATATTACAGTGGATGACCGCGCTATCATTATTGGTGGTGACTCGCATACGCGTATGTCTAAAGGTGTCGCATTTGGCGCTGACTCAGGCACAGTGGCGTTAGCACTGGCTACAGGTGAAGCGGCCATGCCCATTCCTGAGTCCGTAAAAGTGACTTTTAAAGGTAAAATGAAAAGCTACATGGACTTCCGTGATGTGGTGCATTCTACTCAAGCGCAAATGCTTAAACAATTTGGTGGCGAAAACGTTTTCCAAGGCCGCGTAATTGAAGTGCATATTGGCACCTTATTAGCTGACCAAGCATTTACTTTTACTGATTGGTCTGCAGAGATGAAAGCCAAAGCGTCTATCTGTATCTCTGAAGATGACACATTAATCGGATCGTTAGAAATTGCTAAGAGCCGTATCCAAATCATGATCGATAAAGGTATGGAAAATGACGCGAAAACGTTGCAAGGACTTATCGATATTGCTAACAAGCGTATTGAAGGTATCAAGTCAGGTACTACGCCAGCGTTAACACCAGATAACAATGCCAAGTATTATGCAGAAGTGGTGGTTGATTTAGATCTAATTAACGAGCCAATGATTGCTGATCCAGATGTGAATAACGATGATGTGTCTAAGCGTTATACTCATGACGTCATTCGCCCAGTCTCTTACTACAAAGATAAGCCGGTTGATTTAGGGTTTGTTGGTTCTTGTATGGTGCATAAAGGTGATATGCAAATTATCGCACAAATGTTCCGTAACATTGAAAAGAACAACGGAAAAATTGAATTTAAAGCCCCCTTAGTTGTAGCACCACCTACTTATAATATTGTGGATGAGCTTAAAGCTGAAGGTGACTGGGAAATCTTGCAAAAGTACTCAGGTTTTGAATTTGATGATGCTAACCCTAAAGGTTCTGCACGTACTAAGTACGAAAACATCATGTACTTAGAACGCCCAGGCTGTAACTTATGTATGGGTAACCAAGAAAAGGCTGAACCGGGTGACACTGTTATTGCTACCTCAACTCGCTTGTTCCAAGGTCGTGTTGTTGCAGACTCTGCTGAGAAAAAAGGTGAGTCACTACTAGGATCTACACCTCTAGTTGTGCTTTCAACAATGTTGGGGCGTTTTCCTTCAATGGATGAGTACACCGCTGCGGTTAAAGGTATTAACCTAACTGATTTTGCTCCATCTACTCATGAATTAACATCAGCGCCGGCCGTTGCAGTAAGAATTGCCGATCCTAGCTAAGCGAGTTCACTTCATAAATTAAAGTAAAACAAGCCGAGAGGCTTGTTTTACTTACCTCCGTTTTCTCCCCTCATTCTGTTTGACAAAAATATAAATTCCAGTAGCGCCACAGCAAACTAGCCATAAGGTTTTAGCTTGGGAGGACTCACGTGGCTGAGCCAATTCCACTTTTTGCTAATTGCCCTTATACTTGTGTGGTTACATTCCTATACCCTAAATATTGTCAATTTTTTCGGGGTCAACTGCGAGGATCAAATTGTGTTAGAAGCCTATCGTAAACATGTTGCTGAACGTGCTGCCCAAAGTATTCCACCTAAGCCACTTAATGCCGAGCAAGTTGCTGGCCTAGTAGAGTTGTTAAAAGCACCTCCTGCTGGTGAAGAACAAACATTGTTAGAGTTGTTATCTGAACGGGTACCCCCTGGAGTAGATGAAGCCGCTTACGTAAAAGCAGGATTTCTCACAGCAATCATTGAAGGTGAAACCTCATCACCTCTAATTGCTAAAGAGGCTGCCATTCAATTACTAGGCAACATGCACGGTGGTTATAACATTATTACTCTAGTGGCGGCCCTCGATGCCCCAGAATTAGCCGAATTGGCTGCTGAAGAACTCAAGCATACCTTGTTAATGTTTGATGCTTTCCACGATGTGGAGGAAAAAGGCAAAGCCGGTAATGCTTATGCTAAAGACATAATAAAATCTTGGGCTGAGGCAGAGTGGTTTACCTCGCGCCCAGAGATGCCAGAAAAAATCACTGCGACAGTTTTTAAAGTGACAGGTGAAACTAATACCGATGACTTGTCACCTGCTCCTGATGCCTGGTCACGACCCGATATCCCCTTACATGCTCGTGCTGCCTTTAAAATGACCCGTGATGGTCTTGAGCCTGAAAAACATGGTGAAGTGGGCCCGTTAAAACAAATCGAAGACATGAAAGCCAAAGGGCATCCAGTTGCTTTTGTAGGTGACGTTGTTGGTACTGGTTCATCCCGTAAGTCTGCAACCAACTCTGTTTTGTGGTTCTTCGGTGAAGATTTACCCGGCGTGCCTAACAAACGTGGCGGCGGTATTTGTATTGGGAGTAAAGTGGCGCCGATTTTCTATAACACAATGGAAGATGCGGGAGCCTTGGTTTTTGAAGCCGACGTTGAAAAGATGAATATGGGTGATGTGATTGAAATCTTCCCCCTAGAAGGAAAAATTACCCATTCAGAAACAGCTGAAGTATTAGCCGAATACCAATATAAGTCTGATGTATTGTTAGACGAAGTGCGTGCTGGTGGTCGCATCAATCTTATTATTGGTCGTGGCTTAACTGAAAAAGCCCGTGAGTCATTAGGACTCGGTCCTTCTGATTTATTCCGCAAACCTGAGCAACCTGCAGATACAGGTAAAGGTTATACCTTAGCGCAAAAAATGGTTGGCCGTGCCTGTGGTGTAGACGGTATACGCCCTGGTACATATTGTGAACCTAAAATGACCACTGTTGGCTCACAAGATACTACAGGTCCCATGACTCGTGATGAACTAAAAGACTTAGCGTGTTTAGGTTTTACTGCTGATTTAACTATGCAATCCTTTTGTCATACAGCCGCTTATCCCAAGCCAATTGATATTGAAACTCAACATACGCTGCCTGATTTTATTATGAATCGTGGTGGTGTATCGCTGCGTGCTGGTGACGGGATCATTCACTCTTGGTTAAACCGGATGTTGTTACCTGATACTGTAGGTACAGGTGGTGATTCACATACTCGTTTCCCGCTAGGTATTTCTTTCCCTGCTGGGTCGGGTTTGGTGGCTTTTGCTGCTGCTACTGGCGTGATGCCACTGGATATGCCTGAATCCATATTGGTGCGATTTAAAGGTGAAATGCAGCCTGGTATCACCTTACGTGACTTAGTGCATGCCATCCCTCTATACGGTATTAAACAAGGTTTATTGACCGTTGCCAAAAAAGGTAAAGTGAACGCCTTCTCGGGTCGAATTTTAGAAATCGAAGGTCTGAGCAACTTAACGGTTGAGCAAGCGTTTGAGTTGTCTGATGCATCTGCCGAGCGTTCAGCTGCGGGTTGTACTATCAAACTTTCTGACGAGTCTATCGCTGAGTACCTTAACTCTAACATTACTATGTTACGTTGGATGATCAACGAAGGTTACGGTGATGCCCGTACTTTAGAGCGTCGTGCTCGTAAGATGGAAGAATGGTTGGCAAAACCTGAGTTAATGCAAGCAGATGCAGATGCAGAATATGTAGAAACAATTGAAATAGACTTGGCAGAAATTAAAGAGCCCATATTATGTTGTCCGAATGACCCAGATGACGCCAAAACCTTGTCTGACGTCGCAGGCAACAATATTGACGAAGTCTTTATTGGTTCTTGTATGACAAATATCGGTCATTTTCGCGCCGCAGGTAAACTGTTGCAACAGTTTGAAGGCAGCTTACCCACTCGTTTATGGATGTCACCGCCTACCAAAATGGATCAAGCACAGCTCACCGAAGAAGGTTACTACGATATTTATGCCAAAGCTGGGGTACGTCTTGAGATGTCTGGTTGTTCACTGTGTATGGGTAACCAAGCGAGAGTTGAGCCTAACTCAACAGTGCTATCTACCTCGACTCGTAACTTCCCTAACCGTTTAGGTGATGGCGCAAATGTGTATTTGTGTTCAGCTGAATTGGCGGCAGTCGGTGCAATTATGGGGAAAATCCCTTCTACTGAAGAATACATGTCTTATGCGAGTAAGATTGAGTCTATGTCTGCTGAAGTCTTTAAGTACCTAAACTTTGATCGCATGGATGCATTCAAAAAAGCCTCAGATGCAGCCAAAGCTAATATTATCCCTGCGCTTAATATTGCTTAGAGTTTACCTACAACATAACAACCGGTATTGCCCTTTGGATGTGCCGGTTTTTTTATGTTTGCGGTCACTCATCTGAACTTTTTGCTCGTTTTCTATTCAGATGATTAACTATTTTTGATTAGGATGAATCATGGCACTTTTTGTAAAGACTATATTGGCAGTCGCGGTAGTTACTTTATCCACTGGCTGTACTAAAAGTCACGTAAGGCAATTTGTTGGCAGTGCAGTTGCCGATGGTGCAGATACGGAGGTCAAATATAATGCACTCGAATGTAAAACCTTGCAGCAACGATGTGTACAGGGAGACTTTCAGGAATGGGAAACCAGCAATAAAGATATGGGATGCTCCTGCAAAAAACTGTAATCTATTCACCTCACTTTCATTAAGTAATCACCATCATGACTATTTTTCGATTTCCGCTCATAGTTATTTTATGCAGCTTTTTTACCAGCCTAAGTTTTGCTAACGCGGGTGATATTGTATTTTCACAGATTCAGGTCAAGGTTAAGCAGCAAATGTATCCGTTGGAATATGCCAATACCTTTGAAATGCGGGCTCAAGGTTTAATGCACAGAGAAAATATGTGCAAAAGCTGCGGCATGTTGTTTAATTTTGAACAACCTAGACAAGCCGGAATGTGGATGAAAAACACCCTTATCCCACTCGACGTGGCGTTTATACGTGCCGATGGAAAAATTACCGATATCAAAGCAATGCAACCCCATGACTTATCTACCACAAGTGCATCTCAGAAAGTGCTATATGCTTGGGAAATGAATCAAGGTTGGTTTGCGAAAAACGGTATCCAAGTAGGGGATACCGTTGTGATCCCAAAGAAAGACTCTAATCTATAGTTTAGGACTCACCCTAGCTTGGGTGAGTTGTTCAAATTCATAAGCGGCTTGCACAAGTACAACTTCAGATAATTTGGCACCCACAAAGCTAATGTTGACCGGCATATGTTGCACTTTCCCCATAGGCACAGTGATATGGGGATAGCCGCTGACAGCCGAGGCCGAGCCAGCTGATCCCATATAGTTGTCGCCGTTGATATGGTCTATTTTCCAACCAGGAGCTGTGGTGGGGGCAATGAGAAAATCCACATTATGTTTGGCTAAGGTGGCATCAATACCCTGTACACCTGTGAGTAGCTTGCTATTGGCGAGTGCATCTAAATAGGCCTTTTCGTTTAGATTAGGTGCGGCTTGGGCTGCAATAAATATTTCTTGAGCAAACACCGGCATAGTACGAGGGCTAAACTCGATGTTTTTAGCAATGGCATCTTCAAGGCTTTTCAAGGGGGCCTTTGATTGGGTTAAATACTGATTTAGATCCGCTTTAAACTCTGCTAATAAAACAGTGTATTCGGCGTCACCCCATTTTCCCTTAGTCTCAATATCCGCATTATCCACTATTATGGCTCCGGCTTTTTCAAACACCGCCAGTTGTTGATTAAATACCTGATCCAGTTCTGGGTGATAACCCATCATATTGCGCATCACTCCAATACGTTTACCTTTAAGGCCCCCTAATTTTAAGTGCTGACTTAAACTGATAGGTGCTAATGCAGCATCATCCATAGGATCCTCACCCATCATAGCTTCTAACATAATCACTGCATCGGTTACGGTGCGAGTCATGGGGCCTGCGGTATCTTGGGAATGGGCAATAGGGATAATGCCGCTGCGGCTAAGTAAACCTAAAGTCGGTTTGATACCCACTATGCCGTTTACTGCGGCAGGGCAGGTGACTGAACCATCGGTTTCGGTTCCCACAGCTAACAATGCAAAATCGGCCGCTATGGCTGCGCCCGAACCTGCGCTTGAGCCGCAAGGTGAACGAGTAGGATCATGTGGATTCAGGGTTTGTCCATACAAACTGCTCCAACCGCTGGAGGATTTTGAGGAGCGAAAGTTGGCCCATTCCGACAAGTTCGCCTTACCTAAAATCAAGGCATCTTCAGCAATTAAACGGGACACTACGAAAGCATCTTGTTTAGGTTTATGTTCACGCATAAGCCAAGAACCAGCGCTATTGACCATACCTTTAGCATCGATATTGTCTTTTAGTAATACAATCGCTCCAAACAAAGTGCCCAAAGGTTTTTTGTCATCTAGCTTAGTTTGTATTAAAGCAATTTGCTGCTTTAGGGCGGGGTTAAGCTCTGCAACTGAGTTTATTTTGTTGCCATTGGCGTCGTATTTATCAATGCGACTGAGATAGTAGTCAACTAAATCAGTTAACCTTGTATCGCCACTTTTCAACAACTCTTGGGCTTTGGCGAGTGTTAAATTAGAGAAGTTAGCTTTGTCGGCTGCATAAGTAGGTGCTGCGACGAGCAATGTGGTGATAACCAACAGTAAAGGTAAAAAACAACGCATTGTAAGAACTCAGTAAATTTAACCAAGGGGTATCTTGCCGAAAATCCTTTCAAATAGGTAGGGTTGCAAACTGACTTTTTAATGGAATCAGGAAAATAGCGGATTAAGTCGAATATACTATTCCAAAAAAGCTGCTAGATACTCTAATTTTTACTTTTTAATTATAAATAAAAACTGTTATTTTTATGAACAACAAGATCTAGTTTAACGAGTGCAAAACAGTGAGTAACACCGCGATTAATAATCTGAATGTAGCTAAGTTTGGTGGTACCAGTGTGGCAAATTTTGCTGCCATGCAAAACTGCGCAAAAATCATTCAAAACAACCCAAATACCAGAGTAGTAGTGGTCAGCGCATCGGCGGGTGTCACTAACCTATTGGTAGATATTGCCCATAAGGCGATGTCTAAAGAACAAATCAAACAAAAGTTATCTGAAATAGACACTATTCAACAAGCTATTTTGCTGGCACTTGAAAACGTTGATGAAGTGGCACCAAAATTACAACAGTTACAAAGTTCTTTGGCAGAGTTAGCCTTGCATGAGGAATTAAATCACAGGGATGATTTAAAAGACGCCTTGTTGTCTCATGGTGAAAGAATGTCTTCATTGCTGTTCAGTGCAGTTTTAAATCAATTTAGTGTCAACGCCGACAACTTTGATGTGCGCAATGTCCTTAAAACTGACAGTGAGTTTGGTCAGGCTGTCCCTAATCTAGAGCAAATCGCCACAGCGGCTAAGCAGCTGATGTTGCCGTCACTCCATGACACTGTTTTAGTGACTCAAGGTTTTGTTGGCTCGGATCAACAAGGCAATACTACAACTTTAGGGCGAGGTGGCTCTGATTTTACCGCCGCTTTGTTAGCAGAAGCATTAGATGCCGAAACCTGTGAAATCTGGACAGATGTGATCGGCGTTTATACGACAGATCCTAGGATCACCGAAGCAGCTCGTCCGTTACCAGAGTTGAGCTTTGAAGAAGCAGCAGAAATGGCTACTTTTGGCGCTAAGGTATTACATCCTGCCACTATGGAGCCTGCACTTAGGCAAGATATCAAAGTGTTTGTTGGTTCAAGCAAAGAGCCTGAAAAGGGCGGTACTTGGATAGTACGTGATTGTGTCACTGAACCTTCATACCGTGCTATTACACGTCGTAAAGAACAGGTAATGGTGACAGTTAAAACTCCTAAGATGATGTATGCGCAAGGTTTTTTGCAAAAAGTGTTTACTATCATTGCCGAACACAAACTCAGTGTCGACCTAATTACGACCTCGGAAATTTCGGTGTCTTTTACCCTTGATAACCCCGCTAACTCAGTGCTTGAGCGATTGAATCAAGAAACCATCGAAGAACTCAGTCAGTTTTGTGATGTGTTAGTGGAAGAGAACTACGATCTGGTGACTATAGTAGGTAACAATATGCACAGTGCCGCAGGGGTTTCTAGTAAAATCTTCGCGGCCGTAGCTAATTACAACCTACGCATGATTTGTTACGGAGCGAATCCCCATAACCTTTCACTGTTGGTCAATGATAGTGACAGCAAAGATGTAGTATGTGCCTTACATAAAGCACTGTTTGAATAAGCTTTCAGGCTGTCCCTTTATTCTGACGCACTAAAAGCATCACAGATGCTTTTAGTGCGTTAATCCCCCTCAAAAACTTTTTCCCTAATCCTTACATATTCAATAGTGAAGTTAACACATGAGCCGACTGGTCAAGTGGGCTTAGTAAAGATAATGGTAACTTGTCGCTTTGAAGGCGTGTGATTAACTTCCCCCCTTAAAACTGGATTTCTTCACTTTTATTTTTCCAGTCTTTCTTTAACTCTGTGATAACACCAGCTACTTATAAAATGATTTGGGCGGTGGAAAGAGCCTGTACAACTTGTGTTCCTCTTAACTCTGTATCTATTTTAGATATTCTTTGGGTCTTTGAATTTATCTTAATTTAAGGGGGTTCATATTTTTAATGTGAAATAACAATCAAATTTAAGTGGTTCCATCAAATGTATTGCAGTTTGAAAGATAGTTTACGAAGGTGACGAATTCCCCTATTTAATGTTGCTGAATTGTTAAAATAATGTTTAAATTTAATCTTGTTTCACATAAAGATACATTTAGGGGCATGTAATGAGTTTAAAATCAGCTTTAATTAGTTTTTGTATTCCTTTTTTTGTTGTTAACTACGTGAGTGCGGGTGTTGTGCTTGAGGAAGTGGCTGACGTTGATTCTAGTAATCAGGCCGGTTGGTGGGTTCCTTTGGCATTATATGGAGATGAAGCGTACTTCGCATATAATTCAGTGGGGTCAATAGGTAGTAAACATAAGGTAAAGGTAGCCAAACGTTCATCAACGGGGACTTGGGTGTCCGGATTCTTAAAAAATGCCGACGGTAGCATTTGGGAACACAGTGATGACAACGGCCATGATCAACCTACAATCGCGGTTGATGGCGATGGTGATATTCATGTATTTGCCGATCATCATAATGATGGGTGGCGATATTTTCGCTCTTCTAGTGCAACGGATGTCAGTGATTTACTGAAACGGTCTGACATTGTAAACAGCACTGGTATTTACACTTATCCGGTAGCCACTACAGCACCCAATGGTGATATTTATTTAATTGTAAGGGATACCAATGGATCGGATATTGGCAAAGGGCAACTATTTCATTGGAACAACAATACAAATGTTTGGACTCGTTTGGGGACTTTTGCCAGTCAAACCAACACGCGTGTTTATCCTGATGATGTAGTAGTCGATAATAATGGTGATGTGCACATTATCTGGGAATGGTCCTATGGTCATCCTAGAGCAGATAGACATTACGGAAGTTATTTAAAGTATGAACCCGATACGGGCTTGTTCAAAACTGCCAATGGCAGCACTGTGTCTGCACCAGTAAACTTGTCCACGCCTAATATATTTTATCAGGGATTAGAGATCGGAGAGTCGTTCACTTCAGCGGATGTGGGCAAGGGAATTCAGTCAGCCAAGTTAGCTCTTGGAAGTACAGGTCGTCCCAGTGTGGTGTATCGTTTTCGCACTGATGATGCTAGTAGTGGTGGCCGGGATTATGAAGTTTTTCGTATTCGTTGGAACGGCACCAATTGGGTAGATAAGACCAATTTATACAATATTCAAGATACTATTGCTGCCTTAGGACATACTATTGTTGGTGATCGCGTAAGAGCTTATTTTGTCAGTAACGATAAACAGTTGCATGTAGCTGAAAAAATAGGCGGTGGCGACTGGAATACCTACACCTTGTCTAGCGACAAAGCTATTGAACGGGTAAATGTTAAGGTGAAGAACAGTGATGAAGACGTGGTTTATGCGACCGCCCCCACCTCCATTAGTGCCAGTTCTGGCAAGTTGTATGCTTTATTTGTCGAAAACGATCTAACCGATATTCCTGTACCTGTCATTCCTACGACTTATGAAGCAGAGGATTTGTATTGGACAAATACAGCTACTGTGAGTGTTATCTCTGATGGCAGTGCCAGTGAAGGCGAGTATCTCATGTTGCAAGATAATGGAGTAAATGACTGGGTGGAATTGACTTTGCCCAATGTTGAAGTAGGTACCTATACAGTGAAATACAGTTACAAAACTCATAGTATTCGCGGTATTGCACAAACGCGTTATGAAGGGACGGATTTTGCCGTGGCGGTTGACCAATATGATGCTGGGGTAAACTGGCCAATAGCTACATTAGGCACTATTAATGTAACCACTGCCGGTGATAAATTACTGCGATTTACGGTGACTGGACAAAATCCAAGTAGCTCAGGTTTTAAAATATCCATTGATAAAATTATGCTTGAGTAGACAACCACTCCTAAGCACTCAAAGTAATAAAATGGTGACAGCGAAGGCCCATTAAGTGCTTTTACATAAAGCACAGTTGAATAAGCTTTCAGGCTGTCCCTTTATTCTGACGCACTAAAAGCATCACAGATGCTTTTAGTGCGTTACCCCCCCTCAAAAACTTTTAACATAACTCACTTACAGCTGAGCGTTAATATGCTGAACTTCGTCGCATTTCTCTTAAAATCCTAACACTCACCATAGTAGTATTCACAGTTGGGCAAAAGTACCTCTACTCAATCATTAAGGATAATTTAATGAATAAGAAAACCTTATCAGGGTTCATCGTCTTATTTTGCTGCGTTATGCTGACTCCATTCGCGCAAGCTGCAGACACCAAAGAAACAGACAAAAGAGCCGAGTATATTCGGTCTCATTACGCTAAATATGAATACCAAATTCCTATGCGTGATGGAGTGAAATTGTTCACTTCGGTTTATATTCCCTACGACAAAGCAACTCAATACCCAATGATGATGCAACGCACTCCCTACCGTGTTGCACCTTATGGTGTCGATAAATATAAAACTAAATTGGGGCCAAGTGAAATTTTCGAAAAAGAAGGCTTTATCTTTGTTTTTCAAGATGTGCGCGGCAAATTTATGTCTGAAGGTGAGTACGTCAATATGCGTCCACAAGACGCACATGACAGAGGTGGTAATGCCACGGATGATGCCACCGACACTTACGATACTATCGACTGGCTAGTAAAAAATGTGCCGAATAACAATGGTAAAGTAGGCATGTGGGGTACCTCTTATCCGGGTTATTACACTTCTGTTGCGGCTATCAATAGCCATAAAGCGCTTAAAGCGATTTCACCTCAAGCTCCTATTGCCAACTGGTTTTATGATGATTTTCATCGCAATGGCGCATTTTCTACACCAATGGCCTTTATTTTCTTCGACACTTTCGACAAACAGCGCGAAGGGCAGTTTGCTTATTGGCCAAAAGGAATGGATTCAATCACTCCAGATGGTTATGAGTTTTTCCGAAATTTAGGTCCATTAAGTAACGTTAATAAAAACTATTTCAAAGGTGAGCGACCGTTTTGGAACGAATTAACTGAGCATCCAAATTATGATGAATATTGGCAAGCGCGTAATGTGTTACCCCATCTTGATAATGTAAAACCGGCTACCTTAGTCGTAGGTGGTTGGTATGACACCGAAGATCTTTATGGACCTTTGGCCACCTATCAAAGCATGTCAAAAGCGAATAAAAAGGATAACGTCCACCTCATAATGGGACCTTGGTATCACGGTCAATGGAATGCCAAAGACGGTAGCAAGATGGGTGAAGCAGAATTTGGTTTTAATACCAGTGAATGGTTCCAAGAACGTATTCTATTACCCTTTTTTAAACAAAACCTAAAAGACGCTAAGAAGGACAAAGACACTAAAGCTGAATCTTTGGCTCAAGCGACTATGTTCGAAACGGGTGCTAATCGCTGGAGAGAGTTCGATACCTGGCCTCCCAAACAAGGCAAAGATGTGGTGCTCTATATGGGTGCGAACGAAAAGCTGCTTGAGAGCAAAGAGTCTAATGGTGGTTCAAGCGATTATATAAGCGATCCAAATAAACCTGTTCCTCACTCAGATAAAGTAAGCCGTGGTTGGGATCGCCCTTACATGGCAGAAGATCAACGCTTTACTGCCCGTCGCACTGATGTGTTGGTTTTTAATGGCGACGTGGCTACCGAAGACCAAACCATAGCTGGCGCTATTGATATTAATTTATGGGTCTCTACTGACCAAAGTGCAGGTGATTTTGTAGTGAAATTAGTGGATGTATTTCCTGGCATGGATGAAACCTCCAACAAAGTTGACAAAAAAACCGGCAACCGTCACGAATTAGTGCGCTGGGGCATCATTCGTGGACGCTTCAGAAACAGCATGAGTACGCCTGAGCCCTTTGAACCTAATAAACCTACCTTGGTTAAATTTGAATTGTATGATGTTTTACATACCATCAAACGAGGGCATAAGTTACAAATTCAGGTACAAAGCAGCATGTTCCCTTTTATGGACATGAACCCACAAAAGTACGTCGACAATATCTTTAACGCTACAGAAGAAGATTACGTGAAGGCGCAACACAAGGTGTATCACAGTGAAGAATACCCAAGTTCAATAAGCTTTAAAGTGATTGACCAATAAACTTAGTGATTATTGATAAAAGAACAACAATTAACGCCTAACTGGGCGTTTTTTGTTTTTAGGGGAAGTTATATGATGAGACGACTGTTGAACTAACAGCCATTAGCCGACATTGCAGATAGTTAATATGGCTGTCTCTGAATAGCAGGAAGCAGTCGTTGCTCTTGGCTTAAAATCAAAAGCACGCTTCGCGCCATCATCCCTGATGTTTTTGTCTCGAATCCCTTCGAGCCAGTTACTTTTTTTCAACAGCAAAAAATAAGTAACCAAAAAATGCCGCCGCTACTTAAAGTTCTTAACCGCAAAAAATGGCTTAATTTATGGGCGCCAACCGCGTTGTCGCGAAATAACGTTCTCTACGGATTTCGCTCTAATGGCGTCCCGCGTGGCGTCCACATGCATTTGCCCCTAAAATAAGCCATTTTGTGCTGAAACTTTAGAGGCGGAAACCAGTAGCGGAGCCACCAAAGCTTTGTCGGCGATAGCCGATGCTTTTGTCTTTCCCCTCGTATTTATGTTCGCCAGTTATTAGGTGAATTTAGTAGGGCAATTTGCCGGGAGCAAATTGAGTTTTCGCTCGTCGGGAACGGTCGAAAACGACCTGCTAAATTTGCCTAATAACTGGATGAAGAACATAGCCTACGAGCGGGCTTTTTTGCTTACTTTTTTTGCCTGCAGAAAAAAAGTAAGTCGCACAGAAGGGATTCTGTGTGAAAAACCATCATGGATGATGGCGCGAAGCGTGCTTTGCTATTAAAGCCTAGAGCAACGACCGCTATCTCAGTGAACTTGCCATAAGTCATAGCCAAAATCTATAACCGCTTATCGCCCTGACAGTTCAGGGCTAGACCTGTTTGAGAAAGTTTCAGGTATTATCAACGGCATAAGTTTTGGCTTATACAGCAAAGCCTAAGCTATGCAAAAAACTTAAAAATAAACCTTCTTTCTGGGGAGGCTTCTTGTCACTTAGTTTTTTCTTCGCGAGCATTTTAGCTGCATTCTTACGATAAGTATTAGCAACAGAGTTTTTTACTTCACTACGTCTTTCTTGCGCTGGGTTTGCTTTAGCAACAAAACTGGTGCGAGTAGTAGGATCCATAGATTCAAACACACCTTTGACTCGTCTTCTGCGCACATTACCAGTGGACTTGGGCGAACTACACATACGGCCTCCTAGGTGGTTACACAAAAAAAGATGAATTACCCTTAAATAGGTCACTTAGGTTTACCTTTTATTTCAATGGATGGGAAAACATAGTGATTATGTCGTTGTTTTCCAAATAAAAAGGATCTAACCCTTTTTATTTCTACTACTCATTAGATTTTAAAGTGGCGTAATACCTCTGCTAGTGATTCAGACAGTGTTTGCAACTGGGTAATGCTGGTCTCTACCTGTTTAATATCTGCTACTGACTCGTCGGCTAACTTGTTGACCATAAGTACGTTTTGAGCTACCTCTGAAGCTATAGTCGCTTGCTGACTATTGGCTGCAGCGATGCCGTGCATGCGACCTTGTATTTCGTGAATATGGTTAGTGGCATCGGTTAGTACCACTTCGAGTTTTTGCACTTGCGCCTCACCTTCGTCTGCTTTGAGGTTGCTGGCCTGCATAGAGTCATTTGCCTGTCGGGCAGTGCTTTGTAAGGTAGTGATAATGTCTAGAATATGTTGGGTCGATTCAGACGTACGGCTGGCCAGCGTGCGCACTTCATCTGCTACCACTGCAAAACCACGGCCCTGTTCACCGGCTCGTGCGGCCTCAATGGCGGCGTTTAAGGCCAATAAGTTAGTTTGATCTGCAATATTGCTGATCACGTCTAATACTTGGCCAATTTTGTCCGTTTCGCCCTCTAACTTCATAACAACTTCGGCTGCGTCATCTATTTGCTTAGATAACTCGCCTATATTGATGACCGCAGAATGTAAAACCTGGCTGCCTAGGTCCATACTGGTTTTCGCTTCGTCTGCCATGTTCATGGCATCTGTGGTGCTTTTGGCCACGTCTTGGCTAGTGTCGGCCATTTCTTGACTGGCTTTAGCCACAGATTCGACTTGCTGCCTTTCTTTGTTTACTACGCTGCGGGTGTCTTCAGTGGCAATAAACACGTCTTTAGCTGCTTGAGACACTTCTTGGGTAATCTCAACCGTATTGCGCACTAAGGTTTGAATTTTTTGCATAATACCGTTAAATTCAGCTGCCAATTGGCCAATTTCATCCTCACGGTTTACTTCAATACGTTTGGTTAGATCACCTTCACCATGAGAAATATCCTTCATGGCACTAAGCATAAAATGTATGGGTTTCATGACAGGTGCAAAAATCAAGACCACTACAACGGCCATGGCGATAAGCATTAATAAAAGCGTTACACCTGTCATCCACATTGCGTGAGTGACGGGGGTATCGGCAATGCTTTGAGGTAGCATAAAGCCAAGTTTCCAATTCATGCTAGGGTATTCACTGGCCACTTCTTGGAAAATCAACTGATAGGACTCACCTTTCCAGGTGACTTGGGTATTTCCTTGGGCATGATTACTTAATTCGGTTTTTAACTGAACAAAACCTTCACTGTTTTTAAAATGACGCTCTACCTGCTGAATATCACTGCCTGGCGGAAAGGCTTCATTAAAACCGGGAAAATACACCAACACGCCTTCATCTGTGACCAAAAAAGCATGGCCAACATTTTGATACTTTATGGTACCTAGCAGCTCTCCAAGGGTGGTAATCAGGATGTCCATCCCACCTATCCCAATAAACTCACCGTTATGGTTTACGGTTGTTTTGACTGTTGCTGAAATAGAGCCATCATTAGCGTCTACCGCTGGATTAGTCACATACAAACGGTCTTTGCCTATAGCTTCTGCCCACCACGGGCGTTTGTTAGTGTAATAATTAGGATCGCCATCATAACGTCCTTCTAAATCGAAATATTCAAAGGTATTGGCTGAACCAAAAAATACACTTTTAATGGCGGGGTCTTGATCAGAGAAGTATTTAAAGTATCTGGTAAGGTCTTGATAATCTGAATTTTGACTGATCTTACTGCCACGATCGTCATAATCGGCAAACCAGTCAAGCACCAAAGGATTCGCAAATACGCTATGAATGATCTGCCCTTTGGCTTCAAAAAATCCTTTTATGCCGGCCGCTTCGAGTTGTACTAAGGCGGTGATATCCCGATCTACTCGCGCTTGCGTGTCGCGTTTTACCTCATTTACTTGCCACAAACCATAAAGACCAAACAACACGGCAAGACTGCCAATCACACCCAATAACAAGCGGGCACGTAAAGATCGTTGAAACCACATAGACAATTAACCTTGTTCTTTTTTTATTATTATGCAGTTAGAATAACGATCTTTAATAGCGAGTGTAAAGGCTACTTTTTAGATTTAATCTGGCGCTAAAATTTTAGCGCCTGCCATTTTATGGTCTGGATGTAAATTAATTTAGCATTTAGTGAATAAAAAGGATCTGACTTAATTATTGGTAATTTGGTTATTTTCACCGTGCCCATAACTTAGGAATCTAGTAATGCTCCAGTTATTATTTGTGTTACGCCAGACCATAACGAACTTTGCTTTACCCTCACATTGTTGAGTTTCACTTTGACAGAAAAGGTGCACACCCTCGGTAATCGCTCCATAGTCCTTAATTGAAAATGCGTTAAATGACTGGTTAATTAGATTACTAGTGAATTTTCCACAGGCAAATTTTTGAGTATTGGAAATCATGGTTTCACGATCCCAAGTGACGCCACCGTTGTCTTGATAAAGCTCCATTTAGGTATTTCACCGGCAAAAACTGCGGCGTTATTTTTAAGTCTTTGTTCGCTAATCTTTTGCAAATTCGGGTCACAATTAGCGGTGATTTGCGCTGACAATAAAAAGTCGATGAGTAATAATTTATTGAATTACACCCATAGTTAACACAGTTTGGTTTAACTCATCAGCGATTAACCACCTAACAGCAAACATAACCAGAAGGTTACTCATTACTAATATATAGGTTATTGCCGGGGTAATTTTATTAAAAAGTCAGTGTAGAAAGTCGGCCAACTAAAAGTCAAGCTTTCGGTGAGAGGCATTAAATGGAGACAGGGTAATGGGGGTAATGGGAGTGATGAAGCGCGCGCCTCATCACTCGATAACTGCTAAAAAGTGGGGCTTCAGCTTACTTATCTGTAGAGGGATTTAATAAAATTGGCTCACCAAAGCCTAACTCGGCCATACGCGGTAATTGGGTCTTGGCATCGCCGACAAATAACCAGATCATTTTATTAGTATCTAGATATTTTTTAGCTAAGCTTTTGACTTCTTCAACTGTGATCTTGTTGACTATTTGTTCGCGCTGCTTCACATAATCAACTGGCCAGTTGTATTTGCTTATGTTGTCTAATAAGGCCAATTTTGCCCTTGCGGTTTCAAAAGCTCTGGCATTGCTTTTAATTAAAAAGCTTTGGCTATTGGCTAAATCTTCTGGTGAATACTTATCAGCGTAGTCTTCAAGGATCTGTTTGATCAACTGGGCCGACTCTAAGGTTACGTTAGTGCGCACTTGGGTAAAAATTCTAAATGGCCCCGGGTCTTGGCTGCCTGAAAAGCTAGAATAAATTCCATAGGTATACCCTTTGCCTTCCCGTAGTTCTTGGGTTAGCTGAGATGCAAAGCTACCACCGCCTAAAATGTAATTCATAATAGTCGCCGGATAATAATCTGGGTCTGTTGCTGCAAGGGCAGGGTAGCCAATGTTTACCACTGTTTGTTTGGCATTAGGCACGTCAAAGAAATAAACCTTGGCTTGTTGCGGCTTAGTCACCGAGGCTAATTTAGGGGAGTCGACAGTGACAGACTGCTTCGTTTTTAGCTGCGACAAGGCGGCTAGCACAGGCTTTTTATCTATTGCCCCCACCACATGTACACGGGCCTGATTTAGTGCCATATTTTGCTGATAAAAAGCTTTTACATCATCTAGGTTGATGGACGCCACTGATTCAGCGGTACCTAAGATATTGTGAGCGCGAATATGTTTTTTACCGTAGATAAGCTGTTTAAAGTGATCTTCTGCAATATCTCTAGGATTGGCTTGTTGCTGCTGCATTTGCGCAATAGTTTGTTGTTTAATCAAGCTAAATTCGTGTTTATCCCAACGGGGCGTTAGCATTATTTCTTTCACTAAGGCCATGGTTTGTTCGAAATTTTTAGCCAGAGTATTCACTCTTACTCGTATATCTTCTTGGTTTGCTTCGACATTTATGGATGCACCAAGTAACTTAATCGCATTTTCTAATTCTGCAGGGGTTTTATCTAGGGTGCCGCTGGTGAGCATTTGCGCCAGTATATTGCTAACCCCCACTTTATCAACAGACTCTAGTAGTTGGCCGCCGTCTAACACAATTTCCATATCCACTAAGGGCACTTCATTTATTTCAATACCTAACACTTGCATGGCACCAAGCTGAGCTTGCCATATGTTAGGTACCACAGCCTCGGCTGGTGCGCCATAATCTGGCTCTTTAGAGCGATCAAAGCTTGAAGGGGTTTTTACATAGCTAGCAGCGACTTTAGGATCGACTTGTTTTTCGGCGCCTTGTACGACTTGCTCTTCGGTGACGTTTGCTTGGCGTGAGCCTTCAACTGCTAATGCCACTTGGCCTTTAGGCACAAAACTGGTGAGCACATAATGCTTGTTTTTAATGTATTGGTTGTAAACCCGTTTTACGTCTTGGCGAGTAACGCTTAAGATGGCTTCGATTTCTTTGCTTGCGTAACCCGGATCGCCAGTATAAATATTGTAATAAGCCAGTTGTGCACCCTTACCCAATACACTAGAAAGTTGGTTGTAAAAATCTGTCTCTTGGCTGGCTAAAATACGTTTAAGATCTTGCTCTGAAATACCGTCCTTTTCAAAAAGCGCAAAGGCTTGATCTATGCCTGCATTAACTTCATCTAAATCTTTGTCTGCATAAGCTCTGGCAAACACAAAGCCTTGGCCTGACAATTCACTGGTTTGATGGTAGATAGCAGGTCTTGGTACCAGTTTTTTACCTTCTACTAATACTTTATAAAGGGGCGCTGATTTACCTTCTGACAAATAGGCAAACAATACATTAAGGGCATAAGAGTCAGGGTGAAATTGCTCAACAGTGGGGTAGACTCTGGTCAGTTGTGGCTGATTGGCAAAGTTATCTTCATGGTATAACTTTTTAGTTTGTTTAAGCTTAGCGGCACGTTTTTTTAGTGGGGTGATTTTGTCGCCTGCTTTAATTTCAGCAAAATATTTTTCAACCCATTTTTTTGCTTGTACTGGATCAAAATCACCGGCTAAGGTCAAAGTGACGTTATTTGGTACGTACCAACGCTTAAAAAACTGTTTAACGTCATCTAAGGTCGCAGCTTGCAGATCTGCCAGCGACCCAATCACTTGCCAATGATAAGGGTGGTCTTGGGGATAGAGGTTTTGATCGATCACAAGCCAGTTGTGACCATAAGGGGCGTTATCACTGCTTTGGCGTTTTTCGTTTTTAACAACCTGTTTTTCTTTTTCCAAAACGGGTTCTGTGACTGTATTGATAAACCAGCCCAGTTTATCCGCTTCAGCCCAAAGCATCTTTTCTAAGGCATCTTTGGGCACAGTTTGTAAATAATTGGTTTTATCTCTTGAGGTAGAACCGTTAGCCCCAGAACCACCAATCTTTGCAGACAGTTTATCTAAGCCACCTTTTCCTAGGTTCTCTGATTCTAGAAACAGTAAATGTTCAAACATGTGCGCAAAACCAGTGCGCCCCTCCGTTTCACGGGCTGATCCTACGTGTGCAGTTAAGTTGACAGCCACCACGGGATCAGAGTGGTCAATATGCATGATCACTTGTAAACCATTATCTAAAACAAACTTCTGATAATTGACCTGAAAATTCGGTTTATTGTGGTCTTCTTGAGCCGATATGTTGTTAACTATAGTGAAAGTACTAGCCAAAAGAACTAGATAGGAGATTGCTTTTTTCATTTGGAACCGTTATTTAATTGGGGGCAAATCACCGTTTAGATAATTGCATATTTAAGGAAAGACTAAAAGTGAGTTCGGGGCACTGCCTATGGCGTTATTGTTAGCGTATTTTTCCTAAACCCACTGCGATACAAATTACACCACCGACCATACCTAACCAAGCTTCAATTGGTGTATCGCCATTGAGTGCTCGACTGAACTGAGCGCCTGCGGAGTCAAATACGTTGTAACCCCACAAAGCTAAAGCCATACCAACAACAATAAGTACAATGCCGAGAAGTTTGTTATTCATATTTATCCTTAGAGTTTGAGCATTAAACACTCTATTAGTGTTTGCAATTTAGATTGCCACAAAATGCTCAGTTAATCGAATAAGATCTGCTGGTGAGCTACTAAGTCACTTTATACGCTGTCAAAAGCTTTAATCAAAGGCTTTAGGTGAGCCTCAAAATGTTTCCATTGCTCTCGCGCGCTAGCGTTTATTGGTTGACGAACCTGTTCTGAACTTGGGGTTTTAATGGTGCGTTTCGTTTTGTAAAACTGCAAACAGGATGCTTCGAAGGGTAACTGACAAAAATCTAATAGGCGTCTGACTTGGGTCTCTAGATCATCAATTACGTCTTCATGTTGCACTTTTAATACAAAGCCAGGTAATACGTTATCCCAGTGTGTCATTAAGGACTGATAAGATTGGTAATAATGGATGAGATTGTCAAAGTCGTAAGAAAATTCTTGTCCCTCGGCAAATAACTGCTTGTAACCACTGAAACAACAGGCGATAGGATCTCGTCTAGCATCAATTATTTTGGCTTTGGGCAATATGGACTTAATTAAACCAATATGCATAAAGTTATTGGGCATTTTGTCTATGAAAAATGGGGCACCTTGGCGGTAACATCGGGTATCTGCAATAAATTGTTGTCCAAAACGAGCAAAGTATTCGTTGTCTAATTCAGTCACAACCTTTGGGTAGCCGCTTTTACTGCCTCTTAACCTTGCCGCCAAGCCTAGTACATTGTGCAACTCCATGGTGCCATCCACTTGTGAATGTGAGGCTAATATTTGTTCTAACAAGGTAGAACCTGCTCTAGGCAGGCCCACTATAAAAATGGGATCTGGGCTGTGATCGCCAACATCTTGGTGCCTTTTAAAATAATCTGCGGTGAAGACCGATTTTTGTGCCTGCATTTGTTCGCTTAACTTAGCGTTTGAGTAATGATTATTTTGATTTTTTAAGGCATTGCCATTTTTATAATAGTTAAATGCGCTGTCGAATTGTTGACGATCTTCATAGGCTTTAGCCAAAGCAAATTCGAGATGAACTTTATCGTCTATGTCAATTTCGACCGTTTCAAGTTGTGCCTGCATCTGGGCGAGTTCGTTATCGGTAAATCTATAGGTTTTAGTGTTGGCTAAACTCCAATAGGCATCACCGAAGTCAGGGCGTATTTTGTAGGCGAGTTGATAAGCTGCAACTGCTAGGGCAATTTGCCCATTTGCTTTATAAGCATGGCCAAGAAGTAATTGAATGCCTGGTAAATCGTTACGATCTTCTAAGATCTTTTGGTAAAGACTAATAGCTTGCTCAACTTCACCCAAGCCCACCATAGCGCTGGCTTTTGCCGCAAGATATTGGTGATTATTGGGATGTTCGTCTAGTAAAAATTCAGCTTGTAATTTGGCTTGGTCAAACTTGCCCAATTTAGATAATAGTTGCACAAGTTCTGCTCGTGCAGCTTCGTGGTGAGGATATATTGCGACGCAGCTATCCAATAAGAATTCGGCTTCATGATAGAGTTTTAATTTGATGCCAATTTCAGCTAAAAGCAGCATGGCTTCATCATGATGTTTGTGTGTTTGCAAAAAACGCCGACATACTTTGTCAGCTACAGCCAATTTCCCTTCATACATGAGGTCTCGAGCTCCACGAATTTCCGCGGGTAATTGCGTGAGATAGTTGATCCGTTGATTCGCTAATTTTTCGCCTTCGTTATGATTCAATTCAGCGTATAGAGGGGCGAGTTTCTGCCAGCTAGATAATAATGCGGGGTTAAGCCGAGTCGCTCTAGAAAACGCGGTTGCTGCATTAGGTTTATTGCCTGCACTTAAAAATAAATAGCCATTTTCTTGGTGAGCACGGGCGTGATTTGGGTCGGTAGCTATGAGTTGTTTAAGAGTGTCTGCTGCTTCTTTTATTAAACCTTTTGTACGTAAAGTAACGGCTAAAAAATACAATACTTCTACTTTTTCTTGCCCATCATCAATTTCATTTAGTGCTTGCCGTGAAAGTGATAGGGCGTTGTCAGTATTGCCTGATTGAAGTGCACGTTTGATGTCGTCAATCTTGATGTCATGTGTACTGACGTTTGTTACCACGTGTTATCTCCATATGATTTTATTTTTTGAGTAATGTTGGCATAAATTGCCTAGGGGATTTTTTACTAGATAAAAAATAAAGGCAAGCTAAAAGCTTGCCTTTATTAGTAGGGCAATTCACCCTAACGCACTATCCTAATAGAAATCGTAAGACAGTCTCATTCCTATTGTACGAGGACGGTTAGTAACCACTTTGGGCGTAAATTGCTGTGTATCTATATAAAGTACCGCACTTTCGTCAGTGAGGTTATCTATATAAAACTCGGCTTTCCAGTCATTTTTAGTGATACCAACAGATAGATTGGCAATGGCATAACTTTCTTGAATGTAGCGTCCGCCTTGGAAAACATCGCCATTCGAGTCTGTAAATGAGGTGCCATCATAAGTGGCAGCTTCATTCTGAATCGGTAAACCAGAGCCTGTACCGTATATCAATCGTGTTGCGTCTTCAGTTACATAGGCATCCATAGACATGCCAGCTAAACGTTCACCTGTATAGCTAACCGATGCATTCACATAACCATCGTAACCATTATCAAGTTCGAAATAATAGCGGGCGCGAATATTCCCCGAGAACTCAGCAGAGTAAGGTAGTTGTGCACCCACACCTGGAGCAATACCAGCAAGTTCAGCATTAACACGGGTTAATTCGGTATCGAGTACACTAAAGGCCGCGTTGATAACTAAGTTATCTGTTGCTAGCCATGTAATATCCGCATCTACACCTTTAATTTCTGCGTCACCCACGTTATCAGTGAATACTAAGAAGCTGATGTTGGTGGGGTCATAACGTGAAGTTTGTAAGTCGGTAATTTCAGAATAAAAAGCAGTCGCATTTATCCGTACAATTCCATCTAAAAAGTCACCTTTCATGCCTAACTCAAAATTATCCAGACTATCGGTAGTAGAATAAACAGGGATCCTAAAACCTTCAAACGCACCACTTTGATTACTCGCAAGGTCACCACCTTGACGGTTGGTAACTGGCGGTCTAAATCCTTCTGAATAGGTGGTAAACAACAGTATGTCGTCGTTCAATTTATAGTCTAACGAAGCTTTAAAAATAGTATCGTCAACGGTTAACGTACCGCTATCGTCTAATAAGCTTACATCCAATTGGCCACTTTCAATGGCTGCTTGAAGTACCCCTGGGCCATCACCACCTGTTGCTAAGTCTAATTCTGCAGGGTCTTGAGTACCAAATGCGCGAATTCTACGACTCACATCAGTACTGGTTGTTGAGCCTTTAAAAATGTCATCAATTTGATACCAGCGTGCGCCCAAAGTAGCGGTTAGCTTATCTGTAAGATCGTATTCAATCTGACCAAATACTGCAACTTGTTCGATGGTGTGAGTTACATCGTTAACAAAACTAATGCCAGACTCGAAAGGTCCGCCGTCAGAATTAATACCTTCACTACCTGGAAGTGTTCTAGCAAGATCAGGGAACTTATCTGTATTGGCAATATTGAATTGACCTACGGTTCCCAGTTCTTGATCGTCATAGAAGATACCAGCAGTCACGCGCCAAGCATTATCTACATCTGTATTAAAACGCAACTCGTGCGTAATACGCGACGTATCTGTTTGTTCTTTATAATATTTAGTGGGGTCTAAGCAGCGCTCATCTTCTGCTGCAACCGATGAACCGTATTGGCATACATAATAGGCTGAGAACAAACCGCCGTTGGTATAACCCGTGTAATCGATAGTAGAGCTGATTTCACGGTCTAAATAACCACCTGTGTAAACAATATCAAGCTTGTCTAAACGACCTTTCAAAGTCCAAGTGGTGAGTCCGAATTCATCATCATTATCTTCAGGAATAAAACGGTTAACAGAACTTTCACCTTCAAGGTTAGGATCGTAAGAAAATACCCCTTCGGTTTCTAGCGACTGCGCGGTGTGTTGCAGCAACAATGACCAATCATTATTGATTAAATAGGACATACCGACTCTCACACCTGCATAAACTGCATCGTTAGTATCATCTTCTACTAAAGTGCCATTTTCAGGTGAAATTATAGGCGTATTTTGTGGGTCGCTTAACACGCCACCTGATATTCTATCAATTACAACGGCACTGCCTATATAACCACCTTCACCAGGCTTGTTGAGGATATTGTCAATCCATCCACCTTGCTTGTCATTGTAAGCAACTACGCGTATGGCTAACTCATCGGTAGGCGTAAAGTTCATAAAAGCTTCGACGGAATTACTCATTTCGCCGCCTTTTGTACTACCTATATTCACATCCATGCCACCGGAAAAACCGGTGTGATCAGGTTTTTTACTGATCATGCGCACTGTACCTGATTGTGAACTTGCGCCGAAAAGTGTGCCTTGTGGACCAGGCAGTACTTCGATGCGTTGCATATCGGCAGCGTAAACGTCTAAGTTTCTGCCTTGCATGGAAACGGGTTGTTCGTCGAGATAAAACGCTACTGAGGGTTGTAATGCCTGTACTGAAGAGACAGAAATATTCGTTTGTGTGGTGGCTGCACCTCGGATATAAATCTCATTTTGACCGGGGCCAGTGCCCTGGAAAACAACGTTTGGAAGAAACTCTACATAATCGTTAAAGCTTTCTACACCCAAATTTTCCAATGCTTCGCCGTTTAATGCTGAAACAGATACAGGTACATCCTGTATTGATTCAGTTCTTTTCGTAGCGGTAACTTGAATAGTTTCTATTTGTGCTTTTGCTTTTTTTTCTTGTGCTATCGCTGGATTTAAAGCGAGTGCTGTGACTATTGCGCAACTTATTTTTGTTCTGTTCATGTGATAAGAACCTTTTGGCTTTTGTAAACATTGCCCAGGAATAAGAGTGACTCCTATTCCAATGTTTACAATATTTAGTTTCAATACAAATTTTTTATTGACGTGGCAACTGCGACTATACCAGATTCTAGCGCCATTTTCTAAGGGGATTCCCAGCGAAGACTTTATTCAGGAGTGAATAAATGCATTGCATTCTAATTATAAGCCTAGTTTAAAATAGCTAATGGATAGGTTATATTGCGACTTAATAATTAGATTTACAGGCTTACTTAAGTGGCGCTAACTCGAATAGATCAACATCTCAATCGTCCCGTTTTTTATCTTTCTTCACTTTCAATTTTAGCTTTAGTTATCTTTGCGTTGATTGCGCCACAAATGGCCGATGTGTTTTTTACTGAGCTCCAAAGCACTATTATCGAAAATGGCAGTTGGTTTTACGTGGTGTCGGTGGCTATCATTCTTCTTACCGTGCTCTATGTCGGATTTTCTAGTTTTGGTGAAATACGCCTAGGTCCAGATCACTGTAAACCTGATTTTTCTTTGCCTACTTGGCTATCAATGTTGTTTGCAGCAGGGATGGGAATTGGGTTAATGTTTTTTGGTGTTGCCGAACCTGTCATGCACTTTTTATCACCTCCAACGGCGACCCAAGGCACAACCGAAGCTGTGCGTGAAGCCATGAAAATGACCTTTTTTCACTGGGGATTACATGCCTGGGCAATCTATGCAGTAGTTGGATTAATCTTGGCCTACTTCAGTTTTAGGCTCAATTTGCCGCTTACTTTACGTTCTGCTTTATACCCCATGATTGGCGATCGTATTTATGGATGGGCGGGGCACACTGTGGATATTCTTGCTGTGGTTAGTACAGTGTTTGGGATTGCGACATCGTTGGGGTTGGGCGCCGCACAGATTAACTCAGGATTGAATTATTTATTTGATCTAGAAGAGTCTGTACCTGTGCAAATTTATCTGATGATTGGCATTATCGCCGTCGCTATTGTGTCGGTTGCGACTGGATTAGATAAAGGTATACGACGCTTATCAGAGTTGAATATGATTTTGGCTATTGCCTTACTGCTCTTCATCTTAATTTTAGGCCCCACTGTGTTTTTGCTCACGGCCTATGTGCAAAATACTGGCGCCTATTTGTCTGATATTGTGCGAAATACTTTTAACTTATTTGCCTATGACAAAACCGATTGGATTGGCGGCTGGACCATTTTTTACTGGGGCTGGTGGTTAGCATGGGCTCCTTTTGTGGGGCTTTTTATCGCGCGTATTTCACGCGGACGCACAATTCGAGAATTTGTGATGGGGGTGTTAGTGATCCCTACCGCTTTTACCTTATTCTGGATGACAGTATTTGGTAACTCAGCAATTGATCTTATTTATACTCAGGGTGTGGATAAACTAGGCGATATGGTCAGTACCAATGCACCAGTGGCGCTCTTCGTGTTTTTAGAGAATTTTCCATTTCAACAGCTGTTAAGTTTTATCGCAACTTTGATGGTAGTGGTGTTTTTTGTGACGTCATGCGACTCAGGGGCAATGGTGGTCGATATGCTATGCTCTCATGGTAAAAACGACACACCGGTTTGGCAACGTATATATTGGGCCGTTGGAGTAGGGCTGGTATCTGCAATCTTGCTGACTGCTGGGGGACTAAATGCGTTACAAACTATGACTATTGCCACGGCTTTGCCTTTTGCCATCATTTTATTACTATCGTTGATAGGGTTGATAAAGGCATTACGTATAGAAACCCACAAAAAAGCCAGTTTGGCCATGAACTTGCACCCACATCCACCTACAACAGATAGCGGATGGGAACAGCGGCTTTCGGCAATAATACAATTTCCCAACAAAACCGCGGTCACTCAATTTATTGATGACACAGTGCGAAGAGCCCTAGAGAGTGTCAGTAAAGAATTGGCTAATAATCAGATTGAGTCAGAGATTGTTAGCGCAGAAAATATGTTGAGCTTGAGTGTGCAGCACGGCAGTGAATATTCTTTTTCTTATGGTATTAAGTGCGAAAAATACCTGCAGCCTAGTTTTTCACCGGATAACGAAGAGTCTCAAGAAAGTGCCGACGATCATACCTATTATCGAGCAGAAGTGCATTTGGCTGAAGGCGGTCAAGATTACGATATTATGGGGTGGTCGAAACAAGCCGTGATTAATGATGTGATTGATCAATACCATAAACATCTACATTTTTTGCATCTGTTGCGTTGATATTCGCTTTGGGTATTTATTAGCAGATATTGGCAGACTCTGTGCCAGAAAAAACGTCGGATCCTTGTTGGTTTTCCGTATACTCAGGGCATATGAGTTAAACCAAAATAAGGAATAATCGTGCGTATCAAGTCGCCCCAAGGTATTTTGTCGTTAGACAGTATTTTACCCGAAGAACCATTGTTGATGATGGGAGCGGGGCCTGTTCCTATTCCTGCTAGAGTGGCAGCTGCCAACGGTATCGTTATCAATCATTTGGGCGATACCATGGCGCAGATTATTGAACAAGTTAAGTTAATGTCACGGTATGTGTTTCAAACCGAAACTGGGCATATTTTAGGGGTTGCAGGTCCTGGCTCTGCGGCAATGGAAATGGCCGTGGCGAATCTAGTGATACCAGGCAGTAAAGTGCTGAGTGTTTGCAATGGCTTTTTTAGTAATCGATTAGCCGAAATGGCTGAGCGTGTTGAAGCAAATGTTGTACGTTTAATGGTAGAAGAAGGTCAAAGCGCAGATCCTGCTGTAGTGGCTGAGTATATTGCACAACATAAACCACAAGTATTAACCATAGTGCAAGGTGAAACCTCTAGTACTGTGTGTAACAACGAGTTGGCTGCTATCGCAGCCGCTGCAAAAGCCCATAACTGTCTAGTGATTGTTGATGCTGTGTGTACCTTAAGTACCATGAAATTTGATATGGACGAATGGGGTATTGATGCAGTAATAACAGGCGGACAAAAAGGTTTGTCTTGTATTCCCGGTGTGTCGTTAATTGGTTTTTCAAGTAAAGCTTGGGAACATATTCAGTCGCGTTCTGATCAGCTACGCCATTGGTGTTTAGACGCTAAGTTAGCCGACCAATTCTGGTATAAAAAGTCTTATCATTACACCGCACCTGTTTCTGGGATATTAGCGATTCATGAAGCCTTAAGATTGGTTTGTACTGAAACGTTAAATGTAAGGTTTGAACGTCACTTGTGCAGTTCACAGGCTTTGCAAGCAGGAATTGAAGCTATGGGGCTGACGCTACACGTTAAACCTGAAGCTAGACTAAATTCTGTTGTGGGCATAAAAGTACCTGATGGGATAGACGGTAAACAATTACTCAGCACTATGTCTAAACGTTACAAAGTCGAAATATCCGGTTCTTTTGGTGCCAACATTGTACGTATTGGACAAATGGGGGAACAATGTCGCACCCATAACTTGTTTCGCACTTTACATGCCTTTGGTGCCAGTTTTAATTTATTAGGTCAAAACCTTGATTTACCAGCCGGCATGGCTGCACTCGAAAGTACTTTGGATAAGTATAAATTAGTAGACCAACTGTAGCGCTAAGGATTAATTTCTTTGGTTTTCTACTGTTTTTTGAAAGGCATTGCGATATTGGCTAGGCGTTAAGTCAAACATTGCTTTGAATGCCCTGGAAAACGCGGTAGAAGAAGTATAATCACTGTCCATGGCTAAGGTTTCTATACGGGTGTCTGAATCCCGTAAAATGGCTGCGGCTTTTAATAGTCGCCAGCGCGTGGCGTATTCACCTGGAGAATACCCGAGCATTTTCTTGAAACTATGTGCCAAAGCAGAGCGTGACATGCCAGCCAAGCTTGCGAGTCGTTCGAGACCCAAATCAGACCAATCTTGCTGGTGGATATAAGATACCGCACGGGCTATTCGGGCGTCACGTAAACCATTATGAAAGCCTAGCTGATCTTTATTTAACTCGAAATAAGCCCTAAAAATAGAGACTAATAAGGCATCGGAAAGTTTCCGTATAAGTACGTTACTGCCCGGTCTAGGTTGGATTGATTCGGCAATAAGAATGTTGAGAAGACCCATTAAATTATAGGTATCAGGCAAACGTTCCGCACGAATGACGATTATATCCGGTAACTCTTGGATCAATGGATGTTTATAGCCAAAATCATAATCAAAGTGTCCGCATATCATTCGCGTCGCTCGTCCTGAAGATGCAAATAACTCTTCGCCGCGTTCATGGGCTAAGAGCACTTCTTGTCCCGACTTCACCGAACTTTCTGTTGCATCACATATAGTATGCGCTGCACCTTTAGGGAAAAGGATCACATCCCCAGTACTCAGGTGGTGTAATTTGTCTTCGTAACTCACAGTGGCAATACCGCGCACAATAATATGAAACTGCGCAAAACCTGTGTTCTCAACTCGCATTCCCCAAGGGGCGCAAAAGTCTTTTTGAAAATAGACCGAACTTTGCACACCCAGCAAATCAAGAATATCGCTTAATGGATCTGAGATGTTAATAAATCACCAGTACGTAGTTATTTTATAGTTTAGGACTATGAGTCTATTTTAATGGACTTTCAATACTTACATTCAAATAACCACTCAAGTAAATTGCACTTCAAGGCGAATTGTCGCAATAACCTAGGAGAAAAAATGAAATTAATCTATAAAGCCATATTGGTTGCCACCCTTGTTGTGGGGGCAGTAGGGGCTTATGCCAAAGATGATACTTTGTCCAAAGTACTTAAAGAAGAAGATAAAACCTTCATACCTATGATGGGGCCGGTTTCGTTTGCAGATGCGTATGGTAGTCGAGAAACAGGACCACATGGTACTTTCGGGAGTTTTCCTGCACACTTTGCCACACCTGAACATACTCACACCCATAGTTATCGAGCTGTTGTATTAAAAGGGGAAATGACTAACCCATTTAGAGGGGAAACGGATCCTCCGGTTATGATACCGGGATCTTATTGGGCAGTGAAAGCGGGCGAAAAGCATGTGACAGCCTGTGTTTCAGCTACGCCCTGTGAGTTCTTAATGTATTCTAACGAAGGTTTTGATTTTTTAGAGACCGAGCACTAACGCTAACTGATTAATTTAATAAATGGCCCGCTAATATTTAACTCTGCGTTAACTATTAGTGGGCCATTTATCAGTACTCTTTTCCCTATAGCAATAAAGACACGCCAGATAACAAGGGTTACCTCATGTCATTGAATACACTTATTTTAACTATCATCGCAATGATTGCGTTTGCAGCAAACTCGGTATTAACTCGCTTAGGCCTGTTAGATGGGAGTATAGATGCCCTTAGTTTTACCCATATTCGTCTGGTTTCGGCCGCGATGTTTTTGGGGTTGCTTGTGTATTTTAAAACGTCAGAAAAAGAGTCAATCAGTTGGGATCTTATCTCGATTATTAGTTTGTTTGGTTATGCCTTAGCGTTTTCATTGGCGTATTTATTTTTACCTACGGGACTCGGGGCCTTAATACTCTTTAGCGCAGTTCAATTTACGATGTTAGGTTATGGCGTGATAAGTGGGGAAAGGCCTTCAACTATTCAATGGCTAGGCATCACTGTTGCTTTAGTGGGATTTATTGCATTGCTGTTACCCGGCGCGTCCGCGCCTCCTTCCTTAGAGGCAGCGCTTATGTGTTTGTCTGGTATTTGTTGGGGCGTTTATTCATTGCGAGGCCGTCACTCCAGTCTCGATCCCATTAAACGTACAGCTTATAACTTTATCGGTACCTTGCCACTGGTTTTACTGGTTCTTAGTGTTACGTTTTTTGTTGGACCTACACCACAACTAAGCAGTAATGGGGTTTGGCTGGCAATTATGTCAGGGGCTGTGACTTCAGGGGGAGGCTATGCTATCTGGTATATTGCATTGCGAGGATTAACCGCTACACAAGGTGGGGTTGTACAGTTGTCGGTACCCGTTTTGGCAGCAGTTGGCGGTGGCATATTTGCGGCAGAAATCCCCAGTATCCGATTTAGCTTAATTGCTATGGTTATTTTGCTAGGAGTGGCACTGGCATTATGGCCAAATCAGCAAGTTCGGCAGTGATTATAAGGCAAAGTTAAATATGTTGCTGCCCCTATGGATCATAGTTCTTTGGAGTGTTTGAGATACTTCACCATGACTTGTCCAGCGGCTTTAATATGTTGTTGTAAAATAGATTTTGCTTCTGAGACTTGTTTGGCTTTTATGGCTTCTAATAATTGATAATGTTGTTGTTGGCTGGTTTTTTCATAATTTAACTCAACTGAATGAAAGCCAATGTAGCGTGAACAAAGTTGATGTAGGTTGGCAATATTGTTGAACAAGGTAGGTCTTTTTGCCGCTTCATAAAGGCAGGCATGGAATTGCCAATTTAACTCGCCATGTTGCGCTATGCTTAACTTTGGTTGGTCGAGTCGTTCTAGAATGTCGGTGGCCTTTCCCAAAATTTGGTGATTGAGTTTTGGTATAGCATGACTCAGGATAAGTGGCTCTAAATACATTCGCATTAAGTATAAATCTTCTGCTTCGGTTGCGCTTAATGGGTGCACCATTACACCACGCTTACCACATTGTGTTAGCCACCCTTCATTTTTTAGGCGCTGTAATACATCCCGAATAGGAATACGACTGACCCCATAGTCAGCTGCAAGTTGCTCTTGCTTTAAAGGGCATGCTATAGGTAACTTGTTATCACGAATATCTTGTTTTAATTGTTGATAAAGAGCTTCAGCGGGTTGTTTATCTGTCATCTATTAGGTTCTCCCATAGCGGCCAATGGCAAGTGTACCAAGCCCAATAGTAATGCCCCAAAATGCCGACGCGATATTAAAAAAGGATACCCCAGAGGCAGTAACTAAAAAAGTAATCAAGGCGGCATCGCGATAATCGGGTTGCTCGAAGGTCGATTGTAAACTGGCGCTAATAATGCCTAACAAGGCTAAGCCTGCTAATGCAGCAATCATGGCGGCAGGGAAAGCAGCAAATAAGCTCACCACAGCGGCACCACAAATACCTGCCAATATATTAAAGACCCCAGCGAATACACCAGCAATATAACGTTTGTCTGGATCTGGATGGGCTTCTTCGCTGGCACATATGGCTGCGGTGATAGCCGCCAAGTTTAGAGTAAAGGCACCAAAAGGCGCGAACACTAAGTTTAATCCGCCTGTCCAACTTAGTATCGGAGACACTGGTGCTTGGTTATGACCAGCAGATCGTAAAATTGCTATTCCCGGCACATTTTGTGATGTCATGGTGACGACAAATAGGGGTAATCCTACACCTATTAATAAACTCAAATTGAATTCTGGCCAGGTCCAGACGGGTATAGCGAGGGACCATTTAACTTGCTCTAAGTTGATTAGGTTAAAGGAGTAGGCGCATATAAACCCTGCTATCAATACCGCTACTGTTGAGTAACGTGGTAGCCATCTTTTGGCGAATAAAAAAGTCACTAACATGATCCCCACCATTAACGGGTCGCTTTGCAAGGACGTAAAAATACTTAAGCCAAACTGGACTAATATGCCTGCCAACATTGCCGACGCTAAAGGCAAAGGGATACGTCTGGTTAACGCATCGAACCAACCAGATATCCCGGTTAACAAGGTTAAGACCGCAACAAATACAAAAATACCTATGGCTTCGCCAATACTATTGCCACTGAGAGTTGTGGCCAACAAGGCAGCCCCAGGCGTAGACCAAGCAATGATAATGGGGCGTTGATAATATAGTGATAAACCTAAGCAACCTAAGCCCATGCTGAGACCCAAAGCCCAAATCCAAGAGTCGATCATCTCTTGACTCGCCCCAGCGGCAATAGCGGCTTGGTACACTATCACCCAAGCGCTAGCATAACCCACTAAAACCGCTATAAAACCGGCACTGATGGCTGAGAAGCTAATGTCAGAAGTAAAAGTGTTAAATCTCATTTTTGTATTCATATTTATAAATGTATACAAAATTTAGCACGAATTTAGTGACAATTGAAGTTTGAATAGTCTGACAACAAAGTTGTCTTTGGTTTATTACGTTAAGGCTTGTAACTTAACGACCAACATTAAGGTTGAAAACGACTCGGCTTTTCAAGGATAAGTGTTTAGACGCTATCAAAGTTATTGCTGATGTGGCATTGTTTTAATATTGTTATGGCAGTTTGGTCTTTTAACTTTATATTATTAATGGGCTGTCTCAAGAAAACTAGGAATTCAATAACGTGTCCACAAATACAAAACAGGAGCTATATCAACTACATTTAGTTGGTAATGTATTGTGCGTAGAGATGAGTAGTGTGTGGTCAACAAGTACAGTTAAAAAAGTGCTAAAAGATACCCAAGAACTGGTTGATGCTATTAAACATCAACCATGGGCAGCAGTTGTTGATATTCGCAATTGGATCATGCCAACCTTTGAAGCTTTTGAAGGCTTTCAGGAAATATATGATTGGTGTGCGGCCAATAACCAAACACATGAAGTCACTTTATGCCGTTTTGAGATGCAAAAAAGTATTATTGGCGATGTATCTAGTTACAATGCAGAACATCAGTTTTATACCCAAAGTCTTGAAGAAGCTGAGCAGTGGTTAGTTAACAATGGTTTTACTTTTTCATATGAAAAATGGCTGCAAGCAAAGGTTTAACCTTCACATCAGCGCTAACACCTAACTATCAACCATCTTGTTTACGGGCGTCAATTATGTTGGCTGGTTGGCAGTGATGTTTTTTGTATAGAGCATAAATTTTACATAGGGCTTGGCTCTTGCTCTTTGTTTTTCCAGTATTCAATACTGGTGAAATTATGACAAAGAATTCCCATAGTGACTTGTAATCATCTCTGTAAAGTCTTTTGTCTTATCCTCTTACAATGTCCTGTTAGATAATTTAATTACAACGAGTAATTACTCCCCCGCCAAGTTTAGAAGGCGTCTAACAATTTGTTCGTCAGTTCTCCCAGGATAACGCCTTTTCAATTCTGCATACACAAATGGATCCTCTGCAATCTTGTGTTTCATTATCTGTATTTTTAGCTCGGTCACCGATGTGGTTTTATAACGCTCAATTAAATGTTTTCTTAAACTAGGGTAAGTGTTCTTCTCCAACAAGTTTGCAAATTCTAGGGTGTAGCTTTTGATCAATAGGAGCTTGTGATCGGTAATTTTATTTATAGCAGCATGGGTAAACTGGTTATTTGAGGCATTATCAATTTCTATAAAATATTGACTGCTATTTTTGATCATAATGGCAATAGCGGTTTGTTTTTGTTTTAGGTCTGCCTTAGGGTCTTCAATAAAACTTGAGGCAATTAATTGTTCAGGGATGGCTTTTACCTTATTGGGTAAATCCAAAATGGTGGGCGGTGAATAACCCAATTCCAGGACCGCATAGGTCAGTACACACCCTAGTAAAAGGCTCAACAGGGCTTGCATTAAATTTTCCTGATCGAGAAAAGATACTTGTTATTCTAGCCTTCGAAATCGAAATCTTCGAAAAAAACCAAGAATAGAGGCAAATATTAGCGAAAAACCGCAATTCCATAACTACAGCCTAATCCAACTTGAGGTTATTAAGCTTTGTTGTTGCCTCAAAATTCCATATTAAGGGCAGCATAATCAAAGGGTTATAAATAAAATAGCGATAACCTTAGTGTTGGCTAATACATGATTAGGGGCAAGCGCTTCAACTATAACGAGTGAAGAAATAGAAGTCCTATTTTGTTTATTTATTCGAGTAATAAAGTCGCTTCTACCCAGGCGATAAAATCATTAGTGACCTCATCACGATTGGTCTCGTTAAAAAGTTCATGCCGCGCTTCGGTGTAAAATTTATGGGTAACATTTATGAAATTGTGTTTTTTGTAGGCCGCGAGTAAGCGCTTCACCCCTTTACTTTTTTCACCAACGGGATCGTCAGTGCCGCTAATGACATAAATGGCTTTGCTTTTATCCATAACAGCAAGCGTTTGATCCGAGGCGATGCTGGTTAATGCATCTAACATACCTTGCCAACTGGCAACCGAACATTCAAATCCACACAGAGGATCCGCAACATAGTTATCCACTTCAGCATTATCGCGGCTTAACCAGTCAAACTCAGTGCGGTTTGGTTTAAATGCCTTGTTAAACGCTTTAAAGGTCATGGCTGACATAAGCGCGCTGTGCCCCTGTTTGCCGAACCTTAATTTTTCGAATCGTATAATCAATTGCGCTATTTTACCAAGGACTCCCGGTGGGCCATTACTGGCTGATAAGGCCACGGCGGCGATGTTTTCGCCATATTTACTTAGATAAGATTGCGTTAGGAAGGAACCCATAGAATGACCAAGCAGAATAATAGGTGTATTAGGATGGCGACTACGGATCTCGGTGTTGAGCTTATCCAGATCATCAACCGCCTTGTTCCAGGCATCTTCGTCAGCCATATGTCCAAGTGCCTGCCCGTGTTGTATGGATTTTCCATGGCCCCGATGATCATTAGCATAGACGGCTAACCCTTGGGCGTTTAAACAAGCTGCTAAGCGCGCATACCTAGCGCCATGTTCGGCCATGCCATGGGCGATTTGAATCACTGCCTTGATGTCTCCAGCAGGCAGCCATTGATAACAATGTAACTGCACAGTATCAACGCCAGTAAATTGAAAACTACTGGAGCCTGCAGCGGCTAATTTATTTGTGGTGTTGATACGCTTTTCTCCAGGATTTTAATGAAGGTCAATAATTTGGGTTGGTTTGTCGCAGCAAAATCGCTGATTGATTGTGTGTTTTTCACTTAAGTTCGCTCATTAAGGATTGAACTTAGTCGACAAAAATTGTATGCGAGCAGTCACTGCAAAATGGTCTGATGCATAACGGCCATTGGTGTGATTTGTGACTATATCTGCGTCACTAATATCCACATCAGGTGCAACAAAAATATAGTCGATTTTCGCCCCCGTTTGGTCACCCACAAAACCATTAAATGTACCAACACGCGCCGCGTTCGGATGAACAATTCGGTAGCTGTCTAACATTGGCAGTGGTGATGAATCGGCATCTTTAGTTTTACCTAAAAGATACTCAATGGCCTCATTGTCTTCACCAGCATTAAAATCTCCCATCAATATAAAAGGGTCTTGATGGGAACGTGATTGAATGACCTGAGTGATCAATCGCACACTTTTTTCTCTTGATAATTGTGATTGATGATCTAGATGGGTGTTGTAAATATAAAATGCTTGCCCTGTGGCTTTATCGATCAACCTCGCCCATGTGCAGATCCTCAGAATATCGTTACCCCAGTGCTTAGAAGGTACATCCGGAGTATCGGATAACCAAAAGGTACCAAAGGCGTTTTTATCAAGAATAAAGCGATCTGTACGGTAAACAATAGCTGAATATTCATCATTAATGCCGCCAGCGCGGCCCACTCCTACCTCTGCATAGTGAGGTAGCGCATTATTGAGCACATCTAATTGGAAACGAAACGCTTCTTGTACGCCAATGACATCTGGATTGTTGGCAATAATAGTCTCTGTCACTAGATGACTGCGCTTTTCCCAATGATTTTCACCGTCTTGGGCAAGGCCATTACGAATATTAAAGGTCATGGCATTAATCTCAAGCCTGTCTGGGCTCGCGAGTTGTTTGTCTTGGTCCGCAATTTGGCACCCAAGTAGTGCGCAAACCAAAGTGACCAAAAGCATGTAATAGGATTTACTCATGAAGTATTCTCTTGTAATGAACAGATTCGGCGGATTGTAATATAGGTGTTTTGATAACAGCCAGTAGATTATCAGAGACCTGACTTAATAAAATAGATAAATTAACCGAACGGATACTGTAATGAGTCTCTGAGAGATACCAGCCTCTACAACCCCCTTCTCAAATTTGCCACAAGCTATTTGCATAGCCAGTTTTGTTTCATAAATGGCGACTGAGTAACGTTGTTGTTAATTGCTTAGGTCACAGATAGTGTTTATGCTCTAACTCCCGCTTAGCTATCACAATAAAAAAACCAATAAAGAGGTACTCCGTCTTGAGAATTTGCATGTCACTATTGATTGTTGTTGCATCTTTACTGACAGCTTGCGAGCGAGGTCGCTTTAATGACGACCTTACTAAAGTTTATGGCCTGCCAGATAAAAGTTCAGAATACCATGACCTAATAAAGCGTGCGCCCGAAAGTCTTAGTCAAGACGAACTCTATAGTCGTGTGCTCACTTTATGGGAGACACCCTATCGTGAATTAAAGCTGCCCACTTCCAATGGCACCACCCATATTATTGTTTCTGGGCCTGCCGATGGTGAAACACTTGTATTACTGCACGGTATGAACGCTGACTCCACCATGTGGTATCCCAATGTTAAGGCGTTATCCGCAAGCCACAGGGTTTATGCCATAGATGATATTTTAGGGCCGGGAAAATCAAAACCAAATCATGATACAGATTCACTTGAATTTGTTATATCTTGGTATTTTGAAGTTTTTGACGCTCTTAAACTTGAAAAAATAAACCTTGTGGGTGCATCACAAGGCGGCTGGATAGCCACCAATCTAGCATTGGCCAAACCGGAAAAAATTAACAAACTGATTCTGTTAAGTCCCGCACAAACTCTAACTTGGCTAGATCCTAGCGTAGATATTATTTCCAACTTGATATACGCGTTTAATCCACAACGTGAAGGTTTACGTAATAATTTAGCCACCCTGTCTAGCAATGTAGACGGCATCCAGCAAATGTATATTGATCAGTTTTTTAGAACCATCTCAACCGCAGACACTTCACCATTGTTAATGGATATGCAACCTTTCAACGATGAGCAATTGTCCACACTCACCATGCCAGTGTTATTTCTGGCGGGCGACAATGACCTATTTAATGGTCAGGATAGTGTCGACCGCGCCATTAAAATTATACCTTGTATACAAGCTGAAATCATTCAAGGCAGTGGTCACTTTATCAGTGTGGATCAAGCTAAGGTGGTGAATAGAAAAATAGAGGATTTTGTCGCGACGAAACAAAATCTGAAGATGTCAGAGTGTAAAAATACTATTTAAAAGGGTTGAGTCACAATTCCATAATGACTCGCAGAAATGCATAGTTATCCAATCTAAATACACACTTCACTTCATAAAACTTACAACAGTTCATAACAATGAATAATTCTTCTTTTTGGAAATAATGAGTACACTGCTGGTAAGTGAATTATCAATTGAAATTAAGGAGCGTTAAATGTTTAGTCACGTAATGTTAGGTGCTAATGACATACAAGCATCAAAGAAGTTTTACGATGCCATTTTAGGTGCTTTGGGCTATGAAGAAGGTAGCATTGATCCAAAAGGTCGGTGTTTCTATTTCACTAAAACTGGAGTGTTTGGATTAAGTGTGCCAATTAATGGTGAGCCTGCCAGTCACGGTAATGGCAGTACTTTGGGGTTTGCTATTGAAAACGAAGAGCAAGGCCTTGCATGGCATGCGGCTGGTTTAGCTAACGGTGGTACAGCTTGTGAAGATCCTCCAGGTGTCCGTGATGGTGGAACAATGAAGTTATATTTAGCCTATCTTCGTGATCCTGCTGGCAATAAAATCTGTGCCATGAAACGGGTCGGATAATTTAAACGATCACAACATGCACTAATCCTAATGAGGGCAAATATTAAATGATAAACCAACAATGGGCTGTCAATTTTGCATCTGATTGGATTAGTGCTTTTAATTCAGGTGACATCGATAAAGTGTTCGCCTTGTATGATGATAACTTCTCGATGACTTCACCTTATATTGTGCAACGAATGGGAGTTAAATCAGGGACCTTAGTGGGTAAAGAAAACGTGCGCCCCTATTGGCAAAAGGCACTGAGTTCTGAGCCGCCCTTAGAGTTTAAATTGTTGAATGTGTTTTGTAGTGTGACATCGGTGAGTGTGTTTTATGAAAGCATTGCTCGAACAATGGTAATTGAAACCTTTGAATTCAACCCACAAGGGAAAGTCATTGCGGGTTGTTCCAGTCATATTATTGGGTAAAGGTTTGCCAGGCAATTAAATTAAAAATCATTACTTCCACTTTGGAAATCGTTTAGAACCAATAATTAATAATCCCGCACCTAAATACATCGCTAGGCCATACACGCCAGCCGCAATGGCGTAATCGGGGCGATCTAAAAAGCTGATGGCGATCAGTATGGCCATAGAGCTATTTTGCACCCCCACCTCTATACCTAGTGTCACTGCGTCACGCTTAACCAGTTTAAATATTATCCCTAGCAACACTCCAGTCGCGATTGCTAAAATATTCAGTGAGAAAGCCGCTTCAGATACCAATACAAAAGAATCAAGCAAATTTTCTCGTTCTTGGTAGGTGATAGCAACTATCATTAGTACTAAAAAAGCGCTGGAAAGGTGCCTAAAAAATGCTTCACTGCGCATCGCTAAGGTCGCAAATTTGTGCCTGACCATGATCCCTATTAGTACAGGAATTAAGGTGATAAAAATAAGCCCTAACGTGGTACTTAACAGAGAAAACGCTGTAGTGGCAGTATCGTTAAATTGCTCGATAGCAAACTGAATGATAAGTGGGGTAGTGACAACACATACTAAGGTAGTGACGGCCGTTAAACTGACCGACAGCGCTAGATTTGCTCTGGCCAATTGACTGAGAATATTGGAGCTAGTGCCACCAGGGCATGCCGCAAGTATCATAATGCCTACCGCTAAATGTTCTGATAAATCAAAGAAAATAGCGATGCCATAGGCCAGAAGTGGTAATAGAAGCAGCTGCCCAAATAACCCTACAGCCACAGGTTTAGGCTCTTTTCCTAGCTCTAGAAAGTCTTGTTTGGTAAGACTTAAACCCATACCAAACATGATAAGAGCTAACACTAGCGGCATGATGATTTGAGTTAAAAACGAATCCGTCATCTGGGTTTTGTTCCTTATTTCACTACATTTTTTAGCTTTTAGCTCGTGGCTAGAAGCTCGCAACTCGTAGCTATCGTTTTGCTTAACTCATTTTGGCTAACTGACTTAATGGTGCGATACGGGCTAGGTACCTAAACAATGCCCAAGGCCATTTGGGTACAAAACTATTGGCGACTTCTTTTTCGATATCTTTGACTATAGCTTTGCAGCCTGTTTCTAAGTCCACAATAAAGGGTACCGCTTTTACTTTTGCGTTGATCTCAGTACGAATAAATCCCGGATGGATAGTGGTGACTTTAATCGGCGTGTTGAGCACATCGATGCGAATACCCTCTGTAAGTGAACTTAACGCAGCTTTAGTGGCTGCATACACTGTCATCGCTCTGCGGGCGCCACGCACGGCACTAACAGAAGATATAGTCACTAAATGGCCGGCGTTTTGGCTACGGAATATTTCCATGGCGGCTTCGCACTGGGCTAAAGCGGAAACAAAGTTGGTCACAGCGGTTTGTTTATTGGCATGAAAATACCCAGTGCCTATCGAGGCGCCTTTGCCCATGCCGGCATTCACTATTACCCGATCTAGACCACCTAAGTCTTCTGCAAAGGCTTTGACCACTGTAAATACTTGGTCATGGTCGTTGACATCTAAAGCGCGAATAAACACTTTGATATCAGGGTTAATGCTCAATAATTCTTGTTTAAGTTCTTCTAGGTTTTCCATTCTTCTGGCGCATAAAGCTAGGTTTCTGCCCATTTTGGCAAACTCGATGGCCATTCCTTTACCTAAGCCAGAACTGGCACCGGTAATTAAAATATTTTGTCTGGTCATATTGTCCGTTCTCTAAGTATTGTTTGATTAACTAGCTTCTTAAAAGCCAAAAGCCAAAAGCCAAAAGCCAAAAGCCAAAAGCCAAAAGCCAAAAG
>NZ_CAXBNC010000026.1:0-62843 GCF_963977085.1 uncultured Paraglaciecola sp. | reverse complement strand
ACAACCTTGCCAAGGTTGGGGTCGCGAGTTCGAATCTCGTTTCCCGCTCCAAATTCTTTCTTGTTTGAAGAATTTGCGTAAAATAGAAATGTTTTACAAAACGTATACAGCGGAATGGCGGAATGGCAGAATGGCTATGCAGCGGATTGCAAATCCGTGTATCTCGGTTCGACTCCGGGTTCCGCCTCCATGTACGCTTAGCAATACCAGCTTGTAGAAATACAAGTACCTCTCGATGCCCGGGTGGTGAAATTGGTAGACACAAGGGATTTAAAATCCCTCGTTCGTAAGGACGTGCCGGTTCAAGTCCGGCCCTGGGCACCATTTTTCGTGTAGAATTATCGAAACAAAATACTGAGCGAAGCGATACCTTATTCTTGAGGTAACTTCTACGCAACCCACCGATAAAAACAGCCTAATCAATTCAGGTCATCTGTAAATTCTTTAAATTGATAAGTTTATTGAATAGTGATTTTTCAATCTATGATCTTAAATTCATTTTAAAATATTTATACACTTTTCTGTTAACGCTTATGCACTGTGCTTATTGTCATCCTAGCTGTACGACCTACTTTTGCCTGCAGCATTTAAAAGCATGCGCTTACGCTTACTGCCTTCCCGCCCGGCGTCCGCTTGGCAGTTTTCACACCGAATCCCTTCGATGCGACTTACTTTTTGCCTACAGCAGCAAAAAGTGCCGCTCGAAGGCAAAAGCATCGGCTTCGCTTATTACATCTTTGGTAGCTGCACCACTGTGTGTTTTCGTAGATTAATGATTTCACTGGTGTTTACTGTTTTTGTTACAGTGAGTGTCTCACTAAGCGTGTTATGCAAGTTAACGAGACACTTTTCGCATTGCTGTAACTACGATCTGGGTGTCAGAGCCGATCAAGTGTAGCTGGTGTCTCAGAACATTCCAATTAGTGACATTGTGACAGCGCATCCAAGCCCAGAATGAACGCTACAACTTTGTTCTGCACTGATGGTTTTTTTGTTCAAAATCGAAAAGTCTGTTCGTAAACCAATTCTATCGTAATCATTTGAAGCTGATGGTGTGACTAGTTCAATCCCTTTTGGTACTTTTAGCTTGTCTTTCCATAGTAGCTCTACAAGTGTATGACGAATTAATTCTGGATTAAGCACTACATCCCCATCAAGTCCACCAATCACAAATCCTGTTTCGTCTATATGAATGCTGCAATGTTCACCACTATAATCAATTGCGCAATGAAGTGATTGGCTATTCATATTGATTATGGTGTCACCAAATTGAGCTCCAAATGAGCGATCGAGCTTGGCTATGTTTAGCGTTTTGCCATTATTCATAGCCTTCGCTGATAAATCCATCTCACTCAAAAATGGATATTGAATTTCCCTAAAACCTAGACCATTGGTCGCGGCTAATGACATCATGAATGGCCAATGTTCATCATTTAATTTTTTAGATCTAAATGCAGGGTTTCTATATTTTCTTGCAAGTGTAAGCGATTTTTCAAAATCCATGACATATAACATGGGACTTTTGAGTTTGAATGTAATTCCATCTAATGTGCTTTCATAAACATGTAAGTCACTTCCAACATAATCATCGAGTTCAATATTACAATTGTGTAAACGTTGAGATATTCTTTTATATGTTTGGTGGTATTTTGGTGCGGAGGTTACAAGACGAGAGTACATAACATTTCCTTGTTTTAATTATTCCTTAACTGTAGGTCAAACTATAGACAACAATTTTTGATTTGCATCATAGAATTATCGTCCTCATCATATACGGTAGGACCTTCTGGGTCATAACTGTTGAAATCCTTATCTGAGTTTTCTCTTAAAATATTAATTTAACTTTATTGCGGTCTTTTGCAGTAATTCCTGGGAGGCCAGTTCATTGTTTTGAAACGCAGGCAATCATTATTTGTCATGGGTTTCTCGGAAGCGGCTCATTCTTGTGCGGTTCGCTGCAAAAGCCAGTCGTTTTTATGAGCTTAAGAAACAGAAGCGTAATGGATTTGTGGCCATTAGAGCCGCGCCCATAAAATCGTTACAGAGTTGTTCTCTGATTGAAGGGGGATACCGGGCTTTTTTATTTACCCGCATGTTAAGTTGACTTGGGTCTGGAAAGAGAAAGCCTAGCCACTAGCTCTGAGCGTATATGGCTTTGGATAATATGGGTAACGGTGTTTTTGTGGTGTACAATGTGCGTAGGGAAATTGTCCTTAACAGGCCGAGGACTTGAGCCAAAAGGGTGACTGTTGCGGATATTTTATTCAGCACTACCAATAGAAAAACATAGTAGCGAATGAAAACCGGGACACGCGACAGTGCATACAAACTGTAATGTTTGCTTAAAAGCACTCGGGACTTTATCGCACTATTGACAGCGGCTGAACTTATGGGAGACCCCGCAGGTCTGTCATCAAATCGAGTGTTAAGTAGTTATAACGACGGCGATTAAAATTAAGCTGAGCAATTACATATACAGAATATTGGTTAACAAACGTAACACAGCACATAGGTTAATATCATGACTTCATTAGTTTCGTTAGACCGCCTTCGATTTCTGTTCAGTCGTTTTGGTGAGCGGCTTTGGGTACGCCCATTGGCGGTTTGTTTACTATCGATTGCCGTGGTTTTTGCGGCAAAAATTATAGATGGCTCTGAGTCAGCGAAACTTGTCCCTATAGTTGCACAGGACTCTGTTGAAACTTTGCTCTCACTTATGGCGGCCAGCATGTTGGTAATAGCCACTTTTTCGGTCGCATCTATGGTATCAGCGTACGCCGCTGCTAGCAGCTCAGCGACTCCACGCTCCTTTGCCCTAGTGCTTGCCGATGACGTGTCACAGAATGCTCTTTCTACATTTGTTGGTACATTCATTTTTAGTGTCGTAGCGCTGACAGCCGTGAAAAATGCTTTCTATGACAAAGCAGGCCTCTTTGTTCTTTTTGTTCTGACGGTGTTTGTATTCGCTGTGGTAATAGTGACTTTTGTGCGTTGGGTCGACAGCATTGCGAGATTGGGGCGAATTGGTTCGACTATTGACAAGGTTGAAAGTGCGACGGAAAGCTCTCTGATAAGAAGGCGAGATAAGCCGACTCTCGGCGGCATATCTATATCAGCATCTTCGGCATCAGGGCAAGCCGTGTATGCATCGAAAATTGGCTATGTACAGCATATCGACATGGCGTCAATTCAAGTCTGGGCCGAGGAGGTTGACGCGCGGATAGTCGTGTCGGCATTGCCCGGTACTTTTGCTTCACCCAATCAGGCGTTGGCCAACGTAATCATACCATCAGGCGAACTGTCGGGACTGGACTGTACTTGCCTGATCGAGTCGTTCCATATTGGAAATGACCGTACGTTCGAAGATGATCCTCGATTTGGTTTAGTCGCGTTATCTGAAATTGCAGCTCGAGCTCTATCTCCAGCAGTCAACGACTCAGGTACAGCGATAAAAGTAATTGGAACATTAGTACGTTTAATTTCTCGTATTGATGAGCCCTCTAATACAGAGAGTCAGCAGCAGACTGAGTATGACCGAATAGCTGTGCCAGAGATTTCAATATCTGATATGTTCGACGACGCTTTTACGTCCATAGCCCGAGATGGTGCTGGGGCGATAGAGGTTTGCGTTCGTTTACAAAAGGCACTGAGCTCTCTTGAATCACTTAGCAGTGAGGCCATTCGGAAAGCGGCTCGGTACCACAGAGAGTTAGCTTTGAAGCGGGCATGTAAAGTCCTTGATATAGAAGAGGACTTAGCGGCTGTTAGGGATGCTGCAAGTTATCCGGAATCAAATTTGAAATAGATATCAAAACCAAAGAATCGTAGGACTGCGACATGACATTATTATTTGTTTTGTGTACTGCATTAGCCTTGCTGGTGACGTTACTTCCTCTTTCACGTCATCCGCACTGGATTATCAGAGGGATGGACTTTCCACGGCTACAATTTGCAATTCTCATCGCTACTCTACTTGTTGCCGAACTTTTGGTTCTTAATTTACAATCATTGTTAACTTGGCTACTAATTTCAATCGCAACTCTGTGTTTGATTTGGCAATTATGGTGGATTTTACCTTATACATTCTTGTGGCGTGCCGAGGTTAAGAAGGCAGGCAGCAGCATTGAAAATCAAATCAGCATTTTGACGGCCAATGTCCTAACACCTAACCGAAATGCACATCTGCTACTGCAGTTGGTAAAAGAACATCACCCCGATGTTCTCGTGACACTGGAATCTGATCAGTGGTGGGAAGATCAGCTCAAAGTACTTGAAGCTGATATGCCTTACAGTGTGAAATGCCCGCTGGACAACCTTTACGGTATGCATGTCTTTTCAATATTACCTTTAGACGATCAGGAAATCTCTTACTTAGTTGAGGAAGCAATTCCTTCCATTCACACAACATTGAGGTTACGTTCAGGCGTTAGGGTTCGCATGCACTTTCTCCATCCAGCCCCTCCTAGTCCTACTGAAAATCCAGAGTCAGCTGAGAGGGATGCCGAGTTAGTGATTGTGGCCCGGAGTGTTGCTGAAAGTGATCAACCAGTCATAGTAACGGGCGATCTTAATGATGTAGCATGGTCAGCCACAACGCGCCTTTTCCGTAAAATTAGTGGTTTATTAGATCCGCGAGTGGGGCGTGGTATGTTCAACACTTTTCATGCGGATTATCCTTTTCTACGCTGGCCATTGGATCACCTATTTCACAGTCATCATTTTACTTTAAACTCCATCAAACGATTACCCTCGATCGGATCTGACCATTTTGCTTTACTGACTAGATTGACATTTTCTCCTATAAAAGGGGCTGATCAGCAGGGGTTAGACTCTGATGCTTCTGACCATAACTGGGCGAGAGACATAGCCGAAGAACAGGACGTAAGTAAGGACGATGTGCCAGAACCAGGAGAGTCTAAGCCTAATGGTTGAAAATAAAACAATTTGACGCTTTATATTTGCAGTTTTTTTGTATTCTTTTTCTGAAGTCAAATCATTTCCAGTTACCTATTTGGTATTCATATTCTTCAAGTGGTTTAAGCTTTGAGTCACTATCATTTGTGCGCACTCTATACTTGTTTGAAGGTCAAAATTAAAGTTTTTACGGTAATAACGCCAGCTTGAGGCATTGGTGACATAACGTATATTGGCTGTGGTTTTTAAAATTTCACTTGGAGCACAAGATGGAAAAGCCTCTGTGAATAGACGTTCCATGGTTTCAAAACGCGCTTTCGCTGCGGTGCTTATTACTCGAGGTAACAAATCAGCGCTCAGTAATACAGCTACTCGACGTGGTTGTTCTTCAAATTTTTGATACACCTGCGCGACATAGCTTGAGAGCTTATCTATGCAGTCTGGAATTTCAGGCAAATCGAGTTCGTTGTATTCCCGAGTAGTAAACGTATCTAGAAATTCCTCACGGGTATTAAAATGGCGGAACATAGTGCGCTGGGAAATGCCTGCATGATCTGAAACCAGTTTAAAACTGATATCACACACTTCTGTTGTTTCTGATAGTTCGCGAGCAGCCTCTAGTAGCAGGTTTTTGGTAAAGGAGGCTTTTTTGTCGTTCAGTGTTTCCATTCTAAATGTCATATGTTATGTCACCTTGACTTATTGTATGTCACTGCTAGTATTCTATCCAGTACTAGATGAAAAAAACAGGATAAACACCATGACTAGTAACGCTATTGTAAAACTTAAGCATCAAGGTGAATGGTTAAATGTATTAGGCATGCAGATCAAATACCTCTGCACCAGCGAAGATACCCAAGGTAAATATTCGAGCATGCTGAATACTGTACCAAAGGGATGTGGCGCACCGCCTCATAGTCATCCTTGGGATGAAGCGTTTTATGTGCTTAAGGGGCATATCGAATTACGCCTTGACGATGAAACTCATCAGCTGGGAGTGGGTGACTATGTATTAGTGCCAGCTAATCATGTGCACGCATTTAACGGCTTAAGTGATGAAGAAGGTTTGATGTTTGCCTTTGAATCACCAGCAAATGCCCATGGATTTTTCAAAGAGATCAACGACAGGGTGTGCAACATACCTGAGGATTTGGCAAAAATGCCTGATATTGGAAAGCGACATAAAGTGAGTTTTGTGTAGTTAAGTATCAATACAATACTGCAGCGAGTAAGGAAAATCACTGTTAACCATTCGGTTAGTCGTCGGTGAATTCAACTTAGTTAATTATCCAAGCCTTAGCAAATTATATTGCCATGGCTAATCAACATCTGTCAGTGGCATTAAATAGTCAAAATGGCTCCTGACTTTTAACGAAAAGATAAGGAATAAGGATTATGAATATCGAGACTAATCAACAGCTTATTACCACAGCCGATTTTACTAAAAAACTGATTTTGACATTATTAACGGCCATGTTAATACCCTGTTCAATCAAGGCAGGTCCGATAATTGTATCAGAGCATACTTCACTAGTGACTGTCACCCTAGAAAACCTAAACATGGATATTGACGATTTAAATCTTGCTATAGGCGCAGTGTCGAACGAGGGCGCAGTGCTTGGTTACAACAGTCAATCAGTAAATGACCATCAAATAGTACAAGACTCATATATACGCTATGAAGACCAATTTGGCGCTAATGTTGGCTCTTACGCAGCTATTATAGATCAAAGTGGTAATAGTGATGGGTTTAGTTATGCTTCGAATATTACGTCTGTGAATGCCGCAGGCCAGCGCAGTCCTCTAGTAGGAATGGTTTCAGAAGTAAATACTACTTTTCACGTCACCGAAGACACCAAAGCAAGGGTCAATGTTGCATTGCAAGGTAATACTTTTGCTGGACGTAATTTTGTAGGCTTGCAGATAGACGGGGACGGCGAAAACGGCGAGTTTGAACGTTTGTATTATGCCCCATCACGGTTTGGCTTAGCAGATGGTGTGTCAGGAACAGATAGCTTAGAGGTCACACTTAAACAAGGCTTTACCTATCAGCTTGCGGGGCAGTCTATGGCTACAACTTTATTTAGCTCCCCGCACGATGGTCAAGCGCCACCCTCTAGTTTGGCTTATAGTTTGTTGACCACTCAATCGCTGCAAGGTAACTCACAAGAAAATAGCCTTAAGCCGGCTGCGAGTAATTATAGTGGGGTATTTGGAACAAGCTTTGGTCATCAGTTTTTATTGGATAGTGATGAAGTATTAGAATGGGGAGATAGTGCTATCTGGTTAGATCCTGAAGTGGCCGTTGGTTACGATTATTTGGTGGACGGCGCAGGTTTAATAGGTATAGATCTACCGGAGTTTAGTTTGTTTAATAATCTCACTTATCAGTTATTTGATTTATCAGGTAACTTTTTAGCCGATCTGCTGGCAGGCGACTCTTTTGACTTTTCTAGCATTGTAAGCGGATTTCGTTTGCTGGGTATTGACCCAAATCTTGGCTTAGATCCGTTTTCCCCTGGGTTTACCTTAGGTCTTCGTTTTGGCACGCCAGACAAAAGTACTGTATTAATTTCTCAGCTACCCATAACAACTAACGTCACCGTTAACTCTGTACCAGTTGCAAAGGTGTTTTGGATATTTTTATCAACTGTGGCAATGATGTTATGGATGCGAAGTTGCAGGAGTAGGTGTAGTTAACGGGGCAGAGAAGCTAAATATAAATGGAATTAAAGAGTAATTAGCTAGTAAGTGATTGAATAAAACGAAAGAACCTGCCCCGCAGGTTCTACCACTTATTAAGGCTAATCCAAGCCAGTGAACTAAGAAAACCATCGTCAATAGTGTCAAATCTCATTAATAACTTTATCTTAAATGTTGCTTATAGCGCGATGTAACGCCCAGCTGATGCTATGAATACTGTTAGCAAACCAAGCACTAAATTCAGCAATACCATCTTTCTAATTAGGTTCAGATTGTTTGCTGCATTTGGCCAATCTTCTAGGGCGACTGCGGCTTTTAAACGTTTAAACGGGGCGAAATAAATATGCATAAATATTGCGCTCATGATGTAACCCAAGAGCATCATAAAATGAATGTGTTTACCCACGTTAGTTAATCCATCGAATTGAGCAATCATAAAATGCCCAGTGCCAATTAATAGAATAATGGCTAACCAGACCCAATTAAAAAACTTTTCGAATACCTTAACCCAAAGGGTTAACCTTTGTGGCGGCTCTAATACATCAGCTGCGACTGGCCTTAAAAAGGAATAGGCAAAAAACATTCCTCCCACCCAAACAGTGGCCGCTAAAATATGCAGGCTAATGGCAATAAACATAAAAAACCTTAAATATAATAAAAATGCTCAGCGAATCTAACATCCCTAACTGGTTACGCCAATCTATCTTCACTTGCTTTCATGTTGAAGCGCGTTAATTGAAATAAGAAAATATAAGGGCAGCTCCGTTTGTTTTCTCAAAGTTAATGATATTTATGTTATGAATACCTTCGCACTTGCAACTCAAAGTGCTCAACTAACCCCACAAGTGATCATCATCAGCGCCTATTAATAATATGCCATTGAAGGTTTAGAACTGGACGTAACCGACTACTTGTTAAAAACCGTAAGTGCCTCTCGATTAACCCAAGCCCTAGACAAAGTGCGACGACGTTTAAATACAACAGCGCCCAGTAATACAGACTGCCCAAACTATATCGTACTCAAAGTCGACCGAGAAAAACGCAAGTTTGTTTTGGTCGATATTAGCTGTCTCGAAACCTATGGTAATTACGTTAGGGTATGGCAGGGTGATCAGGTTATTTTGGTGAGTAATACCCTAAAACAGTGTTTGCAACAGTTACCCCAGCATCAATTTGTGCAAGTGCATAAGTCCTTTGTGGTGAATAAACAGCAGGTAATGGCAGTCGATAATAAAGTTATTCGTTTAAATGGGGATAGGTTCATCAAGGTGGGTAAATCCTTTAAGGACCACTTGTTGGATTTATTGTAAAGCTAGGTTCGGCTAGTGCGTTGTTGTGAGAAGGTGTGGCTGTGATCTTCAATAAGGGGATTACTGCAAAATCAATCGATGTTATTTTAACTTCCTTGCCAAATGCAGCAAGGAAGTGTCATCTTTTAACAACTTGGTTTAGCTGGCGCGGTCAACGACCTTGTTGGCCTAAATGCAGCACCGCGAGTAATGGCAACTCGTTTTGCGGCTGTGGCTGATTGACCTTGAGTTAGGCGAACTTGACCGCCTAATTTGTGTGGTCCATCTGTCTCTGTCACAATAAAATTTTCCCAATAAAACAACAGGCACCAATTGGTACAACAATAATCCCAATCAACATAACATTGGGGTTGAAATGAACGTGTTGATCCGGTTATTGGTTCTGCCGAAATATTGGTGACTGTGGCACCGACTAAGTTATCACCCTTAGTGCATTCATCATTACAAGGTGGCCCACCTGCATTGGTTGCTAAATAGGGTTGCGAAGCGAGCCATAATAAAAATATAGCTAAGGCGAGAATGAGGTCTTTTAGTGTTTCAAGATCAATTTCTAATTCAGATATATAATCACCAAGGTTTTCCCCTGCTGCGCCGAGCCGAGTATGAATGCCTTTTTCAGTACATAGATTTTGAAGTGCCAACTTAGGTTTTTGGTTATCTGCTGCTATACAGCATGGGCAATGTGATGACGAGCTGTGCTGTTGTGCAGCAACTTCTGGTTCAAGTCCTGTAAAATAACGCATACCAAATGTTGTCGCTGCAATATTATTGGATAAATTTGTAAACTGTTGCTGAATTACATGAGTTTTATCCATAAGTTCTTGTGTTTCTTTAGGATCTTTAGACAAAGCACAGCCACTACTTAAACTCAATGCGCCTAGTGACAGGTTGTGTCCTAAATTTTCCATTGACTGAATAAGTGTATCCACCATATCCAATCGTAAAATGCTTAAATCCAAATTTTGCTTGGTAAATGCATCCAACATATTTGAAGCAATACAGGCATTAATCGATATTTCGTCTAACCAGCTTGCCGTTGCTGTCTGGTCAAGTTCCGTCAATTTATCTTGGTTGTTTTCAAAATGTAGGCTCAATTGTGATAATTGGTTACTGAGGGATTTTTCTTTGGCCATTGCCGCGGCAGTGCGTTTTAACAATGTCCCCATATTATGGAATACATATTCCCTTGGTGATGTAGTTGCAGGTTTATTGCTTGCTTTGCCCATGATAGTTTCCTCTTTGTTGTATGGACGTATGCAAACTAAACGTCAGCCATTAAAGACTACACAGGCCATTAGCTTGACATGCTAAGTGCTTCACAATTATAGCTGTTATGGGGTGTTACGCCTGTTTGAATAGGCAAGGAATTAAAAGGGAAGCGTTTTGACAATCGCCACATAATAGGCTCAGATGTGTGCCTTTCATTTATGGCGGGGTAAAATATTGAGTACTACTGAAGTAGTATGTTGGTTGTTTTCTGACACTTGATTTGCAGAGAACTCACACCATGTTTTGCACTAATAAACATTAAAACGAAGCCTAGCTGGCCAGCCAGCTAGGCTTCGCGATAGTTTGCTTTTACGCTTCTAATTAAAGATCTAGGTTTTCAAGGATGTACAAGGTATTCCCATCGATCACAGTTTGGCCTGCATCTAAATATTTCTGTTCTAACACACCACCTGAAGCCCAAGTTGCAAAGTCGTCGTCGTTTATGACGCCAATAGTAGATTCGTTAATCAGCCACATACCTTCTAGTTTGTCATGAGGGTATTGCACTTCTGCTACTAAATCAGCCACAAAGGTTTTGGTTACTGGTGTAATGTTGGTTAAACCGCTCCAACCTTCGTTAAGTACCACTTCTTCTAAGGTTTGACCGTCTTTCGTCAAGCCAAGGGTCGCGTCTTGAGTCCAAGGGCCAGAATCAGCGATGCTCTCAAGATCGGTGGCAGCGCTAATATCAATTTTATACAAGTGTTTCATCGCATCGGGATTAGAGGCTAAAAATGCTCCATCTCGTTCAATCACTACAAACTCAGTGGCACTGAGTGCAAAAATACCAGACTGGGAGTTTTGTGCTATTTCTTGCTGGTATAGGTATTGAGAAACACTGCCTGTTTCTGTGTTGACTGTGACGATGCGCACTACATCTAGTGCTTTTACAGCACTGCTTGGGTTGTACATAGTGGATTGCATAATACCTACTAGGGTTTTTTCATCAGGCGTGACTGTTAACCCTTCCATACCGCGATTAGCACGGCGATTGGCAAATTCTGCGGGAAGAGTAAAAGTTACCCTGGCATCATTAGCAAAGGCGTTAATACGTCCAATTTCAGTTCCGTCTATGTCAAAATGCACCATGTGTGGACCATATTCATCACTGACCCAGAAGGTACCATCAGAAAGAGCCACAAGGCCTTCGCCATCTAACCCGTAGTCGTCTAGTAAAATAGGGTTGTTAGTTGCATCGTATGCTTGGCTCATGTCTTCGCGAAGTACTTCAACTGTGCCATCCTCTAAAACTGAATAAGGTGTTTCGCCAGTGCCACCTAAAGCAGAGCTATTAGGTAAACCTGTAATAAAGCTACCATCTGGACGTTTTAGCAAAATTTCTTCGATTATCTTCACATCGCCGTTGTCTTGAATTTCGAATAGGCCGATGCGAGGTATGTAGTCTGCAACTGGAAATACCTTACCCGTGCCGAGTTCGCCAGTATACGCAGCATTCGGTCCACGGTCGGTTAACGCATAAAATTGATTGGCATGAGTGGGGTGTTTGACCATGTCTGAGCCGTAACCACCGTTGCGCACTTCAAATAAAGAGCCAGGTTTTGCGCCATCTTCAATATCATTACGTAAAACTGAGTAGGGCAATCGTGAACCTGCTGTCCCTACGGTGTTTACCTCACAATCAAAAGTGGTGTTTGTTACTTCGCTGTCTGCTAACACATCATCTGCGTCAGCATCTAAACCAGATGTGATTTTAATGCCACCAAAAGAACAATTCGTGTCGCCGAACGCTAGCGTTTCATGACTAACTAGGCTGTTTAAGCCGTTGCTGCCGTCTGCGCCATTTGTGCCATCTTTACCATCATCGCCTGAGCAAGCCGTCAAAAAGGCCAATACGCTTAACGAAATTATTCTTTTGTTATACATGTTTTTTTCCTGTGTGTGTTTAAACCACAAGATCTTAGTGAGGCTTTGTAACAATTTTATTAAGCATTTATGACGGTTGTGATATGCCAAAGGTTGGGGGGCACTGCATTAGTTTAGCTTTAGGGGAGGCGTTCAGGTTTTTGATTAGTTTTTTTGAAAGGATTGTTGCTTTAAAGCTATCTAATCAATATAGAAAATAATTTAAGTTAAACATTTAATGAAAAATACCCTTATTACAGCTTGTATCGTTGGCCTTGTTGCTAGCATTGCATTTATTTTAGTGCAGCCGCTTTTTGGCTTGGCGACCCTAACCTCAAGACACGCCGCCGCCTATATCAACCTTGGAGGTTACAGTGACATAGCAGCACTTTTGCTATCATGGTTTGTACATATTAGCGTTTCAATTTTTTATGCCCTGCTTGCGACAGGCATTTTCACTATTAATCATTCGATGATCGTGAGTGTTGCTCAGGTTATTATTTTAGGTTGGTTTACAACACTTATCGCCACACCCGCGAATGAATGGGTGGTAAAACTCGTCACTACTCAACAATTTCCTGATCTCTCATCCTTGGCGGCATTAAATACGCAAATTGGCCCGAAACTGTGGCTGCACATTTTGTTTTTTGCCTTTGTGCTGGGTGGGTTATTTATTATCAAAAGGCTAAGGGCTGCACAAGAGTCCAAAAGTTAATGTCGACGGTGACATGTCTACCCTTAGGATAGTTTGTAATCTAAGTTGGCTTCTTAAGCATTGCACAAACACAACTAACAATATTTGTTAGGGTGTTGTAAGTTGTCAATTTACCCGCAGAATTCTGGACCAGCTATGCACTATTTAAATCACTTTCCTCGAGTTTCTTTAAGTCACTCTCCAACGCCCTTGGAGAAGTTGCCTCGCTTATCCGATTATCTAAATGTCAACATTTGGGTAAAACGAGATGATTGTACTGGGCTGGCGGGAGGTGGCAACAAAACCCGAAAATTGGAATTTTTAATGGCTGACGCCATTAGAAAAGGCGCAGATACAGTAATTACAGTGGGTGGTTTACAGTCAAATCATGCCAGACAGACTGCAGCTGCAGCGGCTAAATTAGGGTTAGCTTGTGAATTGGTGTTAGAAGATGTCGCAGGTGTTCCACGTCAGGATTATTATCGAAATGGCAATCTGTTGTTAGATCAACTCTGTGGCGCCAAAATTCATCGTCTCGAAACACATCAAAGTAGCGAGCTGGTGGTAGCACAAGTTATGTCAGATATAGAGGCGCAAGGTAAAAAGCCTTATTTAATCCCTTTAGGTGGCTCGAATGCCTTAGGGAGTTTGGGTTATGTAGCGTGTGCCGCAGAAATAGTGAGTCAGAGTCATGCCTTGCACCTTTCATTTGATCAAATAGTTGTTGCCAGTGGCAGTGCCGGGACTCAAGCGGGCGTTTTAGCTGGATTAATTGCTTTACAACAAGATATCCCTGTTTTGGGGATGTGTGTCAGTCGTAGTGGTGTCGCGCAACAAACATTAGTAGAGGATTTACTCAAACAAACCCTTACTTTGATGGAAATCGATGACACTCAAGTAGCTGGTAAAGTTAAGGCTAACGGAGATTACTACGGTGAGGGTTATGGTATCAGCACCGATGAGATGACTCGGGCAGTGCAACTAGTGGCAACATTAGAAGGCTTGTTATTGGACCCTGTGTATACCGGTAAAGCCATGGCAGGATTGATTGACCTTTGCCAGCAAGGTTTCTTTACACCTGAGCAAAATATATTGTTTATACATACGGGCGGGAGTCAGGGGTTATTTGCGTACTCTGACGTGTTCTAACTATCGCTTTTTAGATGTGAAAACAAACAACCATCATAAATTATTGAACAGATTTTACTAGGGTGATTAAACATAGATTGTGTTGTGAGCCATTGTATTTTAAGCTCTTTTGAATCATTTTATGGGCGGCACAAAAAAAAACAAATTATGGAAAATAGTATGAAAAGTCATGTTTTTTTGTACCAATTAATTAATAGTATTTCGTCAATCTTGGCAGTCAATGATGACTATACCGCTCACCATCAAAATAATGTGGCTGTTATTTCACGTATGATCGCCCAAGAATTAGGTTTGAGTGCTTTTGAGGTTGAGGGGATCCGAATTGCTGCGCAAATTCATGACATTGGCAAGTCAGCCATACCTAATGAATTATTGACTAAGAGTGGCAAGCTTAATACCGAAGAATTTGCATTAATAAAAACCCATGCGAGTCGGGCGGAGGAGGTATTAGTTGGCATCGATTTTCCTTGGCCAGTGCTTGATATGGTGCTTCAGCATCATGAAAGAATGGATGGAAGTGGTTACCCCAAAGGGCTAGTAGGAGAACAAATTTGTTTAGGTGCGCGAATTTTGGCTGTTGCTGATTTAGCGGATTCGATGATTAATCCACGTCCTTATAGAGGGGCGCTTGGGTTACAGGCTGTGCTTGAAGAACTTAACACTTATTCGCAACTTTACGACACAGAAGTTTGTAACACATTTAGAAAAATAGTGTCAGATGGAGGCAGTCGCTTATTTGCTGCTATTGAAATTGTGTCTTAGTCTGACTCAATGATGAAAGTCCAGATACGCTTGGTTTATTGGTAAAGTTACTGCAGCGGCTCTTTTTTGGGGCTGTCATTGAAAAATTGCGAGGGTATTTCTAAGCCATGTTTCTTAAAGTATTTGTCTATATTGTTATTTTTTCGGTATTTCAGCATTAAACTGGCTACGTCATCATATTGCTTCATTGCTGCAGAGCTTTTTGGGATGCTAATGTACAGAGGGTTATAAAAGGTATCAGAAAAAGAACTTTCCTCGAATCGGTTTTCAAACAATTCCCTGTTATGCGATGCTGACGAAACCGCTATATCAATTCGATTTAATTCAAGCATAGAGACGAGTTGCTCGGTTTTTTCCACGAAGATCATTCTTCTCGTGTCTAGCTTTGCAAATTTTGGTGAATAAAAAACACCTCGAATCGCCCCCACAACCACTTTTTCTAAATCTTCATATGAATTGATTTCTGATGTTAGAGCGGGTGATTTGAAAAATGAGAGTTTTCTCATTCGATCGGCATATTTAATTGGACGAAGAATCAATTCTCGTTCTGGTGTCATCGAGTGACGAATAAGTAGATCAACCCGACCTTCTTTAGCATCTTTTAATGAACGTAACCAAGAAGCATTTACCCAAATAATGTTGTGGCCAAGCTCGGTAAAAATGTCATTAACCAACTCAGGAACTGCACCTACACATTTGTTATCTTTAAAATATAATTCAGGTGGGTAATCTCGACAGTGAGCGATAAAGTCTTTAGCCAAGAGGTAGTTGGGAAACATCGCGGTGATACAAATCATTAATATCAATGATATTATTTTCATTTAAGCCGCCATTGTTTAATATTGAGTTGAACATTAAATTTTATTTGCTAACCAACAATTAATAAATTAAATAGCATGATCTATATGAACAATTATTGACTTGAAGCAATAAATAGATGAAGTTTTTCACCTAATCTCAACGAGAATTAAAAGACACTAGCAAGTTGCCATTGCGTTGTAAACATTGCACCGTAGATTACTAATCACACACTAATTCATGTTTTTTGGATCTTTTTAGGCTAGGAACTTTTTTCAATTTTACAGTTGTAGCAGCACAATTGAAGACTATTATCCTGTGCTGCCAAACCTATTCTATTAACCTTATGGCGATCAATATCTGAGCTTTGTTTGACCTCAGATTGCAACAATTACTTAGATTTTTTTGTTGTTTTGATGCCTAGGGCTTTCTTTCTGGCATGTTGTTTTTGTTTGCCTTTACTGGGCCTTTTGGCTGCTTGATAGTGTTTAGTTAAGTCGGGTTCATAACCGGGGAACCATTGTTGCAATAATACACTATCGAGCACTTTTTCAACTGCTTCGAGTAACCATTCTTCCTTTGGACTCATCAGGGAGATCGCCAGCCCAGTATTTCCGGCTCGACCTGTTCTGCCAATACGGTGTATGTAGTCTTCTGCCACGTAGGGTAATTCGTAATTGATCACATACTTTAGATCTATGATGTCAATTCCTCTTGCTGCAACGTCAGTAGCCACTAAGGCTCTGGTTTTGCCTTGTTTAAATTCCGCGAGTATTCTTTCTCTGGCGCCTTGTGATTTATCGCTGTGAATAGATTGAGATTGAATGCCGTCTTTACACATCTCTTTTGCTAATTCATCTGCAGTTTGTTTAGTGCGGGTAAAAATTAAAACTTGATGCCAATTTTTAGACCCTATCAGAAATGAAGTGAGTTCTCGTTTACGATCGCTATCGACTATATATACCACTTGTTCGACTTGTGACGCTGCAGTATTACGTTCACTCACTTCGATTAATACAGGATCATCAAGTAGGTGTTTACTCAACTTAAAAATAGCAGCGTCAAATGTTGCCGAAAACAATAAGGTTTGCCTTTTTTTGGGGGCTTGAAGCAAAATTCGGTCAATTTCATCTTTAAATCCCATGTCTAACATACGATCCGCTTCATCAAAAACAAGAGTTTGTAACTGACTTATATCGACACTTCCTTTAGCGATAAGATCTAATAATCGTCCAGGTGTAGCGATTAAAATAGTTATGCCTGCCGCAATTGTAGTTATTTGCTGGTTAATGCTGACACCACCGTAGGCAACTGCCACCTTCAACGGTGTATTTTCGGCATAACGCAGAAAACTTTTATACACTTGTTGTGCTAGCTCTCGAGTAGGGGTTAACACTAATGCACGGATTGGCCCTAGCATAAGCCTATGGCTAAGCAGTTGTTGCAAGATTGGTAAGGCAAAAGCGGCAGTTTTACCCGTACCTGTTTGTGCACCTGCCATCACATCTTTCCCGGCAAGAATCGCTGGGATGGCCTGTAGTTGAATTGGTGTTGGGGTCTCGTAACCTAATTTCTTTACGGCATCAGTTAGGCATTGATTTAGTGCTAACGAAGAAAAACTCATATATGACTATCGCTTTTTTATTACTGGTTATTTTTAGGTCATTCTCCCTCGAAGCATTAATGTCGAAGGGGGTAAGCATTTAGAATAATGCTATTGCCATTGTACTGCTATTTTCAGTGGGCGTAGAGCAACTAATTTTTTTTCATTGTAAAATTTAAACTAAATTTAGCTGTGTTTGCAGTAAAGCAAAATTCAACATAGTGATTTTTGTTGGGTTTTTAGTCTAGAACAAGTGTTCCTCATAAATTGAATCAAAGTGCCAATATTCGCACTATTATTGACTGAACTGAGAAGCTAAGTTCTTTAATAGGACTTTACTATTAGTGCAATCAATATCCTTCATTGGAGCAAAGATAAGTATTAGTGCTACCTTTGTTAGGACTTAAGTTGGTATGCCAACTTAACTAGGCGCATACAACACTAGGAAATAAATAATATGAGTGATATCGAAAAATGCCCTGTAATGGGCAGTGGCGGTAAAAAGAAGTCAGTCACTTCTAAAAATGAGTATTGGTGGCCCAATCAGGTTAACCTAAAAGTGCTTCATCAGAATACCAGTGAATCAGACCCTATGGGCAACGATTTTAACTATGCTGAAGAATTTAAAACACTAGATTTAGACGCGGTAATACATGACTTAAATGGGTTAATGACGGACTCACAAGATTGGTGGCCTGCGGATTATGGCCATTACGGACCATTTTTTATTCGTATGGCATGGCACAGTGCAGGTACCTACCGCACAGGTGATGGTCGTGGTGGTGCTGGTACTGGCAATCAACGTTTTGCTCCTATCAATAGCTGGCCAGATAACGTTAACTTAGATAAAGCCCGTCGATTACTTTGGCCTATCAAACAAAAATATGGGCGCAAAATCTCTTGGGCTGATTTGATTATTTTGACTGGAAATGTTGCTTTAGAATCTATGGGATTTAAAACCTTTGGGTTTGCAGGGGGCCGTGCCGATATATGGGAGCCTGAAGAAGATATTTATTGGGGCCCAGAAGGAGAGTGGTTAAATGATGAACGATACAAAGGCGACCGTGAACTAGAAGGTAACCTTGCTGCGGTTCAGATGGGATTAATTTATGTTAACCCTGAAGGGCCAAATGGAGAACCAAGTGTTTTAGCATCGGCTCGAGATATTCGTGAAACATTTGCACGTATGGCAATGAACGACGAGGAAACGGTTGCGTTAATAGCAGGAGGGCATACTTTTGGAAAAGCCCATGGAGCTGGTGATGCCGCCAATGTAGGCGCAGAGCCAGAAGGGGCCAGTCTTGAAGAGCAGGGATTAGGTTGGAGTAGTGCTTACAAAAGTGGCAAAGGTGGCGACACTATATCGAGTGGCTTAGAAGGGGCTTGGACTAACACTCCGACGCAATGGGACAACAGTTATTTTGATATTTTATTTGGTTATGATTGGGACATGGTAAGAAGCCCAGCTGGCGCAATACAGTGGGTACCAACAGATCCATCCGCAGCCAATGTGCCAGATGCACACGATAGCAGTAAAAAGCATTTACCTATTATGTTTACCAGTGATCTGGCATTACGTATGGATCCTGAATATGCCAAAATTTCTCGTCGCTTTCATAAAAATCCACAAGAATTTGCCGATGCATTTGCTCTCGCTTGGTACAAATTAACCCATAGAGATATGGGGCCGTTCTCTCGCAGTCTTGGTAAATTAGTACCTGCAGAAGCGCTTATTTGGCAAGACCCTGTGCCCGCGGTTGATCACGACTTAATTGACGAAGCAGATGTAGCACGCCTTAAAACTGATATTTTAGCGACTGGCTTGTCTGTCCATCAGTTAGTGAATACTGCATGGTCATCCGCTGCAACGTTTCGTGGCAGTGATATGCGTGGTGGTGCCAATGGTGCGCGTATTGCCCTAGCTCCTCAAAAAGACTGGGCTGTCAACAATCCACCGCAGCTTGCTACAGTACTGGCAGCACTAAAAAGTGTTCAAAGTAACTTTAATGCCACTTCTGGTAGTAAAAAAGTGTCACTGGCCGACTTGATTGTACTGGCGGGTGCAGCTGCAATTGAAAAAGCCGCTAAAGAGGCAGGAAGTGATATTAGTGTGCCATTTTCACCAGGACGTACTGATGCGCTACAAGAGCAAACTGATATTGAGTCTATAGCCGTACTCGAACCTATTGCCGATGGATTTCGTAATTATATTTCAAGTAACACACAATTTGAACCAGGGGATTTGTTAGTTGATCGCGCTCAGTTGCTTAACCTAACCGCGCCTGAAATGACGGTACTAATTGGTGGGCTGCGTGTATTAAACGCTAATACTAACGGAATAAGCAACGGTGTGTTTACAGATAAGCCTGAAACCTTGACGAATGACTTTTTCGTTAATCTTTTAGACATTAATACTAAGTGGAACAAAACCGGTAAAAATGCCTATCAGGGCAATGATCGTAATACAGGGGCAGCGAAGTGGAATGCGACTGATGTTGACTTACTCTTCGGCTCTAATTCAATTCTACGGGCTATTTCTGAAGTGTATGCTTGTGCTGATTCATCAGAAAAATTTGTTGCGGATTTTGTGAATGCTTGGAATAAAGTCATGAACGCAGACCGTTTTGATTTAGTTGAATAAGTGTTTAATCTCTAGAATATAAAATAGAAAGTAATAAACAACAGGCGCTTCAATAGAAGCGCCTTTTTCGTTATTTAAGATTATGACGGTGATTTTCATAATCGTTTTTGCGCCGTGATTGCTGAGAAATTTCGCATGGCGTCTGTGGCATAGCTATGATTCACCATTAGTATCAGTGGTGAATAGGTAGAAAGAGATTAGGCCCGCAAAAAAACTAATTCAAATAGTGTAGGTGGGCAAGGTTGTAAATTCTTTGATTATTGCATCCGTAATAATCTTAGCTACTTTGGGCTGTTCAACTCAACCTTCTGATTAAGTCTTGAGAAAACTAAAAAAAGTCATGTTTAAGAGGTATAGTTAATTTTTGATTGGCCATTGAGATAAAGCGTTCAAGGAGAAAGGAATGACTTTTTTTAAATATTGTTTCACCCTAGTTATCTTTTTTAGTTTGAATTCTTGTACAAATTTGGATGTTAATCTTCCCAGTTATGACGAGTTGTTGAGAGCTGAAACCGGGCAAAACGGCAGAGCCTGTGTTCGTCAAAATACTATTCGCGGTTATGGCATGCTTGAAGACGACGTTGTTAGTATTAATGCAACTGGTAAAAATCGTTATTATTTAGTCACTACCTTGTTTCAGTGCCAGTCATTGCAAACAACTTTTGCTGCGGGATTTAAAGGCGACTTCTTTGAATTATGTGGTGGTAGTCGCGACAAAATCCTGACCTCAGAAGAGTCTTGCCCCATTAAAAGTATTTTTGAATTTGAGTCCCGAGAAGCAGCGTTTTCTGCCTTTGACAACGTAAAAAAAGTTCGACAAGACTTAAGAACAGAAGCGAAAGAAAAAGCCAAACAGCTTAAAGATAATAACAATGATAATCCGGCTAAATAAAAGGTATGTATCCTAGGTCATTAGGTTTATTTTCTGTTTTAACCTAAGGATTACAAATGATTACAGAAATCCAAGTTTTCCTAAGCTATATTATTTACCAACTTAGAATCAATCTTGTTATTCCTATGACTTATTTAGTTAATATGGCAAAAAAAATCAATGTGAAATTTTCACAGAACACTATCTGTTCAATAAGAAAAGTCATTGTATTTCCTGTGATATTAAGCATTTTTGTTAGCGTATCAGGGTGTAATGGCACAAATGACAAAGTGGAAGTTGCTGGGGTAGCAGTGAATAATTCTGCTACTGAGCTTGCTTTGTTGCAAAGCGCTAAAACCAAATGGGAAAGCCAGTCAGGGCAATTCTATACCATTCAAAGTCAGCGTTTTTGTGAATGTGTTGACGAGTTGTCTGCACAAATGGAAATTAGTGTCTCAGACAATTTAATCTTATCCGCATTTGATATTGATTCTCAGCAAGCCATTTCAAAAGAAGTACAGCAAGAAATTAAGACCGTTGATAGTTTGTTTGAATTGATCGAAATAGCGATTGCAGACGAAGTCTCTATAGAAGTCACCTACAATGAAGAATACGGTTACCCTGAAACCGCAAAAATTGATCTTGAACAACTTGCTTCTGATGGTGGCCTGTCTATCACCTTGTCAAATCTTGAGATAAAGGACTCGCTATTGGCACTGGATAACGTCACTTGGATGTTAGAAGCTTTTGATAGTATTGCTGGCCCACAACCCGTTATAGATGGGTCAACTGTATCCTTATCCATTGATATGGATTCTATGCAAATTAGTGGTAAAGGTGGGTGTAATAGCTACAGTGCCGACTTAGTGCTAGATGAAAAGAATAACAACATTTCAATTTCTAGTGTTGTAAGTACTGAAATGGCTTGTTCTGAACCAGAAAATATCATGCAGCAAGAGATGAGTTATTTCGCTACTTTAGCTCAAGTGCAGTTTTATTCTTTTGAACTAGCCACGTTGAATATGGTTGTTGGTGGTGATTCGGGTTTGCATTTTGTTGCCAAACAACACGCAGTAGCAGCGCCAATAGTTGAAAACCCATCAAATGAGGCGAGTGCATTGCAGGCCGCTAAAAAAAAGTGGGCCAGCAATTCGGGGCAATATTATACGATTCAAAGTCACCGATTTTGTGAGTGTGAAGACGAAGTATCGGCGCAAATGGAATTGAGTGTATTAGGTGATTTAGTTATATCTGCAGTTGATATTGCTTCAGGCGACGAAATATCCAAAGAAATACAGCAAGAAATTAATACTGTTGATGGCCTGTTTGCTTTAATTGAAAAAGCGCTAGCAGACAATATTTCTATCGAAGTGATTTATAATGACGATTATGGTTATCCTGAAACCTTAAAAATTGATCTAGAGCAAATTCCAGTTGATGGTGGGCTGTACATTATTTTGTCGAATTTGGTCATTAATGACACCTTATCTGCATTGGATGACGTAACGTGGGAACTAGAGGCCTTCGATAGTATTGCAGGTCCCCAACCTATAATAGACAACACTAGTGTTTCCTTGTTCTTTGATATGTTGAATATGCAATTAAGTGGCTCGGGAGGTTGTAACAGCTATAGCGCAGATTTTGTTATCGATGAAAAGAATAACGACCTCACCATTTCCAACGTTATCAGTACTGACATGGCCTGTACTGAACCTGAAAACGTCATGCAACAAGAGCAAGATTTTTTCGCAACATTAGCGAATATACGCTTCTTTACGCTTAATCAGGCATCGCTGAGCTTATCTGTAGGCGGTGATTCAGGTTTACATTTTGTCGCGGTAGACTAGTCCCTAGGGATTTTATTCCTAGATTTGTTAGAGCCTTGATCCAATCCCTATTATTAAACAGCCCAACAAATTGGGCTATATCATTCTAATTAAAGCCATAATTTGGGCTTTTTCTGCGTTTTCGATTAAATTTTTTACATTCAGATAATTTATCCTCTACTTGTTCGACCTTAATTAGCACAGTCAAATAAAGCCGTCTAACCCGCGATAAATAACGTTTACACCAGTTTCCTGAGCGCAATTCTTTAAGCGCTTGGATATAAATAGTGTTTTTTAACAGTTACAAATTTTATTCAACGTTATATATTAAATTTTCATAATCCTAATACATTGAGTATTTTATGATTTTTTATAGCGTATTTTAAAAAACGCGTTAACTGTAGTGTCTAAAAGTAAAGGTTAAAGGGTAAATGAAAGGCGAGCATCATCATTTAGAAATTGAACATAAATATTTGAAAATTGTGAGTCAATTTACGATGGATATCCTATCTGCAAATACTGACCAGGATATAATCGCGCTTTTATCAGACACGCTACTTAAAGAACTCCATGTTGATGATCTTGAACTCTATTCTTTCGATCCACAAAGTAAGATGCTATCTCTCAAAGAGGCATTTGTTGATAAACAGTCGATTCTGAATGATGTGTTGGTAAATCCGAAAATTCCTTTAGGGGAGGGGATTATTGGCAGTGTTGCCGAATCAATTGGGATGGAGTACATCAAAGATTTGCGCCAGCATAGCCATTTTGTGCCCAACACCTCAGGGCATTTATCGGCTCTAATTGTGCCTATTTATGCTGATGAAAAATTGCTTGGTGTGATCTATTGCGCAAGCAAAAATGTTGCCGATTTTGGTACTCAAATACAAGCATCGTTACATGTGATTGCATCTATTACCGCTATCAAATTGGAAAAAAATCGAGCAATAAAGCAACTGCAACATTCTATTGAAAAACTCGAATACAGTGGGAAAATTCAGGATACTTTGTTTGAGATTGCTGAGTTGATCTTTGAAACATCCAATATGCAGGAATTTTATCAACGATTGCATCATTGCATAGGTAACTTGATGTTTGCTGCAAATTTCTTTGTGGCTTTGGTAATAGACGATGGTAAGGCTATTACTTTGCCCTATGCAGTAGACGAAGTAGATGAAGTGCCACCTGATGAAATTATTCCAATTGATAAGGATAAGCCAAGTATCACAGGTTATGTACTCAATACTAATACGCCATTATTGGCAAGCAAACAAAAAATGCAATCCATGATAGATTCCAATAAAGTGTATATCAAAGGATCTTTACCTAATGCGTGGTTAGGTGTGCCATTTGGTGAAGCACCTTTACATGGCGTAGTAGTGGTACAAAGTTATGATGACAAAATTACCTTCACAGAAAAAGACGTACAATTATTAAGTTTTGTGGCGCGGCATATCCGCAATGCAATAGAGCGGATGCAAGCGCGGGCAGATTTGCAGTTTTTAGCACAGCACGACACACTCACTAAGTTGTCGAATCGTTCCTTGTTTAACGATAAGGCCGATCATGCGCTAAACAAATGTAGACGGCAAAGTAATAAAAATATGGCGTTGTTATTTTTAGATTTAGATAAATTTAAACACATCAACGACACTTACGGTCACCATATTGGCGATCTTCTGTTAGTTGAAGTCGCAAACCTAATTAAAACTTGTATTCGAGAAACGGATACCTTAAGTCGGTTGGGGGGGGATGAATTTGCGGTTTTGCTTGAAGATATTATTTCTGTTGAATGTGCCAAAAAAATAGCGAACAAGATAATCAAAGCCATTCAAGTACCGTTTATCTTGGATGATATTCAAATTAATACCTCAATCAGTATTGGTATCGCATTTCAGAATCACCCTGAAAACACTGTTGAATCTCTGATGATTAGTGCAGATAAAGCCATGTATCAAGCAAAACAACAAGGCCGTAACAGAGCGGTTATACACCAAAGTGAACTTCACTCAAAGAAGGCTGCAACCCACCTTATTAAGCGGGATGTGCTTAAAGCAGCATTGAAACCTTAGTTTGAATTTACAACTCTTAACTTGCATGTAGTGAGATTGTTTCTACAACAACGTTGATAGTCTCATGCCATGTGGAGTGGGAGACTACCCACAAGCTTTACTGACACGGCAGCAAGTTTAAGTATCCTTGCGAAACTTATTTAACAACTCAGACTAGTCATAGTTTATTTTTATAAGCGGCTTATTTTTTGATGACTAAAGTTTGTTTATTGATTAATTAATCAATGTCTTTGCGCACGAAAATGCGCCAATTGACTGGTTTGCGGCCAGCTATTAAGTGCAAATTAACCCCCTTTTTGCCCTAAAAGTTAAGGCAAATTTCAGTCAATGATGAGCCGAGTTCATTAGCTGCAATAGATCCTCATGACACTGCATACGTTTGCATATTACCTAATTAGTTAAAACCTATTACTCTACTCACAAGCGTTTCAAACTATCGTCTTCAACGAATTTATTCTGGTTAATTAATTTAAATACGGGTGTCTAATATGAAAAAAGCTGCACTTCTACTTCTAATTATTGGGGTTATCTTACCAGTTCAAAGCGCTGAAAAAGCGCTACCCATAGCGGTAGTTGGGCTGACACATGTACACCTAGCTTGGGTGTTTGAGAGTGAAAAAAGGGGGGAAATAGAGATTGTGGGTCTAGTGGAGTCTAATTCAGCACTTGCTTTGCGATTATCTAAACAATTTGGTTTTGCAATGAGCAAAGTTTACTCTGATATCCCAACCATGATGAAACATGTTACGCCTACTGCCGCGGTAGCCTTTGGTAGTATTTATGAGCATTTGGAAGTGGTTGAAAATATGGCGCCTTTAGGTGTGCATGTCATGGTTGAAAAACCTCTGGCAGTTAATAGCGAGCATGCCCAAAAAATGTATAAACTGGCAAAAAAGCACCAAATTCAGTTGCTGACCAATTATGAGACGTCTTGGTATCCAAGTAATTATAAAGCCTATGACATTATCAAAAGTGGCGAGCTTGGTGATATTAGAAAAGTGATTGTGCGTGATGGGCACAAAGGGCCGGGTAAATTAGGTTTACATGACGAATTTTTAGAATGGCTATTTGACCCAGTACAAAATGGAGGTGGGGTGGTAATTGATTTTGGCTGTTACGGAGCCAATCTTTCTACTTGGTTAATGGAGGGGCAAAAACCGTTGTCAGTGACAGCTGTCACTCAGCAATTTCAGCCTGAGTTTAATCCCAAGGTTGAAGATGAGGCAACTATCGTACTGACGTATGCACAGTCTCAAACTATTATTCAAGCGTCTTGGAATTGGCCTATGGGTCGCAAAGATATGGAAATTTATGGATTAACAGGTGCTGTGTACGCTGACAATAGCCAAGAGTTAAGAGTACGTTTAGCCAAAGATTATGATGGTTATGATGAAACAATTGAAAAACTACCAAAGTTAACAACTCCCTATAATAGCCCTTTCAGCTACTTGAAAGCGGTAATTGAAGGCAAAGTAACAGTAAAGCCCACCGACTTATCTTCCCTTGAAAACAATATGACTGTTGTTGAGATTCTAGACGCCGCCAGAGAAAGCGCTGATAAAGGTCAAACTGTCTACTTGCGTCAATAAAAACTTGTTATGAAATATTGTTGGCTACCGGAAAACGAGAGGCTAGTGGCGGTGAACATCTTTAATTGTACGCAAGGTTAAGTGGCTAAACATTGAATAGCTAGGTGCTTAAACTACGACGCTTTGTCTTGTCCTAGCAACTGACGCTGAAGCAGATTTTATCGAACTATAGTTTTGAAGCCATTCCCAATTTAGTCGATCCAAATACGCACGTGGTAACGTTTTAACGGTATTCATAAAAAAGGCGTCCAAGAACGCCTTTGTTTAAATACCTGTGATTACCAAGTAGGCATTAATAAAAACGTACTTTTGCTTCAATTCCAAAAATTCGTGGTTGATTTACAATACCAGTTAAGTTATTGAAATCTATTGCACCTTTTAGGTTTTCTTCGTCTGTAATATTACGTCCGAATAGGGCTATGCTGTAATCATCGGCAAAATTTTCGTAGGCAATTCTTAAACCGCCTTCGAAGTTGTCATTGGTTTTGAATTCAAGTGAGCTATACAAAAACAAATTGGTTTTACCTTGAAATGCCCAATCTGTGTAGATAGAGAGCTCTGCATCATCGCCAATAGGAAATGCGTAGCGTGCAGTAAAGTTGAAGATAGTCTCTGGAGCTTGAGGAAACGGATTGCCATCAATTGATACCCTATAACCATCAACACTTGGATCAATCACAGTGCAATTGCCTGTGAAGTTAAAACTAGGATTTGCACCACAAGGTAAAACAGTTAATGAATCATCCTTAATTTCAGTATGATTAAAACTGTATCCAGCCGTTAAGGTGAGATTGTCGGTAACAAGATACTGTGCATCTATTTCAAAACCATATCCTGTGCCTTTATCTGCATTGATCAGTGCCGTGTTATTGGCGCCACCGCCTATGGCCGAAAATTGGATATCATCAATTTCGTAATAAAAAGCAGCCATATTTAGACGCAAGGTATCATCCAATAAGTCTGTTTTAGTGCCAATTTCATAGGAATGGATGGTTTCAGAATCTGCCACTGAAGGCGCACCTTCAAATGCTACATCACGCCCCTGAATAGTTTGTGCTCGGAAACCGTTGGCAACTCGGCTAAATAACGAAGTGTTTTGGTCAATTTTGTAGTTGGCACTTAGCTCCCAACTGACTTGGCCGTCATCTACATTAATATCTTCATAATCTTGAACAGATGCAGCACCAATAACTAAAGCAAAACCGTCGACATTTTGTTCACCTACAACCAGTGATTTTTTATCTTTGGTGTAACGTACGCCACCAGTCACGTTTAATTTTTCATTCACATCATAAGAGGTTTGCCCAAATACAGCCCAAGTGGTGTTGTCATGAAATACAGTGGTGGCGCCAAAGAAGCCATCTATACTGGTCACATTAAAAGAGGACTCATAATAAAATGCACCTACTTGCCAATTGAGTGCTTCGGTAGTGTCACTCGCGAGGCGAAATTCTTGTGTAAATTGTTCAAGGTCGTCCAAGTTATCTTGCGTCACGGCACTAAAAGCAATGTTGCCAGGATAAGTTAACTCAGTTGTGCCGTCGCCATTAATATCAGCCGCTTCGGATAGGGTAACACCACCATCTATGTCTCCTAAACTCGAACCTTCTGCATTTTCAAGGGCAGTGATACTAGTGAAATTCATTTCTTCTAGGCCAAATTCTAGCTTTAAAGAAGCGCCGTAGTTTTCATATGTTTGTGGATTATTGTCAGCTCCGTTACCGTCAATGTCTCCGTCGTAATAGACTACATCACGGTCGAAATTCTGGTTTAGATCATTGCTTCCTTTAGTCAGTATGTTGGCGCGAAACACCGATGCAGTGCCATCAAGCTCGCGGCCATGGACACTTAACAATGCAGAAAAATCATCAGATGGTTCAAAGGCTATTTGTCCGCGCCAAGCCTTTTCATCAAAGCCACCAATCACATCTTTTTGACCTGTAAAAGCATTGTCAATCCAATCATCTCTGTCTTGTGATAAGACTGAGAAACGTCCGGCTAGATCCTCGCCAAGGCTACCGCCAACAGCTCCTTCAAGATTAATAGTACCTAGATTGCCTACACCGAGTTTTACGTAGGCATCAAAGTCATCACTTGGTTTGACTGAATCGAATTTGATAATGCCCGCAGTAGTATTACGTCCAAATAAGGTGCCTTGGGGCCCACGTATAACTTCTACTTGTTCAATATCAAACAAAGGAAAACTTTTTAATATCACGTTTTCTTTAACTATATCGTCCATCACGATAGAAACGGGTTGCGATGCGGCTAAGTCAAAATCGGTATTGCCCAATCCACGTATATAAAAGCGCGGAGCCACGCGACCGTTTGATGTTTCAGCATATAATCCTGGTACTCGGACGGCTAAGGCTATAATGTCTTCGCCCCCTGAAAATATGCTCTCAAATTGTTCACCGTTTAAGGTAGCGATTGAAATAGGTACTTCTTGTATGCTTTGGGTACGTTTTGTTGCGGTTACAGTAATGGATTCCAAAGCACGTTCACTTGTTTCAGTTGCTTGTGCAAAAGTGAATTGGCTAACAAGTGCAGCATGGATACCTAGTACTAAGGCGCTTTTTCTTAATGTTTTCATGAGTGTCCAGTAGTCGTAGTTTAAATTGAAGAATGTGTTTTATTTTTGTTGGTAATATTATTTTACTTTCAATGTCTATTGCACCAATTGCGCGCAAGCATAACAGAAATGTTATAAGTGTTAAATTTGTGTTTCATTGTGGCGCATTTGCCACCTAACATTGTGCTTTATGCTGTGTTGCATAAGTCAGTTTAGTTGAAATTTATTGTTTTATTTCAAAGGTATCGATATTTTTATAGGGGGCTGAATAGCAGGTTAGAACTCTTGCACCAAATTAGCCTAAAACAGTATTTAGTTGACATTGCTTACGGCCCACTTAATCTGTATTCACCAAAATTAAGCGTAATATGCTTGGCAAAGTCACTCAGTATTAGGAGATGGTATGGCTGACAATAAGACACTACCCACAGCATGCAAGGTTTTAGACTTTGTGCAGTCTATTGATAATAAACAAAAGCAAGTTGACGCCTTAGGCTTACTGGATATTTTTGCTAAAGTAACTAAGCAGGACGCTGTGATGTGGGGCAGTAGCATAATTGGGTATGGCACATACAGTTACCAAACGGCAGATAAAAAAACGCATCAATTTATGCGTACGGGTTTTTCTCCACGTAAGAATAACTTGGCATTGTATATTATGGTGGGATTTTCTGATTTTGAAGAGAAATTACAACAACTGGGTAAATTCAAGACGGGTAAGTCTTGTTTATACATCAATAGATTAAGTGATGTAAATGAGCGGGTGTTAGAGGAACTCATTGAATTGTCTTTAGTAGAAATGGCGCGCCGTTACCCAGTTTGATGTTTAGTTTAAGTCATATTTTGTAGTCAAAAGTAAGGGTTACCAATATTTTCTTTTTGAGAGGAAAAAATCAATAAAAGCACGCACTTTAGGTTGCTCAAGTTTTACTTGATGATAATAAATATAAATCTCAGCGGATGAATACCAATATTTCTGTAAAACCGGTACCAATTGATGCGTGGCCAGATAGTCTTTAATATCATCATTGTCTACTAACGCATTGATTAATCCTAAACCTTGCACCGCAAATTTAGATTGACCTGCAACTGTCTTCATTGGTGCGTCTAAAATGACAAAGTCCATCTCACGTTGTTGGCTATTGGCGACCTTATTGACTATAAGCGCATTGCTAGGATCACTGTGTGGATGACTTATCATCTGGTGATCTTTTAACTCATCAGGTGTCTTGGGCGTTCCAAATTTAGCTAGGTAGTCGGGAGAAGCAAAAATCCCCAATTGTGCTTTCCATAAGGAGCGACGTTTTAGCGCAGGATGTTGCATTCCTAAATATTCTTCAATTCCCCAATAAATATCATAGGGGTTGTTATTTATATCGATAATGTTTTCTTGTACTTCAAAAATCAGTTCTATGTTTGGGTAACACTGATGGAATTCGGCTAACCAAGGGAAAACCGTTTCATCAAAGGTTTGGGTTGACTGAGTGACAAGGCTCAGCGTGCCAGAGAATTCTCCTTGTCGTGATTCCAGCCAATGTTCGATGGCATCATGTTGTTCCAGTATTTTATGTACTCGAATCAAAAACTCTGCGCCAAACTGAGTCAGTCTGATCTTTCGGGTACTGCGTTCAAATAGGGGTTCTGCCAGTCGTTTTTCTAGTTGTGAAACCTGTTTGCTCATTGCCATAGGCGTTTGCCCTTGAGCATTGGCTGCTAATGTAAAACTACGATGTTTTGCAACTAGTGCAAAGGCAATTAGCGTTTCGGTTTTAAACATAATGACACGATTTTAATCTTTTAGTTTACTAACTGTAAAATACTATACCATTAATTTGTTTTAGTTTTGCCTCTACACTCATTTGAGTGACTAAAGAAACAAAGTGAGAAACAAAATGGAGTATCTAGAATATTTACTGTGGGGCTATTTTATCCTCAATCCCCTGTATATTTATTTGAGTTATGAACAAGAAAAACAAAGTGTAATTGCAAATCCTGACATGCGCGTTGTTATGTATCGCACTTGGATGTTACATCTTTGGTTACCTGTGATGTTATTAATGGTGATCATCAATCAAACTGCAATTTCATTAAATGATATTGGCTTACATTGGCATTGGGATCTGGCTAATCAACTCGGTGTTGGTGGATTGATAGTGATCTGTGGGTATTTTTTATTTTCACTCAAACAACTGAATAAAAACACCCATGAACACCCAACAATTAGAAAACAGATTGCCTATGTTCAATGGATGACTCCGTCCAACTGCAAAGAAGCGCGTTATTTTATTTTGGGGTTGTCTGTAAGCGCGGGTATTTGTGAAGAAATCTTGTTTCGGGGCTATTTAATGCAGGTGTTAGGGGATTATTTTCCCACTTATGGGGTTGTTATCATTTCGAGTCTAATGTTTGGTTTACCACATATTTACCAAGGTCCAATTCATATATTACGAACCGCCATAGTAGGAGCCACTATGGCTTTACTCTACCTTTACACAGATTCACTGGTTATTCCCATCATTTTGCACGCTATGTTTGATATGTATGGCGGCGCAATGGCCTATATTGTTTTTTCAAAAGAGCCGCAGCAGTTGCTTGAAGACACCCCTGAAACCACTTAGTGGTGTCTACTAATCGATGCGCTATTTTTTTGATGGGGTATTTTATTAGGCGTATCTCAATGATCAGTGATACTCCCTCGTTGGCCTTTAGGGGAAACGTTTATGGATACGTTGTTTCCATGCCTTCTTGACGGATAAGCGCCAAAGATAATTTAAGCTAAAATAGCCCACTGCACTAAACACTACAGAGCAAATAAAACAACCGACTAAAAATGCTGGGCCTATTGTTTCTATGCTTTGTACTACCCAGTCCCAATTTAACTCAAAGCTAAAGTCTCTTTTTGGAGAGCCCAGCACAGTGGTGCCAACTAAATAGGCGCCATAAAAAATGGGTGGCATAGTAAAGGGATTAGTGATCCAGACAGTGGCTACTGATAACGGCAAGTTAACGCGAAGTGGTATCGCCATAGCGGCAGCTAACCACATTTGAAAAGGGATTGGCCAAAACGCAAAAAATAAACCCACAGCAAAAGCTCCAGAGGCAGAGCGTCGATTCAAATGCCAGAGATTAGGATCGTGTAATAAAGTACCAAACACAGAGAGAACTTTGTGGTCTTTGACTTTTTGGGGGCTGGGCAGAAAGCGCTTAATAAACTTTTTCAGAATAGTTCTCTATACTTTAATTTCATGCAGCAACGGATCGCATATACCAGTAACAATGGACAGTAAACTTCTCAGTTTTATCGCCGCTTCTTTCACAAGTTTAGTGTGGACTAGCTTGCCTTCCATCGTTATCACTATTTTACTATTTATTTGTACTTGCCTAATAATTCGGAAATATCAACACTTAGGCTGTTTTCTGCTTGGCATAGTCTGGATGGCGAGTGTAGGGCATTGGCAATACACTTTGCAACTATCTTCAGAACAAACTAGTCAACCAGTACAAATATTAGGCAAAGTGAGTAGTTTAGTCATAGCTGAGCGAAATATTCGTTTCAATCTTAAGGTTACACATCTTGACCAGCAACCTTTGTTTTTCGCTAAAACCTTTCGTCTGAGTTGGCGAGACCCAGATTGGCAAATACAACAGGGCCAACAGGTTAAACTTATGGTGAAAGTTAAACCTCCTCATGGATTAGCGAATGAAGCTGGCTTTAATTATCAACAATGGTTGTTTAGTGAAGGGATCATTGCCACCGGTTATGTCAAACCACATGGTGATAATCAACTAATTGGCGATGTTAAGAGCATTAGACAAACCTTGCTCAATCGCATGTTAGCTTTTGATTTGCCCCATAGTCGTTGGTTGGCCGCACTCACTTTCGGTTATCGAGGAATGTTGCAACCCTTTGATTGGTTGTTAGTACAGAACACTGGAGTGGCCCACCTTATTGCAATATCTGGCTTACATTTGGCTTTGGTCGCCAGTATCAGTTACGTGTTGATAGGGTGGGTAGCAGGTGCATTGATTAGCAGGTTTGACACTTTGCATTATATCAACTTACATAACTTCGCTATGTTGTTGACACTTTTCAGTACCTTGAGTTATTCCGCCTTAGCCGGATTTGGTTTGCCAACTCTAAGGGCATGGCTGATGTTGTTTCTATTTAGTTTGATTTTTTTGTGTAATAAAAACCTTGGGGCTAAACGTTTAATTTTGTTGGCGCTAAGCGTTTTTATTTTGCTATTTCCTTTGAGTATATTTGCTCTGAGCTTTTGGTTAAGTTTTACTGCGGTGATCATTATTTGTTTTGTTTTTTGGCGCTGGCCAGTCAAGAAAACCGACTTTTCTTTGAGAACGTTATTCACAGGTATGCTCAAAGTGCAACTCTGTTTAAGTGTTTTGATGTTGCCGTTGGTGGCGTGGCAGTTTTCCTATATCTCGACGGTATCGCCTGTTGTAAATTTAATTGCAGTGCCTATTGTGACTATGATTTTGGTGCCAATTTGCATCATGGCGGTGGTTTGTTTAGCAATCAATCCTGAATGGGCTTTTGCGTTATTTGCAATTGCCGACTTTATAGTGGGTTATGGTGTTGAGTTTCTCAATTTTGCATTAAAACTCAATGGTGCCTACTTTAACCTACCTGTGTTTTCGCCTTGGGTGTGGTGTTATGTTTTCCTCTTTGTATTATGTGTTTGTTTGCCTGCTTTCTGGTTAAATAAAAAATACCTGTGTCTGTTTTTGCTGCCCCTCGCGAGTTATTGTTTTACCCCAAAAACCACTACATGGCGGGTTGATATTTTGGATGTTGGGCAAGGAGTGGCGGTGTTAATCACTAAAAATAACCGAGTCATTATTTACGATGTTGGAGCGAGTTATCCATCTGGCTTTAATATGGCAGACAGCGTGTTGTTACCCATTTTACAGGCGAGGGGATTGTCTAATAAAGTCGATTTAGTATTGCTTAGCCATGGAGATAATGATCATGCTGGAAGTTTGCCGCAATTGTTAGAAGGTATACAGCAACCTCAGGTATTAACTAATCAAGATAAGTGCCGGCAAGGGTTTGATAGGGTTTGGCAGGGGTTACGCGTTACTGCTTTGTGGCCAGACGACCCCCTTAAATACAATGACAACAATGGTTCCTGTGTGATTAAAGTAGCAGATGATTATCACAGTGTTTTGTTACCAGGAGACATTGATAAAAGTATTGAAAAGCAGCTAATAGAGACAGAGTCAGAGGCAATACAAGCGGATATTTTAGTGGCACCACACCATGGCAGCAATACCTCTTCATCCAGTGAGTTTATTCGAACCGTAGCGGCTAAATACGTAATTTTTAGTCAGGGTTTTATGAATCGTTGGGATTTTCCTAGACAAGAAGTAATAGATAGATATCAAAAATTCAATACTGCAACCTTGTTTGCAACCTCTGATTCAGGTCAAGTATCCTTTTTTATTGAGTATAATTCCACGGCAGCAGCAAAGGTAAAAACCGTCAGAAAGGATATGTATCCCTATTGGTATGCAAATTAAGGATAGCGGATCTCATAAATTATCTCATTGATAGTTGGGGATTTTCGCCCTAACAGTTACACTAGCTTGGTATTTTAATTTCATCAGATAATAGTCATTTAATGAGCAAACAGAGCAATTTAGACACAAAAGTGCCAAATAACATTTTTAAACGTTTTCGCGTTTACCTTAAAAACTTCAAATTCGCGTTTTTAATTGCTGTGATTGGCATGATTGGTTATTCAGTGATTGATGTATTGGTGGTGGCTCAACTCAAGCCAATAGTGGATGACAGTTTAGGCAAAGGTAACTATGAGTACCTTAGGTTAGCCGCTTATTTTATCGTGCCGATTTTTATTTTGCGGGGCATTCTTAACTTTCTGGGTACCTATACGGTGGCTTGGATAGGTAATCATGTTGTGATGCAAATGCGCCAGCAGTTGTTTAATCAATATATTCATTTACCTGTGGCTTTCCATGATACTCATGGTACCGGAAAATTAATATCCAAGGTTATCTACGATACTGAACAGGTTTCAAACGCAGCCGGTAAAGCCTTGTTAACCTTAGTAAGAGACGGTGCTTTTGTAATAGGTTTGCTGATTGCAATGTTTTACTATTCTTGGCAATTGTCGTTGATCTTTATTCTGATCGGCCCTTTAGTGGCGGTTATTGTGTCTGTCGTGAGTAAACGTTTTCGAGTGGTCAGTCGGCGTATTCAAGATGCCATGGGCAATTTGACCGCTGGTGTCGAACAAGTGATTAAAGGCCACAAAGTGGTGTTGATGTTTGGCGGGCAAAGCCTTGAAGATAAACGTTTTACAGATAAAAATAATCATAATCGCCAGCAAAATATGAAGTTGGTAGTGGCCAGAATTTTGAGTGTGTCTTCGATACAAGTGATTGCCTCTATTGCCTTAGCTGTTGTGCTCTATGTTGCAAGTTTCCCAGATTTAGTTGAGTCTTTGACGCCTGGTGTATTTGTCAGTGTGGTGGTTTTTATGACGATGTTACTAAAGCCATTAAAACAACTTACTACTGTTAATAGTGAATTCCAAAGAGGCATGGCTGCTTGTTTAAGTATTTTTGAAGTTTTAGATCAACATATTGAACAAGACACAGGAACTCAGACTATTGATAGAGTTAAGGGCCAAATTGACTTTAAAAATGTGACTTTCCATTACCCAAGTAAAGAAGCCGCGGCACTAAAAAATATCTCGTTTTCAGTCAAACCAGGGCAAACCTTTGCTTTGGTCGGCCGCTCTGGAAGCGGTAAGTCGACCATTTCTAGTTTGTTAACACGTTTCTACGACAATCAATCCGGTGAAATACGCCTGGATGATAATTTGTTGACAGATATTCCTTTGAAAGACTTACGGCGACAGTTTGCGTTAGTCTCGCAACATGTCGTGTTATTTAATGACACTATTGCCAACAACATAGCCTATGGCTCAGAGGGGAAAGTGAGCCGCGAGCAAATATTAGCTGCGGCCAAAACCGCCCATGTTATGGAATTTTTAGAGCAACTACCTGATGGTTTAGAGACGGTAGTGGGTGAAAACGGCTTTATGTTATCTGGAGGTCAGCGCCAACGTTTAGCCATTGCCCGTGCCTTGTTGTTAGATGCGCCAATCCTGATTTTGGACGAAGCCACATCAGCCTTAGATACCGAATCTGAACGACTGATCCAAGATGCCCTTGATCAATTGCAACACAACCGCACCAGTATAGTGGTAGCCCACAGGTTATCGACCATCGAAAACGCCGATGCAATTTTAGTCATTGAGGCAGGTGAAATTATTGAGCAAGGTAATCATCAAAGTTTATTGGCGCAAAATGGCGCGTATTCTCAATTGTATAATATGCAGTTTGGAGAGGAGCCAGTCGTCAAGTGAGTTGGATAGATAATATGTGGTACTCACCAAGTTGGTACCATTGGCCAGTTATCCTACTGTTATTGCCTCTTACTGCGTTATTTTGGGCTTTGTCTTGGTTACGAAGAACCTTATTTCGACTTAATATCAAAGCGTCTGTTGATATTCCTGTGCCAGTCATTGTGGTGGGAAATATCAGTGTTGGCGGCAATGGTAAAACACCACTAGTGGTTTATCTGGCTAAACGTTTACGGCAAGAAGGTTATCACCCAGGGGTATTAAGTCGCGGTTACGGCGGAAAAAATGCCAGTTATCCTATGTCAGTTGAACCAAGCAGTCTGGTTGATTTGGCTGGGGATGAAGCAATATTGATGCGTCGCCATATTAACTGCCCTTTGGTGGTGGATCCGCAGCGCCCAAGAGGTGCGTTGCATCTAATAGATAAACATAAATGTAATGTGATTATTTGTGATGACGGGTTGCAGCATTATGCGTTAAATAGAGATATTGAAATTGTCGTAATGGATGGTCAAAGACGCTGTGGTAACAATATATTATTACCAGCAGGCCCGTTGCGAGAGGGAACGTGGCGATTAAAAACTGCGGATCTATTGGTATTAAACGGTGGTTTAGTCACAAATGGCGAACATTTAATGTCACTGGAAGCAGGGCAACTCATAAATATTAAAAACCCAACTAAAAGTTTATCCCTGAGCAGATTAACCGTGCCTGTTACTGCGCTCGCCGCAATAGGTAACCCGCAACGCTTTTTTTCTTTGTTGCAAAAAAAGCAAGTTAAGATAAAAAAACAGCTCAGTTTTGTGGATCATCATGCTTTTACAGAAGATGATATTCCCGATGGACTTGTAATAATGACAGAAAAAGATGCTGTAAAATGTACCCATATAGCACATGATGATTGTTGGTATTTACCTGTCAGTGCCAGTTTAACCCGTCAATTTGAATCGCAACTCTTGCAAAAATTAAAGCATGTGGCTGCGGATAAAAAACCAAGTAAGAGAAAATAATGGCCTTTGATAAAAAATTGTTAGATATATTAGCCTGCCCAGTTTGTAAGGGTAAGTTATTGCACCATAATAAGCAGGCGCAACTTATCTGTAAATTTGATCGTTTAGTGTATCCTATTCGAGAAAATATTCCGGTATTGTTGGAATCAGAAGCTGAACACCTGTCTAGTGATGACATGGAACAACTGTTAAAAACCGTCTAACATCTTAGCTGGCCTTATATTCATAACACCTCAAAATTCGCATCTTGGGTTGTTACTAGTATAAATATTTTGAAGAGATTTAAGTATGCAATTTAATGTCATTATCCCTGCACGTTACGCGTCAAGCCGCTTTCCTGGTAAACCTTTAGTAGAAATACAAGGTAAACCTATGGTGCAACACGTATATGAGCGCGCTCAAGAATCAGGGGCCAGTAATATTTTAGTGGCCACAGACGATCTGAGAATTGCCAAAGTGGTGAGTGACTTTGGTGGTAAATATTGTATGACGGGTGCCCACCACGAATCAGGTACAGAGCGTTTGGCAGAAGTAGTCGATTTACAAAATATGTTGTCTCATGAGTTGGTGGTGAATGTGCAAGGTGATGAGCCTTTTATCCCTGCTGAGAATATCCTACAAGTGGCTGAAAATTTACATAATCACCAACAAGCTGAAATGGCGACACTAGCAGTTAGGATCACCGATGTTGAAGACGCGTTTAACCCTAACACTGTTAAAGTGGTCATGGATAAGCAAGGGTATGCTATGTATTTTTCTCGTTCGACTATTCCCTACGACAGAGCGCGCTTTCTTGATTCAGATAGCATTGATGAGATAGGTGAGTTCTACTTTAGACACATTGGTATTTATGCGTACCGCGCCGGATTTATTAAACAATATGTGAATATGTCACCTTCAGGAATTGAACAAATTGAATCCCTAGAACAACTGCGAGTTTTGTGGCATGGTGAAAAAATACATGTTGAAGAAGCCAGAGTTTCACCACCCATTGGTATTGATACCCCAGAAGATTTAGCTCGATTAATCGCTACTCAAAAATAAGGAAGTTTTATGGCTACTGTCGTTATTACCGGCGCCAATCGTGGCATAGGTTTAGAGTTTGTAAAACAGTATTTAGCTAAGGGTGACAAAGTTTTTGCTTTGTGCCGCAATACGAGTGACGAACTTAGTCAAACAAATGCCAAAGTGATCGATAAGGTCGATGTGGGGAGTCCTGAATGTTTAGAAAAAACATTGCGTACATTCAATGATTTGAAAATTGATCTGTTGATCAATAACGCTGGCGTATTGGCAAACGAAACCTTAGAACATATGTCACCTACAACCCTCGAATATCAATTTAGAGTGAATGCAATGGGACCTTTATTGGTCACTCAAATGCTGAGAAAACAACTGGTTAAAGGTGCCAAAGTTGCGCTGATTAGCAGCAGAATGGGGTCAGCAACAGACAACACTTCTGGTGGTCGTTATGGCTATCGTATGTCCAAGGCCGCGTTGAATATAGCGGGCGTGTCTTTAGCCCATGATCTTAAAGAGTATGAAGTGGCCGTTGCTTTATTACACCCTGGATATGTGCAAACCGAAATGGTCAATAATAGTGGCGATATTTCTGCTGCTGTAGCAGTTGAGCGGTTAATGCAGCGCATTGAGGAATTAAACTTAAGCAATTCAGGTACGTTTTGGCATTCAAATGGCGAAGTCTTGCCGTGGTAATAGTGTTATTTTACCGCCACTTGAGTTAACTCAAAAACAAGCCTGTAAACTAGCCCTTGTCTGCCAAGGGCTACACAAAAACTTTGCCTTTGGACAAGGTATAAAAGGTGTCAATGCCGCTGTTAAACACCTAAGCTATATTCAAATAGACTCCATCTCTGTTATTCAACGCGCCCATCATCATTGTTTGTGGAGTCGCGTAAAAAATTATCAGCCTGATTTTATTGAGCAACTTATTGCCCAAAAACAAATATTTGAATACTGGTCCCATGCCGCCGCATATTTACCTATACAAGATTACCGTTTTTCACTACCTAAAAAACACGCTATTGCGGCAGGTGAAAAACACTGGCGGGAGAAAAACCCCATTGCTGAAAAACGTGTGTTAAAAAGAATTCAGCAAGAAGGCCCATTAAGGGCAAAAGACTTTGAACATGATCACACCAAAAAGAGCAACGGGTGGTGGGATTGGAAACCAGACAAAATTGCCTTAGAACAACTCTTTATTGAAGGGGAGTTGATGGTTGTAGAAAGGCAAGGTTTTCACAAAGTCTATGATCTCACTGAGCGAGTGTTGCCTGCTGGCATAGATACAACTGTTCCCAGCGCCATTGAATTCGAACGTCATTTAATTAGCCGTTATCTATGTGCTCATGGTTTTGCATCCGCTCCACAAATCAGCTACTTACGTAAGGGATTAAAAAGTCAAATCACGCAAACTTGTGAACAAATGCTTGAAAATAGTGAGTTGCAGCCAGTCACAGTTGCTGGTCAAGGTTATTATGCGTTGCCCAATGTCACTGATTTACTCAAACAGTCGGTTAATCGCAATCAAGTACAGATATTGTCTCCCTTCGATAATGCAGTGATCCAGCGTAAAAGACTCTCTGAGATCTTTAGTTTTGATTATCAAATTGAATGTTATGTGCCACCCGCCAAACGACAATACGGTTATTTTAGTTTGCCATTGTTATGGGGAGCTGAGTTTGTAGGGCGAATGGATGCCAAGATAGATCGTAAAACCCAACTATTACATATCCAAAATCTGCATTTAGAAACCTCCAAGGTAGATGACTTTATTAAGGTGTTGCAGCCATCACTCAAAGCCTTTATGCAGTTTAACGGCGGCAATGATATGCAAGTTCATAAAGTGACTAGCAATCAAGGATTAGCGGCAAACCATCAAGCAGACATTAAGAAACGTCTGCAAATGTGATAGTTTATCTGTTATCCCAGTTGGCAATAGTTGATGGGCTTTTTACTGACAATCCTGAGGTTATTTGTTCTTTGTTGTAGATAAGCGCTATTTTAAATGGCAGCTTTCAATCAAGGTAACTAGGGGAATGTATCTTAGCCATTATTTTTAAATACCTTGTTAACTCCAGTCCGATCGTTTTACTATTAACGAGTTACTCCCACCTGTTTTATCAATTGATGTATTAGCTATTAACCACACATCAACTAAGGAAGTTCAATTGAAAAAGTCATTGTTATATCTAGCCACTGTATTATCGGTAAGTTTAGTTGTTTTTGCTTGTAACAGTAACACTCATCAAAGCTCGTCAGTTTCAGTTGCGCAAAATCAACAAAAATCTCACGTTGTAGACAATCCTTTTTCCGGACAAGTACCTCTATCTCCTAGAGTTATAAAAGGGAAATTAGCCAATGGTGTGCAGTATATTATTCGTCAAAACGATAAACCCCAGAAACGAGCCGAAATTCGTCTGGTGATTAACGCCGGTTCGGTGTTAGAAGATGAAAGTCAATTGGGTTTTGCGCATTTTGCTGAGCATATGGCCTTTAATGGCACTGAAGATTTTAAAAAACAAGAAATTATAGAGTATGTCGAATCTATTGGTATGCAGTTTGGCGCCCATTTGAATGCGCATACCTCTTTTGATGAAACAGTATACAAGTTACAAGTGCCTACAGATAACAAAGCCACACTAGAGAAGGGCATTCATATATTAGAAAATTGGGCGCACAAAATTAGCTTTGAGCCTGAAGAAATTGAAAAAGAGCGTGGTGTAGTGATTGAAGAAATGCGCACTAGATTAGGTGCAAACACACGTATTATGTACAAACAGCTCCCGGTTATATTTAAAGGTTCACAATATGCTAAGCGTATTCCTATTGGTAAAAAAGACATTCTGGCCAAAGGTAAACAGGAGGATTTAATTCGTTTTTATAAGGACTGGTACAGACCGGATTTGATGTCTTTGATTGCGGTTGGAGATTTTGAACCAAAACAGGTAAAAGCCCTTTTTGAAAAGTATTTCTCGAATATAGGCGCTGCAACAGCTGAACAAAAACCACGTAAACAGTATTTGATTCCAGATAATAAAACCCCCTTAATTAGTATTGAAACCGATCCGGAACTGATTAGAACCTTAGTGAATGTTCAAATAAAACGTCCTTTATTTGAGCCGCAAACTTATGCCGACTTTAGGGAGGCATTAACCCATCAATTATTTATTGGAATGTTGAATAGTCGTTATCTTGAAAATGTACTTAACCCTGATTCACCCATAATTGGAGGTGGAGCGAGATTTAGCCGTTCCTTTGGTGACAAAAGTATCTTTTCTGTAGGAGCCGCAGTGAAGCCGGGGAAAACCAAAGAAGCCCTTGGATTTTTATTGACGGAGGTTAATCGCACTATTCAACACGGTTTTAACGAAGCAGAGTTGGCACGACAAAAAGCCAGCATCAAGAATGTAAACGAAAAAAAGGCGAAGGAAGCCAATAATTTCGAGTCTCGTAGTTTGGCTAGTGAATACGTTCGTTATTTTGTAAATAATGAGAATAATCCTGGTGCCATACATGAGAATGAAATAGTGCAACACTTCCTAGAAAACATTAGCTTAGAAGAAGTTAACAAGGTTGGTAAGAATTGGGTAACGGATGAAAATCGTCTGATTTCAATATCAGCTCCAGATACCGAGAAAACCAGTTTGCCTTCCGAGAATGAGGTGTTAGCTATATGGCAACAGGTTGATTCCTTAGCACTTTCGCCTTACGTAGAAATAGCCATTGGGGATAAGCTGATAAATATAGCGCCTAAAAAAGGCAATATTGTAGAGAAACACTATAACGCATCACTCGATACACATACATGGGTGCTAAGTAACGGCGCTAAAGTGTGGTTGAAAAAAACAAATTTTAAAGAAGATTCCATTTTATTCTCGGCTCGCAGTGAGGGAGGGTATTCATTAGTTTCGGCTGACTTATATAAGCAGACATTCTTTGCCAGTTATATCGCTAAAATGATGGGGGTGGGTGAATTTAATATAAATGATTTGAATAAGTTTATGAAAGGTAAATCATTTAATCTTGCCAGTGAGATTCACGATAAATATCAGAAATTGCAGGGAACAAGTTCAGTCAAAGACATTGAACACTTTCTACAATTGCTTAATCTTCAATTTTACCCTCCAAGGAAAGATATAGAGGCTTTTGACACAGTCATAGCGGGCGCTGCACCTTATTATGAAAATAGGCTTATCAGTCCGCAAAGTGTGTTTAATGAGGCAATTCGTCAGACGCTATATGCTAATGATCCCCGCTCATTCCAAATCGATGCTGCTGCAGTGAGAGGCATTGAACTTGAAAAGTCTCTACAGCTTTATCATGAGAGGTTTTCAAACGCTGCTAACTTTAACTTTATTTTTGTGGGCAACCTTGATTTGACGCAAATGGAAAACCTAGTTACTACTTATATTGCAGGTTTACCGGCCTCTGAAAATAAAGAAAGATGGACACGACGTCCCGAGCTACGTAACAAAGGCAAGCTATCACTTACAGTTAAAAAAGGCCTAGAGCCAAAATCAAATGTTGTATTTAAGCTATTTGGTGAAACTCTATGGTCTCACCTTGAGGAGCGCAAATTTAAGACCCTTCAAGCTGTGTTAAAAACCGTATTAAGGGAAAGACTCCGTGAAGATAAAAGCGGTGTTTATGGGGTGCGTGTAAATGGTCATTTCTCAAAAGATGATAATAGGTACTCTCTCAATATTTCGTTTAGTTGTGATCCAACACGTACAGACGAATTAACTGCTGCAATACAAACAATATTTGAAGAGTTAAAAGCGGACCTCATGGCAGACAAATATGTCAATAACTACATTACTCAAGAACTCAAATCCCTAGAAGTAAATAAGAAACATAATTGGTTTTGGGTGAATTATTTGACTGGTATTGCAGATCCTCAAGAATCAGTATTATCTTTCGCAGAATATGATGCGTTGTTGAAAAAGATGACGCCGTCTGCAGTAAAAGAAGCCGCTAATAGGTTTTTAAATATGGATGACAGCCTACTTGCGGTGTTACTACCCCAAGAGGAAGAAGCGAAAAAGTCGTCGCAACCATAATGAAAAAAAGGGCTAAATTTTATTCAGCCCTTTACTATGCTGCTAAGCAAATCTGTTTTTAAGATAACTAATGATCTCAGATGAATCATACAACCATTCAACACCACCTTCTTTCTCAATACGTAAACAAGGGGTTTGAATTTTTCCACCACCTTGCAGTAACTCTTCTCTAAAAGGTGAGCCCTGTGAGGCGTTACGTTTAACTATAGGTAGGTTCATTTTATACATAGCGCGGCGGGTTTTGATGCAAAATGGGCAAGCAAAAAATTGATACAAGGACAGTTTTTCTACCTCCCGTTCCACTTGTTGTTGCACTTCTGCGTTACGTTTTAGTTTTGAACCTCGGGTGACAAAGTCAATGGCAGCGATGATGCCGCCTAATAAGTTACGAATTAGGTTAATTAATAGTTTCATCTATAGAGCTCTGTGAATGAATTAGGGTGGGTGTTTGGCGCCGCCATGATAACAGCTACCCTGGGTGGTTTTAAAGCATCTTATCTTACGGTTAAAAGTTGTGGTGTTTTGGTGCATACTTATTATTGAATTGCGAAAGCAAAAGGGTTTAGAGATTGAATTTAAATAAGGTTGAAAAGACAAGTGACAATACTAGCCACAAAAGATATCGAAATTAACGCAGAACCCATAGCGCTGTATCAAATACTAAAATTTGAAGCTCTAGTATCCAGTGGCGGCGAAGCTAAATCTGTCATCGATGAGGGTAGGGTAATGGTAAATGGAGAAGTTGAAACCAGACGCCGTAAGAAGATAATGTCCGGTGATATAGTAGAATTTGCAGGTGAACGTTTTAGAGTTATCTTGCAGGAATAAATTTAATAGCGTAGACACTAAGGTGATGCAACATCTAGTTGTTGTGCATATTAGTAAAATCAAACAAACTAGACCTAGTTCAACAAGACGATAACGATAAAAGAGGAACATTATGAATAAACTTATACTGATTATTTTGGCTATATTTTTACCACCTATTGCGGTTTTTCTAAAAAGTGGAGTTGGAAAAGATCTGCTAATCAATATACTTTTGTGTCTGCTTTTTTATGTGCCAGGTATCATTCATGCGATATGGGTAAGTACAAAGTAGCGCTTTTAAAAATAAACGCAGCTGCGTAAATATCGTAAGCTGCCATTTTTTTACAACAAAACGTTCATCAACATCTTGATGCTTAAACCGACCAACAATACAGCAAAAATCTTTTTCAGTACCTTGACAGGAAGCTTAGTCGACAACTTCACCCCCACTGGCGCCATAATAACGCCACATATGGAAATAATTATCACGCTAGGTATATGTACAAAACCGACAATAGCCTGATTGTTAGCTAACTCTTCTACACTGATATGCCCGTTAATTGCGTAACCAATAGTGCCTGAAATAGCGATAGGAAAACCAATTGCCGCCGAACTTCCTATGGCACTTCTCATCTCTAGTCCTCTACTCATAAGGTATGGCACACTCAAAACCGCACCACCAATTGCCACTAAGGTTGAAACGCTTCCAATGCCTAAACCAGCCAGTTGTGGTGGTAGTTTGGTTCTTTTCGCTGTTACCTGTTGTTTGTTGAAAAATAGTTTTATAGAAATACTAAACATAAATAACGAAAAGAAGATTGCAAGAAAAGTGGTGTTTATGAAGGGAACTAAGAATGAAATGGAGATGGCTCCAACAATGATCAAAGGCACCATTGCTTTTACATAAGTCCAGTCAACATTATGGTTTTTATAATGACTAAAGGCGCTAGAAAGTGTGGTAGTAATTATGGAAGCCATAGAGGTGCCAAGAGCAAGATGCACGGCATGACTAGGCACAATATCTGCTGATAAAAACAGGGTAGTGAGCATAGGCACTAAAATACCGCCACCGCCCACTCCCAATAATCCCGCTGCAAAACCCACTACTATGCCTAGTAAACTCAATTGCAATATGAATTCTGTTGTCACTAATAATTCTCTCGAAGCTAAGGGGCTATTTTTTATCCAAATACAATTTATCGTAAAACGTATAGACCCACTCTGGTTTGTAGATAATCAGTAAGGTGATTGTCATGCCATTAAACATGGCTTCAGGGAATAACATTAGGGTGCTGAGTATTAAATAATTGTCTTCAATCACTTGCCAAGTGTATAAACCATCAAGGTAGAAGTAGCCACTTAACGCCAACATTTTTAAGCCTATAGTTAACGCACCGGGTATAAAGGCGCACAGGAATATATAGATAAAAATGTGTCTGGGTAATTTGTGAAAAGTCACACTATAGAAGCCATAGGTAAGGGCGATTGGGGCAAGTATTCCTAACAAAAAGTTTACCCCTAACATTTGGATACTCTCTTGCCCGAATAGGGTGACTCCTAACAAAGCCAGTGTGGCACTAAAAATTGCCCAGCGAAAACCTAATAATAAAGGTAACGCGGAGAGCCATAAAAAGTGCACAGATAGCCCATCGTATATGCCTGTGCGAAACATCCACAAAATAAACATACATGCGGCACTGCCAAATACTAAGTGTTGGCATTTTTTATCGGATATTAATCGAGAAAAAATAAGTTTCTTTCCGACTAAATAAGCTATGCCTAAACTAATGAGCCCAGCTAATAATTGAAGATCGGTAAAATATGCGCTCTGTTCCACAGTGTTGTATCCCTGTGTTACTTAAATACAGACCAAATAGGCGCATGATCAGAGGGCTTTTCAAGGCCCCTAAGTTCATAATCGACATCGGCTTCTTTTAACATAGCGTGCAGTTTTGCAGTGGCCAAAATCAAATCGATACGTAAGCCGCGGTTGTCAGGAAAACCTTTTGAACGGTAATCAAACCAACTGTACTTTTCAGATTCTTCTGGATGCATATCGCGGAATCCATCAGTAAAACCCCAGCCAATTAAGGTATTTAACCATTCACGTTCTTCTGGCAAAAAACTGCATTTTTTGGTTTGTAACCAACGTTTACGATTAGGCTCACCAATGCCTATATCCAAATCGGTATGGGAAATATTGACGTCACCCATCACAATCACGTTTTCATCTGGGGTGTGATATTGGTTTAGATAAGTCATTAAATCTGAGTAATATTTCCGTTTGGCTGGGTATTTAGTTTCGTGATTCTGGTTTTCACCTTGGGGGAAATAACCATTTAACACACGCACAGTTTCGCCATTTTCCATGGGGTAGTTCACCATGATCATTCTGCGCTGTGCCTCTTCATCATCAGTTGGAAAGCCATATTGCACGTCAATGGCAGGTTTTTTACACATCATGGCCACACCATAGTGGCCCTTTTGCCCATGAAAATAAACGTGATAACCCATGGCCTCCACTTCGGCGACGGGGAATTGATCGTTATGCACTTTTATTTCCTGCAGCCCAATGATGTCTGGATGATGTTTGTTAATTAACGCTTGTAATTGATGAAGACGAGCACGTATACCATTGATATTAAAAGAAATGACTTTCATTGACGGGATCCAAAGGAAATAAATAAAAAGGCTCGGCAAGTTATATTGCCGCTGAGTAATATGGTACCAAGAACTCTGGCCAAGCTAAACCTGCATTTAGGCAAATTTTTGTGGAATATGTCTTTGCTGTTTATGTGGTGGACGTTGATAATGTTTTCTGTCAATTTCAGGTAAGGTTATTTGTGGATGTTCGATGGGATGATAATCGATTTGTGATAAAAGGTGATCAATACAATTAAGTCTGGCTGCTTTTTTGTCGTCAGCATCCACCACAAACCAAGGGCTTTGCTCGGTGTCGGTATGTTCAAACATGGCATCTTTAGCTTGTGAATATTCTACCCACTTACTTCGGGAAGCGAGGTCCATACTTGAAAACTTCCAACGTTTTAGAGGATCGGTCAATCGTTTCTTAAAACGTTTTTCCTGCTCTTCATCAGAAACTGAAAACCAATACTTAATCAGGGTGATACCAGATTTTATTAAGGTATCTTCAAACGCAGGGCAGGTGTTTAAAAACTCTTGGTATTCTTTGTCGGTACAGAATCCCATGACTTTTTCGACTCCTGCACGGTTGTACCAGCTTCGATCAAATAACACTATTTCACCTGCAGCGGGTAGGTGTGCCACATAACGCTGAAAATACCACTGGGTGGTTTCTCTGTCAGTTGGTTTACCCAAGGCAGCAATACGCACTATCCTAGGATTAAGCTTAGCTGTGATGGTTTTGATTGCCCCTCCTTTACCTGCTGCATCTCTGCCTTCAAAAAGCACCACGATTTTTTGGCCGGTTTGTTGCACCGATTCTTGTAAATGGGCGAGTTCAAGTTGTAATTTTGCTAGGTGTTTTTCATATTGGGGTTTTTTCATTGGTTCGTTAAATATCTATAATAAAAATGAAAGACTTTGATAGACTAAAACACTAAATCAATCGCTTCAAGAAGCCTACCTTATTTATGCTGTATCTGGTTCAATCAAACAAAATGGAATGTTTAGCTGAGAGTTTAATCAGTTGTTTGCAAGAAACGGCGGGAAAAGGGAGATCAGTATTTGAGTCAGATCAAATATTAGTGCAAAGCCCAGGTATGTCCCAGTGGCTAAAAATTCAAATAGCTGAAAAACTAGGTATTGCCGCAAATATCGATTTTCCTTTGCCTTCGAGTTTTATTTGGCAGTTGTATCAACAACATGTGGCAAACTTACCTGAACAATCAGCCTTCACTAAATCTAATATGACATGGAAACTCATGTCGATATTGCCCACTATGCTTGCTCAACCGGAATTTGCAGCCATTGAACAGTATTTGTCTGACTCACAACCCCTAAAGGTATATCAATTAGCGGGTAAAATTGCAGATGTGTATGATCAATATTTGGTATACCGGCCAGACTGGATCATACATTGGGAAGCTGGCCATAATGATTTGCCTAGTGAATTGTCGGATAAAAGTGCTAAAAGTATCTGTGACTCTCATCCTTGGCAACCCATTTTATGGCGCGCGTTGGTTGCCTATAGTGAGGTGTTAAACGAGTCACCTTTTCATCGTGCTAACTTACACCATACTTTGCTTAGTGCCCTACATAATGTGAACCATGACGAAGATGAAATACCCCCTGAAAAACCGCTGATGGTGTTTGGGATTTCGGCAATGCCAATGCAGCAGTTAGAAGTACTCAGCGCACTCTCTGAAACGCGAGATGTGTTGATCTTTTGGTTTAATCCAAGTCAGCATTATTGGGGGGATATTGTAGATAATAAAACCCAAGCCAAAGCCCAGCTCAAAGCCATAGACAACACAGCATTAAAGGGAGTCGAATTTTTAGAGATAGGTAATCCGCTGCTTGCTTCTTGGGGCAAGTTAGGCCGTGATTACCAAGATATGTTGCTAGGGTTAGAGTTACAGCAACAAGACTGTTTTGTGGATTTTCAGCCAGAATCTTTACTGCAACATATTCAGTGTGATGTGAACCATTTGCAGTTTAGAGGTACATCAAAAGAGTTAGATGCCGGTGAGTTATTATCTAATGGCAAGGAATATCCAAAGGTAGAAATCACTGCAACAGATCGCTCTTTGCAAGTGCATGCCTGTCATTCCAAAGTACGAGAGTTAGAAATTCTCCATGACCAGTTATTAAAACGTTTTAACGATAATCCTGATTGGCATCCTGGCGATGTGATAGTAATGATGCCCGATGTGGCTACTTATGCGCCTTTTATCGAGGGTGTGTTTGGTGCAGTAGATAACCAGTTGGCTATCCCCTATGCCATTTCTGACCGCAATCTTAGTCAAGTCTCACCTCTGTTAAGTAGCTTTATACAGTTAATGAAATTGCATCAAAGTCGTTTAACTTTGTCTGAGGTGTTGTCTTTGCTCGAAGTACCAGCAGTGCAACGCAAGTTTGCCATTGACCTACAGGAATTTGAATTATTACAACATTGGTTAACCGATGCGGGAGTGCGCTGGGGCTGGAATGAAGATGACAAACAACGCTGGGATCTTCCTCAAGAAAAACAAAATACTTGGGTGTTTGGTTTACAACGTTTGTTAGCTGGGTATGCCATGGCGAGTAACGAGTTGTATCAAGGTAACCACGAATTGATTTCAGCTTACGCTGATATCGAAGGCCAGCAAGCGGTGGCGTTAGGCAAATGTTACCAGTTTATCGCTGCGCTTTTAAAGGTACTGGCGTTCTGCCAACAGGCCCAAAGGATTCAGCTCAAAGTTGAGCAAGCCCTTGAATTGTTAGCTGAATTATACGACGCCGATGAAAGCGAAGAATCGGATATGCAGATCCTTCGAGAAACCCTCGAAAAAATGTTAGTCCATAGTCAACAATATTCGCAGCCCATTGATCAAGATGTGTTTGTCAGTGAGTTACAACAAAATATCCAGGAAAATGGAGTAGGTCAGCGATTCTTAGCGGGTTATGTGAATTTTTGTACCTTGATGCCAATGCGTAGCATCCCTTTTAAAATGGTGTGTTTGTTAGGCATGAATGACAGCGATTATCCTCGTCAAAGTGTGCCAATGGGGTTTGACTTAATGCGTTTGGCACCTGCAAAACGTGGTGACAGATCTCGCAGGTTAGACGACAGATACTTGTTTTTAGAAGCGTTATTGTCAGCCCGAGAACAGCTGTATTTTAGTTACCAAGGGTTTAGTCAAAAAGACAATAGCCCTATGTCGCCCTCAATTTTACTCAGTGAATTAATAGAATATTGCCAACAAGGTTATTGCTTGGCAGGGCAGTTGCAACTAGACGTTAAAGAAACCGAGCAAAATTTAGTTTCCCATTTAACCACTCAACATAAACTACAGCCCTTCAATCAGGTCTATTTCGACGTCAAAAATAGTCAGCCTTTTGCTAGTTTTAACTATAAACAGCACGCCATTGCTGAACAATTACAGCAACCTTCGCAAAGATTGCTGTTTAACAGTGCGCCTTTAACACAACAACTTGAGCTAGCTACCGAGCTTGAGCTTGATAGCCTTATTCAGTTTTTTCAGAACCCTGCTAAAGCATTTTTTATGCAGCGTTGGCAAACACGTTTTTATCCTTTAGGGCAACATAATAGTGATGACGAGCCTTTTGCATTTGATGGACTAGACAGGTATCAAGTCAATGAACGTTTGGTTCAGCAGGCGCTTACATTGCAACTTAACCCAAATACCGACATAGCCACTGAACAACTAACAGCCCAGCCCAGTATTGGTAGTGCTTTGTTACATGAATTACGAGCCGAAGGAAAACTACCCGCTGGGCAAATTGGGGAGTTGGCACTTAGACCTTTAACTCAACAGAGTGCTGAGCTTACAAAACAGATTATCCAGATGAGTGACTCGGATACTCCCATACAAAATGTGGATATTGAGATGCAGTTTGGTGACGTAACTTTATTAGGTCGAATAGGGAATATTTACGGAGCAAACTTAATACTATGGAGAAGTGGTAAACTCAGGGCTAAAGATCGCATCGCTTTGTACTTACAATGGTTATGTTTGTGCGCTCAATTACCTAAAAACGCCCTCAATCAGGCGCATTTTATTAGCACCGAAAAATTGTATTCACTGCCTGTTATTGATAAACCATCAGCCATGCAGCAACTAAACCTGTGGATTGAGCATTGGCAGCGTGGTGCTAATGAGGTTATGCATTTTTACCCAGAATCTGCATGGCAATGGGTAACCAGTCAAGATATCAACAAAACCTTGAATACTTTTATAGGAAATGACTTTGCGTCAGGTGAGGGTGATGAAGCTCATATTCAAAGAGTTTGCCCAAATTTAGACGAGCAATTTGAACACTTTAGTCAGTTAGCAGAAACCTTATTGTTACCTCTTGTTTTATTAGGTGAAGCCAAATGAGCCTCATTAATATGCAACCTCTAGATACATACACTTTTCCTTTGTCTGGTGCATCACTGATTGAAGCCAGTGCTGGCACAGGTAAAACCTACACTATAGTCAATTTGTATATTCGTTTGTTACTCGGCCATGGCTGCGCACCCTTGGGAGTGGAGCAAATATTGGTGGTCACTTTTACCAATGCCGCCACAGGGGAATTAAAGGAGCGTATCCGACTGCGTTTGCGCCAAGCCTATTTAGACTTTTTTGCTCAATCTAGCCAAGACCACTTCATTCAACAGCTTATCGAACAAAGCGACAACCTTGAACTTGATTGTCAGCGACTTGCACTAGCCAGTAAACAAATGGACGAAGCCGCTGTGTATACCATTCACGGCTTTTGCCACAAGGCGCTCACGGAACATGCGTTTGAAAGTGGTGCCATGTATGAGCAGAGTTTTATTCTCGATGAAAGTGAATGGCTAAAATTAGCGGCTGAAGATTACTGGCGCAAACATGTGGTGCCTTTGCCACAGCAAAGCTTACAGATATTACTCAAACATTGGGCTACACCCGATGCCATGCTTAAAGAAATTGGTGGCTTGCTGAGTCAGCATGCCAGGCCACATCAAACCTGTGATATTGATTCGGCCATCAAAAGTGTTGCTCTATATGCAGAGCAGGTTGCTAAACTTAAAAGTTGGTGGTTAACAAATGACGTCAGTCAACAACTGAGTAAGGCCAACTTAAATGGTCGCGCTAAATTGGGGAAATTGCCAACCCTTCAGGCTATGCAAGCATTTTGTAAAAGTGATGTATTACAAATCGATTTTGATAAAACTGGCTGGTTGTTGTTCTCACCAGAACAAATAGTTAAGGCGGCTAAAAAAGGCAGTGAGGATTTATCCCACTTAGATTTTAGCCAGTTTGAACTTCTACAAAGCATGTTACTGAGTTGCCAACAAAAGTTAACCTTGGCCTTTAGTGAACACGCTATGGCTGTGGTATCAGCGAATCTAAATGCCCACAAGCAGATGTTACATTTATTGTCGCCCGACGATCTATTACATGGATTGCAACGTGCTATCAGCCAACAAGCGGACTCTGATGATAAAACCAAAACTTTAGCCAATACACTTCGGCAAAAATACCCCGCAGCTTTGATAGATGAGTTTCAAGATACTGACCCAGTACAGTTTGAGGTGTTTCAAGGTATTTATGGCGATTCTGAAGAGGCAGAGTTTGGGGTTTGTTCTGATATTAGCTCAGAAACTTGTTCTAATAATAGCTCAGGGCTGTCAAAAGTTTGTTGGATCATGATTGGTGATCCAAAACAGGCTATTTATGCCTTTCGGGGTGCAGATATTTTTACCTATATAAAAGCCAAAGACTGGGTACATAGTCAGCGGCATTTTACCTTGGCAACTAATTGGCGCTCGGCACCTAAACTCGTTAAGGGCATCAACCAGTTATTTGCAAGCAGTCGCAAAGGCTTTTTGTTTGAACAAAAAATTCCTTTTTATCCCGTGTTAGCTGGACGCGATTTTGATGGATTAAGCATTAATGGTGAAGTGATTCAGAGTTTAGACTTTCAGCACTTACGCAGTGAAGCAAACTTGCCTATCTCTGCCAGTGATGCGACGAGTCAATTGGCCGTTTCGACTGCCAATCAAATAGCCCACTGGTTACACTTAGCGCAAACTGATCAAGCGATGTTGCAAAACCGTAGGATCACTGCTTCAGATTGCTGCGTATTAGTCCGTAATCGTAACGAAGCCCAAGTGATTAAAAATGCCTTGGCAGCAGTTAATGTGGCGAGTGTGTTTTTAGCACGCAAGAGTGTCTTTGCTACACAAACTGCGGTGGACCTATTCAGGTTACTGAAAGCCCTTAGTCAACCAACGGATGAACGCCTATTAAAAGCTGCTTTAATGAGTGAATTATTCACCTTTGATGGACAGCAATTAGATAGTTTATTTAATGACGAATCAAGTTGGCAAGGGGTGTTAGAACACAGTTTTTATTGGCATCAAACTTGGCAAAAACACGGTTTGATTCGGGCAATAAACCAAGTTTTACAACACTTTAATGTGGAGCAAGGTTTGATTGAGCATCAAACCGATGGTTTAAGACGGGTCACCGATTTACGCCATTTGACCGAATTGCTGCAACAACAAAGTATGCAACTCGTGGGCGAAGCCCAGCTTATTCACTGGTTTGAAAGCTGTTTAATAGAGCCTGATCACAATAGCGATAATCAACAAATGCGCTTAGAAAGTGATGCTAATTTAGTGCAAATTATTACACTTCATTCATCAAAAGGTTTAGAATTTCCACTGGTATTTATCCCCTTTGCCAGCAATTATAAATCAGCGCAACAAGCCTTGTACCATAACGATAAACAACAGCTTGAAGTCGACTTTTTAGTCAAAGAACAAAACTTAGAAAAAGCCGATTTTGAGCGTTTAGCTGAAGATATCCGTTTATTTTATGTGGCCGTTACCCGAGCTGTATATTATTGCTCTATTGGTGTGTGGAACATCAATTTAGGCAAAAGCAAAAAAGAATCTGGATTTGGTCAATCTGCCTTGGGCTGTTTATTGATGTCGTCTCAAGAACAGCCTGAAACAGATCCAGAGCTCACGATAACCGATCAGCACATAGCCGAAACAATTCAGGCTTTGGCGTCTAAGTGTGACATATCATATGGTCACTTTACACAAGTTCAATACGAAGTTCCTCAGGGGTTAGTATCACAAGCCAGTGATAAAAAATTGCCGCAACTTAGCGCCTTACAGTTGCAAAAGCCAGTAAGCAGGGCGTGGCGTTTAACCAGTTATTCGGCCATTAGTAGTCAGCAAGTACATCTAGATATGCCAGCACCAGGGCAAGATGAAGGCCAAGATCAAGTGTTAAACCTGATACAAGGTGAAGCACTCAACGAGTCATCAACACAAAATATAGAGTTGCAGCAAAGTCCCTTTAGTTTTGAGCGCGGAGCTAACGCTGGATCGTTTTTACATGGTGTCTTAGAAAATATTGATCTGCAAAAACCAGAGCAGTTGGCAGAGGTCATAACGCAGCAATCGACCTGGTTTGGTATTGGTGAACAATGGCACGACTGTTTGCAAACATGGTTAACAGATGTGTTGTTTGCACCTTTTAATGTTGCAGCAGACACAGAATATCAAAGCCCCAATATAACTTTGGCGGAGTTATCCTCTAATCAAGTAAAAGTAGAAATGGAGTTTCATATGCCCTTACATGAAGTGGAGGTACGGGACTTCAACCTCATAATCAATCAGTATTTAACACACCATGCTCGTGATTACCAATTCCAGCAACTTAACGGCATGATAAAAGGTTTTATCGACTTAATGTTCGAATATGGCGGCAAGTTTTATGTGGCAGATTATAAATCTAATCATCTAGGTGATAGTTATGAGCATTATCATTGTTCGGCCATGGAGCAAGCCATGTCAGGCCATGATTATCATTTACAAGCCATTTTATATACTTTGGCTTTACATCGCTGGCTCAAACATAAATTGCCTAATTATGATTATCAATCCCATATAGGTGGTGCTTATTACTTGTTCATACGTGGTATGAGTCAAGCCAAACCGGGTAATGGTGTGTATTTTGTTTTACCTGAACAATCGATGATCGAAGCATTGGATGAGCTGTTTTCTGGTAAAAAAAGTGCCAACCCGGATCAAAGCAGTGCTCTTCAACAGCCTGATGATAAAGCGCCGCAACAACAAGGACAGTTAGATTTATGGTGATCCAGTTATGTTGATGCAAGTTCAAAACACTCCAGATTTAAAAGGCAGCCTCGAGCAATTACTAAAGGTGTCAAAAATTCGTGCTATTGATTTGGCATTTGCTGATTTTGTTTATAGTGAAGAATCCGCTCTAGATAATACAACAAGGGAATGCCTAACTATGTTGGCTGCTTACGTGAGCGCCCAAACGGGTGAACAACATAGCTGTATTGACTTAGAAACCTTAGGCCAACCGTTTTTAGGCATATATCATTTTCCAGAACTAGAACTTCTGCTAACTTATATAGAAAATGCAGGTACTTTTGCAAACATGCGAGTAAATGCAGGTAACGTGAATGGGAAGACTGTAAAACCATTAGTTTTGCAAGGTGGTAAGCTCTATTTGCAGCGATATTGGCAGTATGAGTGGCAACTTGCGGCTATCATCAGAGAAAAAGCGTCTAAAGTGCTAGACTTAGATACAGTAACCGCACAAATTTTATTAAAGAGCCTGTTTCCCACTGAAGATTCGCAAGAACTAGATTGGCAGAAAATAGCGGTATGTATTGCTGCCAGCCAAACCTTGAGTTTTATTACTGGTGGGCCTGGTACAGGTAAAACCACAACAGTCACAAAATTGTTAGCTTTATTGCAAGGACTTGCCGCAAAGAAGGGCAAGGTCCTTAATATCCAGTTAGTCGCCCCAACAGGCAAAGCAGCGGCTAGATTGACAGAGTCCATCAGTAACGCAAAACAAAAACTCGCGACTGATTTACAAACAAATCTACCTGAACAGTGTCAAACTATTCATCGACTATTAGGTGCTAAGCCGCAAAGCCCTTATTTTAAAGCTAATGCCCGTCATCCATTACATTTAGATGTATTAGTACTTGATGAAGCATCAATGGTCGATTTACCTCTAATGGCCAAATTATTCGCAGCACTACCAACACATGCACAGGTTGTTTTGTTAGGTGATCAAGATCAACTCGCTTCAGTGGAAACCGGCTGTGTGTTATCAGATATATGTGCAGCTGGTTATATGCAAAGTGAACATTTGGATAATACTTTGACTGCTTATAGTGAAACCATGCAGTCGCAACTAGCCAAGTTGATCTCATTACCCAGTTTCATCAGTTCACAAACAAATTCTGCTGAAATGTCAGATAAAAGTGTTATTCGCGACAATGTGGTGAAACTCATTAAAAGTCATAGGTTTAATGACAAAAGTGGAATTGGGCAATTGGCCAAGCAGGTTAAAGCAGGGCAGGTCAATCAATGTTTAAGCCTATTAAATGATGAACATTTTACAGATATAAATTGGTATCAACCTAAGCAAACTAAGCAAATTTCGCCTCAAGCAGTAGCGAACGAAATACTAAAAACACTGATTACTAAGTTGTTACCCATTTATCAGCAATATATTCAAGCTATACAGCAAGGTGACTTGCGCCTAGGGTTTCAATATTTGCAGCAACAACAAGTATTATGTGCTCAAAAGAGCGGATATTGGGGCGTCACGCAGCTAAATGCTTTGATCGAGAACGAATTAAGCAAACAGGGGCTGATTGACAACAGTAAAGACTTCTACCTAGGTAGACCGGTATTGCTGTTGAAAAATGATCACCAGCTTAAGTTATTCAATGGTGATATTGGCATAGTGATGCCAGACCCACTCAATAAGGTGTTAACCAAAGTCTGGTTTGTGACACCTGAAGGCGAATTTAGAGGCTTACTTCCAAGTCGTCTACCTAGTCTAGAAACCTTATACGCCATGACTATTCATAAGAGTCAAGGCTCAGAATTTGAGGCGGTGTATTTATGTTTACCGCCTTTAACCTTGAATAATCCGAGCAAAGGTTTAAATCGAGAATTGATTTATACGGGCCTCACTCGCGCAAAATCTTACTTTATGTTGTTTGCAGAGACTAAGGCGTTGAGTCTGAGTTTGCGGCAACAGTGTGTACGAGGTAGCGGATTAGCTGCAAGGTTGTTGTCGTGAACCACTATTTTTCAGAGCTGAAATGAGTCTGCAACCAAGGAAATTTATGCGTACTGGATTGATATTAGTTAGTATTTTGGTGCTAGGACTGAGTGCATGTTCGCAATCAAGAGTGGTACCTGCTGACCCAACCGAGCTTCAAAAAAATGACGGCATACATGCTTTTGGAGAAAAATGTGAAGAAGCTAAATTTCAACATGATAAAGCGGTGGAAGAAGGACAAAAATCAAATTTGCGAGAACTAAAACGTAATATTGAATTGCATTGTGTGTGGCGCAGAAATTAATATTTTCAGCAGTTGATTAGATTAACAGCCAGTCATTCAGATAGCGCATTTTTAATGAATAATTCGAAATTAAACAAAAGCCCATGACGTGATACACAGGTTAGGGCTTCTTTTCTGCACTGTAACTGTGCATTTTGTTTAGAGTTGCAGCAGTTCTTTTAATTTTTCATCTAGCATCATAAGAATGTGCCTACGTGCCAATACACCCACCACTTTTCCCTCATCATCAAGTACTGGATAATTTTTAGGTTTCGCATTTAACATTTGTTGCGCTACTTGTAGTGGATCGCTGGTTAAGTTAACTGTTATCACATCCTGCTGCATCACATCTTGGACAATAGCGACACGGGTGTTGTGATATACCACCTGTAAGGTTGCCTGAAGACATTCTTGATCTGATATCCACCCCACTAATTTACCATTGTTGTCTATTACTGGGGCACCAAGTAGTGATTTTTTAATCAAATTAGCTGCCGCTTGGGCAACAGGCATATCCGGGTGAATGGTTGCGTAATCCGTTGTCATGTATTCGCGAATACTTGCAGAAATCATAGTGTACTCCATTGATTGCCCAATTTATGGGGAGGTCATATTTAAACTAATCAGCATTAACACAAGTGGCTATGCAAGTGGTTAGCCATAATTATGTGGTTTCTCTAGGGGAGTGGGAGCTAAGGGTAAATGGGCAAGTATCGCAGATAATATAAAAAGACAGGAAATGAGGCGTGCAACAGAGCCTGTCACTTTTTAACTCTTTCCCCATCGCATATGACCAAGTTTATTTAAATACATTAGGATGGGGGCTTTGTTCATTTTGTGGGTTCGCTAGTGCGTCAGTTAACCAATGTAGTGCCACCATCCACCGGAATAACTTGTCCAGTGATAAAAGCCCCTGCTTGACTGGCCAACATAATAGCCACCCCTGCAATATCGGTTGGCTCTCCCCATCGTTTCATAGGAATAGTTTGCAATTCTTCTTCAAACGCCGCTTGGTCGGTACTTAGAAATTCAGTCATTTTTGAGTAAAAACGCCCTGGTGCAATGGCATTGACTCGGATATGTGAGGCTGCCAACTCAGTGGCTAAAATTCTTGTTATCTGATGAACCGCTGATTTTGATACGGCGTAACTGAAGGTATCTAAAGCATTACCTAAGATCCCAGCAATCGAGCCAATATTAATCACGGTAGAGGTTTGTTGTGCACTGGCATTTTTAGCCAAAAGGGGCGTTAATGCTTGTGTTAAGAAAAATGGACTCTTTGTGTTGATGTCCATGACTTTGTCCCAACCCATTTCAGGAAATTCACCGAAGGGAGCGCCCCAGGCCGTCCCAGCATTGTTGACCAATACATCAATATGATCTTCACGATTGTTAATTTCTTGGACTAACTGGCTTAAGCCTTCACTTGTTGAGGCATCCCCAGGCAAAGCAATACATTCACCAAATTCGCTCAATTCTTGTGCCGCAGCTATACAGGCTTGCGCTTTCCGTCCAGTAATATAGACACGTTTTGCTCCAGCCTCGAGAAAGCCTTGAGCCATAAAGGCACCAAGACCTCGATAGCCCCCAGTAATTACGCAGATTTTATCTTGCATTGAGAATAGATTTTCAAACATGTAACACTCTCCTTAATATGTGAGAGCAATCTAGCAAAGAAATTAGGGTGAAGAATATTTTTTAGAATGATGATCAATTAATCGCAAATCTTTGGGGAAAATATAAATAGTCACTGAGTACTTGCGTTTATTCACTTGGTACATGAATAAAAATGTGAATTAAATTGAAATTTTAAGTCAGATTACACTTACTTGTTGTTTTTAATGATGACTTTATTCGAAGTAACTGATGATTTTTCATGGCAGTATTCTAAGATGACTAGAGCAGGGCCTTACTTTTAACTTTGTTTTTTCTGACATTAATGCCAAAGTCGGTAAACAAAGCGGCTTATTTATATACAGTACACAGGACATTATACTATGCCAACTATGTTTAGTTCGATTCGTATCAGGATAATGATTGGTTATGCCGCCATTTTACTGGTTACCTTAGTGGCAGCTGTCATTCTTACTAGCAGCAGCAAATTTGTACAAGATAGAGTGGCGAGTTTTGTGCAACAAACGTTACCCGCTTTAAATAATATTAATATCTTGCAAACGACCTCTAAAGAATTAGTACTCAAAGGTTATTCTCTATATGGCACTACTTTATCTAGCGAGCAATTTCAAACTGACAGGGAACAATTACTACAGCGCTTAGAGAGTGCAAATAAACTGCTCGCGAGTTCATTATCCAATAGCCAGCTTGATGCCAATATTGAAAAGGTTAAAGGTGCGTTGAACAGTTTGTACCAAGTGATGAATCAATCAAGTGTTGATTGGGACTTGGCTCGTGAGCTTTTAATGGATTTAGATTTGCAAGCTGCAGAATTAACTAAAGAATTGGATAAGCTACGAGATGCTATTGCAACAGAAACCGGCAATAGTGTCGATGAGATTGACATGCAGTTGGACACGGGTTTTATTATAGTGATAGTTTTGGTCTCTTTACTTGTTATGGTTGCTGTAGGGGCCTATCTGGTATCTCAAAAACAAATAGCTGAACCTATAGTGTCTTTGGCTAAACAACTGGATTTACTTTCTAGTCATAGAGACTTAACTAAAACACTACCAGCACATTCCACCCTAGAAGTCAGCAGTATGGCAAGCAGTTTAAATGGTTTACTTAGAATGTTTCAATCTGGTATGGCAGATGTAAACCAAGCTATTAGCAGCATTAATTCGTCAGTGAAACAATTGGGAAACAGTACCCAGCGATCTGGTACAACAGTCGCAAAGTTGCAAACCGACATACAAAGCTTAGTGCAAATAATGGCTAGATTAGAACAGGACATGCAACAAAGTTTAGAGTGTTCAGAATCTGCTGCGGATGAAGCCAAACAAGGAGCCGATAGCATGGCGCAAGGCCAACAAAAAGTTCAAGAAACCGCCACTAGTATAGGTGAGCTTGCTGAAGATATTGAAAACAGCGCCGAAAAACTACTGACCTTACAAACGGCCGGAAATCAAGTCTCCAACGTCGTTAAAACCATAGCCGAGATTGCTTCACAAACCAACTTATTGGCCTTAAATGCCGCAATCGAAGCTGCAAGGGCGGGGGAGACAGGTAGAGGTTTTGCGGTGGTGGCTGATGAAGTCAGAACCTTAGCGATTCGAACGCAACAATCCACAGATGAAATTAATACCATGTTAGTGAATATAGTGGGATCTATTCAAACTGCTGTGACCAACATGGACTCTAATCAAGACAAAGCCAAGAAATCTGTGGATTTGGCTAATGAATTGGTTGATACACTTCAGACTGGACGTAATAGCATATTATCACTGGTGAAGGTGAGTAATGAAGCAGCACACTTAGCAGCTAACTCTAAAGACATTTCAATTGCCGTCCGTGAACAAGTACAAGCGTTTAAACACCTAGGTGATGCGGTTTCCGAAGGTAATACCAGTAATACTGAAGCGTCAGGCTCTTTGCAAAAGTTAGCCGCGAGTTTAACTAAAACGCTGGCGCAGTTTAAACTTTAGCTCCACATGTCACAGCTTGGTGTATATTTAGTTCCTGGGGCAATCATTTAGTTATGTAAAGCCCTAGCTGTTTTATCTTGAAAGCGTTCATTTCTTATGTGTCAATTTGCAAGTGCACCTACTTGTTCTTAATTTTACTAAATAGTGTTATTTGTAATAAGCAGGTTCGCAAAGTGCATTACTGTCTTAACTATTAAAGTATAAAATATTATTTCCGATACTAAGGTTATAACCATATTCCACTCTATTGTGAGCGTATTATGGTCATTTAGAAGGCAAATCTCATGGAAATTAAAAAGAAACTCATACTTGCCTGTTCTACTTTGGCTATAGTGCCATTACTCGTCACTTCGGTTTTTCTCGGATATTTAGCCGTAAGCAAGTCCTCTGAGGCAATAGAAGAAGCGGCAAGTCGACAGCTAATTTCCCTAAGTAATATCAAAAAAGTCCAAATCGAGAGCTATTTTAATACCATTAAAAGTCAGGTGCAGAGTCTCTCATCAAGCACCATGGTTGTTGATGCTATGAGTGAGTTCAAAGAGAGCTACAAAAAAATAGGCCAAAATGCCAATGTTGACCAAATGCGTAGCGAATTGGCTAAGTATTACAGCGATCAATTTGCAGTTGAATATAGTAAGCAAAATAATGGAGCCTCAGCCGATCCACTGCAGCTATTAAGTCAAATGGATGATGAATCAATAACCCTTCAGTATTATTATATTCAAGACAACCCGCATCCATTGGGTAACAAACATAATTTGGATGCTGCTAGTGACGGCTCTACTTATAGTGAACTGCATGGTCGTTACCACCCCGCAATACGCGATTTCCTTAATAAATTTGGTTTCTACGATATTTTTTTAGTCGATAATGAGACGGGAGATATTATTTACTCTGTTTATAAGGAAATGGACTACACCACCTCATTGCTCGATGGGCCTTATGCCAATTCAGGCATCGGTGAAGCCTTCAGGGCTGTTTATAAGGCTGACAAAACTGATGCGCTAGCATTGACGGATTTTGCTTCTTATAAACCATCTTACGAAGCGCCAGCCTCATTTATTGCCACTCCTATTTTCAATAATAAGAAGAATATCGGCGTGCTAATTTTTCAAATGCCTATTGATGGAATTAATGCTGTGATGACCAGTAATGAAAAATGGCAAGAGGTAGGAATGGGCCTCTCTGGAGAAACCTACCTTGTTGGTGAAGATAAAACACTGCGTAGTCAAAGTCGCTTTCTTATTGAGGACAAACCCGCTTATCTAAGTGCTTTAAAAGCTGCTGGGGTGAATTCTACTGTGATTAATGCGATTGATAATAAAAACACTTCTATTGGTCTTCAAAAGGTGGATAACTCCTCTGTATCACAAGCTCTTAGTGGACTAAGTGGCTACCACATTATTCAGGATTATCGAGATGTTTCAGTATTATCAGCCTTTTCTCCCGTTAATATCCTAGGTAAAACCTGGGGAATAATTGCTGAAATTGATGAGCAGGAAGCTTTTAACGCTAAAAATGAATTGGCTAGCAGTATTCAGACAATCACTGTGATTATTAGCTTGATTATCGCAGTCATTGCATTAGTCCTCGGCAGGTATGTTGCGTTGAGTATTACTCGTCCAATAATTACTTTAAGTAGTGTAATGACCGATGTTGAAAAGAATAATAATCTAACATTACGTAGTACAAATCAGTCAAATGATGAAATTGGAAAAATGGCAACCGCATTCAATAGTATGTTAGAGAAATTTCAACTTTTGATTCAACAAGTGAATAATTCCTCAATTCAACTGGCCACAGCGTCCGAAGAAGTTTCTGCTGTAGCGAGTGATAGTAGCAGCAACATTAATAGGCAACGTGCAGAGACCGAACAAGTGGCTACTGCCATGAACGAAATGTCGGTTACTGTCCAAGAGGTTGCTGCTAATGCAAACTCTGCATCTGACGCAGCCCACAAAGCGAATGAAGAGACAAGTGCAGGTAAAAATTTAGTACAAATAGCTGCAAATACTATTCAAAAATTGGCTAATGATATAGATGGAGCAGCAGTGGCGGTACGTGAACTGGAATCACAAAGTGATAGTATAGGTAGTGTACTGGATGTGATTAAAAGTATTGCAGATCAAACTAACCTCTTGGCGCTAAATGCGGCAATAGAAGCGGCTCGCGCTGGCGAACAGGGTCGAGGGTTTGCTGTGGTAGCCGTAATACTGATCGTTTAAGAACTGATCACTTGAATCACTAGGTGTTATTTCTGT
>NZ_CAXBNC010000025.1:0-70738 GCF_963977085.1 uncultured Paraglaciecola sp. | reverse complement strand
TGTGGGAAGCGCCAAAGGCTAAAAATTAGCTATTGACGCCATAGTCTCTTGTTAGGCACCGATTTAACCGTACCGGCACTTTACAATGTCTATTGAATCGACGACAAGCTGCTCAAGAATTGAAATATCAAGGTCGGACAATTGTTTAAAGTAGAGACAAGACTTAGTCATCCTATGTTTGCCCAGTTTCGGAAGCAGTGGCTTACTACTACCTTCGCAATCTAGGTACACAACTAGTTCACGACCACGAATGGCGAACCCTGTTAGTGGTGCCTCTCCAGTTCTTCCGCTTTTGTAAGTATACCGATACGACCCATAACCTACTATGCTTGGTCCCCACATTTTTGGTTGTTGATTGGTGATCTTGTTTAATAGTGACATCAGGGCACGGCAATCATCTAGTTGATGGTCATTTGCACGGGAGTCGAGGTACTCATCCACGCTTGCATCTGTAGCTTTAGTCTTATTCTCGGTCATCGGGATACTCCATCAATGCAACAAAGGTGCCTAACGCCCCAAGCAGGGGATTTTACAGCGAGTAAAAGTCCCACTGACTTGGCTTGTTAGCACTGTCAAACTAACTCTCATGCTAAGTCAATAAGCCTTCAAGTTCTTCTTTTTGTTTAGAGCTAAGTTCATTTATCGACTTTATTGCATCTTCAATTGCTGATTTAGCAGCACCAGTTAAATTAAAGTGCAAGTAGGCCTTTATTAAGGCTATATGAGCATTAAAAGATTGAGGGTAAGTTTTTCGATTCCATGTAAACAACTCTAAGCTTTCATCTTTACGGTTCAAATACTGAAGCCATTGCCCGTAACCATTTGCTCTATCTTCTGGGATAACCATAGTTTCACCAAGTAACTTAGATCTAGAGCTATAAATTAACTGCAAATCGGCCAATGTTTGAGGAGTGTTTGGTAATGCCCAACCTAGAAACAGGTGCTTTATACCGTGATATTGCCCAAGTAGTGTTGTTGAATCATGGGTTTCATCACTAAATTTTTTTATTGAAATATTGAGGTTTGTACTTGGATACTTTTTGGTTAACTCAACTAGCTTTTGAAAAGGTTCAGTCATAGTTGGTTCTTCATTCGTTATAGAAATGAATAAACGTCCATTAAGAGTCCCCTTTTTTAGAGCCTCCTCCGTCAGGTCAAGTAACTGATTATTATTCCAATACAACGAAGGACTTATTGCTATTACACCGTTGAACAAATTAGGTCGCTTAATTAATGCATTTACTGCAAATTGGCCTCCATGCGATGTACCCGATAATGCTTGATAATCTAAAGTACGATAACGGCTTTTGACTAATGGAATAACTTCTTCTTCAATAAAAGCAAGAAAACGGTCAGCACCAGCTAACTTATCGAGCTGAGCTTCCTTTTTTACCGTTAAGGTCAGCTCCTCATTTCGTTTATTCCTTGGGTTGACTATACCAATTACGATCATGCTGGGTGCCAGATCAAATTTTGCTAAAAAATCTAACGTTCCTGCTGTATGAGAGCCTTGTATATCTCCATCCGTAACATATAAAACAGGAAACTTTTGCTTCGAATCTTCATAGCCAGCTGGAAGGTAGACTATCAATTCACGGCCTTCACCTAAGATTTGGCTATCTATAGTATTTTCTTCAATTTTGCCGAATTTCACAGAAGCAAAAACGCTTAAGTGAAAAAAGCACACCAAAACAAGTATTAAATTTGAGGTTATTTTATTCATCACTTTCCTTTTAAATGAGTTTTTCCCTTATTTAAACATAATAAGGTTTGGGAATACGCCATTGAGCGCTAACAGTTTACTAGGCAGAAGTCGGATTAGACACAAACGCTTCATCCATTTTCACCTCGACATTCCGGTAAATTTTTTATAGCATTTCATAAACTTAGCCTTTTGAAAAGGCAAACCTTGATTTGATAATTTTACGGGGACACTCATCGTAATTTCTTATGGCATAAATAAATGGCGTAGCCATTCAATCTTATTAGTCGGCAACGTTGATGCTTTTGACTTACCCTCGACTCAAAGCTCGCCAATAATCTACTTGCTTTTGTAGGGTAATCGTCAGGCGGACGCCGCGCGGGAAAGACGATTAAGTAATGCCCCGCTGGTAGCGGATCATTACGACCTGTAAAAGTGAGTAGATTATTGGATGAAGAGCATTGCCCTCGAGCGGCATTTTTTGCTTACTTTTTGCTGCTGTTGGCAAAAAGTAAGTCGCGCAGAAGGGATTCTGTGTGAAAACTGCCAAGCGGGCGCCGCGCGGGATGGCAGTAAGCGCTAGCGCATACTTTTAATTTATGATGAGCTCACAGTCCCAACCTTTCGATTAACCCCACCCACCAAAGCCTTAACAGCAGCAGTCATAATATTACTATCCTTAGCCACCCCAAAACTAGCAGACTGCCCCGCTACTTTTAACTCTATATAACACACCGCAGAAACGTCAGAACCACTGCCTATCGAGTGTTCATGGTAATCCACCACTTCCACTGTTTGATTGGTCACCTTGCATAAAGCATTCGCAGTAGCATCAATGGGCCCATTGCCTACCCCATTAACAGTTTGCTTTTTGCCCTGATAATTAATTTGGATTTCGATACTTTGTTGGTCATCCGCTAAAGTAGATATCTGGCTGCTGATAAACTCAATAGGGGCTATTTGGTTAAAGTATTCCTGTTCAAACAATTCAACAATGGCATTAGCCTGGGACTCTTTACCTGTTTTATCATTTACGTTCTGCACGATACGGCTGAATTCAATTTGTAACTTACGAGGCAACTGTAACCCTGCTGCGCGATCCAGTAAAAAGCTCACGCCTCCTTTGCCCGATTGGCTATTGACTCTAACAACGGCATCATAACTTCGACCTAAATCAATAGGATCAATAGGTAAATAAGGCACGTTCCAAAGCCCATCTTGCTGTTGAACGGCTAAGCCTTTTTTAATGGCATCTTGGTGTGAGCCAGAAAAGGCAGTAAACACCAATTCACCTGCATAAGGATGACGAGGATGCACAGGTAATTGATTACATTCTTCGACTAATTTTCGAGTTTGGTCAATGTTCGAAAAATCTAACTCAGGATGTATGCCTTGGGTGTACAAGTTTAAAGCTAAGGTCACTAGGTCCACATTACCGGTACGCTCTCCATTACCAAATAAACACCCTTCGACTCGGTCAGCACCTGCCATAAGCGCTAGCTCTGCAGCCGCCACAGCGGTTCCTCTGTCATTGTGCGGGTGTACACTTAAGACTATATGTTGGCGTTGCTTAAGGTGAGTGTGCATCCATTCAATTTGGTCGGCATAGGTATTAGGGGTGTTCATTTCAATCGTAGCAGGTAGATTGATAATAATTTTATTATCTACACTTGGCTGCCAAATTTCCACCACCGCATCACAGACCTCTTTAGCGAATCTTATTTCAGTACTTGAAAATACTTCTGGTGAATATTGATAAGTCCAGTCCACTTCAGGTGCGGTGGCCGTTAATTGTTTTACCCATTGGGTGCCTTGGGTGGCAATCTTTTTAACACCAGCCTTATCGGTTTTATAGACGATTTCTCGAAACCTTGGTGCCAAGGGATTGTACATATGTAAAATTGCTTGTTTCGCACCTCTCAAACTTTCCACCGTTTTTTCAATTAAGTCAAAACGAGCTTGTACTAATACCTCGATTGTCACATCTTCTGGTATATGATTGTCTTCAATCAACAAACGTACAAAATTAAAATCAACTTCTGACGCTGAAGGAAACCCTACCTCAATCTGTTTAAAACCTATGGCAACTAGTGCTTTAAAAAACTTCAATTTAGTTGCAATAGACATAGGATCGATGAGCGCTTGATTACCATCCCGTAAATCGGTGCTCATCCACATAGGTGGTTTACTAATAGTGTTATTTGGCCACTGTCTGTTTTTTAATTTAATGCTCTGAAAAGCCTGATATTTAGTATGTGGATCAGCGATCATTTTGGAGTCCGAGTATCAATAAATAAGTCTGTAAAAAGAATAACGAATTAACGTTCGAATAAGATTGCTAAAAATCATCAGAAAGCAGAATATAAACAATTATATTGCTGTAAAATAAAGTTTAGTGGCATTAATTGCTTTCAAGAGGAAAATGTATGCAACTTGATAAATATGATCGATTGATCCTAGACATTATTCAAAAAAAAGGACGTATATCTAATCAAGAACTAGCCGAAGCGATCAACCTATCACCTTCCCCTTGTCTACGTAGAGTGCGTCAATTAGAAGAGTCTGGCATGATTGCCGGTTATGTCGCTTTGTTAGACGCCAGAAAACTCGGTTTAACCTTAGTGTCCTTTATTCAAATAAGTATGGATAAACACACACCCGAACGTTTTAATCATTTTGAAAAACAGATAGCGACATTCCCAGAAGTATTAGAATGTCACTTAGTGACAGGACAGTCGGCAGACTATTTACTCAAGGTGATCATTAAAGATATGGATGATTTTCAGCGATTTTTATTAAACAAACTCACACCAATTGAAGGTGTGACCGGTGTGCATTCTTCTTTTGTATTAAAATCGCCAGTGAATACCAGCGCTTTACCTATAGAAGTGTTTTAAAGGAGGGGGGTTAAACATAAAAAGCAGCAAGGATAAAATTAACGAGCAGTGATAAAAACTAAATTACAGCTAAACCTATATGTAACACACCTAAGGCAAACACCCCTGCCAATACGTCATCTATCATAATACCGAAGCCGCCATGCACATGTTTATCTAGATAACTAATTGGCCAAGGTTTGAGAATATCAAAAAAGCGAAATAGCACAAAACCGGCAAGCAAAGTTTGCCAGCTTAAAGGCACAGCAATCATGGTAATAAGCATACCAGCTACTTCATCCCACACAATTGATGAGTCGTCATGGACGCCCATATCTGCAGCAGTTTTACCGCAAATCCAGATCCCCACCACGCTAACCATGACAGTGACGATTAAATAAACAGGTAAACTAGCATAATGTGATAACAGAACCACTAAAGGCAACGCAGCCAAAGTCCCAAAAGTACCCGGCATTTTACCAGCTAAACCACTGCCAAACCCCAGCGCCAAAAAATGCACAGGGTTGAGTAAGCTAAGTTTGCTACGTATTTGCTTATCCAAAATTTGCCTTTTAACCTAAAATCGTCACAGATGACGATAACTAGAAGTGTTCGTAACCTTTGACATTATAGTCGTAGGGTTTGTCTGCTTGGCGCAATTCTAACTTACCCACAGCGCCATTCAGTTGCCCTATAAAGGTAGCGTGAACATTGGCACTGGCTAAGGCTGTTTCTAAATGGCCTTTTTGTTCTTCACTTACAGTGAATAACAATTCGTAATCATCGCCTGCACTTAAGGCATAGTCGATCGCCTGACTACTACTCACCGAGTCTTTTAAGGCTTGTGACATAGGCAATTTATCAACATGTATAGTTGCACCACATTCTGACGCCTTAAGAATATGTTTAATATCAGATACTAGACCATCGGATATATCAATACACGCACTGGCAATACGTCTAAGGCAAGTGCCAACCATTAACCTTGGTGTTGGATAATTCAAACGATTAAGTAAATAGTCAGTATTCAATTGATCATCTAGAAGACATTTTTTTTGCGCAATAGCTAAGCCTAAGCCGGCATCACCTAGAGTACCAGTGACATAAACTGAATCACCGGGTTTTGCCTGACTTCTAGTCAAAGCTTGATCAAAGGGCACAAAACCTTGTGCTGTGATTGTGATTGCCAAAGGCCCCTGTACAGTATCACCGCCAATGAGTTGCACCGAGTAATATTCAGCATGCTGTTGCAAACCATTTGAGAAAGCTTCCAACCACTCTTTATCTACCGAAGGCAAACTCAAAGATAAGCTTATCCAAGCGGGTTCAGCGCCCATGGCGGCTAAATCACTTAAGTTAACCGCTATCGCTTTTTGGGCTATCGCATGGGGTGGCGTGTCAGGCAAAAAATGTACGCCACTTAGCAAAGTGTCGGTAGTAGTCACTAATGCTTGGCCTTTGGGGATATGAGTAACGGCACCATCATCTCCGATACCAATAATCACATCTTTACGTTGAATACTTTTTGCTTTGAAAAAATATTCAATAACATTAAATTCTTTCATTTTGACTAATTTTTGTTACATCTGATGAGAGAAAAGTTGCCCAGACCTAATGACTAAGGTTAAGACAACTCATCTTTACGTAGAGTTTTAATCGCTTTATCTAGCACACCATTAACGAACTTATGGCTTTCTTCAGCACCAAAAGATTTAGCTAATTCAATGGCTTCATTGATAACAACTTTATAAGGGACATCAATTCTGCCAACAAGTTCGTAAGTCGCTATTCTAAGAATGGCTTGTTCAACTGGATCGAGTTCTTCAGGCAGGCGACCAAGATAAGGTTTGATCTTTTTATCTAAGTCAGCACAGTCTTTTACCACAGCGCGCAACAATTCTAAAAAGTACTCAGTATCAATTTTTTGCATATTGTTACTGGTGACTATACTCAGCTCAATTTGCTCTACTGGATTTTTACTCATCTGCCAAGAATAAACCGCTTGTACTGCAAGTTCTCTGGCTAAGTGACGGGCTTTAGGTTTCACCTATTTAGCCCCTTCAATATTTGCTAACACGTTGACCATTTCTAACGCACTGACTGCGGCTTCTGCGCCTTTGTTTCCAGCTTTAGTGCCTGAACGCTCAATTGCTTGTTCTATGCTGTCTGTAGTGATCACTCCAAAAGAGACCGGAATGCCGTATTCTAAAGAAACCTGTGCAAGGCCTTTGTTACATTCACCAGCAACAAACTCAAAATGTGGTGTACCACCACGGATGACAGCGCCCAACGCAATGATGGCATCGTATTTATTTTGTTCAGCAAGTTTTTTAGCCGCAATGGGTAGCTCATAAGCACCAGGCACACGAACCAAAGTAATATCTTGTTCGTTGACTTCACCATGCCTTTCAAGAGCATCAAGCGCTCCGTCCACTAAACTTTCAACAACAAAACTGTTGAAACGAGAAACCACAAGGGCAAACTTTTTGCCTGTTGCGCGAATGTTACCTTCAATAATATTCATCTAAAAACCTTACTGGAAAAATCGGCGCGCAGTTTAGCACATCCGAAAAGGGAAATATTGTGATATTTTTAACCATTTCATTTACTAAAAAGTTAAATTTCAACGTACTCAACCACCTCTAAACCATAACCTGATAACGCGTGGTATTTTTTAGGTTTGCTCAACAAACGCATTTTTTTAATGCCTAAGCTGGCTAAAATTTGGCTACCTACTCCAACTGTACGTGAAGAGCCTTTCCAATCGGCGTGTACTGGGGTATCCCCCTTATCCTCAGCTTCAAATAGTTTCACTTGGGTTAATAAATCTTCATCTTTGCCCAAAAGCACTAACACGCCACCATGTTCAGCAATATATTTTATTGCATCAGGCAACCCCATGCTGCGGGAGATGGCTCGTTGCGAACCCAATAAGTCACTAAAACTATTTAATAAATGCACTCTAACTAAAGTAGGACTTTCAGCATCAATGTCACCTTTGCACATAGCAAAATGGACTTGGTTATCAATGACATCTTTGAAGGTCACTAGATCAAACTCGCCGTACTCAGTAGGTAGTTTACACTTAGCCACTTGTTGAATAGTGGTTTCGTTTAAGTTTCGATATTCGATTAAATCAGCAATGGTACCAATTTTCATATCATGTTTTGCGGCGAAGACTTCGAGCTCTGGGCGTCTAGCCATACTGCCGTCTTCGTTAAGTATTTCAACTATGACCGATGCGGGTTCGCAGCCTGCCAATCGTGCCAAATCAATGCCCGCTTCAGTATGTCCAGCACGGTTCAATACACCGCCTTCTTTACCTATTAACGGAAAAATATGCCCTGGTTGTACTATGTCTTTAGCCTGAGCACCTTTTGATACTGCCGCCAATACCGTTTTGGCTCTGTCACCAGCGGATATACCTGTGGTAACCCCTTCAGCCGCTTCAATGGACACAGTAAAATTGGTTGAAAATTGCGCGCTATTATCATCTACCATCAAAGGTAGATTAAGCGCTTTGCAGCGCTCGGCCGTCATAGGCAAACAAACTAAACCACGAGCATGAGTCACCATAAAGTTAATGGATTCAGGGGTAACATGTTCGGCGGCCATAATAATGTCGCCTTCATTTTCCCTGTCTTCATCATCCATTAAGATAACCATTTTACCTTGGCGGATATCTTCGATTATCTCTTCACTACTATTTAATGGCATATTCTGTTGTCTTCTTTTTAATTGAGTTGATAGCGTGGTCACCTATGAGGCAACGCTCATTCAAGTGTGCTTACTTTACTTCAAATAGCCGTTTTCTGCTAAAAACGCCATGCTGATATCTTTTTTATCGGTGTCAGTAGATGAATACGCTGCTTTGTCTCCCAACATTAATCGCTCTATATACCGAGCAATAACATCCACTTCTAAATTGACTTTAGTTGCCACTTTATAACTACCAATAATGGTTTCTTGCAAACTATGGGGAATAAGCGTCAGTAAAAATTTGCCGCCATCCACTTGATTCACGGTAAGGCTCACACCATCAACTGTAATCGAGCCCTTTTCAGCTAAATATTTGGCCAAATCATCTGGGGCTTTAACCCAAATTTCCACATAACGCCCAACAGGTGCGATAGATAACACTTCGCCTACACCGTCTACATGGCCACTGACAATATGCCCACCCAAACGGCTATTGGCTTGCAAGGCCTTTTCGAGGTTCACTTTGCTACCAGCCTGATAATTAGCAAAACCCGTGCGTTTTATCGTTTCGTGAGACACGTCCGCACTAAAACCGTTCTTCGACATAGCCACGACCGTTAAACACACACCGTTATTGGCAATACTGTCGCCTAAAGACACATCACTCATATCCAGCTTGTCAGTTTTAATCGACAACCTAATGTCTTCACCAGAAGGCACTAAAGCTTCAATAAGACCCACATCTTCTATAATTCCGGTAAACATATTCTCTCGATAAATTTAATTGAGCTTAGTTTATGTGTTAGTTCTTAAACACAGCTGTCATTTTGAGATCATCACCCACTTGCCTTACATCATTCCAACTGAGATCAATTACCTCTTCCATCACCTCAATGGGCATTGTATCAAACAGGTTTTGCCCAGCGCCTCCTATTAATTTGGGCGCTTGGTATAAAATCAATTCATCTAGCAATTTATTTTGTAACAAGGCACCAGCAAGTTTTGCTCCGGCTTCCACCCAGACGTGATTTAATTGCATTTCACCGAGTTTAGTCAGCACTTTATTTAAGTCTAATTTATTGCCGTTAAAAGGGGCCTGCCACTGATTCACATGTTGTGCAAATTGATGTTCGCTGGGTCGACCATTCACAAGCAACACATCACCTGCGAGATTATTTTCACTTAGTTGCAAACATTGTAAAGTTGGCGGCAATTGGTTACGTCCATCTAACAAAACCCGCAAAGGTTGACGTAAGTCTTTTTGCGCTAACACATCATCGCCTAGATTAAGTTCACAATAGCGCACATTTAACATAGGGTTATCGGCTATTACAGTGCCAGAACCAGATAGAATCGCGCAGCTCCGGGCGCGGTGGCGCTGCACATCTTGCCTTGCCAGAGGACCGGTTATCCATTGACTTAAACCATTTTTTAAAGCCGTTTTACCATCTAAACTCGCCGCCAGTTTAACGGTTACCCAAGGTTTACCTGTACGCATACGCTTAATAAAACCGCGATTAAGTTGCTCAGCGCCTGCTTGCAACAAGCCATGCTCGGTTTTAATTCCTGCTTGCTGTAATTTTCGTAAACCATTACCGGACACCAATGGATTGGGATCAACCATAGCGGCCACTACCCTAGTGATCCCTGCTGCAATTAGTGAATCAGCACAAGGGGGCGTTCTGCCAAAATGACTACAAGGCTCTAAAGTGACATAGGCAGTCGCTCCTTTAGCGAGATTACCCGCCTGTTTTAAGGCATGGACTTCTGCGTGGGGAGTGCCAGCCATTTTGTGCCAGCCTTCACCCAGAATAACACCTTGGCTATCACTGATAACACAACCCACGTTAGGATTAGGTGCTGTGGTATATTGACCTCGTTTAGCTAATTGAATAGCACGGGCCATCATTTGATGATCTGTATTTGAAAATTGAGTCACGAATTACCAACAAAAAAGGACGTTAATTAAGAGAATACCTTGAACAGATTTCAGTCGCCCAAGCGCGCAATCTCTTCACCAAACTCACGAATATCTTCAAAGGAACGATACACAGATGCAAAACGCACATAAGCCACTTTATCGAGTTCTTTCAACGCATCCATAATCAAGTTCCCCAGAAATTCACTGCTAACTTCACGCTCACCAGTGGCCCTTAAAGAAGACTTTAAACGACTAACACATTGTTCTACTTGCTCAGTACTGACTGGGCGCTTTTCAAGTGCGCGCTGTAAACCGGCCCGCAACTTGTCTTCGTTAAAAGGTTCCCGCGAGCCATCTCGCTTAACGATTCTAGGCATCACCAGTTCTGCCATCTCAAAAGTAGTGAAGCGTTCCTTACAGACAGTGCATTCTCTTCTGCGTCTCACTTGGCTACCATCAGCTACCAAACGCGAATCGATTACTTTAGTTTCTTGTACAGAACAAAACGGACAAAACATAGATGATTTCTAATATGCGGGAATGAATAAGACTAAATTAACAAAATTCAGCTGTCAGTCATACTATAAGCAATAAAAAAGCCGACTTTCGTCGGCTTTTTTCTATCAATATATAACTATATCTTAAGCGTAAACGGGGAATTGTTTACATAATGCAATGACTTCACCTTTCACACGTTCAATCACAGACTCATCGTTAATATTGTCCAATACGTCACAAATCCAATTTGCTACTTGTTTGGCTTGCTCTTCTTTAAAGCCACGGCGAGTGATGGCAGGTGAGCCAAGACGCAGACCACTAGTGACAAAAGGAGAGCGTGGATCGTTAGGAACTGAGTTTTTATTTACCGTAATATTAGCATTACCTAAGGCTGCATCAGCATCTTTACCTGTGTACTCTTTTCCAATTAGGTCTAAAAGGAACAAATGATTTTCAGTGCCACCGGATACAACTTTATGGCCGCGTTCCTGAATTACCGCCACCATAGCTTTAGCATTTTGCACAACTTGTTGTTGGTAGACTTTAAACTCAGGCTCTAGGGCTTCTTTAAATGCCACCGCTTTAGCTGCAATCACATGGCATAGAGGACCACCTTGGTTACCAGGGAAAACAGAACTATTAAGCTTTTTATAAATAGTTTCATCACCACAAGCAGACAAAATCAAACCACCACGCGGGCCCGCCAGCGTTTTATGTGTAGTAGTAGTCACAACATGAGCATGAGGAATAGGACTAGGATAAACACCAGCCGCAATCAAACCTGCCACATGAGCCATATCTACCATTAAATAGGCATCCACTTTATCCGCAATTTCACGGAATTTTTGCCAATCAACAATGCCAGAATAAGCAGAAAATCCAGCGATTATCATTTTAGGCTTATGTTCTAGCGCTAAAGCTTCTACTTGCGCCATATCAATTTCGCCAGTTTCAGCATTTAAGCCATACTGAACAGCGTTATAGGTTTTACCTGAGAAATTAACGTGTGAACCATGGGTTAAGTGGCCGCCATGAGCCAAGCTCATACCTAAAACCGTATCACCAGCATCAATCAATGCCATAAATACTGCAGAGTTAGCCTGAGAACCGGCATGAGGCTGCACGTTAGCATAATCGCAACCAAACAACTGTTTGGCTCGTTCAATGGCTAAATCTTCTGCAATATCTACATATTCGCAGCCGCCATAATAACGTTTGTGAGGGTAGCCTTCTGCATACTTATTGGTAAGTTGTGAGCCTTGAGCTTCTAAGACACGTGGACTGCAATAGTTTTCAGAGGCAATCAACTCAATGTGATGCTCCTGACGTTGGTTTTCATTTTGAATTGCTTCATACAATTCCGGATCAAAATCAGCAATATTCATATCACGTGTTAGCATCACTTTTCCTCAACATCAGCAGTAATTAAAAATGGGGTATACCCCCTAAATAAGCAGCGCATAGTTTAGTTATTTTGAACAATTTGTATAGTGGCAATCCGGCATGAGAAACAACCAAAAGTTGTAACGGTTTTTGCACACCCCAATCTAAAGTATTAAAGCGCTTCAATCTCTTGTGGAAATTGCACACCAATTTGTTGGCGGATGTCATCCATTACCTCAAGTACAGTGACACTGTCGCGATGTGACATGACTTCACTATACAAACGGTTTTGTTGAATACAGTCCATGCTTGCTTCAATTTGATATTCAAAACCATTTACTGGGTGAGGTATATCAATAGTTTGAATTAAGCTGTTATCGCGAAACACTTCGGCTTTGTCAGTATCCCAAAAACAGGCTGGTAAATTTACGTAACCATCAGTACCCACTATCCTCATGGTATTACTAGTTTGTGCCAACATAGAACAGGTAAACTGTGCAAAACGTCCCGATGGATAGTGCATATTTGCGAATACATGCCCATCAACTTGCTGATCAGTTAATTGACCCATAGCGGTCACGATATCTGGGTGCTCATCTAGCAGAAACTGGCTGACAGTAATACTATAAATACCTAAATCTAATAGTGAACCACCCGCTAGCTCCGCCTTTAGCAAGCGGCTTTTTTGCCTTTTTTGAAAAGCAAAGCCAATTTCTGACTGGATATATTGAATATCACCTATTATCCCTTCGTTTAACAATTGCCTAAGTTGCGACAAACACGGCATAAAACGACTCCACAAAGCCTCTTGCAACAATAAGTTTTTGCTTTGCGCTAACTCCACTAAAACCTTCATTTGTTCGGCATTCACTGTGCATGGCTTTTCAACCAACACGTGTTTACCGGCTTGCAAACACATTTTAGCTTGTTGGTAGTGAAAGTTATGGGGGGTAGCAATATAAATAATGTCGATTTCGGGATCAGCCAACATTTGCCCATAATCTGAGTAGGTTTTTTCAATATGATAGGTTTCAGCGAATTCCGACGCTCGTTCTTTTGAACGACTGGCGACAGCCAAAATTTTACCCTTTTTAGATGGCGCGATTGCTTTTGCAAATGTATTTGCAATATTTCCTGGACCGATTACACCCCAATTAAAGCTTTGCATGTTTTACCTTGTTAACGAATTAGAAGACAAAATACTACGATAGTCCCTAACAATTGACATCAATTATTGATAAAAAACCAAAGTTATAAAACAATACCTTTTACCCTACCCTTGCACTGAATTACACTACTACCAAATTAACTTACATAAGACTGTTATGGCTCAATACGTTTACAGCATGCTTCGTGTCGGTAAAGTGGTTCCACCCGGCAAACATATCTTAAAAAATATTTCTCTCAGCTTTTTCCCCGGTGCAAAAATCGGTGTGTTAGGTTTGAACGGTTCTGGTAAATCGACCTTACTCAAAATCATGGCGGGTATAGATACTGAAATCGAAGGTGAGGCTATCCCACAAACCGGATTAAAAATTGGCTATCTTCCTCAAGAGCCTCAGCTTGACGAAACTAAAGACGTTAGAGGCAACATTGAAGAAGCAGTGGCCGATGTAGTACATGCCCTTAAACGAATTGAAGAAGTCTATGCAGCTTACGCAGAAGAAAACGCTGACTTTGACGCTTTAGCAAAAGAACAAGGCGAGTTAGAAGCCATCATTCAAAGTAAAGATGGTCATAACCTTGATAATGCCTTAGAGCGAGCGGCCGATGCATTACGCCTACCACCATGGGATGCAGATGTAAGCAAACTTTCTGGGGGTGAACGTCGCCGAGTGGCATTGTGTAAATTGTTGCTAGAAAAACCTGAAATGTTATTGCTCGACGAACCTACCAACCACTTAGATGCAGAATCAGTGGCTTGGTTAGAACGTTTTTTACATGACTATGAAGGCACTGTGGTCGCTATTACCCATGATAGATATTTCCTCGATAACGTAGCAGGCTGGATATTAGAGCTTGACCGTGGCCAAGGGATACCTTGGGAAGGTAACTATTCATCTTGGTTGGAGCAAAAAGATGCACGCCTTGAACAAGAAGAAAAAACCGAAAGCGCTAGGCAAAAATCCATAAAAACCGAACTTGAGTGGGTGCGCTCAAACGCTAAGGGTCGTCATTCTAAAAGCAAAGCTCGTATGGCTAGGTTTGAAGAGCTCAACACTGGTGATTATCAAAAACGTAATGAAACCAATGAGTTATTTATCCCACCTGGTGAGCGTTTAGGCGAAAAAGTAATTGAAGTGAGCGGCCTTAAAAAATCTTACGGCGATAGAGTATTAATTGATGATCTCAGTTTCAAAATTCCCAAAGGCGCAATTGTAGGCATAATTGGTCCTAACGGTGCGGGTAAATCTACCTTATTTAAGATGCTTAGCGGTGATGAACAAGCCGATGCGGGTAAAATTGATTTGGGCGAATCGGTGCATTTAGCCAGCGTCGATCAGTTTCGCGATCATATGAACGATGACAATACGGTTTACAAAGAAATATCAGATGATTCGGATATTATCCGCATTGGCAACTTTGAACTGAATAGTCGCGCCTATTGTGGACGTTTTAATTTTAAAGGTGCAGATCAACAGAAGTTTATGAAAAACCTCTCTGGTGGCGAGCGCAACCGTGTGCATTTGGCTAAATTACTAAAAGCCGGTGGCAACGTATTATTGCTGGATGAACCGACTAATGACTTGGATGTGGAAACCTTACGAGCCTTAGAAAATGCCATATTGGAATTCCCAGGTTGCGCCATGATTATTTCCCATGACAGATGGTTTTTAGACAGAGTAGCGACACACATCATGGACTACCGCGATGAAGGCAAAATTAATTTCTACGAAGGTAACTACACCGAATATGCCGCGTGGTTAAAAGCCACTTATGGCACAGATGTAGTCGAACCCCATAGGTTAAAATATAAAAAGATTAGTAAGTAACATTATTACTTATGACTTGTATAGGGCGCATTGAGCGCCCTTTTTTATGCTAATTATCCATTAATGGGAATGGCTTTTAATTGCCGACTGTAATTTTTCTAGGATGCTGTTTTCAATGTTGATGTTGGCTGCAAGGTAGCCAGTAATTGCTAACTCAGGGATGGCGGTGACATACTTAGCCGCATTAGTAGGTAATTTATATTGCGCTAACATCCCCGCAATTAGTTCGGGTGATTCTACAATAAAGTCCACTTTTTTATTGACCAATAACTTCCAAGAACAACCAATATCCGAACATATAATAAGTTGTTTGCCTTCCTCTAAGCCATTTTCAATTGCCCACTGATGAGAAATATCATTTCGTTGCACAGCTAAGGAAAAGTTTTCCAATTCTTTAAGGGGGGTATGATGAAGATCCTGTCTTGCACTTAATGCGACTAATCCAAGTTTATAGTGCGCAACTGGTAATAACCAATGGAACAACTTATTGCGTTTATCAGATTTCGCAATGGAATAAATCAGTGTATTAGGTTCAGATATGGCTTTTTCATAGGCCCGAGCCCAAGGATACATATTGATTGTTGGGGTAAGTCCTGACTCAGATAACAGTGATTTCACTATTTCGGTCGCGGTACCTGACACTTCATTTTGCATTAGGGTTTGATAGGGGGGAGACAATTCAGTCACCACTTGCAGCTTTGTATCGCTTGCCATGCTGGTTCCAGTTAACAGCACAGCCACTAGAACAATAACCCGATTAATCAGTAAATTTAAATTAAGATGCATTGATGATGAGGTTTGTGATTTTCTAATTATGAGCATGATAATAAATTAGCCTAAATTTTACCAACTTAACCTTCGTTTAATATAACTAAATCAAATCAATTCTAGCGCTCTTAGACTTGACTGGAATTTTAACCAAACGGCAAACTGGTCTTTAAGCGTCTCTGTAACAAGACTAGTTGAGCACTTTGGACATAATTAGAGTTTTAAACTAATCAGCGCTTTATTCAAGGCTTGGCAGTAATTTGACTGTTAGTGATGGGTGACCAAAGTTTCAAAATCCACTTTGTAACGCCTTGAAAGACGAATTTTTTCTCCCGATTGCATCACTATTTCTCCGTCACCACTGACTAGAGGTTCAATAAAATGCACCCAATTAATATTCACAGCAAATGATTTATGCACACGGACTAAACCATAACGACGGCTTTTCACCATAAACTCAGACAGGGTAATACGCATAGGGTAAATTTGGTCACCAATATGCAGATTGACATAATTACCACAGGCTTCAACCCACTCGATATTAGAGGTTTTAATCAAAAACTCTTTTCCTAATTTTTTAACCAATAGAATATTCGCTAATGATTTTGATTTTTGGCTGTCATTTTCACTGACTGAGTGATTTGAGATAGATTGAGCATCACCCAACCACTGCGAAATCATGTATCGATATATGGCAATTAATGCCACAAAGAAAGCAAAACTCCATAGATCCTTACGCAATTCATATAAAAATTCAAAAAGAAACTGCCCCAAACCGCTAGAAAACTGATAGTCACTTTCAGTGAATAAATAAACTAATTCACGCATTGCGACCATTAAACATATATGTATAACAGCATAACTAATAGCAGCAACAATAAAACGCCCAGCACTACGTTTTTTTGTTTGCCAGTCCCAAGGATATTTGCGCATAAACCAAGCAATGGCAGGAAAGATAATAAGCGTTGCTAAGGCGCTAGAAAATTCCCAGACAAAGGGCTCCCAGGATTGAAAAGAGGCACTCACTTCCCTTGCGTCTTCCATTAACTCGGTAGTGGCATTAATTGTCGCATTTATGCCGAGATAGCAAAATAACGCTAACATTTCAAAAGCGAATTTGTGTGTTTGAAAGTATTCTTTTGTAAACTGCATTTTAATTAATTACCTTTTGTCCCTTATTTCCACCGCTTATCACTTTTTGTTTCATTTCAGTAAGTTAGCAATACAAAAGTTGTTCATTTGTGACAGTCTTCGATTCATATATTTTTCATTTTAAACTTACAAACTCAACAAAACCATGATTAACACTACGACTTTGAACACAAGCCGACTGCATTGTTTAGATTGGCTAAGGGTGATCGCGATAGGCGTATTATTGCTGTATCACGTCGGAATGATTTATGTACCTGACTGGGGATATCACTATAAAAATCCGTTAACCAATGATGCCATAAAATCATTCATGTTGTTGACATCTCCTTGGCGAATGGGTCTGTTGTGGATAGTCTCTGGCGTTGCCTTAGCTTATATGTGTGGCAGCTACACTATGATTAAATTAGTGATTAAACGTACTAATCAGATATTGCTGCCACTTTTGATTGGGGTGTTATTTATTGTTCCGCTGCAATTATTTGCACAAATGAAACAAGCCAACGACATGCCATTAAGTTTTATTGGGTTTGTGCAGGCTTTTTTTATTCAACCACAACAATATTTTGTAAATTATTCATCGGGAATATGGCCTAGATTTGATGTTAACCATTTATGGTTTTTACGTTCATTATGGCGCTTTAGTATCATTCTCATCTTAGTTTCGCCCATTTTAAATTCAAAGGTCGCACAAAAAATAGCGCACTGGTTAGCCTCAAGGCTGAGCTGTGTATTGCTGCTATTTTTTGTTCCAATTTCTCTCATTGAATGGCTAATGGAAGGTGAGTTAGTACGGGAGGTTTATGGATTTACTTTATTATTTTTAGGGTTCTTTTTGGGGTTGCATACTGCCTTTTGGCGAACTTTAACTAAACATGCCTGGCTACTCAGCATGCTATGTCTAATGGCTATGACTGCTCTACAAATAGGCTTTATTGAAATCTGGAAGCCTGGTTTAAATCAAACTAATGAGATTTTGAACTTACTCATAAAATGTATTTATGTGTCGAACAAAATTCTGCCATTATTTGCAATACTCGCGCTTTCCTATCGCTATCTAAATAGACCAAATAAAATAGTGACGTTATTAAACCCCTTTGTGTTTCCACTTTATATTTTGCATCAAAGCGTCATTATAATTGTTGCATATATGGCATCTAACAGTAGTTTTATATTCTTAAAAGCCCCCGAATATCAGTTGTGGTTTAGTTTAGTTGTATCACCTCTGATCTGTGGATTATTGGTAATGGTAATCGCCAATTTTAATGCTTTACGAATGTGTTTTGGAATGCGCTTTAAAAACAATATTGATCCTTATAAAAGTTGCCAAGTCAGTTTGCTGGTATGGGTTATCTGTACACCAATGATTTTTAGACTTATCTGATGTCAGCAACATCTCATCACTTAATCATTCGAGATGTGATCTGCTATCTACTATCTACTAACTGCTATCTACTAGCTGCTATCTACTATCTACTAGCTGCTAACTACTATCCACACAAACCTTGAATTTTTGTTACTGGCATCTAAGCTAAACTTTAAACTCGCCAATTCTCGAACTGCCATGAATAAACTTCACACTTTTTTTGTTTTGTTAACCCCCCTACTTTACGTAAATACTTCTGAAGTCTTAGCCGCCAAAGAAGTCAAAACTGATCATCCACTCATCGCGGCTTATGAAGGTTCAAAAATCTACCGCAAAAAAAGCAAAGAGTATGATGAATATGAACTTTTTAAAGGTTATGACAAAGCACAAAAAGACTATATAAGCGAAACTCTCGAGGGCAAAATCACCCAAATTTTATATATTAATCCGACCAATAGAAGTGAGTTTGAAATATTTAAAAATTATCAGCAAGCCCTAAATAAAGAAGGTGCGACAACTATTTTTGAATGTAATCAGGGTAATAACTTACAATGTATGGACCAGTACGTCGGCGCTAATTTACGCAAAAAATTTAATATCAACAGCATTGTCAACAAATCTGGTCGTTACATGGTAAGTCAGCTACAAAACGAAGATTACAACGCCTATTTAGTGTTAGGCGTAAATGATAAATACACTGATATACATGTCATTGAGTTGCGTGAAATGGAAACAGATAAAGTGAGCTTTAATCTTGAATCTATGCACTCTGATATAGAAAAAAAAGGATTTGTAGTCATTCAAGGACTCTATTTTGATACAGACAAAACCGTGCTTAAAGCCTCATCAAAACAAGCACTAGAATTAACTGCACAGCTGTTAAAACAAAAATCGGAGTCAGAATTTTTAGTTGTCGGTCACACTGATTCCGAGGGCAACCTTAGCTATAACATGGATTTATCAAAAGGCAGAGCCACTGCGGTAATGTCAGCACTTATTGACGAGTACAATATAGAAAGGGCTCGACTATCAGCCTATGGTGTAGGCCCTTTAGCGCCTATTGCTGCCAATACAGATGCACAAGGAATGGCACAAAATCGTCGAGTCGTCTTAGTGCAAAAATGAAGTGGTGTCGCACTAGTGACTAAAACCCACCCTTGAGAAATTATCGAGTACAAGTAAGTGAGCAACATGCTTGTATGTCAAAGTAGAACTTGTTGCTCATTGATTAGAGTAAGAATTCTGTTTACTCTAATCACACTTCAGACTTAAGTTAGCCCACCACATGCTGCAAAAAATCAATGATTTATACAACGGTAACACTATTACTTCGGTAAGATTTCGTTGGGGCTTATTAGGATTTGACGTTTTAACCATACTGTATTTTATTATTTCGTCGTTTTTTCACTCTATGCATGAATTGCGCTGGCTAGAGATTAGCATTGGTTTAGTCTATTTATTGGAGTTTTTTGTACGACTGTACATAAGTAAAAATCGTGTTCGCGACGTTATTCATCCTGTTGGTTTGGCTGACTTGATCGTTATTATGTCGTTATTAGCACCAACTTTGGCTGCGAACTTCAGCTTTCTGCGTATCGCCCGAGCCTTACGTTTATTGCGCTCTTATCATGTGATCAAAGCCTTACGACGCCAATCGAGCCTAGTGAGAGCAAACGAAGAAATCATTTTTAGTATCGTTAATCTATTGGTTTTTATCTTTGTTATTACGGCTGTGGTTTTAGTGAGTCAAGAAAGCAAAAACGCTGGAATCGCCAACTACATCGATGCCTTATATTTTACTATTGCGACTCTAACTACCACTGGTTTTGGGGATATTACGTTATTAGGCACAGATGGACGGATATTAGCAGTTCTTATTATGATATTTGGCATTTCGTTATTTTTGCGCCTAATTCAAACCATTTTTCGCCCCGCCAAGGTTAAATATGCATGTCCAACATGTGGCCTAAATCGCCATGATAGTGATGCCGTACATTGCAAACATTGCGGAGAAACGGTGCGAATCTCAACTGAAGGGAATATTTAGTTCTAGCCCTTATGTGGTAGCCATACAAAGCCCTACCTAGTCTAACAAAGACTCCTAAGCTACATCATTGCTTGGCTGACATTAAGAGTACCGATAAACTGTTCTTATTTTGTGATTTAATCCTGTTGTACTGTTCATATATTTACAGCTTGCGGATTCTTGCCTTAGCTATTTGCGTGTTTTCCCAGCAGACCTGCTGGTTGCAATAATAGTTTCACCTGCATCCTATAAAGTACTCATATTCACAGCATAACCCTCCCACTCACCAACACTCTGAGCGAATACACCTCCTACTATTGCTTGTGGCCTTACATAAGGATAAGGATCATCATCAGCAAAAGGAAAATTCTCTGCTTGATTCCAAACTATGGATTCAAACAAATCACTGAGCACTTCTGGCGCGTCGCCAATATCAAAAGCTTTGTATAGATTTTCTATCTCTTTTTAGTTCGTCATAAGAACTGTGTCCCGAGGTTGAGTGAAAAATACTCACATATTCAAGTGTTAAACAATAGACAGCCTAGTTTGCTGCAATTAGATAGCTTCCAACGCTTCTGATAATCGTGACACGCCTATGATCTCAATTCCTGCAATTCGATTTTTAGGCATATTTGCCTTAGGCACAATCGCCCGTTTAAAACCATGTTTAGCCGCTTCACTAATTCTTTCTGAACCATTAGGCACGGGCCGAATTTCACCTGACAGCCCTACTTCACCAAAAGCGATTAATTCTTTGTCCAACACCTTGTTTTGAAAGCTCGACACTATCGCCAATAATAGGGCCAAGTCAGCGCTGGTTTCATTCACTTTTACCCCGCCCACAACATTGGCAAACACATCTTGGTCGTTCATTTGCACATTGCCATGCCGGTGTAATACGGCGAGTAACATTGCCAAGCGGTTTTGATCAAGTCCCACTGCCACCCTTCTTGGGTTCGCCATTTGTGAGTAATCCACCAACGCCTGAATTTCAACTAATAAAGGCCTAGTTCCTTCCCATACCACCATGACTATACTGCCAGGTGATTGTAATTCGTCACGACTGAGAAAAATAGCAGAGGGATTGCTGACTTCTTTAAGTCCTTTTTCGGTCATGGCAAAAACGCCTAGTTCATTCACCGCACCAAAACGGTTTTTTTGACTTCTTAAGGTCCGATAACGGCTATCACTTTCACCTTCAAGCATCATCGAACAATCTATACAATGTTCCAATACTTTAGGGCCCGCTAAACTGCCATCTTTAGTTACATGACCAACTAAAAACATCGCGATATGATTCTGTTTGGCAAATCGTGTCAAATAAGCAGCACTTTCACGCACTTGGGAAACACTGCCAGGCGCCGATTGCACATCGGGTACTTGCATCACCTGAATGGAGTCAATCACCATGAGTTCTGGTTTGTGTTTTAAGGCAAGATCACAAATCACTTCAATATTAGTTTCAGCCAGTAAATTAAGCTTATCATTGGCCAAGCCGAGACGTTGTGCCCGCATGGCGACTTGTTGCAACGACTCCTCACCGGTCACATAAAGCGCATTTTTGGACTCGGCCATTCTGCACATGACCTGCAATAACATAGTACTTTTCCCCGCTCCAGGAGAACCACCTATTAATATGGCAGAACCTGGCACTATGCCTCCACCCAACACCCGATCAAGCTCTTTATACCCAGAGGCAAACCTAGGTAACGCCTGTAAATCAATACTCGCTAAGGGTTCCACTTTGGCTTGAGTTTGACCTGAATAGCCACCACTATTTCGACCACTTGCACTACTGGTTGAGGACACCACAAACTCAGTGATAGTGTTCCAAGCATTACAATCATTACATTGTCCTTGCCAACGGGGATATTCAGCTCCACAATCGGAACATACATAAGCAGTTTTGCGTTTAGCCATTTTAATAATAATCTTTTATTGTTTTGAATTAGGTGATAGTCGTATTTTATGTCAGGATAATATGTCCCATAAATCAAAGTTTTAGCAATATTGCCGATAACAATGAGATTAAGCGTTAACCCCATAACAATATTAATGAGTTTACCTTGAATTCATGAGCCAAGATCTAGAAGAATACCACGACATCATTGAAGAACTTAAGCCCATGATTAATGAGCCTGAGTTTAATCAAGTATTGAATCAGGTTGCTTCAGGAATTTCAAAACAAAAACGGTTTTTGTTAAAAATGGAATTGATGCGCCTCGCTCGTCCCTGTATCCGCCTAATAGATTTACGGGGATTAGTTGATGGTAAATGCAGAATATACGAGCATCAAGGTAAAGAGCACTCTTTAGATGATATCGCTATTGAAACCTTCGAACGCCAGGTTCGCATCTTTGGTGAATACACTATAGGTGTGTATGAGGCGGTGACTAATACCGAAAACAACTTTCGGGTCAGGTATAAGAAGGAACAAGAAGAAGCAAAAGCCAAGCGCAATCAACCCGTTGTAGTTACACCCAAAGTAGAAGACTTTCAAGCACCTATAATTAAATTTGGTAGCTTTGCCCAAAGGGGTGAAGAACGCATGAATTTTTCGGTGAATATAGAAATGTTTACCGAATTAAATAAAAGCATTCAAGCCACAACTATCGATGTATCAGTCAACGGATTAAAAGTTAAAGCCAGTAAAGAACACTTATTAAAGCCTGACGAGCGTCTAACAGTACAATTTCGTGGTTTAGAAAAAGAATATCTACTTGATAAGCGCCAAGGAGTGGCTTATGTCATTAGTAGTATTGAGCGAACCAAAGACGATCAAAGGTTAAACCTAAAACGTCAATTTGATACCCCATTCCCTTCTTTTGATAAATTTTTTGAACGTTTTATTCACGGCAACAAACGTCGTTACAAAGTGAATTTAGACAATACAATCACCGCGATCCAAAACAAAACCTATGAGCAATATTACATCCCTAGTTTTGCATCTATTCCGGTTTTTATTGAACAAGTTAAAGAGCGATATGTACCAAAATATGCCTTAGCCAATGACTGTAACCGAGAAGAAATTCAGTATTGGGCAAATGAATTACAAGACTTAAAGCTTGGCTATTTATTGACTGATGAACGAATCAAACAGGGACTTTCTCTTGAAAAGGGCCAACAAGAAATGTTCATTTTTGTGTTTAATCACATTAAAAATGAAAAAGTCTATTTTTACTCAGCCACTCATGCAGAATTAGATGCCAAACCTGAATTAAAACACTTATTCCTAGGTTATGGATCTCGCAAACTCAGTTGGCGAGTTTACAAGTTACAGTTTACACAAGTCGACCCAGAGCAAAGTTATCGCCCGCTCTCTATCGGCAATTCAATAAACGATAAGGTAAAAAGACAAAACCAAAAGCCCTCTCCACGTTTAATGTCGCGATTGAAGAATATCCATCATGTTGCCTTGCTCACTAATATCACCGACGATATCAGTACCGAACATTATCAAAAATTCAAAATAAAGCGTGAGCAACTGGCACAACTTAAAGTATTTGGGCACCCTCGAAATAAACCACCGGCACTAGTCACTGTGTATCGTTTCAAATATTTTAATCAACGTCGAGAAACACGATTTTTATTACGCACTGCAGTGCAAGTCAGCATAGATGGCGTAATATTTGAAGGGCACACTGAAGATATCTCTACCCAGGGACTCCGAGTCGAGTTAGAAAAGTTTTTTCATCAAACCGACAAAGCAAAAATCAACCTGAGTTTTCCGCAACTGCAATCGGTTACTTCAAAGTACGAATTGTCAGATTTACCCTACATAGTTAGGAATGTCTCTAAAGACAGGCATGTGGTGCACTTGCAAAATTTTGTCACCGAAGAAAGCAACACCGCGAGACGCTTTTTCGAAGCCTTGATTAAGTCAAACCGCTCAAAACTGAAAGCCTACCGCGATGAAGAAGAAGTACCGGGAATTGGCGAGGCACTGCGTAACATTTATGCTCAGAACGTGATTAACGTGGCGTATTTTTTACGGAAAGAAAGTGTTGATTTTGTACCCGATGCAGTGGCAACCTCATCAGCAAACAACAGATTAACGCAGCTACTCAATTTTCAAGCTAAGCCTAATCAGTTTAACTTATACCCTCTTTTTCGAAATACCAAAAAACGTCATGACTTTATTAACCTCACTTTAGCTAAGATCAAACCTAACGACCGGCCGGAAATGCGAGAGTTATTTATTGCCTTTGATCCTAGTAAAGAGGTAATAGGCGATGCTATTAACAGCTACTTTTCTGAACAATTTACTAAACCAGAACAGCGCAGACAGTTTGTTGCTCAAGCATTACAGCACGGCCAATTTATTGCTGTAAAAGTATTTCTAGCGCGTACTGGAAGGCCCGATTTTGAAACCATGCAATCCGAGCTAAACTACGTCAGTGTATACGCCGTACACAAGGCGAAATTACTAGAAGAGCAGCTTTGGAATATATCTGCAATGGGCGATATTATTGATGTAACTGATGAAGTGTTGAGACGTTTTGAATTTGCTGAAAGTGCCATTCTGTTAAATCACAAACCACCAGCAACCCATAAAATAAAACAAGTGGGAATAGAACAATTACTTAAAACCTAAGGTGACAACACGTGTCTTATTGCCCATCATTATTTGTCTTAGTTTTTCTGCTTGGTGTGTTTCATACACATGGCAGTGATGCATCCACATTACCAACACTTCCTCATTGGATATTAGTGGACAACTTTGAACAAGCCTCGCCATTATTAAATTGGATAAAGATGGATACTGATAACAACACTCAACCTTTTATCCATGATCCTCAAGTCACAGAAGTGCGCTTAGAAGCCCAGTCTAACAATCACTATCTAATCAAAAAACCTGCAGCCGAAGGCATAGTGGGTAACCGTAAAGCAATGAGTATTAGCAAACTTCCCACAGAGGTTGCGGTAGGTGACACCTATACCTTTTACACTCGCATTAAAGTCGAATATTTTCCTAACAACCATTCTTTTGGTTTAAGCAATTTATCGGCACAAGAGATTGCCAAACAAAACTACAATGCCTTTGAACCTATGCTTAGAGTCACAGATAAGCTCGAGTCCAACGGTGTCAAAAATAACGGTACTTTAATGGTAATGGGTGACAATAAGCGTTATCACAAAATTCGTCAGCTAAAGACGGGGCAAGCAGCTCAGCCCATGATCGAGAATAAGTGGTATGAATTATGGTACGTGATCAATAATGCTAGGCTAGAAAATGGCGGTCAAAGTTATGATCTTTACATGCGTGGCAGTGAGTTTAGACAGCAGCAAAAAGTATTTGAAGACGCCAAGTTCAGAATGAAACGTGAACAGCCTCTGGGCTATTTTATGACCATCAGCAACACAGGCTCGAGTAAAAAACCTTATGGAAACGGTGGACTCATGTACGACGATATCTATATGGCCAAAGGTTTGGCCTTAAGTTCGCCGCTCACCTCATTCGAATAATCTGGCAGGCTAAGCCTGCCCCGCGGCTAACACCCACAACAACGAATCTAAAGCCCCCTTACGAATAGCCATGTCTGCTTGTTGACGAACAATAGGTTTTGCATGTAACGCAACACCTAAGGCAGCGGCATTCATCATCACTAAATCATTCGCGCCATCACCCATAGCAACAGTTTGACTAGGCGCAATTGCCCACTTTTCAGCAAGGAGTTTCAGAGTCTGTGCTTTGACATTAGCATCCACAATATCGCCTTGCACTTTGCCCGTTAGTTTTGAATTTTGTATCTCTAAATCATTGGCTACCGCAGCATCTAGATTGAGCCTGTGTTGCAAATAATCAGCAAAGTAACTAAATCCGCCTGAAGCAATCGCCACTTTCCAATTGTAAGATTTTAGAATAGTAACTAAATTCGCCACACCAGGCATCAGAGGTAACGCTTCTCGCACTTGTTGTAAAATGGCTTCATCTGCTCCAGCTAAACAAGCCACTCGAGTGCGTAAACTTTGCGCAAAATCTAATTTACCTTGCATGGCCTGAGCCGTCACCGCAGATACCTGTTCGCCAACTCCTGCCAGCTCAGCTATTTCATCAATACATTCAACGGCGATAACAGTGCTGTCCATATCCATCAACAACAAACCGGGTTCAGTTAACAGCGGCGTGTTATCTACTAAGCATAATTCAACACTAAAGCGATTAGCCACAATTTCTAATGGTTGCCTTAAATCATCTTGTTTTTTTAATGCCACATAAGCACAAACCGCAAATCCCTTCACTCCCTCGACTTGAATCACGCGATAAAAGGCGACCTCGAGATACTCAGATAACGCCTGTGTCACTAGAGTTAATTGCTGCAAGTGCAGGCCTTCTGTAAAAACAACCAATTTATTTAAGTTGGATTGAGTGCTAAATGAAATAGATTCAGCAGTAGAAATCTGCCCTCCCTTAAGGACTTTTTCGCTTATTAAGGTGTCATCAAGCAAAGTAAAATTTGTTATGCCCTCTTGGCGAACTAAGTCATTTAAATACAAATGAGACAACAACTCTTTATCAGTAATTTTTATTGCAAACACTATTGGGTAACCGTATCAATCAGAATATGTGCATGGTATCCAATGAAATAACAGAATGCTATTAGGCTATGCCTCTCCTCTTATGCCAGTTTTAGTTAGGATATAAACTATCAGTTGAATAAACGGTGAGATTCAGCAACCATATAAATCAATCAACCTTATTTAGTCCTGTCGAACCAGTCATTTATGAGCATCACTATTCATCCAATTGGCACAATTCGTACACCTTACAAAGAAAAATTTGCCATACCTAGGCAACCCGGTTTAGCCAAAAGTGCCATGGGTGAAATCAGCTTTTCGAAAGAGTGCAACGATCCCAATTATCTGCGAGGCATAGAACAATTTAGCCACCTTTGGTTGCTGTTTCATTTTCATCAAACGGCAGATAAAGGCCATACTCCCTTAGTTCGCCCCCCTCGTTTAGGTGGCAATCACAAGCTAGGGGTATTTGCCACCCGTAGTACCTTTAGACCAAATGCTATGGGCATGTCGGTGGTTGAGTTTGCTGGGGTGAGTTATCAAAACAAACAACTGATACTAACGGTTCGGGGAATTGATTTATTAGACGGCACACCAATTTTAGACATTAAACCTTATGTTCCATACGCAGACAGTATTCCTAATGCTTCGGGAGGCATGGCACAACATAGTCCAGAATTGATGGCCGTCATTTTTAGCGAACAAGCCAATAAACAAGTGCAGAAATTTGCACCGAATTATCCGCAATTACATTCTCTGATTCTAGAGGTGCTCAGCCAAGATCCTCGCCCTGCATATCACCAAAATTCTCATCCTGATAAAACCTATGGTATGACCTTGTACGATCTCAACATTCAATGGCAAGTGATTGAGCAACAAAATGTGGTACTGACAATTCAAAAAATGTAAATAGCCCCCTCTATCTAATGGCTTTAAACATAATTACTGTTAGAATAAGCGCCGTTTTTTAACTTCAAATCTAGAGATTTTAACGTTCATGCGCACTAGCCAATATTTATTGTCCACACAAAAAGAAACCCCAACCGACGCAGAAGTCATTAGCCATCAGTTAATGTTACGTGCAGGCATGGTTAGAAAGTTAGCTGCTGGTTTATATACTTGGCTACCCACAGGTTTACGTGTGCTAAATAAAGTTGCCGCAATTGTGCGTGACGAAATGAATAAAGCCGGCTCGATAGAAATATTAATGCCTGTGGTGCAACCTGCGGATTTATGGCAAGAATCTGGTCGTTGGGAAGAATATGGACCTGAATTGTTACGTATAAAAGACCGTCAATCGCGTGACTTTGTATTAGGCCCAACTCATGAAGAAGTGATCACCGCCTTGGTTAAAAACGAAGTCAACAGCTACAAACAGCTGCCACTTAACTTATATCAAGTGCAAACTAAATTTAGAGACGAAATACGCCCTAGATTTGGGATTATGCGTAGTCGTGAATTCACCATGAAAGACGCCTATTCATTTCACCTTGATCAAAGCTGCTTAGAAACAACTTACCAAAACATGTATCAAGCTTACTGCCATATTTTTGAGCGTATAGGCTTAGATTACCGCCCAGTAATTGCTGACAACGGTTCAATTGGTGGCAGTGCTTCTCATGAATTCCATGTGCTTGCCGAATCGGGTGAAGATGACATTGCCTTTAGTAATGGCTCTGATTACGCTGCTAACATTGAAATGGCCAGCGCGTTAGCGCCCTCTGGAGACTGCCCTGAAGGGACTCAAAACCTAGAAAAAGTCGCCACTCCAGCACAAAAGACAATTGAAGAAGTATCAACCTTCCTAAATGTACCTGCTGAACAATCAGTTAAAACCCTGATTGTATTGGCTGAGCCAGACGAAAAAGGCAACCAAAGTTTAGTCGCGCTAGTGTTACGTGGTGATCATCAACTAAACGAAGTCAAAGCAGAAAAGCTTACAGGCGTTTTTGCGCCACTGACTATGGCAAGTGAACAGCAAATTCAAGAGACCCTAAATTGTACTATTGGTTCTCTTGGGCCAGTAGGCCTAAGTATCCCAGTAGTAGTGGATAAAAGTGCAGCTCATTTAGCAGACTTTGTTTGTGGTGCCAATGAAGAAGGTGTTCACTATACAGGCGTAAATTGGGCAAGAGATGCTGCTGAGTATCAAGTCGCTGATATTCGTAATGTTGTTACTGGTGATGCTTCACCAGACGGGAAAGGCACCTTAGAGATTAAACGCGGAATCGAAGTGGGCCACATATTCCAGCTTGGAGACAAATATTCTCAAGCAATGAGTTGTGGTGTGTTAGACGAAAACGGCAAAAACAAAATCCTTACTATGGGTTGTTATGGCATAGGAGTCTCGCGCATTGTTGCCGCTGCCATTGAACAAAACCATGATAAATATGGGATCATTTGGCCAGATGCCATCGCCCCATTTAAAGTCGCGCTTATTCCGATGAATATGCACAAATCACACCGCGTCAAAGAAGTGGCCGAAGCTTTGTATTTACAATTATTAGATGCGGGTGTTGAAGTCTTATTCGATGACAGAAAAGAACGCCCAGGTGTGATGTTTAATGACATGGAATTGGTCGGTATTCCACACACAATAGTCATAGGTGAACGTAATCTAGATGAAGCTAAAGTAGAATACAAAAATCGTCGTAGTGGTGAGAAACAACTAATAGAAATTGCACAGTGTGCAGAGTTTGCTGCTAACTTTTAAGTGCAAGGTTAGGCTAGAAAAAGCGCCTACAGGGCGCTTTTTCATTATATAAAACAAACTCTTAGAAACTTACATACATACCTTTGCTAATAAGTTTATACTTAATTGAAAATAGCTTTAGTGGTAATGTTTAGGCTCATGGACGCAATTAGTTTATTAATGAGATCATAAATGCAAGTGACCTTCTTTGGAGTACGTGGCTCCTGCCCCGCTCCCGGCGCAGAATTTATTAAATACGGTGGTAATACTGCATGTGTGCATGTGTGTTTGAACGACGGTACTGACTTTATTCTGGATGCGGGGACAGGCATAAAAAATCTCGGCCAAAAGCTTATTAAACAAAATAACGATATTCATTTGTTATTGACTCACAATCACTGGGATCATATTCAAGGCTTTCCATTTTTTGCCCCTATTTACCAACCCAATCGCAATATATTCATTACGCCTGGGCAAATTACCTTCGACGCAGACAATGGCATTTTAGAACAAATGAGTGGTAGTTATTTCCCAGTTGATTACAAAACATTACCTTCTAACATTCAGATTGTGCCGCAACCTAAAGACGTCACAAATTGGAAAATTGGTAACGCTAAAATTAGCCGTTTGGCTATGAATCACCCAGGCAGTGGCAGTTCATTTTGCATTGAAGCCGATGGTAAAAAAATCGCCTATATCACCGACAATGAGTTATATCCTCCTTACAAAAAGAACACCGACTTTCTAGACTGGGTAGAATTTAGCCGAGACGCAGACCTTATCATTCATGATTCACAATATATGATTTCAGATATGCCCGCTAAATCTGGCTGGGGACATTCAGTCGCAGAAGAAGCAGTAAAATTAGCCATGGGCAGCCGTGCCAAACGTATGGCACTATATAGCCACGACCACATTCGTACTGATATTCAAATTGCGGAAATAGAGAGTCATTGCCAAGAAATCATCGAAATTGGCGGGTCAGACTTAGAACTCTTTGCCGCTGCTGAAGGTTTGAGTATTACACTATAGGAAACTAGGTTTTTGTCAGAGCGTAATCAATATGCGTTGTTGTTGTCAGGTGGTGGAGCTAGAGCTGCCTATCAGCTAGGCGTACTAAAAGCCATCGCCACTTTTTTGCCTCGCAACCAAGGCATTCCCTTTCCCATAGTGTGCGGTAATTCAGCCGGAGCCATCAACGCCGCAGGTTTAGCCTGTTATGCGTCTTGCTACCATTTAGGCCTTAGAAAATTAGAATGGGTATGGAAAAACTTTGATACTCGCCAAGTTTACGATAGCGGCATTCGAGATGTATTTAAGCACCTAGCCGGTAATTTTCTGAGTAGCTTCCAATCCGAGCAGCATCAAAAAAATCCCTCTAGCTTGTTAAACAATCAACCTTTACGACGATTGATTAGAAATCGCTTGGACTTTCATCGAATCGATAGAAATATATCAAGCGGTCACTTACGAGCTATCACTGTTAATGCCTCTAGTTACACTAGCCATGATTCTATTAGTTTTTACCAAGGGCAAAGCAACATTCAACCTTGGCAACGTGAGCAAAGACGCGGCATTCCTTGCACTTTAAATTCTGAACACTTGATTGCGTCCTCGGCTATTCCTATGCTGTTTCCACCAGTCAAAATGTTAGGAGAATTTTTAGGAGACGGTTCAGTACACCAGTTATCACCTCTGAGTCCTGCCATTCATTTAGGCGCCAAAAAAATATTAATCATTGGTGTTGAGCAACCTGAAAAAACCTCGCGCTTTACCGATATGAATCGCTTTCCTAGTAGCATCGCTATTGCTGGCCACCTACTAGACACCATTTTTGCCGACACCTTAAAATCCGATCTTGAGCGCCTAACTCGCATCAATCAAACCATCGCTCATATGACATTCAAACAGCAGCAACAAACCCAACTAAAAACCATAGAAACCTTAGCCATTAATCCAACAGTCAATTTTAACGAAATGGCAGCCAAACACTTTCACCGAATGCCCTCAGGGATCAAAATTTTATTACGCATGATGGGGCTACATGATAAAGCAGACTCCAGTTTGTTAAGTTATCTATTGTTTGAAAAAGAGTTTTGTCGTGAGTTGATTGATTTAGGCATGAAGGATGGGTTAGCTAGGCAGGATGAGTTGCGAAGTTTTTTGTCTATATAGCATAGGAGTTTTACCTTTTAATAGCATGAAGAGTACGTTATTACATTTTTTGGAAAGTATGAAGATTTCTATCTCATCAAATATCAACATTCCCGCTGATGAAGCTTGGACGTTAGTAAAAAGAAGCAGTACTTTGCTATACGTTACTCGTGGTTTAATGGGGTTTAAATCACTTTCCGCAAACCTGCCGTTTGAGTGGCAACAAGGCAACACTGAAAAACTAAGAATAATGTTATTTGGTATTATTCCCGTTTGGATTCATCAAATCAATTTCAAAGCCATTTCTGACTCCCGAATGACAATGTTAACCCATGAGTCTGGCGGTGTAGTTAAAACATGGAATCATAATATCAGTATAAAATCTGTCGATAATAACAGTTGTTATTACACAGACGATGTTGAAATTAGAGCGGGTGTTTTTACACTTTTAATATGGTTGTACGCACATGTATTTTATCGGTATCGCCAACTAAGGTGGCGATTTTTGGTCAAACAAAGTACAAAAAAATAACAAGTAACTGAGTCAATAACAAATTGCAGCTTAACTTGGCGTCTGGCATACAAGGAGGGGTTATGCGTATATGCTACATCATATTATTCATAGTTTATTCAACTAATGCTCTAGCACTAGTAAAGTTTACATCTGAAGAACTAAAAAAATATTGCTGTTCATTTTATAAAAGCAAAAAATCGGCTACAACAACCAACCCCTTCGGATAATGATATTAAAACTTTTTTAAACGCACTCGTGTCTGATTTAAAAGTGGAATACATCTATCCTGAAATGGAACCAATAAAATCAGACAAAGATGGTTTACACCAAAAAGTACTTACTCAAATCCAAAATGAATACGAATACAGCACAATACATGTTTTAGAGTATATAACCGGATATAACTTTATTGTTGTTAAGTTGATTGAAAAGAGCAAACACAATGGGAATATTTACCCTAAAGCGAGTGATGGCGAGCGAATGGTGGCTGTTTCTGATAAAGGAATAGAAGTAATTAACGAGACAGTCACGTTAATTCTTAGTTTATTCAATCAATGAAAAAGGAAAGAATCATGTCATATGTAGATTGTTTTGTAGCTGCAGTACCTTCTGAAAATAAAGACAAGTATATCGAGCACGCAAAAATATCAGCCGTGGTATTTAAAGAATGTGGGGCACTGCAGATAGTTGAAAACTGGGGTGACGATGTACCTAAGGGTGAGGTCACTTCTTTGCCTTTGGCTGTGCAGGCGAAAGACAACGAGACAGTGGTATTTTCATGGGTCATATGGCCTTCAAAAGAAGTGCGTGATGCAGGCTGGGGGGCAATGATGGAAGATCCTAGAATGTCAGAAGAAAACAACCCCATGCCTTTTGATGGTAAACGGTTAATCTATGGTGGTTTCAATACTCTTCTTGAAAGTTAGTTGCTTTACAAAGTAAATGAACAAACGAGGTAATTTACAGGCAGATTAGATGATGACAAAAATTAACAGGGCTCCTGTTAATTTTTGTCAGGGTTTCACATCAGAATCAAATTAAATGATGAACTCTTGCCCTTTGTCGAAGACCAAGTCCTAACAGTGCCGTCACAAGTAGCAATAAACCACTCGGCGCTGGCACAGACGCAACGGGTGTAACCGGAGGGGCGTTTGGGTCGATAAACGACGCTGAAGTAAAAGTTAAATAACCATTGTAGGCTGCTCGGAATACATCATCTTCAGGTGAACTGTAAAGCCAACGATGTTGGCCAAAAGCTGATCCATGAATGCCTATCCCTCCAAAACCAATCTCTTGTAATTGCTCCAAAAAGGTAGATTCTAAAAACACTATCCCCGAAAGAGCTGGAAAAATATCAGGGTTAAGGCCAGCATTGATATCATCTATTTGTTGCTGGGTCAGATCTGCTTCGTTCACAGAACCAATTGGTGGTATGATTTGATCACAGGGCCTTACCTCAAAATTGACGAACCTTGTGGAAAAATCACGCCGAAACGGTTGCCAGGGCCCGTACGTGTATCTGCAAGCTGGCGGCCCAGATGCCCGTTCTCGTTTTAATCGGCTGGGGTCAATTTTAATAGTTTCATTAAAATTTTCCAGATCACTGTCAAACGTTCCGGTAACCGTCCCATCAAACGAGCCCGGACTACCGCCAATGCTAAAGTTACCAGTGAAATAAATAGGTGTAGCATGAACCTGAACTGCCCATAATAAAACAGAGAAAGCAAAAGCCAGTTTTCTCATAATGATTCCTTAAAAAAATATGTAAAAGTTGAGTAATGGATAATTTGCACGCTTTATAAAATGACAGGCCAATCATTAGCAGCTAGTAACTAAGCTCCATAGAATGAAAAAAACACCCCACCAATTAACATGGCTGTCATGTTAATTATTTTTATTAAATTCAAGCTGACTAATTTCTTTCAGCAAAATTTACGCCAAATAATAATATATATATTTATCAATCAGTTAAAAAAATCGAAAATGAAAAATCGGTTTAACTGTAAAATTTTATGACACTGACACCATTGGCCTGTCTATTTTTTGTACCATTTGAGGCGAACTTCAACATAATTAACGAGACAGTCACGTTAATTCTTAGCAAAAAACGGCTAATTCTTGGGCGCCAACCGCGTTGTCGTTACGAATGTATCCCTTCAAGCTCCACTCAAATAACTTCCCCGCGCGGCGTCCGCTGTCATTTGCCCTAAGAAAAAGCCATTTTTTGCTGAAACTTTATAGGCGATACTGGACTCTTTAGAAGCACGGCTTCTCCCAGTTAAGCATCTCGACAAGGACGTCGAGATTGAGTGCCGATCATCAGGGATGTGTGATTGACTATAATTAAAGGGATCACATTGAGTAAGCTGAAATAAAAACGCTTCGCGCTATCATCACAGATGGTTTTGTCTTGAATCCATTCATGCCAGAGACTTCTTTTATAAAGTGCATCTTTGCACTTTATAAAAGAAGTCTCCAAGAAAGGCCACGCTTTACCCACTTTTATACTTTCATACTTTCATACTTTCATACTTTCATACTTTCTGAAAAAGTGTTTCTTGATTAACTTATTGAATGGGTTAATAATTTGGGCTAATGTGAACTAAATTATAATCGTGATAAAACGCGCCATTAATAACACTAAATAACACTAAACGGGCGTCACGACTTCCATTAACCTGTCATGCATACAGGGAAGGTTTATGCGTATATGCTACATCATATTATTCATAGTTTATTCAACTAATGCTCTAGCACTAGTAAAGTTTACACCTGAAGAATTAAAAAATATTGCCGTTCATTTTTTAAAAGCAAAGAATCGGTCACAACAACCAAAACCATCAGAAAATGATATTAAAATTTTTCTAGATGCACTCGCATCTGATTTAAAAGTCGAATACATCTATCCTGAAATGGAACCAGTAAAATCAGACAAAGATGGTTTACACCAAAAGGTACTTACTCAAATCCAAAATGAATACGAATACAGCAAAATACAAGTTTTAGAGTATATAACCGGATATAACTTTATTGTTGTTAAGTTGATTGAAAAGAGCAAACACAATGGGAATATTTACTATAAAGCAAGTGATGGCGAGCGAATGGTGGCTGTTTCTGATAAAGGTATAGAAGGGGAATTAGAAATTATTTTTACTCTTCAAGTTAACCCAAAAGGGCTAATTGAAGTTATTTCTCAGCGTATTGGTTGAGTTTGCCTAACAAAACACAATGACGGGCATTTTACTCGCTAAAACGCGATCCTAAAACCCCATAGGTTAAGCCTTATGTTTCAGTATAAAAGGGAGGTGTGAGTGAATATTATTCCATTGATAGGGGGCTTAGGGTTCGGCTCTCTAGGGTTATTCATTCTTTTCGATTATTACCGATTTAATAAAGATGCAATAAAAGCGTACGGAAAGATACTTCGTTATGATGAATATCAATCCAAAGATAATAATGGACGTAAAAGAACAAATTACCGACCTAGCTTTGAGTTTTCGGCAAATGGAAAAGTCTACGAAGTAAAATCAAAAACATCATTCAGTTCTAAAATTATTCCCGTTGGACAACATACCAATGTGTTATTTCAAGCGGGTGATGAATCAAACGCTCGGCTGGCTAAAGGAAACGGTTATGGGTTAGGAGTTTTATTTATTGCTCTGTCAATACCAGCAATTTATTTCGGGGCATTTAAGTAACAGGAAAAGTTTTAATTTTTTAGGCTGTATTGCAACATTACAAGTTTACTAAACATCATTCCGGCCAAAAAACGGCATCCACTGGGTGCCCAAAATACGCGCGCCCTTTATAAAAGGGCCTTAACCATCAAAGGAAAATTTGTGACTCAAAACAAGCGCCTACATAAAGTTAAAACTGTCGCCGAATTTGAAAGTGAGTATTGGTATGCTTTAGAGTTAAAACAATTCGCCAGAGATATTGGTATACCTAACAACAGCAAATTAAGAAAAGACCAACTAGAAAAAATAATAAAAAATTATATTCAAACTGGCGATGTAGCTATAAACATCAAAACAATAACGCCTAAAAAAGAAAGCAGCGACAAGCTAAGTTTAGCTGAATGTGTTCAGCACTATGTCAGCAACAAAAGAACGAAATCATTTATTCTGTCTGAATCGCTTAAGCTTTGCCCTGAACTACCTAAAAAATCTGGAGTATGGTATTGGACAAATAGATGGCGCGAAGAACAACTTGAGAAGAGGATAAAAATAACTTATTTAGATTTAGTGCAACACTTTGTAAAACTGAGTACTCAGGACGGTCGGCTTCCACAAATTCCATCAGCGCGTTTCAATAACTTCATCACCGATTTTCTCTCTGCAAACGAGGGAAGTAGAGAAGAAGCTAAATCAGCGTGGGAACAACTTAAGTCTTTAAAAATTCCAAAAACTTATGAAGCCTGGAAACAACATAATGCATAACACTGATATCAACCCACTTGCTAATGCTTGCCGCCAGCTCCGACCTTGCGCCGCGTTTCTGGGCGTTTTGCAATGAAATCAAGAATATGCATTTACTGGTAATTTTCGGAACCGCCATGCTTGGCTTTGGCTGCTATATGGTTGCGAAGCCACTGCAATTTTCCAAAGGTATTGCACGGTTTAGTGAGAAAAAATGGTTTCATGCGTTTGAAATAATAACTAGGCTTGCAATTGGTGTTGTATTCCTAATATGTGCAGACAAAACGTCTGATGCAACCCTTGTATCTTTACTTGGCGGCATATTATGCTTTGTCAGTTTATTTCTTATCGTTATCGGCCCAAGTCGCCATAGGCGTTTTGCCTTGCTCACATCTGGTATTGGTAAAAACTTTCGTATTTTGGGGTTATTTGCAATCGTAGGTGGGCTAGGCCTAGTGTATTTAGGGCTAGAATAAGATGTATATCAAGGCACCAAACCAAAACCGACGCATTTTGTGTGCTACTCGCGTAAGCACTCAAACATTAGCAAGACTACTTTAGATGACAATTTTTTCTTTCATATTTAAATTGTATGATGCAGTTATACATATGCTCAAGCAGAAGAATAAAAACTATTACTGGGGCAAAAAAAAGCACCTTAAATTTCAAAGGTGCTTTATTAACCTATTTGGATAATTATGTTTAGTAAACGAATCTCACGCCAGCAAAGAAACGGCGCCCTGTGTATGACAGGCGATCTGAGTGTTGTTTTACATCAATATATTGATAAGTATCTTTATTGGTTAAATTAATACCATCGAGAGTAAAAGAGATACGTTCATTTAAGTTATAACTGAATGATGCATCTAGTTGACCATGACTTTCGGTGTACTGAGATTGTCCAGAAGCATTAGGCGCTTGGCTTAAGTAATCCCCACGATAGTTATAAGATATGCGACTACCAAAAGTCTCATCTTCATAGAAAAACGATAGGTTTGCAGTGTGTTTTGATAAACCCACTAAAGAATGATTTTCTGAAGACGTTCCGTCATCGCCAATGTCACTGTCTACATAAGTATAATTAGTTTGAATACCTGATTTATTAAATGGTGCAGGCAACATACTAAAGACAGTTTGATAACCAATCTCAAAACCATGTAAGGTACCGCCAGGTGAATTCTCTGGGCGGGTAAATTCATAACTTTCAGTAATTCCGCAACATGTTAGATCAACATTAAGGGTTTTAGTTTCAATGACTGATTCAATGTCTTTGTAAAAAGCGGCAAGTGTAAGTGCGCCCGTTTCTGCAAAATACCATTCAAATGAAACATCAAATTGATTGGCCAAATAAGGGGATAAGTTAGGGTTACCTGTTGTAATTCTGCGATTTGGGCCGCTAACCGCAGAAAACCCCGGTGATAATGCAGAGATATCAGCACGACTCATAACACGAGCCGCCGCAAGTTTTAAGTTTATATCATCGTTAAGTGACACATTAGCGTTGATATTCCACAACAATTCAGAATATGAATTACTTTGCTGCTGTTCTTCTGCAGCCCCGAATACAAAAAATAGGTCTCCAGGTCGACTCGTGTCATCAATAGCAATAGGTTCACTTGTATAACCTACAGAAGCTTGATCTGTCGTTACATAGCGTAACCCAAAGTTACCTATCACAGGGTACTTTGTATCAAGGGTGTAATTAGCGCGAAAATAGGCGGCAAACACATTTTCTTGCACCAAACCATATCGTGAAGCATCAAATTCTTTTTCAACTGAGTCGATATTAAAATAACGGGTTAATATTGCCGGGTCAAAAACAGCCCAAGCTCTTGGAAATTCACCGGATTCTTCACTTAAGAAATCATCTACAGGAAATGGGATTTCGGCATCTGCGGGTAAAACATTTTCTGCCACACCTGAGCTAGCGAAAGATCGGTTACCAGTTGAATAATATTCGCGTTCAAATGTACGTTCGCTATATTTAACGCCAGTTTCAATTGAGGAAAAGTACTCGTTATCAAGTTCTAATTTAAAATCAAATTTTGCGGCTGTCTCTTCATCATTAATAGCTGTGTCAGACAAAAGCCCCAGTCTATATATTTGGCCAGAATATTCTTCATAAGGGAAATCCGCGATAATGGTAGGAATACGGTAATTTTCGGTCCAATCAAATACTATATTGTTTTCTCCAGCGGTCCCTGGATTACGAGTAATATCAATAATCCCATTAGTCTCCTTGTTGTCTGACTTTGAATTTGAATGAGAAACTTCAGAATATAATGACCAATTATCATCACTAAGCGTTCCATTGAGGGAATACATAGTTAACGAACTTGTGTCGAATTTATTGCTGACATTAGCGTTTGAAAAACCACTATCTATATCTAGGTAATTGATACTCCCAAATTCATCTGCTTGGGCATCATTAACAACAAAACCTCCACGCAAAGGTGGTAATGCAAGTAAATATTGATCAGATTCTTTGTCAAAGTCAGCTTTAAGTACATCAAAAACGAGTTCAAAGCTATCACTGGGCTGCCATTGAACCACACCGTAAAAATTCATCTTTTTACGATTTTGCAGCGTTAAATCTGGCACAGTATTAAGTGGATAAATGGAGTCTGAATTATTAATATAGTCGCCTATGTCAGGTAAAAGATTGACGTAGCCATTTTGATTGTAACCATCGTTTCGCAAGTTACGATCACTGAAGGCAACTGAACCTAAAAAGCCTAAGGTGTTGTCTGCAAATGTATTACTAATTAATGCTGATGTCTGTGGCCCCCAGTCATCACTCAAATCGTTGTAAACACCTTTAGCGCTTGCAACGAACTTAAATCCATCATAATCCAGAGGTTTTGCGGTATTGACATTAATTGTACCGCCAAGCCCTCCTTCATCTAAATCTGCAGTGGGTGATTTTACCACTTCTAAACTTGAAACTAGTTCCGAGGCCAATAAATCAAAACTAAAGCTACGAGATCCCGTACCTGATGTTGCGGTGCGTCCATTTAAAGTGACCTTATTAAATGATGGACCTAAACCACGAATACTGACTTGTTGACCTTCACCATCTTGACGCGAAATTGAAACACCCGTTATACGTTGCAACGACTCTGCGAGGTTTTCGTCAGGAAATTTACCAATATCATCAGCGTTAATAGTATCGACTATCGAATCTGCATAACGTTTTTCTGATAGAGATTTAGACATACTTTTATATATACCGGATACTTGTATGACCTCAATTGGACTGCTTTGCGTTTCGTCAGCAATGGCATTTCCAAATGAGGTTAAAGCAGCCAGTACAGCCATAGAAATTTTATTTTTATGCTTCATTTTTATAGTTGTTCCTATTTGTTTTTATTTATGTGTTTGTTTATGTGTTGGATTACTAACAAGCCAAACAGATAGACCTCTCAAGCCATTAAACAAATCGGCAACAATAAAACCGTAAAAAACCAACCAAGATTTAACAAAATAAAGAATGTAGTAATATTTTTTTCATAATGACCCCTGCATATTATTGAATTGCAGTAGTAGAAGTTGGAAGTTGGAAGTTGGAAACTAGGTGCTAGGTGCTAGGTGCTAGGTGCTAGAAAATAATGATAGATTCACTCATTACAAGACTCTTTGAAGTGTCAGCTATTTTAACAGTTTAAAGATAGGGAAAACAAACCCAAATGTTAATTTATTGTTAAATAAAGGTAAAACACTCTTGGCTCGATATGTGCTAATTAGGAAAGTTAGTCATGTAAATGTTGGATTTGAATCAACGATTATGCGGTAACTGACTTTTCTGAGCCGATTGAATATTGTTTATTGATATGGGTCGACTCTTAACTAATTAAGGAAAATATAAAATGCGCAATACCAAAACATATTGTTTGGCGATACTGTTGATGAGTTTAGTGATGCCAGCAAGTGCCACAGTGATTGATTTTGAAACTTTCTATATTCGTAATAACAACGGAACTATCGTCGCGCCATTTGATGCTGATATGAGCATCATCGAAAACGCAGCAGGAGACGGATTTTCTGCATCAACCCCGCGGGGCGGGCAAAAAGTAGGATATGGTACGTCTGCATTGAACGGTTTTCAGCTAAACATGTTTAATACCGCTGATTGGACAACGTCTCCTGGTGCAACAGGCGCTCACCCCTATCTAAATATATGGGTAACAGACGGTACTAATTATGCAATCATTTCCTCTGAAAATGTTTACATGGGCACAGATTTCCAAACTCGTAATGAATGGAAAATTTTTGAATATAATCCCGGGAGCTTGGATTGGCTACTTGGCAGTGGCACGGCTGGCGTGAATAGCCAGTATTTGCAAAAAGATGGTGCTAACGTGACTTTGGCAGACTTTAGTGACAATGTTGTATTGTTTGGCGGCCCTGGAGTAGGTGCAGCAGGTGTAGGCACTGGAGCGCCTCAAGGTGGTTTCGGTTTCAACGTGATATTTGGTGATACACAGGCTAATTTTTTAGGACAATATGATATTGCCAATCTTAGCGTTACTGTTGAGCAAAGTCAGTATACTGCGGGTAACCTAAGAGAGGTACCTGAGCCCTCTACATTATCCATTTTTGCATTGGTTTTATTAGGTTTGGGATATCGCCGTTTCAAAAATTAGTTTTGGATTGTTACCCACAAAGAGTAAAAAGCACCTTTTTAGATAGGTGCTTTTTTGTATTTAACAACATATACCAAGTATGACTAAAAGAATATGCGTACTGTGGTGGGAACCTCTATACCTTGAAAAAACAGCAATCAGCATACAAGCCTTCTTATGTTTTTGACATGTTATTAGCGGCCTTTACTTAGAGTCTTCTAGTTGCAATTGGCTTTATGCTGACTTTGTTTATTTTAGAGCTTAAAGAAAGTTATCCATCTTATAAATGTCGTTAAATATAAGGGTTTCGTTAATAAAAATTATCGAAATTAAACGCACTTTTATTACAAAACTTTACTCTCCAATAAAATTCTAATATTCCGTATTGGGTGATTTTACGTTTCGATCATGTCGCTTTTCTTTGGCAACCTTATTACTAAGAATTAAGTCCCCAGATAGCCAGCCAAAATATGTTTTTAATTAAACAATTGCCCAAAGACAAATATAAGCTTTTTAGAAAAAGGCGTATTTAAGATCTCTACACTACACTAGATTACATCACTTTACTGACATAGCCTCAGCTGGCGCGGTAGTTGACTAAAAATAAAACGTTAAGGAAGGTTTGTTGGCTATGCATACAAACAACAATAAAAAGGAAAATATCAATGTTAAGACGTGAATTTTTAAACCGAATGGGATTGAGTGTGGGCGCCAGTCTTTTATTACCTAGCACAATACTTAAGGCATCGCCTGATTCAGCCGTTACCAATCCCGCCATACAACCAGGCGACTGGACTGCTTTACGTAATATGTTTCCGTTGACCCGCAAATATATACAACTTTCGACTTTTTTGCTGGCCTCGCATCCAAAACCTGTATCCGACGCTATCGAAAAACACCGGCTGGCATTTGATGAAAATCCTTCAGATTATTGGCATGAACATTTTTTAACTATCGACCGAGATATCTCTATATCTGCAGCACAATACATGGGTGGTAAGGCTGAGAATATTGCTCTCACCGACAGCACAACTATGGGACTAGGCCTAGTTTACAGTGGTTTAAAATTGCAGCCTGGAGATGAGGTATTACAGACTGTTCATGATCACTATTCTACTGATATGTCTTTGGCACACCGCGCCAATCGTACCGGAGCCAAAGTTAACCGAATAACCTTATACGATGATCCAGCAAGTGTTAGCGTAGACGATGTAATTAAACGCGTCGAAGCTGGAATAACCAGTAATACCCGAGTGTTTGTAGCCACTTGGGTGCACTCTTCAACTGGCGTCAAGCTACCCATTCGGGCTATGGCTGACACCATTGGCAAACTTAACCAACGGCGCAAAGCCAATCAACAAATTTTATTTTGTGTCGACGGTGTTCACGGTTTTGGAATTGAAGATCAGGATATTAGCGAGTTGGGTTGCGACTTTTTTATCGCAGGCACACACAAATGGATTTTCGGTCCTCGGGGCACAGGGGTAATTTGGGGTAATGACAAAGGCTGGTCGCAAAGTGAACCTGTTATACCCAGTTTTAGCGCCTCTTACGAGGTATGGATGGGAGGCATGACACAAGACCAAGTCCCTGTAGGTGAACACATGTCACCGGGTGGGTTTCACTCCTTTGAACATCGCTGGGCATTGCCCGAAGCGTTTAAACTACATTTGCAACTAGGCAAGGCCAATGTGCAAAAACGTATTCATCAATTAAATCAACAAACCAAACAGGGCTTAGCAAAAATGTCCCATGTGAATCTCTACACCCCTAACAGTAGTGAATTGTCATCAGGGCTAGTGTGTTTTGACGTTAATGGAATAGAACCTGAGGCGGTAGTAAAAATCATGCACAACAAAGGCATTATTATGAGTAGCACACCCTACCGAATAAGTTACGCTAGATTCGCCCCTTCATTACTTAACAATGAAAAAGAGATTGAACTAGCCCTAGCCGAAATTCAAGCACTGGCTTAAAAATTATGCACTAGCTTTAAGGTGTGCACTTAGTGCCTTGTCTTTTTTATCTACATGAACAATTAACGCAACACTCTGCTGAAAAAATAGCTTAGTTAATACATCCATCTAAGCTATTTTCCTCCTAATAACTCAGCTGGATAGAGTCGATACTTCTGAGACATTCATGCACGTTTTCGGTTAAATTGCTTCGATTAACCTGCATACAGTTAAGGTGACAAAAACCTGAAAAATACCAGTGAATTCACAAATCAGAATAAAAGTAGCGTTCGACATTAAGAAGCTCCAAAATAAGGGCTCCCCCCTAATCGGCAGCATCTAAATACAAACGGGGTTTACTGGGTCTAGTAAAAATATTGAGAGAGTCATTAACAATAAGGACTGATGACTAGTTTGAATTATTACAAGTCAGCGGTTTATTGGCTGTCATTTTTAAATCCAGGTTTGGCGAGAATTTCCAAGTAAAATGACGGTAACGCATTTTTTTCGGCTTCATCAATATGCTGCTTAACGTTTCCAAGATGGATCGCTTGGGCATTATCTTTGTCTGCTCCAAATCGACAGTCAAAATCCCAAAAGTCAGCACCATCTGGCAGTGTTTTGTTTCTTTGGCGCCTAAGGTATTTTTTCACTTCATGTTTGATAGAGTCCACTAGCCTCGGTAATTTGATTTTTGGGTGAGACAGAACGAAGGTTTTTTTCATTTTAATTACTCTTATTCACCTAATATATTTCAGGCTTTTATTAGAATTGCAGATTTTGCTTGATATAGTGTTGCTATAAAGTTTCTATACATTGCTGATTATACAAGAGTCGACTTGCAATAGATGCAGTCATTTCTAAATCCCCATAACAGCTCCCCCTATTGACTGAACAAAGATAACATTCCAAAAGTGGTTAGATAGCGTCTTTGATACAAAAAAATTGACTTTCTTAATTGATATCAGTAGAAAAACTCACTCTATTTTTACCTTTAGATTTTGCATTATACAGCGCGTCATCAGCAATTTTCATATAGGTATCCAGAGACTCATTTGGATCCGCCTGACGCATACACACACCAATGCTCACGTTAATACTAAATTCGAAACCATTGCTGCAAGAAATTGTCATTTCGTTGATGACTTTAAGTAGCCGTTGGCATAACTTCTCCATACTTTTAACGTCTGTGGATACCACTGCAAATGCAAACTCTTCGCCTCCCCACCTACAATACGCGTCATCCAGACGGAAGAATTTTTTTAGATTGCCACCTAAAGCACTCAGTACTTCGTCTCCCACATCATGTCCATGTTTATCATTTACCAATTTAAAATCATCAATATCCAATATACCAATTGCCAAAATATACTCATGGCGCTGGCAAAAATGGATTAAGCGGGTCGTTTGATCAATAAAATAACGTCGATTGGGAATTTGTGTTAAGGGATCAAAATACGCCAACAAGGCCAGCTTTTCGTTAGCTTGCTGCAACTCTCGCGTTCTTTCCTCAACTAGGTGTTTTAATTCATCTTTTAACAGTTTTAAATCTTCATTGCGTTTTTTTAGTTGTTCTAAGTGAAATCGATTTTCAGTTACATCCCGCTCAATTGCAGCAAAATGTGTAACCTCACCGTTTCGATCAAAAAGGGGAATGATGTTGATATCTAACCAATAAGGCTGACCAGTCTTTGAGTAGTTTAATAATGTCTCGGCAACCGGCTTTTTTTCAACAAGGGCATCATGAATTTTCTTGCACCCCTCTTTATCAGTTAACGAACCTTGTAATATACGTGGAGTTTCGCCTTTTATTTCTTCTTTGCTATATCCAGTTAGTTTCTCAAAGGCTTTATTGACATAAACAATCTTAGGACCTAAAGGCGCTTTTATTTTATCGGACTCTGTCACTACCACTATGTCTTGGGCGTTTTCTACTATTTGCTCAAATGAAAAACCCTGGCGACTATCAGTGACATCAATAAAAGTCACCACAACAAATCCTGTATCGTCTAAACCATGTTCCGCATACGCATTGACCATTAACCATGAAATTCTTTCTTTTGAACCATCAATCACGCCCAGCACTTTATTCTGAATTCGGTCGCCTACTACAACCCGGTTAACTGGATAATCTTTTGTAGCTAGCCTTTGATACTGGTCATCAATAAAATGCCACTGGCTGTCATATGAGTCCTTACCTATGATTTGTTCATAGGTCAGTCTAAGTAAGTTTAATGCTTGTGGATTGGCATAAACGATTGATGTGTCCCACGTATGAATAACCACTCCTATATGTGCACTTTCAAAAAGTTTTAGTGTATCTAGGTTACTAATTTTCTGCATTTTCTCCTCCTACTTGACCTTACAAAATTGGCCAAACCAGTAAATGATTAGAAATACGTATTGGGTAACTCGCCCTCACTATAGAATTAAACTTTGGCAATCGATATGCCATACTATTTAGCATACATTAACAATACAAAAACGCTAATTGGCCTGACAATTGGATGTACCACACAGCATTTATCAAAACCTGTTTCTCATCCAACCATTTCAAATACCGTAGTGGTTATAGTATAAAAATCAAAATTTGTAAGGCTATTCTTGAGATTTACTAAAAGCCAAGGGAACTGAGATAAAATGCAGAAAAATCAAACCAAACGAATATTCAGAATAGTGTTATTTTCTAGTACCTTTATTTCCATGTTCTTTGTGCCATGGGTGTTAGTTTGGGCGTGGTTAATGCCCCTGCCCGCTACCGTTCAAGAACAAGTACTTGATGCCTTAGACCATGACTTTGATGGGATCATTGTTTATGTAAATCAAGCTGGAAAGCCAGCAGAGTTTTATGCCGCAGGCTGGCATGATAGAAAGAATAAAATACCCGCCTACCCTCAAGCCATCTTCAAAATTGCCAGTATCACCAAGTTATATGTGGCTGTTGCTACCGCTAAATTAGTCAAAGCCGAACGTTTATCTTTGGACAAGACACTTGCTGATTATTTTCCAGAACTGCTAGGTAGAATTGAAAATGCCGAAAAGATCACTTTGAGAATGATGGTACAGCATCGCAGCGGCATCCCTAATTTTGTAGACCATCCTGAATTTTGGAGTAAACCACCCAAAAACAAACAAGAAACGCTAAATTACGCACTTGATTTACCCGCTGACTTTGAGCCCGGTGAAGGTTATGGCTACTCAAACACCAATTATATGTTGATTTCAGATCTCATTGATAAAGTTGTGGGGTATCCACATCAACAATATATCAAAGAGGAAATACTCATTCCCCTTGGCCTGAAAAACACTTTTGGCTCTTTAAGTGAAGTGGATATAGACCAAGTAATGAGTGGATATTATGTGGGCGTTGAGGAAGACTTTAAAACCGAAGATACAGGGCTAATGTTAGCCACGGCAGAAGATGTGGGAAAATTCATAAGAGCCTTAAACGATGGCTCAGTATTTAATGAAGGAGAACAAGCAATCTATTCATCTATTTACGTTTACAAACACACAGGTCTACTAGTTGGCTATCAAAGCTTCGCTGAATATCACAAAGATATCGACACTGTGGTGATTCAATTTAATAATACCGCCAACTTTGATGGCTATAACTGGAATTTAGCAGAAATCGTATATAGTCGAATTGTAAAAATACTGAGAAATAAACCAAATGAATAATCAAAATTCACCTCCCAAAACTGAAGCTCTGACCAAAGAACAAGTGATAACCCAATTAAATTTGGAACATCACTTCGAAGGCGGCTATTTTCGCCAAACCTTTAAAGCCGAGCATAGAGACAAAGTCACCACGGCCCGTGGCGATCGCACTACCATGACGGCTATCTATTACATGTTAACTGACAACAACAATATCGATCATTTTCATACTAAACATTCAGATGGTATCGAGTTTTATCATTTAGGCGCGCCTATTACTTACCATATGATTTACCCTGATGGAGAATATAAAAAGGTAGTGGTAGGCCCGGACATATTGAATGGCCAGCAGTTGCAACTTGCAGTACCAGGCGGCACCTACAAAGCAGCAGAACTCACATCAGGAACCTTTGGTTTGGTAAGTGAAGCGGTCGCGCCAGGATGGGAAATGGAAGACATGATAGACGTAAGTCAAGACGAATTACTCAGTCAATTTCCGCAGCACAAAGTTATCATTGAACGTTTGGCAAATATAAAATAACTGCTTTTAACTTCACCCAATAGCAAAAACCATAAAAAACAGGGCAAGCTAATATGCTGTACAAAAATTAGTTACACATAAATATCTAAGTGTTTTGGCCCTTTGGGTTTCTTTTGATCCGTTTTTTCATCTTTATGCTCTGCGCTATCAGGATTAGGCTTTTGTTCTTCGCCCTGCTCACTTTTATTTTGCTGTTGTTGTTTTTTTCTCGCTTCTCGCTCTTCACCTTTAAGTTCTTTTTCTTCATCACTTAAGGCTTTTAATTGTTCTTGTTTATCAATTTGAGCCACTTTTTGGCTATCGTGGGCAATTGGTACTTTGCCCTCGCGAGGTAGTATTGAGAACAAAAGATCGCTAGTCATAACGTCTCCTTAGTTAATAAATAAAATTTAACATTATTAAGACAACTTTGTTCACAAAACATTCAATCTACTAGTTGTTAACTAACTTAGTTGATTTAATTGTAAGAAAGCCACTACTTTCATCGGAAATATTCTTGCATTAATCAGACCGATTGCATAATGTATGCGCCATTGAAGCGCAGTGATTTAGAAGAACCTAAAATTATGAACATTACCTTGAAAGCAGTCGTCCATCATCATATAGCTTAACCTTTCAGGTATTTGCTGGAAGGTCTATTGAATCCTTCTAGCGGCGCAGACTCACTCTAAACCCCCGGAAGGCATCTTTCGGGGGTTTTTCATTTGGGTCGGGTTAGTTACTGAACAATTGCAGATTAAGTTATAAATTTAAAATAGGATTGGAAATAAACATGAGTGATAACAATAGATTACGTATTGCCGTACAAAAGTCGGGACGATTAAGTGACGATAGCATCTCTTTATTAAAAGCCATTGGCATCAAATTACAAATTCGCGATCGCTTATTGATAGCTCATTCAACTAACCAACCTATTGATTTGCTACTGGTACGTGACGATGACATCCCAGGATTAGTTATGGACGGTGTGGTTGATTTAGGTTTTATCGGTCAAAACGAGTTAGAAGAAAAAATGCTAGAACGCCAAGCTGCCGGTAAAAAAGCTGAGTATATTGAGCTTAGACGTTTAGATTATGGTGGTTGCCGGTTATCTATTGCCGTTCCTAACGAGATGAATTATCAGGGATTAGAGTCGCTACGAGGCAAAAAAGTCGCAACCACTTATCCTTATTTACTTGAACGTTTTTTCAAAGAAAAGAACATAGAAGCCAGTACCGTTATGTTAACAGGCTCTGTTGAAGTAGCCCCCCGAGCGGGTGTTGCCGATGCAATATGTGATTTGGTATCTACAGGTGCCACCCTTGAAGCCAATGGTTTACAAGAAGCCGACGAAATATTTGTTTCAAAAGCGGTCTTTATTCAACGTGGCGGCGATATGCCAGAAGCCAAACAAGCACTGATTAGTAAAATGTTACCCCGTATGGACGGCGTAACTCAGGCTAAAGAAAGTAAGTACATCATGTTACATGCGCCTAAAGCTTACTTAGAGCAAGTAAAAAGTTTACTACCAGGCTCTGAAAACCCTACTGTGCTGCCCCTTGCTGGAAATGACAACTTAGTTGCGATCCACGTGGTGAGCCCTGAAACCCTGTTTTGGGAAACCATGGAAAAACTTAAAGCCTTGGGTTGTAGTTCCATTTTGGTGATGCCAATTGAAAAGATGATGTCTTAAGGCAAACGTAACAAATTAGGTAAGAGGCCAAATAGTCATGCAAGTATGGGCAAAACTTAACCCAAATGAACAAGCTGAACTGCTAAGCAGACCGGCGCTTTCTGATAGCCAAGTCCTGAGTGATACGGTTGCAGACATCATTCAGCAAGTGAAACAGCAAGGTGATAAAGCACTGTTGGCATTTACTGAACGTTTTGATGGCGCTAAATTAGAGTGTTTGCGATTCAGTGATGCAACACTTAGCAGTTTTGCCAGCGAACTTAAATCTGAAGTGAAATGGGCTATTGATCAAGCCTACGCCAATATCAAAGATTTCCATCAGGCTCAATACCCCGACGATGTGGTAGTTGAAACCACTCCTGGCGTAGTCTGTGAACTTAAACATGCGCCCTTAGCTTCAGTTGGGTTATATATACCCGGCGGGACAGCGCCCTTACCTTCAACTGTATTAATGTTGGGAGCAACGGCTCAGGTTGCTGGTTGTGCTCGAAAAGTCCTCTGCACCCCTCCCAATAAAGAAGGGCAAATAGCCGTTGAAATTCGTTACGCGGCAAGCTTATGTGGCATTGACGAAATTTACTTGGTAGGTGGCGCCCAAGCTATTGCTGCTTTAGCCCTTGGCACTGAAAGTATTGCTAAAGTCGATAAGATATTTGGACCGGGCAACAGTTATGTCACTGAAGCCAAACAACAAGTCAGCCGTATTCCGGCAGGCCCAGCGATTGACATGCCAGCAGGCCCGTCGGAAGTATTAGTGATTGCCGATGCACAGGCTAACCCTGTTTTTGTGGCAGCCGATTTATTGTCACAAGCCGAACATGGCACAGACTCCCAAGCTGTTTTAGTATCAAACAGTGCGAACTTAATCGAAGCAGTGCAACAACAAGTGACTTTGCAGTTAGAAACATTAAGTCGCAAAACAATTGCAGAACAAGCGGTAAAACACAGTCGTTATATTTTGACGGAAACTCTAGAGCAAGCCTTTGAAGTCAGTAATGCCTATGCACCAGAGCACCTTATAGTTCAAATTGAAAATGCCCGAGACAGCTTGGATAAGTTAACCAATGCCGGTTCGATATTTGTTGGCCAATGGTCACCAGAGTCTGCAGGTGATTACGCCAGTGGTACTAATCACGTATTGCCAACTTACGGCTACGCCCGAAATTATTCTAGCTTAGGATTAGCCGATTTTATGCGACGTTACACAGTGCAAGAATTGAGTTATCAAGGCTTACAAAATATCGGCAATGCCATTATGGATTTAGCGGATGCTGAAGGGTTAGATGCCCATAGGCAGGCAGTTAAATTACGATTGGAAGCCGAACAGTTAGAGAATGATGCATCATGAGCGATTTAGTCGATAAATTAATTTGCGAAAACCTAAAGGCTTTAAAACCTTATGAATCGGCAAGGCGTATTTTTGCTGGCGGTGATAGTGATAGCGAAACTTGGCTAAATGCCAATGAGTCGCCTTTTGCCAATGATTTTAACATTAACACGGCACACTTTAACCGTTATCCAGATTGCCAGCCGCCAAAGGTATTATTGCCCTACGCAGAATATGCTGGCGTGCAAGCTGATCAGTTATTGATAAGTCGTGGAGCAGACGAAGGTATTGAGTTACTTATTCGTACATTTTGCACGCCGGGCAAAGACAGCATTTTAATCTGCCCACCTACATATGGCATGTATGCCATCAGTGCTGAAACCTGCAATGTGGGTATCGAAAAGGCACCTTTAAATGACGATTTTTCTTTAGATATGCCTGCACTTTGTGCTTACCAAGGGAAAGTGAACTTAGTGTTTATTTGTTCTCCCAATAACCCTACTGGTACGTCCATAGGCAAAGCCCAGTTAAAACAAATATTAGCTCACTTTGCGGACTCTGCCTTAGTAGTAGTTGACGAAGCTTATATTGAATTCGATGCTAACAATACTTGGTCAAAAGAACTTGCTCACTACCCTAACTTAGTGATTTTACGCACCTTATCTAAAGCCTTTGCCTTAGCAGGTTTACGCTGTGGTTTTACCTTAGCCAACAGCGAAGTGATTCAAAGCATCATGAAAGTGATTGCCCCCTACCCTGTGCCTGAGCCTGTCGCACAAGTTGCTGCACAAGCCTTGAGTCAAAACGGGCTCAAACAAATGGCCGAGCAAGTCGAATATTTGCAACAACAAAAACAATGGGTCAAGCAGCAACTAAGTCAGTTTCCGGCACTGGAATTAGTCGGCGACGATAAAGCCAACTTTATCTTGTTTCGTCACCCGCAAAAACAATCACTAATGGACTATTTGGTGGCAAACGCGGTACTGATTCGTGACCAATCTAAACAAATTAACTTAGATAATTGCCTACGTATTACCCTTGGCACCCAACAACAAAATGAAAAATTGCTAGCGTTAATGGCCAGCTTTTTTACACAGCAGGAAAAATCAGCATGAGCCAGCAAGCTATTCTTTTTATTGATCGTGACGGTACTTTGGTTGAAGAGCCAGCCATAGACAAACAACTCGATACCCTAGAAAAACTCGTCTTTGAACCACAGGTTCTGCCAGTGCTGCTTAAACTGCAGCAAAATGGCTTTCGTTTAGTGATGGTCTCGAACCAAGATGGTTTAGGCACAGATAGTTTTCCACAAGCCGATTTTGATTTAGCTCATAATAAAATGATGGATATTTTTACTAGCCAAGGGGTGATCTTTGACGATGTATTGATTTGCCCACATTTTGATAGTGATAACTGCACCTGCCGCAAGCCTAAACTGGGTTTAGTGAAAGAGTATTTGCAACAAGGCAAAGTCGATTTTACTCGCTCTTTTGTGATTGGCGATCGCGATACTGATATTCAGCTAGCGGAAAACATGGGCATTGTTGGTATTAAGTACAGTCGCGACAGTTTGAACTGGCAAGCCATTGAAAAGCAATTATTAGCCTCGACTCGTGTCGCCACTGTGGTACGTAAAACCTCTGAAACCAATATCAATGTCACAGTAGACTTGGACTCTAGTGCTAAATCGACTATAGAAACGGGGCTTGGATTTTTTGACCATATGCTGGATCAAATTGCCACACACGGTGGATTTGAGCTTACCCTAACGGTAGACGGCGATTTGCATATTGACGATCATCACAGCGTCGAAGATACCGCTTTGGCCCTTGGCGAAGCCCTTAAGAAAGCCTTAGGCGACAAACGTGGCATAGGCCGTTTTGGTTTTGCCTTGCCAATGGATGAGTGCCGCGCTGAATGTATTATGGATATATCCAACCGCCCACATTTAAAATTTGATGCTGAATTTAGCCGTGACCAAGTAGGCGAAATGGCCACTGAAATGGTGCCGCATTTTTTCTACTCCATCGCCCAGTCAATGGGGTTATCGTTGCACCTTTCGACCACTGAAGGCAATGCTCATCACCAAGTCGAAAGTTTGTTTAAAGTATTTGGTCGTGCGCTGCGCCAGGCTATTCATAAACAAGGTGAAGCTTTGCCAAGTAGTAAAGGAGCCTTGTAATCATGGCCGCGCAACAAATTGTGATAGTAAATACAGGCTGCGCAAATATTTCATCGGTAAAGTTTGCTGTTGAACGTTTAGGCATACCCGTCACAGTAAGCGATGATCTGGCCATTATTAAAAAAGCCGACAAAGTATTTTTACCTGGTGTTGGCAGTGCCAATGCCGCCATGGCCAGTATCCAGAAGAAACAACTGGTCAGCTGTATTCAAGGGCTGACTCAACCTGTATTGGGTATTTGTTTGGGTATGCAGTTGATGGTTGAAAAATCGGAAGAAAGCCTCAGCGACAGCACGCCTTGTTTGAGTTTGATCCCCGGACAAGTGAAACGTATGCAAGTTGGTGATTTACGTTTACCACACATGGGCTGGAATACCGTAACCCCTGTTGGTGACGCGCCTTTATTTAAAGGAATTGAAGCCGGTAGTTACTTTTATTTTGTGCATAGTTTTGCAGTAGCGGTGTCCAAATATACAATGGCCAGTTGTCAGTATGGAATGGATTTTTCAGCCGCAATTCACAAAGACAACTTTTTTGGTGTGCAATTTCACCCTGAGCGTTCAAGTGATGCAGGGGCACAACTTTTGAAAAACTTTATCGATTTATAAAGACCGAGTAATAGAAAAGGTTAAGAGACAAGATATGATCATCCCAGCCATAGATTTAATAGAAGGTTCAGTAGTGCGCTTATACCAAGGCGACTATGAACAAAAAACCGAATACAAACTCGATCCTATCGATGTAGCGCAAAGTTATGCCGACCAAGGGGCGAAGTGGTTACACATTGTTGACCTAACAGGCGCCAAAGATACCAGCAAACGTCAGCTAGAGCTGATAGGTAAAATGGTGGCGACTGGGCGTATGCAATTCCAAGCAGGTGGCGGTATTCGTAGTGAAGACGATGTGGCTCAGCTTTTAGAAATCGGCGTAAAACGTGTGGTGATTGGTTCATTAGCAGTGAAAGAGCCAGAACTAGTTAAAAGCTGGATCACAAAATATGGCGCAGAAGCCATAGTGTTAGCCCTAGACATTAATATTGATGAGTCCGGCAATAAATTTATTGCTACCCATGGTTGGCAAGAAAACTCAGGCGTGTCGATTGAAGCCTTGTTACAAGACTTTTTATCTGTGGGCGCTAAACATGTGCTTTGCACAGACATCAGCCGTGACGGCACTTTGCAAGGAGCGAATCATCAACTTTACACCGAGATGACTAAACAATTTCCCACTGTAGGTTGGCAAGCCTCTGGTGGCATTGGTAATCTAAACGATATTGCAGTGCTCAAACCGACTAAAGTCAGTGGCGTTATTTTAGGGCGAGCACTGTTGGAAGGTAAGTTTACAGTTAAACAAGCAATTGAATGTTGGAATTCAGCGAGTTAGTGCAAATTAATAACTGCGACTAATCCCATACAACATAATTAAAAACATAACAATTTAGGAAATTATCATGGCGGCTTTTGGTACAGTGTTTATGCCTCATATGGCGTTCACTAGCTTTGAAAATAATCAGTGGAATGAAGCAACTATAGTTGCATCTGACAGTATTCAATTACATCCCGGTGCCCATGTTTTGCATTATTCCAGCACCTGTTTTGAAGGTTTAAAGGCCTTTAAACATGCTGACGGCAGCATCCACGTTTTTCGCATGGATCAAAATATTCAACGTTTTGACCAAAGCAGCCGTTTGTTGTCATTACCCGATATTGACCAAACCCAAGTCTCTAAGATGATTTTAAACATAGTGGGACAATATAGTGCCGATATTCCTGAGCCTCCTGGCTCTATGTATATCCGCCCGACTCACATAGGTACCGAAGCAGCCATTGGCAAAGCCGCGGCCCCAAGTAACAGTTCAATGTTGTATGTATTGATTTCGCCGGTAGGTGATTACTTTGCGGGCGGAGCAAAACCACTCAGAGTGTTACTCGATGAAACAGGTATGCGCTGCGCACCGCACATGGGCATGATCAAAAGTGGTGGTAACTATGCCAGTGCACTGGGTCCAATCTTAGCCGCAAAACGCGATGTGCAAGCTGACCAAATATTGTTTTGTCCAGGTGGTGATGTGCAAGAAACAGGCGCTGCGAATTTCTTATTAATAGACGGTAACGAAATCATAACTAAAGCGTTGGACTCCACTTTTTTACATGGCGTGACCCGAAGTTCAATTTTGACGCTTGCAGCTGATATGGGTATGAAAGTCACGGAAACACAGTTATCCGTTGATGAGTTATTAACAAGAGCGGCTAAACCTAAGGTTGAAGCGGCGCTTTCTGGTACAGCAGCAGTGCTCACCTCTGTTGGCACCCTTATCCATGATGGAAAAGAACACGCTGTTGGTTCGGGTGAACACGGCCCAACGACTCAAAAGTTGCGCCAAGCTCTGAATGATATTCAGTGGGGCAAAGCACCAGACACCCACAATTGGTTGACTCGAGTCGGGTAAGAGCAGCTTTGAGATTCAAGCAAAAAGATATTGCACCACAGAGGTAAACGGGTACCGCGCACAAAGCGCTTCGCTACACAGAGAAAATCAAAATATTTTTATCTTGTCTCTGTGCTCCCTGTGTCCTCTGTGGTTAAAAATATTTTAGTTTTAGGTTTTGTTTTAGTTTTTGCTCGCGGTTCGCGGCTAGAAATTCGAAGCATTTAGAGGTTTTTTTATGTTAGCTAGACGAATTATCCCCTGTTTGGATGTGAAAGACGGCAAAGTCGTTAAAGGGGTGAAATTTCGCAATCACGAAATTATTGGCGACATAGTCCCCTTGGCGCAGCAGTATGCTGAACAAGGCGCTGACGAACTGGTTTTTTACGACATCACTGCATCCAGTGATCAACGTGTTGTAGACAAAAGTTGGGTCACCCGAATTGCTCAAGTAATTGATATCCCTTTTTGTGTGGCCGGTGGGATTAAAACCATTGAAGAAGCCGGAAAAATACTAGAAATGGGGGCCGACAAAATATCTGTCAACTCCCCTGCTCTCGCTGATCCTGAATTGATCACGCGCTTACATGACACCTTCGGTCAACAATGTGTAGTAATAGGTATAGACAGTTTCTACAACGAAGAAACCGGTAAATACCAAGTACATCAATACACAGGTGACGAAACCCGTACTCAAGTCACCGCTTGGCAAACCGCCGATTGGGTCAAAGAGGTGCAGCAACGTGGCGCCGGTGAAATCGTACTGAATTGTATGAATCAAGATGGCGTACGTAAGGGTTACGACATTGCCCAACTGTCTGCTATTCGCAAAAGCTGCTCTGTGCCTTTAATTGCCTCAGGTGGCGCAGGTGAAAGTGTGCACTTTAAAGACGTATTTGAACAAGCCGACGTAGACGGAGCATTAGCCGCGTCTGTATTCCATAAAGGCATTATCCCAATACCAGAATTAAAGGCGTATTTGCGTCAGCAGAATATAGCGATAAGAGATTAGAAGATTATTTACCACAGAGAGCACAGAGAAAAAGAATCAATTCTTAACATTCTGTTCCTCTGTGTAGCGAAGCGGTCGGCGCCCAACGCTCTGTGCGCGGCACCCGGTGAACTCTGTGGTTCAAACGCTTTGAAGGTAGCTCGTATCGCGAGGCGACCAACTAAAACATATTAGAGATTAAAATGATTATTACAAAACAAAATGTGACAAAACTGGCTTGGGATAAAATGGAAAACTTGATCCCCTGCATAGTGCAAAATGCGGTCAGCGGTAAAGTATTGATGCAAGGTTTTATGAACCAAGATGCATTAAATAAAACCTTAGAAACAGGTTTAGTCACTTTCTTCAGCCGTTCAAAACAACGTTTGTGGACTAAAGGCGAAGAGTCTGGCAACAGCTTAAACCTTGTGGAGATCACCAGCGACTGTGACGACGATTCACTACTAGCCTTGGTTAACCCAGTTGGCCCGACTTGTCATAAAGGCACAGAAACCTGCTGGGCAGATAGTCAATCTGCAGACATCAGTTTTATCGCTGAATTAGAAACCGTGATTGCATCACGTAAAGGTGCCGATCCCGACTCAAGTTACACTGCACACTTGTACAGCAAAGGCATTAAACGTATTGCCCAAAAAGTGGGTGAAGAAGGTGTTGAAACCGCACTAGCTGCTACGGTAAAGGATTTAGAAGAACTCAAAAATGAATCTGCTGATTTGTTGTATCACCTAATAGTGTTACTACAAGCCAGCGATTTGAATTTATCCGATGTGGTTAAAATATTAAAAGAGCGGCATAGCAAATAATCCACTGACTTTGGTTTAATAACATGGTGTTCGACCTTTCTTTTTCATGTCACTCACCTTCACGCCGAAGCTAATTAATCTGAGTTCAGTTTAATTAGCTTCAACATTTTGACTAAAATTTCGAAGCTAAAACATCGATACAAATTGCCAGCGGTTTAATCACCCCTACAATGCGCGATTTATTGGTTAGAGTTACCATAGCTATATCACTCTACAGTTACCGTGTTAAAATTTAGTATATGTTTGAAAAAAGCTTGAAGAAACTCATCACATTTCTGATGTTAGCAGTATGTTTTCCTCAAAACTGCTACTTTTTGTAAAAAGCTCAAAACAAGATCAATAACGGCTTTGAGCGTTTAGATATTGTACACTGTCCCTGTAACACTTTGATTATCTGTAATTTTAAAAGGTTTCAACTATCCCAATGCAAACATCAGATATTCATTTTATTAACGAGATCCGCGAACAGTTAAAACCATTTGAGCAATCGTTAGTCTTAGGTGACACGCAGAAACTAAGACTCATCCTTCATGCTGGCACCCCCAAAACCGGCACTACCAGCTTACAAACCTATCTAGATAAAAAACAACGAAAATTGAGAGGAAAAGGGATCCTCTATCCCCACAATATTGATGAAATTCAAAACCCCAATGCCCCTAAACACCAATGGTTTGAAAAGAACTTAGTGACTACAAACTTACAAAGTTTGCTGGCAAATTTTAAAAATATTATTACTCAAGTGAAGCAAGATACCCACACCATCATCCTTTCATCCGAAGGTATTTATAATTACTGGTGGGATTTTCCAGAAGCTTCAAAAACAATTTTATCTGAGCTAAGTCAACTCTTCGATTTACAAGTATGGGTATGGTTTCGAGAGCCTTTATCCTTTATTGAAAGTTACTACAAACAATGCATCCGCAACCCCAAAATTCAAAATAACCCTTGTTATGGCAGAGACATAAGCTTTGCTGAAATGTTAGATATTCAGTGGTTCTCACAGCATTTAAACTATCAAGGTTTTGTCAGCGATTGCCAAAAATTATTTGGTGAAAACAGTGTTTCAGCTTTTCAATACCAAGGTGATGTGGTGCAACAAGTTATACAAAAATTAGGACTAGCGACTGCCCACGACAACCCCACCCCAAGACAAAACCAAAGTGTACACAGTGTCGTGACAAAAATACTTCGAACGGTAAATCACTATGATCTTAAAGCCAAAGACAAAGAGCGGTTAATGCTCCACTTAAAAGAAATCAATAGGATTTTTGATAACTACCCTAGTGATACATTGATTGATACTACCTCCCAAAAGCGAGTTCTTGAACTATATCAACCAATTAAATAACAGCATATTCAAACCACCAATGATTTCCCTAGCGATATATTTTAGAAAAAATCAAAGAGTAAAACGTAATCAGATTAGCTAGATTTTTATTGCACCTAAATGTAAACAACTTTATCTCATCAATTTCCTTACATAAGTTTGTCAACTAGAAACCTCTCCGAATTTTTAATTGGTTCATCCTAAATAAATCTATATTTTTTAGTAGGTATAATTTACCATCAATAAAAATGACCGACCGTCGGTCATTCATAGATAGTTTTAAAAGTTGTGGATCGAGATGGCGATTATAGTAGATAAAGACAAAAAAAGACGGGACATAGCAGGTGCTTGTACTGAGCTTTTATTGGAAAAAGGCATAAAAAATTTAACCATTACCGAAATAGCCAAAACCGCAGGCATTGGCAAAGGAACTGTTTATGATTATTTCAGCAATAAAGAAGAAATTGTCTTCGAAATCATTCGTAAATTTATAGAAGAACACCAGCATAACTTGCTAAGTCAAACTGATCCAAAGACTTCGACTAAGCAAAAAGTCCTCTATCTGTTCGATATTTTCTTATCAGAATATAAGTCTTATGAAAAACACCAAGATGTTTATAGAGAGTACCTAAGCGTCACCTTGTCGACAAAATCCAGCCCTATGATGGAATTCAACGGCGAATGTTCAGGTTTCATTCAAACGATCCTAGAAAACATCATTGATGAAGGGATCAAAAAAGGCGAAATCAAAACTATTGCTAAACGTTTAGTTGATGGATTAATAAAATCCGAAAGGGGCTATATGCTGATTTCTTGGTCAGATGGCAAAGATTTGAGACAAGAATTTAAAGAATATATAGACACCCTATTCGAATTAATAGAGATAAAAAAATGAAAAAAATCATACTGTTAGCGCTATTACTTGGTTTAACCAAAGTACAAGCAAAAGAAATATATGCCACCTTTACGGTTCATGCAAAACAGGGGGCCAGCTTAGCATTTAATTACAGCGGCATTGTTAACGAGCTGCATGTGGACATTATGAGTGTGGTAAAAAAAGGCCAAATTCTCGCAACCTTGGCCAATGACGACTTAATTGCCACCAACAATGCCTCTAAAGTGACATTAAAATACGCAAAATTAGACCATGAGAGATACAAAGACCTCTACAAACAAAACCTAATTGATAAAGCCATGCTTGACAAATATGCCATGGCACATGAAGCCATAGTTGCCAAAATTGCCTTAGAAAACGCCATCTACGAAAAAACCATTTTAAGAGCACCATTTGACGGTGTGATCAGTAAAAGAATGATTGAGTTAGGCGATGTGGTAAGTGGGCAAATGATAAAAACCGCCTTTAATCTACAAAGCGAACATGCCCGCATATTGGTGGTGGAATTTGATCAAAAATACAACAGCGATGTGAAGATTGGCGATACCTTTCTATATCAGGTCGACGGTGATGAAACACAATATGAGGGTAAAATTTATAGAATTTACCCTGAAGCCAATAGTGATAACCGAAAAATTGCCGTACAGGTGATTGCCAAAGATTTGAAAGTAGGTCTATTTGGCGAAGGTAAAATCATTACCTCTGATGTTAACCAACAGTCAATAAAACAAAGACAAGAATAGCCCTATGTATAAATTTGCAATCAATCGCCCTATCACCATATTAATGGCCGTTATGGTGCTCATAATATTTGGTCTAAAATCTTATACTTCTATGCCTTTGGCGCTTTTCCCAAATGTAGATTTTCCAATCATCACCATCCAAACAGTGTACCCAGGAGCCGATGCAAAAACGGTTGAATCTAAAATAACTGATAAAATTGAAGAAGCCGTTTCCGGTATCAACGGCATAGATAAATTGAACTCAACCAGTTACGAAGGCTTAAGTTACGTCGTTGTGACATTTGATCTAGAAATAGACATAAACGAAGCCGCAAACGATGTACGAGACAAAATTGGTTCGGTGGTTTTACCCACTAACGCACAAGCTCCTTTAGTACAGAAAATCAGTACCGCGGGCGAAGCCATTAGTGTCTTTGTGGTAAGCAAAACCGGTGATATGTCGGCGCTTATGCAACTCGTTGACGAAAAAATCAAACCCAAATTACAACGTATTCCCAATGTGGGTGATGTGGATATTGACGGTTATCGAGACCGAGAAATTCGAATTTTGGTCGACCCATTTCTGCTCAACAAATACAGTATTTCAGCGATTGAATTGCAAAATGTCATTGGCAATGAAAATTTCAAATCTAGCTCTGGTAAAAGTATTAACGATAAACAAGAGCTCATTATTAAGTTCCAAGGCGATTCTAAAGACATTGAATCATTATCCAACATTGAAATAAAACCGGGTTTACGTTTGAAAGACGTGGCTAAAGTGTTTGATGGCTTAAGTGATGTAGAAAGTTACTCATCTTATAACGGTCAAGTCGGTGTGATGCTGAATATCATGAAAATTTCTGGTACTAACGTCATTAGTATTATTGACGAAGCCAAAAAATTGTTACCCGAGTTAGAAGCGATAGCAGGTAATGATTACCAGATCAATTTGCTCAAAGACCAATCAGATAAAATTATGCACAGCGTTGATCAGGTGAAATTCGACTTGGTTTTTGGTGCCCTGTTAGCAATAGTAATAGTGTTTATGTTTTTACGAAATCTAACCGCCACCATAGTCTCTGCATTGGCAATTCCCACCTCTATTATCGGCACCTTTGCGATAATTGATTATATGGGTTACGACCTAAATAAACTGACGCTAATAGGACTCACTTTAGCAATTGGTATTTTTATTGACGATGCCATAGTGGTGATTGAGAACATCAGCAAAAAAATGGAATCGGGAATGGACGCATTTCAAGCGACCTATGAAGGGGTGCACGAGATTGCGTTTTCATTGTTAGCAATATCAGCGATGTTATTGGCGGTGTTTATCCCTGTTGCCTTTATGGGTGGATTAGTCGGTAAATTCTTTAATGCCTTTGCTATGACGGTTGCGTCAGGAATTGTACTGTCATATTTTGTGGCGATTATGCTTATCCCCACTGTTGGTGCTCGAGTGCTAAAACACAAAGAAACAAAATTTCACGCCAAAACCGAACCCTTTTTCCAAGCATTGGACAATGCCTATGTCAGCATACTAAAACCGCTGATTAGATTTAAATACATGACAGTATTAGTGACCTTTGGGATCCTTATATTATCTAGCAAAGTGTTTACTAACGTGGGGATGGACTTTGTTCCTGCGGAAGATAATAGCGAATTTCAAATAACAGCAAAAGCTGATGTGGGTACCTCTATTGCCGAAATGAAAAGTAGAATGAAACCTATCATAAATGCTATCAAAAATGATGTCATGGTAGAGTATTATACTTTGAGCATTGGTTATACAACCGCCAACGAATCTCATAAAGCCTTGGTTTACGTAAAATTAAAGCCCATCGAACAGCGTGGATTGGGCCAGGCTGATATAATTGATAATTATCGTGAGGAATTTAAGTCCATCCAAGCAATGGCCTTAGCGGTTGAGAAAATCCCCCCCATTAACACCGGTAGCAGTACTGCACCAGTACAGATTGTCATAACAGGTGACAGCCTAGAAAAACTCAGCGAGATATCCCAGCAGGTCTCCGACATGTTAGGTACCTTTGAGGGTGCGGTGGATATTGATAGCGATTATCAAGATGGCAAACCTGAAATTACTATCTCTATGCTCAGGCACAACACCTCTAGATTAGGCATTACAGCGACACAAATTGCAGCCTTGTTAAACGCTAATTATTCCAGTGAGAGTAAAATCAGTGATTTTGAACGAAAAGGCCGAGAGTACGACATTACCTTAAGATTTGATGATGAAAATCGCGCCAATTTAGATAACCTTAAAAAGTTACAAATTCGTGCAGCTAATGGTGAATATGTATTTTTAGATGGGCTTATTCGTTTCGAACAAGGTAGCTCAATTGCCACAATAAACAGGTTTGATCGCGAACGTAAAGTCATGGTCAGCAGTAACTTATCCAACGTGCCGCTCAATGCCATCGTTAACCAAGTGGATGCAAATATAACCAAAATTTTACCCGAAGGTTACAATTACACGTTTTCTGGTGATGTTGAACAAATGCAAAAAACCGCAGTGTCATTTAGTACCGCTGTTGGACTAGCAGTGATACTTATCTACTTAATATTAGCGGCCCTTTACGAGTCATTGATTCAACCTATTATTATCATGGTGACTATGCCATTAGCCTTTACTGGCGTAATAACCGCATTAGGACTCAGCGGCAATAATTTCTCTTTATTTGTAATGATAGGCATTATTTTATTGTTAGGCATGGTGGGGAAAAATGCCATATTAGTGGTGGATTTTGCCAACAGAGCCATAAAAGACGGCGAATCTGTGGATGATGCCCTTATTCATGCCGGTGAAAAACGCCTACGTCCCATTTTGATGACCACTTTTGCCATGGTAGGTGCCATGATGCCATTGGCCTTTGGCAGTGGCGCCGGTCACGAAATGAATTCACCTATGGCGTTATCTGTAATAGGTGGATTAATAAGCTCAACTATATTAGCTTTATTGGTGGTGCCAGCCTTCTATAAAATTTTATATCCCGTCGATAGCTGGATTAGGAAATGGTATGAAGTGGGCAAAATCTAAGCCCCACCCTTTTTACAACCAAAGACTTAAAACCTTGAAATCAATGGCATGCCATTGATTTCATTTTTAGTTATGACGCTGTAGTGGCAATCTCTAGTTTAAGGTAATTGACATGTATAACTCGATAAAAATTTATACAGTACAAATCATCATCATTCACTAAATTTCAGATCTCGCACTTATGGTCAAAATAGGGAATTTACTTTCGCCAAATGAAACCGTAATGGACTGCGTTTCTCGCCCTTCAAAATTTAATTTAAATTCAAGTGGATATTTACGTTGTCCATCAGCAAATAAGGCCATTAAATGTTCGTGTTCAAGACTACGGTTACCAGCAGAGGTGTTGCTAAGGGTTAGCACCGCCCATCGCTCGCCGAGTTCATTGCTCATAATGACGTAGTTCACTAATTCAAAATCACTAGGTTTAGCTTGAAAATTTTTATCGTTAGGGAAAGCAAGCTCTAAATTGGTTGCTACAACACGATCAACTGTCAACATATCAGCTTCATTAGCCATACTAGTCAATGTCATAAAAACAAAGACAAAAATACTATATTTATACACCAAAACTCACCTTAAAATATGTCGTGATAATAACAAACAGCTGTATCAAAACCTGCCCCTGAGTAAGCCCCTTACTGTTCCCCTATTTTACTTTTTAAAACAAGTTTAAATGAGGCTAATTAAAGGATACCTGTTTGAAATGCGGGTTTTCAATACACACCTCAATTTTTGAAATTTTAGCGAGTATCACTTGGTTTGCGACCTCAGCAACTTTCACCTTGATACATTCTTCACGACCTGAATTATACTGGGTATCCAGCGCCGTCCCCTCAATAATTTCCCCGGTTTTCATGGTTATTTTAATGGGGTATTGAAACATACATACAATTTCAATGTAGTCATATTCATTGCAACTGATCATAATATTTACCTAGGGTAGTTGTCATGTCTGCGCTTCAATTGACCGTTCAATCCTGTTATTTTGTTCACATTTTGGGTTTCCGATGCAAGATTCATCTATACCAGATTACGCATCCTCGGCCATAGATGATGAATGGCAACCTATTTAGTAAGTGTAATCAACGCACTGACTTTCTTGAAATATTTTGACTGGATAAGAACCTCAACGTGTTACTAAACTTGCCCAAGTTATTTAGGCTTTTCTTCGCGGATCAGCATATTCATAAATTTTTCAAAGCGCTTTGTTCTGGTATCGGTTTTCTTAGCGCTTATCAATCCGTGAGCGATAATATAACGACTTGATTTATTGAGCGTATCAAAAAACTGTTTTGCATTCGGTTTATGTTCCAGTGCAGCGAGAAAATCCGCGGGCACTTCAATTTCACTGACTAGGTAAGCGTTTTTCCAACGACCGTCAGCTTTGGCCGCTGCAACATGTACCAGCCCTGATGCCATCATTCGGCCCTCACCGAGTAAACGTTCTACATGTTCAGTGTTTCTTTTAGACCAGTTGCTTCGGGCTTTTCTAGGGGTTATGCGCTGCAGGTAAGCTTGCTCATCGATTGATTTTTTAACACCATCAATCCACCCCCAGCATAAGGCTTCGATCACCACGTCATTCCAAGTCACGCTCAGAATGCCAGAGTTTTTTTTAAATATCTTTACCCACAGCTCACTTTCAGTAGCATGATTCACTTCGAGCCACTGACCTAGCTCTTTCGATGTTGAAAATGTTTTGATTCTTAATGACTCGGGTTTAGGCATCAAATTAGACTCTCTTTAGTGTAAAGTTGACTCGCCAGAAGCCGAGTTGAATGCAAAAAGTGGCGCATACTTGTCTCAACAAACCTATTTATTTTTAAAGCATTTCATAAACTTAGATTTTTTAAAAGGTTAAACTAGAATGGATATTTTTAAAGTGCCTGTCTTTCTAAGTACGGTTTTAAGTAAAGTCTACCTCATGGCTCTCATTTGCATTTGTGGCCAGTTTGGCGCACAGCGAATAATCAGTTCTTATCTAAGGGAATGTTAAGCTCTATTGGTATTCCCTACCAAAATCGAGTGCCGCTTTTTATACGCAGTGAATCATGCTTAGGTGGCAAACCAAACTGCTTGGAATACTCCCGGCTAAATTGCGAGGGCTCTTTATAACCTACCGCAAATCCAGCCTCTGCAGCGTCAAATCCATCTACGACCATTAGCCGCCTTGCCGCCATTAATCGTAATTGACTTCTAAAATAAATCGGACTTGTCCCAGTTACCATTTTAAAATGTTTATGAAAACTTGACTGGCCCATGTTAGCTATGTCGGCAAGCACTTTAGTAGAGATGGATTCTGCAAAATGCTCTTCTAACCACACCATGGCTTTTCTGATCCGTCGCAATTGGCTTCCTGCCGTAACCATTTGCGCCAGAACAAAATGCGATTGCGAACTTTGAAGTAACCGCCAAATTAATTCTTTTTCTACTAAAGGAAATAAAACAGGAATATTTTCAGGCGACTGGATATTTTCTGCCAGACGAACCACAGTATCCACTAATTGCTTATCCATTGTTCCGAGCTTTAAGCTGCGAGGGCTGCCAGTATCATTGAACACCACATTGCATTGTTCGATTGATTCAGCTACTAACACAGGATCAAGATCCAGCCGCAGACAAAGATATGGACTATTTTTTGATGCTTTTATGACAGAACCAAAAACAGGCAGCCGCATTGACCCTAGTAGATAATGGGAGGAATCGTATTGATACGTCTTGTCGCCAAGTCTAGCCTCTTTCACCCCCTGTGCAACTACACATATAGCAGGCTCGTAAAGAACTAATTCAGATGCCGTAGGCATAGAGGATCTTATAATCGATACGCGAGGAATGGGTGTCTTGAAAACGCCATCGCCCCTAGTAAAGTTTAGTAACAACTGAGTTAAATCATCTATTTTTCGCATACTAATACATTTCAACTCTAGATTTTTAGATTTAGAGATATAAAAAATTATAGAGGATCATACAAGAAATACAGTAAAGAATCATACTAGCGATAAACTTTTGGAGCCTACAATTACCTCCTAACTTCCCACTCATACATACAAACACTAAGGCACAACTGATGAAGAAAACATGGTTCATTACAGGCACTTCTCGCGGTATCGGATTGGAAATAGCCCAAGCGGCACTGGCATCTGGTGACAATGTAGTCGCCACGGCGCGCAACATAACGAGTCTTCGGGAGCAGTTTAGTGAAGATCAAAAAACACAACTAGAATGTCTTGAGCTTGACGTAAACAACCCAGTTCAAGCGAATATCGCAGTCAATCGCGCGGTAGAACGCTTTGGTAATATTGACATATTAGTAAACAATGCTGGTTTTGGTCAGCTGGGTCATTTTGAAACAGTTGAGCTTTCGGCCATTGAACAGCAATTTTCTACTAATGTGTTTGGCCTAATGCAGGTAACCCGCGCTGTATTAGTGGTTATGCGCAAACAACAATGTGGACACATTCTAAATATGTCATCCATTGGAGGTGCCCTAGGATTTGATGGCGCTGCTGTCTATTGCGCGGCAAAATTTGCTGTTGAAGGATTCTCGGAGAGTCTAGCGCTGGAAGTGGCTCGTTTTGGTATCAATGTCACTATAGTAGAACCCGGATTTTTTCGAACGGACTTTTTAGATCCAACTTCTGTTCGTTATGGGAACATCAAATTACATGACTACGAGAAAATCGCAACAGCGCAAAAAATGCAATTCGATGACTATAGTCATGTACAACCTGGTGATCCTAAAAGGCTAGCGCAACTCATTGTAGACACGGCAGGTAAAGGAGCAGCGCCACTGCGTCTTATCGCTGGTACAGATTCACTCGCTATGTCTCGAGAAACCTTAAACAATCGGATCAAAGAATTAGAATTATGGGCTAAAGTCTCTGTCACCACAGATCATAGAGAAACCTAGCTTCCTATACCTTCATTTGTTGGCATATTCCAAACGGAACGCATTACCAACAGGTAAAATGCCATTAAATGGGTGAATACAAATCTTCACGTAAATTCCTAAATGGTTTCCAAGCATTGTCATAAGCAGTGCTGTTAACCTTTATTCCAAACTTATGGCTTCACCGTAACTTAGCAGTAAGTAAAATTCCCCTATTGTTTATAGCATTAACAGCTCAGAAAGACTTCATTGTCACACGACTTCACTTTAAACTCGAGCGAACCCCAAACACATAAAAACATATTGAAATACATTAAACTTCATTACCTTTCATTTAATTTAAATTTGCGATAACCTAACAACTTATTTAATTTTGGAGAGTTGAATGATTTCAATAAGAGCAATACTCAAAGTGGTGTCACTTTGCCTTTTGATTTTAGTGCAAAACCTAGTCGTTACCGAGGCAACAGAGGTTGCTTCACCTAAAAAAATCACCAGTTTCGAACGACTGAACTTAAATAATGATCTGGCCAAAACCCCTCCAATGGGCTGGAGTAGCTGGAATAACTTTGGTGTTGAAATCAACGAACAATTAATTATTGAAACCATAGATACTATGGTTGCCAATGGAATGCGTGATGCAGGATATATCTATGTGAATCTAGATGACGGTTGGCAGCGTTACAAGGGGAGCCGAAAAGCCCATCCTCTTGAATACGACCCTGTAAAATTCCCTCGAGGCATCAAATATATTGCCGACTATGCCCACTCCAAAGGTATGAAGCTTGGCATCTATTCAGGGCCAGGTGTCGATACTTGTGCCGGGTATACTGGCAGTATGGGACATGAAGCAGAAGATGCAGCCATGTTTGCATCTTGGGGCGTAGATCATCTGAAATACGACTCTTGCTGCTCCCACGTCAATGAATCTACTGAAGTCGTTCGTGATGCTTTTTTAAATATGTCCCAAGCCTTGCTGACACAACAACAAGATATTGTATTACATGCCTGTCACTGTGGTTGGACCAACATATGGGAATGGGCTGGTGACATAGGTGCTAACCATTGGAGGATTGGACAAGACATTTCAGATGACTTTGACTACCCCGACAACCGTGAAGGCTATTACTACGATGTCTTAGATATGATTGACCGCGGAGTCGAACTACACAGTTATACTAAACCGGGACAATGGAACGACTTTGATATGTTAGTTGTGGGGTTAAATGGTATCAGTAAAGAGTTAGTTGGTGCCGGCGCATCGAACATTGAATACAGAACACATTTTTCTATGTGGGCCTTGTTATCATCACCACTTTTAACCGGTACAGACATACGTAATTTAGATGACTACACACTAGAAACCCTCACTAATCGCGAAGTTATCGCGTTAAATCAAGATCCTCTCGGATTACAGGTAAAAAAGGTCAAAGATCAGGGAGAGCTAGAAATCTACGCTAAGCCTTTGAGCGATGGTAGCTGGGCCGTTGCGTTACTGAACCGAGGAAGCACCACAGCAGTTATGAGCTTGCATTGGAAAAATGATTTAGCGCTAAACTGGGACAAAGTAACCATAAGAGATCTTTGGAAACATCAAGATTTTAATCCAAAAGGAGACACTTACAATGTCGAAGTCATTGGCCACGAGGCAAAAATACTTCGAGTTATCAAAAAGTAACCCAGCAATTAAATCAATTTGACATACTTTAATCACAAGTCGGGGTGAACTTAATAAACCACGCAATTATTTTAATGCCAATCAGCTTAAGGGATTGGCATTTTTACTTGTATCACCCCAACCTATGGTACCTGAGCTTTACCCCCCATTCCCAATGGCTTACATAACTTAAAACTAAGAATAAGGGGATTTTGACTTCCTTTGAAAATGGCTCTACCTAGTCTGCCAGCAGCTCTATTAGAATCAATGGTTGCATTTAACTAGACGATCGGTCTAATATAAGCAGATGACAAACTTAGTGATAAAACCTAGACGTGGACGCCCACCCAAAGTGGCAAGGGAAAACTACGATACCAGAGCAGAACTTATCCGCAGCGGCTTAGAGCACCTGACGGAGTTTGGTTTTGCTTCTTCGGGGATCGATCCAATTTTAAAAAAGGTCGGTGTGCCTAAAGGTTCTTTTTATCATTACTTTGCTAGTAAAGAAGCATTTGGCGAAAGTGTTATTGCTCACTACGACAGATATTTTTCTGACAAGTTAGACATGCACCTTTTAAATGCTAATTATTCCCCTCTTATGCGCCTTCAGAATTTTGTGGATGATGCGGTACAAGGCATGACTAGACATGATTTTAAGCGTGGCTGTTTGGTGGGTAATTTAAGCCAAGAAGTGGATGCGTTACCCTCTGGGTTTCGCACTCAACTCACTGCAATTTTTGTAAGCTGGCAACACCGAGTCGAAACCTGCTTACAAGAGGCACAATTAATGGGGGAAGTGGCTCACAGTACAGATTGCACCCAAGTTGCTGAATTCTTCTGGATTGGATGGGAGGGCGCTGTCAGCCGGGCCAAGCTAGTTGAAAACGCCAAACCATTGCGGCTTTTTATTCAATATTTTTTACAGGCGTTACCTAAGTAAAAATTTTTTAACTATTAATAGACGATCGGTCTAAATTGGAGAGCATATGTTTAAAGGCATCTTAATTAACAAAGACGAACAAGGCTATCACGCTGAATTGCAACACATTGACGACAAGACTTTGCCCAAGGGTGATGTCACGGTAAACATTTTATACAGCACATTGAATTACAAAGATGGTCTTGCCATTACCGGTAAAGCGCCAGTTGTGCGATCATTTCCTATGATCCCAGGGATTGACTTAGTGGGTGTGGTTGAGCAAAGCGATAGTAGTCAATTTAAGGTTGGCGATATAGTGATCCAAAATGGTTTTGGCATAGGTGAAAATCACTGTGGTGGTTTAGCCCAAAAGGCACGCTTAAAAAGTGATTGGCTTATCCCTTTACCTGCAGCTTTCACGGCAAAACAGTCGATGATCATTGGTACCGCTGGGTATACGGCCATGTTATGTGTCATTGCCCTTGAGAAAAACGGTGTTACACCAGACAAAGGTGAAATCCTAGTCACTGGAGCCAATGGTGGCGTAGGCAGCTTTGCAATTACGATACTCGCTAAACTTGGTTACACAGTGGTGGCCTCAACCGGACGAATGGAGGAAGCCAGCTATTTGCAGTCACTTGGTGCCAGTGAAGTCATTCACCGAGACACTTTATCAAACCCAGGCAAACCTATGGCCAAAGAACGCTGGGCGGGTGCAGTTGATTCTGTAGGTAGTCATACGCTGGTCAATGTATGTGCCAGCACCCAATATGGTGGCACAGTCGCCGCCTGTGGTTTAGCCCAAGGAATGGATTTTCCCGGATCCGTTGCTCCCTTTATTTTACGGGGTATTACACTTGCCGGCATTGACAGTGTTATGCGCCCAATTGCCGACAGAAAAGAAGCGTGGCAACGCTTAGGTGAGATCTTAGAACCTAGTGTGTTTGACAACATCGCTAAGGAAATCACACTAGAGTCAGTAGTTACAACCGCAAAGCAATTATTAGACGGCAAAGTTCGCGGCCGTATTGTGGTTGATGTACAAGCAGATTGAGTAAGCAATTAGACTTAATAACAAGTAGGTGAAATGTCATTTTTAGGGCTGGTGTTAACTAGCCTTATTAGTGTTGCCCAATACAGCATTAATACAGGGTATTAAGTACCAGCGCATAATCTTGTTTTAGAGCTTCAGCCATTTAGGCTCTACATCCCATGCACACCATAAAGTTATCAGCCCGCATACCTAAGTATCACCTCGCAGATTTTTTAATCAATTTAGATAGGTTTTAATAATTCCATCGAAATGCAGCAACGGACGCTAAGTAAACTTAACCACCGAGGAACTTAACCATGTTGAAAATAGTTAAAACTTCTATCGCTATCGCTACTAT
>NZ_CAXBNC010000024.1:0-74672 GCF_963977085.1 uncultured Paraglaciecola sp. | reverse complement strand
GGTTACCGGCAAGGACAGGAGGATTTTCAATTTCTAGGTACTAGAAACTAAAAAAACCCGAACATTTCTGTTCAGGGCTTCTAAGAATAATGGTGCCCAGACTCGGAGTCGCAACTTACGGATACCGGCAAGGACAGGAGGATTTTCAATTTCTAGATACTAGAAACTAAAAAACCCCGAACATTTCTGTTCAGGGCTTCTAAGAATAATGGTGCCCAGACTCGGAATCGCAACTTACGGTTACCGGCAAGGACAGGAGGATTTTCAATTTCTAGGTACTAGAAACTAAAAAACCCCGAACATTTCTGTTCAGGGCTTCTAAGAATAATGGTGCCCAGACTCGGAATCGAACCAAGGACACGAGGATTTTCAATCCTCTGCTCTACCAACTGAGCTATCTGGGCATCAACTTAACAAGAGTTTGTCTTTAAAGACTGCGTCCGTTTCGCTGAGGGTGCGTATTAAACGGATTTAGCGCTTTTAAGTCAACCCCTTTTTAGTGAAATTTTGCAGATTGTTTATAGATTGCACAAAATCTCTACTAAAAAAGCAAAGTTGGGGTTAACTGCTGCTTTAAAGTTGTTCAATTTTAATTTTTGGGTGGCACGTAACCTTCGATATCTGGTTCTTTGCCTTCAAATAAATACCCTTTCATTTGGGTCTCTAGAAATGTTCTAGCTGTCGGCTCCATCATGTTGAGTTTATTTTCGTTGATCAGCATAGTTTGTTTCTTTTGCCATTCGGCCCATGCTTCTTTGCATATATTATCGAAAATTTTCTTACCTAGCTCACCGGGATAAAGTTGGAAATCTAGGCCATCTGCTTCTTTTTGTAGTCGCTGACAAAATACTGTTCTGCTCATAATGCTCTAATTTAATGGTGAGGGTGTTACCTAAAGTACACCCAAATTAAAATGATGTAGTGATTGTACTAAATAGTTTCTTGGTTGGCGCGGCTAATCCTACATTTTGCGGTTCCCTTAAGTTGTACCACATTTGTGTATCTTCCATTATTCGACCAATAGGTTGTTGTTTTAAATGTAATACAATTGGTTGTATGTCTAAATGAAAATGACTGAAGGTGTGACGAAAAGAGTTCAGTGGTTGTTGCTGAATGTCGTTAAATCCTAGACTCGCGGCGCGTTCGGCTATTTGCTCCTGGTGTTCGACTTCATAAAATCCCCACAGTCCTCCCCATAGACCAGCTGGTGGTCGTTTGTATATCAACAGCTGCTTTTGCCACATAGGAATTAACATAAAAGTCGATCTAACTGGGATCGTCTTTTTGGGTTTTTTATGGGGTAGTTCTGTTTGCCGACCTTGTACAAAGGCTAAACAGTCATTGTGAACAGGGCAAATGTCGCATTGTGGTTTACTGCGGGTGCAAAGTGTTGCGCCCATATCCATCATGGCTTGGGTATAGTCGGCTGTTCTGACTTTTGGGGTTAACTTATCTGCGAATTGCCATAGCTCTGTTTCCACCTTTTTATTACTCGGCCATCCTTCAACGGCGAAATAGCGGGCTAATACACGTTTAACGTTACCATCCAAAATACTCTGATGTTGGCCACAAGCTAAGGATAAAATAGCACCAGCTGTAGAGCGACCTATGCCCGGCAAAGCGATTAACTGCTCTAAATCTTCAGGAAATATGCCTTGGTGCTGATCCCTAATGAGTTGCGCTGCTTCTTGTAAGTTGCGAGCTCGAGCGTAATAACCTAAGCCTGTCCAGTGGTGCAATACTTCATCTTGAGGTGCATCAGCTAAACTGAGAACGTCAGGGAAACGCTGCATAAACGCCTGATAATAGGGAATAACCGTTTTAACTTGAGTTTGTTGTAGCATGATTTCTGACACCCAAACGGTATAGGGTGTTTTATTAAGCTGCCATGGCAGATTTTTTCTACCATTAAGGTCAAACCAAGTTAAGACATTTTGACTGAAGGAGTGGTGTGTTGATGTAATAGTATTTTGCACGCTGTATGGATCTGTTGTTCTTTAGGTAATTCTGAAAGCAGATTGGTATCATACCCTAACAAATTTGAAATAGTTCAGTTGAGAAGAGATTGCTTAAAACAAAAGATACAACTTATCAAATCAGTCAGCCTGTGGTGTTTTTCCCCGGAACAATGTGTGATGAAAGGGTATTTAACCCATGTTGGCAACATCTAGATATACCCATGCGTGCTTTTGTACCTTTGCAGTGGGCTGAAAACTTAGCTCAGATGAAGATGTTAAGCGCTGATCGAATTGCCTATTTTGAGGAGCCAATACATTTGGTGGGTTACTCTATGGGCGGGTATATCGCGGCGCTGACAGCAATTGAAAATCCAAGTAAGATTGCGTCTCTGACACTTATTGCTAGTGCATGTGATGAATTACCGAAAGATGAAGTGCGGCAGCGGCAACAATTACTGACGTTAATTGCTAACAAACGTTATAGCGGCATGACTGAAAAACGACTAAAAAGTTTTTTTCACAAAAGCCATCAACAGCAAAACGAATACTTAACTATCGTTAAACAAATGGAGCAGGACTTAGGATCGGGGGTTTTAGCGGCACAAATTAGTGCGACCCAACCCAGAAAAAGCTTGCTACCAGCTTTGGCTAAATGTGCTTTTCCCATTCACCTTATTAGTGGAGAGCAGGATAATTTAGTGAGCCAGTCAACTGTATTGGCAATGCATAAACAACTATCAAATAGTGATATGACGATACTTGAAAAAGCTGGGCATATGTTGCCTATTGAGCAATCTAAGATTTTAGCTGAATATTTAGCATCAAAAATTGCATAAATTAAGCTGTCTTCCTTGCAATCAGTCTGTGTCGCCGGATAATGCGCGGCATCTATGCTTGCTAAATAAACAAGCAAAATTTGAAGAAGAGAACCTAAAATGAGTCAGTTTAAATCTGAAAAAGAAGCGGCCGAATCTGGCGTGTATATCCGTAAAATTCAGAGCTTTGTAAAAAGAGAAGGGCGTTTAACGTCAGGACAAGCAAAATCCATCGAACAAAACTGGCCGATTATGGGTTTAGAGCATAAAGCGGGGTTACAAAATTTTGCTGACACTTTTGGACGTGTTGCCCCAGTCGTGTTGGAAATTGGATTTGGGATGGGCAAGTCTTTGGTAGAAATGGCGTTAAATGAGCCAGATAAAGATTTTGTAGGCATTGAAGTGCATCGTCCGGGGGTTGGCACTTGTCTTAGCGAAGCAGCTGAGCATAATGTGCAGAATTTAAGAGTATACGAACATGACGCAGTAGAGGTGTTCGCTGATTGTATTGCTGATAATGCTTTGGCCCGTGTGCAGCTGTTTTTTCCTGATCCTTGGCATAAAAAGCGTCATCACAAAAGGCGTATTGTACAGCCAGATTTTGTACAAAAATTAAAAAGCAAATTAGCCATTGGTGGGGTATTTCATATGGCCACCGATTGGGAGAATTACGCCGAACACATGTTAGAAGTGATGTCAGGTGCCGAAGGGTTTAAAAATCAATCAGCTACTAACGATTATGTGCCAAGACCTGAGCAACGTCCTTTAACTAAATTTGAACAGCGTGGACATAGATTGGGTCACGGTGTATGGGATTTAATGTTTGAGAGGGTTTCTTGATGTTATCTGCTCCTAGCCAATTATTAATGCGCAATGCAGATACCTTTGTTCAAGGTAAATGGTTGTTGGTTAACCCAACCGACAGCCAAATTGCACAGCAATTAAACAATCCAGATTTAAAAGTGTTTCACCAATACTTTGATATTTACCAGCAGAGTTGTGCTGCAGGTAAATCGGCACAACATATTTTTGCGGCGGCGTATCCAACTGACCAAAAATTTGATGGTGCAGTCATTTATATGCCTAAGTCTAAAGATCAGGCAAAAATGCTGATCGCCAATGTCGCAGCGTGTCTAAATGAAAATGCTAGTCTTTTGCTTGTAGGCGAAAACAAAGGGGGCGTAAAAAGCGCGGCTAAAATGCTTGAGACTATTGGTTCTCAAGTAAACAAAGTGGACTCTGCACGTCATTGTGCATTATTTGGTGCGCAAGTCGATAAACCAATCAAACCTTTTGATTTGACTAAGTGGCAAAGTGAAGTCGATATCTCAGTGGGTGGCCTCAATTATAAAATATGTTCTTTACCAGGCGTGTTTAACCATGGTTCGCTCGATTTAGGTACAAAAGTGTTATTGGATAACTTGCCTGAGATTAAAAAAGGGCGGTTATTAGACTTTGGCTGTGGTGCTGGTGTAATAGGGTGTTACCTTGGCTTACTAAGCCCTGAAAGTGAAGTGGTGATGACTGATGTCAGCGCCCTGGCGGTACATTGCTCAAAAGAAAGCGCTAAGCTCAATAAGCTAAACGCCAAAGTTGTGGCTTCAAATGGTTTGATGGATGTACAAGGCAAGTTTTCAGCGGTATACACTAACCCCCCGTTTCATACTGGAATTCAGACTGATTACTCTGTTACTGAGAATTTTATTTCGCAACTTAAGCAATATTTAACGCAAGGTGGTTCACTGACATTGGTGGCGAATAAATTTTTGCGTTACTCTGAGTTACTTGAACAGCGCTTTAGCGCTGTAAGTCCAATGGCTCAAACTACTAAATTTACACTCTACCAGTGTGCTCGGATAAAATAATAAGGTAACCAGCCGAATGAAGATATTGTTTGTTGTATCAGAAGTAGAAGACCTAGTTAAAACGGGTGGTTTAGCTGATGTAGGTAAAGCGCTGCCCTTGGCATTGTCAAAAATGGGGCACGAAGTGACAATAGTCATGCCTTATTACAAACAGTTAGCGGACAAGTTTGATGCGCCAGATTACTGTGACAAACAAACCTTGTATTCGGGTCACAAGTCATATGAGTTTGCTGTTAAGAATTTATCCTTAGAAGGGGTACAAGTCTTAGCTGTGGACTACCCAGAATACTTTGCTCGCAAAGGCCTTTATTCTGACGATTACCATGCTTATCCGGATAACGCAGAACGTTTCGCATTTTTCGCAAGTGCTGCTTTACAGGCCTCTAAGGCGGCAGGCTTTCAGCCCGATATAGTGCACTGTAACGACTGGCATACAGCGCTGACCCCTTATTTTGTTAGTATTGAGGATACCGGCTTTTTTGACCAAGCAAAGACCATTTTCACCATACATAATGGCGCTTATCAAGGCACCCATCGTTTTTCTGACATAGCCTATTTACAGCCTCACTATCAATTACACAGCCAATTGGATGGTGATGCCCTGAATTTTGTGCGTATGGGGATACGTTACGCCAATAAAATTAATGCAGTGAGTCCAAATTATGCACAGGAATTGTTAACTCCACTGGGCTCTCATCATCTATTCAACGAATTTCAAAACAGAAGACATGACGTGTCGGGTATTTTGAATGGGTGTGACTACAGTCAGTGGGATCCTATTAACGATCCACATATCGCTAAAAACTATCATCACGGTGATTTAACGGGCAAAAAAGCCTGTAAAGCTGAATTGCAACAAGAGTTAGGATTGCCCAAAAAAGTACGTATTCCTATTATCGGTATGGTGTGTCGCTTAACCGATCAAAAAGGTTTTGGCTTTATTTTGCCTATGTTAGATAAGCTTATGCAACATGATGTACAACTTGCCATCATAGGAACGGGTGACCCTGAAATCAGCCAGTATCTGCAAAAAGTGGCAGACAGATACCCTAAAAAATTGGCATTTGTTGAAGATTTCAGCGTTCGTAAAGCACACATGATAGAAGCAGGTAGTGATTTCTTTTTGATGCCGTCTTTATTTGAACCTTGCGGTTTGAATCAAATGTATAGTTTGGCATACGGTACTTTGCCGATTGTCAGAGCAGTCGGTGGACTTAAAGATACAGTAATAGATTTGGCAGAAAACCCAGATATGGCAACGGGTTTTGTATTTGAACAGCCTGATAGCAGTGCTTTGTTGTCCTGTATACAACGAGCATTGCTGTTTTATCATGAGGCACCAAAAGAACTAGAGCTGACTCAACAGCGAGCCATGCAAAGCCGCTTTACATGGGAAGCGGCCGCAAAAGATTATGAAACACTCTATTTGAGCTAGAAAACTATGAAATGTAGCTTTGTTAGTAGCTGTTGTTTATTGTTTTTGGGTTTAACAACTGTAGTACAAGCATTACCCACTAAATGTTTGCAAACTGTCGAAAGACAAAGTGTTTGCCCGCATCTTCTTTACAAAAAGGCTGCCTTGCCGGTCGCGTTATTAGACATCGACCAAGGTGAGATTATTTGTATCTGTTTAAGTGACCTTAAAGGTTTGATCCGTTCTGCAAGCAGCAAAGTTGAACGGATAGATCAGCAAGTGACGCTGCAGCGAATAGCAACTGATTATCAGTTGAGTGAGCAAGATATTTTAAAGTTAATCAGAAACTAGGCCGACTTTAAGAGTGAAAGATAGCGCTTCAGGTTTGCTTAGCTTAGTTGTTTATTTATTCTTAATCGTGATAAAAAACGACATAAATTCAGTCTATTAGTTTCAATTTGAACGTTTTTGTATCAATATCGATTATGATGAGTCGTCAGACCTAGGAATACGTTACAAGTAATATGGCCTCAGACACTAAATTTCTATCAATAAAAAGCCTGATTATTTGGGTAGTTATGGCTATCACTTCTTTGTCATTAATTTTTTCTTCAGGTGTCAATCTGTATAGTCAAATTAGTACTTATCGACAATCCCTAGAAGATAATGTGGTGATCTATTCGGAGATGATCGGACGTGATTCCATGGACTCTTTGATTAAAGATGAAGGTTTGCTTGAAGAAGAAAATCTCAAAATATTGTCCGCTTCTGAATTAATTGAAAACGTCCACATTTACAGAATTATGGACGATCAAACTATCAAATTTTTTGCCAGTTACAACAAAGAGGGTATCGCCCCTGTAAAAGCCAAGTTTGATCAAGTAGACCAGTTATATCAGCCTAAAATGGCCGCTGGGGTGATGGAAATTATTCGCCCTATTCGCAATGAAAAACAAGTCGTGGGTTACCTTTATTTACGGGCTTCGGCAGATGGGTTACAAAAACTTACCAGCAATTCAATTATTCTCACCGTAAGTGTATTACTGGCATGTTTGTTAGTTTGTTTTTTGTTCACGATAAAATTGCAAAGAGCCATTACTGCACCTATTAACGTATTAGTTAAGCTGGTGCAGCGAATATCTCGCCAGAAAGACTATTCAAGTCGTGCTGAGTTAAATGGTATTAAAGAGCTGGATATTTTGGGTGAAGCTTTTAATAACATGTTGCAGCGAACCCAAGAACATATGCAGCGGCAGACTATTGCAGAAGCTGAACAAGCCAAGTTGAATACCAGTTTAGAAGGAAAGGTAAAACAGCGTACCAATGCGTTAAAAGAAGCCAATAGCGAATTGATCCAAACCTTAGAGAAGTTACACCAATTTCAACGACAAATGGTTCAAAATGAAAAAATGGCTTCGTTAGGAGATATGGTTGCGGGTGTGGCCCATGAAGTTAATACGCCAATTGGACTGGGTGTGACAGCCTCTACAATGATGTTAGATAGATTATCTGACATGCGTAAAGCGTTTGAAGATAAAACACTTAAAGCCAGTTCTTTGTCGAAGTTTATTGCCGAGGGCGAAGAAAACCTCAATATCATTTATCGTAACTTGAATCGGGCAGCAGAACTGATTTCAAGCTTTAAACAAGTCGCCGTTGACCAATCTTCGGAGAATAATCGGGTCTTCTCTTTTGCTAAGTTGATGGAAGAAATTTTAATGTCGATGCGACCTAAGTTAAAAAAGGTCAAACATCAGATCAACGTGAACTGTGCAGATAACTTAGTTGTTGAATCAAAAGCAGGGCCAATTAATCAAATTATTATCAACTTGATCATGAATTCTATCATTCATGGTTTTGAGGACATGGACAAGGGCCAAATAGACATTAACATTCAGGCTATTGGTGATACTAAAGTCAGTATTGAGTTTAAGGATAATGGAAAAGGTATTCCAGAACATTTACGAAAGCGTATTTTTGATCCTTTTGTGACGACCAAGCGAGGACAAGGAGGCAGTGGCTTAGGTATGCACTTAGTTTACAACCTAGTGACGCAAGCTTTAAATGGTTCAATTTCAATTGTCAGTGAAGAAGGGGAAGGGGTGCAGTTTAAAATTTTATTCCCAGTTAAAAAAGTGACACACGATAAAGTGCACGTTGGCTCATTTTTATAAAACCAAAACTGGTTAATATTCGCTCTAATAGAGCAAATTTATGATTGTATTAGTATAAATGCATAAATTTTGTTTATATATGCAATTTTTGGTAGATAAAACCCTGATTTTTCGATATTTTCTGATAAACTTTTACACAAATTCCTAATCAGGCCTGAAACATGCAGACTCCTAACGTATTAATTGTTGAAGATGAAGTGGTCACACGTACTACCCTTAAAAGCTTGTTTGAAGCAGAAGGGTACAATGTATTTGAAGCCGAACATGGCGAACAGATGCATGGCATCTTTGAAAACAACACCATCAACTTGGTTATCATGGATATCAACTTACCTGGTAAAAATGGCTTGCTTTTGGCACGCGAAGTGCGCGGTCGTAAGAATGTAGGTTTGATATTTTTAACTGGCAGAGACAATGATGTAGACCGAATTTTAGGTCTAGAAATTGGTGCCGATGACTACCTTACTAAACCTTTCAATCCTCGCGAACTGACTATCCGTGCTCGTAACTTATTAGCGCGTACCACTAATAGTAGCGAAGATGATGATTTACCAAGTCGTGTAAACTTTAATGGATGGATTTTAGACGGTGATAGCCGTAGTTTGATTTCTCCAAGTAGCAAAGAATTTCGCTTGCCACGCAGTGAGTTCAGAGCTTTACACTTGTTTTTAAACAACCCAGGTAAAATATTGACACGTGAACAACTAATTATGGAAATGACTGGCCGTGAATTACGTCCAAATGACCGTACTGTTGATGTTACTATCCGTCGAATTCGTAAACATTTTGAGTCAGAAGTGAACGCGGATGATTTGATTGTGACTATTCACGGTGAAGGTTATCGTTTCTGCGGCTCTGTAGATTCATAACACTTTAATCAAAAACGTTTAAAGAAGCTCCTTCGGGGGCTTTTTTATTGCTTTAAGTTTTACTTAAGATTTACCATCTAAACTAACTACATATTATTTAGCAGGTAAATGTTTTGAATTATATTCGCTTAAGTATACTGTTTTTCATTCTCAGTTTTTCACCGCTCTCTTTAAGCATAGCGCAGGAAATCCCCGCCCCTGACTTTGCCATCTCCCATGGTCAGCTGCCAAGCAAATTGTCCGCCTTAAAAGGGCAGGTAGTCTATCTCGATTTTTGGGCAAGCTGGTGCAAACCCTGTCGCAAATCCTTTCCGTGGATGAACCAAATGCAGCAAAAATATGCCGCGCAGGGCTTACAGATTATTGCCATCAATTTAGATGCTGAAGAGGCTTTAGCAAAAGCCTTTTTAGAAAAGGTGCCGGCACAAATTCCCATTATTTATGATCCTCAAGGAAACATAGCCAGTGATTATCAATTATTGGGTATGCCAAGCAGTTATGTCATCGATAAAAAAGGAAATATCCGATTTTCTCACAAAGGTTTTTTCACACGCAGCGAACCTTTGTATGAACAAGAATTAGTTTTACTTCTTAATGAATAGAAGTCTTTAACCAATAAAGAGAAGCAGTTATGTTAAAAAAAGCACGAATTATACTCGCATTTTTGATCAGTACTCAGCTTGTTGGCTGTGCCAACCTTGGGGTCAAACCTTGGGAACGTGACTTACTGGCTAAAGATGAAATGGCTTTGGACGCTGAGGGAAACGACCTTGGTTTAGATGATCATATTTACTTTAGTAAAGAGGCCACGAGTGGTGGTCGTGCGTTTGCTGGTGGAGGTTGTGGATGCAACTAACTTCTAAAAATCAAATAGCTAAGCGTACAAAAAAAGTAGCCAATATTAATACCGCACTTGCAGCCGCAACTTGCGCGCTGTTAGGCACAACCCCAGTGGTACAAGCCGAAGAAAGCGTGTGGGAAATGGATACTGCTTTGTTGTATTACGGTGAAACAGACAGAGTCACTGCCGTTGAAGGTGTATTTTCAGCAAAAAAAGATTTTGGTGATGAACATATTTTTTCTGGGAAATTCGTGCTGGATACACTTACTGGTGCGTCTGCCACAGGTGCAGTATCTCAGCCAAATGCACAAACCTTTACTCGTCCATCAGGTAAGGGACAATATGAAATTCAAGGGGGCGAAATACCCCTGGATGACACTTTTAGAGATACTCGTCTACAACTTGAAGCACAGTGGACTCAACCCCTTTGGGATGACATGCGAGGCAGTACAGGTGTGCATTTTTCAAAAGAATATGACTACTTGTCTATTGCGGTTAATGGCTCTCTTGCCAGAGATTTTAATCAGAAAAATACGACTGTATCGGCTGGCCTATCTTTGGCTTTTGACACTATAGATCCCGAAGGTGGTCGCCCTGTCGCTTTTTCTGAAATGGTCATAGACGAAGGTCAATTTGCTAATGAGCAAGCTTATCAAGCCGCTTTTGATGCTACAAGACAAAAGGGTTCCGACGACAAAAGCACCATAGATTTGATGTTTGGTGTGACACAAATTATTAATCGAAGAATGTTAATGCAATTTAACTATGGTTTATCTACGTCTGATGGTTATCACACTGATCCCTTTAAGGTTTTAAGTGTTATTAACGACCAAGGGTTAACACAGTCCTTAGTCTATGAAGAGAGGCCAACAGAGCGCACTAGACATAGTTTCTATTGGCAAACTAAATATGCTTTGGACAGTGGTGTGGCAGATATTTCTTATCGATACGCCACAGATGACTGGGATATCAATTCTCATACTATTGATTCTAGGTTGCGTTTTAATTTGACTGACAATACTTATATTCAGCCTCATTTTAGGTACTACCAACAAGGGGCTGCGGAGTTTTATCACCCCTTTTTACTGGAAGGTTCTACGCTCCCCACTTTTGCTAGTGCAGACTATCGTTTAGGGGAAATGACTGCCTATACCCTTGGCCTAAAATATGGAATGAAAATGCCAAGTGGCAACGAGTGGGCCTTTAGGTTGGAATATTATCAACAAGATCCTAAGAACGCTGGTTTTGATGCGCCTGGAGCGTTGCAGCAGCAAGATTTATACCCCAGTGTGAAAGCGGTGATTGCACAAGTTAGTTATAGCTTCTAATCTAGTGTTTTTAACTTAAGGGCTACCTTTGTCAGTTAGTGATTTTACGATAGAACAAAAAAGCGACCATATTATTGGTCGCTTTACTGCTATGGCTAGCCCTTGTGAAGTGCTGATTGAAACGCAAGATTCTGTGCTTGCCACTCACCTCACTTCAGTCGCCCATTCAGAAACCAAACGTATCGAACAAAAATTCAGTCGTTATTTGAGCAACAATCCTATGGCTAATATTAATCATAGTGACGGTAAACCGGTTGTTATTGATGATGAAATATTTCGACTGTTGGAATTTGCGAACAGTTGTTTTCAATTAAGTGAAGGTTTGTTTGACATTACTTCTGGGGTACTGCGCCAAGCGTGGAAATTTGATGGTACAGGTAATGTTCCCACTCCTGAAGCCGTAAAAGTACTGATGCCTAACATTGGTTGGCAGAAGGTTAAATATGATCAGTCTTCAATCATTTTGGCTAAAGGTATGGAGTTGGACTTTGGTGGTATAGGTAAAGAATACGCGGTGGATTGTGTTGCCAAGTTATGTGCTGAATATGCCACAACTACTTCAGTTGTAGTGAACTTTGGTGGTGATATTCAGGTGACGCGGCCAAGGCAAAATAAGCAACCATGGCATATAGGAATTGAAAGCCCTGATGACAACAATGGTTCGACTAAAATCCTAAAAATTGTCAGCGGTGGTTTAGCCACCAGTGGTGATGCAAGACGTTATTTATTAAAAGAAGGAAAACGGTACAGTCATATTCTTAACCCTGAAACTGGGTATCCCATTGAAAATGCCGCCAGATCGGTGACTGTCGCTGCTCCCTACTGTATCCAAGCTGGATTATTAGCGACCTTAGCACTATTGCAAGGCGCTAATGCAGAAGCTTTTTTGCAACAGCAAGGTATCAAGTTTTGGTGTTATCGATAGCGTCCAAGTGTTTAAAATTAGCGCTTTAGCAAATCAGGTTTTTAATATTCGCTATTGTCTATTAACTTATCAGTCGTATTCAGTTTGCTAATCCAAATTCACTCGTTAACTTCGATAAAGTGTCTTTATTAAATGATAACCAAACTGTGTCTTCACTGGGCCGTGAACGGTCAAAATTTCTTTTTTAAACACCACATTGTCAAAGGCTTTGACCATTGTACCCGGGCTGAACTCGCCTAAGTCTCCGCCTTTTTTGCCAGAGGGGCAGATGGAATATTTTTTGGCTAATTGGTGAAAGTTGCCGCCTTTATCAAGTTGGCTTTTGAGTTTTTCTGCAAGGGCTTTGTCTTTAACTAAAATATGGCAGGCACAGGCTTTCATCTTGTAAGACTCTATAAACGTTTGCTAATTGAAGGCTGAGTTTATCAGGTAGCAGAACCAAAAAAAGAAAAAGAGCCTAAGCTCTTTTTCTTTTGGGTCTTTTTTTAGGTTGCTGTTTATTTTATAAACAACATTTCCTGATACTTAGGTAATGGCCATAAGTCATCAGAAACCACTAGTTCTAAGGCGTCAGCATGAGAGCGCACTTCTAACATAAGTGGGCACAGAACATGAGCACAATGGTTCATATGTGCTTCGGTGCTGTCAAACTCTTCCACACTTAATGCTTCTTTAAGTTTGCTAACCGCTGCCATCATGGCGTCGGTTTCAGCAGCAATTTCATCTATGCTGTTATGGCTGATGGTAATATTCAGCGCGCTAAGGTTAGTTGCTGCACTAGAAAGGCTGTCTAGATACTTGACTGTCGCCGGATAGATTCTAGTGTTAGCCATACCGATAACTATTTTAGCTTCTACTTCAATCGACAATACGTATTGTTCTGCGTATACCTCAAAACGGCTCGCCAGTTCAGCTGGTGATAACACACCTGTCGACTCAAACAACTTAACCACTGACTCTTCTTTAAACGCAGGTAAAGCGTCAGCACTGGTAGGAATATTTTTTAAGCCTCTTTCTTCAACTGCAGCTTTATGCCATTCGCTTGAATACCCATCACCACCAAATATTACATTACCGTGTAACTGCATGAGTTCTTGCAACACTGTGATAACAGCTGAGGTTTTGTCTTCACCTTCGGCTATCACAGCTTCAAGTTTTTCGGCTATCCAATTGAGTGAGTCGGCCAACATAGTATTCATTGCGACTAAAGGACCTGAAACCGACTGAGAAGAACCTACGGCTCTAAACTCAAAGCGATTTCCGGTAAAAGCAAAAGGCGATGTACGGTTACGATCACCAGGATCACGTTCAAATTGAAGAATTTGAGATAGACCAAGATCCATCAAGCCGCCCTTGGCTTTTTCTAACAATTTACCTTCTTTAATATCGTTAAACACACTTTCTAATTGGGTTCCCAAGTAGACAGATAAAATCGCAGGTGGTGCTTCGTTTGCTCCAAGGCGATGGTCGTTTGCAGCAGAGGCGATAACCGCTCTTAAAAGTGGGCCATATTTGTGTACACCACGAATAACCGCGCCACAGAACAACAAGAAGTTTAGGTTGTCGTGGGGGGTGCTGCCAGGATCCAGTAGATTACCTTGAGTGGCGTTTCCTACCGACCAGTTAACGTGTTTACCAGAGCCATTGACCCCTGCAAAAGGTTTTTCATGTAATAAACATAAAAAGCCATGCTCTTTAGCCGTACTTTTCATGAGTGTCATCAATAATTGTTGATGATCTGCGGCAACGTTAGCTGCTTCAAAGTAAGGGGCAATTTCAAACTGGCCAGGTGCAACTTCATTATGGTGGGTCTTGGCTGGAATACCTAAGCGGTAAAGTTTGTCTTCGAAATCTTGCATGAACACTTGAACGCGAGCCGGGATAGCACCGAAATAGTGATCATCGAATTGTTGACCTTTAGCTGGTGGTGCACCAAATAAGGTGCGCCCTGCTAATAATAAGTCTGGACGAGCATTAGCAAAATGCTCATCAACTAAGAAATATTCTTGCTCTGCACCACAACTAGAGTTTAGGGTTGCAATCTCTGTTTCGCCCATAAGGGACAGCACTTTTTGCGCTGCTTTATCCATGGCTTTATTTGAGCGTAGTAACGGTATTTTTTTATCAAGTGCTTCGCCGGTCCACGACATAAATACACTTGGGATCATTAATGTTGCGCCATTAGCCGTGTGCATAACATAGGCCGGACTCGTTGGATCCCATGCTGTATAACCACGGGCTGCGTTGGTCATACGTAAGCTACCATTTGGGAAAGAAGAACCATCAGGTTCACCCTTAATCAGCAAACTGCCAGTAAACTCAGTAATGGCGCCACCGTCTGAATTAGTGATGATAAAGCCATCATGTTTTTCAGCAGTAATATTGGTCATAGGGTAAAAAATGTGAGAGAAGAACTTTACCCCTTTAGATATCGCCCAATCTTTCATGGCAGCAGCAACAATATCGGCCGTTGCCGGATCTAATGTTGCACCCGTTTGAACGGTTTTTTTAATGGCTTTAAAGGCATTTTTTGATAATGCTTCTTCCATGGCCGCTAGGCCAAAAACATCTGTTGCCCAAATCTTGTTCAATGGTTCAGGCATCTTGCACGCTTTTGGTGCGCGATTAGTGATTTCAGTTATTGCATTTTTACGTGATGTCATTCCACTCATATCTTATCCTTCGCTTGTTTTTAAAGGGGCTTCAGGGATTTTCTCAGTTGCCTTAGAGTAAATCTATTCAGGTCTAAGAAAAGACAAAGCACCTTTTAGGCCAGATATGGTTTTTTAAAATTCATACTCTAGGGCAAACCTCAGGGTGTGGTCTTTTGAGTCGCCATTTAAGCCAGCAATGAAGGCCAATTCCCATTTAAGTTGTTTTTGTCCTGCGTACCTATGTACCCCCATAAAACCAGGGCCAACACCAACAAAATCTTCACCCGTGTAAATTTCGATAGAAGGTTGTAATGCAGCTAAATAGCGATAGCGATATTTGAGCCGAAATTCAGTTTCAAATTCATCTTGAATGTCTTTACCCCATTCATAAACTAACAACGCATTGATGGTTAAACTGGTTTGTGTAAACTCTTTTTCAAATAAAATTCCGCTGGTAAATTCGTAAATGTCTTCTTTATGTTGTTTTTCAAGTTCAAACAATACCCCCCAATCGGCCCACAATTCGCCTTGTTCGGTTAACATCCAGCGGGTTTCTATTTCATAAGCCTGCAAACCAAAGTCGCCGGTATCGTCCCTTTCTCCAACGATATAAGCTTCAATTGTCAGGTATTCTGAAACGGCATGACCGTAAGCTAAACGTTGCGCTAACACATTACCATCATCGTTTTGCCTAGATGTAAAACGCCACTCTAACTCCCGCTCATTGGCCAAAACATAGGGACTATAAACCTTGTCAACTGGAATGCCGTCAGCCCAGCTTAAGGGGACAAAAAATAGCGTGTATAAAAGCGCAATAGATACGCGATAAAGGGCGTTCATTGGATGTTACCTGAGTGTGTAGTTGAATCTAGCTTAAGCCAATAAAAAGCAGCGAGAGGCAGGGTTAAAGCGCAAACATAAACAATTACTTGAGCTATAGATGGGGTAGCCTGGTAGCCGAACAAAACATTAAATAAATGACCAAACTCAAACTCATTACTGAGAAAACTTTGGCTACTCCAAGCAGTCTCTGAGGCGTTTATAAGATCGATCTGAACTAATAAAGGTAACGCGTTAACAAGTTGCCCCGTTACGTAAATATGCACTAACAACCAAGTCGCCCAAAGCCCAAACCGCTGTTTTAACCACCTTGCCGCCAGATACAACAAAATGGCTAAGCTGAGACAAATGCCTAAACCTAAAAATGTACCGAGCAACATAGATTGCAGCACGTTGCTTTGATTTAAATAGCCATTAAAGTACAAGATAAAGTTACTGCCTTTGGACGCTATGGTCAGACTGACCATCAAGCCTGCAATCCAGTATGTAAAACATCGATTCGACCACTTAGGAAAGGTTAGGCCACAAGCTAAAACTAAGGCCAACAAATAAACCAAGAGTTGCGAAAACCACAGGGACAATTCAATACCTATGCCAGCAAACCACTGCCCAATAGTATGGATTTGATTGATGTATATTAGGCTCAAAATGGCACTAGCGACTAAGCATATTAAAAGCCATGATTGACTCGTAGGTAGGTGTGCGTATAGGTAGGCAAGTAATACCAAAATGGGCAAAGCATCACGAAAAAACAAAATCACGGTGTTAATGAGCATCAGGCACCTCCAGCTTTTGACGCTCAACAATGACAGCACCACGGGCAGTATTAGGATTATATTCGCCAAAAAAGCTGTATTCTCCAGGCTGAAGTGGTCCAATAAATAGGGTTGCTTTTTGATTGGCAAAAATGACCTTTTCTCGGTTGAGAGAAAAACTATCAAATTCTTCTGGTGTATTGTCCTGATTCTCGATTATCAATTTGACTTTTTGGTTTGCAGGAATAGTGATCCGCGAGGGGAAAAACAGGTGATCTTTGAGCTGAATATGGTACTCAGACACCGCTGCTAATAATGGGAAACAACAGAGGACACATAATGTGCTAATGGAGAGTGGCATGTAGCCGAACCATTTATGCATTAGGCTGACCTTGCGGAAAAATCAGTTCTACTGATAGGCCCGATAACTGTTGAGATCGGCTTAATTTAAGTGTGGCATTATGTAACTCAGCTATATGTTTTGAAATGGCTAAACCTAAACCACAGCCAGATGTATTACTGGTATGTCGATCCCCTCCAATTCGGTAGAAACGTTCAAACACTCTTTGATATTCAGATTCATCGATGCCTGGACCTGCATCTTCTACCTGAATCACCACCTGCTTATTCACGCTCTTCAGCGTTACTCTAATCAAACAGCCCTCTGGCGAGTATTTACTCGCATTGGAGATTAAATTTTGCAGCAGTATGCCCAATGAAAACTCATCCCCTCGAATATTTGCACCTTTTCCAAGTAGTTCGATTTCTTGCTTTTTTGCTTCAATTTGTGGAAATAAACTAGCGATCACTGTTTGGCAAAGCGCCGCTGTGTCTATCGTTTCGAACTGACCTTGGTATTGTTCGGGGTTAGTACGGTTGAGCAATAAAATTTGTTCGACTACATGACTCATACGTTCGATACCTTGCTGCAGATATCCCATGTTGGTGTGGGTAGTATGGTTATTGTTAAGTTCTATAGCCAAATTATGAGCATTGATCTTCAAAACGCTTAAAGGTGTGCGTAATTCATGGGCTGCATCAGAGGCAAAGCGTTTTTCTCGAGAAAAAGCAGCGTTGAGTCGTTCAAACAATTGATTTAAGGTTTCTAGGACTGGACTGAGTTCGTTACCTTGATTTTGCTGCTCAATAGGACTGAAGTCGTCGGCTTTTTTGGATCGTAATTTTTCCGATAGCAGTCGCAAAGGGCGCAGCCCTGAACTCACTAATAAAAATATAATAATAGCTAACAATGGAATACACAGCACTAGTGGCGTCACGGCAGCTAGAATCATTTGCTCTGCTAGCTCAAAACGTCTGTTTACAGGCTGTGCTACCAACACCCATTTGTTGCTCGATTCAAAAAAATGCCCGAAGGTACGCCAACGCTGCGCTAAAAAATTATGCTCAGAGAACTCATTTTTGAAATCACTAATAGCGGTGTCTAAACTGGGGTTGGAGTTAACAATTAATTGATTGTGCTGCCATATTTGAAAGATAAAAGCGGCATCTGTTTGTGGTGTTAATGACTGAGTACTTAAGTCGGTAATGTCGACTAAGACAAGTGTTAAAGAACGTAACTCGTTATCAAATACACTGGTCGCTTTTGCCATACTGCTGCGGTAACCCTGAATCGCAGCTGCAAAAGTGACCAATGTAATTACCGACAATAAAATCAGCGTTAGATAACGGCGTATAGACACATTTAGGACTCTATTTTGGAGGAGGCTTTAATGCTGTACCCTACACCGCGAATTGTTTTGATAAAAGCCTCAGGGAGTTTTTTACGAAGATGGTGAATATGCACTTCCACTGCGTTACTCGCTACTTCTTCGCCCCACTCATACAATTTAGACTCAAGCTGTTCTCTTGATTGAATTCGCCCTGCTTGTTCTAAGAGTACTTTTAACAACATAAATTCTTTGCGAGATAACTCAATTAATTTACCCGCAACCTTTAATTCATGAGATGCACAGTCTAGGTTGACTTCTCCAATTGTAATAGTTGCACTGGTTGCGGTACCTAACCTTCTTTCAATGACACGCAAACGTGCAATCAGCTCGTTTACATCAAAAGGTTTACTGAGATAATCATCCGCTCCTTGATCTAGCCCTTTAATTTTATCGTCAATAGAATCTCGAGCCGTCAATATCAGCACTGGCAACTTTATATTTTTTTGCCTTATTTGTTTTAGTAGCGCTAAGCCATCCATGTCAGGTAAACCTAAATCAAGGATAAGCATGTCACATTCATTGGTTTCGATGGTGAGCAGTGCCGATCTGGCATCGGCCACATGGTTTGCGGTAAATCCTTCTGTTCTCAGAGATTGATGTAGCGCACGGGCGAGTGGTAAATCATCTTCAACTAGTAAAATTCGCATAGCAGTCAATGCTTCTTATTGGTGGATTACAACTTAGCTTAAAAAGTAGAAATAGGAAAATTAACTATTTTAAGTGAATAAGGTAAAGCGCAAGCTTAATCGGGTTTTCTTAAGTCATCCTTAAGAGCTGGATTGGCTGGGGGCTTATCTTTACGTTCAAACTCACCCTCGATGATATCTTCAGATTGATTTGGCCTGTGACCTTGTTGCTGGTGTTGAGTATAACTACCATCAAATGATTGATTCACTACCCTAACTGATAAATGTTTGAGTAGTCCTTTGGCGATAAGGGGGCGGGTCATAGGTAAGCTCAATAAAAATCCAATTCCGTCGGTGATAAAACCTGGAGTAACCAATAAGATCCCTGCAATGACCAATAAAAGACCTTCAGCCATTTCTTGACCTGGCATAGTGCCAGCCTGCATTTTTTGTTGGGCTTGCATCAAGGTACTGAGACCTTGTTGCCTCACTAATTGTGCTCCTGCAAAAGCAGTTAAAATAACGATGGCCACTGTATACCAACCGCCAATTTGCTCACCCACATTAAGCAATATGGCGATTTCGACAATAGGTAAAACAGCGAATAATAAAAATAGTTTAAACAAAGGTACCTCGTTATTTGGGTTATACGCTACAAGCTTTAGGTATAACCTACTTTTGATGTTGTGTTTGATATAATACTGGTATTAAAACCCCAAAAACCAAGTGGTGCATTGTTACAGAGTGTTGCGCCATTTGTCTAACGAGTTAAGAGACTGAGGTGTGTTTATCTTAAATTCAGGTAATTTCACTCAAAAGTGAAATTTGCCAGACTGAGTTAAGGTCTGTAAACAAAGTAACGTGGGGCCTTAATTATTTGTTAAGGTTTGTCCATTAAAGTATAAATAATAGTCATTGGCATTTCGCCAAGTTACCTTTAGATAAGAAGTATTGTAGATGAATTTGAGTTTTAGATATTTTGTTTTAGCACTGACTTTTGGTTTTTTCTGTTCTGCGAGTATGGCGCAAATGGAAGATCCCTTAGCCAACCTGTTTGGTGAAGAGCCGGAATTTTTGCAAGTTGATGAAGCGTTTCAATTCGACTTCAAGCAACAAGGTGATCAAGTTGTCCTAAGCTGGATTATTGCAGACGGTTATTATTTGTATAAAAAACAGTTTAAGTCAGTGACTAAAGGAGTGGAGTTAGGCACGCCAGTTTTTCCTGCCGCCGAGCAAGTTGAGGACGAATTTTTTGGTTTGTCGGATGTGTTTCGTGGACAACTGGATATTACTTATCCTGTTGTTACTTCAATCCAAGATGGCATTGTTAAAATTCGTTATCAGGGCTGTGCCGATGCCGGTTTGTGCTATCCACCTACCACCAAAGAGGTGTATCTAAATCAGGTTGGCGCTGTTGCAATGACAACGTCTGAACAACCAATACAAACTTCAAATGAAGATTCAACCACCACAGCGCCCATTTCAGAGCAGTTTGAATTAGCTAGCTTATTGTCCAGTGAACAAAGTTTATTTGTCACTCTATTATTATTTTTAGGCTTAGGAATTGGTTTAGCCTTTACACCTTGTGTGTTCCCTATGTATCCGATTCTATCGGGCATTGTGATTGGTCAAGGTAAAACTATTAGCACCTCGCGGGCATTTACATTGTCTTTTGTGTACGTCCAGGGCATGGCAATTACCTATTCGTTATTGGGGCTGATAGTGGCTTCGGCTGGCGTTCAGTTTCAGGCAGGTTTACAACATCCGGCTATTTTAATCGCTTTAATTGTCATCTTTGTTTTGTTGGCCGTAGTGATGTTTGGTGCTTATGAACTGCAGTTGCCTTCGTCATGGCAAGAAAAGCTTAATGCCATGAGTAATAAACAAACCAGCGGAAGTTATATAGGTGTATTAGTGATGGGCGCCATTTCTGGCTTAGTGGCATCACCGTGCACTACCGCGCCGTTAACGGGGATTTTGTTATTTATTGCCCAAAGTGGCGATTTAGTTCTAGGATTCAGCGCACTGTATGTGTTGAGTCTAGGAATGGGCATTCCATTGATTTTATTTGGTATTACAGGTGGTAAATTGTTACCTAAAGCAGGTAATTGGATGAATGTGGTTAAAGTCACTTTTGGCTTTATGATGTTAGCGGTTGCCATTATGTTTGTAGAGCGCTTAGTGAGCCATATCGCTACAGATTTTGCTTGGACACTGCTTGGATTAACAACTTTTACCTATTTTTATGTGATGAACCAAAATAGCCCAACAACTTTCTATAAGGGCCTTCGGGCATTATTGATATTTATTGGCTTGTTTGTTTCAGCCGGTTATGGCTATCAAACCATTAGCGCTCTGGATCACAACAAAACTGCGGTGCAGTCAGCAGGCAATAATACAGTCGCTCATCCGACATTTCTTAAAGTCAGCAGTATTGAAGATTTCAACCAGGCATTAGCAGAAGCTAATGCGCAAGGTAAATCAGTGATGTTAGACCTGTATGCTGATTGGTGTGTGGCCTGTAAAGAGTTTGAAAAATACACGTTTTCAGATGGTCAGGTAATAGCAGCGTTAAGTGATTCAGTTTTAATGCAAATTGACTTAACGGATAATAGCGAAAATAACATAAGATTTCAGGAGCACTTTTCGGTGTTGGGGTTACCTACCATTTTGTTTTTTGACACTCAAGGAAATGAAATCAGCACCGCAAGAGTCACAGGGTTTATGCGAGCAAAGCCGTTTGCTCAGCATATAAATAATCTTTTCTCTAAATAAGTCGAACTGGGTGTAAATGTGCGCTGTTATTTAAGATTTTGTAGCGCCGCAAAATATTTTGTATCTATATTTTCTATGCTTATTAGCTGTAGTGCCTTTGCTAGTTCGCCTAATTACTGCATGGATAATTGGGCATGTGTTGAAAAAGTAGAACAAAACAAACACGTCAGTTATTGGCTCTACAATAAAAAACCTTTTGTAGTGTCAGTGACCTTGGATGTACAAACAAGTAACTTAAAGTCCTCAAATAGCAATCAGGGGCAATACATTGTTAATCAAGTACTTCAAGGGCATCAGCGAATCAAAGTGCTTGAATTGCAACCCATGCACCAAGGTCAAAAAATCTGGTATGACGAATCTTTTTACTGGACGCCTGGCAATATGCTAGCAGTGCATCATGGAAATATTGCTTATCAGTACCCTTACGCCAAAGGGGCTTATTTTCCTATAGTGCAAGGATTTGGTGGCGGATATAGCCATAGAGGTGCGTCTAAGTACGCGGTCGACTTTGCCATGCCCATAGGAACACCCATACATGCGGCGAGGGCAGGGGTGGTGATTGATTTAGTTGCGCAGAATTCGCGAGGTGGTGCAAATCGGAGATACGCCAAATATGCCAACTATGTAGTCATTTTACATGATGATGACACTACAGGTGAGTATTATCATCTAGAAAAAAATGGGGTTGCGGTAACCTTAGGTGAGCGCGTAAAAGTAGGTCAAAAAATAGCTTACTCAGGTAATACAGGTTTTTCTTCTTTACCCCATTTACACTTTGCAATTTATCAGGCAAAACCCTTTGGCAAGTATCAATCACTTCCTTTTGTATTTGATTAAACTTGCCAGATGTATTTTCGCCTTAAACTACTCTATGGCTTATCGAGTACCAAAAATTTTATCCCCTGCATCACCTAGCCCAGGCAATATATAGCCTTGTTCATTAAGTTTTTCATCCACAGCCGCGGTATAAATTTCAACGTCTGGATGGGCGCTTTTTACTGCCGCTAAACCTTCAGGAGCAGCCACTAGAAACAACCCCATAATATGTTTACAGCCTTTTTGTTTTAATAAGTCGATGGTGGCGATAAGGGTGCCACCTGTGGCCAACATAGGGTCGACTATCAATGCCGTGCGTTTTGGCACGTCTTTTACTACTTTATCGAAATAAGCGACTGGCTGCAGGGTTTCTTCATCTCGATACAATCCTACTACGCTAATTTTTGCATTAGGAATGAGTTTTAGTACTCCATCCAACATGCCTAAGCCAGCACGTAAAATGGGTACAATTGTTATTTTCTTTCCTTTGATTTTCTTGATTTTTATTTTTTGACCATCCCAAGCTGTGGTCTCAACAATCTCAGTTTGTAGCTCCCTCGTTGCTTCATAAGTCAGTAAGTTGCCTACTTCACCGGCTAATTCGCGAAAATCTTTGCTACTGATCCCTTTTTCACGCATTAAGCCTAGTTTATGTTGAATTAAGGGGTGATGAATTTCGTGTACAGCCATATTAAGTTTCTCGTAATTATTGTGGAGGATTATAGGACTGAATAAATTTAAGTCCGTGCTCAAGGCATTCAGGATAGAACTGTTGAAAGCTAGACTCAAGTAAATCACTATGTTTGAGTACAAAATACTGAGCTTGTTCAGCGAACAGCACTTTATTTTTTAATCTATTCTGAATACTCGAAAAAGCGTGGAAACAGGTTTCTCGATGAATATATTTATTTAGCCATTGATGAGTCTTTAAACGTTCTGCTTGTTTGTTAAAGTGCAAGTTGTCAGCCAGTGAAAATTGCTCCAGTTGCTGATAAAACTGAGTAAATACCTTGTTAAAGTGAGTACTTGAGTAATTGTCCCAAGATTGCATGAGTAGATAATCAAAGTAGATATCAATGATTACCCCAGCCATTCTACGAATATCAGAAGGGAAGTTTTGCCTCAATTCACTGATTAATGGATGTGAATCAGTGAACACATCTATGCTTCTATGTAAGCGAATGCCCTTTTCAATTTCCGGAGGTAAATGCTGTAGTTGGCTACCTTTAACAAAGTCCCCAAGAAAATTTCCCAATAAACTTGTTCGGGTGTGACAGCCAATATGAATGTGTGCAATATAGTTCAAATTAAAAAGGCTCTTTGATTAAAAGATTAATAGCGCTGAGTAAAAACATAATATTCATTAACTTTGCAGCAATCTTCGCTGATAAGACCAGTATTTTGCTGCTAATTTCTATTTGCTCTCTATAATGGTCAGATAATTTAGGTTATTGTGTATTTATTGCACGAGAAATGATTTTTAAATGTTGTGTTTCCTATTGAGGCACACTACATAATCTTATTATTTAATAAAATGGTAAATCAGTGAAAGTATTAGTCATTAATGGCCCAAATCTAAACATGTTAGGCAAACGTGAGCCAGCAACTTATGGCTCGCAAAACCTACAACAAATTGTCAGTAAACTGGATGACTACGCCACTTCGATAGGCCTGAGTTTAACCCATTTTCAGTCAAATGCGGAACATGAGCTGATTGACACCATCCATAATGCTTTTGAAAAAATAGACTTTATCGTGATTAATCCAGGTGCATTTACGCATACAAGTGTTGCGTTAAGAGACGCACTTTTAAGTGTGTCTATTCCTTTTATTGAGGTACATTTATCCAATGTACATGCTAGAGAAGCATTTAGGCAGCATTCCTATTTATCCGACATTGCCCAAGGGGTCATTTGTGGATTAGGCGCACAAGGATATGAATTCGCTTTAACGGCGGCTAAACAATATTTAACAAAATAAACATCAGCAAAAATTGCTTGCTGAATAACTGACTTAGAGAGATAAAAATGGACATACGTAAAATTAAAAAACTGATAGAGCTAGTGGAAGAGTCTGGCATATCTGAATTAGAAATTACTGAAGGTGAAGAGTCAGTGCGTATTCACCGTGGTGTCACTGCTGCACAAGTTGCTGCGCCTTTGCAATTTGCACCACAACCACAATTAGCGCCTGCTGCACCCGTTGCTCAAGCTGCTCCTGCCGCTGCGGCTCCTGAAGCAGCTCCAGTTATCAGTGGTCATACTATGTGTTCACCTATGGTAGGGACTTTTTATCGCTCGTCATCTCCAGGTGCTAAATCCTTTGTTGAAGTCGGTCAAAAAGTGAATGTTGGTGATACCCTTTGTATTATCGAAGCAATGAAAATGATGAACCAAATTGAGTCTGACAAGGCTGGTATCATCAAGCAAATTTTAGTTGAAAATCAAGAACCAGTAGAATTCGACCAGCCTATGTTTGTGATTGAATAAAAGGTTTATGACAATGTTAAAAAAAGTCCTTATTGCGAATCGCGGCGAAATCGCTTTGCGAATTTTGCGTGCCTGTAAAGAGTTAGGCATTAAGACTGTGGCAGTGCATTCTACTGCTGACGAGTCACTCAAACATGTGTTGTTAGCTGATGAAACCATTTGTATTGGTAAAGCCTCAGCCACAGAGAGTTATCTCAATATTCCGCGCATTATTGCCGCTGCGGAAATAACTGATGCAGATGCCATTCATCCCGGTTATGGTTTTTTAGCTGAAAACGCCGATTTTGCCGAAGCAGTCGAAAAAAGTGGCTTTACATTTATAGGGCCAACTGCAGACACCATTAATCTAATGGGTGATAAAGTCTCCGCTATCAAATCTATGAAAAAAGCAGGTGTCCCCTGTGTACCAGGGTCTGATGGACCTTTGGGTGAAAATGAAGCGCGAAATAAAGAACTTGCTCAAGGTATTGGATACCCGATTATTGTTAAAGCCGCCGGTGGTGGTGGTGGTCGTGGTATGCGTGTAGTGCGCAGTGAAGAAGAGCTTATTTCATCTATTGCCATGACAAAAAGTGAAGCCGGTGCAGCTTTTAATAATGATGTTGTTTACATGGAGAAATTCCTTGAAAACCCTCGTCATGTGGAAATTCAAATTTTGGCCGATGGCCAAGGAAGCGCTATTCATTTAGGTGAACGAGATTGTTCTATGCAACGTCGCCATCAAAAAGTGGTAGAAGAAGCGCCAGCACCGGGCATTACCCCTGAAATGCGCGCTGCAATTGGAGCAAGGTGCTGCCAAGCCTGTATTGATATTAATTATCGAGGTGCCGGAACCTTTGAATTTTTGTTTGAAAACGGTGAGTTCTATTTCATTGAAATGAATACACGTATTCAGGTTGAACACCCAGTATCGGAAATGATTACAGGGGTTGATTTAATCAAAGAGCAACTGCGTGTCGCAGCAGGTCAAAAACTGTCTATCACTCAAGATCAGATACAAGTGAAAGGCCACGCCATTGAATGTCGTATCAATGCCGAAGATTCAAAAACCTTTATTCCAAGCCCAGGTAAAATTACTAAGTTTCATTCACCAGGTGGCCTAGGCGTGCGGTGGGATTCACATATTTACACAGATTATGTTGTCCCCCCTTACTACGATTCAATGATAGGTAAATTGATCACCTATGGCGAAACGAGAGAAGTGGCTATTGCGCGAATGCGTCATGCCTTGGATGAATTAGTCATTGGCGGCATTAAAACGAATGTCGATTTGCAGAAAAGCATCATGGCTGATGAAAGTTTTGCCGCTGGTGGCGCGAATATTCACTACCTTGAGAAAAAACTAGGAATGGGTGGTCATTAACCTGTCCTAAGAGTGAAAGTGATAAATAAAAAGAGCGTTTCTTCGCTCTTTTTTTATGCGCGTGTTTAGGGCCGTCAGTCTAATGTTATACTAGTGAAAATTTCTAATATTGAGTTTGTTAATGCCTTGGATCCAATTAAAAATCAACAGCCAAGCTGAAAACGCTGAGCAAATTGGCGAAATGTTATCAGCCAATGGGGCGCAAGCCGTGACCTTCGTGGATGCCAAAGATACTCCTATGTATGAGCCTAAACCTGGAGAAGTCATGTTATGGCCTGATACACAAATAGTGGGTTTATATGACGCGCAATACGATATGACCCGGGTCATAAGTCAACTGAGTAAGTCCAAACTCTTAGGTAAAGACTTTAATCACAAGTTAGACCAATTAGAAGACAAAGACTGGGAAAGAGAATGGATGGTAAACTTCCATCCAATGCAATTTGGTGAACGTTTATGGATATGCCCAAGCTGGTGCGATGTACCTGATCCCAATGCTGTGAATGTGATGCTCGACCCCGGATTAGCCTTCGGGACTGGTACTCACCCTACTACTAGTTTGTGTCTTAGATGGCTAGATAGTTTAGATCTATCCAAAGCGACAGTGGTTGATTTTGGTTGTGGTTCAGGGATTTTGGGGATTGCTGCCCTTAAATTGGGCGCTAAACGTGTAGTAGGCATTGATATCGATCCACAGGCATTATTGGCCAGCCAAGATAATGCCAATCGGAATGATGTAGGCGAAAAAATTGAGTTATATTTGCCTGAACATCAACCAATATTAGAAGCTGATGTGGTGCTTGCGAATATTTTGGCAGGGCCAATAAGAGAGTTAAAACAAGTTATCTCAGCTTACTGTAAACCCGGAGGGAAGCTAGTGTTGTCGGGGATTTTAGATAATCAGGCAGAAGAGATTAACGCTTTGTATAGCGACACTTTTAGTATGCAAACCATTGCCATTGATGGTGAGTGGGCTAGGGTGTCTGGGATTAAAAAATAGACGGGTTAACCCATCACAAGTATCAAGGGATAAAAAATGCGTATTAGATTTAAATCATCACTACTTATTAGCAGCTTAGTCTTCTCATTAACAACAATCGCGTTAGAAATACAGCCTTGGCAAAAGGCAGAAATAACAGAGGTTTGGGAGCCAACACCTGAGGTCGTTACTTTTGATAAAAATAACCTACCATCGGATGCAACAGTATTGTTTGATGGCTCGTCTTTAGATCTTTGGCAAAGTGTGAAAGAAGGTAAAGCCGAATGGTTACTACAAGATGGTGCTATGACTGTGGTTGCGGGTACAGGTGATATTAAAACCAAAGAGACGTTTTGTGATGTGCAATTACATATTGAATGGAAGATGCCCACCCAAATAACGAATGAACAAGGAGAATTGTTAACTGGACAAGGTCGCAATAACAGCGGCGTTTTTTTGCAGCAACGTTATGAAGTTCAAATACTCGACTCCTACAACAATAAAACCTATGCCAATGGTCAAGCTGGCGCCGTGTATAAACAACATATTCCATTAGTGAATGCCACTAAGGCTCCGGGTGAATGGCAAAGTTATGACATTATATATACCGCGCCGGTGTTTGATACTTCGGGAAAACTCAAAACTAAAGGGAAAACAACAGTTTTGCATAACGGTGTTTTGGTCCAAAATAATGTCGAAATACAAGGTGTTACTGCTTGGATTGGGGCACCAGTTTATGACGCGCATGGCTGTGATTCCATTCGCTTACAGGATCATGGAAATCCAGTAAGTTTTCGGAATATTTGGTTAAGAAAGTTATAACAAGCCAATAAAAGCTTGAGGTTTTCGGGTGACGGATTGTTATGTGCTAATCCGTCATATCCATAAGGCTAAGTTAACCCCCTCCATAGATATACTCGTCACAACTCCGAGGGATTGAACACCTTTTGTTACAGTCGAAGGGGTTATTTACCTTGTCGAGTTTTGAAATAATAGGAGCCCACTACAGTTTAATTTCTTTTTCTAAGTTAGAGCAATAAGCTCATATTCATTTACAGCCAGCTGTTGCTGGAACTCTTTAATTACCTGAGGTTTGATTTGAAACTACATCATCTTGGATTAGCCGTAAGTTTAGCTGCGAGCATGTCAGCTATAGCAGAAGAAAACGATAATATTGAAAATATACTAGTCACTGGAAGTTATAGCGCTATTGAGCAAGCGCAACTCACTTCGTCAGCCATTATTATAGAGCGGGATGCATTATTAGCGTTAAGTCCACACAGCTTGGTTGATGCATTACGTCAGATGCCGAGCTTATGGATCGAATCACAAGGAGGCCCGGGTGGCTTAACTTCTATTGTGATGCGTGGAGCCGAAAGTAATCACACATTAGTTTTGGTGGATGGTGTGCAATTAAATGATCCAACCAACACCCGTGGTGGGTCTGTCGATCTTAACCATATAAACATGCAATCCATTAAACGCATTGAAATTATTCGAGGTGCGCAATCTTCCGTTTACGGTTCTGATGCTCTGGCGGGTGTTATTCATATTATTACTATGGAGCCAGGAAGTAAGACTGAAGTGAACGCTTTTGCGACATTTGGAAGTGATGATTATTATACATACGGCGCTGGGATTTCTGGTTCGGTAGCCAATCTTGGCTATTCAATTAAAGCCCAAAAGAAAGATGCTGGAGAACCCCTAGAAGGCAGCAAGGCCAAGAACAAGGATTTGGTGGCAAAACTAAATTGGCTAGGTGACGCGCACCAAATTGATGTTGCGTACCGTTATTTTGATGGCAGCAATACCACCTACCCTGAGCAAAGTGGTGGGCCCAAATTTGCTCAAAGTGAAGATTTGGACAGTACTGATTACCTTAACCAGCAGGCTGCAGTTAATTGGTTATGGCAAATCACGCCTTTATGGAACAGCAGGGTGTCTAGTACTTGGTTTAGTCGCGAAGATAACTACCAATCGCCAGGCATAGTGCCTTACTCATCAGTACCAGCAAATGGCGCACAAACAGACTTTAACCGCACCAGCACCACTTGGGTAAATACCATTGGAGATCAAGAGCTACTTTGGGTAAATGTAGGTTTAGAATCAAAAAAAGAAGAAGGCGTTAGCGAAGGTTATTTGGAAATAGGCTTTACGTTACCTACAACCTTTGATTTGGATCGCCGCATCGACAGTGCTTTTTTGAATATAAATGGCATTGTGTTTGAGCATATGCTGTTGCAAGCCAGTGTGCGCCACGACGATGCACAAGGATTTGATGGGGATCAAAGTGTGCAGTTGGGTATGCGCTATCAATTGACCGATAATCTGAGCATTTTAGCCAATAGAGGTGAGGGTTTTAAATTACCGAGTTTTTTTGCATTAGGCCACACCCTAGTGGGTAACCCTGATTTGCAGCCAGAAACCTCAGTCACTATGGAATTTGGTGTTGAATGGCAGAGCTCACAAATAAGCGCAACGGCTAACTATTTTAATAATGAATATCGAGACTTAATTGATTTTGATGCTGAACTGTTTACTAATGTTAACCGAGCTAGTGTTGATATCAGTGGTGTTGATGGCAGTGTTCAATGGCAGTCGATAAATAAAAAATGGCTAGTTAATGGGCAATTTAATTACAGCGATATCGAAGCGCCAAATCCTCTTAATGGCCGGCCAAAAATCACCTTGGGTAGTGCTATAGGTTATCGTCCCGATGATCCGTTAAGTTATCACCTCCAAGTATTATGGGTTGATGAACGCTATGCCACCACTTTATACACTGGCGAAGTTCAACAACAGACCCTAGAAAGTTATGCGCGATTGGATGCAAATCTGCAATATCAATATGATGCTAACTGGCGGCTAACTTTGCAGTTAACCAATATTACCAATAGCGATTATCAGGATGATATTGGTTTCGAAGCTAATGGTCCGGCGTTTTATTTGGGTATTAACTATAAGATGTAACAGTTTGGATTCACTCTAATGATATTAGAGTTGGGTAAGTATCACTTCAAAAATCAATATTTGCTGCGCTTGCGTTTGATTCAATGACTATTTGTTTCGAGTTTATGCGCAGTTGCACCCTACTGCTGAATGTTAACTGCTATATGGTTTAATTACAGATTAAAAGCCAGCTTGGATGATACTTAGAGTAACAATGGTGCCGACTACCGGGGGTGAAACTGGTCTTTTTAGCTGCACCGCAGCGCCCAGTTGAACAGCTCGACATGCGGACGCCGCGCGGGAAGTCGAGCTTGGGTGCATATCATCATGGCCGTGTATTTGACTACTCAAAAGAATTTTTAGAAAGTAAACCTGAATATTTATGGCTGTGCTTACTGGTGGGTTGCGCAAATGTCATCTCAATAATGAGAAATCGCTACGCTTTGCTTTTTGTTTCGATGAAATTGCACGAGAAAATGGTGCCGACTACCGGAGGTGAAACTGGTCTTTTTAGCTGTACCGCAGCGCCCAGTTGAACAGCTCGACATGCGGACGCCGCGCGGGAAGTCGAGCTTGGGTGCATATCATCATGGCCGTGTATTTGACTACTCAAAAGAATTTTTAGAAAGTAAACCTGAATATTTATGGCTGTGCTTACTGGTGGGTTGCGCAAATGTCATCTCAATAATGGGAAGTCGCTTCGCTCAGTATTTTGTTTCGATGAATGTTGCACGGAAAGAATGGTGCCGACTACCGGAGTCGAACTGCTATGAGGCTTAGCTACTGATTATAAGATTTTTCACGGAATAAACCTGATTACTTATGGCTGTTCTTAGTGGTGGGTTGCGCAAATGTCATCTCAATAATCAGAAATCGCTACGCTTTGCTTTTTGTTTCGATGAAGTTGCACGAGAAAATGGTGCCGACTACCGGAGTCGAACTGGTGACCTACTGATTACAAGTCAGTTGCTCTACCAACTGAGCTAAGTCGGCACACAGGGTAAATCTTTCTGGGTGACGCCACTTTTGGGTTGTTGGTAAACTGCTTGGTAGCAGCTAATCCCGAAAGCGAGCGCCATTGTATGCATAATTTAAATGTTGTCAATCAAATAAAAAAAAATTTCAATCGAACGTCTAAAGTTTAATCAATCTTACTGCTTCAGCCTCTAGCAAAGGGAAATTTTCAATAGGCACGTATTCGCTCAAAGCCTGCATTGTTTTACCAAGTTCAGCATAATTATCTGCACATAAATTAAAGTGACCCATCTTGCGCTTTTGCCTTGGGCTTTTACCGTACCAATGTAAATGGCAACCGGGAATACTAAGCATATCTCGATTGAATGCTTTACAGCCAATGATGTTGATCATAGCTGTTGGTGAAGTGACTTTAGTTGAGCCTAAAGGTAATCCCCTTACGGCTCTGAGGTGGTTTTCAAACTGACAAGTGTCTGCGCCTTGCATAGTCCAGTGCCCTGAATTATGTACTCGAGGTGCTATTTCATTCACTAATAATTGTTGTCCAATCTGGAAAAACTCAACCGCTAATACCCCTACGTAATCTAGGGATTCCGCTAATTTATTGAAAATTTGTTGTGCTTGTTGATTAAGTGTTTCATCAACTTGTGGAGCGGGAGCAATAGAAACATGCAGTTGCCCTTGATGGTGTAAGTTTTCGGCGAGAGGGTAATAGGCAATCTCACCATTGCTGCTGCGCACTGCAACCAATGAAAGCTCACGATCAAAGTTGAGCATTTTCTCTACCACTAAAGGTACTTTGTGTAAGTCTAGTTGCGATAATTTCTCTTTTAATTCTGGCAAATCGTTTTTGTTTTGTAGGCGCCATTGGCCGTACCCATCATAACCATCGCGACTGGCTTTAATAATCAATTTTTCGCCGAGTTTTTCAACTGCTGCGTCCAATTGTTCAACGTCTGTGACTATCTCAAATGGACAGTTAGCAATAGCCAGTTTTTCTAGTAACTTCTTTTCTCGAAGTCTATCAGCGCCTGCCAAAATAGCTTCTACACTAGGTTTAAGCTTACCGCTTCCATGAACTAACTCGAGCAGATCTTCTGGTATATGCTCAAACTCAACTGTGATAGCGTTGACTTCCTCTATCAGCCTATCTAGGGAGTTATTGATAACCTGTTTAGTGACAGGATCGACAATTTTGTTATCTGCAACGTCTACTGCTTGAACACTTATTCCAAGTGGATAGCCTGCTAAAGCCATCATTCTTGCTAATTGACCTGACCCAAGAACTAATATGCTCATTTAGACATTCTCACGTTGGTTTTTATCATAAGGAGGGGAGGACCAATTCATCTTGTGCCAGCACAGTAGCGGTTTGCTCAGCACGAAAATCTTTGATTGCTTGTTGTACCTCTGGGTTTTGCAGGGCAATAACCTGCGCTGCCAGTAATCCTGCATTTGCTGCACCTGCTTCGCCAATCGCTAAAGTGCCTACAGCAACCCCTTTGGGCATTTGCACTATAGAAAGTAAAGAATCAATGCCATTGAGTTGGCTAGAGCGTACTGGTACTCCAAAAACAGGCAAATGGGTATGCGCTGCAATCATGCCGGGTAAATGTGCTGCACCACCCGCGCCACCAATAATTACTTGGTAACCCTGACTCGCCGCTTGTTCAGAAAAGTCAGTGAGTAAATTGGGGGTTCGATGAGCAGAGATAACTTTGGCCGTATAACTGACGCCAAGCTTTTCTAACATGTGAGCTGCGTTTTGCATGGTGGGCCAATCAGATTTTGATCCCATTACTATCGCCACGTTTGGCATAACTTTCTCTCTTAAATCTCATTTGGTGGTTCGGGGAATCATCCCCTAAAATTTTGGACGCGTATTGTAGCCTATCCCTTCGAGCATAGAAACCACCTGAATTGGTGGTTTGAATAAGTCTATTTTAATGCAGATCCATGTAATCCATGGTTAAGTCTGTGAGCAGTTTTACGCCGGTTTTCATACCTGAATCGTCAACATAAAATTCAGGGGTATGGTGGGCAGGGGCTTTGTCTGCTGGAGTATCTAATGGTTTACCTCCAACCCACAAATAGAGTCCCGGTATTTGTTCCTGAAAAAATGAAAAGTCTTCAGCGCCAGTGACTGCTTTGCTGTAAATAACATTGTCCCGTCCGGCACTTTTAATCAGCGTAGGCACCATCTTTTCTGTTAATGCAGGGTCATTGTAGGTAATGGGATAATAATAATCTAATGGTAATGTGACTGTCACCTCGGCGCGCATACTATCTGCAATGCCTTGTACTTTTCTGGGCAGGGCTTCATACATATGTTCGCGAGCCGCTTTGTTTAAAGTACGTATGGTGCCAACCAATTCTACTTCACTGGGAATAATATTTGAACGGTTACCACCATGAATAGAACCAATAGTTACCACAGCTGCTTCATCAATGAGTTTGATTTCTCGACTGACTATAGTTTGTAAGCTCATAATAATCTGTGCTGCAGTGGTAATAGGATCAACACTTAACCATGGGTAAGCACCGTGGGCTTGTTTGCCCTTAATCACAATTTTAAAAGGGTCAACGGCCGCCATCGCGCCGCCTTCTTTGTAGCGTATTTTACCTACATCCGTCTCTGAGCTGATATGTAAGCCAAAAATCACGTCCACGTCAGGGTTTTTAAGTACACCTTCTTTAACCATCATCTCAGCCCCTCCTTGTTCACCTCTAGGAGCGCCTTCTTCGGCGGGTTGAAAAATAAACTTCACTTTGCCCCGTAATTTGTTCTTCATCTTCACTAAAATTTCTGCAGCTCCCATTAACATAGCAACATGGGTATCATGTCCACAAGCGTGCATGACTGGCACATCCTTACCTTCAAGCTCTCCACGTTGAGTCGACTTCCAGGGTAAGTCATTTTGTTCAAGTACCGGCAGTCCATCCATATCCGCCCGTAGAGCCACTACCGGACCAGGTTTACCACTGTCAAGTACTGCTACTACACCTGTTATCGCTACACCCGTTTGTACTTCTAGCCCTAGGCTTTCAAGGTGTTTAGTGATGTATTTTGCTGTTTTAAACTCGCGGTTAGAGAGTTCAGGATTTTGATGTAAATGATGACGCCATTTGATGACCTCAGGTTCGATATCCGCAAGCATTTGTTCAAGACTAGCAGCAGCGATTATTCGAGGGGTAAACATTAATATTAACAATACGGCGGGTATGAAGGGTTTCATAAAACATCGACTGTAAGTGAACGGATATCTAATATCTTAAAAGCACATGGGCTTGTCAAATTTTAAGCAAAGATGCGTCAAAAAAGTTAAAAAAAATCCGCTAACAGTTCCCTGAAAGCGGATTTTTGTAAACATAAATATGATTAACTTTTCTGCCTGCGCATAGCAGTAAAGAACTCATTGTTGGTTTTTGTCATAGACAACTTACCAATAAGAAATTCCATGGCGTCTATCTCAGACATCTCATGGACTATCTTGCGTAATATCCACATTTTTTGTAATTCGTCTTGAGTGGTTAATAACTCTTCTCGACGAGTACCAGAACGATTGTAATCTATCGCTGGGAAGACACGTTTTTCAGCAATTTTACGGTTCAGGTGTAATTCCATATTACCTGTACCTTTAAATTCTTCGTAGATCACTTCATCCATTTTAGAGCCAGTATCAATCAATGCAGTGGCAATGATGGTTAGGCTTCCACCTTCTTCAATGTTACGTGCCGCACCAAAGAAACGTTTAGGTTTGTGTAATGCATTGGCATCTACACCACCTGTTAATACTTTGCCTGATGAAGGTATAACAGTGTTGTAGGCTCGCGCTAATCGGGTAATGGAGTCGAGTAAAATAACCACGTCTTTTTTATGCTCAACTAAACGTTTGGCTTTCTCAATCACCATTTCAGCCACCTGTACGTGGCGACTGGCTGGCTCATCAAATGTAGAAGCAACTACTTCACCGCGCACCAAGCGCTGCATTTCGGTCACTTCTTCAGGACGTTCATCAATCAACAACACCATCAATAAACATTCAGGGTGATTCGCCGCAATGGATTGAGCGATGTTCTGCAATAATAAGGTTTTACCTGCCTTAGGTGGTGCAACGATCAAACCACGTTGACCACGACCAATTGGAGAGGCTAAATCTAAAACACGAGCAGTGATATCTTCACTACTACCATTTCCACGCTCCATGACTAATCGCTGATTGGCATGCAAAGGTGTTAAGTTTTCGAATAATATTTTATTACGAGCATTTTCGGGACGGTCGTAATTGACCTCGCTTATTTTTAATAACGCGAAGTAACGCTCTGTATCTTTAGGTGGGCGTATTTTCCCAGCTATCGTATCACCAGTACGTAGGTTGAAACGCCTGATCTGACTTGGTGAAACATAAATGTCATCTGGTCCCGCTAAGTATGAAGAGTCGTTGGAACGCAAGAATCCAAAACCATCTTGAAGAATTTCCAGTACGCCATTTCCAAAAATATCCTCACCGCTTTTAGCGTGTGATTTAAGGATTGAAAAAATAATGTCTTGTTTACGAGCGCGGGCCATGTTTTCTAGCTTCATTTCTTCCGCTAGGCTAACTAGTTCACTGATCGGTTTGTTCTTGAGTTCCGTTAGGTTCATAATTGGTGGGTCTTTATGCTGAAGCTTGTTTTTAAAGCCAGTTTGATTGAGTGATTCAAAGGTTTTTTACTTATTTACATCTCTGATTTGAGCGAAGTATAGGGGTGTTCAGGTGTGAACACTATAAAAGTTAGCACCAAATAATTCCTGCGTCCAGTGAATTGTCTGCTTGTTAGCCGATTTAACTGCATTACACCTTGCTTGTTTAAAGTATCGGTCAATTTTTCAAAAAACTGAATAACAATTAATTTACAATAGGAATGGGCGCTGTAGGCATGTTGCTGGTAATTGCATATAAAAAGAAGCTCAGCATTTGCTGAGCTTTTATATTTCATTTTGTAATAACAAAGATTAGATATTTTCGTTCAAAAACTCTAAAAGTTGCGCTTTTGACAACGCCCCCACTTTAGTTGCCGCTACATTTCCGCCTTTAAATAACAACAATGTAGGTATGCCTCTTATGCCATACTTAGGGGGTGTTTCGTTATTTTCATCGACATTCAGCTTACCAACTGTTACTTTGCCGTCGAATTCATCAGCCACTTCATGCAGTATCGGTGCGATCATTTTACATGGACCACACCATTCTGCCCAAAAATCAACTAACACAGGACCAGCAGCATTGATAACATCGGCCTCGAAACTATCATCAGATAACTGGATAATTTTGTCGCTCATTCTTTTCTCCGTAATTTTTTCTCTGGCTGACATGACTCAGCGCGGTTATGATTGTTATATAGAAACTGGTTTTTAATGCAAGCAATGATAAGCTATAAGCTATGCCAACTACACATTTAACCGATACAAAATTTTCAGACTTACCCATAAATGCAAAGGTTGTAGAAGCCCTAACTGCGGCCAATTTCAGCCTTTGCACACCTATTCAAGCGTTGAGTTTACCACAGCTACTTGAAGGCAATGATATTGCCGGACAAGCGCAAACAGGAACAGGTAAAACCATCGCATTTTTGGTCGCCACTTTCCACTATTTGTTGACTAACCCTCAAGACTCAAAACGTCAGCCTAGGGCAATCATCATGGCACCTACCCGTGAGTTAGCGGTGCAAATTTTTAACGATGCAGAATTACTTAGCCAACACACGGGTTTAACCCTTGGGTTGATTTATGGGGGCGAGGGTTACCAAAGTCAACGGGAAAAGTTACAAGGTGGTGTAGATATTATTATCGGCACTACAGGTCGTATTATTGATTATTACAAACAAAATATTTTTTCATTAGCTGCTATTCAGGTTGCAGTCCTAGATGAAGCTGATCGCATGTTTGATCTTGGCTTTATTAAAGATATCCGCTTTTTGTTTAACAGAATGCCAAAATCTAGCGAGCGACTGAGTATGTTGTTCTCTGCTACTTTGTCTTATCGCGTTCAGGAATTAGCGTACGACCATATGGACAATCCTACTCATGTGCAGATTGAGCCAGAAAGGAAAACCGCAGAACGGGTAAAAGAAGAGCTGTTTTACCCTTCTGACGAAGATAAACCTTATTTGCTTCTCACTTTAATGGAAGAAGAATGGCCAGATAAAGCGATTGTGTTTGCCAATACTAAACACGGCTGTGAGAGAGTCTCCGATTGGCTAGAAGCTGATAATCATAGGGTAGGCTTGTTAAGCGGTGATGTACCTCAAAATAAACGTTTAAAAATCTTAGAGAACTTCACCAGTGGTGTTATTGATGTATTGGTGGCTACAGATGTTGCAGCCAGAGGTTTACATATTCCAATGGTAAGTCATGTCTTTAATTACGACTTACCTGATGATGCTGAAGACTATGTGCACCGAATTGGTAGAACAGGTCGAGCAGGTGAAAGCGGCAGTTCAATAAGTTTTGCTTGTGAAAAATATGCTTTGAATTTACCGGCGATTGAAGAATACGTGCAACATTCAATCCCAGTGACAGAGTACAATCCAAATGACCTACTGCGTGATGTAACTCCACCCAAAGCGCGATTTAAAAAACGCATGCAAAGTGGTAAAAGTCATCAAAAACGACCTTCAGGTCCACGCCCAAATCGAAATAGATGAATAATCAAACCGAAATTATTGCACCCTTTTCTCAACCTGAGCAATTGTATGCCGCCGTAGATTTAGGCTCTAATAGCTTTCATATGGTCATTGTGCGGGTTGTGGCAGGTAGTGTGCATATTATCGGTAAAGTAAAGCAAAAAGTGCGTCTTGCCGCTGGCTTAGATGAAAACATGATACTTGACCAGCAAAGCCTTGAAAGAGGTTGGAGTTGCCTTGAAACCTTTGCTGAACGCTTGCAGGATATTCCCCTTTCAAATATTAAAATTGTTGGTACTGCTACTTTACGATTGGCCGCCAATGCAGATGTGTTTATCAAAAAAGCTGAAAAAATTCTCAATCATAAATTAAATGTGATTGATGGAGAGGAAGAAGCGCGTCAAATCTATTTAGGTGTGGCTTACACCTCAGCAAATCAAGGTAATTCCTTGGTAATTGATATAGGTGGCGCTAGCACGGAAGTTATAGTGGGCAATGATATGACTCCGATTCATTTAATCAGTATGAATATGGGATGTGTCACCTTTAAAGAGCGCTTTTTTGCTGATGGAACTATATCAGAAGAGAGTTTTCAGCAGGCAATACAGGCAGCAAAGTCATTATTAGAACCGGTGAAAGATGACTTTATCAGTTTTGATTGGCAACAATGTTTAGGCGCATCAGGCACCCCCCAAGCCATTACTGAAATTTTGGTGACACAAGGTATCAGTGACTCCATCCGCATTGATTATCTGCATAATTTGAAACAGCAATGTATTGATTGTGTGACTATAGATTTATTACAAATAGAAGGCCTAATCGAGTCCAGAAGGGCCATCTTTCCTAGTGGTTTGGCCATATTGATTGCACTGTTTGAGCAGCTCAATATTCAAGAAATGCAGATATCGGGTGGCGCATTACGGGAAGGGCTTATTTATGGCATGTTAGACAACATGCAACAAAATGACCGTAGATTGCAGACGCTGGAGCAATGTATTGAGCGTTTCCACATGGATCCTGAACACGCTAATCGTGTTAAAAGCATTGCTCTTAGCTTGTTTAAGCAAGTACAACACCAGATGATGTTAGGCAAAGTGGATTGCGAAGCGATGTTAATGGCTGCGGCTATGTTGCATGAAATTGGTTTGCATATCGAATATAAGTTACATCATCAACATGGCGCCTACATTCTTAGCCACCTGCCTATGGTGGGTTATACACAACAGCAACGCGCTGGCATTAAGACCCTAGTACAATGTCATAGGCAAGAAATAAAGCTCGGCCTGTTTGATAGCTTCCATCCAGAGGTACGCCAAGCACTTTTGGTATTAGTGAGAATCTTACGTTTATCTTGCTTACTTTCTATTCGCCGTAAAGACAATTTACTGGCGGATTTTACGCTTCAAGTGTCAGATGAAAAGTGGGTGCTTACTTTTCCAAAAGGCTGGCTGAAGTCACACCCTTTGATAGACGCAGAACTAGCCAACGAAAAATGGCAGCAGCATAAAGTGGGCTGGCTGTTGGAGTGTTTTTAAATTTTTAACACAATGGTTTTATAACACTCCAAATAATTATAAGTGTTTTATTTAGAGGGTAATCTCCTTACCCTTTGCGTAAAAGTTGCGCCGCCTGCTTAGCAAAATAAGTTAAAATTCCATCTGCTCCAGCACGTTTAAACGCCATTAATGATTCTAAAATAACCTCATCTTCTTTTAACCAGCCATTGATAAACGCTGCTTTGTGCATGGCATATTCGCCACTGACTTGGTAAGCAAAAGTGGGTACTTTGAATTCGTCTTTACAGCGCCTAACAATATCTAAGTAAGGCATGCCAGGTTTGACCATAACCATGTCAGCTCCTTCTTGTAAATCCAATGCGATTTCGCGCAAGGCTTCATCAGAGTTTGCGGGATCCATTTGGTAGTTCTTCTTATTGCCACCTTTGATATTACTGGCTGAGCCGACTGCGTCTCTGAAAGGGCCATAATAACTCGAGGCGTATTTAGCTGAATAAGCCATGATGCAGGTATTGATAAAACCCTTGCTTTCTAAGACATGGCGAATAGCGCCAATGCGGCCATCCATCATGTCTGAAGGTGCCACAATGTCAGCGCCTGCTTCGGCATGAGATAATGCTTGTTTAACTAATACCTCTATTGTTTCATCATTTAACACATAACCATGCTCATCAATTAAGCCATCTTGTCCGTGAGAAGTGAAAGGGTCGAGGGCTACGTCTGTGATCACTGCAATATCAGGTACCGCTTGTTTGATGGCGCGGACTGCTTTTTGTGCTAAACCGTCTGGATTAAATGCTTCACTGGCACATAATGATTTGGCGTGCATCGGTGTCACGGGAAAGAGCGCTATCGCTGGGATACCTAGTTCAACCAGCTCATGTGCTTCTTTGACTAATAGATCAATAGACAATCGGTTAACACCAGGCATAGAAGGTACGGCTTGCTGTTGATTTTCGCCTTCTAATACAAACAAAGGGTAGATTAAGTCGCTGGCTGTAAGTTGGTTTTCTGCCACTAATCTACGGGTAAAATCCTGTTTACGTAATCTACGCATACGAGTGTTAGGGAATTGTTCAATCATAATTAATCCTGATGTTGAATAACATTCAATTGGCTGCCTTGTACATTATTTCGACCTGCATTCTTTGCATTGTAAAGTTGTTTATCTGCCAACGCTAAAATACTGTCTTCTGGTTGGTTTAACTCAGCTATTGCGGTACCTATTCCGGCGCTAATAGTGAGGTTTACGGACTCATCTTCTGCTTGTATGGTGGTTTTTTCTATTTCAGATCTAAGTTGCTCTACTAAGATCATCGCACCTTCTAGGTCGGTACTGGGTAAAATAAGCGCAAACTCTTCGCCACCGTATCGGCACACGTCATCACTGGGTCTTTTTAAGGCTTTTTCTAGGGTGCGCGCTACAGACTTAATGCACTCGTCGCCAACTAAATGACCATATTGGTCATTCACCTTTTTAAAGTGGTCGATATCCATCATGACAATAGACAATTGGGTCTGTTCTCGTCGACTTCTACGTACTTCTGCTTGGTATTTTTTGTCGAAATAACTGCGGTTACGGATCCCAGTTAAGGCATCTAAAGTATTTTTTTCTTTTAGTTCACGATTAGTTTCAGATAACTCACGCAGCGCAATTTCTAATTCTAAAGTACGTTCCTGCACTTTATATTCAAGCTCTTCGGTCGCGCTTTCTTGTAATAACAATAAGTCCTTTTGGGCATGTTGAGCTTGTCTTTCTTTGTTTAATAACTCTGCTTGTGTATTAATCAGGGCTTGGCGTTGTTCATTGTGACTAATGGCCAGAATGAGTGCTAAAAGCAGGGTTTCGATTCCTGCACCTAACATCAATAAATAGTATGAAGGTAAGCTAAAGTTTACAAGGTTAAGTGCGTCTAGACTGACGGCAAAACCACTGCAGAAAAGTACAGCGGAAGCCAAAGTATAGTATCCAGCAACTTTTAAACCCTTGATCCACAACCCAATAACCACAGCCAAGATAACGAGCTCACTGACACATAAAATCACTAAAAAGGTTTTTAGAAATACAGGAAGTGGTACAAACAAACTGAAGATCACACCCAGTAAAAAAACAGCGGCTATTATTCTGAGAAGTGTACTTAGTTTGTTATTAAAAGCTTTGACGTTAAGTAACCCAAGACAAAATATAATCGATAACCACACAGTCAAGTTGGCAAAAATGCCTACGGCATGTTGTTGTAGCCATGGATAATTAGGCCAAATGTAGCGATAGCCTAATCCTTGTATGGCCGATAAAGTTAACGCTATGCAAATGACATAGCCACTGTAGATTAAAAATATTGGGGAGCGGGTCGTGATGAAAAAGAATAGATTACTTAATCCCATTGCTAACATCAGCCCAAAGAAACCGCCCATGACTAAACTGTTTTTACTGGTATAGGCTAAGTAGTCTTGTTGTTGCCATACATTTAACGGTATTCGCATCGCGCCTTTTGTATAAACACTGATATACACATCAACAGGGTACTCACTTATTGGTACCGGAAAAATGAAATTTTCATGTTCAACTATACGTTCTGGGAAAACCAAGGTGTCGCCAATTGTATATTGGGAGAGCACTTTATTGTGCTGCACAAACCAAAGCTTAACTTTGTCTAATAATGGGTAGTCTATTTCTACTAACCGGGCGTTTGTTGGGGTGACATTATTGAGTGTGAATTTAAACCAATGTAGGTCATTAGACATTTCTAGTGACGCTAGATTCTGGTTATATTGCTGCCAACTATTGTTGGGGAGATTCAGAATATCAGTAATCGACAACTCACTTTCTGGATCAACCAAATGTGAAATATTCTGTACTTGTGTATTACTTGGACGCAGTGGATCGAAAACACTTGTAGTAACAAAAATTGCCGCTGTACCTAAGATGCCCATAATAAAGACAAATAACAGCCAGTCATTGTTTAATACATGCTTAAAAGAGCTATTTCCCATGATCAGCTCTTTTATTCAGAATATTGAACAACGCCCTTGAATTGGCTTGGCTAGACACTTGCAATGTGTGTATATCAGTTGCCATTAATGCAGCCACTTCTGCAGCTATAAAAGGCAGGTAGGCAGGCTCGTTATTACCCTTATCTAGCTTACGGTTGTTGGCGAGACCTTTGGGGCGCAAGTAAGGTGCGTCAGTTTCCAATAAGATACGATTTAATGGCAGAGACTTGACCGCTTCACGTAAGTCTTGGCCGCGTTTAAGGTCACAAACCCAACCCGTTATTCCAATATATAGGTCCAAATCTAAGTAACTATGCATTTGTTCAATCGTGCCGGTAAAACAGTGAACAACGCCCCCCTTTAACTCATTGCGATATTTTGACAGTAGTTGAATCTGCGCATCAAATGCGTCGCGCTCATGCAAAAATACCGGTAAACCTAGTTCACAAGCTAATTTAAGTTGCTCCTCAAAGGCAAAGAGTTGTTCTTGGGGGCTAGAAAAGTTTCGATTAAAATCTAAACCACATTCACCTATAGCCACAACTTGTTTCGATTTGGCTAAGGTTTTTAGGGTGTTGATTGTTTCAAGGGTAAATTGGCTGGCGTCATGTGGATGAATGCCTATTGTTGTGGATAAGTGATTGGGATGTTGTTCTGCTAAGTGAAGGGCTTTCTGACTCTTTTCTAAGTTAGTACCTGTAATAATGATATGGGACACTTGTGCCGCTAAAGCGCGTTCAAATACTGTCTTGAAAGACAAACGTTGGTCAGTAAAATTAACGCCTATATCACACCAAGACATGTGTTTACCTCATTCGTTCAATACACAAAAAAACAAGGCTCGATTTTAACTAATAGATTTTTCGAGTTTGAGCCTAGCCCAACAAAGATCGTCACACTACATTTAGGAACATCGTTCAAGGAACATCCTGCTGCTCTTGATCTGATTTATTACGAGAATAAATACTGCCAACTACTATGCCAAACTCATACAAAATCCACATAGGTATGGCGAGTAATGTCTGAGAGATAATATCCGGTGGTGTGAGCAACATGCCCACTACAAACACGCCGACAATAACATAGGGGCGTTTTGCTCGAAGCGCATCTGGTGTGGTCATGCCTGTCCAGCACATTAAAACAACCGCCACAGGGATTTCAAAAGCCAAACCAAAAGCGAAAAATATTTTCAGTACAAAATTAAGGTAACTACTAATATCGGTATTAATAACTACGCCTTCTGGCGCCACGCTAGAGAAGAATGCAAAGGCCAAGGGGAAAACCACATAATAAGCAAAGGCCATACCTAAATAAAACAATAGTGTGCTTGAGAGCAATAGCGGCGCCACCAAGCGTTTTTCGTTTTTATATAACCCCGGCGCTACAAAACCCCATATTTGATACAGTATTACTGGAATAGCAATAAAAAACGACAACACCATAGTCAGTTTAAAAGGAGCAAAGAAAGGAGAGGCTACGTCAGTGGCAATCATTTGTGCGTCTTCTGGCAGAGTGTCTAATAAAGGCGTTGCTAACCAGTGATACAAATCTTGGGCAAAATAAACCAAGCATAAAAACACCACAAACACACTAACCACGGCCTTTAAGACACGGCCTCTGAGCTCTATTAAATGAGCAATTAAGCTATTTGGATCAGCCATATCTACTCTTTAGAATAAGGTTTTTGAACGGACTTAGCAGCATCGCGAAGTTCATCGACAGATTTTTGTAATTCAGGAGACAGGTTTTCTAAGTTTTGTTGTTCGGCTTTTTTCAAATTTTCATGTAATTCATGAATTTTGAATTGTTGCTCCACTTCCTGGCGAAAACCACTTGCCATACCTTTAATGCTGCGAACTGTTTTCATGGTAGAGCGAATAGCACCGGGTAACCTTTCAGGTCCCAATACCACTAAACCGACAACCGCAATAATCAACAGTTCGAAAAAGCCGATATCAAACATTAATTATGCTCTTTTTTTTCGCTCTTGGTTTGCTGAACAGGCTTTTCTGCGTCGACAGCGGATTTATCTTCGACTTTCTCTTTAGCAACAAAATCAGCGTCCGTTTCTTTATCATCGTCACTCATGGCTTTTTTAAAACCTTTCATTGCAGAGCCTAAATCTCCACCTAAACCACGTAATTTCTTAGTGCCAAAAAGTAACACTACGATAACTAAAATAATCAGCAACTGCATCGGGCTAATACCAAACATAAAATACTCCTAGAAACTGTATGGAATTCATTATACTTAGCTTATTGGAAAGGTCACTGGATTTGATAGGCAAATCTCAGATGTTTGACTTTTTGAACACTAATTGCGGTAATCTTAATTCTGCCAACACCCATTGCTTGCGGATATTAGTAAGGAAAAGTGTGAAAAAAGCTCCTTTATTGTTTTTTGTCAGTATCGCGCTTATAACAAATAGTCATGCGCAAGAGACAAAAGAAGATTATCCATGGTTAGATACCATGCATCAAAGCATTGCCTCATCGGTCAACTCTAGTGCTATGTGGTTTGATGATTTTTTTGCGCTTAAGGAGTTTACTCATAATGAACAGGCCTATGGTGAGGCACGCATTCGCTTAGGTTGGGAGCCCAGAAGTCGGCATTTCAATGAATTTGAAACTCGTTTTAAAATTAGAGTGAAATTGCCCAACCTAAAAAATCGTGTGGATTTAGTTTTTTCTGACTACGACGATGACAGACCAAATAATGACATCCAAGCGTCGGGTAATAATGCCTTTGAAGAAAGAAATCGATTCAGTTTAGCCCTGCGCTGGCGAAGCAGTCCTGAGAGTGGCTTATCCCATCGTATTGGCGTGGGGCGTCGACTACAGGCGTTTGTTAAAAGTCGCTACCGCAACACTCATTTGTTGTCTGAAAAAACTAACCTACATTGGGAGACCTCGGCCTACATGTATAGTAGTGACGGATTAGGGGCAAATTTTTCTTGGCAATTAGCCCATAGTGCCACTAAAAACTCAATATTCAGGTGGAATAATAATTTCTATTATAGAGATAATAGTAACGATTGGTTATGGCAACATAGCTTGCAAAAACTGACACAATTCGATGAAAAAAATGCCTTGATTGCAGGTTTTTATATTGAAGGCCTAAGTCGACCAAATTACCATTTGGATGAATATTTAGTGAGTCTTAGGTGGCGTAAAAATGCCCTACGTAAGTGGCTATTTTATGAGGTTGAGCCTTTTATTTTGTGGCGCCGCGACGAAGATTTTAAAGCTTCTTACGGCATTGCTTTGAGACTTGAAGGTTATTTTGGCGATAGCTAGTGATTCGCAGCTATGACAGTTTATGACAAACCTAAGAAGTTTTAAAACGCCAAGCAAGGATCCAACTCACCCATCCCACGGTTAAACTGCAAACACTTGGCCACCAATGTGGTTGATAAATTGGCAATATCGCTGCGCAAACAATAAAGGTGGCGCCCACCAAAAGTAACTGTGAGCTACGGTGTTGCTGTCTTAATTGTTGTTGTTGCAATTCAAATTGTAGTTTTTGCTGCTCAGGTAATTTTTTAACTTGTTTTAAGGTGTCAAACACTAAGTCCGGTATTTCGGGTAATTTCTCAGACCAGTAAGGCAGATTAGTTGAAATCTTTTGATACATGGCTTTTAACCCAATTTGTTCTTTCATCCAGTTCTCTAAAAATGGTTTGGCGGTTTTCCACAAATCAAGCTGTGGGTATAACTGACGGCCTAAGCCTTCAATGTACAGTAGGGTTTTTTGTAGCAATACCAGTTGTGGTTGGATCACCATATTAAAACGTCTAGCGGTGTTAAACAGTTGCAGTAAAACGTTACTAAATTCAATTTCAGCTAAAGGCTTCTGAAAAATAGGCTCGCACACTTTGCGAATCGAAGCTTCAAAGTCGTCGATATCGGTATTCGAGGGTACCCATCCTGAGTCCACATGTAATTCAGCTACTTTACGATAGTTTCGATTAAAAAAAGCGATAAAATTTTCTGCTAAATAACGTTTGTCTTCACTATTTAGGGTGCCAACTATGCCAAAATCTATGGTGATATATTGGGGATCATTAGGGTTAACCGTGGATACAAAAATATTGCCGGGATGCATATCCGCATGGAAAAAACTGTCTCTAAAAACTTGCGTAAAAAATACTTCAACACCACGTTCAGCCAATTTTTTCATATTGGTATCACGAGCCACTAATTGTTTGACATCAGAAATAGGTGTACCGTAAATGCGTTCCATTACCATCACGTTTTTATGGCTGTAGTCGCTATAGATGGTCGGAACATACAAAGCCGTTGAGTTTTCAAAATTGCGCTTAAACTGAATGCCATTAGCGGCTTCGTGAGTTAAATCTAATTCATCGATTATAGTGCGTTCGTATTCTTCGACCACTTCAACTGGGCGTAAACGTTTGCCATCGGGTAATAAGTTCTGCAATGCACTGGCTACGGTGCGCATCAATTCAATATCAGATTGAATAGTGTGTTTAATGTTGGGGCGAATAACTTTAACAATCACATCTTGATTGCCATCTTTTAGTTTGGCGGCATGTACTTGTGCGATTGATGCTGAGGCTAATGGTTTAGTTTCAAATTCACTAAACACCTCTTCGAGCTCCGCCAAACCTAAGGCTTGGCGAATAATTTGTTTTGCAACTTCAGGGTCAAATGGCTCAACTTGGTCTTGCAGTATAGACAACTCAGTCGCCAAATCCGCAGGTAACAAATCTTTGCGAGTAGATAACATCTGCCCAAACTTGATAAATACTGGGCCTAATGTTTGTAACGCCAACCTAACACGTGTGCCTTGAGATTTATCTGGGTGTTTATTTCGCAACCAAAAAAAACTAATTCGGCCTAGTTTTGCATACCAAGGTAGCCATTTACTGGGAATGAGCTCATCTAGCCCGTGTTGCAACATCACCTTGTTAATCTGATAAAAGCGTAGAATTCTCACGTTAGCTATCTGTTCCTGTTTCGACTTTTTTGCCTTGCTCTAATAAAGCGATCCTGGCTGACAATCGTTCTGCTGCACTTCGTACTTCATTCACACCTAGGCTAAATTCGTATACTTCCTTTGGTTTGACCGCAATTGAATCACTTTGGGTTAAACGTTCACTCAGTTCAATCGCTCCTTGTTCTAATTGCATTTTAGCGGAATCGAACAAGGCTCTCATGCTAGCAAAGGTTTGGTGAGCCACCACATCGCCAGTGTACCCAGAGAGCTGCTCTTCCCAATCAATGTCTAACTCTTTGAGTAAGGTACTAAAGGTTTGTGCCACATAAATATCGCCGATTAGATTGAGCTGCTTTTGCTGAATAAGTTGGGTGAGTTGGCTGCTATCTTTGAGCTTGGGCAAGGTCTCTAAATTTAACTCAATTAAACAATCTACCATTTCAGAGGGTTCTAAACCTTCTTCAGCACCAATAACTGTGCGCACATCTATTTGCTCTGAAAAAGTAAAGAGTAATGGCCAAGGCAATTCTTTGACTGTTACTTGCAAAGATTTTCCGGCTAATTTTTTCAAGCGTTCTTGGCTATCTTCATCGAGCTTAAGCAATTGATTTATCGCCAACTCGATACCTGAAGTCATTAATTGAGCAAAAGGCATACTAAAATTTAAAGCCTCTATGCAGCGCGACTATACCACCTGTTAAGTTATGGTATGTGGTGTGTTCAAATCCTGCGGTATCCATCATAGTTTTGAGTACTTCTTGCTCTGGGTGCATGCGAATAGACTCGGCTAAATATTGATAACTATCTGCGTCATTAGCCACAAGCTGACCAATTTTAGGCAACAAATGGAACGAATACATATCGTAGGCCTTATTTAACATTTCGTTTGTGGGTTTTGAAAATTCCAACACCAACAAACGACCGCCAGGTTTTAATACTCGATACATTGACGCTAACGCTTTGTCTTTATCTGTGACGTTTCTCAGTCCAAACGCAATAGTAATAATATCAAAACTGTTATCTGGGAAGGGGAGTGCTTCGGCATTCGCTTGCACATATTGCACATTGCCTACTATGCCTTTATCACGCAATTTATCCCGGCCCACTTTTAACATGGCATCATTGATATCCGCCAATATCACCTGCCCTGACTCGCCAACAATACGCGAAAACTTAGCGGTTAAATCCCCTGTGCCTCCGGCTAAATCCAACACTTTGTGTCCAGCACGGGCACCGCTGCAATCTATGGTGTAACGTTTCCATAAACGATGCACACCCAAAGACATCAAGTCATTCATAATGTCGTATTTGGCTGCGACCGACTGAAACACTTCTTTAACCATATTCACTTTTTGGCTGGACTCTACCTGCTTAAAGCCAAAGTGAGTGGTTTGTTCTTCTGGTGTTTTAGTTTCAGGTGTTTCAGACGCGCTCATGAGTGTTCCTTGGATATCAATTGCAGCTAGTTTACCCAATTAAAGCGTGCGCCAACAGTGAATGTTTGTAGCTTTTTGAATGAGGTGGTTTGGTTAACAAGAGTATTGGAGGATATTAATAGCATAACCTCAGCCGATAATATTGTAATCGACTGAGGAGAGGGCGTATTAAAAGTTAAAGTGAGGCAATTATTTTATCTAAACCTTGTTTGGATTTTTTAACTGCTTGCATCGAAGATAGCCCATCTGGATATTCTTCTTGCTCTAAGACTAACCAACGTGTACCCCCTACTTGAGCTTGAGTTTTAATCAAAGTTGCCCAGTCGTACTGGTCTTCTCCTAGAATAGGGCTTGCACCTTGAGGAGTTCTATTTTTACCATGATAGTTACGTATCTTGATATGAGTAGTTAATGTGCGTCCGGCGTAACGTTTAACGTATTCAACGGCATCTTTGTCTGCAAAGTTTACCCAACCTACATCTAGCTGAAGTAATACATTTTGTGGGGTGTTTTTGGCAATGTAATCCCAATAAGTCGATTCTTGATATGCGTCGAATTCTTTGTCGTGATTATGGTAACCAATCAACATGCCTTTTTGGGCAAGTTTGCTAGATAATTCTGTTAATTCCGAGGTTAAACTTGCCACGCCATCGGCACTCCAGGCTCGACTATCCATAGGCACAACAACTAAATCAACGCCTAATACTTTTAAGAAGTTGAGTGTCGGTTCTAATTTGTCGCCTCTTAGGCCTTCAAAACCAACGTGCGCTCCACTAGCTTTTAGACCCAAAGAGGTTAAATATTCTTTTAACCCTTCTGGATTATTTGAAAATTCACCAAAATTTCCGGCAAACTCTACACCTTGAAATCCCATATCTGCGAGCTGTTGTAAAGTGCCTTTAAAGTCTTTTTCAAGGGCATCTTTGACTGACCATAATTGCACACTCACAGGAGGGGCTATAGTTTTTTCTTCTTTGTTGTTTTGTGAGGCAGAGCAAGCCGTTAGTCCGATTAAAGTCAGCGCTAAATAGCAAGAAAGTAAAATTTTATTCATGTTTTCACCTTTGGTTAACGTAATTATAGGTTGAGCTTGGTTGTGATTTAAAATTAATGTGACATTTTTACCAGTGCGATTTGTTGCAATGGGATTGAATCAGAGGCTAAAAACTCGAACAAAATTTGCAAACCATCCTGATCGTCTTGTGCTAATACCACTACTAATATGGTGGTTTCTATATCAAGCAAAGGCCTATTTAAAAGGCCTTTGCTAACAATTATCGGATTACTGGGAAACCTTATATTCAACAACTCCAAAGCTTGAATACGAATATTGGTAGCAGTAGTGTGCTCTTCAGTCATTTTTGTCAAAACAGTTGCAGCTAATTCATAATTGTATTGATGTGTAATACCCATGGCTTGAAGCAACACTTTGCCTTTGGTATTGAACAAAATCCCAGGTAGATACCGTAAAACTAAAGTATTCATAGGCGCTCGGGATTGATTTCCTAAACTAGGTAAGCCGTTAATTAGCGTCAATGGGATTAATGTCATTCCAACCTGCAATGGCTGCTAGTGCTTCTGAGGTAAGTCGCTGATTTAGGCCCATGTGGCGAGCATAAAACAGCAGATGTTTTGCATTTTCAGCAACCGAAGATAAAGGACTCACTAAAAAGTCCATGAAGAGCACAGTATTTAAACAATTCATTGTTAAATTTATGTAAATGTAACATTAGCAAGATGGTAGCTAAAAACTTAAATTTTGAGTAGGTAGTATTCAGTCGCCAATGCAATAAATTCGGCGTTTTTTGAGGCGATATATTTAAAATAGAACTAATAGAGAAATTATCTTACTGTTGATTAAAATAACCAGAACACTGGCTAGATATAATTATCTCCGACACTTTTAGAGATAATCATACTCAATTCCTGTAATGACAGGCCGCTTTGTTGTTGCAGTTCGTTAAAGCTTTGCTGAATGGCAGTTAGGCTTCGTTTGGATTGTACAGAACCAGAAATAATATCGCGATTGGTAAAATAACTCACCACATCATTAGTTAGTAAAAAGGTATCTTTACCCATAGCCCGCAAACCATAAGGGCCAGTGTTACCGCCGAGTCTAGCGCCATGTTTTTTTAAATAAGCCCAAAGGCCAATAATATCTTCACTTGGCCAATCAGCAACAAACTTTGCAAAACTACCATGCTCGCGAGCAACTGTATCAATCATTATGGCGTTGTCTCGGATCGTCCGAACTTTGGTATAATTGCGAATAATACTTGGGTCTGTGGCCTTTTGTTCGAGCATTTCATCAGGTATTAAAAGTATTTTTTCGATATTAAAATCAAAAAATACTCGCTCAAAATCAGGCCATTTATTTCTCACCACTCGCCAAACAAAGCCCGACTGGAATACTTTTTTAGTGAACTCGGCTAAAAATCTATCGTCACCAATTTGACTCAGTGTGTGATTGTCCAGAGGCGTGTCGATTATGGCTGACAAGGCTTGCGGGCCTCCTTTTCGCTCGCAGGCTCGTTGATTGATTTGTTTAAAGGTTTCCAAATTAAGCATGTTTTCTACTTTTTAATATCTGTGGTCGCAGGTAAGTGGCAAGACTATAATTCTAAGTAAAAGGGGTTAACCACCGAGCGCTGAGCTACAAAGAGGCTACGGGCACAGAGAATCAGGATTACCCCGACTTTGTTCTGTGCCCTTTTCGATCTCTGTGGTTTTAGGTCTTTTGTCTTTTTAGTCGCCCTGCTTTATTAGCAATGGCTTTAAGCGGTTATGCCAGAATGACGGAGTAAAGCATCCACTTCAGGCTCTCTACCTCTAAACGCTATAAACAACTGCATGGGGTCTTTGCTTCCTCCCATTTCTAGTATGTTAGTCAAAAAGTCATGGCCTGTTTGACGATTAAAAATCCCTTCTTCTTCAAAACGACTGAAAGCGTCAGATGAAAGCACTTCAGCCCATTTGTAGCTGTAATAACCCGCAGCATAACCGCCGGCAAAAATATGTCCAAAGCTATTTTGAAAACGATTAAAACTAGGTGGAATGAGCACTGCAACTTGCTTACGTACCTCGTCTAACCATTGCTGCACATTGGTTTCTCCAGCAACAAAATTTTCATGCAAACCAAAATCAAATAAACTAAATTCTAGCTGCCTGAGCATCTGCATGGCTGATTGAAAGTTGCGGGCTGCTAACATATTCTCAAGTAAAACTTTAGGAAGCGGCTCGCCTGTTTCAAAGTGCCCAGAAATAAAACTTAAGGCTTCTGGTTGCCAGCTCCAATTTTCTAAAAATTGGCTAGGTAATTCTACTGCATCCCAAGGCACGCCGTTGATGCCCGACACGCCACCTACGTTTATTTTTGTCAGCATATGGTGGATGCCATGACCAAATTCATGGAACAAAGTGACCACTTCGTCGTGGGTAAATAACGCGGGTTTGTTTCCTACCGGGCCATTAAAGTTGCAGGTTAAATAGGCAACTGGATATTGCTGGCTACCGTCTAATTTTTGTCTGCGCACTTGGCATTCGTCCATCCAAGCGCCACCGCGCTTTTTCTCACGAGCAAATAAATCAAAGTAGAAGCTGCCACGCAGTGCACCAGTCTCGTCATGAATATCATAAAAACGCACATCTTTATGCCATGTGTCTACGTTGTCGCGAGGTGTTATGGTTAAGTCGTATAAACGTGATATCACCTCAAACAAACCTTTCACAACAGTATTTTCGGGAAAGTAGGGGCGCAATTGTTCATCAGAAATTTTGTAGGTTTGCTCTTTTAACTTTTCACTGTAATAAGCGTAATCCCAAGCTTGTAATTTATCTGTTTGATAGTGTTCTTGGGCATAAGCGGTAAGAGTCTGAATATCTTGTTGTGCCTGTGGTTTGGAGCGTTTTGCTAAGTCTTGTAAAAAGCCATTTACTTGCTCACTTGAATTGGCCATTTTACTTGCTAATGAATATTCAGAGAAATGTTTAAAGCCTAATAGTTGCGCTAGTTCCTGCCGTAAACCTAAGGTTTCGTTGATGATTTCGGTATTATCCCATTTACCTGCATTCGGCCCCTGATCAGATGCTCGAGACGTATAAGCGCGATACATTTCTTCTCGTAACTTTGCGCTATCTGCATGGGTCATAACGGGTAAATAACTTGGAATGTCTAAGGTAAATAACCAGCCAGTTAGATTTTTACTTTCGGCTAATTGTTTAGCCGCTTCTAAAGCTGATTCGGGTAATCCAGCTAGTTGCGATTCATCAGTAATTTGCTTTTGCCAGCCTAAGGTTGCATCCATTACATTATTGCTAAAGGTTGACCCTAGGTCTGATAAACGACTTTGTATTTCGGCATAACGCGCCTTTTTGGTGTCATCCAAAGCCACACCTGATAGTTTAAAATCTCGAATAGCATGGGAGATCACTTTTTGTTGCGCTTCTGATAAGTCAGCAAAACTATCACTAGCTTCGATTTGGCAATAGGCGTTGTACAAGTCCGTGTTTTGGCCAACCCAAGTACCGTATTCAGATAAATAAGGTAAACAGGCATCATGGGCTTCTCGAAGTTCATCATTGCTGACCACTGAGTTCATATGCGAAACAGGAGACCATTTACGACTAAGTTGATCGTCTATTTCTTCAATAGGCGCCACTAGGCTATCCCAGCTGTAAGTGTTTTGATTCAACAACTCGGTAATTTTAGTTTTACAGGCTTCAATAGCTTGTTTGATAGCGGGTTGAATATGCTCAGGTTTGATGGCCGAAAATTTGGGGAGGCCAGATAAGTCAGTAATAGGGTTGCTCATAAAAGTACTCTTCTCTTTACAGTTATTCAAAGAAATTGGGTTGCTTAGACGAAATCTCAATAGCAGACCGCTTGTTGGTGTATTAAATTTTTGCCTGTGTAATTTAATTTCAGTATTGTCGTTCTATCTAATCCTAGAATTCCATCGACTGACTAGATTGCATTAATAGATAAATTGCGGTGTCATTTTTGTCAGTTAAGCTTTATCTTCAACTAAATATTTTTAATTAGGCAGATTCATGGCAGATTTTGATTATATATGTATTGGTGGCGGCAGTGGCGGTATCGCTTCGGCAAATCGTGCCGCTAAACACGGTAAAAAAGTAGCATTGGTAGAAGCAAATGCGATTGGCGGTACTTGCGTCAATGTGGGCTGTGTTCCGAAAAAAGTCATGTGGTTTGGCGCTCATGTCGCTGAAGCAATTAACCTGTATGCACCTGATTATGGTTTTGATGTCACAGTGAATAACTTCAATTGGCAAACCTTAGTGGATAGCCGCGAAGCCTACATAAAACGTATTCACGGTAGTTATGGAAGTGGTTTCGAAAAAAATGGGGTGACCTTAATCAATGGTTTCGCCACTTTTGTGAATAAAAACACTATCGAAGTGAACGGTAAGCAGTACACCGCAGATCATATATTGATTGCCACAGGTGGACGCCCTACGCAGCCTAAAATTCCAGGTGCTGAATTGGGCATCGATTCAAATGGTTTCTTCGACCTAACAGAGCAACCTAAGCGGGCTGTTGTCGTTGGTGCTGGTTATATCGCAGTTGAACTAGCAGGTGTCATGCACGCGCTGGGCACAAAAACCGACTTAGTGGTTCGTAAACATGCGCCACTGCGTACTTTTGACACTATGTTATCTGAGACTTTGGTAGAGCTTATGGCTCAAGATGGTCCAACTTTACATACCCATGCCACACCTACTCAAGTGATAAAAAATTCTGATGGCTCTTTAACTATTGAATTTGAAAGCGGCAAGTCAATCGATACTGATTGTGTGGTTTGGGCAATAGGCCGTGAACCCGCCAACGATAGAATAGGCTTAGAAAATACCGGTGTTGAGTTAAACGAACGTGGCTACATTAAAGTCGATAAATTCCAAAATACTAACGTCGACGGCATTTACGCAGTGGGCGATAACATTGGTTACGTTGAATTAACTCCTGTAGCAGTTAAGTCTGGTCGTTTGTTATCTGAACGTTTATTTAATGGGCAAACCAACGCGCATATGGACTACTCCCTAATTCCTACAGTTGTTTTTAGTCATCCACCTATTGGTACAATTGGCTTGAGTGAAGCTGAAGCCATTGAGGAATATGGCGAAGCTAATATCACTGTTTACAACTCAGGTTTTGCGGCTATGTACACGGCTGTCACTAAACATCGCCAAATGACTCGCATGAAGTTGATATGTGCAGGCGAAAACCAAAAAGTAGTAGGTTTGCACGGTATAGGCGCAGGAATGGATGAAATACTCCAAGGCTTTGGCGTAGCAATGAAAATGGGCGCAACTAAGGCTGATTTTGATTCTTGTGTGGCGATCCACCCAACCAGTGGCGAGGAGTTTGTTACCCTCAATTGATTTTCTAAAAGAACAATAGTGTTTAATTGCCTGAATATGTCGCAGAGATATTCAGGCTTTTTTTTGTCTAATCTAGAGTACTAAACAAATTCCAAGGGTTATTCACTTGTTAGCAAAAAAGGGGGGATGAGATAGATCGAAACTGCCATGTCTTTTTAATAACCGCTTTTGCAAGAAACTTTCACTACATTAAATGTTAATTGTTATAGGATGTTTATTAACCACAGTTTAACAGTTGGGAAGCGCAGTTCGCAGAATACAGTTTTATTTTTTCTTATGTATAAACCCATAGTCAACATGATTAAGTGGTGTGAATAAAGTTTAAAAATAAGGTATTACCATGGATATGAGTTTGTTTTTTGTGGCTGGAGCAGGGATAGCATTATTACTGTTTCTGGTTATCACTTTAAGTGTTCCTGCTTTTCTCGCTCTGTTAGTCACTAGTCTGTTGGTGGGGCTAGGGTCTGGTTTAGAACCACAACAAGTTATTATCTCTATTAAGAATGGTATGGGTGGCACACTAGGCTTTGTGGCCATTGTTGTTGGATTAGGTGCCATTCTGGGGCAAATACTAGAAAGCTCTGGTGGCATTGAACGTATTGCTGGCAGTTTAGTGCGTTCATTTGGGCCAGAAAAAGTGCAATGGAGTTTAGGTTTTACGGGTTTTATTGTGGCTATACCGGTATTTTTTGATGTGGCCTTTATTATTTTAGCGCCACTGTTATATGGACTAGCCAACCGTTCTGGGCGCTCACTTTTATTTTATGCAATCCCCCTATTAGCGGGATTGGCTATCACCCATAGTTTTATCCCCCCTACGCCCGGCCCTATTGCTGTTGCTGAGTTGATTCATGCCGATTTGGGCTGGGTTATCTTATTTGGCGCATTAACAGGGATCCCCGCAATGATTATCGCTGGTCCCTTGTTTGGTAAATTTATTAGTAAAAGAATTTTCATTACTGTGCCTGATGCGCATAAAACTCAAGAGAAACCTTCTGAAGTACCTGCACCAAGTTTTGCATGGGTTGCCTCAATTATTTTATTGCCATTAATGCTGATAATGTTGGCCACTACTAGCCCTTTTTTTCTGCCTCAAGATAGTGTGTTATTAGCGATCCTTAGCTTTTTAGGTCATCCATTTGTGGCGCTAACTATGGCGACAATATTGGCGCTGTTGGTTGCTCATAAAAAATGTGACTTAAATAAACAGTCACTGCTTAAAATCGCTAATAAAGGTTTAGAGCCTGCAGGTGTTGTTATTTTGATTACCGGTGCGGGTGGCGCGTTTAAACAAGTATTGATTGATTCCGGGGTAGGACAGATGTTGGCTTCGGTATTTATCGAAGCGCAATTTTCAGTATTGGTCTTAGGGTTCTTATTGGCGGCTATTACGCGGATTGCCCAAGGTTCGGCAACAGTTGCCATGATTACTGGTGCCGGTCTCATCGCCCCAATATTGGAACTACAGCCCATGTCTGCCGCCATGTTAGGTTTATTGGTCATTGCAATATCGTCTGGTGCAACTATTATGTCACACGTCAATGATTCTGGCTTTTGGTTGGTGAGTCGTTATTTAGGTATGAGCGAAAAAGACACCTTAAAGAGCTGGACAGTTATGACCACTTTGATTTCATTGATAGGCTTAGTCAGTTGTTTGCTGATATCTCTATTTATTTAAGAGGCTAGTGTTGATAGACAAAATGGCTTGGCATTAATCACTCCACATAGCCTGTAACATTGTTGTCTAGACAAATTAATAAGCTGGGCTTACTCTTATTCGATATTTATAAATAAGGAACCATAATGTCTGACAAGGATCAGCCTGAACAACACGACATTGCTCCATCTTCAGAAATAATCACACCAGCCCCTTCTCTTGCTCCCGTCGCTCCCAATCAAAGAATAAACGCCTTAGACATATTGCGAGGCTTTGCACTGCTTGGCATTTTATTGATGAACATTGAGTGGTTTGGCCGACCCATTAGTAATCTTGGTGGTTTTAATCCTGACCTAACGGGTCTTGATCATGCGGCCGGTTGGCTTGTTAGATGTTTTGTAGAGGGGAAGTTTTATAAACTTTTTGCGCTTTTGTTTGGAATGGGCTTTGCGGTAATGTTAACTCAGGCAATGGACAAAGGCAGACCCTTTGGAGCATGGTTTACCCGCAGAATGTTCGTGTTATTTGTGTTTGGTTTATTACATATGTTTTTTTTGTGGCAAGGCGATATTTTACATGACTACGCTTTTGCTGGTTTGCTGATGTTGGGTTTTATTTATTTGTTACGCAAAAAACGTTTCCAGAAATTCAACAATCCTAGCTCTATATTAAAGTTGGCTTTGTGGTGGTTAAGTATTCCCATGCTAATGGCTAGTTTTGCTGGGGTAGGTTTTGGGGTGTTTTTAGACCGCCAATCTGTTTCTGAGCAATGGCAAGAAAGGCAAGAAATAAGAGTATTAGTTTCACAACTTGAAGCTGATGCTGAGGCTAAGGCGTTATTATCACCAGAAGTGGTGGAGCCAGAGATATCAGAGGAGTTACCAAAAGAGCTTACAAATGAGGTACAAGAGCAAGCTGATCCCGAATTAGTTGAAGAAGACCTTGTTGAATCAGAAGAGATTGAATTAACACCTCAAGAACAGGCACAACAGATCTTTGAATCTGAACAAGAGCATGAACAATCAGCTTTAGATGAAATCGCGGCCCTAAGAGATGGCAGTTATTGGCAGGCAACAGTGTTTAGAGCCAAGGCTTCGATGATGTGGTTAATATTTACACCAATTTTCGCTCTGACTTTGTTATTGCCTATCTTTTTACTTGGATATTGGCTAGTTGTATCCGGTGCGATCAAAGATCATGCACAATATCCTAAGCTATTTGGTTATATGGCTCGTATTGGTCTAGGTGTAGGATTATTTGTGACTGTAGGAGGATTAGTAATTATAGGGCACCCTGCAGTGGAGCATATACAACCTATTCAAGCAGTAGGGAATGTTCTATTTAATGGCGGTCAGTTTTTTATGGCTGCAGGTTATCTTGGACTGTTGATTAGGCTGTTAGACTCACCTAAATGGCAAAAGCTGTTAGCCAAATTAGCCCCGATGGGGCGTATGGCTTTAACCAATTACATTATGCATTCTATTATTCTATCTAGTCTATTTTATGGTTATGCGGGGGGACTTTATGGTGAAGTATCTCGGGCATCACAAATGTTAATTGTACTGGCGATAGTTATTATACAAATTCCATTGTCTAGCTGGTGGTTAAAGCACTACCAGTTTGGTCCCTTAGAATGGTTGTGGCGTTCGTTGACGTACAAAAAATGGCAATCTTTTAAGGTTTTAAGTGTTTCATAACATCAGGATAAACTGTTCTAAAAAATAGAACAAATTGGGCTGAATGTTGCGTTATTTTTTCAGAAGTAACGCGCCTATACTTTCCTCATTAACTTAAAAGAGGAAAGCATTATGTTAGTTTTAAGAAAATCATCACAGCGCGGTAGCTCAGATCATGGCTGGTTAAACAGCCGTTTTTCTTTTTCTTTTGCCGATTATTACGATCCTCAGCATATGGGGTTTTCGAAGCTACGGGTGATCAACGACGATAGTATTCAACCTAGTAAGGGGTTCGATACTCACGGGCACCGTGATATGGAAATTATCAGTTATGTACTCGAAGGTACAATCGCCCACAAAGATAGCCAAGGGAATATTGAAACTTTGCCAGCAGGTGAATTCCAATTGATGTCGGCAGGCAGCGGTATTTCACACAGTGAACATAATCCTTCGAGCACAGACGTCTTGAAATTGTTGCAGATTTGGATCGAACCTAAGGTCAAAGGACAAAAGCCTGGCTATCAACAAAAAAACTTTGGTCAAGACGAAGGTTTAATTCATATTATTAGTCCTGATGGTATAAATGGCACATTGCAGATCAAACAAGATATGCATCTCCATCAATTGATTTTATCTTCTGGAAAACAAACCCACTTAACCAGTGACCTGCCTAATCAATATGTGCACTTAGTCAGTGGTCTTTTGCAAGTTAATGGTGTTGTAATGGCACCTGGGGATGGGCTTAAAATTACTGATGAAGATGAGCTTGTTTTTACGTCAACTGGTGAAGAGTTGGTTAAGGCTTTAGTTTTTGAACTGCCTTAAAGGAAAACCAAGGCCAGTCGTATTTGAGCTATCACAATTACACCAATGTATTGTTACAAGTTACTGAGTCTTGCTCCTTTATTTGGGGAGAAATTGGCACATCAGCACTAAGCTTCATAAAGTAAAATTCAGGGATGAATTTTATAAAATCAAATCATCACAAATTTACTTATTTAATAACTGTTTTAGGCTTGTTACTTCTTTGACGTTACGCAGGTATATACTGTCTATTGCCGCTTCAGCTTGATTGCGATGTAAACCAAGTTGCATAAATAATTTATTCCCATCAGGTTTAGTTTGTACTGGTAGTTTGACAAGGGCAGGGTGGTGGTTAAACCATACACTAATATGTCCACTTTGTTGCGACTCAGACCATGTGATGGCCATTGCAATTTTATGCCATTCGCCAATCTGCAGCCTTTCTTGCCAGTGGATCTTGCGTTTTGGGAGACTGCTAAAAAATGACAATTCGGTGGCAATTTTGTGGTTTTCTATTTTAGGAGTTACAAAAAATCCCATGCTTTGCAGATAGCTGTTATCTGTTTCCCAATAAGCAATATTGTTAAGGGTTTTTATAGGTTTATCTAAAAAGAATTCCCAAGATAAAAAGGTACTTTCACCTTCGTTGGTTGTGCAGCCGTTGTGCTTAACTTCAGTTCTGGTGTGGCCGTTTGGCCAGGTTGAGTCTGGTGCAAGGGTCAGTTTGATAACCTGCGATTGGGTATCTAGTGGATCGTTAGTGATAGCTATATTATGTGGGTTAAGTTGGTAGTCCCACCCAGAGGTCTGACCATTTTCGACGGCAGCTTGCCAGTTCGGGCATGCGTTGGTGAATAAGGGTAAAAATAACAATAAGTTAAAAAATTTTATCAATTATAAAAGCCTTAATCACAATAAGTCTGATAATAGTGGAGTAATAAAGGGTACACTATCGCCATTAGCTGTGAAATATATGTTTGTCTAATAGCGATTGTTATTCTATTTGGATCAGGATTTTCTCATTTGTATTCGATAATAAAATATTGTTGGTTTCTTTTGATTTTGGTTGCACAGAACCTTAATTCTAAAGAATTAGTTTTGGTTGCAGGTTTATCAAAACCTCCCTATGTCATTCCTGAAGAAGATTCTGGCTTCGAAGTTGATCTTATGCGTGGTATTTTCGCTAAATTGGGACACGACATTTCTATGTTGTATGTGCCTTATGGACGTACTTACGAAACCATGAAACAAGTGAAGGCAGATATTGGGCTAACTCAAATTAAGCAAGGTGGAGTAGAAGCCGAAATATTAAGCCTACCTTATGTTACCTATCAAAATGTTGCTGTTAGTTTATTAAAAAAATCGATTAAATTGGATGAATTTAAAGAGTTGAAATCCTTAGTCGTGGTCGCTTTTCAGAATGCTAAAAGGGTCTTAGGATCAGCCTTTGCAGAGGCCACTAAACAAAGTCCATTGTATATCGAGTTACCAGAACAACGTAATCAAGTGGAATTATTGCTAACTGGCAAAGTTGACGTAGTTGTTATGGACATCAACATATTTAAGTATTTTGCAAAGTTGCTAACGGGAACTGGGCAAATGGAAAAAATGCAGGTGCATAATCTGTTTGCAGCAACTCAATACAGCGCAGCGATTCAGGATCCCGATTTGCGAGAAGCATTCAATCGAGAATTTGTTAAATTTCGTAATACTGCCGAGTACCATAAATTGCTGGAAAAATATGATATGACTAAGGGCGGCGGATATTACTTTTACAACAATAGTTTACCAAGATAAAAGTACACGGCACTTCAGGTGACTTAAATAAAGTTAGCTATTTCACTTAATTCTTTTTTACTCAAAGCGTGCTGTGGCACAGTGGCATCTTCTGCAGGGTAACCCACAATTAATAACATATAGGGTCGCTCGTTATCTGGGCGGTCGCATATTTTGGATAAAAAACTCATAGGTTTGGGGGTATGGGTAAGCGTTACCAGGCCACTGTGATGCAAAGCGTTGATAAGAAATCCCGTAGCAATGCCTACAGACTCATGCACGTAATAGTTAGTTTGTTTATTACCATCTTCTAGTTGTGTATTCTTTTGACTGAAAATAGCGATGAGCCAAGGGGCGTGCTCTAAATAAGGTTTATCAGCATCAGTGCCTAAAGGTTTTAATGCACCTAACCATTCATCCCCTCCGCGACCTTGGTAAAAACCTTTTTCGTGGGCTTCAGCCTGCTGGCGCACTTGTGATTTAATTTCTTTTGAATGTATAGCTACAAAATGCCAAGGTTGGTGATTGGCGCCATTAGGCGCAGTGCCTGCCGCTTTGATGCAGTTTTCAATGATAGTTTTGTCGACCGGACGATCACTAAATTTGCGTATGCTATGGCGACGTTTTATATCTGCATAAAATTGCTCAGAGCGCACCAGCATTTCTGCTGGTGGATATTCTATAAAATCAGTTAGAGGTAAAGCATCATGTTGTTGCATCGGCGTCTCGTTTTGTTTTTTGCTCACTGTATTTTATTGAGACAGCTTTTTCCAGAAGTTAACGCTATGCTACCTTTTGAGAAGCCTCACGACTGGATAGGTATTCGTTGTAAGTGCCTTGGAAATTAATGACTTCATGATTGCTAATTTCAATGACTCGCGTGGCTAATGATGAAACAAACTCTCTGTCGTGACTAACAAAAATCAAGGTGCCATCAAACTTTTTAAGGGCGTTGTTTAATGCTTCAATCGCTTCCATATCCATGTGGTTAGTAGGTTCGTCCATTATTAACACATTAATATCTGACATCATTAACTTGCCAAACAACAAGCGATTTTTTTCGCCACCCGAGCAGACCTTGGCTTTTTTATTAAAATCGTCAGCGGTAAATAATAAGCTGCCTAATAATCCCCGTACTGCTAAGTCATCATGTTTAGGGGTGCGCCATTGTGACATCCAATCAAATAAAGTGAGATCGCCATCAAAGTCAGCGGTACTGTCTTGTGGGCAATAACCAATGCTGGCGTTTTCAGACCATTTGACTACACCACTACTAGCTTGCAAGTCATCAATTAAACAGCGTAAAAAGGTGGTTTTACCCACGCCATTTTCACCAATTATTGCGAGTTTAGCGCCGGCTTCTAGAATTAAATCTGCGTTATTAAACAGTGGTTTGTCATCAAACCCATGACTCAATTGTTCAAGGATTAACGCCTGACGGTGCAGCTTTTTGTGCTGTTTAAGCATGATTTTAGGGGTGCGTCGGCTAGACGACTTTACTTCGTCTAAGGTGATTTTTTCCATCTTCTTAGCACGAGAAGAGGCTTGTTTGGCTTTAGATGCATTCGCTGAGAAACGATTTACAAACGCTTGCAGCTCGTCAATTTCGGCGCTTTTCTTGGCATTTTCTGTGAGTAACTGTTCTTGTATTAATGAAGATGCCGCTTGGTATGCTTCATAGTTTCCTGGGTAAATTCGTAATTCGCCATAATCGATATCCGCCATATGGGTACACACTGAATTTAGGAAGTGTCTGTCATGGGAAATAATGATCATGGTGCATTTACGTTCGTTAAGCACGCCAGCAAGCCAATTAATAGTATAAATATCCAAGTTGTTGGTGGGTTCATCTAACAACAATATATCTGGGTTAGAAAACAACGCCTGTGCTAACAACACCCGTAATTTCCAACCAGGAGCAACCTGTGCCATGAGTCCAAAATGATAATGCTCAGCAATTCCTGCCTGTAGCAATATTTCACCGGCTCTAGATTCTGCGGTGTAACCATCCATTTCGGCGAATTGGGTTTCTAATTCAGCTACATGCATGCCGTCTGCTTCACTCATTTCTGGTTTTGAGTAGATAGCATCTCGTTCTTGTTTAACTTTCCATAGTTTTGCGTCGCCCATAATAACAGTATCAACTACTGTGTATTCTTCAAAAGCGAATTGGTCTTGGCTTAACGTTCCTAGTTTATCCCCTGGAGTAATAGATATGTTGCCAGCGCTCGGCACTAAATCACCACTGAGGATTTTCATAAATGTGGATTTACCACAGCCGTTAGCACCAATAAGTCCGTAGCGGTTGCCGTGGCCAAATTTAGCGGAGATGTTTTCAAACAAAGGCTCAGCGCCAAATTGCATGGTGATATTTGCAGTAGAAATCAAAAGTAGGTCGTCCAGAAAAAAGAAAATTAATCGATATGCCTAACAAGTGGGCTAACACTCGACAAACAAAGGCCGCGCATCATACGGAAATATGCTGCTAAAGTCGAGCTGAGTTGATGCTTATTTATACAGGTTACAATTATTGTACTTATTATAAACTGCTTGTTAGCATTAATATGCCCACTAAATTTTTAATGGATTATTTATGCCTCTTCCTTTTGGTTTGAAATCATTTGTTGTTATTTTGCTGATACTTTTTGTATCCGCATGTGCCTCACCACCACCTATTAGTGAAATTGACCGATTGACGGCTCGCGCTCAACGGGTTGAAATTATTCGCGATGACTTTGGGGTGCCACATATCTACGGTAAGTCAGACGCAGACGCCGTATTTGGTTTGTTGTATGCACAAGCTGAAGATGACTTTAAGCGGGTAGAGCGCAATTATATATGGGCTATCGGAAGACTTGCAGAGGTTGAAGGTAAAAAAGCCTTATACAGTGATTTGCGGGCCCGTTTGTTTATGACTATTGCGCAAGCAAAATTAGCGTATGAAAATTCTCCAGAATCACTTAAAGCCTTATGTGATGCCTTCGCGGACGGGCTCAATTATTATCTGGCTACACATCCAGAAGTCAAACCTGCACTGTTGACGCGTTTTGAACCTTGGATGCCGATGTTTTTTTCTGAAGGGTCAATTGGTGGTGATATCGAACAAATTTCAGTGAAAGGTATAAAAGCCTTTTATGGCAGCAGAATTGATAGCCCTTATACACAAGATTTAGCTATGGCGGAGCCTAGCGGTTCCAATGGTTTTGCGATTTCTGGCAAGTTGACTAAATCTGGACATGCCATGTTATTGATCAATCCCCACACCTCGTTCTACTTTCGACCAGAAGTGCATGTGGTGAGTGAAGAAGGCCTCAACGCTTACGGCGCTGTGACCTGGGGGCAGTTTTTTGTTTATCAGGGATTTAATGAAAAAAATGGCTGGATGCACACTTCGACACATGTGGATTTTATGGATGAATACCTTGAAACCATTGTCGAGCGTGGTGATGATTTATATTATCTATATGACGGTGACGAATTAGAGGTGGATAACTCATTTGTTTCCTTGAGGTATCGGGATGGGGACACTATTAAATATCAAACCTTCCCTACTTATCGTACCCATCATGGGCCAGTGACTCATATGGTGAATGGGCAATGGGTCACAACACGTATCAATTGGGATCCGGTGACGGCATTGCAACAATCGTTTATTCGCACTAAAACTTCAAGCCATGATGGATTTCGTACCATGATGAATATGCGAACTAACTCTTCTAACAACACTGTGTATGCCGATGCGGACGGTAACATTGCGTATTATCACGGGAATTTTATCCCCAAGCGTGACCCTAGCTTTGATTATTCTAAGCCGGTGAATGGTTCTATTAAAAACACTGACTGGAATGGTCTGCACACAGTAGATGAAACCATTAGCATCCTTAACCCTGAAAATGGTTGGATCCAAAATGCTAATTCTACGCCTTTCACAGCCGCGGGTGAATTTAGTCCCAAAGCTGAAGATTACCCGACTTATATGGCCCCAGATCCTGAAAATTATAGAGGTATTCACGGGGTACAAGTATTAAAAGACCAAACTGATTTTACTTTAGATAAGTTAATAGAGGTGGCCTATGACCCCTATTTACCCGGTTTTAAAACCCTCATATCCGGTCTAATTAACGCTTATGACGAAACCCGCAATCCACCTAGAAATTTAGCTGAACCTATTAATGCTCTGCGTCAATGGGATTATCGGGTATCAGTGGATTCTAGCGCCATGTCGCTGGCGCATTTTTATGGCATGCAGTACTTGGCAGAGGGTGCTCGTCCAGAGAGTAAAAGTTTGATGCAAATTATCGAACATTTTGGCACTAATTCGCTGCGTTCAGAGAGATTAAAGATCTTTGAACTGGCAGTAGAAAAGCTGATCGCCGATTTTGGCCAGTGGGATACACCATGGGGTGATATTAATCGACTACAAAGACTCACCGGTGATATTGATTTGCCTGTGGACGACACGCAACCAAGTATTCCAATTGGTTTAGCATCAGGCCGCTGGGGAGCTTTGGCGGCTTTTGGTGCCCGAAGTGTGGATGGGAGTAAAAAACTTTATGGTTACAGAGGTAATAGCTTTGTAGCTGTGGTGGAATTTGGTGAAAAGGTAAAAGCCAAATCTCTTTTGGCAGGCGGTCAAAGTGGCGATCCCAGCTCTGCTCATTTTTATGATCAAGCGCAGCGTTATGCTCAAGGGCAATTTAAAGACGTTGCTTATTATAAAGACGATGTGTTGAAGCGGGCAGTAGAGCGTTATCAACCGGGTAAGCGCCAATAGATTTGGTGCCTACCCTTAAGTAAGGTTAAAAAGTTTAGCAGGTTAACCTTTCGCCATATCGTTGCCTTTTGCATCAGCAGGTCGTGCTTTTAAATATTGTTGTGTCATTTTTTCAGCTGAGCGACCTGCTACATAGCCACCTAAACCAATTTGTAACAGAGTCCAGGCGTCACCCGCTAGTGGATTGGGTAACCACCCAAAACTATCGAATACCACTAAAGCTAAAAACGTAAGCATAGTGATAGGCCTCCAGTTACGTTGCATCCACGATTGGCCCGTGGCCTCGGCGGTGATAATGGCCGTTTTGCTCTCTAATAACTTGCTTTCGTAATCAATCACTTTTGCCAGTAATTCGTTTTCTACGGCTTTTATTTGCGCTTGAAGTTTGAGTTTTTCTTCGTCGCTGGTGTGGATTTCGTCAATTAACTTTACGGCAGGTTCAAAGATGTTACTAATAAAAGAAAAAACGTTCATATTCCCTCCTAGGAATGTTGTTGTTCTGGGTTAGGCATCATCTTTTTAAATGCCCCATAGTGTTTTTGTATTTTGTCGCCATAGACTTTTTTCTGACCTTTACCGTTGTACATACCAGCAAAATCTTCAAAGGCTAGATCTTTTAGGTATTGCAGCATTCTGGGTGAGAAAAAATTAAATAATCCGTTAACTTGGCCCTGAATACTGCCAGCAAAGGCATTAAACATTTCTAGCACCGATTGATACCCAATTCGCTCAAAATGAAACCCCATAATTTGTGGTGCCCCCATGCTGATTGACAACATGGCTGCGTTTTCATCTAACTGACGAGCAAATTCAAATATTTGCCATTCATTGGATTGACGGCCATGAAAAGACTGCCATTCGCCAATGGGTTCCCTGCGCCATTCGTGGCCTTGCCATACTTTGTCATTGCTATATCTAAAATGTTGTCGAAATTGTTGCGGGTTGTGTTGACCCCAAAATTTCCAAAATTTATGAATTTCGAAACGGATGATCATACGATCACTGTTGTTTTGTTCGAATCCTTTGCCAGAGCTTTCTACGCACAAAACCGCCAAGGCACAGGCTACGTCGAGTTGCTTGTTGTTGCTTAAGTCAGTTAATAAGGCGCCCCATCGATTCCATGTCGCGGCGGCATTACGTTGTTCACTTGATCCAGTAACAGTTAATATGGTTGTAGGGGTAAGGCGGGATAATCCTTGTTCAATATGAGCAGAAGGAATAATGACATCGTCTTGATGATCAGATAATGCAATAGGATCTTGTTGTTGCGCATTGATAGCTGTTTCGGTCATTGGGGTGATAAAACGACTGGCCACATAACCCCTATTGCCATTAAAGCGTATCTGACTCCAATCATGTTGTTGGCCTTCTACCCATACTTGTCCGCCCATAGTGATTTGGCCAAACAGACTTGCGCTTGGGTAGGGTGCAGAGCGCACATTCAGGAGGTCTGCACTGACCTTGGCATAGTAGCCTTTTGATACGTAAACCAGATCGACAAATCGTGCCGCAACATAGGCAGTTTCACCATTAAACTCAATCTCTAACCAGTCATTTAAAAAGGCTAGCGTTTTAATTGACGCACCTCGGCTAATTGTTGCTAAGTGTTTGGCACTGGTTGATGGGGCTTGGCGTACATTTAATTTATTGGTGTTAACTGTGCCGGTTAGTCTGGCTAAGTCATTAACCGGTCTCAAATAGTGGGCTGAAACAAAACCAAAAGTATCCTTGTAATGGAGTTGTATCCAATTATCAAAAGGGCCTTCCCCTTTGATTACCATGCCTTCAGTGAGTTGCCCTAAAATCGCACTACTGGGCGTTGGCATACTGCGTACGTTGAGTAATGAAGTTGAAACTGCGCCTATCATATTGGATGCCCGCTTTGGGTATATAGAACGAGGAAGTCAATCACGTCATTGATCCTTTGACTGATTTTTGAACAGTTATGAATATAGAGTGCAGTTCGAAAATTTACAATATTGGTTGGCTAGTTAATATCTTTGGTGACCTGTAGATCAAAATTTGAATATTCCATTGGCTTTATTTTTGCTCCGAGCTCTCGGCGCCTCTGAGGTGCAATACCTTTTTGTTTGGTTTTAAATCGCAAATTTTGAATTGACCACTTCGTAAACTAGCCGAGCTGCTAACTTGGCCGTGCGGTTGTCGATGTCGAAGTGAGGATTCATTTCGGCAATGTCAGTTAGTTGCCAATTGAAGTCAAAAACATCTTGTGATTTGGCTATCCAATGCAGCATCTTGATGACAAACTCTACTGAAATACCTAAAGCACTAGGTGCACTGACGCCAGGCGCAACGCTTGCAGGAAATGCATCAAGGCAAACAGTGACATAAAGTTCATCTACAGCAGTCAGCATTGGCTCAAGTAATTGTTTGGCAGCGTTGAGATTGCAATCAATATCCAGCAGATAGCGTGTTTGGCTTTGTTTGGCATAAGTAAAAAGCGCAGAGGTATTGGAAGATTCAGCCACACCTAAACATGCATAATGAAACTCTCGGTTGTGAGTCTGGCAATATTCAGAAATTTGTCTAAAAGGCGTGCCAGAACTGGCACCCAGCGAAGGATTACGTAAGTCAAAGTGGGCGTCAAAATTAATGATGGCTATTTTTTTAGTTGGATCTTTTGCAAGATGTTGCACTAAGCCTTGGTAACTGCCCCAAGCAATTTCGTGTCCGCCACCTAAACCAATAACAAATGCATGTTCATTTAAACTTTTGGCTATTTGTTGGGCATAGTGCGTTTGCGCCTCAGCTAAGTGTGTTCCCGCTACAATATTACCTCGATCGTGCAAACCACAATCAGCGTGCCAAGCAAAGTTAGCAAGGGTTTTACGTATGGCATTTGGGCCTTTAACGGCTCCAACCCTGCCTTTATTGGAGGCCACACCTAAATCACATTCGAAGCCGAGAAGGGCACAACTAGTGGTTTGTGGCTGGGTATCGACTATCTGATGCCATCGCAGCCCATTTTGACCGTCTTCTGTATCATCACGGCCTTGCCAGTGGTAGGTTTTTACAAGTTTAGCGTTAGTCATGATATTTAACACTGCCGTCCAGCAAACCACTTAGCCACTGGCCTATGTTGGTTAATGCCATAAACCAGTTCAGCAGGGTGTTCGATATCCCATAAACATAAGTCAGCATCCTTTCCGATGTTGATTTGGCCTTTGTTTGGTAAATTGAGTGCTTTGGCAGCGTGAACTGTGACTCCGTAAAGTACTTCTTCCGGAGTTAAACTAAATAACACACTGGCCATATTCATTATGGTTAAAATGGACGCTATAGGTGAACTACCGGGATTTAAATCTGTGGCAATGGCGATAGGCACATTGTTGGCTCTGAGCTCGGCAACTGGTGGCTTTTGGGTTTCATTCAGATAATAAAATGCGCCGGGCAATAACACTGCTACCGTATCAGATCTTTTTAATGCGGGGATATCTTTAGGATCTAAATATTCAATATGATCCACAGACAGCGCAGCAAACTCAGCTGCCAATTTGGCACCTTTTAAGTCTGAGAGTTGCTCAACATGGGCTTTCACATTTAAGTTGTGCATTTTTGCTGCAGTAAATATTTTGCGGCATTGCATGGGCGAAAACCCAATGCTTTCACAAAACACATCAACACAACTGGCTAATTGTTGTTTAGCCACGGCCGGTATCACCTGATCGCAAACAAATTGCACATAGTCATCAGGGTTAGAACGGTATTCTTTAGGCACAGTGTGGGCACCAAGGTAAGTTGGCACAATATTCACTGGTAAATGCTCAGCAATTTGCCTGGCTACCTTGAGCATTTTTATTTCGGTCTGCATATTCAAGCCATAACCCGACTTTACTTCTATGCTGGTGACGCCTTCTTCAACCAACCTCGCTGCACGTTTAATGGCACTGCTAAGAAGTGTTTGCTCTGAAGACTCTCTAGTGGCATTAACCGTGCCTTGAATACCACCACCTTGTTGGGCTATTTCTGTATAGGTTTTACCTTGCAGTCTTTGTTCAAACTCATTGGCTCTATTGCCGCCGTAAACTAGATGGGTATGGCAATCAATAAAGCCCGGTAATAACCATTTATTTTCGCCATCAAAACTTTCATTACCTTGATAGTTTTCTTGGGACGGATCGAAAATGGCCAACACTTCGCCATTTTTTATTGCCACTGAACTTTGAGTGAGTTCGCCGTATGGCGTCCCATTTTTTTGCATAGATGCAATACGTACATGCTCTAGCACTAAATCACACTGCTTAGTCACAACTCACTCCAACTGAATTTGATGTAAATTAGTTTACTTGTACATACTTGTATATACAAGTATGTTGCTATAGATTATATGGCTATAGTAGGCAGGTTAACTTAGTGGTTGATGATGAATAAAAAATCTTCGGTGCAAGCCAGATTTGTACAAATTAAATCGGCACTTTTAGAAAAAATAGAAAGTGGCGAGATGTCTCCCGGTGACAAAGTGTTGTCTGAAAACCAATTAGCAGAAAGTTTTGCTGTAAGTAGAATGACCGCGCGCCGTGCTTTGACCGAATTAGTGAATGAGGGGATTTTGGCTCGATCCCAAGGTGTGGGCACTTTTGTCTCCGATAGCAGGCCCATGAGTTCTATTCTTGAAATACGCAGCATAGATGATGAAATTTCGCAGCGTGGACACAAATATACAAACCAAGTGTTAAGCGTAGATTCGATTCAGGCTTCAGAGCAACAAAGTGCTTGGTTAGGTGTGCCGGAAAATAGTCTGGTTTTTCACACTAAAATTGTGCACATGGAAAACGGGCTCGCCATTCAATTTGAAGACCGCTTAGTCAATCCTGTTTTAGCGCCCGATTATATTAAACAAGATTTTAGCAAAACTACTGCCAATCATTATTTAAGCGAAGTGGCCCCACTGACTCAGGCAGATCATTCGGTTGAAGCTATATTGCCCGACCAAGGCTTGGCGCAGCTATTGAACATTGCTTTAGACCAACCCTGTTTGAAACTAAGTCGTCGAACTTATTCAAGTAAAGGCATTGTCAGTTACGCCCGTTTATATCATCCAGGTAACCGCTATCGAATTGGTGGCCACCTAGATTTTCACCCATCAAAGTAGGACCTTTTTATGAACCGTTATGATCCCAGTCGCACTATCCGTGCTCCAAGAGGTACTCAACTCAGCGCTAAAAGCTGGCAGACTGAAGCGCCTCTTAGAATGTTAATGAATAACCTTGATCCTGAAGTCGCAGAGCATCCTCATAGTTTAGTGGTGTACGGTGGAATTGGGCGCGCTGCTCGAGATTGGCCCAGTTATGACAAAATAGTTGAGGTACTAACACGCCTAAACAAGGATGAAACTTTACTCATCCAAAGCGGTAAACCTGTAGGTGTGTTCCCTACCCATGAAAATGCGCCAAGAGTATTAATTGCCAACTCAAACCTAGTGCCACACTGGGCAAACTGGGAACACTTTAATGAATTAGATAAACAAGGCCTAATGATGTACGGGCAAATGACTGCCGGGTCTTGGATCTACATTGGCTCACAGGGCATAGTGCAGGGCACTTATGAAACCTTTGTCAGCGTGGCTAAACAACATTTTCATGGTGATGCTACAGGCCGCTGGATATTAACCGGGGGGTTAGGTGGCATGGGCGGTGCACAACCTCTTGCTGCCACCATGGCGGGCTTTTCAATGTTGGCCATTGAGGTAGATGAAAGCCGTATCGACTTTCGAATCAAAACGGGTTATTTAGACAAAAAAGCAGAAAACTTAGATCATGCGCTAGAGCTGTTAGCAGAGGCTAAATCAACCAACCAAGCCGTGTCTATTGGGTTGTTAGCCAATGCTGCAGATGTTTTCCCTGAATTAGTAGTGCGTAATGTGACACCCGATGTGGTGACCGATCAAACCAGTGCACACGATCCATTAAATGGTTATTTACCTCAGGGTTGGAGTTTAGAGCAGGCAATAAAAATGCGTGCCTCCAATGAAACTACAGTAGTGAAAGCTGCTAAACAATCTATGGCAGTGCAAGTTAATGCCATGTTAGATCTACAATCCAAAGGCGCAGTCACACTTGATTATGGTAACAACATTCGGCAAATGGCCTTAGAAGAAGGCATTAAAAACGCTTTTGATTTCCCGGGTTTTGTACCTGCCTATATCAGGCCATTATTCTGCCAAGGCATAGGACCATTTCGTTGGGTGGCGTTATCTGGTGACCCAGAAGATATCTATAAAACCGATGCCAAAGTTAAAGAACTGATCCCAGATAACGCTCATTTACACCAATGGTTAGATATGGCCAAAGAACGCATTCAGTTCCAAGGTTTACCCGCGCGTATTTGCTGGGTTGGCTTGGGCGAAAGACAAAAGTTGGGATTAGCCTTTAACGAAATGGTCAGAACTGGTGAGTTATCAGCGCCAGTTGTAATTGGTCGCGATCACTTAGACTCTGGCTCTGTGGCATCACCTAACCGTGAAACAGAAGACATGTTAGATGGCTCGGATGCGGTATCAGATTGGCCCATACTCAATGCCATGCTTAACACCGCTGGTGGCGCAACTTGGGTAAGCCTGCATCACGGTGGTGGTGTTGGCATGGGATTCAGCCAGCATTCTGGCGTGGTGATTTTGTGTGATGGCACCGAAGAAGCCGATAAACGTATCGCCAGAGTATTACACAACGACCCCGCTACAGGAGTGATGCGCCACGCTGATGCAGGGTATGACATTGCCAAAGAATGTGCGCAAAAACACAATTTAGACCTGCCGATGTTAGACAAAGAAGGGGATAAATAATGGCACATATTGTTATACATCCGGGGCAACTCACTCTATCGCAATTACGAGATGTGCAACGTAAACATATCCCTATTGCTTTATCACCTGATGCTTATGATGTTATCCACCAAGCTGAAAAAGTAGTCCTAGATGTGATTGCGCAAGACAGAACGGTTTATGGCATCAACACCGGTTTTGGTTTATTAGCCAATACCAAAATTGACGTCTCAGAGTTAGAGCTTTTACAACGAAGCATAGTGTTATCCCATGCTGCGGGTATTGGTGATTTTATGTCTGAAGACGTGGTGCGTTTGTTGTTATTGCTTAAAATTAACTCGCTGTCCCGTGGCTATTCAGGTATTCGCTTACAAGTCATCGAAGCCCTAATCACCTTGTACAACAAAGAAATCTACCCAGCTATTCCCGAAAAAGGCTCGGTAGGCGCATCAGGCGACTTAGCACCCTTGGCCCATATGAGTGTAGTGCTCTTAGGTGAAGGCGAAGTAATTTATCAAGGTACCCGTATTTCAGCGGAACACGCCCTAAAAATAGCGGGCTTAGAAAAAATTGCCTTAGCACCCAAAGAGGGATTGGCCTTACTTAATGGTACCCAAGCCTCTACTGCGTTTTCTCTTAAAGGACTGTTTTGTGCTGAAAACGCCCTTAATAGCAGTATTGCAATAGGAGCACTCAGTGTCGAAGCGGCTCTGGGTTCACGGGTGCCTTTTGATGAACGTATTCATCAAGTGCGCGGCCATCAAGCACAAACCGATGTAGCAGCAGCTTACAGAGCCTTATTAAAAGAGTCGTCTATTGGTCACTCTCACGATGGCTGTGCAAAAGTCCAAGACCCTTATTCATTGCGCTGCCAACCCCAAGTGATGGGCGCCTGTTTGCAACAAATGCGTTTTGCCGCACAAACACTGGTAGTAGAAGCCAATGGTGTATCAGACAACCCGTTAGTGTTTGCCGATAGTGGTGATATTTTGTCTGGCGGTAATTTTCACGCTGAAATTGTGGCTATGACTTCAGATATGTTAGCTATAGCCTTAGCGGAAATAGGAGCCCTGTCGGAAAGGCGTATGGCCTTATTGATTGACTCGCACCTAAGTGGTTTACCCCCCTTTTTAGTGGATAACGGCGGAGTAAATTCAGGTTTTATGATTGCACAAGTCACCAGTGCTGCCCTTGCCAGTGAAAACAAAACCCTAGCGCACCCAGCCTCAATAGACTCCTTGCCCACCTCGGCCAACCAAGAAGACCATGTCTCTATGGCCACTTTTGCAGGCAGACGTCTATGGGATATTTTCGATAACGTAGCAGGCATTTTAGCGATTGAATGGCTTGCTGCTAGTCAAGGACTCGACTTTAGAGCACCACTAGAAACCAGCGACAAACTCAAATCAGTCAAAGCCCTGTTACGCACCAAAGTGCCCTTTTACGACAAAGACAGATATTTTTCTCCTGACATAGAAAATGCCAAAAAATTGATAGTGAATCGCAGTTTGTTAGACAATGTTGGTATCGATTTACTTTAATAAGTTGTTGAGTGAAGGCTCTTGCTAGCATAACCAATGGACTTGTTCTGCTAGCTGATAACATGTTGTTCTGGTATATCTATTGGGCTTGATTTGATCACAAAATATCAAATCTAACTTAGCCTTTTCAAAAGCCTAAGTTTATGAAATGCTGTAAAAAATTAACCGGAATGTCGAGGTAAGTATGAGACTAGCGTTTGTATCTAACCCGACATCCGTCTAATACACTGTTAGTTGTACTCAATAAACTCAAAGGAATTATCTGTGGAATGTGTTAGAAAATTTTGGTTTTGGTTTACTTTAATTGTTTGTCCTATTTTAATTCTTTGGGCTGTCTATACCATTGGAAAGTTAGTAGGCAATGCTATGGTTTCACAATCTAGTATGCCAGCTATTGATAGCACTCATTTGGTCGCAATTTGTGCTGGCATTTGTGCTGTGTCTGTTCTCTTAAATACTTTACGTAAAGCAAAAGTACGCTTTGCAAGAGCAAACAACTAACAAGAGACTATGGCGTCAATAGCTAATTTTTAGCCTTTGGCGCTTCCCACA
>NZ_CAXBNC010000023.1:0-79071 GCF_963977085.1 uncultured Paraglaciecola sp. | reverse complement strand
TAGCTTCTAGCTTCTAGCTTCTAGCTTCTAGCTTCTAGCTTCTAGCTTCTAGCAATATAGTAAAAGCAGCTGCAAAAAACATCTACGCTATTTAATACTTTTATAAAGCTATTTTTTCTTTAAGCTAATCTCTAGAAGCTCGCCGCTGCTCTTAGTAATAATGGACTTTTTTAACGCGCTTAGGACGAGCTGTAGATAGGTAAATATCATTCACCAACTTAAAATCTAATTCTAGCTCAGTGGCATAGGTATCATCCCCAACAGGATAACTCTTTACCACTTTGGCACCTCGGATCACACCTTGTACTGAACTATCTAAATGCGTATTTTGAATTACTAAGCTTGCCAAAGATTGACCACTATCAACCTTTTGTCCGTAAACCTGTTCAGTTAACTCTCGGTACGCATCTAGCTTCGAAGCCTTAAGTGCCATTAACATTTTACTGGACTCAGTTGCTCCTTTTTGAGCTGATATTGGTGCGTAACCAATGGCCAAAATTACAGGGTAAGAGTCAGGAGCAACAGTTTCCCATTCAACATGTTTATCAAATACGCTGGAACACCCCGTCAAAAATATGCCTACCATAACGGCAAGAGCTAAATATCGACTGTTTAGTTTATTTCCCATATTCCTCACACCCTGCTATTCATTGTTTCAATATCACTTTATTGATAATCACTTCATTGATAGGTAATTGTTTAGCAATAACCGTACCTAAAAACCGGAATTCCCATTTGGGTATGATTTGTGCTTATTATTTGAATATGTTCTGTACTTATAAAGAACAAAGTTAAAAGATTAAAAAATGAGTCTGAAGTTTGACGGTCTAATGCCCCAAATCACTTTACGCAGGTTAGAAAGGTTAATGTATGCAAGTCGTTAGAATAATACTAATAAGTGCAGTTTTGATGTTACTTGTCACTTGTTTTCCCGCAAAAGCCATTTGGTTTGAGGCCACAGGTCAAGCCGCTATTCACAATGGTGAAAAAGAAGCGGCGCGGCAACAAGCCACTCAAGAAGCGATTAAACAGGCGTTGCTGTTTTCTGGCGCATCGGTTAAAAGTATCCAGTCTTTAGTTAATGGTTTGCTTGAAGACGATCGTTTTGAAATTCGCGCGTCAGGCGAAGTGAATAACATCGAACTGATTGATGAAATTTATCATGATGACTATGTAACTGTATCCATCAGAGCAGATATATTTCCACAAGAAACCATGTGTTCTGCGTCAGATTACAAAAAAAATATTGTCACTACATGGTATGACATCAATAAACGGCAACAAGCTGCCGTCGGCAATTTATACGACTTTGGTAAAGTGCTGGCTGAGAAGATTCAACTTGAGGCGCAGAATCATGCCAGACACTCATTTATACACCGCGTAGAACCTTACTTTTTAACGCCCTTAGATAAAGAAAAGAAATCAATGGCATTTACCCTAGCCCAAAAAACGGATGCCCAATTTGTGTTATTTGGTGAAATTATTGAATTTGGCCTGGAAACCACTCAGTCGTCGGGATTAGCATTTTGGAATAACGATCAAAACAGGCGAAATCTCACACTGTCTTTATCCATGTTTGACGGCAACTCTGGTGAAATGGTGTTTCAAGATACGCAGAATATTTCTGCTCCATGGGACTTTGATATTCACAAGCCAATAAACAGTAACAGTCAGCAATTGTGGGACTCAACATTCGGCTCAGCGACCAAAAAAATCATACAAACAGTGGTGCAATCAATAGATGAATCTGTAAGTTGCCTACCCGCATTTGGACGAGTAATAAAGGTGTCAGGTGAAAGCCTAAGCATCAATATTGGCAAACACAATGGCGTCAAACAGGGAGACAAATTAACCTTATTTCAAATGAATCAATTTTTTGACCCGCAAAATCTTCCCCATAGACAATTTCAATTACACCCAGAAGCCGTCATTGTAAAACAAGTATTTGCCGAAACAGCCCTAGTCGAGTCAATAACAGGTGCCCCACTGGCCAATATTCAACCAAATGATTTTGTTGCACGACGATAAAAACACAAGAGGGTTTAAATCCCGCCTCAGCTAGTACATAATGCTCGGCGCTAAACTCAGTCCCTGTAGTTTAATGGATAAAACAAGGCCCTCCTAAGGCTTAGATCTTGGTTCGATTCCAGGTGGGGACGCCAACGAAGCTCGTTAATAACCTCAGAAAAGTCTAATTAGACAGTCGCATTTGTATGCTAATCATTGGTAGTCTACCCCACAAAAATCAACGCCTTTTTGTGAGATAGCCTTTTAACGTACAAAAACCCTTTCTTATTTGTGCGATAGTTACAAATCTTACAAATACACGATAAAACCTATCAATCGCATTTCTTCATTTTGGGCTTTCTTGCCTTAGTTAAAAACATTCTAGGTAACCACTATCCCAATATTAAATTAGCTATGTATAATCAATGGCATATTTTACCTAACTAAAGATAAATATGGCGAACGACCCTTTAGATGACATGCCTAAAATTAGGCTAGAAAAAGATGACTTAGAGTCTTTTCATCGCACAAGAGCACAAGCAACTAAAAAAAGCCCAAAGAAAGCTAGCGTGACGGATGAGCCTGCTGTTGCATCAAACTCCCCTTCTTGGTTTGCTTTTTTGTTGTTACTTATCATTATTGTTGGCGCTGCAGTGTATTGGTCATTTCAACAATATACTGGGTTGCAACAAGCGCAAAGTAACAATACAAAACTTGAAAGCCGCATTACAGAACTCGAAAATCGTCTGTCTGCAACAGGTGAAGATATGGATCAATCCGCCGCGGCATTACAGGTAAAGGTTTCTGAACTGAGTGTTAAGACAGAAGATCTGTGGGGCCAGATGGACAAACTTTGGGCATCTGCGTGGCGCCGGAATCAGTCTGAAATTGGCGCATTAAATAAAACTGTTATGGCACTCAAGGCTTCTAGTGAAAAAAGTGCCAAAAGTCTTAGTAGCGATACCGTAGCTAACAATACCAGCATTAGTGTGCTCAAGGAGCAATTCGAGAATCAAGCGAACGCGCTACAGCAATTATCGAATAAACTAAACCAAGTTAATGCTGTAGATGCAGATTTGGAACAGCAACTTGCGAGTCTTCGTGAAAAGCTTATATCCACCGCATTGGCGAATAATAACTTAACAAATCAAATTGATGATTTGCGCCGCAGAGTAATTGCAGCAGAGAATAAAGCCAATCAAGTAGAAAACATGCTTACTGGGCCAACGTCTTAGCATGAGTTATTTAAAGACAAAAAAAATAGAGCGCTTAGCGCTCTATTTTTTTGTCTGGCGTTGGGATTATTCAGCTGGACTCTCATCCACTCTTTTGGCTGCCGACTCTTTAATTAACGTCTGTAACTCGCCTTGTTGCGCCATTTCCATAATGATGTCACATCCACCTACTAACTCACCATCCACCCATAACTGTGGGAAGGTAGGCCAATCTGCGTATTTAGGTAACTCTGCGCGGATATCAGGGTTTTGTAAAATATCCACATAAGCAAATTGCTCACCACAAGACATTAACGCTTGAGTGGCCTGAGCAGAAAAACCACAGTTAGGTAATTTAGGCGAGCCCTTCATATATAAAAGAATAGGGTTTTCTTCAATTTGTTGTTTAATTTTTTCAATAGTGTCCATAGCGGCTCTCTTTTAAATTTTGTTACTGATGATCTGGCGACAAGTTTAACGTTTTCAACTAACGATTAATACTCTACTGACCTTTTGTTGTCATGGTATTAGACACTTACTTAGTACTGATTCGGCTGAATATACTAAATTTACCCTTGAAAAACAGTATCAAGTCGCAATATCTGTGTATTGAAAAATTTTGTTTTAACAAATAACAAACCAGTGCTTTTACATTGCGATATAAAGTACTAGCATTTAACGATTCAGAATTTAAATACACATCACCCATTACGGAGAAACAACATGGCTTTTGAATTACCTGCTCTTCCTTATGAAAAAAACGCACTAGAACCACATATCTCTGCTGAAACCTTGGAATACCATTACGGTAAACACCATGCCACTTACGTCACTAAATTAAATGGTTTAGTTGAAGGCACTGACATGGCCAGTAAAAGCCTAGAAGAAATCGTGAAAAATTCTGAAGGTGGCGTATTTAACAATGCCGCGCAAATTTGGAACCATACGTTTTACTGGAACAGCTTAAGCCCAAATGGCGGCGGCGAACCAACTGGTGCTCTAGCTGATGCAATTAATGCTAAATGGGGCTCTTTCGCAGACTTCAAAGCAGCATTAAATGACAAAGCTGTGAATAACTTTGGTTCTAGCTGGACTTGGTTAGTAAAAACTGCTGACGGTAGCTTAGACATTGTTAATACTAGTAACGCAGCCACACCTTTGACTGATGCGAGCTTAACGCCACTACTTACTGTTGATTTGTGGGAACACGCTTACTACATTGATTACCGTAACGTCCGTCCTAAGTACCTTGAAGGTTTCTGGGCATTAGCTAACTGGGATTTTGCAGCAGCAAACTTCGCTTAATAGCTAACTATCAAAATAGTAAATAAAAGCCCTGTTACTCAGGGCTTTTTTTTCACTGTTTTTCAGAAGACAATACTTATTGAAAACACAAAACGAGATGCCCATGTCAGTTTCAAAAATATTAAGCTTGGTGGTTGTTACCTTATCCATTCAATTTTCACAATTAGCGCTTGCTAGCGGTAATGGCATAGTGGTTTTTCAATCTGATTTTGGCCTGAGCGACCAAGCGGTGTCTGCAATGCATGGTGTAGCGTTAGGCGTAGATAAAAATCTTAAAGTAGAAGATCTGACTCACCACATCCCAGCATACAATATTTGGGAAGGCGCCTACCGTTTGGATGCCGTCGCAGACTTTTGGCCAGAAAATACAGTCTTTGTATCCGTTGTAGATCCTGGCGTAGGCAGCGAACGCAAGTCAGTAGTACTTAAAACCAAGAGTAACCATTATTTTGTTACCCCCGACAATGGCACATTAACCTTAGTGGCGAATCGCTTAGGGATTGCAGAGGTACGTGAAATAGATGAAAAAACCAATCGTTTAAAAGGTAGTGAAGCCTCCCACACTTTTCATGGACGTGACGTTTATGCTTACACTGGCGCACGTTTAGCTGCTAGCACCATTAATTTTGAACAAGTTGGCCCTAAGTTAAAACCCGAAGTGTTAAGTATTCCCTTTGAAGCTGCGCGAATTGAAGAGAATAAGTTAATTGGTGGGATCCCTATTCTAGATCCTGCCTATGGCAACGTTTGGACTAATATTCCTATGTCGTTGCTACTGTCGCTCACAAAATCCGACGACTACGCGCCACTTTATTCGCAAAAATTTCTAGTCACAGTCACCCGAGGAAAACACTTTGTTCTTTCTGAAACCATCAGCTTTGAACGTTCATTCGCTGGCGTGAATGAAGGACAGCCTCTACTTTACGTGAATAGTTTAGAAAACTTAGCGTTAGCACTTAATCAAGCTAACTTTGCAGCCAAATTCAATATTCAAGCAGGTGGTGAATGGCGAATTGAAATTGTCCCTAAATAAAGAATTGCTTATGACTAAACAACAAAATAACCCACTGCATGGTCTTACATTGCAGACTATTCTTGAAACACTTGTCAAACAGCTTGGCTTTGAAGAAATGGGGCAACAGGTTAAAATAAATTGTTTCACCAGTGACCCTTCGATTAAGTCTAGCTTAAAGTTTTTGCGCAAAACCCCTTGGGCGAGAGAGAAAGTCGAACAGCTGTATTTATCCACTGTACATAATTCATCCAAAGAAAAGTCTAAACAGCCCACCGAAAAATTTGTGTGGCCAGACCTCACAAAAGACAACCCCAAGAAAGACGCTTAACCAGCGCAGTTTTGGTTTTTCATCAGTCGGCGAAGGATGAAAAATCAACTGCCATTTGTACCTAAATCAATTGAAGGAAAACCAGTATGAGTAAAAATGTAGACTCACTTTTTAAACCTTTTAGTTTAAAAAGCTTGTCACTTAAAAATAGAATTGCCATGGCCCCCATGACACGCAGCTTCTCACCCGATGGTATTCCTACCGAAGACGTTGCAGGTTATTATCGTCGCCGTGCAGAAGGCGGTACCGGTTTAATCATTACCGAAGGTACAACCATTGATGATCCTGTCGCCACTATGGATGGAAAAATCCCACAAATACATGGTAAGCAATCCTTAGCCGCTTGGGAAAAAGTGGTACAACAGGTCCATGGCGTAGGAGGCAAAATCATGCCACAACTATGGCATGTTGGCATGGCACGTAACCCAACCAAAGCCCCTTTTCCTGAATTACCTAGTGTTGGTCCATCCGGCCTGTTGGCACCGGGCAAACAAGTATCCGAACCTTTAACAGTGCCACAGATTCATCAGCTCATTGCAAGTTTTGCTAAGGCAGCCGCAGATGCAAAACGTGTAGGTTTTGACGGTATTGAAATACATGGTGCCCACGGTTATTTAGTTGATCAGTTTTTCTGGAGTGGCACCAACCAGCGCACCGATGAGTGGGGCGGAAGTATGGCTAATCGAAGCCGTTTTGCTGTAGAAATAGTCAAGGCTATTCGCGCCGCAACAGGACCCGACTTCCCGATTATCTTGCGTTACTCCCAATGGAAGCAGCAAGACTACACCGCGCGCTTGGCAGAAACACCGGAACTTTTAGAAGAGTTTTTGACGCCACTTTCAGATGCGGGTGTGGACATATTCCATTGTTCAACCAGACGTTACTGGGAGCCAGAATTTGCAGGTTCAGATTTAAACCTTGCAGGCTGGACTAAAAAACTCATCGGTAAACCTACCATCACTGTTGGCTCTGTTGGCTTAAACGGTGATTTCTTTGGTGCGTTTGCCGGCGAAGGCTCTGCAACACGTTCAATAGACGATTTAATCGAACGTCTAGATAAAGGTGAGTTTGATTTAGTGGCGGTTGGGCGCGCTATATTACAAGATCCCAATTGGGCCAACAAAATTCGCCAAGGTGATATAGATAAACTTGAGCAATATTCGGGAGAGGCGTTAGCCACATTGTCTTAAGAGATAGAAAAAAGCGCCCATTAAAATGGGCGCTTTGCAATTCATTCAATAAATTTTAGTTAAGTTAACCTTCCACTTTACTCATATCACCCGCTTTAATAATTGAGAAGTTTTCAAGTTTAAGATACTTGTTCATCACTCGATTGACATCTTCAGCAGTGAGCGCCTCAAGTTTTGCCTCATAAGCTTTATACCACTGCATTGTTCTGTCAACGGCTAAATTTCGACGTAAGGTACCTACCAACTCTCTGTCTTGTGCACGACTCACTTTTTTACCCTGCAACAGACCAGATTTAGCGCTTTGAATTTCTTCATCAGTAAAGCCATCTTTTAACAAGCGAATTAACTCTTCCTTGAAACCATTTTCAACTTTGCTTAAGTTTTGCGGTGCACAAATGGCGTAAGCCCCCATAGTGGCTTTCTGGTCCCGTGAATTCATATTAATAAACGAACCTGCACCATAACTTAGCCCGTCTTTTTGTCTTAATCTTGTGGCTAAGCGACTGTTTAGGAAGCCACCACCAAAGATATAGTTACCTAACTCTAATGCCGGTGCGTCTTCACTGTTTTCACCAACAGGAAGCATAATGGCAGCCACAAAAGTCGCGTTTTCTTTATCTGGTGTATCAAAATTGCTAGGGCTGGCAGTGACGTTTTGGTAAGTGTCTGGAACCCGCTCATAGGTACTTTTCGCAACCCAATCACCGAATAGACTTTCTAACACTGTTTTGATTTGGTTTTGATCGAAATCTCCCACAACCCCAATTTTCATGTGATTGCCGCCATAAAATGATTGATGAAAAGCGGATAAGTCAGTTAATTTAAGATCATTTAGAGCGTCTAAACTTTCTTGGAAAGTACGCTGATAATGGGGATGACCATCCTTATAAGGATTTTGTTTACGACCGTATTCGTTAAATGCTAGTCGTTGGGGATCTTGCAGATTTTTTTCGATATCAACCTTTAAGGTTGATTTGTATTGTTCAAATTCTGTTTTATCAAAACCAGGATCGCTCAACACTTTGTGCATAAGTGTCAGTGCCGACGACAAGTTTTCTTTTGTCGTAGTGATATTAGCCACCAACCAATCTGTACCTCCTGCCAATGAAACTTGCGCTTTTAACTTATCAAACTCGTCCTGAATTTCTTGACGAGACAATTCACTGGTACCTCGCATCAACATAGCGCTAGTAGCATTGCCAACAATACCAATATCTTGCAAACTTTCCTCAGTACCCAGACTCATCTTAATAGAGGCCACTACAGAACCACCACGGGTCTTTTTAGACAATAAGGATAGTTCGGTACCATTGCTTAACTCAGTTTCAACAGTACGTGAGTCAATGTTTTCGAAGCTGGGTTCGAATACTTCACCGGCGGCAATTTTTGCGCGTCCTTTGTAGTCTTTTACCATGTCATTCACACTAGCGACGGCGGGAATTTCAACACGATCCGGTGTATCTGTAGGAATAAAATGCCCAGCAGTACGGTTATTTCGTTGCAAATAGCGATTGGCTACGCGTTGTACGTCTGCGGTATTTACCTGTTCAATTCTATCACGGTGTAGAAAGTATAAGCGCCAATCTCCCATGCCTAGCCATTCACTTAGGTTTAATGCGATACGCTCTGACGAGTTAAAAGATAACTCAATGTTTTTCAATAGAGTACGTTTGGCTCGTTCCACTTCTGCATCGGTAATGGGCTGGCTATTTAAATCCTCAAGCACAGCAACCATGGCGTCAGAGGCTTTAGTTATATCCGCTTTTTTATCCACTTCAGCAAAATAAATTGCTAAACCGGGTTCTTGCCACTGAAAGTTAAAGCCAAACACACGACTCGCTAATTTTTGTTCAACTAATGCTTTATGTAAGCGCCCACTTGGGGTGTCGCCTAAAATTTGACTCAGTACATCAATGGCTGCGTAATCTTCATGAGAGCCTGCAGGAATATGATAAGCGGCGCCTGTCATTTGAACGTCGCCTACTCGCCTTATGGTGACACTTTTTTCGCCATCTTGGGCTGGCTCAGCTGTGTATAAAGGCCTAATCACTCTGTCTGGCTTTGGAATAGGGGCAAAGTATTTATTCACTAATTCCAGCATTTCGGCTTCAACAAACTTACCTGCCACTATTAAAGTCGCGTTGTCTGGTTGGTAGTACATTTTATAAAATGCTTTTAGTCTGTCGATAGGCACATTTTCAAGATCGGCTTTTGCGCCTATGGTGGACTTTCCATAGTTGTGCCACATGTAAGCTGAGGCAGCCATTTTTTGTAGGGTAATGCGAAACGGGCTATTTTCACCTCGTTCAAACTCGTTTCTGACGACTGTCATTTCACTATCAAGATCTTCTTTGGCAATAAAGGAATTCACCATTCGATCTGATTCCATGCTCAAAGCCCAATTGATATTTTTTTCATTGGCAGCAAAGGTTTCAAAATAGTTGGTACGGTCTGTCCAAGTAGTACCATTTGGACGAGCACCATGAGAGCTCAGTTCCGCTGGGATGTCTTTATGTTTTGGACTACCTTTAAACACTAAGTGCTCCAGCAAGTGAGCCATGCCAGTTTCACCATAGTTTTCATGCTTTGATCCAACATGATAAGTAACGTTGACTGTTACAGTTTCTTTAGTTTGGTCAGGGAATAATAAAACACGTAAGCCATTGTCGAGATTATATTCACTGATCCCTTCAACTTCGGATACTTTATCAAACTTTGCTTTGGCAAAAGCCAAAGGTGATGCGACCAGCGTAATACTTAATACTGCGCCAATAAAAAATGGTCTTTTGAACATCCGTTTATCCTTTTAATTATTGCAACTACCACTAAAAGGCAGCCGCTTAGATTTAAGCCAATAGACAATAATTAACTTTCTTTATTAAAACAACTTATTGCGCTAACTATTTGGGTAATTTTAATACCATGTCATTGCAACGCTATGAAAATAAAAGCCCATAAAAAAGCCGACTCATTGAGTCGGCTTGCACCTAGCTATTGACATTTACATGCTACAGATCAGCAGCTAATTTTGTGCCTTGTTTAATAGCTCGCTTTGCATCAAGTTCTGAAGCGACATCTGCTCCACCGATTAGGTGATGAGGCTTGCTTAAACCGTCAACTAGCTCTCTTAAAGGCTCTTGTCCAGCGCAAACAATGACATTATCTACATCAAGCACTTGCACTTGATCATTAACCTTAATATGTAAGCCTGCGTCGTCAATTTTAAGGTATTCGACTCCTGCTAACATGCTTACACCTTTACTGAGTAGTCCTGCTCTGTGGGCCCAACCAGTGGTTTTACCTAAACCTGCCCCCACTTTGGTGGTTTTACGTTGCAGCAAAAAGATTTCTCTAGGTGAGGCTTCCGGTGCGGGTTTAACACCTTCAATACCGCCGCGTGAACCAAAGGTCATGTCAATTCCCCACTCTTTCATAAAGGCTGGGATATTTTGACTGGTAGACTCGCCGGCATGGGATAAATACTCAGAGACATCAAAACCAATGCCACCAGCACCTATAATGGCGACTTTTTTACCAACAGGCTTTTTATGGACAATAACATCGATGTAACTTAAGACTTTTTGGTGATCTATGCCTTCAATAGGTGGCGTGCGCGGTGCAATACCTGTGGCAATGACGACTTCTTCAAATTCACTGTTGTTAAGTGCGTTGACATCAACGCGGGTGTTCAGTTTGACTGTTACCTTATGTAATTCAAGCTGACGTGCGTAGTATCTTAGGGTTTCGTAAAACTCTTCTTTACCTGGAATTTGTTTGGCTATATTAAATTGTCCACCTAATTCACTAGCAGAATCAAAAATAGTCACCTTATGACCACGCTGCGCCGCGGTAGTCGCTGCAGCCAAGCCTGCCGGTCCTGCGCCTACTACCGCAATGTTTTTAACCTGAGTACTAGGCGTAATTAATAATTCGGTTTCGTGACAGGCGCGAGGGTTCACTAAACAGCTACTCATTTTTCCTTCGAATACGTGATCTAAACAGGCCTGGTTACAACCTATACAGGTATTTATTTCGTCTGAACGATTTTCCATGGTTTTAAGCACAAACTCTGGATCAGCCAAAAAGGGTCTGGCCATAGACACCATATCAGCATCACCACGGGCTAACACCTCTTCAGCCACTTCGGGAGTGTTAATTCGGTTTGAAGTGATAACAGGAATAGACAAGGCTTTTCTAAATTTTGCCGTTACCCATGTAAAAGCTGCTCGCGGTACTTTAGTGGCAATAGTGGGAATGCGCGCTTCGTGCCAGCCTATACCTGTATTGATAATAGTTGCACCTGCTTTTTCGATAGCTTGACCTAACTCGACCACTTCATCATAAGTGGAACCTCCTTCAACCAAGTCCAACATAGATAAACGGTAAATGATGATAAACTTTTCACCTACGGCTTCACGTACTCGGCGTACGACTTCGAGTGGCAAACGAATTCGGTTTTGATAGGAACCGCCCCATTCATCCTCTCTGTGGTTAGTGCGAGCAGCGATAAACTGGTTTAAGAAATACCCTTCAGAACCCATTATTTCTACGCCATCGTAACCGGCTTTTTGGGCTTGTAATGACGTATCGATAAAGTCCTGAATTTGTTTTTCAATGCCTTGTGCATCAAGAGCCTTAGGTTTAAAAGGATTAATTGGCGCTTGCACGGCTGATGGTGCCACTAAAGCAGGATTATAGGCATAACGACCGGTGTGTAATATTTGCATGCAGATTTTGCCACCATGCTCATGCACTGCATCGGTAATGGTTTTGTGGTCTGCAATGGCTTTGTCTGTGTCTAGTCGCCTGGTATCTTTGTGGGTAGCGCCTTCATCATTTGGGCCGATTCCCCCCGTAACAATCAGGCCTACTCCCCCTTTGGCACGCTCAGCAAAATAAGCGGCCATGCGCACGTGGCCGTTAGGCGCTTCTTCTAATCCTGTGTGCATGGAACCCATTAAGACACGATTTTTAAGCTGGGTGAACCCCAAATCTAAAGGTTTAAGTAGATGCGGGTATTTGTCTAAGCCTTGAGCTAGTGCAGTATTGGCGGTCATATAGTTGTTCCTATTACTCGAATTCGTTCTATTTTGATATGGCTGACTTACATGCCAGAAGATTTTTGATGTAGATCGGCATATACAGGTAAACGTTTTTGTTGTCCTGCTGCCATCGCTTCTTGCACATCAGGCATTTGAAACATGCCACTTTGCCAAGTCGCCATATAGGTTAAGCTATCTGACACATTGTGGTCGCGAGTGTAATTAATCATTTCTTTACAACCAGCGACAGCCATAGGTGAATGTATTGCAATTTTGGCAGCAATTTTCATTACACCTTCGATCATGCTTTGTTGATCTGCAAATACCTGATTAACAAAGCCACATTGTTTGGCTTCGTCACTGGGCATATTACGGCCCGTATAAGCTAATTCACGGATCAAGCCTTGGGGCATTAAATGCGGCAAACGTTGTAAGGTACCTACATCAGCGGTCATACCTAATTCGGTTTCTTTAATAGTAAAATAGGCATCTTGTGTACAATAACGACTATCGGCGGCACATATCATATCGACTGCGCCACCAATCACTCCGCCCTGCACTGCCACTAATACCGGCATGCGGACTTCTTCAAGGGCATTAAAACTATCTTGTAACTCCAGTACGAGTCGACGAGTTCGCTCTGCCCTACGGGCAGGCTCACCTTGGAAATCTTTCGCCATATTAGTAAATACAGACAAATCCATACCGGCACTAAAATGTTTGCCTTGGGATGAAATGACAATCACCCGCGCTTGAGACTCTGCATCAATCTTTCGCACTACTGCAGGTAATTCACGCCAAAATGCTGGCACCATACTGTTCAGTGCTTCTGGACGGCTCAGTTGGATATGAGCAATGTGATTTTCGATGTTCACAGATAAAGTTTCTAGCGCTGATAAATCGATATTCGGCACTGGCATTCTCCTTGGATTAGTAATGGGCTTAATACACTTGTTGCGGATGTATAAGTCATACCATTAACAAAAAATTAAACTAGACAGCGTCAAGATAAAAGCATATCTTGACGCTGTCAAGATAACAAACATCAAATTTATTAATAGTCGGTTATGAGTCAACAAACAGTAAAGAAACAACAACAAAATAAACCCAGTTATCATCATGGTGACTTGCGCAGTACTTTGCTTAATGCAGCCAATGCACTATTAAAAGAAACAGGTATTGAAGGTTTATCTTTACGCAAATTAGCCGACAAGGTAGGGGTTTCTCGTACGGCTCCTTATCACCACTTTAAGGATAAAAATCAGTTATTGTGCGCTATAGCAGAACTTGGTTTTGTACGTTGGCATCAAGATGCAGAGCATATTTTCAATCAAACTGAATTATCTCCCAAAGAAAAGTACCGTCAGTTTTTTCATGGTTATATTAGTTATGCTGCCGATAATCCTGAATTATACGATTTGATGTTTGGTCGCACTATTTGGAAACAAAAAAGCGCTACAAACGAATTGCGGAGTGTGGCCTACCCTAGTTTTACCCATCAAGTCGAAATGACCAAAAAATGGCAGGCACAAGGATTAATGCCAAAAAATGAGGACACCTTGCGTTTATCGCAAGTTACCTGGGGAACAATGCATGGCATCGCCCGATTATTGATTGATGGTATTTACGCTGATCGCAGCCATATTGATGAAATGTGTGATTGTGCTGTGAATTTGTTTACACAACCAATCGCACCTGCCAAAGTTTAAAACTGATTGGGACTCAATCCATACAAGCCATTACCTTAAAAACTAAAAACACACTCAGTATTCAAGGTAATTGGTTTACACTTATTTTAGCTTTTTATGGCTTTGACATTCGAATGACCACTCGACGGTTCTTAGCTCGGGTACTTTCATTGATGTTAGGTGATGCATGTCGTCTTTCACCATGGCCGGTAATATCTATTCGTTCTGGGGCAACGCCCATTGAGCTAAAAAACGCTTTTATTTCCACAGCTCTGCGGATAGAAATTTCTTTATTGATTTCTCTACCGCCATAACTGTCGGTATAACCGTCTAACAACACCAGTTCTAAATCAGTGTCTTCTTTCAAATATTCGCCAATCATAGCTAAACGTTTCTGTGAATATTTAGTCAACTTAGTATTATTAAATTGATAATTAAGCACTGTATACGCAATATCTTGGAAGCTATAAGGCAATAAATTCGCTACACATTCCGCAAATTGTATATAAGGAAGAGCAAAGTTACTGGCATTTAACCCTATTGCCACTTTGTCATATGGGTTGTACCAATCCTGATAATAAATGGTTGGCCAAAATCCCTTCTCGAGCTCTGTGAGCATGGTCCAAGCCGCTTGTTCGGGCAAATCACCATTGTATTGTTTACGAATGGTCATATCGGCAATGGTGCGTTGCACTTGTCCAGGCATCCATTTTGGTGGCACCGAATATACAGCAGCGACCCCATAGGACTTAGGCAGTCTTAACATATCCAGTTCAAATTCCATGTTCAGTTGCTTGGAGGCAAAACTACTGAACAATGCCTCTCCATAACCTGGCAGTTTATGACTTAAGGTACATAACAAACGAGATTCATCTTTGAGTTGCCAATCAGAATTCTCTACTTTGGCAGCATATTGACGTAGTCCTGCTGCCGAATTGGCAGACAGTGACACTAAGATGGCACAAATAATAGTATTAAACATTTTATTGAACATGGATTAGGAGCCCCCCGCTTCTGACAATTATATCGACAAAATGGAAGAAACGTTTAATTAATTAACTTTCATTAAAAATGCACAGGTTGGCGTTTTAGGCTAGCTACTGAAAAAGAACCTTGTCATAATCCCATTTCACCAAAACTTTTTAGGTTTCCATGTCAGAATTATTTGAAATAAAAAATCGTTTCAGGGGATATTTCCCTGTGGTAATTGATGTAGAAACTGCTGGTTTCAATGCAAAGAACGATGCCCTTTTGGAGATTGCAGCAGTCACCACCAAAATGGACGAAAATGGATTTTTCTACCCAGATAAAACTTTTCATTACCATGTTATTCCGTTTGAAGGCGCTAATTTAGAAAAAGCGGCCTTGGATTTTAATGGTATCGATCCCTATTGTGCGCTCAGAGGCGCATTGGACGAAACCGAAGTCATGAAAGATCTGTGTAAAAAAATACGTAAAGAGCAAAAAGGGGCTGATTGCCAACGCTCAGTGATAGTGGCTCACAACGCAGCCTTTGACCAAAGTTTTGTCAACGCCGCGATTGAACGCAGCCATATCAAACGTAGTCCTTTTCATCCATTTGTGTCTTTTGATACCACCACTTTATCAGGCTTGGCGCTGGGACAAACTGTTTTAGTAAAAGCGTGTATGGCAGCAGGCATCAGTTTTGATCAAAACGAAGCACATTCTGCCCTATACGATACTCAAAAAACGGCTGATCTTTTCTGCTACATACTCAATAAATGGCAAAGTTTGGGGGGGTTAGAAGCGCATAATTGACGTTGAGATCCGTAGACATAAAAAAACCGCTCACAAAGAGCGGTTTTTGTTTTAAGCGGTAAAATAATTATAGTTTATCTGCATTTTCAGCTAAATAACTAGCCACGCCTTCAGGGCTATCAACCATACCTTTTGAACCTTCAGTCCAACCAGCAGGACATACTTCACCATGCTCTTCATGGAAGTTTAGGGCATCAACCATACGTAACATATCATCGATATTACGACCTAGAGGCAAGTCATTTACGACTTGATGACGCACTACACCCGCTTCATCAATTAAGAAAGAGCCACGGAAAGCAACACCTGCATCTGGATGCTCAACATCGTAGGCCTGACAGATGTCATGTTTAACATCGGCAACCAAAGTATATTTCACTGGACCAATACCGCCCTCATTAATAGGGGTATTACGCCAAGCGTTATGGCTGAATTGAGAATCAATTGAAACACCAATCACTTCTACACCACGTTTTACAAATTCTTCGTAACGTTTATCAAAAGCGATTAGCTCAGATGGGCAAACAAAAGTGAAATCTAAAGGATAGAAAAACAATACCGCTTTTTTACCTTTAATGGCTTCACTTAGAGTAAAGCTATCAACAATTTCACCACTTCCAAGAACAGCTGCTGCAGTAAAATCTGGGGCTGGACGACTAACTAATACACTCATTAAATTCTCCTGATTATATGATTGAATGGATCACAACACGATTATTATGTGTGTTAACCACATTAATATTGTAGGTGTTATGAAGCATATGAGTGCACATTGGTAAAAAACAATAGCTTGTCTAAAAATAATTTTGCGAGATATTACCAACATCATTTAGATAGTTGGATTTTTGCTCGGTATCAATAAAACAAAGTGTCAATTAAAAGCTTGATCTTTATGTAAATAACAATTATTCTTATTTGCATAAGGGTTATAAGGGTATTTTATGTACGTTTGTTTATGTCTTGGCATCACAGATAAAGCAATTAAACAGGCTGTCTTAGAAGGCGGCGTGGGTAACATGCGTCAACTCAAGAAAAAGTTGGGTGCTGGTACACAATGTGGAAAATGTGTACAAATGGCACAAACCATTATAGACAACACTATTATTGATGAGTCATTGTTTAAAGAAGTGTGTTAACGCCTTTATTTCAATAAAATGTCCTTAGAACCAAAAAAGCCAATCGTGAAGATTGGCTTTTTTGGTTTTGTCCTGTTAACAATCCTTATTCAACAAAACCTTCATTGGCTTTAACTGTTAATGGATGATAGCCCGCTTTAGCTTCAGTAAAGGCCTTCTGGGCCATGACTTTTCCCTCTGGCGTTTGCGATAACGCTTTGTATAAAGGCTTAACCAACTTATTGCGACCTATTGACGTGAGATATTCATGCAATCTTTTAAAGGCAGGTTGATACCAGTTATTAACACTGATCAATAACCAACTATGGGCAATCTCATTATTTTTACTGCTAGTTAAAGAAAAAGCCTTATCTAAATCTGCGAGTTGTTCTTGAGTAAGTTTATCTGGCATATTATTTAAAAAATACAACCATTGATGCACTACCCACTTTTCACTATCGATTTCATTTGCCTGAATTGAACCGGCTAACCACGCATTGCGTTCTTGATCTACAATACTAAAGGCATCAGATTCAGGAGCTGGCGCATCATCAGGGACACCTGGTTGAAAAATCCATTGGTCTATTCTTTGTTTTGACAACACAGCACTGTGTTCTTTGAGTAATGTTTGCTCTAGGTAACTCACAAATTGATCTGTTGTAATACTTTGAAAGGCAAATTTTTCAAAGTAGCTCAATAAAAATTCATCAAATTCTTCTCTGCCAACTTTGTTTTCTAATTCACGCAAAAATAATGCGCCTTTTTCGTATGGAATGTTACTGAAAACGACATCTGGATCACGTCCTCTTAAATCTATTGCCATAATCTGATCATTCGCTGATAACGAATCAATATCCGCCTGTAAATCTTGTCGACCTAATACAGCTTCCATTTCAAATCGTTCATCTCCATAAATCATCTGCATAATTCGGTAGGTTAAATAAGTTGTAAACCCTTCGTTTAACCAAAGATCTCGCCAAGTTGCATTGGTGACAGTATTACCAGACCAAGAGTGCGCTAATTCATGGGCAATCAGCGAGACTAAACTTTTATCCCCTGCAATCACTGTAGGGGTAATAAAAGACAAGCGTGGATTTTCCATACCACCAAACGGGAAAGAAGGCGGTAAAATTAATAAGTCGTACCTGTCCCAGCTATAGGGCCCAAAGGCTTTTTCTGTGGCAATAAGCATTGATTCAGTGTCGGAAAACTCAGCTGCTGCTGCGTCTAAAATACCTTTCTCAGAATATACCCCAGTCCGTTTACCCATTGATTTAAAGTGCAAGTCACCTACCGCTAACGCAATTAAGTATGAGGGTATCGGCTGTGGCATCGAAAACTCATACACTCCGTCTCGTGGGGTGTCAGGGTCGTTAGATGCACTCATAACTGCGAGCAATTCTTTGGGTGTGCGAATCGTTGCCTCATAAGTCATTCTCACTTGTGGAGAGTCTTGTAATGGAATAAAGCTACGAGCATGGATAGCTTGGGCTTGTGTGAACAAAAACGGATGTTGTTTGCCAGCCGTTTGTTCCGGTGTTAGCCACTGTACACCTGATGCTTCGGGTGAGGTCTGATAACGTATCACTACGTTATCTGCATAGGCGGGTATATCAATAGTTAAAGCGGCACCCAAAAATGAATCTGCGTTTGCTAGGTTAAAATTAAGGGCTTTGCCCTTAGCTGTGACACTACTGATTGTTAAATCCCTAGTATCCACTATTAACTGAGTTGCTCTAGAATCGACTCTTTGAAAATCCAACTGAGCGGTTCCCAACAACACCTTTTTGGCAAAATCCACTGTTAAATCTAAGGTTAAGTGAGTCACCTTAATTGATTCTGGATTCCCAAAAGAATGGTAATCCTTGCCGACTTCCATGACATTGGTTACCACATCATTAATGACTTCAGATTGATCCACTTTGGGGTTAACAGTTGTATTAGTTGAACTATTGCCAGAACATCCGCTGAGTATGGTTAAAGACAAAGCGCTAACAACAATATATTTTATAAACATGATTTTACCTGATAGAAAATTCTTAGATAAAGTGTGGCATATTTACGAGCACATAAAAATATGTAATACCGATTCACTCACAGTGTTTTGTAATGACAAGTTACCGACTTTAAATGTATTCTTGGGTGTAAATAGGAGGCGAATATGCAAAGTACTGAATTATTTGACGATGGTCTAGAAGCGTTTTTAAATGAACTGAAAGATGTAAAACCCATCGAACAAACAGACACTGTGGTGACTTGCCAACAAAAGAATACCTTAGCTAAACAATTAAAAAGACAAGCATTAGAGTCCTCTCAAAACCTCACAAACAATTACCTGAGTGTTGAAAAAGTCGAGCCTGTGGATCCCTACGATCACATCAGTTATAAACAGGATGGGGTACAACAAGGTGTGTTTAAAAATTTAAGATTAGGAAAATACAAACTTGATTTTGTATTAAATCTACAACAAAACAAATTTGAACAGGCTAGATCGAGGCTTTTTAATCAAATCTTAGATAGTCATAAAAAAGGTGAACGTACCTTGTTAATTAAACATGGTTTAGGTTTGCACAGCAAGCCCTTTCCGGCACACTTAAAAAGTTACCTACATCAGTGGTTGCGGCAAATGCCAGAGGTGATTGCGTACCACACGGCTCAGCCTTATCACGGCGGAAATAGTGCCGTTTATGTATTACTAAAAAAGAACCAACACGAAAAAGCCAACAATCGCGAATTACATCGCAAAAAGTAGCGGATTTGAGACTAAAAAATTAAAGTTTAGTATTTATACTAACAATTGATTCTGAGTGATAGTCTGCAGAAAACTGTGGAAGGGTTGAGGATTTAGCTGAAGCACTGAAAATAGCAGCGACAATGAGAAAAATGACGGTAACTAACACACCGGCTAGACCAAAACCTTTATTTGAACGATTCATGAGCGTCTCTTATTATTTTTAATTTGTAATTTTAATAAACACATATTGAAATACACTTTGTTAACATGCAGAAGACGAACTCCCTGTCAACATGTGACTAAATATTAATCACTATTTTACTGATATACAAGGACTTTATTTTTTCTTTACTTAATAACTTGAAATTATCAATATTTTAAGATGACTGGAGATAGCATTTCCCCAGTCATTAACAAAATTCGACACCGATAATTACTGATTATAAATAACTGTTCCAATTATCTATAGATTACATTTTTTCGCAAAAGTTCAGCTCTAGCCAAGATAAACTCTAGCGTTTCTAAACATACGCATCCAAGCACTGTCTTCTTGCCACTCTTCTGGGTGCCAAGAGTTTGCTACCGTTCTGAATACTCTTTCTGGGTGGGGCATCATTATAGTCGCCCTACCGTCACTGCTGGTTAATCCGGCAATTCCTAAGGGAGACCCATTTGGATTGGCTGGATAGTTTTGGGTAACATTTCCATAATTATCCACGTATTGAAGTGCAACTGCAGCATTCTGCAAAGCTGCAACTGCGCCTTGATCAGTTGCAAACTCTGCACGACCTTCGCCGTGAGAAACAGCAATAGGCATTCTTGAGCCCTGCATACCATCAAAAAATACTGACTTTGACGATTTAACTTCTAGCATAGCCACTCGCGCTTCAAAGCGTTCCGATTGATTAGTCACAAAGTGTGGCCACATTTCAGCGCCGGGGATCAGTGATTTCAAATTAGACATCATCTGACATCCATTACACACCCCCAAAGAGAACGAATCTTGGCGAGCAAAAAATTCTGCAAACTGGTCTCTGGCTTGATTGTTGAACAAGATAGATTTTGCCCAACCTTCACCGGCACCTAATACGTCACCGTAAGAAAACCCACCACAAGCCACTAGGCCCTTAAAGGTTTCTAAAGACTGTTTACCAGATAATAAATCACTCATATGTACATCTATTGCACTGAATCCAGCACGGTCAAATGCAGCGGCCATTTCCACATGGGAGTTAACACCTTGCTCACGTAAAATAGCAATACGTGGAGCCACTCCTTTAAGAATATAAGGCGCAGCCACATCTTCTGTTACATCAAAACTTAAATTAGCATGTAACCCGGGATCTTTAACATCGGCCTTAGCTGCAAACTCTTGTTCAGCACAACTTGGGTTGTCTCTTAGTTTTTGCATCTGTAGTGTGGTTTGTGCCCATGTTTGACGGTAAAACACGCGGCTATTTTCAAGTACAACTTGTCCATTTTGTTTAAAAACAATTTGGTCCGTATTATTAAGAGTACCGATACTGTGTACTAAATGCTGAATGCCATGCTTAGCAAATACCTTTAAGACCTGTTCTTTTTCGGCCACAGGAATTTGCACAACGGCTCCAAGTTCCTCGTTAAATAATAATTCAATTGCCGACCCGCTGAGCTCATCTAAATGAATATCTACACCGGTTTTACCAGCAAAGGCCATTTCTACTATAGAAGTAAACAAACCACCGTCTGATCTGTCGTGATAAGCCAATAAACGTTTTTCATTCACCAATTGCTGCAGAGCGAGGAAAAATCCTTTTAATATTGACGGAGAATCAACATCTGGCGCCAAATTACCTAACTGCTGATAAACTTGTGCTAAACAAGATGCGCCAAGACGATTTTGTCCTTGGCCTAAGTCAATCAACAATAATTCCGTTTCAGCCACTTTGCTGTTCAATTCTGGTGTTAGAGTCTTGCGAATATCTTGCACTGCGCCAAAAGCAGTGATCACCAAAGAAAGTGGTGAAGTAACGGATTTATCGCCTTGTTCGTCTTGCCAAGTGGTTTTCATTGACATCGAATCTTTGCCCACAGGGATGGTTATGTCCAAAGCAGGGCATAATTCCTCACCTACCGCTTTGACGGCTTCATATAAACCCGCATCCTCTCCAGGGTGGCCTGCTGCTGCCATCCAATTAGCCGATAAGTTAATACGTTTTAGATCGCCAATGTCTGCCGCCGCTAAATTGGTTAATGCCTCACCCACTGCCATACGGGCAGAGGCTGCATAATTAATCAATGCAATAGGTGTACGCTCACCCATAGACATAGCTTCACCTTGATAACTATCAAATGAACTCGCAGTTACCGCGACATCGGCCACTGGCACTTGCCACGGGCCTACCATTTGATCTCTTGCTACCAAGCCCGTCACTGAACGATCCCCTATGGTAATCAAAAAGGTTTTCTCAGCTACAGTAGGCAACGTCAATACACGTTCCGCGGCTTGCGCTATATTCATCACACTGGTATCGACTGCCACTGAATCTAAGGTTTTTGAGGCGACATCTCGATGCATTTTAGGGGTTTTACCTAACAATACTTCCAGTGGCATATCAATGGCGTTATTTTCAAAATGTTGATCACTAAGGGTCAAATGTTCTTCTGCAGTTGCTTCACCTACTACCGCAAAAGGTGCACGTTCACGGCGACATATTGCGGCAAATACCTCTAGATTTTCAGGGGCAACCGACATCACATAACGTTCTTGTGACTCGTTACACCAGACTTCTAACGGCGACATTCCCGGTTCATCGTTAGGCACATTGCGTAATTCAAACTGACCACCACGTCCGCCATCACTCACTAATTCAGGAAAGGCGTTAGACAATCCACCCGCCCCTACATCATGAATAAATTGGATTGGGTTTTCGTCTCCCATCTGCCAACATTTATCAATCACTTCTTGGCAACGACGTTCCATTTCTGGATTACCCCGTTGTACTGAGGCAAAATCTAAATCCTCGCTAGACTGACCTGATGCCATTGAAGAGGCAGCTCCGCCACCTAAACCTATATTCATTGCAGGCCCCCCCAAAGCGATAAGCTTAGCCCCAACGGTGATCTCGCCTTTTTGGATATGGGATTTTCGAATATTACCCAATCCACCAGCCAGCATTATAGGCTTGTGATATCCCCTCACCTCTTCGCCATTAAAACTTGTGACTTTTTGTTCGTAGGTGCGGAAATACCCCAAAATACTGGGGCGACCAAATTCATTATTAAACGCAGCACCACCAAGTGGGCCGTCCATCATGATGTCGTAGGCACTAACAATACGCGTAGGCTTACCAAAATCTGTCTCCCAAGGTTGTTCAAATCCAGGAATACGTAAATTCGATACTGAAAATCCTACTAAACCCGCTTTAGGTTTTGAGCCTCTTCCGGTTGCCCCTTCATCGCGGATTTCACCACCAGAACCGGTAGCCGCGCCAGAAAACGGTGCAATAGCTGTAGGGTGATTATGGGTTTCAACTTTCATCAAAATATCAATGTCTTCATGATGATAGCGATATTCATTGCCCTGAGACTCGGGGAAAAATCGCCCTGCAAAACTACCTTCCATTACCGCAGCATTATCTTTATAGGCGGAATGCACGTTTTCACCACAGTGTTCATAAGTGTTCTTAATCATTTTAAACAAAGACTTGGGCTGCACTTGCCCGTCTATTGTCCAATCGGCATTAAATATTTTGTGGCGACAGTGCTCAGAGTTTGCTTGTGCAAACATATATAACTCTACGTCATTAGGGTTGCGTCCTAAGCGACTAAAATTCTCAAAAAGATAATCGATTTCATCGTCTGCTAAGGCTAAACCTAATCTCACATTCGCCTGCTCTAAGGCTAATTTCCCTAAACTGAGCATATCCACAGAAGTTAAAGGTGTGGGTTCACTTTGCACAAACAGTGATTCTGCAGCTTGGAAGTCAGCCATGACCACTTCAGTCATTCTATCGTGAAGCAATGCTTTTATTGCCGCGAGTTGTGCTTCAGTTACATTTTCCGTTTGTAAATAATAAGCCACGCCTCTTTCTAAACGTTGTACTTTATTTAAACCACAGTTGTGAGCAATATCTGTCGACTTAGACGACCAAGGCGAGATAGTGCCTGGCCTGGGAGTCACTAAAAGCAAGGTACCTTGTGGTTGATGCTCTTGAATACTTGGACCGTATGTTAACAATTTGGCCAAAATGGCATCTTCTTGCTCAGTGAGTGGCTCAGAAACCATCACAAAATGGGCGTACTCGGCATAAATACCAGAAACTGGTAAGCCATGTTCAGCAAATTGAGAAAGACATTTTTCAATACGAAAATCGGATAAAGCAGGTGTACCGCGGAGCACTAACATAAAGTCATGACCTATAGCAGAATTTGCATTTCAATTAGAAATGACAAATCGATGATTGAGGAATTTTAAGGCGCGGATTATAGGGTAATTTATCTAATTTTATAAGCATCAGTTTCGCTAAAAACCTAGTTTTATTTGTTTTAATTCATAACTTTACTTACTGGGGCACATGACCAAACAGTCTACTTTTGTTAGACTCAGGTATAAACAAAGCACTGGATGAAATCCTATAATTTGTACACAATAGGATCTCAATATAATACTTCCTAATTTATGAGGGTAAAGTTATTCGCTTACAGCACAGTCTCACTTTATTTCTAATACTGGTAATTGGTGGCTGTAATGACATCAAACATTCTTCCAGCTTGGGAGACGTATTAGATGCTGGAGTATTAAAAGTCGGCACTACCTATGGACTCACCACCTATTACAATGGAGCCACTGGGCCTGTTGGCTTTGAGTATGAGCTCGCTGAAGGTTTTGCAGCCTACCTTGGTGTTAAACTTGAAGTGTTCCCCTATTACAATCTAGACGATTTATTCCCCCAATTAACAGATGCCAATCTAGACATGATTGCTGCAGGCATAAGTGTGAGCCCCGAACGTTACCAAAGATTCAAATTTGGCCCTGGTTATCAACGTGTCAGTGAAAAGTTGGTATTCAAGCAAGGTAAAGAGTGGCCAAGAAGCATTCAAGATTTAAAAGGTAAATTGGTGATTGCCGCGGGTAGCAGCCACCATGATTCTTTACTGCGGTTACAGCAAGGGGACGAGCAACTTACATGGCAAGAAACGGCGGACTCCGATATGGAGGAATTGTTAGAGATGGTGTTAAAAGAAGAGCTCGACTACACCATAGCCGACTCCAATATTCTGGCCTTAATGCGTCGCCGTTACCCTGAACTGGCTATTGGTTTTTCTATCAGTCCTGAACAAGATGTGGCTTGGGCAGTCAATAAGGATCGAGATGATTCTTTGTTGGCTGCATTAATCGAATACTTTGGCATTATTCAAAATAATGGCACTTTAGCCGCATTAGAAGACAAATATTTTGGCCATGTGAGGCAATTTAATTATGTGGATACTCGGGCATTTATAAAATCATCTAGAGAAGTGCTTCCTCAATTCAAACCTTGGTTTGAGCAATATTCAAATGATCTAGATTGGCGTTTATTAGCCGCTATGAGTTATCAAGAAAGCCACTGGCGTCCTAATGCAAGATCGGTAACCGGCGTGCGCGGCATGATGATGTTAACCCTTGCAACAGCTAAGGAACTGGGCATAGTGTCGCGATTGGATCCTGAGCAAAGCATCAAAGGTGGCGCACAATACTTAACGAGTCTTCTTAAGCGTATTCCAGATCGTATAACTCACCCAGACCGATTATGGTTTGCGCTTGCTGCCTACAATGTAGGTTTGGGACATTTAGAAGACGCTAGAGTATTAACAGATCGCCAAGGCGCTAACCCTGATATGTGGGTAGACGTTAAAATACGCCTACTCCAGTTAAGGCAGAAAAAATATTACAAAACAACTCGTTATGGCTATGCACGTGGTAATGAAGCGGTCGCCTATGTTGATAACATCAGGCGTTATTACGACACGCTGGTTTGGTTAGATGAACAACAACCTCAAATCTTAGAGCCTGAAATTTCGCCCGACGAATCATTGGAATCTCAAGTCGAAGAAATAGCTGAATAAGCACTATTCGCTTTGAGAATAACCTGTATGCGCATTACGTATGTCATAAAAAGTGGCTTGTGCATATTCATCGGGATCACTACTGTTGTTTAAATGATAAACACCAACTTTAAAGTAATGATACTGGCCGTCGGCATCAAACAAACTGTTCGACATATCCAAGGTTGATTCAACGTCATCTTTCCCGTCTCGTATAATAGTCACTGTTAACAAGTTAGCCGTGACGTTGATTCGATAGCTAAACTTTTCGTCAAGGGCAATACCATCACTAGGGTTAGAGGCGCTGTTGCTTCTTGATCCTATCATTTCAACATAGACTTCATCACTGCCCTCAACACGGCTTTCATGAGCAAAATAGATTGAACCATTATTATTGCCAGGTAATTTTCGATAATATAATCGAATAGGCTCATCGTCGTTGGCGTGTATCTGCCCAATAACCAAGCGACCAATTTGATAATTTTCCCCTGTAGTGGTGACATTGTTCACCGCTAAAGTAACATTCAGTTCACCATCTACCCCACCAGCATCAGCTTGTCCTTGATTGGATGCAGAACCAAACACCCAGTTATTTTTATTCACACCTTGGGTGCGAATTGAACTGTCACCACGTCGTAACATTTCTCGAAGCTCGACACGTACATAACTCGTATTTTCAGAGGTTTTAAACCCATAACTGGGTGAACGCATAACAATTCCGTTGTCGGATGACGCATAAAAATATTCAGAGTTTGTATATCCTGCAGCTAAATCATTTTCATAAATAGAGTCTGAAGTACCGCTGTTATCTTCATCAGTAGGGATATTTAAGTACCAGTCAACTAATTCAATACCTAATTCATTAGGAAACAAATCTACTATCTGACCATCCGCGCCTTCACAGCTATGAGCTTGCACTTCTACAATACTATTCCAGTCATTTTCTGAGTTGCCCATAGCAACAAGTTTAATATACCGCCCATCACTGGGGGTTAAATTGACTTGCTCAAAACCGCTGTGTTTGCCGCTGGAAGTGGATTCCGTTAATACATTTTGCCAAGTTCCCTGATCAACGGAAGTGTCGACACTAAAATGAGCTTGACGCTCCGCGCCTTGATACCACTTGATTTTTAACGAGCCAATTGTCTTTACTTCACCCAGATCAAAAATGAGCTCTTCTTGAATGCCTAGAGAAGACCATCTTGATGCAGGAGTGGTCACTCCATCAATGGTATTGGCTGCAATAAAGTCAGCATCAATCTCACCTTCAAAGCTTGCTTCTAGTATTGGATACTGCACATTCTGGCACGCAACGGGGGATTCTGGGGTTTCAATAACGGGAGGTGAATCAACCACTGGTGCCGTGCTTGAATCAGAGCCTCCACCACAGGACAACAACAACACAATGACAAACACACTTATGATTTTATTACTTAGCGACAAATCAAACATTACAACACCTAGGGACTAAACCAAATTGCCAAAACAGACGGAAATATTTCGTTAAATTGAACTGCAATACTGGATATTATCATTAACTAATAATCAGCAACATATAGACAATACTGCTGACTTAGCTCCAAAAAGATCGACTGTCATAAATTTTTAACAAAGTTAGCTTATCTTGATTGAAACTTTTTTAGAAATTACAGAGTCTATATTTCCAATAATTAGGAGTGAATAATGAAAAGACGTACCACATCCATCAATACCAATCGCTTAGGAAGTAATAGCCGTAGGCGTCAACTATTAAAACGTGTCCATCAAAAAGTGACCTCTCGCCGCCAAAATTTTCAAATAATAGAGGCGACTGAAGAGTTATCAGAAGCCTGCTAAGGCAACTATTAGTCTTTAATCTTAGATAATTTTTTTTGCTTTCTACGTTGCTTAAAAAACGCTGAGAGTTTATCGCCACACTCTTGTGCCAATACACCACTACTCACCTCAACCTGATGGTTCATTCGCGGATCACCCAGCAAGTCGAATAAACTTCCTACGGCACCCGTTTTATAATCTGACGCTGCAAACACTAATCGCCGAATTCGGCTATGGATCAGTAAACCAGCACACATAGTGCAAGGCTCAAGTGTCACGTACAAACAACTGTCTATTAATCGATAGTTCTGCAGTTTTTTACCGGCATCACGAAGCGCCATCATCTCTGCATGTGCAGAGGGATCATGTAAACTAATGGATTGGTTCCACCCTTCACCTATAATTTGATTGTCTTTAACCAACACAGCCCCCACAGGGATTTCACCTTGTTGTTGCGCATTGTTTGCCAAAGACAAGGCATGGCGCATCCAAAATTCATCTTGTTCAGTACTCAATGGTTGTATTTCTCTACTTTTGGTTAATTACATCACTAAATTGGCGATTTTCGCCAAAACATAAGTTAAAGATTATAATAAAACAACTTAACCATATGATAAATATAGCTTTTTAATTTTGGTCAATTATTTGCTTTGTTATCGCCATAAGCATAAACTTTTTATTAAACGTATCAAGGCAAAGGGGATAAATCATGAATATAACTGCCATCGCAATAGTCGCTTTAGTTTGTTGGGCAATAGTCGAGCTCGTAAATGGACCAAAAGGTAAGAAAAAGGATAAGAAAGACGCCGACCAAGTCAATCTGACGAATGATTTAGAACGTGAAGTGGCGGCAATGCGTGAACGTATTCAAACCTTAGAAAAAATTGTGACCGACGAAAAGTACGATCTGAATCGTCAATTTGATGATTTGAAAAAAGACAAAGTAGCCTAGGCAACCTATATACATTGGGTTTAAACAGAGTACTGGGGCCCAATGTTTGTTTCTAACCTATGTATAAAATATTATTGATGTACCTATAGAGTACTGATTTTAACTATTTTTCCTAAGATACGCACATGCATACATACTAAGCAGTTTGTTTTGTTCTTCTGCAGATAAGTTGGCTATTCTTCCTTGTAAATAATCAAAAGCAGCGCTGCTATATTGGTCAGAGTTATCACTCTTTTTACCCTCTTTAGAGAGCATGTCTGCTGCCACAGCTCCAGTAGAAAACGTATCGAATCCCTGCAGTATTTGCTGATCAATGTGCGCCGCCACTTCTTTTGCGTGACTAAACTCTCCGTCTAACAATTCACCAAAATGAATATGAACTCTGCCTTTTTGACCCGTAATGCCATTAACTATACTTTCAACATCTTCATTATCTGGCTTGTCGTAACTTCCTTCTTGTTCAACTTTCTGTAGCTCCTTAGCTTTATTAATATCGCAGGGATCAAATTCGTAAGATATGGATACTGGCACAATACGTAAGTGGCGAATGTAGTCTGAAAACTCGACTTCTTTAGGCTTATTCAATGCCAACATAGACAAAATAGCCTGGTTAGTGAGATCGTTTCCGTCTTTTGCTCGCCCTTCCCTTTGTGCGATCCAAATATGTTGCTGATCAGAAATTAACGTAAATTCAATGTATTCACTCAATAACTTTGCTGCTGATAACTTCTCTCGTCTGTCAGTAGCTGAACGTTTAACAATAAAACACTTATTTAGCCTAATTAGGTCTGCAACCCATTCCTTTTTCAGTAAATTATCGCCCACAGCAATACGCACAGTATCATGCCCATTTAAATGTAATGCCCAATTTACAAAAGTAGGATCTAACGCAATATCCCTATGATTGCTCATAAATAAACAAGCTTTAGATAAGTCTAATTGGTCTAAACCACTCACAGTAAAACACTCAGTAGTGGTATTAATCATTCGCTCTATATAGGGTTCAAGTAAACGCTGAAAACCTCTAAGGGTATCAATGTTGTTAATCTGTTTGATTATGTATCGACGGGTAAAAAAGCCTAGTGTTGGATACATAAATCGTGGCCACGCGCTAAACTTAAATGCCACTATGCTATTAATAAACTCTTTATTATTAAAAAGCTTAGATAAGACAACGGATAAATCGGCGTCGTCAAAAGGGCGAATTGAATCAAACTTAGTAGGCATCTTGTTATTATTGTCTCTACTGTAAAAAAGGCCGCATATTTTGCCGTTTTAACCGGCAACGGGCAAATATTTTAATGATTGTCTGCGCAGCCATTCCATGATTTGTTCTTAAGATCATAAAAACAAACTAGTCTTCATTTAACTGCAAGGCTTGCCAATTTACTTCAACCTGGCTGTCTGGTGCTGCAACAAATGCAGACTCACCACTTAAGGTGATAGACAAATCCAATGTGCGTGTAAGCAAGTGACTTAATTCTTGGATCTCTGGCCAATTAAAACTGAATACATTTACAGGCAAACTACCAAATTGTACTTGCGATTGTTTCCACCAAGCATTAGATTTTGAATTAAAGCTGTACACATAAGTTTGTTTCGACAAGCGGCAGCTTTTTTTGATCCGTTCAAAACTTGGCTCACCCACATCTATCCAAAGATGTAGCTGATCATCTAAACCTCGTAACCAAATATCGGGTTCATCAATCGCACTTAAACCTTTAGTAAAAGACATTAAGTGTTGGTTATCTTGGTAAGCATGTAAACAAAAGACTAACACTCGCACCATCATACGTTCTTTAGTCTCTGACGGATGTAATGCAACAGTTAAATTAAGCGTATCAAAATAGTCATGATTTAGATCGGATACAGATAATTTGAATTTATAAATGGTTGGCTTTAAAGCCATAGGTAGATATTTCCATGGTATGAGTACAGGCTGAATAAACTAGGTTTACTGGGATAACTTCATTTCAACAAGTGAGGTTTTAAAGCCTAACTTTTCGTAGGCTTTAATTGCTGAGCTATTGTCTGCATAGGCTTCAAGATAAAAATCCTGCATGCCTTGGAGTTTACCCCATTTTATCAGTTGCTGGATGACCAATTGATTCACTCCTCTGCCTCTATGGCTAGGGGCAACATACATGAATCCAAGATAACAATGAAAGTCATGACGTAAATGCGCTTTTGATTCTTTAATACGCCCATAACCAGAGCCGACCAGCACACCGTCTTCTTCAGCCACCACCACACTAGACTTGTCGCCAGCTATTAACGCCCCTATATCGTAATAACAAATATGTTCTGATTTTAAACAAGCATTTAAAGGTCGCTCAGTGGCGATAATACCTTGTTCAAATTCTTTCAATATTGGTAAGTCTGCTGGTACTGCAGCTCTTATTATTATTTTACCCATAGAACCCTTGGCCTTATTGACTTATCTATATAACGACTGAATTATTCCCACTCAATGGTGGCAGGTGGTTTACCAGAAATATCATAAACTACTCGAGATATTCCATCAATTTCGTTGATAATACGGTTAGACACTTTGCCTAAGAAGTCATAGGGTAAATGCGCCCAATGTGCGGTCATAAAGTCAATGGTTTCTACAGCTCTTAATGACACTACCCAATCGTACTTACGCACATCACCCATTACACCCACTGATTTTACAGGTAAAAATACAGTAAAGGCTTGGCTCACTTTCTGATACAGATCGGCGGCGTGTAATTCGTCAATAAAAATAGCGTCGGCGCGACGTAACAAATCACAGTATTCTTTTTTCACTTCACCTAAGACTCTTACTCCTAATCCAGGTCCAGGGAAAGGGTGGCGATATAACATGTCGTAGGGTAAACCTAACTCCAAACCAATTTTACGCACTTCATCTTTAAACAATTCACGCAAGGGTTCTACTAACCCCATTTTCATATCATCAGGCAAACCGCCTACATTGTGGTGCGACTTAATCACATGGGCTTTACCTGTGGCAGAAGCAGCCGATTCAATCACATCAGGATAAATAGTGCCTTGGGCTAGCCATTTAGCATCCACTAATTTTTTAGACTCTTCATCAAATACTTCTACAAAAACACGCCCAATAATTTTACGTTTTGCTTCTGGCTCATCGGTCCCGGCCAATGCTGCTAGAAATCTATCTTCTGCTTCAATCTTGCGAATATTCAAACCAAAGTGATCACCAAACATATCCATCACTTGTTGGCCTTCGTTAAGACGCAATAAACCGTTATCCACAAATACACATGTAAGATTTTTACCAATTGCGCGATGTAACAACATCGCCACGACAGATGAATCAACACCACCTGACAAACCTAAAATAACTTGGTCGTCACCGATTTGATTCTGCATTTTTACAATAGCATCTTCAATAATAGCCGCAGGTGTCCAAAGTTTTTCACAACCACAAATGTCTAAAACAAAGTGAGACAAAATGCGTTCACCTTGGCGAGTGTGAGTCACTTCAGGGTGAAATTGCACGCCATAAAATTGTTTTTCTTTATTAACAAAAGCCGCAAAAGGACAACTGTCTGTTTTAGCCGTAGTAGTAAAACCAGGAGGCGCAGCACTGACTTTATCGCCATGGCTCATCCAGACATCAAGTAACGCATTGCCATTAGCACCAATGTGATCTTCAATGTTATTCAATAAGGTCATATCAGCTACCACTTCCACTTGTGCGTAGCCAAACTCACGTTTATTTGAACCTTGTACCGCCCCACCAAGTTGCTCAGCCATCACCTGCATGCCATAACAAATACCTAAGACAGGCACACCAGCTTGATACACATATTCTGGCGCTCTGGGTGAGTTTTCAGCGTGAACGGACTCTGGACCTCCCGATAAAATAATACCGTTGGGATTAAATTCGCGAATTTGTTCTTCGCTGACATCCCACGCCCAAAGCTCACAATAAACGCCAATTTCTCGAACTCGCCGTGCAATTAGTTGGGTGTATTGCGATCCAAAATCTAGGATTAAAATACGTTGGTCGTGGATATCTAAACTCATTGGAATACTCTTATAAAAATAGAATGTGAACGCTCATTGGCCGGCAAAAGCGTTCAGTTAAAATAATACACTTACCCTAGACGATAGTTTGGTGCTTCTTTCGTAATACTCACATCATGGACGTGAGACTCTCCCATTCCAGCTGCAGTGACTTTAACAAACTGTGGTTTTGTACGTAATTCATCAATGGTAGCGCAACCAGTCAACCCCATTGCTGAGCGTAATCCACCCATCTGTTGGTGAATAATATTGGAGATAGGACCTTTATAGGCCACGCGCCCTTCTATGCCCTCAGGTACCAGTTTTTCAGCACTTTTACTGTCTTGGAAATAGCGGTCAGAAGAACCGTTATTTTGGTCCATTGCACCCAATGACCCCATACCACGGTAAGATTTATAATAGCGTCCTTGATATAATTCTACTTCACCTGGTGCTTCTTCAGTGCCTGCTAACATACTGCCAACCATTACAGAGCTCGCACCAGCGGCTAAGGCTTTTGCGATATCACCAGAAAAACGAATACCACCATCAGCGATTACCGGTACATCGGTACCTTTTAACGCTTCAACTGCATCTGATACCGCTGTTATTTGTGGCACGCCACAACCTGTGACAATACGAGTGGTACAGATAGATCCTGGGCCAATACCTACTTTAACGGCATCAACGCCTGCATCTGCCAAGGCCTTTGCGCCTTCACCTGTTGCTACGTTTCCTGCAATGATTTGTACATCTGGATAATCTTTACGTACTTTCGTTACTCTATCGATAACACCTTGGGAATGACCATGGGAAGTATCAATCAGCAGGACATCCACCCCTGCTTCAATCAAGGCTTTAATACGCTCATCAGTACCAGGTCCAACACTGACCGCAGCGCCAACACGTAGACGACCTAATTCATCTTTACATGCATTAGGTTTACTTTCTGCCTTTTGAAAATCTTTAACTGTGATCATGCCAGTCAATTTAAACGCATCATCTACCACCAATATTTTTTCAATACGGTATTCATGCATAAGCTCCAGCACTTGATCAGACGGTGCACCTTCTTTAACTGTGACCAAGTCATTTTTCTTAGTCATAACACTGGAAATAGGCTGTTCTAAACTGTTTTCAAAACGTAAATCGCGGCCAGTCACTATACCTATCAGGTTATTATCTGCATCTACTACAGGAAAACCAGAAAAGCCGTGTATTTTGCTTAAGGCATTAATTTCACCAATAGTCGCAGTGGGCAACACTGTAACAGGATCAGACACCACACCACTTTCGTATTTTTTTACAATTCGAACATGTTCAGCCTGTTGTTCGGGTGTCATGTTTTTGTGAATAAATCCAATTCCGCCTTCTTGCGCCAAAGCAATTGCTAGGCGTGCTTCAGAAACAGTGTCCATTGCAGCAGAAACTAGGGGAATATTTAGACTTACACCACGAGTCAATCTTGTATTAAGATTGGCGGTATGAGGGAGAACGGTTGAGTGCCCTGGAACTAACAAAACATCGTCAAACGTGAGGGCTTCTTTAGCGATTCTTAACATGCAATATCACCTATAAATGCGGATTTAATTGCGGCGCAATTCTAGCGGCTTTAGGCAAATCAGTCTAGATATATATCAGAAATGGTAGCAAATCAGGTAAACTTATTGGCAAAGTTATATTAGAGAACCCTTCAAACAATGTTTCCAACACAAAACACAGCAAAAAACATCCTAACAGTTAGTAAACTTAATCGTTTAGCCCGCTCGGTATTAGAGGCCGAAATTGGGCAAATCTGGCTGTCTGCTGAAATTTCAAATTTTGTTGCTGCTAGTTCTGGTCATTGGTATTTCACTCTTAAGGACGATCGCGCCCAAGTGAAAGGAGCCATGTTTAAGGGTGCCAATCGTAAAGTGCATCAAAAGCCTAAAGAGGGCGACAACGTTTTAGTCAAAGCTAATATCAGCTTGTATGAACCAAGGGGTGATTACCAAATAATTGTTGAACACATGGAGCCTGAAGGAGAAGGGCAACTTAAACAACAATTTGAGATGTTAAAACGGCAACTCGCCAATGAAGGGATATTTGCCCAAGAATACAAACAAACCATACCAGAGACAGTATTAAAAGTAGGAATAGTCACCTCACCAACAGGTGCAGCTCTGCATGACATTTTAACTGTTCTAAAACGCCGTAATCCTGCGATTGAAGTGGTTATCTATCCAAGCCAAGTGCAAGGTGATAGCGCAGCCTCACTGATTTGTGCGGCTATTACCCTAGCTAACCAAAGAAACGAAGTAGACGTATTAATTGTGGGTAGAGGTGGCGGCTCTTTGGAAGATCTTTGGTGTTTTAATCACGAACAGGTGGCCAGAACAATATTTGCCTCGACTATTCCCATCATCAGTGCGGTCGGTCACGAGGTAGATGTGAGTATTGCTGATTTTGTGGCAGATATGCGTGCCCCCACCCCTTCTGCTGCCGCGGAATTAGTCAGCCAGGACCAATCAACCCTGCACAATCAAACCTTAATGCTGCAAGAAAAGTTAATAAAAGCATTCAGTCGCTTACAGCAAGTTTATTTGCATCAACACCAAACAGTAAAACAGCGATTATTGCAAAACCATCCACAAAAGCAGCTAGAACAAAAAAGTCAGTTTGTCGACCAACTACAAGCCACTTTACATTCCTTAATCAATCAAAAATTGACTCAAGGGAAACAACAGCAACAACATTTAGATAATCGACTGGTTTTGTCTTCTCCTCAAAAACAACTGCAGCGTCAGCAATTAGGTTTACATGAGTTGCAAACTAAATTGCAAAGAAGTTGCCAACAACTCATCGAAAACAAAAAGCAAAAGTTATTCAATAGTATGCATTTGTTAGACACTGTCAGCCCATTAGCAACATTGGCTAGAGGATACAGCATCAGTTTTAAGGGACAAGAAATAGTAAAAAACACGCACCAAGTTGAAGTTGGAGATAAGTTAGTGACGCGTTTGGAAGAGGGTGAAATTCACAGTGTGATTAACCAAATCGATTCAATTTCACGCTAGTTAATTAGCTTCTTTAAACACATAAAAAATAGTTAGGTTATCTTTTTACACCTTTGTTGGATTAACTGAGAAGTTAAATTACCAAGTTGATTTATTCACTAATTATAAGTGGGAAATCGCGACATTATGAGCTAAGTTAACTGCCTTCACTACAGTGGCATTCTTAACAAAAAAGGTTAGTTTCCTCATGATAGACAGCGATTCTTTATCATTACCTGATACTGAAATGTTGAGTGCAGTTGTTTTGGTAGTAGACGATGAACCTTCAACAGCTGAGTTTCTTGTACAAGCATTAACCCCGTATTATCGTACATTTTCCGCTCAATCTGGTGAGGACGCGATTGGGTTTTGTGCCGCTCATGCGCCTGACTTGGTCATTTTAGACCTGCACATGCCTGTCTTGGACGGATTACTCACCTGTAAAATGCTCAAAGCTATCCCAAGTATGCTCAATTGCCCCATAGTGTTTTCGACAGACGATACATCTACCGAGCAAGAAATAAAATGCTGGGATGCTGGCGGCACAGACTTTGTTTGCAAGCCTATAGTGATACAAACCTTGGTAAAACGCATTCGGTCTCATATTCAAATTAAGATGCAACAAGATCTGATTGAAAACATGGTATTTATTGACCCTCAAACTGGTTTATACAACCGTCGCTATTTTAATGATTGTTACGAAAGGCAGATTTCTTTAGCGAAAAGAAATGACGCGCCATTATCACTTTTGATGTTTGAAGTAAAAAGTGGCGAATTGTTTGAAACACAGACATCACCAGTGGCAGCAAGACATATAAAAATAGTGGCTGAATTAATTTTGAAAGAGTTAAGTAGACCTACCGATACATTGATAAGGTTTAGCGAAACTGAATTAGCGGTTTTATTGCCAGATACTTATATATTTGGTGCTAAACACATTACTCAAAAAGTAATGACCGCAATGTCAGAATTACAAAACGCCAGTGATGATTCAATATTTGAACAAATAGATATTTCAGCAGGAATGGCCTCACTTGAGGCCTTACAGAAAAACACTAATTTAATAGAGCTAGTCGAGAAAAATCTGTTACAAAACAAACTCTCAAGAAATGGCAAGGTAACACGTTATCAATTCAACTAAAGAAGCGTCTGGCCGTTGTCTATAACCCGATTAATTAGCAAACCAAAACTTATTCTCTCTAATACTTCCCAACTAGTTTGTGACTAAGTTACTTCGCATTCTTGTGCATACGCATAAGTTGTCTGCGTTTACGACGCTGCGAGTCGTTCAAAGAACTATGATCCGTTTCATAAGGGTTAGCGCCTTCTCTAAACTCAATTTTGATTGGCGTGCCCATAACTTTTAACGATTTACGGAAATAATTCATCAAGTATCGTTTGTAGGAATCGGGTAAATCCTTGAGCTGATTACCATGGATAACAATCAGAGGTGGATTGTAGCCACCAGCATGAGCATATTTCATTTTAACACGGCGACCACGCACTACAGGCGGCTGATGATCTTCTTGAGCCATATCCATAATTCGCGTCAACATAGAAGTATTGACCCGTTTAGTGGCAGAGGCATAGGCTTCTTGTACTGATTCAAATAAATGCCCAACCCCCGTGCCATGTAATGCAGAAATAAAATGTAGACGCGCAAAATCAATAAAACCTAAACGTCTGTCTAACTCTCGTTTGATTTCATCTTTAACATCTTTATTTAGCCCATCCCATTTATTAACCGCTACCACTAACGAACGTCCAGCATTGAGAATAAAACCTAATAAACTCAAATCTTGATCGGTAATCCCTTCTTGGGCATCAACCACAAATAACACTACGTTGGACTCTTCGATTGCCTGCAAGGTTTTTACGATAGAAAATTTTTCTATGGCTTCTGAGATATTTCTACGTCTTCTTACCCCAGCGGTATCGATGAGAATGTACTCTCGTTCGTCTCGCACCATAGGAATAAAAATACTATCTCTAGTTGTGCCAGGTTCGTCATACACCACCACTCGCTCTTCGCCTAAAATACGATTGGTAAGTGTTGACTTGCCAACGTTAGGCTTACCCACAATGGCTAATTTAATCGGCAAAGCTTGTAATTTAGCGAGTTGCTCCTCGGCGTCTTCTTCCTGAAGTTCTTCATCACCTTCTTCAGGAATATGCATATCAGGAAAAAGTTCGGCGATAGGCGCAAGAGAATGTTGTAATAATTGGGTTACACCTCTGCCATGTGCAGCGGCGATTTGATTAACATCACCCAAACCTAAGGCAAAGAAATCGGCACTTTCACTGTCACCATCTATGCCATCAACCTTATTGGCAACCACGTAAACAGGCTTTTCTTGTTTACGTAGATGCTCTGCAATACCTTGGTCCGCAGCTGTCATTCCTGTACGCGCATCAACTAAAAACAACACGACATCGGCTTCAATAATAGCCAAAAGTGATTGTTCCGCCATAGCAAGGTCAATACCTTGTTCGTCGCCACTTATACCGCCAGTATCGACTACGATAAACTGCAACCCTTCGTACTTAGCCTGCCCGTATTTTCTATCCCGAGTTAAGCCGGGAAAATCAGCCACCAAGGCGTCTCGTGTACGAGTGAGACGATTAAATAAGGTAGATTTTCCAACATTTGGGCGCCCAACTAAGGCAACAACGGGTAACATAATGACATATCCTATAGACAAAAACGGCTTGGGAATATTCCAAGCCGTTAAAAATTATTGCTGTGAATCCTTAACGAATATCACACAAAACTGCTTTATGGGGTTTGAATGGCGACTAACTTACCATCTCTAGTTTGGGTGTATAAGGTGTTTCCATCCACTACGGGTGAATGATAAATACTCTCATCTTCATCATCATCGCCCACTTCCAAACGTGCCACAATTTTTCCATTAGCTTGATCAAACCAATGTAAATAACCGTATTTATCACCTGCCACTAAATAGTTACCAACAGGTGTAACACCAGTCATCAAACGTTCTTTAATTGCACCTTGTCTCCACAACTCCACACCATTGCGGCTATCTAGTGCAAATAAGTTGCTGTTTACATCAACTAAATATAGCGTACTTCCTGACAATGACATGCGACGGTAAGACTTGTACTCTCGTTTCCAGATCACTCGACCTGTACGTAATTCAACAGCGGCAAGAGAGCCGTCATAAGAAATAACGTAAACATTGCCTGCCGCCACTAAAGGTTCGCTGTCGATATCCACAATACGTTCTAATTCTGTCACACCCGTGGCGGCCGAAATTACTTGTTCCCAAGCGGTCTGCCCAGTTTCAAGTATATTCACGATCAGTTTACCTGTAGCCGTACCTATAATAGCACCGCCGTTAACCGCTGTGGGAGATGATACACCGCGTAACGACAAAGGTGGTACGTCAGACTCAGAAGACCAAACCTCTTCACCGTTATCTGCATTGAGTGCAAATATAAATCCTGACCCAGTATTAATTAGCACAATGCCCGCATCAATTGCAGGAGTGGCTAATACTTCGCCTTTAACAGTGGTGATCCATTTCTGTTCACCGGTATTGGCATCTAACGCTATAACTTCACCATTTTCAGTGCCAAAAAATACGGTTTCATAAGCAACACTTAATCCACCAGCAATTTTAGCTGATAGACCATTCGACCAGAGTTTAGTGACAGCAGAAGTGATTCCACTCTCATCATAGGTCGCGAAATCCTTAGACCATATTTTCTTTCCTGTGGATTGCTCATAGGCAGCCACTACGCCTTGGCGACTAGCCGCAAACACTTTGCCATAGGCAACTGCGGGGCTAAGTTTTGAATAGAATTTACCGATGCCAGAACCTAAATTCACTGACCAAATTTCAGTTGGAGTAAATTGCGCTTCAATGGGCTTGAGCCTGCGGATTTCCAACTCTTCTTCATCGTAAAACCAATTACTAATTGTGGTACAGCTTGATAACAAAACAGAACTAGTTAACAGCAAGAATAAAAAAGAACGCTTCACTATTGCCACCTTAACTATTAGCTGCAATGGCTAAGTTATCGAGCTTCATTTTTAATATGATATCTCGGCTATTTGTTTCCAAAGCTGCACTGTAAGCAGCTCTGGCTTTATCAAATAACTGTTGAGCTTGGTATACGTCGCCTTTAACTTCTTGGCTTTGACCTTTAAACGCTTCGTCAGTAATTTTGTCTGCGCTTTTTAAAGCTAGGTCAAGTTCACCTTGTTCAATTTGAACGCGAGCTAAACGAAGCTGTGCCACTGACTGAATTGCTGATAATTTGGCATTGCTGGCTACAAATTCAAGTTGCTTTGCAGCTTCTGCTAGATCTTTACGTTCGATGGCCTGTTGCGCCATTTCTAATGCCATTAACATGGCATAACCGGTGTCACTATGAGCATCGATAAATGTTTTAGCTTTACTGAAACCCACTTCACCTTTTATTAATTCTTCAGAAGCTTTTTCATAAGCAAAAGAGGCTTGTTCTTTTGCGGCAATTTGTGAATCGTTATAATAGCGCCATCCCAAAAGACCACCTAAGCCCAAAAATGCACCAATCACTAGCGCAACACCATTCTCTTTCCAAAAGCGTTTAATGGCTTCAATTTGTTGTTCTTCAGTTTCGTACTGTTCCATCATCCATTCCTATTACTGCTTGGCCATCGAAAATTTGATAGCTCATAATGTTAATTCAAAAATTTATATCTTTAAATGTTAAATCGTTTTTGTATAAATTCTGCTAATTCGCTCACTAAAACGGCATGTTGTGGCTGCTGCTCACGTAAGTATTTAACTGCAACTGTCTGGGTCGCCATTTCATCCTGTCCGATAATGAATGCGATACTTGCGCCGCTTTGATCGGCACGTTTCATTTGTTTCTTAAAGTTTCCTCCACCACAATGATTCATCACTTTTAATTGAGGTACAGCGTCTCGCAACGTTTCACTCGTTTGCCGTGCATAGAGCTCAACAGATTCATCCATTGCAGTGATATATATATCGACTTCCGAATCGAGGTTTTTGTCCAATTCTAATGTTTGTAACATCAAAACTAATCGCTCCAACCCCATGGCAAAACCAACACCCTGAGTGGCTTTACCACCAAGCTGTTCAACTAACCCATCATATCTACCGCCTGCACAGACAGTTCCTTGGGCGCCTAAACTATCGGTAACCCATTCAAATACAGTGCGATTATAATAATCTAGGCCGCGAACCAAAGCAGGGTTAACTCGATATTCGATACCTAAGTTGTCTAAACGTTCACACAATCCATGAAAATGTTTTTCTGACTCTTCATCAAGACATTCAATTAGTTTTGGTGCGTCCTTTACGGCTTCTTGTACTTGAGGATTTTTACTGTCGAGGACGCGTAATGGGTTAGTTTGCAAACGTCTTAAACTGTCTTCATCCAACTCAGATTCACGGGTCTTCAGAAATGTAACTAACTGTTCTTTATAAACGGCCCTTGCTGCGGCAGATCCCAAAGAGTTAATTTCTAAGGTAACATTTTGACTGATCCCAAATTTTTTCCATAATCTTGCACTAAGCAATATCACTTCAGCATCAATATCAGGACCGGCTAAGCCAAAGACTTCTACTCCAAATTGATGAAACTGCCTGTAACGTCCTTTCTGTGGACGTTCATGACGAAACATTTGCCCCAGATACCAAAGGCGTTGTTGTTGGTTATATAACAAACCATGTTCGTTTCCAGCCCGTACAACACTTGCAGTACCTTCTGGTCGTAAAGTAAGGCTGTCTGAGTTGCGATCGGCGAAGGTATACATTTCTTTTTCGACAATATCGGTTACTTCACCAATAGAGCGTTTAAATAAATCGGTGCTTTCAACGATAGGTGTGCGAATTTCTTGGTAACCGTAACTGGCTACGACCTGACGAATAGTAGACTCTACGTACTGCCAAAGCCCTGATTCTGTTGGCAAGCAGTCGTTCATTCCCCGAATAGCCTGAATTTGTTTCGACACTTAAAATATTCTCTTATGCAATAATTAAAAAAAGCCCCGCATTATAGGGGCTTTATGGATAAACGTAAAATATAGAAGCTGAAAAACCCATAAAAATTGATGTGAATTTCGCGATGTCAGTCAGCGAGTTTACTCACTTAACTGTTTTATCTGTATCTTACGGCTTTGATCTAACTGATTGGCTTTTGCTCGGATGCGTTTTTCTAGTTGATCCACTAAATCATCATTCGACAAGCGCTCTTTTTGACGTTTACCGTCCAAATAAAAACCACTCATATTACGAGCGCCGGTTAAACCTAAATCTGATACTTCTGCTTCGCCGGGGCCATTTACTACACAACCAATAATGGATACATCCATAGGGGTAAGTAAGTCTTCTAAGCGCTGCTCTAAGGCGTTCACTGTACTTATCACATCAAATTCTTGACGAGAACAACTTGGGCAGGCAATTAAGTTTATGCCCCTTGAACGAATCCGTAATGACTTTAATATGTCAAAGCCCACTTTGATTTCTTCAATAGGATCCGCTGCCAAAGAAATACGGATCGTATCGCCAATACCTTCTGCCAGTAACATGCCCAAGCCCACCGAACTTTTAACCGCGCCAGCTCGAATGCCGCCCGCTTCGGTAATACCTAGATGTAAAGGTTGCTCAATCTGTTTCGCCAATAAGCGATAAGCCCCAACGGCTAAAAACACATCGGAGGCTTTTACACTGACTTTAAATTGATCAAAATTAAGCTTATCTAAAATGTCCACATGGCGCATAGCAGATTCCACTAGTGCTTCTGGTGTCGGTTCGCGATATTTTTCTTGAATCTCTTTTTCTAAAGAACCACCATTCACACCAATACGAATAGGGATACCTTTATCTCTAGCGCAATCTACGACCGCACGTACCCTGTCGAGACTACCAATATTGCCGGGGTTAATCCGCAAACAATCTACCCCATATTCTGCCACTTTTAAGGCAATGCGATAATCAAAGTGAATATCTGCAATCAATGGCACTGAAACTTGCTGTTTGATTAATTTAAAGGCTTCGGCGGCATCCATAGTGGGCACAGATACCCTGACTATATCGCCCCCCACAGCCTGGATTCGATTAATTTGAGCCACTGTTGCTTCTACATCAGTTGTTAAAGTATTGGTCATAGATTGCACAGCAATGGGGGCACCATCACCTATAGGTACATTACCTACATTGATACGTTTGGAAGGTCGTCGTTTAATAGGTGATTCAGCAAACATAGTTAACACTTAGCTCTTGTTATTTGTACAATTATTCAGTCAGGGGTAAATCAAATTTAGCAATGCGACCCGAAGGTAAAAATGACATATCCAAAGGTTCACCTGCATAGCGAATTTTGACTACTTCAGGCGCTCCTAACGTCACCACAAAAGGAGGAATGCCCGTTACTGGCATCACTCTTCCTTTTACTTTGACCCCATAAGCAATGTTTTCGCCTGTGGCGTCAGCCAAATTCATCCAACAATCTCCAGAAAATTCGAAGATAAGCTCTACTGGTGCAACGGTGTCGGTAGCCGGTATCTCGGCAACCGCTGCGAGTTCGTCTATGTTAGCGGAATCAGCCACACCATCTGCGACTGTGGTTTGATTATTGACCGCTGGTTTATCGTTGCTTATCGGCGCTTGTGCATTTGCGGCAACGCCAAAGGAATCTTCAACAGACTCTGATTTGACTAAGTCAGCCTCAGGATTTGTAAGTTCTTCAAGTGGCAATATGTCTTTTTCCGTGACCTCTTGTGAAGCCGTTTCTGGGTAACTACTCACCGTGGACGTTGTTGCAGTGTCATTAGTGCTTTGTTGAAACCACCAAATGACTACTAAAGCAATCACCACAGCCACAATCAAATAAGTGACTAACATCAACTTGTCATCATTGGCCTGGTTCGCCACTCTACGAGAAAAGCTCTGTAATTTAGCGGGTTCTTTTTTCTGAGTACTTAAATTTTCAAAGGCATTCAGAATCTCTGTTTCGTCGACTTTAACGTGTTTTGCATAGAGTTTTAAGTAGCCTCTGATAAACGTTAGGGAAATATTAATGTCGTAGTTATCTTGTTCAATATCTTCAACAAGGCTCTTTTTTAACTTCATTTTGTCAGCAATATCTTGGCTCGACAAATTAGCCTTTTTACGTGCCAGTTTTAATATCTGACCTGGCCCTTGAATAACCGTTTCTGGTTGTTGTACTTCTTCATTTTCAATCATAGTTTAGCTTTACTCTACAACACTTGGGGCAACTAAAGATAACTTCTTACCTTCGAAAATAGCCGACTCATCGACTAAACCATTCCAGTCTATCAGACGTTGCATTTTGATGTTATAAAGAAGCGAAATTCGATATAAATTCTCTCCTTCAGCAACAACATGAAATTCTGGTGTATCCGAAGTGTTTTCTGCAGCTTTGGAAGCTGGTAATGCTGGTGTACCTGAAGTGTCTGGCTCAACTTCGAGAACCAGTTCTGGTGATTCTTCAGCCACAGCCCCAACGTTTTGGGCAACGTCCTCTTTTACCCTCTCAGCGTCTTCTTTTAGGCTTTTTGATGAATCGATTTTTTCTGGTTCTATTACAACTTTATCAGCTGGTTTTTGCGTGGCTCGTAATTCGACTATCTGTGGTGAAACTCTATCCACTTCTATCAACACCTGAGGCGTGTCTGTTTTGTTGTTCATTTCTGACAAAGTGTTTCGGTTAGCTAGTGCTGACTGTGTGATTGGATCATTAGGAAATATTTTCAACAACATATCCAGATAACCTTTTGCAGCAGTTTCGTTGCCAGTACCCTGCTCAATTTTCATGGCTAAAAACAAACTTTGCGGACTAATCTGCGACACTTTTTCGTAACGTCTAAGGATCCCCCTCGCCTCTTGCCACTGTTGTGTTTCAACCAAAGATTGCGCAAGAAGGTAAAGACTACTGGCTCTCCCTGGTTGGTGATTAACTGCACTGCGTAGGTATTGAATACTATCTTCAGGTCGCCCTAGGGTTTGACTACACATAGCTAAATTCTCATATGTCTCAGCACTGGAGACATAACTGCTGGTATTTACGGCTTTAAGAAAGTAGGTTTTGGCTTTCTCATAATCGCCATTTTGGCATAAAAAAGCCCCATAACTATTGGCTATGTCGGCATTTTTAGGATCCAGATCCATGGCAAATTGATAGGCACTTTCGGCCTGCTCTAATTCGCTTACACTTTGATAATAATAGGCCATGGCAAAATTTGCTTCTGCTGACCTTGGCGCAAATTCCAGCGCTTTATCTAAATTGTATTTTGCTTGGCTATAATTTCCATTTTTAAGATAAGTCAAACCAAGTGAGACGCGCGTTTTAGCAGCCTTCAATTGATCAAAATTGTTGCTATAGGTTTGGCCGTTTTGACTGGTGCAACCACTTAGTAGTGTTAATGCAACAAGAACGATACTGATAAATTTTAGCATGTAGTTCATTAGGACCTATTTGATATGTTGCCAGTAGAAAATTCTATTGCGTCATCTTGACTGAAATATTCTCGCCCTTCAGCTGTTTTTTCAACATTCTTTTTGTGCGATCCACTACATCACCCACTAATTGACCACAAGCGGCATCGATATCGTCACCTCTAGTACGGCGCACTACCACAATAAGCCCATATTCCATTAAGACTTTAGCAAAACGGTCAATCCTCGAGTTACTCGAACAGGTATAAGGTGAACCAGGGTATGGGTTAAAAGGAATAAGGTTAATTTTACAGGGAGTATCTGCCAATACTTTTGCCAATGCATGAGCTTGATCAGTACTATCGTTAATGCCATTTAACATGACGTATTCTACTGTGACTTTACCTTGATTCGCATTTGACTTAGCCAAGTATCTTCTAACACTGGCCAAAAACACTTCTATCGGATACTTTTTATTCACAGGTACCAGCACATCTCTTAGTGCGTTATCAGGTGCATGTAAGGATATTGCCAAGGCGACGTCTATTTGATCTCCCAACATATCCAGTGCAGGTACCACACCAGAGGTACTTAAGGTCACACGACGTTTTGACAAGCCAAAGGCTAAGTCATCTAACATAAGCTCCATGGCGGGCACTACGTTTTTAACATTCAATAACGGTTCACCCATACCCATCATCACTACGTTAGTGATAGGTCGTTTAGCCGTATCGTTATTCAAACCTATAGTTGTTGCCACTCGCCAAACCTGCCCAATGATTTCAGACACTTTTAAATTACGATTAAATCCCTGCTGGGCGGTAGAACAAAAAGTACATTCCAAGGCACAACCTACTTGTGAAGACACACAAAGCGTTGCTCGATCACCATCTGGGATCCAAACCGTTTCAACTTCTTGTCCACCCTCTAGTTTCAAGGCAAATTTTATGGTGCCATCAGTTGCATTCTGTTGGTAGGCAATTTCAGGTGCTTTGATTTCACATCTGGCTTGAAGTTTAGTTCGCAAGGCTTTATTGAGATTAGTCATTAGCTCAAAATCGGATACACCTTGTTGATAGATCCATTTCATCAGCTGTTCTGCTCTGAATGGCTTTTCTCCCATCTCCTTAAAAAAGGCGCGAAAACCTTCCCGAGTTAAATCAAGCAAGTTAATTTTTTTAGGTTGGGCAGATACCACTTCAGTTGACACAATAAACCTCAATACTCAGACTAAACTACTGCCATTTTAACTGATTACTCAGTTTTTGCAGCACAGATACCCAAATCACTTTTTGAGGTTCATCTCAAAGGTGACCTAGGTAGTAAATAAATAACACAAAAGGGAGCCGCAGCTCCCTTCATTCAAAGCCTAATAGAGCTTAACGAGTGCGTGGGCAGATTTCTTCATCACTAAAAAAATAGGCAATTTCACGGGCTGCTGATTCTGGTGCATCTGAACCGTGGCAAGCATTTTCATCAATTGAAGCCGCATAGTCAGCACGTAACGTACCCGCTAATGCTTCAGCTGGATTAGTCGCGCCCATGATCTCACGGTTCTTCAATACTGCATTTTCGCCTTCTAAGACTTGGACCATTACTGGACCTGAAGTCATGAAAGACACTAAAGCACCAAAAAATGGACGTTCGCTATGTTCAGCGTAAAATCCTTCGGCTTGCTCTTTGCTTAAATGCAACATTTTAGACGCCACTATTCTTAGACCAGCAGACTCAAAACGATTGTAAATAGCACCGATAACATTTTTTGCAACTGCATCAGGCTTAATGATAGAAAAAGTGCGTTCTAAGGCCATTTTCGTAACTCCAATATTAGTAATATTTGGTCTTGATAATTTGTCCTAATGGACAGTTATAAAGACAGATAAAAAATTCGCGCGGATTATATGCAATTAGCCAGCAAATACCTAGTATAGATTGCATATTATTCTGTTGTCCCTAAAATCTAACTAGAAGTAAATTAGAGACGAGGTGATCTTGATAAAATTTTTAGTGCTTATTCCTGTTGTACTGTGTTTGCTTTGGTTTTTGTATTTAAAAAAGAAACACTACAGCTTGGGTGATGGCAAACAAGGGTTTATATATATTTTCATTTTCTGTGCTGTGATTGCGGCATTTTATAGCTCTTTGTTATGGATAACTGAATGGCAATGACAGAAAAAAACATCCCACGTGAAAATCAACGTAATAAAAAAGAGCGATAACGCTCTTTTTTATTGTTCTTAAATTCAAAAGTACAGTGCTATTGATATATTTCTATATCTGCCTGTGCTTTTAAAGACTCGATTACTGCGCCATACAACAATTGAGATTTATTCGATGCCAATCGACCTTGTAATGATGTCAATTGCTGGCTATTTGCTTCGGCAGCAGAGTTAACATTCATCAATTGTACCAGACTGATATCCCCTGTGACTAAATCAACCACACTTGTCTCTGACGCTGATAACTGGAATGAAGCGTCGACAATACTCTTAGACAAAGTTGCATCGTTTCGCGTTACACCTTGCTTATCTTCCCAATTAAGTTCAAGCGCTACCAATTTAGCATCCACCTCTTCACCGGCAGTTAGGGCAGTTTTCACTTCTAAGGCCCAATCTCTGGCTGCTTGTTGCGCTGCTTGGGCAGACAAGGTCTGTTGAATTTGCTCTTTAACCTCTTCCATCGCTTTAGTGCGCTCTGGTTCATGTTTGGCTACTCTCACTACCATTATGTGGTTAGTACCCAACTCAATCACTTCACTGTTTACAGCATCTTCAATTAACTCATCACTAAAAGCACTGGCTAAAACGTTAGGGCTAGATACGGCTTCTGGAGCATCATTGCGACCAAACAAATCAGTAGTATTTATTTCCTTACCTGCAATGTCTGCAACTTCATCAAGGTTGTCAGGTACTTCAAAAGCGACCTCTGCAATTCGTTGACTCACTTCGTAAAAACGCTCTTCGGCCTTAAATGTTTTAACCTTGGTGACGATCTCTTGTTTCACTTCTTCAAAAGCTGTGACTTGCTCAGCCTTAATATCCGTCAATTTAATAATGTGGTATCCAAATTCACTTTTGATCACTGCACTCACATCACCTTTATTAGCTAATGAAAACGCCGCATCTTCAAATGCTGGGTCCATAATTCCTTTACCAAACCAACCTAAGTCACCACCGTTTTCAGCGCTGAAGGTATCACTTGAAAAGGTTTTGGCCAATTCAGAAAAATCTTCTCCACCTTGTATTTTTGCCAGCACTTCTTCCGCTTTAGCAGCAATAGCGTCGTCTTGTTCAGTACTTTCGAACAAAATATGTGCCGCTTGACGTTCTTCTTCAGTACGATAATCCACTAAGTTTTGTTGATAATACTCTTCAAGTTCTTGTTCTGTGACTTCAATCCCAGGCAGTAAATCTTCTAACTGCAGTTCTACATAGGACAAACTGACTTTAAGCTCAGTATCAAACTGACTAATATTACTTTGATAATAGGCTGAAATGTCATCTTCGCTGACGCTTGTTTGTTCAACAAATTTAGACGCTGGTACAGTCACATAACGAATATCACGAGTTTGTTGCTGCATGGCGTACGCTGTTTTTGCTTCACTTGTTAAAGCAAATTCGGTTCCAATCAAAGACTGTGACAGTTGTCTACGCACCATATCAACGCGCATATAATCTCTAAAGTTATTCGGCTGGAAACCTGCTTGGCGTAGAATGGCTAGATAACGATCATTATCGAATTTACCGTCTACTTGAAATTCTTGCATAGTGACTATGGCAGATTTGATTTGCGCATCGCTCACTCTCAAACCTAATTCTTGGGCGGCTTGGTCGAGAAGTTTCTCACTAATAAGGCGGTCTAATATACCTCGGCGGAAGTTTTGTAGATAAGCGGTGTCACTGGCCAATGTCGCAAAGGCTTCACCGAACTGAGACTCCATCCGCGAACGTTCATTTTGATAAGCTAGTTCCAACTCATCAATACCTATTTCTTCGCCATTTACTTCGGCGGCCGCACCGGATGCAGACGAATTTATGTAACTTCCCACTCCAGCGAATACGAAACTTAAAATAACTAATGCTAAGATCCCCATAGCCCAAGGGCCTTGTGATCCTTCTCTGATTCTTTCCAACATACTAAAGTCCAAACTCCAAATGAGCTGTTATTGATAAGTACTAAAGACACCTAAATTAGGCTGCCTTAGTCGTAAACGCGCGGGATTATATACCAACCGAGTTAATTTATTAACGATTGTTCGCAGTGAATTGAAAAATATCTAACTAGCTTTAACAATGGGATGACTAAAACCGACTCTACTCAAACTGCACAAAAACAAAAGGCGATGATAAATCATCGCCTTTTGGTATACATGAACTAAGTGATTAGTTACAAGCGTCTTTTAATGCTTTACCAGCTTTAAACGAAGGCACTTTAGCTGCAGAAATTTGAATAGTCGCCCCAGTTTGAGGATTACGACCACTGCGAGCAGCACGATCACGTACTGAGAATGTACCGAAACCAACTAATGCTACTTGGTCTCCTTCTTTAAGTGCGGTTGTTACAGCGCCAGTTAATGCATCTAATGCACGTCCTGCTGCTGCTTTAGAAATATCTGCACTTGCAGCGATGGTATCAATAAGATCTGACTTATTCACAATATGAACCCCTTCAATTGTTATTATATTTTGCGGCCTGCACCATGCAAAGCCGAACATTTATATCAAGCATGAAACTTAACTTCAAGCTATATATTTACAAATCATTAACTTTCAATGAATCGTCTCAATCCCTTTCATGACAAGGCCTTAAGGGAATCTGCGTTAAAGGCTACCATAACTATTTGCATAGTGAAGCCCTAAAACTTAAAAAAAATTGAAAAAGTTCGCTTTTATGCTTATTTTTTAACCTCATTTACTTCAATTGGCTGAAATTTCTCCGGATGTTCTTCTAAAGCTAACGCTAAGACTTCATCAATCCATTGTACGGGATGAATATTTAAATCTTGTTTTACGTTATCAGGGATCTCTTCAAGGTCACGTTCATTCTCTTTAGGAATAATGACTGTCTTGATCCCACCTCGGTGAGCGGCCAATAACTTTTCTTTTAGACCACCTATAGGTAAGACTTCTCCCCTTAAAGTAATTTCCCCCGTCATCGCAACATCACAACGAACCGGATTTCCCGTAAGACTTGAAATTAATGCCGTACACATAGCAATACCTGCACTAGGGCCATCTTTAGGTGTCGCTCCCTCAGGTACATGTACATGAATATCGCGTTTCTCGTGAAAATCACTGTTTATTCGCAGTTTATCTGCTCGGCTGCGCACAACTGTCATGGCGGTTTGAATCGACTCTTGCATCACTTCACCCAATGAACCAGTGAAGGTTGTCTTGCCCTTGCCCACCACAGACGTAGTTTCTATAGTCAGTAGCTCGCCACCGACTTGAGTCCACGCTAATCCGGTTACTTGGCCTATTTGATTAGATTTATCGGCTTTTCCATAATCAAATCGCTGTACTCCCAAATATTCTTTCAAGTTATCTTGATTCACTGTTACTTGGGTAATATTTTTATCTAACAAAATATTTTTAACCGCTTTACGACAGATTTTAGAAATTTCCCTTTCTAAATTCCTTACTCCTGCCTCACGGGTGTAATAACGAATAATGCCGATAATGGCACTTTCTTCAATCAGCAACTCGCCTTTTTTCAGACCATTTCTGGATATTTGTTTTTCCATTAGGTGTTGAGTGGCAATATTCAACTTTTCGTCTTCGGTATATCCCGACAAACGAATCACTTCCATACGATCCAATAAGGGACCAGGAATGTCCATGCTGTTTGATGTAGCCACAAACATCACATCTGACAAGTCGTAATCCACTTCTAGGTAATGGTCACTAAAAGTCCCATTTTGCTCTGGATCTAATACTTCTAACAATGCTGAGGACGGGTCGCCGCGCATATCAGATGACATTTTATCAATTTCATCAAGCAAGAAGAGTGGATTTTTAACGCCCACCTTGGCCATTTTTTGCACCATTTTTCCGGGCATTGAACCAATATAAGTACGGCGATGCCCTCTAATCTCGGCTTCATCACGCACACCACCAAGTGCCATACGCACATACTTTCTGCCCGTTGCCTTAGCAATAGACTGACCTAAAGAGGTTTTACCTACGCCAGGAGGCCCAACTAAACAGAGAATTGGCCCTTTGAGCTTTTTCACTCGCTGTTGGACTGCAAGATACTCAATAATACGTTCTTTGACTTTATCTAGACCGTAGTGGTCTGAGTCTAATATTTTGTCAGCTGCGCCAAGATCTTTTTTGACAACACTTCTCTTAACCCAAGGTACATTGGTTAACCATTCAATATAGCTGCGCACAACTGTTGCTTCAGCCGACATAGGTGACATCATCTTCAATTTAGCTAATTCAGCTGTCGCCTTTTTCTGAGCTTCTTCTGGCATTTTAGCATCGGTAATTTTTTTCTTTAGCGCTTCAAATTCATCTGGCGCATCGTCGAGCTCACCTAATTCTTTTTGAATGGCTTTCATTTGCTCATTCAAATAGTACTCGCGCTGACTTTTTTCCATTTGCTTTTTAACACGGGTGCGAATTTTTCTTTCTACCTGAAGCAAATCAATTTCGCTTTCCATCAACGCCATTAAATACTCTAGACGTTCAGTTATACCAAGCATCTCAAGCACTTTTTGTTTCTCTGATAACTTAAGAGGCATATGTGCCGCCATCGTATCAGCTAAGCGCGCAGCATCTTCAATACCACTTAATGAAGTCAATACTTCCGGTGGTATCTTTTTGTTAAGTTTGACGTATCCTTCAAACTGAGAAATCGCTGACCGAATTAACACTTCTTGTTCAGATTCTGCCAGTTCAGTGTCTGCGGTGCTGAGCACTTCAGCTATAAAAAAATCTTCAGTACTCACAAAATTATCGATCTTGCCACGTTGATTGCCTTCAACTAACACCTTAACCGTGCCATCAGGTAACTTAAGCAACTGTAAGATTGTGGCAATAGTACCCACTGTAAATATGTCATCTACTTCTGGTTCATCAACAGCAGCGTCTTTTTGAGCGACTAAGAAAATCTGTTTATCTTTTTCCATCGCCGCTTCTAAACAACGTATTGATTTCTCACGCCCAACGAACAATGGGATAACCATATGTGGATAAACCACTACATCACGTAATGCCAAAACTGGCATTTCGATGCGATTTTCTCGCTTTTTAGTCATTCTTGGTCTCGTATAAAGTCATTTAATATTAAATCTATCGGATGTATATGGGGCTAGGCAGTAAAAGTTCAAATGAAAATTTAAAACAAAGTAGAATAAAATGCCGAAAATAGATTCGTCTGGATATATTTTCACCAATAAAAAAGGCTCTTACGAGCCTTTTATTTATTTTATTCAGAAGCGGCCTTTTTATCGACGCCACTGTCATAGATCAAAATAGGACTGGATTCTCCTCGAATAACCGTCTCATCTATTACTACTTTACTGACGTTATCCATGGATGGTAGGTCATACATAGTGTCTAACAATACCGCTTCGACTATAGAGCGTAAGCCACGAGCACCCGTTTTGCGCTGCATCGCTTTCTTAGCTATCGCCTGCAGAGCATCTTCCCGGAATTCAAGTTCAGTATTCTCCATACCAAACAACGCTGAATATTGCTTAGTTAACGAATTTTTAGGTTCCCGTAAAATTTGCACCAAAGCTTCTTCACTGAGTTCTTCTAGGCAAGTGAGTACAGGTAAACGCCCGATAAATTCTGGAATAAGACCATATTTAACCAAATCTTCAGGCTCAACCTTCTTAAGCAATTCGCCTTCGTGGGATTTGTTACTGGTATTTTTGATGGTTGAAGCAAAACCAATACCGGTTCCAGTATGCGCGCGTTGCTCAATGACTTTGTCTAAACCAGCAAAAGCACCACCACATATAAATAATATCTTAGAGGTATCAACTTGCAAAAACTCTTGTTGCGGATGTTTTCTCCCACCTTGAGGAGGAACCGAAGCAACAGTGCCTTCAATCAGTTTAAGTAAAGCTTGCTGCACACCTTCGCCAGAGACATCTCTAGTAATTGACGGGTTGTCAGATTTACGTGAAATTTTGTCTATTTCATCTATATAAACAATTCCGCGCTGGGCTTTTTCAACATCATAGTCGCATTTTTGTAATAGCTTCTGAATGATGTTTTCAACATCTTCACCCACATAACCTGCTTCTGTTAGGGTAGTCGCATCTGCCATAGTAAAAGGCACATCTAACAGCCTAGCAAGGGTTTCTGCCAATAAGGTTTTACCACTTCCTGTAGGACCCATTAGCAAAATATTACTTTTACCTAATTCAACACCTTCGTGTACATCGCCATTTCGTAAACGTTTGTAATGGTTATAAACTGCAACAGAAAGCACTTTTTTTGCATGCTCTTGACCAATGACATAATCATCTAGATGAGCATGAATTTCTTTCGGTGTAGGTAATTCATCTTGTTTTTTCTTGGGCGCGATTTCTTTTATTTCTTCGCGGATGATGTCGTTACATAAATCGACACATTCATCACAAATAAAAACCGACGGGCCAGCAATCAGCTTTCTTACTTCGTGCTGGCTTTTACCACAGAACGAACAATACAAAAGTTTGTTATCGCCATCGCTACTTTTTTTATCACTCATTTACAATCTTTTCCTATCTCAGACTGACCCTACCAAAGAGAGCCTACAATCTACTTAAATGTAGTCTATCCTTGGGCATATCCCAGAGTCACTTTATCATTTGTCGCTTTTTGTGTCAGCTTGATTGGTATCTGGTCTGCTTGACAACACTTGGTCAATCAATCCATATTCCATGGCATCCGTTGCACTTAAAAAATTATCTCTGTCAGTATCTTGTGCGACTTTTTCATAATCTTGTCCAGTATGCTGCGCCATCAAACGGTTCATCTTCTCTTTGATAGACAGGATTTCTTTCGCATGTATTTCAAAATCTGACGCTTGTCCTTGGAAACCACCTAAAGGCTGATGGATCATCACTCGAGAATTTGGCAGACAATAACGCTTACCTTTCTCGCCCGCAGATAACAAAAATGCGCCCATACTTGCCGCCTGACCAATACACACAGTACTGACATTAGGTTTAATAAAATTCATGGTATCGTAAATAGCCATACCAGCAGTCACAGAACCGCCAGGTGAATTGATATACAAGAAAATATCTTTTTCTGGGTTCTCGGCCTCTAAAAATAACATCTGGGCAACGATAAGGTTCGCCATATGGTCTTCTACTTGACCGACTAAGAAAATAACATTCTCTTTCAATAAACGAGAGTAGATATCGTAAGAACGTTCGCCTTTAGCAGTTTGCTCAACAACCATAGGGACTAACGCATTTGTTGGATCAAAAGGGGTATTCATCATAAATTCTATTTCTTCACAAATAAAAATGCTCGGTAGTTACCGAGCATTTAAGCAGTTGCAGACTAGATAAGTCAATTAACAATGGCCAAATTAAGCCTGTTTGTTCATGATCTCATCAAAAGATTTCTTTACTTCTTTCACTTTGGCTTGTTCAAGCAATAATTCAACCGCTTGTTCTTCCATAGCAACATTATTCATTTGTTGCATTAATTCATCGTTTGTTTTGTAGTATTCAACCACTTCTTGTGGATCTTCATAAGCAGAAGCAGCGGTTGCAATTAACGCATCAACTTTCGCAGTATCTACTTTTAATTCGTTAGTTTTAATTACTTCACCTAACAACAAACCAATACTGACGCGTTTACGAGCGTTTTCTTCAAACAAATCTGCAGGAAGCTCAGGCATGTTGTCGACGTTTCCGCCTTGTTGTTGGCTAAAACGTTGCTTAGCTTGTTCACGCAATGCATTAATTTCTTGATCAACTAATGCTTTTGGTAAATCAATTTGATTTTTTTCTAGTAAACCAGCAATCACTTGCTCTTTTACTGACGCTTTCAAGGTTTGATCTAGCTCACGTTGCATATTTTTGCGAACTTCAGCATGCAGCGCATCGATGTCACCGTCTTCAATACCAAACAATTTAGCAAATTCTTCGTCAACTTTAGGTAAGTCTAATTGCTCAACTTTTTTGATATTAATAGTGAACTGTGCCGCTTTTCCTTTAAGTTTTTCTGCATGATAATCTTCTGGGAAAGTAACGTCAGCAATGACTTCTTCACCGGTTTTATTACCTACAATTGGCTTTTCAAAACCAGGGATCATGCGGTCTTTGCCCATTTCAAGAACGAAATCTTCAGCTTTTCCGCCATCAAACTCTTCGCCATCGATTGTACCGATAAAGTCAATAGTCACTTTGTCGTCTTTCTTAGCTTTACGTTTAACTTCTTTATAATTGGCATGTTGCTTACGCAAGGTATCAATCATACCGCTTAAATCTTTGTCGCTGATTTCTACTACAGGCTTTTCTACTTTGATTTTAGCGACGTCTTTCACTTCTACTTCTGGATACACTTCAAAAGCGGCTACATACTCTAAGTCTTTACCGTCTTCGTCTGTTTTCATTTCAAAGCTAGGCATGCCTGCTGGCGTGATTTTTTCTTGAGTAATAGCTTGATAGAAGTTGCGTTGCATCACTTCACCAGCAATCTCCTGACGTACAGCTTGGCCGTAACGTTTTTTGATAACATTAACAGGCACTTTACCAGGGCGAAAACCATTAATTCTTTGGGTTTTAGCTAATTGCTGTAAGCGAGACTTGACTGCAGAATCAATTGACTCAGCAGGAACGGTGATAGTAAGACGGCGTTCTAAACCTTTGGTCGCCTCAACGGAAACTTGCATTCTGATACCTCAATTATGCGCATACATGCGCTTATATATAATGACTAATGGACTTTTATCGGCGCAAAATAATTATCGTTACGGATACACTTATTGCATTGCGTCCGAATACCCTGACAAAAGAAAAAAATTCTTTCTAGCCAGGACAGCCTGATAAAAAGACGCAGTAGTATAGCGATAGCGATAACGCAAGTCGAGGGTAAAATGCCCCTCTTTAAAATAGTCTAAGCACTTAAGTAGAGTGAAACCCTAAAACTGCCTAAAAAACAGACATGAATATAGGCTAAAGGATGGTTTCTAAAAACAACCTGGCTAGCACTTAGGAAAGTTTAATTAGTCAACTAGGCGCTGTTAAACAAAAGAAAGTAGCTTTTCCATTTGGCACTCATTAGTTTGTTAAAAATAGCTTTATTAAAGAGAGGATGAAACTATGAAGGGGTGAAGAAACAACTGAATTTTTAACAACACTTTCAATGCGCCTATAAATGGCTCGAAAAATAGTGACATTTGTATCATATGAAAAAACACAATATTATTTTGATAAACAAATTTGAAATGATGAATTTAGATAAATGGTGTGGAAAAAGAAACTCGAACTTTCTCACCATGAAGCACTAGAACATAAATCCAGTATGTCTAACACTTCAACCACTGCTGCGAGTGGGGTGGGCGACGGGGCTCGAACCCGCGACAACCGGAATCACAATCCGGGGCTCTACCAACTGAGCTACGCTCACCATAATAAACTGCAGCAAATTTATAACTTATGAATGTCGAACTCTACTCAACCCTATTGCCCTTAGAATTCCCAATAGGATTCTAAGCATCGATCCACGCCTTAAAATGCGTAGTGCTATCAAGCCTGAGCTTTGGAGCCTAAGTAACATTTGAGAAAATGGTCGGTGAGACAGGATTCGAACCTGCGACCCCTTGGACCCAAACCAAGTGCGCTACCAAGCTGCGCTACTCACCGACTTAATCTTCAAAAAACAACATAGTAGACATTCATTAGAAAATTGAAATTTAATGAAGTGACAACTAAACCTTAGATAAAAACTGTTTGGAATCAAACAGCTGAAAATATGGTGCGGAAGGAGAGACTCGAACTCTCACGCCGTGAAGCACTGGAACCTAAATCCAGCGTGTCTACCAATTCCACCACTCCCGCGAGTGGGGTGGGCGACGGGGCTCGAACCCGCGACAACCGGAATCACAATCCGGGGCTCTACCAACTGAGCTACGCTCACCACAATAAACTGCAGTAAATTTGAAACCTATGAATTTCGAACTTTTCTCAACCCCATGTCGCACAGAATGCTTGATAGGATTCGAACCAAATGGTGGTCCCAGAAGGATTCGAACCTTCGACCCACGCCTTAGAAGGGCGTTGCTCTATCCAGCTGAGCTATGGAACCTAAGGTAACATTTGAGAAAATGGTCGGTGAGACAGGATTCGAACCTGCGACCCCTTGGACCCAAACCAAGTGCGCTACCAAGCTGCGCTACTCACCGACTTAACCCGCAACGTTGTTCTCATCTCGATACGGGAGGCGCATGTTACATAGCTTATATAACCTCGTCAAACACTTTTTCAAACAAATTATTCGATTGATTATTTTTAATCCAAGGTGAGCGTTTTTTGATAAATTCACTTGTAAAACACCCCACTTTTAAAACCCTTATTTCAAAAGTGGGTGGTCTTTCGGTAACTTATTTCTTAGCCATACTGCCAGTTTATGTTTCATACTCAACAAATCTTCACTGTCAGCAGGTAATGGCGTGATCAACTTGTCGTTAGCTAACAAGCGATAAATACACTCTACTTTAGCTTTTGCAGAATCCGTCGCAGAGAAGGTCTTAAACCCTCTGTTTTTAGCATAGGCTTCGCCTACCACTAAGGCTTTTTTCAACAACTGAGTTTCATTTGGAATTTTTTTCATTTACTACATCTCTTAGTTATTAATTGTTGTCATAAATTCAACTTTTATTCTTAATTAGGCGTAAACCTAGAAGATAATGGCCTTCAGTTTGTGAATTAATTGTCATACTCAACACTATCCACCAAAGTAACATTTTGTCTACAAGACTATATATACAGAGTTAATAGAACTTCAATATCCACTTATTTCTTTTGTAGAAAATTCCAAAATTTTTTCCTACCTAGGCTATTTAAGTCAACACGTTATATCATTAACAACAAGAAATGGCTTAAGAATTATGATTGATTTTGGGATTTTTAGTTCATCTTAATTGCGATAAACCCTAGCGATATGTGACAATACCGCCATTGAATATTTTGCTCTAGGTCATTCATGCCAGCACAGAAAATTGATGGTGTTTTAATTGCCAAACATATAAGACAACACGTAGCCTCTCAAGTAGAAGCGATCACTTCATCTGGCCGAAGAGCGCCAGGTTTAGCAGTTGTTTTAGTCGGAAGTGATGCTGCTTCACATGTATACGTTAACAAAAAACGTAAAGCCTGCGAAGAAGTAGGATTTGTCTCTAAATCTTATGATTTACCAGCAACAACGTCTCAACAATCACTGCTCGATATTATCGACCAATTGAACCTTGACGATGAAATTGATGGGATACTGGTGCAACTTCCGCTACCCGCTGGCTTAAATAAAGAGCAAATATTAGAGCGTATTAATCCACATAAAGATGTAGATGGCTTTCACCCTTACAATATTGGCCGACTTGCTCAGCGTATCCCTGCTTTGCGTCCTTGTACGCCTAAAGGCATTATGAGCCTTATAGAGTCCACTAAGCGTCCTATTAAAGGTTTAGATGCTGTCATTGTTGGGGCCTCTAATATTGTGGGTCGTCCAATGTTTATGGAGCTACTTCTAGCGGGTTGTACAGTCACTAGTTGTCACAAGTTTACTCAAGATTTAAAATCTCATGTAGATCGCGCGGATTTATTAGTGGTCGCAGTAGGCATTCCTGACTTTATCCCTGGAGAATGGATTAAACCCGGTTCCATCGTTATCGATGTGGGTATCAATCGGAATCAAGATGGCAGTCTAGGAGGAGATGTTGAATATGTCGGTGCGTCCCAAAGAGCGGGTTGGATAACACCTGTACCCGGCGGTGTTGGACCCATGACTGTCGCCAGCCTAATTGAGAATACCTTAGAAGCTTATGTGAAGTACCATTCAGCCACATGAGTCTTTCTGCCCCATTTAAGGATGATGAAGTTGTAGCGGCAGTCAAATCTTGGATAGATAAGGTCATTATAGGCCTTAACTTCTGTCCATTTGCTAAAAAGGAAATGGAACGTAATACAGTGCGTTATTCCCTTTCCTCAACAACTCAAATTAGTGACGCATTGAGCGACTTGCTAGAAGAGCTGGGATTACTTGAGCAACAACCAGATATTCAAACTACTTTGCTTATTTTTCCATTAGGATTTGGCGATTTTGAGGAGTATTTAGATATGCTTGAAATGGCCAATTCGTTGATAAGCCAAGGTGGTTATAGTGGGATCTATCAATTAGCCAGCTTTCATCCCGATTATTGCTTTGAAGGTGAGGACAAAAATGATCCCGCCAATTACACTAACCGTTCACCCTACCCTATTTTGCATCTACTCAGAGAAAGCAGCATCGAAGCGGTACTGAAGCGTTATCCTGATCCAGAAAACATTCCTGAAAACAATATTGCTAAAGCTAGGGAGCTAGGTTCCAGCTTTTTAAAAGCCCTAGTAAAATAGCTCCCTTTATCGACATCAGTTAATAAGGCGATTCACCTTCATCCACAGCCTGTGGGAGTGTGTTACTCTCATTAGTTGGAGTGCTTGGTTCTGCTAAAAAGTCATCTAGGGTTTTGATCAATTGTTGCGCCGAAAAGTTAGATACTTGATAGTGCCATTTTTGCCAATACTCTGGCTGTTCATTGGCACTAAAATTCACAAAGTGTTTATCACCGAGTTCACTTACCACAACTTGAAAGGTCCGTTGCTCTTTAGTGGTTACTTCAAGCTGAGTCAATACTTTTAAGGAGTGAGAAAAATCCTCATTTGCGACCTGTAATGATTCAAAATTAAGGCTAATCAGATTACTAATAACTGAATTAAGAATACTATCGTATTCCAGCACCCTATCTTTAGGTAAATCGATTAATTGAAAATCACCACTCGCCGCTCTCGTTATTTTCCAATTTAAACTATCCACTCGTGAAACCGAACTAATATCTTGTTCTTCGAAAGGCAAAATGGGTTGTTTTAACCACGAAAATTTATCAATTGGTAACCCAATGGTTTTATCGGTCCTCCAGCTCTGGGCATCCCCTGATATAAGGACATAATGCCCTTCCCCCAAAGTGACCTCATTACCCACTAATACTTGCCAAGAATGGTCATCGGCTTTCAATGTGACTAATGTAGCCATACTGTCTTCACTTTCTATGGATTGTAACCCTAGGCGGAAAAAGTTTTTGGGCTTGTTGGTTTTTGCCTCAACTAATTTTGAGCGCATCATAGTGTCAACAAAAGTGGCAAGTTTGTCTCGGGAAATAGGATAAACTGGTTGCTCAGGATCAAAAGTAGCCAACCAAGTGTCGCCTAATTTTTTTGCACTGAACAACATGCCTTGAGCATTTTGTATTTCGACACTGTCCACTTTATTAGCAAATTTTTGTAGGTCAGCAAACAAAAGCTTAGATTCAAAGGTATCTTTAGAGGGTGATTGACTCAGCCATACAACGAGTCCAACAGCCAATATCGCAATGATAGTCAATGCAGAAATTTGTTTATTCATAAAACAGCGGCCTCTTTTGACAATACCGCCATCTTGCGAGGTTTAGTTCTAAAAATTCCTCTTATTAACACCAGTAATAAAACTAAGCACAACGGCGCTAGAGCAATATTAATCAGCTTTAACCAGTTGCCTAGACTTTCAATGTCTTTATCCAGTTGATGTCTAACATCACGAAGCGACTTTCGAATTGTGATTTTCTTCTGCATAAATTCATCAATAGCTAACTGTTGTTCTGGCGAAATGACCAACGCCCCACCTTCAACCTGTTGATTTTGTAGTTGCAATAATTGTTGCTCGGTTTCTTCTAGTTGAAGTTGCAGTATTTGTTCTTGTTCGCGAAACTTCTGCTCAGCAATAACGGTTAATTCATCTACCTTATTAAATGAGCGACTAAAGGTCCCTCGACTTCTAATACTGATCAGCGCATCGCTACCGCCTAAATTCTCAGCCGCGTTAGTAATAAAATCACCATTGTTGGCAAAAGGTGTGAAAATAGTCTGACCGAAGAAATTTGACTGCTGCACCCAAAAACGATCTGCGAGCATGTCAGTATCCCCCACTAAAACAACATTTAAGTTATTTGTAGATGAGATTATTTCGGGTTGTTCCGCACCTTCTGGAGCGATATCAAAAGCACTCTGGGCTTGTCCGGAAATTCTTAACGCTAACACATATGCCTCATTTTCTGTTTGATAGGCCTTTGCCAATTCTTCAGGGTCCTGCGTCATGGCGTATGTGGTTACGTCCATCAAATCTGCATTTTGGGTTGACTGAATCAAGGGCAACCAATTGCTTTCTGCACCTTCAACTTGGCTAAAGACACCAAATGATGCACCATTTATCACTTCTAAGTTTGAGGTGACGACGTCGTCTCGATCAAGCTGTTCAGTTGTTAAACCTACAAAACCAAAATGTCTGGTTACGCCACCATTTTGGGTGCGAATGTCTAACCCTGCCATAGCATCCAGCAAGACGTTTTCATTATCAAATTTCACGCCCCATGCACTGAGTAAAGGTTCCAAGTTTGAGCTATTACCACCACCAGGAATGGGTCCAGCCATCATGGCCATTTGATCAGATTCATTATGAGCATCAAGAAAAGCGAGAACTTTTCCGCCAGAAAGCGCGTATTGATCAATAGAAAATAACAATTCATCGCTATAACCTTTAGGATGAATTAACAGCAACACATCGGTGTTTTTTGGTACTTCTATTGTATCGCTACCCAGTTGCTCTACATTATATAATTGCTCTAATTGGGTGAGAAACGTCCAAGGAGGATCAACTTGTCCCGTCATGGGATTTTGCCCCCCCTTTATAGCAAGATCTGTTATTAAGGTAATATTAACTGGCTCAGGCTCACTAAGTTGATAAATCAGTTTACTGATTTCATATTCCAAGAAACTTTCTTTTTGTGGATCAAAAAAAGCAATAGTTTTTTGTTCGTCCAACGCATTAGTCGCCGCCAATCCCATATAGATAGCTTCCCCTGCTGCGCCAATATTGGCTGCAGTTAAACCAAACTGATCAGCTTGATCTTCTTGTTCAGAAAAGGCTTGAGGATCTAATACATGCAACTTAAGTTTGCCATTAGCAAAGGTTTCATATTCAGACAGCAAACTTTCAACCCGATTCGCATAGTTACGTAAACTGGTCATATTTTTAGAGGCTTTATCAGAGAAGAAAAAATACAAGTTGATAGGTTCGTCTATGTCTTTTAAAACCTCCTTGCTGCCCTGTGACAATGAATAAACTTGGCTTTCAGTCAAATCTAACCTAAACGAAGATAACAATTGGTTGTTTACAAACACTAACGCAATAAACACAACAACTAACAAGAATAAATTCACTGATGAGGTCAATTTATGTTGCATGACTAATCCGCCTTCTTTTGTTCGATTAATACTAGACCGGCAAATAACCAGCATAGGGTCACAAGTAAAAAGTACATGACATCATCTAACGCAATCACACCTTTGGCCATTGCCTCAAAATGAGTCAGAAAACTAAATGAAGCGACCACATCTATCACCTCATTAGGTGCCCAACTTTTAAATGCATCAAGCACAATATTGCTGCCGCTAACCACAAATACAAAACACACCACAATAGATAATATAAAAGCGATAACCTGATTTTTAGTCAGCGCCGACATACACATGCCTATAGACAGAAATGCTCCAGCCATCAACCAACTACCTACATAAGCGGCGACAATAATACCGTTATCAGGATCACCTAAATAATTCACAGTTAGCCAAAGAGGGAAAGTTAGCAATAGTGACAAACCCAAAACCGCCCAGGCAGCAAGGTGTTTCGCCAACATGGCTTGCCAAGTGCTAATTGGCAGTGTCATGAGCAGTTCAATGGTGCCGCTTTTTCGTTCTTCAGACCAGCTTCGCATAGCGATAGCGGGAACGAGAAAAAGATACAACCAAGGGTGAAAATTAAAAAACGGTAATAAATCTGCCTGTCCACGTTCAAAAAAACCACCAACAAAAAACGTAAACACACCAGACAAAACCAAAAAGATGCCAATAAACACATAAGCAACAGGTGTAGCAAAAAAGCTAGAAAATTCCCGTTTAAATAGAATACCTATATTACCCATTACGCATTGCCCTCTTGAGTAATTTCTCTAAAGACTTGGTCTAACCGACCTGGCTCAACATATAAACTATCCACTGGTAATTTACATCTTTGTGCATGAGCGGTAACTAAATGCAATATATCTGCTCCTGGTTTTGGAAACAAAGTCACTCGACCGGTTTCTAAGTCTTCTTCCATTTCTGCAACACCTTCTAACTCAGCTAACTCTGAGGAATCAGCTCTGTAACTGAAATGTAAGGTCACAGCACCATAATATTTAGACCTACGGTTAAGAGCGTTGGGAGTGTCATCAAACAAAAGCTTTCCTTTGGATATAATCATGACTCGATTACACACAGCGGTGACTTCTTCTAAAATATGAGTCGAAATAATCACTATTTTTTCTTTAGATAAATTTTTTATGAGTTGACGAACTTGATGTTTTTGATTGGGATCGAGTCCATCGGTCGGTTCGTCGAGGATCAGAATATCTGGATCGTGGATCAAGGCTTGCGCGAGGCCTACACGTCGCTTAAACCCCTTGGATAGATTATCTATGGGTTTATCTAACACTTCCTGTAGCTCAACTTGTTTAACAACCTGTTCAATTCTGACTGCTTTTTCAGTCCCTTTGTACCCCCTGACCTTGGCAATAAAATTCAGAAATTGAAACGGCGTCATATCACCATAGGCTGGGGCGCCTTCTGGCAGATATCCGATTTTCTTTTTAATCGCTAATGGGGAATGCTTTAAAGACAAATCACAAATGTTAATATCACCACTAGTAGGGAGTAAAAAGCCCGTCAACATTTTCATTGTTGTTGACTTTCCGGCTCCGTTTGGGCCTAAAAATCCTACGACTTCGCCGGGCTTGATATCAAATGAGAGATCATTAACCGCTTGGAAGCCGTTAAATGACTTAAATAAGTTTTTCACTGAGATCATAATAATCCTGTAATGACCAATATCGAATGCGCTATAGATATGGTGGTAGTCAGATGATTTTCAATATTTTTAGTCGTAGTTTACGAAAAAAAATAACGATGCGTTAAGCGTTTTTGTCATTCGAATTAAGCTATTTTTGAAACCTTCTAGCGAACTAGCTTGGCAACACAATCAATTTACATTATTGTCTGCCAATGGAACAAACCAATACATCCTTTTTTATCGCTCCTTTTAAGCAACCTAGTCGCTATTCTATATTTAAACGGATAGCGAATCTGGTTTTGGCCGTTGTAGGTTGTGTAGCCTGTATTAACCTTTGGCTTATAAGTTCCGAGCAATCCCAAAACTGGCACTCTAAACAAGCCAATCAGTTAGGTGTTAGCCTATCGACTTTGGCTGCCAACATACTGATAAGTTCGCTACTAGAAAATGAGTCAGAAAAACTCAGCCAACAACTCAGTTATATTGTTGCTGACCCTCACGTTGCAAGCGTGTCATTATTCGACAACAAAGGTAGAGTACTAGCAGATAACAACCAAACATCATCTGTAGTTGCTGCTTATAAACTAAGGACAATTACACCTTTAGTTTTTGTGCAAAGTATTACCTATAATCAACAAATAATTGGCTACTTGAGTATTGTCCTAAAAGAAAAGGAAGTGATGGCATATCATAGTGAGTATCAAAAACAACTGAATCAACAAGTACAAATGTTAATGATTTTAGCGGCCATCGGGGGAATATTGCTAACCCGAGCATTTTATAAAGTAAGATATAGACAACTTATTCGTTCAAGCAAGCAGTAAACTATCTCGCACGTTTTTGGAGCATGCTTGCAGCAGTTCATGCCTAGTTTCTTTGCGAAGAGCCAACAAAGACTCAAAAATGTCTGGTAAATATTCTGGACTATTTCTCTGTCCTTGCTTTCCCATTATAGGCATATCTGGCGCATCAGTTTCTAGCACTAAAGTATAAAGTGGCAATTGAGCAATTGTTTTTCGGGTTTTATTTGCCCGCGGATAGGTAATACCGCCACCCACCCCAATTTTAAACCCTAAATCAATGTAGGTTTGTGCTTCTTGTAAACTGCCCGAAAAAGCATGCACCACACCACCTTGGCTAAATTGAGTTGTTTTAAGTATTCGTATCAGTTCGTTATGTGAGTTTCTATGATGCAAAATGACCGGCAGTTGTTGTTCTTTGGCTATGGTTAGTTGTTGTTCGAACACGTATTTTTGTAGCTGCCAATCAACGTCAATATGAGTATCAAGTCCAATCTCGCCTAAGGCCACCACTTTGTTTTGATAGTGCTCAAGTAAGTGAGTCAATTTAACTAAATGAGAAGAATCAAAGTGCTGCAAGAAATATGGATGCACACCTAAAGCAAATCTAAGTTGTGGGAACAAATTACACAAGTCAATTTGTTTTTGCCATTGGCTTGCCTGAGTACCGGGGAGCACGATAGTGTTAATTGACAGCTTGCTGCAGTTTTCTAAAATCTGCGCTCGATCATGATCAAAACAGTTAAAATCAAGGTGACAATGACTATCTATCAAACAACCTCCAGTAAGATTAAGGCATTAAACGCTCGGTCGACCATAACCCATCTGAAGTTTTAGTATAGACAAAACGATCATGTAGCCGATGTTCGCCCCCTTGCCAAAATTCAATTTGATGGGCAACGACTCGGTAACCGCCCCAAAATGACGGCAATGGCACTTCACCCTTAACAAATTTAGCTTTTGCCTCAGCGAATTTTTGCATCAATAGTTGTTTACTATTAATAGGACGACTTTGGGCCGATGCCCAAGCTGCAATCTGACTTGGTTTAGGACGTGACATAAAATACTTAGCCACATCTATTGAGCTAAGTTGGTGAGCAATACCCACAACTTTGACCTGACGTTCCAACATATGCCATGGAAAATGTAGCGAAATTTTACTGTTTTGCTTTAAATCTTGGGCTTTTTTACTGCCAGTATTGGTATAAAAAACAAAGCCTGTTTCATCAAAATCCTTTAACAGCACTATACGTTGTGATGGCTGCCCCGAACTATCAACGGTGGCGACAGTCATTGCAGTTGGGTCGGCTAAATTTGCATCAACCGCATTTTGCAACCAACGTTTAAAGAGTTCAAAAGGTTCAGGTGTCAAATCTTCAACATCTAACCCTGCTTGAGTGTAATCACGGCGAATATCGCTTATTGAAGACATGCTTACCTCTTATTTATATAGTACCTAGTTATCTAACCCATATCCTAGGCTACGTAATGCTCTTTCATCATCAGCCCAGCCTGACTTCACTTTTACCCAAAGTTCTAAATAGACTTTAGCATCAAACAATACTTCCATGTCTTTTCGCGCTTCCATCCCAATGGTTTTAAGCCGTTGTCCACCTTTACCAATGACCATGCTTTTTTGCGTATCGCGTTCCACCAGAATCAAACCGTTTATACGATATACACCATTTTCGGCTAATAGAAATTGTTCAATTTCCACAGTAATAGAATAAGGTAACTCGTCCCCAGTAAAACGCATCAGCTTTTCACGAACAATTTCAGATGCCATAAAACGACTTGAACGATCGGTGATGTAATCTTCAGGGAAATAAAAGTCACTTTCTGGCAAAGTAGATAACACTAATTTGCGTAAATCATCTACATTCTTGCCGGTTTTAGCAGATATCGGCATAATTTGTTGAAAGTTATGTTGCTCACCCAACCATCTAAGATGCGGAAGCATGGTTTCTTTATCTTTAACGTTATCTGATTTATTGACAATCAACCAGCAAGGAGCGCCAGATTGCTGAATTTTGGTAAGTACCATTTGATCATCTTCAGTCCATTTAGTGCCTTCAACCAAAAACAGCACTAAACCTACATCACCTATAGAGCTCGAGGCGGCACGATTCATAAAGCGGTTTATTGCGCGCTTTTCTTCAATATGTAACCCGGGCGTATCAACATAGATAGCCTGTCGATTTTCTTCAGTATCTATCCCCATTATTCTGTGACGGGTAGTTTGTGGTTTACGTGAAGTAATACTGACCTTTTGACCTAATAGTTTATTCAACAAGGTCGACTTACCCACATTTGGGCGCCCAACTATGGCGATCATTCCACAATAGGTGTCGACAGGCATGTTATCAGACGGATTATTTATCATTTATTAATTTCTCAAATGCTTGCTTTGCAGCTTTCTGTTCTGCTCTTCGTCGACTATTGCCTTTACCTACCACCGCTTTTTTTAAACCTTGTACACGACATTCAACATAAAAAGTCTGGTCATGTGACTTGCCTTTTATTTCAGTCACTTCGTAATGTGGTAATGGGTGTTTATTCGACTGTAGATATTCTTGTAGTCGCGTTTTGTCGTCTTTGGAAACAGCTTCTGGATCAAGGGCTTTAATTCTAGGAGCAAACCATTCCAAAACTAAGGATTCACACTTATCCATTCCCGCTTCTAAATATATGGCACCGATAATAGCTTCTACTGCATCGGCCAAGATTGAATCTCGCCGAAACCCTCCACTTTTAAGCTCACCTGGACCTAGGAGTAATAACTCTCCTAATTCAAACTCTCTCGCCATCTCGGCTAAGGTATCACCTTTAACCAAACTCGAACGCATGCGGGTTAACTTGCCCTCAGGCTGCTTAGGAAAACGTTGGAAAAGGGCTTTTGCGACTATCATTCCCAATATAGCGTCACCTAAAAATTCCAGACGCTCGTTATGTTGTTTACTGGCACTTCTATGGGTTAACGCTTTTACTATATTTTCCTCTTCGGCAAAGGTGTAACCCAAACGCCTGTACAAAGGTAAATATGGATTAACGAGTGGCATTTATATTATGCCACCCACACGTTCAAATCGGACACCTGTTGGGATCCATGCTGGTACCCAACTGCTAGGCACGCGATCAAATTCAAAACTGATCCAAATCGCTACCGCTTTACCTACCAAATTTTCTTCTGGTACAAAGCCCCAATATCGACCATCTTCACTATTATCTCGGTTGTCGCCAAACACAAAATAATGACCTTCCGGAACAATCCACTCATCTGACTGAGTCCCAGGCTGGGAATAATATCGACTAGAACTAGCTCTGCCTTGAGTGCGATATATTTGATGGCTCACATCACCTAATTGTTCGGTATACTTTTCTAATGGGGCAAATTGTTGAAACGCTTCACCTCTACTCTCAAATTTCAAGTCTACTTTTTGCAATGGTGCACAATTATCTGTCGTGTCACATGCGGGTTTAATTTGCAGTTGTTTATTTCTATAGATAACCGTATCACCCGGCAATCCTACAACTCGTTTAATGTAGTCAAGCTGTGGCTCGGGGGGAAATTTAAACACCACAACATCGCCACGCTCCGGCTCTCCAATATCCATGAATTTCTTTCGCATAACGGGATCTTTTAAACCGTAAGTAAACTTTTCAACCAGGATAAAATCACCAACTAATAAGGTTGGCATCATTGATCCTGATGGGATCTGAAAAGGTTCATATAAAAAAGAACGCAACACCATAACAAAGGCGATAACGGGGAAAATCTGTTGGGCAGTGTCCACCAACCAAGGCAATTGTGCATCTTGATCTAAAGCTGTAGTTGTACCACCTGTACTACTAATGGCCATGCGCTCGCGACGCTTCGCTGCAAACAGCAGACTATCGAACAACCAGATCAAACCGGATGCGACTGTCAGCACTACCAAAAAAATTGAAAAATAATTAGCCATTTAGTTACCTACCTTCAATAACGCTAAAAAGGCTTCTTGCGGCAGTTCTACGTTACCAACTGATTTCATGCGTTTTTTCCCATCCTTTTGTTTCTGCAAGAGTTTTTTCTTACGACTGATATCACCACCATAACACTTGGCGGTTACGTTTTTACGTAATTGCTTAATGGTACTGCGAGCGATAATCTGATTACCAATGGCGGCTTGAATAGCAATATCGAACATTTGCCTAGGAATAAGTTCTTGAAGTTTTTCTACTAACTGTCGACCACGGGTGACTGCGTTATCTTTGTGAGTAATCATGGCTAACGCATCTACACGTTCACCATTAATCAAAATATCCAAACGAGACATATCAGCTACTTGAAAACGTTTGAAATTATAGTCTAGAGACGCAAAACCTCTACTTGTAGATTTTAATTTATCAAAAAAGTCCATCACCACTTCGGCCATGGGCAAATCGTAACTCACAGCTACTTGTTTGCCGTGATACGTCATACCGGTTTGCATGCCCCTTTTCTCAACACAAAGCGTAATGACATTACCTAAATATTGCTGCGGAACCAGAATATGGGCTTCCACTATTGGTTCACGAATTTCTTCAATATCATTCACAGCTGGCAATTTTGAGGGGTTATCCACATAAATGGTATTACCATCTTTGCTGATCACTTCATACACCACAGTGGGAGCAGTGGTGATCAAATCCAAATCATATTCACGTTCTAAACGTTCTTGGATTATTTCCATATGTAACATACCGAGGAAACCAATACGGAAACCAAACCCCAATGCAGATGAACTTTCTGGTTCAAAAAACAAAGAGGCATCGTTAAGGCTTAATTTGGCTAAGGCATCACGGAAATCTTCATAGTCATCAGAACTGATAGGAAACATACCAGCGTAGACTTGAGGTTTTACCTTTTTAAAACCGGGTAAAGCTTCTGGTGCAGGTCGTCTCGCAACCGTAATTGTATCACCTACTGGGGCACCGTGGATTTCTTTAATACCTGCAATAACAAACCCAACTTCACCCGCTCTCAATACCCCTGTATTAGTTGCTTTAGGGGTAAAAATACCCACTTTATCGGCTTGATGAATGCCACCTGTGGACATAATTTTAATTTTATCATTCTTATGCAACTCACCTTGCATAATACGCACAAGAGATACAACTCCCTGATAATTATCAAACCAAGAGTCAACAATCAAAGCCTTTAAAGGTGCGTCAATTTCACCTTCTGGTGGTGGTACTTGACGTACAATAACCTCAAGTACTTCCTCAATACCTATACCCGTTTTAGCAGAGCAACGCACCGCATCGATAGCATCGATACCCACAATATCTTCAATTTCTTCTGCGACACGGTCGGGTTCGGCTTGCGGTAAGTCAATTTTATTAATTATTGGTACCACTTCCATATTCAAATCAATGGCTGTATAACAATTTGCCAAAGTCTGAGCTTCTACGCCTTGACCAGCATCAACAACCAACAAAGCACCTTCACAAGCCGCCAGTGAGCGAGATACTTCGTACGTAAAGTCGACGTGACCTGGTGTGTCTATAAAATTTAATTGGTAAGTTTCACCATCTCTTGCAGTGTAATTCAAGGTAACACTTTGAGCTTTGATGGTAATACCCCGCTCTTTTTCGATATCCATAGAGTCGAGTACTTGCTCAGACATCTCTCTGCTGGACAATCCTCCACAATGTTGAATTAAACGATCAGAGAGAGTCGATTTACCGTGGTCTATATGAGCAATAATTGAGAAGTTACGTATGTGCTTGTGTTGCATAAAATTTTAGAAAATTACCAAGTGGTTTTGTTTCCAAGCAACTAGTTAAACAAAAATAGTCGCTAGAGTATGGGACAAAAATTAAATAGGCCGGAATTTTACAGTTTTATCAGTCACTTTGCGACACAACATGCGCATTGTTTGCGGGTTTTTGTAACAGAAAATTGATATCACACTTGTTTAACTGGAATATTTTCTATTTCTAAGGGGAAAACTTTAAGAATTCGAGGGTAAAAGTCCCCTTGATCGGCGTTGTTTAAGTAACGACGCACAAACTTAAAGGTCAGGTAACTACAGATAGTTGAGAATAAAACTAGCCAGGCTTCAGCCATTAATCCAATTAAAGGTAATAGGGTTTGTCCAACAAGAGCAGACAAAATAAGGGCAAATAATGGTAAACAGTAAACAATTGCTGACGCTTTGAGTAAGCTTTCTTCGGGTATGCCTAAACTGACCTTTTGTCCAACTTCAACCAATTCATTCAATTGAAAGCGTAACATTTCACGCTTTTTGGCAAACACTTTAGCAATCGCACCAGTACCACAATTTGATTGTGCTTCACAACTACCACAAGTCGACTTAATTTGTGTTTCAACCATAACCACTTGTTGATTGTTGTGTTGCTCAATAGCGCTAATCACTCCTATTTCTTCGATCATTTATTGATTTCTTTGTATCGATTTAGCAATTGCGTTTGCGGTAGCAGCAGGAAGCTTACCAATGATTGTTACATTTAGCTCACCATGTTCAATGGTGAGCAATGTGTCAGTTTGCACTGTCCCCACTAAATTACTCTGAGGTTTGTTATCCACACGCTCTTGCATGTATACAGATATATCAATCAATCCATCGCTTAACATTATGTACTCAACCACCTCTCCTGAACCGGACAAGCGACGTAGATCTCTTTTAACTATTGCCATACCTTTAGGAAGATAATTAATCATCCACGGCGAATTAATAGCAGATCTTGGACTAAAACTTACCACTTCAGGTAACATTCCGGGTTCTATTTTGGCAAAGAATGGATCGGGATCTTTCGTTACTTGTAAGCCTGTCACTTGTATTTGCTCTAGAAGTTGTGCATCTTCACCAATCAAATTCATTTTTAGCAACAAACCAGTTTCTTGATCAAGCCAAACATTTAAACCAAAGCGACTCTTATCTCTACTGATAATCCTAATTTGCTGTGCTGCTCGTCCCGAGATACGACTACGACCGACCATGATAAATTCATAACCCGATAATAACTTTTCAGGGCGTTGGAAAAACTCACTAGGCAAAGGCCCATTGATAATGGATGACTGCAAGCTATAAGGGGGAACGTTAGGTTCAAAGTAGCTCACTTTATTACCAATACGAACAACTTCCCTTCCTGGGCCATTTAACAAATTAAGCTGTTCCATTTCGAGGCCATCTTCATTCACACCATGGCGCCAAAGATAAGGTTGCGAATCTACTCCTGGTTTTAACAAAATGAAAGAAACTGTGTAATTGAGTGATTTAACGGCATTAGACATCTTAACTAACCATGCTTGAGCACTGTCAGATGGGTAAGAATTGGATGTCGTGTCGTTAGTTGCTGGTTCTTCCTGTGCGAAGCTTTGCAAAGGAAACAATATAACTATTAGCAGAGACAAAATGACTCTGCTAGATATTTTATTGAGGAGTGTTTTCAACAATGTCTGATTGCGCCTCTTCATTTTCAATATTCTGCTCTAATTCCGATGTCTCATTATTATTCAATTGCATAGTTTTAAAACGTAGTTGCTGTTTATGATCTGTTAAATATGCATTGATTCGGCGTCTTTGTTCAACACCATCAGAGTTGGGTATAGCCCGAGTTTGATCAAAGCTCACAGGTGATAAACCACCTTGAATACCAGGAATAGGTGGAGCCGCATTAAAAGGTTGATTTACGTCAGACTGATTTAACTGCTGAACACCAATAATCATTGCAACTGCCACCGAGGCAGCAATCGCCATTTGCCCACCTTGTTTAGCAAAAGGTACAACTTTGCCAACCAAAGGTAAATCACGCCAGGTTCTTTTTGGCGCCAAAATCACAGGCTCGGATTCTAATGCTTGAGCAACCTTATCAGCAATATCAAAGTTAATATCTACAGGAAGTTCTTTACGTAAACCATCACGAATTAGGTGATAACTTTTCCATTTTTGCTGCAATTCTGCATCGTTTTTAACCGCATCCAACACATGACTACTCGATGAGACATTATCATTATGCTCTCCATCGATTAAGGCTGACAAATTTTCAAATTTCTGCGACATACAATATGGTTCCCGCTAATTTAATTTCAACTTTGATAAAAATATCAATCATTCATCAATAATGGTTGAATAACTTTATCTAATGCTTCTCTAGCCCTAAATATTCTCGATCTTACGGTTCCAACAGGGCAATCCATAACATTAGCAATATCTTCGTAGCTTAAACCATCTAGTTCACGGAGGCTAATAGCCATACGTAAATCTTCAGGTAGCTTGTCCATTGTGTCAAACAGTAGCTTTTCCATTTGCTCTGACATTAAACTTTTTTCCGGTGAATTATTTTCTTTTAACGCATCACTACCATCATAATAATCGGCTTCATCGGCATCTACATCACTTGCCGGTGGTTTTCTACCTTGTGATACTAAGTAATTTTTGGCACTGTTTACGGCTATTCTGTATAACCACGTATAAAAAGCGCTATCACCTCTAAAATTGGGGAGGGCTCTGTAAGCTTTAATAAACGCTTCTTGCGTCACATCAGCCACATCCCCTGAATTTTTTACATACCTGGAGACTAAATAGGATACTTTGTGTTGGTACTTTGTAACCAACAACCCGTAAGCGTTTTTATCTCCGCGCTGTACTCTTTCAACAATTTGTTGATCTGCTATCTGCTCGCTCATTCGAGCCCTTACTCCTGTGCGAAAATATACTACGGCTCATGCAAGCACTAATATTGACTCTATGAAAATTGAAAAGTTCGAATAAAACACACTTTTTTTCAAAATAAATCACTGAAGTATAATTAATTAACCATCATTAATAGACATTTATATACATTCAACTATGAAAAGCATTGTAATTTATAATCTGTAAATTAGTATTGCCCGACAAACTCGCTACTTTTACCTAGTTTACCCTATGCACAACACAATTGAACATCAGTGTGACGTACTTATTATTGGAAGTGGCGCCGCAGGACTTAGTCACGCTTTAAAAATGGCAGATCATTGCCAAGTAATAGTCTTAAGTAAAAGTGATATTTCAGAAGGCTCAACAAAATATGCTCAAGGTGGCATAGCGGCAGTTTTTGATGAAAATGATTCTATTAGGTCACATGTTGAAGACACGCTGTTAGCTGGTGACGGTTTATGCGATCAAAATGCGGTGGAATATACAGCTTCACAAGCTAAAACATGCATGCAATGGCTTATAGATTTTGGAATGCCATTTGATCAAGAACCATCTGAAAGTGGTGAAACTCGATTCCATTTAACCAGAGAAGGCGGACATAGTCACAGACGCATTTTACATTCTGCAGACGCCACAGGTGCGGCAGTACAAACGACCTTAATAGAAGCAGTAAAGCATCACCCCAACATTCACTTATTTCAGCGTTATAATGCCATTGATTTAATTAAAAGCAGCCACACAAAAAATCACTTATTAGGTGCTTATGTATGGAATAGAAAGCGAGAGCAAGTAGAAGTCATCCGCAGTAAATTTGTGTCATTAGCGACAGGTGGTGCAAGTAAAGTCTATCAATATACCTCTAACCCAGATGTATCAAGTGGTGATGGTATAGCTATGGCGTGGCGTGCAGGATGTCGCGTAGCCAACATGGAATTTAACCAGTTTCACCCTACATGTTTGTACCATCCCGAAGCGAGAAATTTTTTGATTACCGAAGCCTTACGAGGAGAAGGTGCGAAACTTTGTCACCCTGACGGCACCCCTTTTATGCACAAATTTGATGATAGAGGTGATTTAGCATCCCGAGATATAGTTGCACGAGCCATTGATTTTGAAATGAAACGCCTAGGTGCTGACTGTATGTACCTAGACATAAGCCACAAGTCTAGCGACTTTATTGTGAAGCATTTCCCCAATATTTACCGAAAATGTCGATCTCTCGGTATCGATATTACTCAACAACCCATACCTGTTGTACCGGCAGCACATTATAGTTGCGGTGGTGTCGTCACCAATACTGATGCAAAAACAGACATTGCCAACTTATATGCAATCGGAGAGGTGGCATACACAGGACTCCACGGAGCAAATCGAATGGCTAGTAACTCAATACTTGAATGTATTGTTTATGCCCATTCTGCAGCCCAAGATATTGCGTTAAGGTTAAATGAAACGATTCAACATGAGCCAATAAAAGCCTGGGATGAGAGTAAAGTAGGTGACTCAGATGAAGAAGTCATCATTCAACACAATTGGCATGAGTTGCGCTTATTTATGTGGGACTACGTGGGTATAGTACGAACCAACAAACGTTTAGAGCGCGCACATCATCGTATTGAGTTATTAAAACAGGAAGTTAATGACTACTATTCAAATTTTAAAGTCAGTAATAATCTTCTAGAACTAAGAAACTTGCTTACTGTTGCCGAGTTAATAGTGAGGTGCGCAAAACAACGCAAAGAGAGTCGAGGACTCCACTTTAACCTAGACTACCCCAATAAACTTGATAACCCCCAACCCACTATTATACAAAATAACTTCAAATAGGCTGAATATTGCCTGTTAAGTGCAGAGGCTGGTGTCCATTAACAGGTTTAGTTCCTACTACCTTAAAATGCAGCCCTTCACTTAAACTGTTAGAACCCGAAGTTTGACTAAAAATTTCTATCTGATTCGGTAAATACAGAGGTTGCTTAAAAGCGCTGTTAACCAAGTAAGCATGGTTAAATATTTTAGGATTATGCTTCTGCAATTCAGAAATACAATATGACTTAGTCCACATTCCATGAATAATATGCTGTTTAAAACCAAATAACATAGCCGACCATTTACTTAAATGAATGGGGTTGAAATCACCAGACACCTTTGCATAACGTCTCCCCAAATTGGCCTCCAATTGCCAACTTGTATTTATATCGTAACTAAAATTATCTGTAGATTGCTGGACAATAGAGTTTACCTGCCGCCCATGTTTGGTCAAAAACAAATTTGTGCTAATACTTTTCCAAACAAGCTCTGACCCATTATAAAATTCGACCTTAATTGAAAATAACCAGCCTTTGGGATGCAGTTCTAACTGCTCAAAACAACTCGTTACAGATAACCTCTCACCCTTCTTGATTGGCCTCTCTTGAATAATTTGATTGTTAACCTGTACTAAACCCAATAAAGGAAATGGAAACTCTGGTAACAAAAGCAACATCATGTGCATAGGAAATGCTAGTGAATGCAAATAGCATGGATGTAAACGATCCGAATCTAGGTCCCAGCCTACAACTTGATGAAAATTTCTACAGCGCACTTCATTTAACGCTATTCCCTCAAAACAAAACTTTTTAATAGGCAATGAGACAAGTCCAATTTGCTGCGGATTATAACTAGCGTTCTTAAATGCGGCCTTTAACAACAAAAATTTAGTATTTGGAATATTAGTCAGGTTGAGAGCCCCCGTTGTAGATAAGCTCATGAATTGAATCCCTTAGGATTTTGTTGCTGATAAATAACCGCGCAGCATAGGCGTCGGAAATCTCGCTCGGTAACTTGGTCTTTATATATTAAACACCATTTTGAATGACGAGCATTAACAGGAGACATCAAATGAATAAATAAAAGAAGATTACTGACCCTAGATTTGTCAGTAATTACCCAGCCAATTTGCCCATCTTTATTGGTTTCTAACCACTCCCCTTCAACGGAAAAAGTGACTGGAGCATATATTTTACGCCTATTGCGAATAGCTGATCTGAAAATAAGAATTGTAATCATGGATACAATCAGTATTTCTAAGGGTAATTGATAGTGGATTATCTCAGATTGCCAACTTAAGACAGATAAAACCATTATGCCACATGTAACTAACTGCAAAATCAGCATTAACTTAGATGATTTAAACTCAACTCTATACTTTGACACGACTCAAAATGTGTTGAATCATTTGGTTAAACTCCTGATTTTCACAAGCTTGATGTCCCATGAACCAAGCATACAGATCTGGATCATCACAGGTTAATAAGCGTTCAAAAACTTCTTGCTGCTGCTCAGATAACTCATTAAATCCCGTTTCAGCGAAAGGCATAAAAAGCACATCAAGCTCTAACATCCCACGGCGACATGCCCACTTCAATCGACCATATCGTTTTTTATCAAACATTTGTCACCTCATTCACAGACATCTTTCTCACTTAACTCTGATAACATTGCCCTGCCAAGTATTAATAATAACAGTAATAACCCCTTGTTTTCAGATTTTTCCTTGCTATATCAATCTCGTACCCCATATTATTTGCACGCGCTGATTAGCAAAAGAGTATAAACACATGTCACAACAACCAATAGAAGATTCTGTAACCACACAGTATGTTAACAACCTAAAACATTACGGAGTGATCCAGCTCACGGGTGAGGAAAGAGCGACGTACCTCCAAGGACAAATAACCGCTGACATTAATCAACTAGATGGCAATAACGCCCTCTTTGGATGCCACTGTGACTTTAAAGGCAAGGTCTGGAGCATCTTTTATATTATCCATTGGAAGGATTCCATTTTACTAATCACACATAACTCTGTGTTAGAAAAGTCTCTTACTGAATTAAAAAAATACGGTGTATTTGCCAAAGTGGAGATCACTAATCAAAGTGATAAATGGCAATTAACTGGTGGTTCTGGCCCTTTATATGAAAAGGCCTTACAGGAGGTCTTTGGCGAATTACCTAAGGGTGATAGAACAATCACTTCAAATGAGTGTGGTGTAGCGATGTCAATTGAACAACCAGAACAACGTTATCTCGTTTTACAACCCAATAGTGTTGACAAACAGTTGTGCACTAACCTTGCTGAAGATAATGACCTTTGGGAAATTGCAGATATAAGAGCTGGTATTGGTGAAATCCGAGAATCGTCTATAAACGAATACGTCCCCCAAATGTTGAACCTTCAAGCTTTAAAGGCCATCAATTTTGAAAAAGGCTGTTACATGGGGCAAGAAGTTGTTGCCAGGACAAAATACTTAGGCCGAAACAAACGCGCAGGCTTTATTTTAAAAACTGAATCAGAGCACAAAGACTTAAGCGGGGAACAACTTGAGTATCAAATTGGAGAAAACTGGAGGCCCGGCGGTAAAATACTCCGTAGCGGTACAAACTCAGGACAAACTTGGATATTTGCCGTTTTAGCCAACGATACCGAAGTTGGTAGCACTTTTAGAGTTAAATCTACCCCAAATACAATCTTCGTTGCCCAAGCGCTTCCTTATCCTTTACAATAAAGTATAAAATTTTAGACTGGAATAATATGAATATAGCTAATAACACTGTAGTGACAATCCATTTTACTGTTTGCTCATCAGACGGAACTCAAATTGATTCCTCTAGAAATAGTGAACCTATGGTTTTCTTACAAGGTAGTCACTTTTTGATACAAGGCCTAGAAAATGAATTGGACGGCAAAACAGTGGGTGACAAGTTTGTTATCGACATTGCTCCAAACTTGGCCTATGGCGAACGCCATGAAGAGTTAGTTCAAGCAGTACCAAAATCGATGTTTGAAGATATGGATGTCACCCCTGGCATGACTTTCAGGGCAACAACAGATGATGGTGAACAATCAGTTATGATTATCGACGTTGATGACGAAAATGTCATAGTTGATGGCAATCATCCTTTGTCAGGCCTGACTCTTAACTTCGATGTTGAAGTACTAGATGTAAGAGAGGCCACTACAGAAGAAATTGCCCATGGACATCCTCATACTGAAGGTGGATGTGGACATACTCACTAAGCTAATAAGTGACTATTAAGGCGTTCACATGAACGCCTTTTTTTATATCTGTCTATTAATGCTATTTCGCTAAACTTAGTTTTGATCTAAGCGTTGCTTAATACCCTATTTCCGATTCTATAGGGCGCCACGGGATATCATATCGAACCTATTCTGAAAAACAAACGGTAACCTGCTACCAAACCAATTGGCGCGCAAGCCAAATGAATAGACACGTTCACTAAATTTCAAACATAAAATAAGGGCCACCCTTACGGATAGCCCTTTCTTAGAATGGGAATCTGCCTGGTATCGAATACGGGGCTGGCCTTCCAGCAATGTGCAGGACACCCTAACCGGGCGTCCCCGTGCTACTCTCGCATGGGGGTGGACGTGGGGCTTTCAGAAGCACTGCTTCTGCCACTGGAATGAACTAAGCTATGCTTGTGTCCGCTAACCGCGTTATGGGGATCCACTTTGTGCGGGGCTGGCCTTCCAGAGGTTGACTGCAAGGTAGCAATGCGCATTTTCGCTTAGAGTAAGGGCTATCCGTACACATTATCAGGGAGTAACCAAATTTATTAAATCGCAGATGCAAAAAAGGGCCACCCTTACGGATAGCCCTTTCTTAGAATGGGAGTCTGACGGTGTGCTACTCTCGCATGGGGAAACCCCAAACTACCATC
>NZ_CAXBNC010000022.1:0-81598 GCF_963977085.1 uncultured Paraglaciecola sp. | reverse complement strand
AGCTAGAAGCTAGAAGCTAGAAGCTAGAAGCTAGAAGCTAGAAGCTAGAAGCTAGTAGCGCGGCGACTGGTTCCTATCCTTTAATCGCCACCATTGAGGCAAAGTTATAACAAGTAAACCAGCGCACCACATCAGTAAAACCTACTTCTAATAAGCGGTCTTTATGTTGTTCAAAAGTTTCGGTTCGCATGACTTCTTCTAACGCTGTACGTTTTTGACTTATTTCTAATTCACTGTAACCGTTTCTGCGTTTAAATTCGTGGTGTAAATCAATGACTAATTCATTACCTTGTTGAGTGTTATGACTGAGCTTTTCTGATAACAGTAAAACGCCACCAGAATTTAACCCAGCATAGATTTTACTCATGATATCGAGACGCTGTTCGGGTGGAATAAATTGCAGCGTAAAATTCATCACCACACAAGATGCATTTTTAATGTCTATATTTTGAATATCATCACAAATAACACTAATTGGTGTGGTTGCTTTGAACGCCTTTACATGTAACTCACAACGTTGTGCCATGGCTTGTGAGTTATCAATAGCCAAAATCTGACAGTTTTCACTTTGAATATATTTGCTTGCGGCTAAGCTCGCGGCTCCTAATGAACACCCTAAATCGTATATATTAGTTTGCGGCTGAGCATATCTAGCGCAGATCTGACCTATAGTATCCACAATTGTACTGTAACCTGGGACAGAGCGCTGGATCATGTCGGGAAAGACTTCAGCCACTGAATGGTCAAAGCTAAATTCAGCTACTTGTTGTGGCTGAGAATAAATGGTGTCTTTACCGTTTTGCATTTTGGCAGTGTGACCTTAAAAAAAATATCGGGCAATTCTACCTGTGCAATCTTTTCCAAGCAATTTCCTTTCTTAGCAATTTGATCCAGAGGGATAGTGAACAGAGCAAGATCGCACTCTAGATTGGGGCAAAACCTAACCGAGACTGCGCAGCTTGGTTAACGCCACTACATAAAGGTCAGGGGCTATTTATGTCTATTTGCTTGCCATCAAGGGCGTGGAAATTTCAGAAAATTAAATAAACCATAAAATGGTTAAAAAATGATGTGAAGCCAATTGTAAGTCCAAGTCTAGAGCTAATTTAATGGCAGACTGGTGTACCGAAAACACCATCTGAAAAAATTAGCGGCAGAATAGTGTCAAATACTCAAATACTCAAATACTCAAATACTCAAATACTCAAATACAAGTGAGCCATCCCTCACCTCTGGCTGTTGCTAATGTGGTCGATTTACTCACTAAAAATAGACCTAATGACTAGATTAAAATTAAAACACAGTAAATGAAATTATCAAAAAAAGTGAGTTAATCCTTCATTAATTAAGACTAAAGTATTAGTCTTGATGAATGAAAAAGAACAATAATTTATACAGGTATGTTTAGTGGCGAAGTTTTTAATAGCAGATGATCACCCTTTATATAGAGAAGCCTTAATAGCAGCGCTGAGTCCACTATTTGAAATGATTGAGATTGTGCAAGCTGATAGTTTAGATTCGACCTTAGAGGCATTACAAAATAATACAGATTTTGACTTAGTACTGTTAGATTTGAATATGCCAGGTTGTGAAAACTTTTATGGTTTGCTGCGGGTATCCCAAGATTTTCCTCAGGTACCTGTAGCTGTGGTCTCTGCAAGTGACTCAAGTGAGGTAATATCTAAAGTTATCAATTTAGGTGCTAAAGGTTTCATACCCAAAGCGACCGCCACGGATATCATTGCGAATGCATTAAAACAAATAATGGAAGGGAAAAGTTGGTTGCCAGAGGGCGTTGATATTAGCATTGAAAAAGACGTACCAGTGATAGATATTGCAAAACTCGTAGGTGAATTGACTCCGAAACAATTCCAAGTTTTAAAATTATTGCAAGACGGACTACTTAACAAACAAATTGCGTTCGACTTAAATATAACTGAAGCAACAGTGAAAGCGCACATCAGTGCTGTTTTTAGAAAACTTAACGTCAATACTCGCACTCAAGCTGTATTGTTATTGAAACATTTGGATATTCCAGAATAACTCACAGTGATAAACCCTAAATATCCCTTAACCGATTTACATCGACATCTCGATGGCAACATTCGCACATCCACCATTTGGCAGCTCGCAGAAGAATTCTCTATTCCTTTAGAGCAGAAAAACCTCGAAGAACTTATAGATGCTACGCAAATTAAAGTTAAAACCACTGACCTTTTAGCATTTTTGCAAAAAATGGAACTGGGTGTGTCGGTGTTAGCCTCAGAACAAGCGTGTTATCGCGTCGCCTACGAAAACGTTGAAGATGCAAAGCGAGCAGGGCTGACTTATGTGGAGTTGCGTTTTTCCCCTGTTTTTATGGCAAAGGCCCATAATTTACCAATAGAGCAAGTGGTTGATGCTGTGATTGCTGGTTGTAAAGCTGGGAGTCAAGCATTGGGTATTCCTGTCAACCTTATCGGCATACTCAGTCGAAGTTATGGCGAAGCAAGCTGTTATCAAGAGTTACATGCCTTACTCAGAGCCAAAGACGCTATCGTTGCCTTAGACTTAGCGGGTGATGAAAAAGGTTTTCCTGCCATTAGGTTTAAAGAACATTTTCAGATGGCCAGAGATGCAGGTTGGAATATTACTGTGCATGCTGGTGAGGCAGATGGGGCAGAAAGTATTAAGCAAGCAATTGATGTGTTAGGCGCAACTCGTATTGGTCATGGTGTTGCGGCCCGTGATGATGTCAGGTTAATGGATTTTATGGCCAATCAAGGCATCAGTATTGAGTGTTGCTTAACGTCAAACTTTCAGACTGGCGCTTGTACGAACATTGCAGCGCATCCTATTCAAACCTTTATTGATAAAGGTATAAAAGTGACCTTAAATACCGATGATCCCGGAGTGTCGGCCATTGAGATTGCTGATGAATATAAGTTAGCAAGAGAGGTAGTAGGATTATCGTCTAAGCAACTAAATCAGATCCAGATGAATGGCCTAGAGGTGGCTTTTATTGCTGATAATATGAAGACAGAGTTGTTAGACTTATACCGCTGAAGCTCGCTTCAATCATTTCCCTTTTGCCCATGCATTTTATTTTTTTGATGGAAGGCTTGGTCATTCTATCTATTTCGATGTTCAGTATTGAAAATTGAAAATATTCTTAAAAGAGACCACCTGGAATTAATTGAAATATGGGAGGCATCGGTAAGAGCGACTCATGATTTTCTTCAAGAATCAGATATTATTAGACTCAAACCGCTCATCCTTGAGCATTATTTTGATGCCGTTGATTTAACCTGTGTAAAAAACAATGCCGCTGTTATTTTAGGCTTTTGTGGTGTACATAATGGCAATATTGAAATGCTCTTTGTATCGCCTGAATGTAGAGGAGCAGGAGTAGGTAAGTTATTAACTGAAAATGCAATTAAAAATCAACAAGCAATAAAAGTTGACGTTAATGAACAAAACAGTCAGGCCTTAGGTTTTTATAAGCATCTTGGCTTCAAGGTAATTGGTCGCTCGCCTCTTGATGGGCAAGGCAAGCCTTAACCACTGTTGCATATGGCGATTGATAAAATTTAGCGGTTTCAGGCTAACCTTGCAATGGGTGTGTTGAACTTGTTGTATGGATATTGCTCATAGCGCCTCATTCTAATTCTTTGATCTATTTAGATTAGTGGGATCTTGAAATCCTCAGCAAATTGTTGTCATTTTGAGTTGCTCCAAATTGTTGCAGTTAAAATAAAAGCGATACTATTTTGCGCCGTACTTGTAGTGATTGGTGCGTCATTATCATGATCTATAGAGGAGTAGGAGGTAGCAATGATATCGGACAAATATTCAATTACGCTAGAAAAACCGTCTGTTGAAGAGTTTTTGAACTTAAGAAACAAAATTGGCTGGGGCGAACTAGATTTTGATTTAGCAAAAATGAGCTTAGACAATTCTTTGTTTCATGTCATTGTTCGTGATAATACTCAGTTGATTGGTATGGGCCGAATAGTGGGTGACGGCGCAATGTATTTTTATATTCAAGATGTAATTGTTGACCCGAGTTATCAAAATTCAGGTATTGGTACAGCATTAATGGAGCAGTTAGAAAACTACCTAACAGTCGCAGCACAAAAAGGAACGACTATCGGGTTATTTGCAGCAAAAGGTAAAGAGGCATTTTATGCCCGCTTTGGTTATATTTTACGACCTAGTGAATCTTTGGGAAATGGAATGTGCAGGTTTGTATAATGGTTATTAAGGATGAACCCAAAATAGCTCCTAGTCATATGATGCAAGTTATAAAAAGTAGCTCAGCGAGATGATTTTTTAACTTGTTTGTCTTTATCACCACGTCACTAGTTCATTCTAGTGACTGTTAAGTTATAGTGGCATCCGGTTAGTAAATTTAGGGTGTTGTAAATGGAATTCGCTAAGTTACTGTTGTTTATTATTTTATGAATAGATTTCATTTAAGCAAAGTGGGGTATGTCACTGGGTGTATTCTAATATTGATAATTGGACTCGCAACTTTATGGTATAGCTATTTAGCCATATCAAAACAGGTGATAAGTGAAACCAATACTTCATTAACCCTTCAATCAAACCTTAAAGGCGCCATTATAGAACAAACGTTAATTAATAGTATTCGCCATACTGGTTTTATCTATGCTACGCCTCCTATTGCAGGGATTACTCGAGCAGTTCAAAATGATGGCATCGATATACTTGAAAATACCGAGTATGGGTTATGGGTTAAACGCCTAGAATCGATTTTTTTAGCATACGTTGAAAATAATCCTGACATTGTACAAATTCGTTTTATAGGCAAAGCGGATAAAGGCAGAGAATTGGTGCGAGTACACAGGCGAGGTGACAAAATTGAAGCTGTTAGAGGAAAGGGATTACAGCAAAAATATCAAAGAGATTATTTTCAGAATGTACAAACACTGCCCTTAAATCAGCTGTATATTTCAGAAATCACGCTCAACCGTGAATACGGGAAAATCGAACAACCTCCTTGGCCGACTTACCGCATTGCACAACCTGTATTTGATGAAAAAAATCAGTTTTTTGGATTGGTCATTATTAATTTTAATGCACAAATATTACTCGACAAATTGCCAATGCACGCTAATTCAAATTTTGAGTTTTTTTTGTTAAACGAGATAGGCCAATACTTATTGCATCCTAATAAAGCACAGTCTTTTTCGTTTGAATATGGTGATCTTCTGACTTGGAAAGAAGATGCTCAAAATATCACTCAAAAGCAGCAATCCTCAGCAGATATTCAAACAATAAAACTAAATAGCACAAACGGCATTTATAGTGTGAGCCAATATCCTGTCCATATGACTGTCGCTTCGCATGTACCTCCTTTAACCTTGATTGCAGCTATCAATCATGAAGAAGTAAATAACTTAATTCTGCAACGCTACGGAACGTCCGTTTTATTTAACATAGGGTTAATATTGTTGGCATTTGTGTTGTTGACTCTTTACCGGTTATATAGCCACGCCAGTTTTTTACGCTTGAAAGTGCAAGCCGAATGCGAGGCTATTTTTCAAGGCTCTAGTGATATTATTATCAGTATCAACCAACAGGGTGAAATCGACTCTTGGAATCACGCAGCACTAACGTTTTTTGCAATTGATGAAGGCCGTATGTATAGAGCAAGCATTGATTCTTTAATAAAAGATCCTCATGCATTAACTATAATAAAACAGCAAATAAAGGCTATATTTAATAACCACAAAGTAGACTCGTTAGAGTTGCAATTAAGCTCAGGCGAACAAACAGATAAAGTGATGTCAGTGGCCTTTTCGCCAGTCAGTATAGGCAATTTAGCGGTATCGTCTGTATCTGCTATATTTCGAGATGTTACCGACGCCAGCTTGCTTCGAAAGTCATTGCAAGATACTAATCAAAAGCTCGAGTCTCGAAATCAAGAAATGCAGGCTTTTGTTTATACCGTTTCCCATGATCTTAAATCACCATTAGTGACAATTGGTGGCTTTACTGAACGTATTTTAGATTCTGCAGGTGAACGACTCGATGAGAAAAATCGGCATAGACTTACCCGAATTAAAGTCAATGTGGATCACATGTCTCAGCTACTGGCAGATTTACTCGATTTAGCCCGCATTGTTAGACAAAAACTAGAATATAGCACTTGCCAATTAAAGAGCTGTGTTGAAAAAGCTCAACAATCTTTAAACCAATCTATTTTAGATTCAGGGGCAGAATTTGAACTGATAAATGGCGAGCAAGAGTTACTAATTAATGCTCAACTAATCACCCAGTGTTTGCAAAATTTATTTTCCAATGGGATTAATTATGCTGTCTCAGGCACTACTCCAAAAATAAAAATACACTGTTACCAAAGGAACAATTTAAATTGCATAGCAGTGTCTGATAATGGTATGGGTATAGACGTTAAACACCACCAGAAAATATTCAAAATTTTCGAACGACTTGATGTGGGTAAAGGTAGTGGAGTCGGCTTAGCAATTGTTAAAACTATTATGGAAAAACATCAAGGTTGGGTAGAGCTAGAATCAACTATAGGGGAAGGCAGTACCTTTACATTGTGCTTCCCACAACAAGGGACTAATAGTTTTCAATGAAACCATTAAATATTATCGTTGCAGAAGATAATGATGACCACGCTGAAATGATTGTCGACGCGTTACAAGATTACAATCCTGAAAATAAGGTTATTCGATTTAGAAATGGAGAACAATTAATTTCACATTTACAGGATTTAAAACAACAGAAAGTAGCCAAACATCTATTACCTAACCTAATTCTTTTAGATATAAAAATGCCTCTAATGGATGGATTCGAAGCACTTAAATTAATTAAAGACGATGAAACAATCAAACATATTCCCATTATGATGGTCAGCACTTCAGAAAATGCTTTAGATATTGAGCAAAGTTATAAATACGGTGCCAATAGCTACATAGTCAAACCTTTTGATTATACTGACTTTACGAAAAAAATAGTTGAGGTAAATCGCTTCTGGGCTGCTACAAGTGAGCTGCCAAAACCATGAAGATATTACTAATTGAAGACAATCCAGATCATCTGGAGCTGATTCAAGAATGTTGTTTTGGTGCCTTTACCGAACAGTGTGAAGTCATTACATTCACTACTTTGACTGCGGGTTTAGAAGCACTTAACTCCAGTATTTTTGATATTGCGCTAATAGATCTCAGTTTACCTGACTCTAATATGCAATCGACTACCCAATCATTAAAAGAGCTACAAACATTGGTTCCCATTATAGTGCTTACTTCTTTGCAAGATGGTGAGATTGGACGACAGTTAATTAAAGATGGCGCCCAAGACTTTTTACCCAAAGACAGCCTGCAGAAAACGTTACTACAACGAATGGTCCTTTATGCAATTGAACGTAAACATCACCAAGTACAATTAGAGAATCGTACACGTAACCAACAAACATTTTGTCGTAGTTTGTCTCACGACTTCAAAGCTCCGATACGCAATGTTGGGCAATTAAATTCTATACTTAAAGAGCAATTATCTAAACGTAATGTTTTAGATAGTGAAGACTTGGATTTATTTGAAAAAATTCAAAGCCGATTGCAAACTATGAACCGCCTAGTAGAAGGCTTATATGATTATATCTTAACTGACCAAATCGCGGCAGGAAATGAATTAGTTGATTTCAATCAAATTATACTTGAACTCAAACAAATTCTTTTAAGTGACAATCAAGCTAATGCGTCAATAAACTATTGCAACCTACCTGTTATTAAGGGAAATCGCACGCAAATATTTATGTTGCTGCAAAACATCATAGAAAACGCCATCAAGTATTGTAAAGGTCCCCCTGTTATCACTATTACCGCCGAGGCCATTCATAAGAAAACCCGCTTTAATCATTATTTATCTCAGCAAATAAAGATTTTTGACAATGGTATAGGCATAGATAAACGTTTTATTCACAACCTATTCGAACCTTTTCGGCGTCTACATAACGATTCTGAATATCAAGGAACTGGACTTGGATTAAGTACTGTAAAACGTATTATGACTAACCACAAAGGGGAAGTGTCAATTCAAAGTGAGCTAGGTAAAGGAACTTGCATCACTTTGGAGTTTCCTTAATCCTTAAACCAGTTTATTAAGATAGGCCTCGGTTTTTTTATGCCTTAAAGAATACCTGATGCTACGATCTAATAGTGCTGGTGTAATATCGACTTTATCAATCACATCATAAATGCCTAATTGGATCGCACTTTGGGTTAATTCGTCATTTACTTCACCTGAAAAGAGTATGAAAGCGGGGCTATCTTCACTTTGGAATAATTCCCTTACTAACTCCAAGCCGTCATACCCCCCTAGCTTATAGTCAAGTAAACATAAATCGATATTCTGTTGCTGAATCAAATCTTTAGCATCGTTGAAACTGGTTACTGTGTGTATTTGATACGTACCGCTTTTGCCATTAACTGTTTTTAATACAGACTTAATAGACAATAAATCAACTTCATTATCATCCACAACCAAAATATCAAAACACTCATTACTTGCTGTGAAATTAACCGCCATTATGTCTTTGAGTTCAGCATAACTATTAGCTAGGTTCGTTTTCAAAATTTGTATTTGACTGGTATCAGTCAACGAAATTACACAGCCTTGTGCGGTATTGGATTTATCCATATAGGGAGCCAGTTTAATCAACATGTGGGAATTGTTGAGAGTGCTAATTTCTTTCTCAATGGTAATTTCGTCGTTGATAACAGAGGATATTTCTTTTAACAAACCATCATATTTCAAACTATGAGAAATATGGTGAAAAGGGCGGCCAATATCCGATTCTATTAGATTAATATGCTGTTTAGCTATAGGCGAGAATCGACGAATAACCATGGCATCATCTAAGAATATAAAGCCTATATCAGCAGATTTAATGATATTTTCGATATCTAGATTAACTTTAGTTGTTTCTTCGATTTGCTCCTGATATTCACTATTAACGCTATACAGTTCTTCATTGACGGATTGCAATTCCTCGTTAGTACTTTGTAACTCCTCATTCGACGCCATTAATTCTTCATTGGTACTTTGCAATTCTTCATTCGTCGTTTCCAACTCTTCAATTGTGGCACTTAGATGATATTGATTATGGCGTAGCGCTTCTTCCAAATCATTAATTCTATGTTGTGGCTCCACGTGACCATCGTAAGATACACCTATTGCCTTGTGGGGAGCGCTAATAGTGGCAGGACTCAGTCCAATAGCCACATAGGTAGGACTATTTTTAGTACCAGGTACATATAAGGCAACGAGATCTACAGCGACCTCTGTGCCATTTATTGACTGAAACTGTATGTCTTTGAAGCGAACCGCTTCCTTAAGCTTGACCGCCTTATGAATGGCTGTAGTCACAGCCATAGCTAATCCTTCTAATAAGTAGTCACCAATTTTGGCACTGAATCTCCCTTGTTGTAGCGGCTTAGTGTAGGGTTGCAGATCACCATATAAATGAATGACTTCTAGTTGTTCACTCATAACAACACAGGCAGGAATAAAGTCATTAATCAATGCCTCTAACGCTGGCATATGGCTAATTTCTTTCGGTTGTTGATAGTGACTTAAAATTCGCTCAATACTTGGTGGACTTTTACGATCACGATTATTTCTATTGGCTGGTATCGTAAATAGGTCATTGACCCGATGAATGATCTGATCTTTTTGATATATACGGAAACGTTCATTGATTGGCTTAAAGTTCTTTTGAAAGTCTCCTAAGGTTTCAGAGTTGCCCAAAAATAAATAGCCGTCTTTGCGCAACGCGAATTGCATCATGGATAACACATTTTGTTGTGCTTTAGTTTGAAAATAAATCATCAAATTACGACAAACCACTAACTGGCAATTTGAAAATGGTGGATCTTTAAGTAAATTGTGGTTAGCAAATACAACCAAATGTCGCAGCTCGGATGAAACAGTATAACCGTCTTCACTTTGTATAAAATAACGTTCTAATCGTTCTGCGTTAACGTCAGTGGCAATATTGATCGAGAAAGTGCCCGCGCTGGCTTCTTTAATGGCATTGGCATCCACGTCCGACGCAAATATTTTAATTTCATGGCCACTTTTTCGCCGTTGGCGCTCTTCATCAAATAACATAGCAATTGAGTAGGCTTCTTCGCCACTAGAGCATCCAGCAGTCCACACTCGGATCATCTCGTTACTTGGCGTATTATCAAAAATATTGGGAATAACATGGTGTTGCAAACAATCAAATGCTTCCACATCCCTGAAAAAATGGGTGACGCCTATCAGCATTTCTTTGGTCAATGTTTTGGCTTCTTGAGGATGAGCAATCAATAATTTGGCATAGTCTGACAAGACTTCGATATCATGAATTCTCATACGTCGTTCAATGCGACGTTTTACAGTATTGGGTTTGTATAAACCAAAATCGATATCATGATGCTCTAATAAGTGGGTGTATATTTTAGTCAAAACATTGTCATCGAACTGACTAATAATAGGATCACCTGACTTTTTTGGAGATTTCCCTAGACTTAACACTTTTACTAAATAAGTTGGGATGTCTGCAGCACACATAACAGCATCAACTAATTCAGTTTGAATGGCGCATAAAGGCATACCATCAAACTGCGCTTCTTCGGGATCTTGTACTATTGTCAAGCCGCCGGCTTCTTTAACGTCTTTTATACCGCGACTACCATCACTACCCGTGCCAGATAAAATAACAGCTACGCTTCGATGTTGTGCAGCAGCAGCAACAGAGCGAAAGAATACATCGATTGGAAAATTACTACCCTGGTGTGGTACTTGGTCTACGAGTATTAATTTACCCTCTGCCATTAACATATTAGTTCTTGGCGGCATTAGATAAATGGTATTCACCTCTATCTCAATACCATCAGTAACAGTACAGATTTTAAGGTCGGTGCGTCGCTGTAACAGTTGGTCCATTAAACTATCAAAGTCTGGAGATAGATGTTGCACTATCATGTAAGCCATTGGAGCATTTTTAGGTAAGGCGGAAACAAACTCATTTAATGCTTCTAAACCACCCGCAGAAGCCCCCACTGCAACACAAAAGAGTGGTTCTGTTTTATTGGTGCTTGTAGCATTTTCGGTGGTGATAATATTTGACATAGTTTCCTTCAATCTATTCACTAGGGGATAATAATGACTTACTTTTCAATCTTTATTGATTACGCTTTTTGGAACTTATTGTGGTCCTTTAAAAGCGCTTTTACTTTGCCAGAAGGCAAGGGTTGATTGATAAGATATCCTTGATATTTTTCACAATGCCAAAGTTTTAATAAGGCTAAAATTTGCTCAGTATCCACACCTTCTGCTAACACTGTTAAACCGAGAGATTCGCCTAACTTAATCACTGCTCTTGTAATTAATGAATCACTTTCGTCTGTGGTAATGTCTTTAATAAAACTTCTATCAATTTTGATAATATCAATGGGAAATTTTTTCAGATAACTCAATGAAGAAAAACCTGTTCCAAAGTCATCTAATGCTATTTTAATGCCTAGATCATGTAATTGATTAAGGTGCTTAATGGTTAAATTATGTTCTTTAAGTAATAGTGTCTCTGTTACTTCGACTACCACGTTAGCACAACGTAAATTCGCATTTAAAATTGCTTCATGAAGTTGTTCTACTAAATGTTCATCATAAAATTGTCTGGGGCTAATATTCACAGACATAACAGCGTGTTCATCCAGCAGCCCACTATCTATCCATTCCCGTAATTGCTGAAAACTTTGTTGGCACATCCAATGACTGACACTGGATATTAATCCTGATTCTTCCAAAACTGGTATGAATTCAGTAGGCGAAGTTAAGCCATTAACAGGATGATGCCAACGCAACAAAGCCTCAAAACCCTTTATTTGATTCGAGTCTATATCTAATTGTGCTTGGTAATAAATTTCAAATTCTTGTTTACCTAGGGCACGATGTAAATCGTTAGATAACTCTAACTTTCTCCTCGATGCTTGTTCAAGTTCTGGCGAGTAATATTGGTAATTGTTCCGACCGGCATCTTTAGCCCTATATAGGGCAAGGTCGGCCTGCTTCAATAAATTTTTGCTGGTGGTTTTACGGCCCGTCACAGAGAAGCTAATGCCAATACTGGTTGAAATAAAGATTTCTTTCGAGCCTAATTGATAGGGCACTTCAAGCACATGTAATATTTTTTCCGCCAAAGATGCTACGACAGATGCATCTTCTAGTCCTTCAATAATCACCAAAAATTCATCTCCGCCTACTCGGCAAACGGTATCTTCTATCCTCACACTATTTCGCAGCCTTTTAGCCACTTCAATCAAAATAAAGTCACCTACATCATGGCCTAATGTGTCATTAATATGCTTGAAACCATCTAAATCCAACGCCAATAACGCGAGTGAACCATGGCGTTCAACACGATCAAGCGCATGGTCAAGTCGATCAAAAAAGCAGGCTCTGTTAGACAAACCCGTTAGGGGATCCTTTTCAGCCATTTCACGTAAACGCTCTTCCGCTTCATGCTGTTTAGAAAAATCACTGACAGTGGCAATTAAGCCTTTCACATCGCCTTTTACATCGATAATAGGAGTGGCGTGTAACATGACCCATTTGTATGTCTGTCGATTTTTCATTTGGCATTCACGAATGAACTCATGCCCGCCAGTAATACTGTTATGTAACTGCGTTAACAGTTCTTCCGCTTCATCGGGATGAAACTGTTGCATCCAGTCTAATCCGTGTATTTCACCTGCTTTACAATCCGTAATTTCTAGCCAGCGCTGATTAACATATTCTGTTTGCCAATTCGCATCCGTTTGCAAAATTCCAGTGGGTAACATTGACGCCAATACTTGAAAGCGTTCCAATGCTAGGGCTACAGCATTTTGATTTACAGTAGGCGACTCAAATTTTTCAATCAATAACAGATCATATTTCATTCCCTGTTCTTCGTAATGCACAAGGTTTAACTTTACATCTATTACGCCGCCCATTGGTTTACGAACACGGCTCACCATATTAGTCGCACTGGTGTTTTTTAAGGACTGCAGAATTACTTTATGATTGAGTAAAAACTCTTCAATAGGTTTTTGTAAGAGTTCTGTACCTGACATAGACAGTAAGTTTTCGGCGGATTCATTAACGCGACAAATTATTTTTTCAGAATTTAAAGTAATCATTGCCAAAGGGTTGGCTTTTTCTAATTGGTAAAATATCTTGCGCCAAATATCATCTTCTTGCGCAACTATATTTACTTTTCCTTCACCTTCTGTTGCCTTCGACGGCGTTTGCGTTGCGTAACTCAACAGTAGTTGTAACTGAGTAGATACATGGATCAATATAGGCCATAGTCTTTGCACTTCTTCAATATGATAATTTTTATCAGAATTGGCGATACAAATTAGATATTGATTCCGCTTATCAAGCCCCATTGGGATAATCATGGCACGGTTAACTGTTGGCCAGTGGGAGTTAAAATTACTTAAACGGCGAAGGCCAAGGCGATCTAAAACTGTTGACCTGCACTGTAATAATACGTCGAAGAAAGGTTTAGTACTTTTATCAAGGTGCAATAAACCACTCAGCTCAAGACCTTCCCATTCATCATCATTGATTTGTTGCTGCGCCGCCAAACATATATATTTAGGTTGATCATTGTTGGTTAGACTTTGCTTTAACACTATGGCAAATTTTGAACCGGTTAAATTACCGATTTCCCGTAACATTTCAGTTAACAATTGCTGTGCGTCAAAGTTCAACGCTACATTTTGCTTTAATCTGTCAATGGCTTGACGTAGTACGTGGTCTCTACGAGGCATTTTTGCTTGATATTCCATCATGAATTTTACTACTGTCCATGCGCAAACTAGCTATAAGCGCTAACGTTGAGTTTAAAGAACTATTAACTAGGCTAGCTAAAAAGCTTAAAACTAATTGTGTGATTTAACGGTTACTCTATTGGGTTTTAAGAGGAAAACAAGCGTTGTTGAGCAAATTGAGACTAAAGTATAAGGGCAAATAAAGGGGCAGTGTAACGCTATTCAATATAATTTTTTACGGAGAATTTAAGAGGAGAGTAGGGCAGAGAAGTGCAGGATTATTGGGAGGGACTAAAGAAAATAATAAGTTCGGCTGCCATTATTGTTACATTTTGCAACCTAATCATTCTTTGAGTAATGCCATGTTTGGGTGTAAATAAATTGGCACCTAATAAGAATTTTAATATGGATGTTTTAGTCTGTTGTTTGTAGCCCAATCGCTTAAAATAAATTATATCGACTGCGCTCTCGAACAGAGGCCATCCAACTTTTTCGTTTTCTGCTGCTATATTAATAGTTTCCAGAGGATCGATTTGATTATCATAAAGCTCAACATCCTTTGAATAGTTTTCGCCGTGGACAATAATCCTATATCGTTGATCACGAATAGTCACACCATTGTTTGTAAAAAAGCTGCGGGCGACTTTATTCACTCTTTCTCGGTTTGGATCAATAACGTTGAGCAGACTTTCTCCTGACAGTAACGGAGATTGTTCAAAATCAGTTAACTCCATCAAGGTCGGATATATATCTACGGTTTCAACAATCTGATCAAAAGCTTTACCTTTACCACCCGGCAATTTTACAATGAGGGGACTTTTCAATGCTCGTTCGTATAAAGTATGTTTACCCCAAATAGTTTTTTCTCCAAGATGCCAACCGTGATCACCCCATAAGATAACAATTGTGTTGCCCTTGGCATCGCTTGCTTCAATCGCCGTAAGTACCTTACCGATCTGGGCATCCACATAACTAACCGCCGCTACATAAGCATGTCGCATTTTACGTGCATAAGCTGTGTCAATTTGTTTTCTTGCTTCTTACCTTATGAGTAATTCAATCGAACCGTGTTGCGAAATGGCCAATGAGGTTGCGAGAATAGTAGTTCAATATCAAGGAGCCATAATAGCTGAAGATAAAACTTTCATCTGAAATGCGAGGGCATTAAGTAAGATGTACATAAGTTGATTTGGCGATTATTAGCGGCGCTAATGATGTCGTTAACCTCGCCGCGCGTGATGTGAAAGGTAGCTTAATCTATGGCATGCCAGTAATAAATGCCGATTTAGCCAAGAATGTTTTTTCCTAAAACAAGGCATGCATTTGGGATTTTTAGGCGTTGATAATCCACTATTTTTTAAAGAGAACTGTCGAGTGATATTTGGTGATGCAAAAGAGTCACTTAATGCTATAAACATCAATTTTCTGATTAGGCTGTTAATTATAGTACATCGGCATGAAATATTATGATCTAAGGGTAAGGTTACGAAACGTCGAGTTAAGCATGTCAAGTCGATTAATTCAAAGCTTCAAAGAACTAAATTGTTTGAATCGTTATGCTTAAAAATATCTATTGAATTTCATGTTTCTATCTCAGTTTGGGAGCGAAAGCACCTCAGAATATAGGATTTAAAAATAACTTTCTATCACGCTTTGGAGCTCTTAGTGGCATAGGTTTTTTATTTAATGGTTTTGACTGTTAATAAAAAATAAAATGGTAAATTAAGCCTTCGGTATTTCCTCTTGAAATTGTTTTAGTATAACAGCCCATATTTTTTTCAATAAAATATACCTACTAGGCAATAACATGCAGCAAGACAATAACGTTACAAAAGTGTCTGCCCAAGGAAAGCTTTCCGTGATCACCCGAGCATTTATTGAGAACAGCACTTTTATAAAGAGTTTTCTCAGACGATTTTTACATTCTCAACATGATATCGAAGATGTTGCTCAGCAGGCTTACCTTAAGGCTTATTGTGCTGAACAAGAAAAAGCGATTGAGCACCCCAAATCCTACCTTTTTACGGTAGCTAAAAATATCGCGATTAATGAATTAACTAAAAAGTCGAATAAGATCTCTGAGTACCTAGAAGATTGCGAAGATTCTGTTTCTATTGAACCGAGTGCTACTTTAGAAAGTGAAGTTGAGGCAGAACAATCTTTGGGAATTTATTGCGATGCGGTAGCCGCCTTGCCCGAGGCCTGTCGAAGGGTTTTTTTGCTACGTAGGGTACATGGATTAAAACAAACAGAAATTGCAGCGACCTTGGGTGTGTCATTAAGAAATGTAGAAATGCATTTACAAAAAGGCACGTTGAAATGTAGAGAGTTCGTTCGAAATAAGCAAGAAAGAGAAGAATTAGCTAATGAAAGTTGGCAAGAACCAAAAATGCCTCAAAAAGGGAGAAAGTTATGAAAAACGTTTTAGAGTTTCCATCAAATGCTCCTTTTGATCCAAAAAAATTGGAGCAAGAGGCAGTTGAGTGGTTGATTAAGCTTGATGGTGATAGCGAGCCTACTGCTGAAGAATTGCTAGCGCTTAAGGAATGGATGGCACGCAGTCCCCAACATGCCAAAGAAATCAGAAGTCTTAATCAGTTTTCTAGTGAGTTGCTTGTATTGACCGAGCTAAATATCCCTCTAGTGAAACTTTTACCGAAAGAGTCTTCAACGCACAAAGAGCCTTCAACGACCCGCACAATTTTTTCGGGAAGGGCGTGGGCTATGGCCGTTAGCGTTGTTGGCTTAGTGCTGTTGTTGCAGCAAGTGTTTCTTCCAATATGGTTTAGCGACGATCGATTTGATAACTCGAATGGTTATTACGCCTCGGCAATTGGCAAACATACCTCTATCCCTTTGCCGGATGGCTCTGTTGTGGTTCTTAATACCAACAGTCGAATTAAAGTTGAATACACCGAGGGGTATAGAAACATTTACTTGATACAAGGCGAAGCCCATTTTGATGTGGCTAAAAATAAAAACCGACCTTTTCGAGTGCATGCAGGTAAAGGGCGAGTTGAGGCAATAGGTACCGCGTTTACTGTTTATCTTCGAAAGCAGGATGTGGAGGTTCTAGTGACCGAAGGAAAAGTAGAATTGGCGGAGCTCAATACTGCAGTTGAAACTGTTTCAACGTTGTCGGGTGTTAACTCAATTAATCAAAATGGTAGCAAAGAGCCTGCACTTTATGTTGCCATTCCTGTCGAGCAATTCGGGAGACTAGAGGCTGGAGAGGGAGCGACTATTTACGTTTCTAATGGTAATGAAGTGAAAACTGAACTACCCAGCGTTACAGTGAAAGTGATGGATGATAAACAACGTATACGTCGAGATACCTGGCGCCAAGGTTTTGTGTTGTTTACTGGGGATACATTAGAAGATGTGGTTGCTGAAATTAGTCGATATAGCCCTGTTGAAATTAAAATTATTGATCCTGCCTTGAAACAGATTCGAATCGGTGGGCAATTTAAAATAGGTGATCTAGAGGGACTGTTTGACACACTAGAATTTAGCTTCGGCATTCATATCAAGAAGCTAGAAAATAAACGAATAGAAATTAGTGCCGCCAGTAAGGAAAATAATCTTAACTAATGATGAAATGCAAATTGTAAATATGATGTGTATTTTTATATATAAAATGTAAAATAAAGGTAAAGTTGAACTTCGGTATTTAGTCATGAATTTGTTTCATTAGTGACGAGATCGCAACCAAAGCATTTATTAAAATAAATGATAGCGGGTATTTCGTATGGTAAATAAAAGTAAGCGATGGTTTACAAGTTGGGGTGTAAGGACACTGTTTTTATGGGCAATATGCATATCTGTTGACGCAAAATGCGAAACATACGTTCGCAGCAATAGTAATGCTACCGAACACCTTGTAAACATCCCAACTTCTAGCGCTGCCGAGGCTCTCAACTTATTAGCTGAGCAAACCAAAGCATTGCTAATTTTTCCATACGATATTGCAGAATCCCGAACAGCTAAAGCTGTGAGCGGAAACTATTCCATTAAGGAAGCGCTTGATTTGATATTAAATGACTCTGGCCTAATTGCTGAAATCTCTGATAAGGGCGTTATTCGAGTACGTATTGAGAATAGCGTTGAAATGACTAATAAACAGAGAAGTGACATGAAAACACAAAAATCAATTCTAGCCACAATACTTGCTGCACTATTTACAACTACAGTGGCAAGTGCACAAGAGTCAGAACAAATAAAAGAAAAAGAAGAAGTTGAAGTAATTCAAGTGACTGGCATGGTAGGTAGTCTTATAAAATCTATGGGGGAAAAACGAACTGCAAGTTCAGTTGTTGATGTTATTTCTTCAGAAGATATGGGTAAATTTCCTGATCAGAATTTAGCCGAGTCTCTTCAGCGCGTTTCGGGGGTTTCTATCAGTAGAGCACGCGGCGAGGGTAGCCGTATTTCTGTACGTGGTTTAGGTACCGGATTTAACTTAGTAACCCTTAACGGAGCTACTGCTACGTCAGCCTCTTCTGATGTAAACGGTAATGGAGGTAGAGATTTTGCTTTTGAAGTAATGCCAGCAAATTTGATTTCTGGTATTGAAGTCTATAAATCATCAATGGCTGATTTGAATGAAGGTTCTTTAGGTGCTAGCGTTAATATTAAAACAGCGCACCCATTAGATAACCCTGGCTTGCATATGTCAGGAAGTATAGAGAATGCATATTCTGAACTTGCTGATGCTAACGATCCAGAAGCTTCTTTCATTTTTAGTAATACAAATGATGATGAAACCTTTGGTGCTTTGCTCGCATTATCTTATTCAAAACGTTCAATTCGTCAGGACTCGTTTATTGTCAATGGTCACATCCCAGCAGATGATACGCTTACCTCGGCTCTTGGTTTGACTCCAGGTGTTGATAACCCAATGGTTGCAACTGATGCGACTTGGGGTGTTTTAGAAAACGAACGTAAGCGCTTCGGGATTGGTGGTTCGTTGCAATTCCGCCCAACTGACTCAATAGATATTACCTATGATGGGTTTTATTCGGATCTTGAAGAAGAAGGCAATGCAGCCAGTATAAATATGCAGCCAATGACAGCAGGTAACAATAATACTACAGGTACTGTGACAAACGGTGTAGTGACATCTCTTGCTGGTGATCGACTTAATAGCACCTATAGCATTCTTAATGTCTCTAACGGCAATGACAATATTGTATTCCCGGGTAATAACAAGTTCCAAAATCATGATTTGAATGCGACTTGGTATCTCACTGACGCTCTTGAAATGGATGCTAAGGTTTATTACTCAAAATCTGAATCTTTTTACGATTTCAAACGTTATCAAGCAAACTTTGTTGATGCCACAGGCGCGTATAGTTATGATCAAAGTAATATAGGTGACGTTGCTGATTTAGATTTTGCCGGTGTGGACTTTTCAGATCCTTCTATTTATCAGATAAATCAACTTTTAGGTGTTGATGTAGTGGGAGATGAAGATGAAAAAGGCGTACAGTTTGATTTTAATTTAAATATTGGTGGTGACTTAATCGAATCAGTAGAATTTGGTGTACAAAAGAAGGTGCGTGAGCGCACTCAGAGCCGAGATTTGTACTTCAGTGGCCCAGATAATGTAGCCTACCCAGATAGCATAGATCTTAGACCATACCCAAGCGACATATTATCTTTTTCTTCGGCTGAATTTCCTCGTAATGTTATATATAGTGATTTCGCTGCTGTAGAAGATGCTCTAACAGATGGTGGCATACCCTTCGACTCGAGTTTGACTGCTTTTAGCTATAATATAAAAGAAGACGTTTTAGCAGCATACGCGAAAGCGAACTTTGTCTCTTCTGTAGCTGACGTTCCAGTCAGTGGTAATGTTGGCTTGAGGTATGTGGATACCGACCAGACATCAAATGGTCTTAGTCAAGTTCTTTTGGGAGTGGACCCCGAGAACCGTGATTTACCGATATTTTCTGATGATACACAGCCAATTAGCGAAACTAATGACTATTCTAATTGGCTTTGGAGTTTAAATGTTAAAGCAGATCTTACTGATAAAGTAGTAGCTCGCTTTTCTGCCGCCAATGTGATGTCTAGAGCGCCAGTTTCTCGTTTAGCACCAGCCATCACTTCACTGAATATTCCTAATGGAACTATGGGTAAGGGTAACCCTCAATTGAAACCATTTGAAGCTACTCAGTATGACTTGACGTTAGAATGGTATTTCAGTGACCTTGGAGCATTAACTGCCGGACTATTTTTGAAAGACGTAAACACATTAGTCAAAATTGAGGGTTTAGAGGAAGAAATAGCTGATGGCATTGTTCTAAATGTTACAAAACCAGTAAACGCTGAAGGAGTTACAATCAAAGGCCTTGAGCTAGCTTATCAACAGCAGTTTACATCGTTACCTGGTTGGGCTAGTGGCTTAGGTATGATAGTAAACTATACCTATACTGATAATGATGCCTATTTTGAACATCAGTATGTTGCTGAAGGAACTGGTTTAGTTGGTGCTTCCGAAGATAACTTTAATATTGTAGCTTTTTACGAAGACGAAACGTTTAGCGCACGCATTGGCTATAACTACCGTAGTGAGTTTCTTGAGCGAGAAGTTGGTCTAAATGCTAATGCTGAATATGTTGATGCATATGGTCAAGTTGATGCTCAGGCGTCATACGAAATCAATGATCACATATCTCTTTATGTTAATGCAACCGATATAACAAATGAAACTTTGTTTAGATACAGCAATAATAATCCAAATCAAACTAGAGCAATTACCCAAACGGGTGCACGTTACTCAGTTGGAGTAAGAGCTAGCTTTTAGCTACAACTTTAAGTGGAAGGGGAGTTCGTGTATTTCTTTAATTGTACGAACTACCTCTTTTCTTTAAAGGAACTGTAATCTATTTGCATTGCTGCACTCTTGTTTTCTTGAAATAAATTGTCTCACCGGTGTTCAAGTCTAAAGGACTATTTGTTGAAGACATAGGCACATTAGTAATAATTGAAGGGCAAACGGAAACAGTAGCAGATGGTATTGTTCTAAATATTACAAAACCAATAAACATTGACGGAGTTAAAGTCAAAGGACTTGAGCTAGCCTATCTACAGCAGTTTTCTCGTTAGTGAATCGGTCATCGGTTAAAACGCAAGGCGCAGAGCTGGTTTTATCAACCGAGCTAACCAATAACAGTACATTAAAAGCCAATGTCACTTACGCAGATGTTAAAGCAGGCGAGGGCGAATTATTATCAGGCAGATCGCAATGGCAAGGTGGGGCAAGTATCAACTGGCAATGGACTGATAATTTATCAACGTATTTATCAGTGAAGTATGTTGGTGAATCATCTGCGACAAGTTTGCATACGGGCGATTTCAGTATGGCGATGTTGTCTTCTTATAATAAAGTGGATGTGAGTGTTAATTGGCGGGTAAACGAAGCGATTGATATTGATTTCTTTCTGACCAATGCGATGGATAAACAATATGACTACGCGATTGGTTTTACAGGTCCTGAACGGGGTTTGGGCAATAAAGTGAATTGGCAACTTTGGTAACGGTTACCGTTATCAAATGATATCAGTCGCTTTAATCAAATAATTCAGTACAGCGTAACACTCGCTGTTTGAACAATTAATGGTGGAATATGAAAAATATAATAAAAATATTAAGTATCAGTTTGCTAGTAAATGTGAATATCGCACATGCAGAAAATACCACAGCAGATTATAAGTTAACAGAGCAGTGGACACCTATTCCTGTCGTGGTAACGCCGGGAAAAATACCTTCTGATGCACTCTCGTTATTTAATGGCGAAGGCCTAGAAGCTTGGCGAGACGAGGAAGGCAAAACGCCAAAGTGGTTAGTAGAAAATGGCACGGTTACCGTAGTACCAAAAACAGGTGGTATGTCATCGAAACAAGACTTTTGTGATATTCAATTACATGTAGAGTGGCGTTCACCGGAAAAAATTGAAGGTAAAACACAGCAGGAATTAGGTAATAGTGGTATTTATATTCAAGGAAGATATGAAGTACAAATTTTAGATTCTTTTGAAAATCAAACCTATGTGAATGGTCAGGCGGCTTCTATTTATAAGCAATCGCCGCCATTAGTTAACGCTATGGTGCCCACGGGAGAATGGAACAGTTATGACATTATTTTTAAATCTCCAGTGTTTAATGATGATAAGTCATTAAACACACCTGCTTATATAACATTACTACATAACGGTATTTTGGTTCAAAATCATTTTGAACTGAAAGGTGCCACTGTTTTTATAGGAAAACCGTCATATAAAGCACACGGTTGTGCTCCAATTTACTTACAAGATCATAATGACAAAGTAAGTTATCGAAACATTTGGGTTAGGGAGTTATAGCAATGGTTAACACTATTCGATTTATAAACAGCAAAATAATGTTGGGTTTAGTGGTTATGCTCTTTACGTCAAGTGCTTATACAAGTGAACTCGACGATAAAATAATAGCGATGTCGCAAAACCCAATAGTAACCTCACAAGGCAAAGCCTTATATGAAGAGGTATGTGCTTCTTGTCACTCCAAAGATTTAAGCGGAGCCTCTGGTTTTAACTTAAAAGACGGTGAATGGATACATGGACATAAGCCATCAACGATACTTAGTAATGTTAAAAAAGGCTTTTCAAAAGCAGGTATGCCGAGTTTTAGCGCCGTTTACACTGAGCCTCAGTTACAAGCTATTGTGGCTTATGTGCTATCTAAAAGAGAAGGTTTTGATGGTTTAACCTATAAGATTTATCAAATGGCGAATAGCAATGATAAAGTTATAAGCGATAAAAAATTAATTAAAGAGGGTGAGCTAACGTCAAATTTTGCAGACTTTCAATTACCTGAAATTAAAGATTATGTTCTAGAATTTGAAGGTGATTTTTACACATTGAAGGATGAAGATACTCAAATATGGATCGAGTGGGGAATGCCAATAGATGTAACTTTTGAGATAAATGGTAAAAAAATTGAACGCCTAGGTGAGGGAGATAATCCAACGTGGAAATTAGAACGAGGCAAGCAGCATTTAAAGGTGACTTATTACTCAGGTAAAAATGAATTAAATCGAAGGAATTGGCCATTAATGGTAACCAATGATGATACGACCATTAAGCTATTTCCATTCTCTACTCGTGCTAGACAAATTATGTCAAAGAAAAAGGTACATGTTATAGCAACGAGTAAAACTGTGGTTCAACGTAAAAAAACAACGAAAATTCCAGCGTATTCAATTTCTGTTGGGCTACCTGCAAAGGTAAATTATGCCTTTAATACCCGTCTTTGTGCTGTTGTTGGTTTATGGCAGGGAGATTTGTTAAATGTTGGCCCTAACGTGGGCGGCAGAGGTCAAGATGGCAGCGTGCCGTTGGGCGACTGGGTTTTTCATGCACCTAATTCAATAAAGCATAGTGATTCAGGTAAGGGGCAATGTAAGTATAAAGGTTATAAGCTTGAAAATAACGAACCCGTATTTCGTTATCAGTTAGATGGCGCTGAATATAAACTGTCGGCAAGTGCAAATAATGATCGCGAGATTCAATTTCATTATCAAGTAAATCAGTTAACGGCGCCAACAGTTGCGTTTACTGTACCAAAAATTGACAAACTTACTTGGCATGCATCTTCAGGAAAAGTCAAAAATGAACGCGTTAATATTACACCTGATACTCAAGGTCAATTCACTCTTACTGCACAGATTAATTAATAGAAGAACTTATTATGATGAAAATAAAATCAGTTTTTACCGCTGTCGCTTTGTCTGTAATCGCTTGTTGGACCAATGCACAAAATGCTCCTAAGCACACGTATAAACCCGATGGCTATAGTATAGAGACCATTGAAACACCTAAAGATGTACGCTTTCATGCTACGGGTCTAGATAGCACTAAAGACGGTGTTGTATATATTGCTACCCGTTTTGGCGACGTTTGGCGTTATGACAATGAACAATGGTTTAAATTTGGCGAAGGGCTTCATGAGCCTACAGGTTTACTGGTAGATGATGACGGTTCAATATTAGTTGCTCAAAAACCTGAATTAACTCGACTTAAAGATACTAATAATGATGGTGTTGCCGACGAATATGAGCATGTCGTTGGGGATTGGGACTTCCATGATAACTATCATGAATATACCTATGGCCCAGTAAAAGACAAACAGGGCAATTACTATGGAACGCTTAATTTAAGTCATGGAAATCCTGGTGCTTTTTCACTTGGTGCCATGGGCAGTGCAGGTGGCTACCGAGGTTTTGCTTTTAAAGTAGATAAAGCCGGGGAATTTCAACCTTATGCATGGGGGTTACGCTCACCGGCAGGTATTGGCTCAAGTCCGCAAGGAGAAGTGTTCATTACCGATAACCAAGGCGATTGGGTGCCAACGTCTAAATTACATTTATTGCAAGAAGATAAGTTTTATGGACACCCTGTCTCATTACTAGAGGTAGAAGGTTATACAAAAGAAAGTATTACTAATTTGTCGTTAGAAAAATTAGCGTCAATGAGCGAAAAGCCCGTAGTGTGGATGCCGCATGTAGAAGTGGCCAGTTCGCCGGGTAACCCTGAATGGGATACAACCGCAGGAAAGTTCGGTCCTTTTAAGGAGCAAATTTTTATTGGTGATCAAACTCAGTCTAATGTGTTTAGAGTGATATTGGATAAGGTTAATGGCGTGTATCAAGGTGCCGTTCTTAACTTTATGAATGGTTTTCAAAGTGGCAATATTCGTGTTGATTTTGATAACAAAGGCCAGCTTTGGGTTGGTCAAACTGCAAGAGGTTGGGGCGCTAAAGGCGGTAAGCCATTTGGTTTACAAAAAGTGGTTTGGGATGGCACCAACCCTTTTGAGTTATTAGATATTAAACTGACCAAAACCGGCTTTAAACTTAAGTTTACAGAGAAGCTTGATGCGTCAAGTATTGTTACCGATAATTTTACGGCACAAGAGTGGAACTATCATTATTCAGGGAATTACGGCTCTCCTAAGCATAACCAACAGGCGTTAACAGTGAGAAAGGTAAGCTTATCTAAAGATGGTCGCGAAGTTGACGTTACTTTGCCACTTACGGCGGATAAAGTGGTACAAATTGACTTTACTAAGCTTAAAGATATTAAGGGCAGGCAGGTAAGTGTCGATAAAGTGTATTACACCCTTAATCAACTTATTTCGAAATAAGTCATAGGTATAGGTCCTGTTTATCAATATCAAAATAAGGAATATTTCTATGAAAAGAAAAGTAATACCTCTATGGGTTGTTCTGGCTTGTATTTTTACCTGGGGTGGTGTTTTCGCGAAGCACTCGGTGACGGCCGTTGCTAGTGAAAAGTGGGTCGACTTGCTTGATAAAGATCTCACTCATTGGGATGTTTGGACAGCGGTACCCCATGCTAGCATTAAAACATTGCCGGATGGTTATATCAAAGGTTCAGCTATTGGCTTGAGCGATCCTTATGGCGTTTACAGTACAGAACGAGACGCCGACGGTAATCTGATTATGAAGGTGAGTGGAGAGGTTTACGGTGGGCTAACTTCAAAAGCCGTTTATGAGAATTACCACTTGAGTCTAGAGTTTAAGTGGGGCGAAAAAAAGTGGGCTCCTCGTTTAGACAAAAAACGTGATAGCGGGATCCTCTATCACGCTACGGGTGAGCATGGAGAAATGTGGAAGGTGTGGAAAAAAAGTGTGGAGCTGCAAATCATGGAAGGAGATATGGGCGATCTCTTTTTGCTCGGAGGCCCCTCTGCTCAAGTGCATGTAAATGATGATTTAGTGTGGACACCTGCGGCCGAGGCTCAGTTGCGCAAGGGACATGTCGCTAGAGCGGTACGATCTACGGACATGGAAAGCCCTGATGGCGAGTGGACCCGCATCGATCTTTATGTATTAGGTAATACCGCTGTTCACGTTGTTAATGGGACAGTGGTGATGGTTCTTTTTGACATCAAGCTGGAAGGTAAACCTTTGATTGCGGGAGAGTTGCAACTCCAATCTGAAGGTGCAGAATGTTACTATCGTGATATTCGTATTCGGTCTATTGAAACCCTACCGGACGCAGTAAAGCTGCAGGCTCAGGTTCGTTGAAAAGGGTTAACCTAGACATATATTGTAGTAGCTCAGACCTGATCTGACAGTTACCCATTTTTCAAAGGGTGTTGTCAGTTTAGATTTGAGCTAGATTCTTTTCCGCCCAAACCGTTTTTTCATCAAGCAATGTTTCAAACGGTGTTCGTCCCAAACAGATTTTACCTTGATGAGTTCGATGATTGTTATAGGAATCCATCCAATCGTCCAGATCTTTTTGCAATTCCTCCATCGTCGAATAGAGTTTTTTCCTGAATGTGATTTGGTAAAACTCATTCAAGATCGTTTTATGGAACCTTTCACAGATACCGTTTGTCTGTGGTGACATTGCTTTTGTCTTAGTATGATCAATGTCATTGATTGCCAAATACAACTGATAATCATGATGGTCAACTCTTCCGCAATATTCCGTGCCTCTATTGGTTAAAATCCTCAGCATAGGTAAGTCATGCTGCTCGAAGTAAGGCAATACTTTGTCATTAAGCATGTCAGCAGCCGTAACTGGCGTTTTGGTTGTGTAGAGCTTAGCGAACGTAACTTTGCTGTAGGTATCAACAAAGGTCTGTTGGTAGATACGCCCAACGCCTTTAAGATTTCCCACATAAAATGTGTCCTGTGAGCCAAGATAGCCAGGGTGCTGTGTTTCTATTTCACCACAAGCTTCATCATCGTGTTTTTTCTTCTCTTGCGCCGCAACTTGCGCATCACTGAGGATAATGCCGTCATTGGCTACTTTTTCTTCGAGGGCTTTGAGTCGCTTCTTAAAGTTTTCTAGATTGTGTCGTAGCCAAACTGAGCGCACTCCACTGCCTGAAACAAAAATACCTTTTTTGCGCAACTCATTACTCGTTCGATGTTGGCCGTAAGCAGGATATTCAATTGCTGATTCAATAACAGACTGCTCTGTTGCTTCATTAACGCGATTTTTTAGATTAGGTGTTCGACGACTCTGACTGATCAAAGAATCAATCCCCCCGTCTTCTACAAGTTCCTGATAACGATAAAATGTATCACGAGATACACCCATTACTTTGCAGGCTTTTGATACGTTTCCAAGCTCTTCGGCTAAATTGATTAACCCAGCTTTGTGTTTAATGATTGGATTGCTAGTATGCAACATGAGAGTTACCTTTATTGTTTTGATTTAAAGATTCGACACCTTTATCAAAACGGGTAACTCTCTACTTTTCAAGAAGTAGTGTCAGATCTAGTCGGAACTAATACAGTTAATCATTGTTCTTGATTGAGACCTAACCGCTCTAAAAATAAAGCCCCATATTAGTGGGGCTTTATTATACTGTTTACGCTACTTTCTTAGCCCTAGGTTTTCTTTTAGGCTTTTCTTTTTCAACACTCTGTACGATTTCACTATGTTTGAAATCGTCAACATTGATAGTTCGTAATCGTCCTTTCTCTGTTTCTCTTAAGAGTGTTGCCTGCTCTTCGGTAATCACGCCTAATTCAAGTCCCTTATCGGCTACTTTATGCAATTCGGTAAAAGGCAAATATGTTTTGGCTGCCTTGCATACCTTGTTGTAAATAGGCTCTGCTGCCAGCACATTTTCTAAAGTTTGTTCCAAATCACCCATCAAGCTGCCTTCGACTCTTGATAGATATTGTCCTGAACCTAGTCGACTGCGAGCTTCACCTGGCGTTTGCAACAGGCTGGCTATTTTGTGTTCTATCTCATCTGATGGGCGTTTATATTTTTTCCCAAATGGCATGATGATTAATTTCAGTAACTTACCCATTATTTTTGACGGGAAGTTATCAAATAACTCTTCTAATGCTATTTCTAATTTATGCAAACTATCTTGCATAGCCCAGTGCAGCAGAGGTAAGTCGTCTGCTTTTCGCCCTTCATCATCGAAACGTTTTAATACACAAGAGGTCAGATATAGATAACTCAATATATCACCTAAACGCGCCGAAATGCGTTCACGACGTTTTAACTCTCCGCCTAATACAGCCATTGCCACATCAGATAAAAATGCCATGTTAGTACTGTAACGCTGCATTGAACGATAATAACCAGAGGTTTCGTCATCAAAAGGCGCTTTAGTCAATTGTGCCCCAGTGAGTGAGAACCATAAGCTACGGAAAAAATTACTGAAAGCAAAACCAATATGCCCGAATACGGCTTGGTCGAATTGTTGCAAACTTTCATCTTCGTCTGGGTTATTGGCGGCCAGTAATTCTGTTAATACGTATGGGTGGCAACGCATAGCGCCTTGTCCATAGATCATCATGTTTCGGGTCAGAATGTTTGCACCCTCCACCGTAATGGCTATAGGCGCTCCCTGATAAGCGCGTCCCAAATAGTTGTTTTGTCCTAGCATGATCCCTTTGCCTCCATGAACATCCATGGAGTCATTGACTATTTGGCGCATTTTTTCTGTCAAATGATATTTGCATATGGCAGAGATAACAGACGGTTTTTCACCCAAATCGACTCCTTTGGTTGAAAATGCATTCACAGCGTCCATCAGGTAGGCATTGCCACCTATACGCCCCAGCATCTCTTCAATGCCTTCCATTTTACCTACTGGCATCTTAAACTGACGACGAATGCGGGCATAGGCACCAGTTGCAAGTGCGATACTTTTGGCACCACCGGCTGAGGAAGAAGGTAAGGTAATCACGCGGCCAACAGATAAACATTCAACCAACATGCGCCAGCCTTGACCTATCATTTTGTTGCCACCAATGATGTAATCTAAAGGTACAAAAATGTCTTGGCCTCTAATGGGGCCGTTTTGAAAGGGAACGTTTAACGGAAAATGACGATTGCCAATCTCCATTCCTGCGGTGTCTCTAGGCAATAATGCACAGGTAATCCCTAATTCTTTTTCGTCACCCAATAATCCGTCTGGATCATACATTTTAAACGCTAAACCAATCACAGTCGCCACAGGCGCTAGGGTGATATAACGTTTATCAAAAGTCAGTCGCATGCCGAGTATTTCTTCGCCATTCCACTGACCTTTGCATACTATGCCGCTATCAGGTAATGAGCCAGCATCTGAGCCAGCTTCTGGTCCTGTTAGGGCAAAACAAGGGATTTCGTCTCCAACAGCTAATCTGGGTAAATAGTGATCTTGCTGTTCTTTGGTACCATAGTGTTGTAACAATTCACCAGGACCTAAAGAATTGGGTACGCCGACAGTAGTAGAAAGTACTGCGCTAACACTGGATAGTTTTTGCAATACGCGAGATTGGGCATAGGCAGAAAAATCTAAGCCACCATATTCTTTCTTAATGATCATGGCGAAAAATTTATTGTCTTTTAGATACTGCCACACTTCATTAGATAGGTCCGCATTGACGTGAGTCACTTCCCAGTCATTACACATTTTGCACACTTCTTCTACCGGACCGTCTAGAAACGCTTGTTCTTCACCTGTTAACCGCGCTTGCGGGATATTATGCAGAGTTTGCCAATTTGGATTACCACTAAAAATTTCACCATCCCACCAAACCGTACCGGCGTCTATTGCATCTTTCTCAGTGCTCGACATTTCAGGCATGATTTTTTTGTAGATTTTTAAAAGCGGCTCACTAATGTATTGTTTACGTATAGATTCGATATTGAGGGGCACGGCCACAATTAAAAATGCCAGCCAAGTAAATTCGCCGACTATACCTAATAAGCTTCCGAGCACGAATAGGCAGAAAAGCCCTACCGTTGCATTAAATAACTTCATTCGAAAATAGCTGACTGCTCCAAGCGACGCTATTACATATAAAAACCAAATTAGGATTTGCATAAATTCTCCAATTTTAGAGGTCAGACCAGACTATAAACAGTATAGTTTTACTATGTGAAAATCAAGTTTAAGGATCAGTTTATAGCTTAGGTTTGCATGAACATTTAAAATAACGCTGTATCAATAAAAATGATATCAGAGCAAAGCTAGTATAGGATAGGTGTTGCTATTAGAGTTAGTTTTTTGCTTTAGGGTCGCTATTTTCAGATTTGAAATACTTCAATCGAATTTCACCTTGTTCGTCACCATCTTTAAACTGGGTTAACTTAACTAATTGATAATTAAGTTGTGGCGAAAACCAGGCTATGGTTTCTCTTGATGAATTATTTCGGATTATTTTGACTTTGATCCCTTCAATCATACCAAAGGGCAAGTCGAGTTGTTCTTTACCCACGACTTTTAATTCATAGTGTCGTAGTTCACCTCTGTTATTAATAACATCATATTCAAATTCACGTTTGCCTGAGGCTAGTTTTAACTGTACGTCTAAGCGATAAAGTTGGTTATCAAGTTGCCCCGACCAATTAATTGGCTGTGCTTGATTGATAGTGACTGAGGATTTTTCGTTATCAAAGTGAATTTTAGTGCTTTTATTTGACCCGGTGCCACTGCGGCTATAAGCGTACGTAAGGGGGTGTAATTGGGAATTATTGAATGAAAAAAAACTTGTTTCTGAACGAATGTCTGATAAAAAGAAAGCAGACACTTTAGAGTAATAATCTAATCTGTAGAGATCGTTTTTATCCGCTTTTAGGACTAGCTTTGCCTTGCCTAAACTTCTATTAAATCGATACACTAGGTATTCCGCTTCAAAACCCACTAGCTGATCTGTGTCTGCATAAGCGCGTTTATTTGCGCCAAAGGTCAGCCCTAAAAGTAAGGTTAGTGATAAAAGAACAATAGACTTATTCAATCGCATAACCCTCTTCAGCTAATATTTGGTTGTCTAATACTGCTCTATTATTGATCATTTTTAGCCTATCTTCACAAAACCATTTGATTACTAAAGGGTACATTTGACGCTCTTGTTGTTGCACGCGTTCAGCCAACTCTGCGACATCTTGTTGTTCAAACACTGGTACTTTGGATTGTAACACTACCGGGCCACCATCTAACTCAGGTGTCACAAAGTGCACTGATGCCCCGTGCTCCTTATCTTTGGCATCAATTGCTCTTTGGTGTGTATGCAAACCCTTGTACTTAGGCAACAAAGAGGGATGAATGTTCAACATCCTACCTTGAAAGTGCTCAACAAAAGAAGGGGTTAGAATACGCATAAATCCAGCTAATACAATGAGATTCGGATTGAATTCGTCAATGCAATTAGCCATTTTGGCGTCATATTCTTCCCTGCTATCAAAGTCTTTATGATCAATATATATGGCTGGGATCCCCGCATTTTCCGCACGAGTTAGCCCATAGGCTGTTGGATGGTTTGCTATAACCGCGGAGATTTTAGCGTTAATTTTCTGTTGAGAAATGTCATCGATGATTGCTTGCAAGTTAGAACCATTGCCCGAAACCAAAACTACAATAGACTTTTGCGCTAGTTGCTCAGCCACTTAATTGATCTCTACCTGTTGTTCGGAATCACTCTTCTCGATATGACCAATCTGCCAGGCGTTTTCACCAAGATCCTTCAAGATATCAATCGCTTGGGCAGCTTTATCACTAGGTAATGCAATGATTAAACCTACACCACAATTAAAGGTGCGATACATTTCATGGGTGGTTACATTGCCTTTTTCTTGTAACCAATTAAATATTGCTGGCCACTGCCAACTCGCTCCATCAATCACAGCTTTGGTGCCCTGAGGTAACACTCTTGGAATATTTTCCCAGAATCCACCACCAGTAATATGAGATATAGCGTTAACCTGAACTTGTTCTAATAAAGTCAGCACGTTTTTGACATATATGCGCGTTGGTTCAAGTAAGTGTTCTGACAACGCCTTACCTTCAAGGGTGTCACTTGTATCACTTTCAGATACTTCAATGATTTTACGTATTAAAGAATAGCCATTAGAGTGAGGTCCTGATGAGCCAAGGGCAATTAGCGCATCGCCATGAGCAACTCGCGAACCATCAATTACATCATCTGCTTCAACTACACCTACGCAAAATCCCGCTACGTCATAGTCTTCACCATGATACATGCCCGGCATTTCTGCGGTTTCTCCGCCAATGAGTGCACAACCTGATAATTCACAGCCTTTGCCAATACCAGTCACGACTTCTGCGGCTGTATCAATATTTAACTTGCCGGTGGCGTAATAATCGAGGAAAAACAAAGGCTCAGCGCCTTGCACTATTAGGTCATTCACACACATGGCCACCAAATCGATACCAATTCCTGCGTGTTGTTTTAAGTCCATAGCCAGTCTGAGTTTTGTACCTACGCCGTCTGTGCCAGATACGAGAAGAGGTTTTTTATATTTTTCTGGTAATGCACACAAAGCACCAAAGCCACCTAATCCACCTTTGACTTCAGGTCTGTGCGTTTTTTTTGTGACCGATTTAATTCTTTCGACTAGCTGGTTACCTGCATCAATATCAACCCCAGCGTCTTTGTAACTTAGTGATGATTTTTTATCGCTCACGTTATTTCCTCAATCTCAATTATGGCCGCAAAAAAAGAGCGCAGATTTTAGCAGCTTGCACAAATAATACCAATGACAGATATTGACATATATGCGCAAATTACACTGAAAATATTATTTTTAGGTGGTTTGAGTATATAGTTCGATAAACAATTGATGAATTTTGTTCGCAAATAAAAGACAATAGTGTTTAGAAATTTTAAAAAAATATGTTTTGAGGAGAATTGGCCCTGATGCCAATAAAAATAAACCCTGTGTTACTAGTGTTATTGCTTGTGTGGCTAGTCAGCTGGCAGAACGTTAAAGCAGCGGTTATAGAAGATTTATACGATGCTAAAATAGCTGTAGATAATCAGTCTCAGACCACACAAAATAATGCGTTTAGTCTTGCCCTAAAACAAGTGCTTGTTAAAGTGCGGGGGAATACTGACTTATTATCTAATCAAAAAATTAGAAGTGCATTGACAAAGGCTACACGTTTTGTCAGGTCATACAGTTATGAAAAAGTAGAATCACAGTTATTTTTGGTGATAAGTTTTGATCCCCAAAGAGTGGAAAACGCTATTCGAAACGCAGGTTTTCCCGTTTGGGATAAAAGACGACCTGATTCTTTAATTTGGTTAGCGATCCAAACTTCGGGTGATTCACCCAGACAAATGGCAACCCATGCCGAATTCTCAGACATCTATCAACAATTAAAGGTTCGCGCGGCGCAAAGGGGTATTAGCTTAATGTTTCCTTTATGGGATCTTGATGATATTCAAACGTTGCGAGTGTACGATATTTGGGGTGGTTTCAGTACTCAAATATCTAAAGCCAGTGAGCGTTATGTTGTTCCTTCGATTCTGTCAGCAAGAATTTACCCATCTACAATTAGTCAAGCATCAGATAGCAGTCAAAATAGTGGCAAGGCGGCGTTATCATGGTCAGCCGATTGGACCATGTTAGAAGGAGGCGGATTATTGGCTGGACAAGTCCAAGGTGATAGCCAGTTAAATATTGCAGAACGCCTGATAGATGCCTTAGCGGATCAGTTATCTTCGAAATATGCTATTGATCTTGCTCAAATTGACCGCTCGGATTCTAAAGTTCAAATAGTCGTCAACAATATAGACTCCCTTAATTATTATAGTTTGGCGTTAAGGTCATTAGAAAACATGAGTGTGGTTAATGACGTTATTTTGATTAAACAGCAAGGCTCAAGAGCAACCTTTGAATTGGATTTATTAGGTGACATTGAAGACTTAACCAATGCCCTAAGTTTGGACAGTAAGATTAGACCAGTAGTTGATGATTTTGGTCAGCCTATACTTGGTTTGGAGTTCTTTTGGGTCAAGTAAGTAATCAACTGACATTGCCAATTGGTTTAAAAGATACAGAATCATTTGCCAGTTTTATTCCCGGTAAAAATGCGCAAGTTTGTAGCCACTTAACCGAGTTGTTTAGGCAATTTGAAACGGATAAGCACACGAATTGGCTAACCTATTTGTTTTCTGATTCTGGTTTGGGGAAAAGCCATTTGTTGTATGCTACTTGCCAACAGGCGGAGCTAGCTGGGCAGAGTAGTGTCTATTTGAGCTTCAACGAAAAACAACAGATGTCACCTGATGTGCTTCAAGGTCTTGAGCAATACCGCTTAATTTGCTTAGATGATATTGAAAAATTACAGGGTGACAGTGGCTGGCAAATAGCAGTATTTGATTTAATCAATAAAGTCAAAGAACAAAATGACAGCTGCTTGGTGATTACAGGTAATCAACCGCCGAATCAATTAACATTAGAGTTGCCAGATCTCATCTCTAGACTTTCTTGGGGCACAAGTTTCCAGCTATATTCATTGACTGATACACAACGGCAAGAGGCTTTAATCGTTAAAGCCCAGCACCGGGGATTGAACATGTCGAAAGACGTGGCGAAATACCTCATCAATCATTGGCAACGAGATATGCCAGCCTTGATTGAATCACTGGATATTCTAGATCAGCAATCAATGCAGCAACAACGCAAATTAACCATACCTTTTGTTAAGGCTATTTTTGATTTTTAGGTTTCAGGCTTTCAAACGCTTGTTTTTCTTCTTGTAGCTCTTCTTTTAATTTGCGAATACCCAAGCCAAGTTCACGTCCTCTAATACGCGCATAAAAGCTACAACCAGTAAATAATAAGCAACACAATATAATTTCAATTAAAGCGTATAACCTTTCACCCTCAACGGCATAAACTGCGGTTAAGCCATGTAACAAATAATACATGACGATAAAATTGGTCCATGCATAGGTATAGGGTTTTCCTGCTATTAGCCCTTTAGCAGGCAATAAGATAGGGACTATCCAAAATAATACAGTAAACACAGTAGACGTGGGCTTATCTATAGTTAATACAAAATGCCAAACCACTAACCAAACAATTAATAATAAATAACTGCTTAAAGTTAGTTTTCGAAAAAAAGTGCTGCTAAATGTCATGTTAGTTAACCTGAGTTCGGGTAAAAATGTTGAAGGGTCAATTTTTCTTTAACTATTAAAGTGAAATTTTACCTTATTGTTTTCGATACTATATTTTAAGGGTAAGTACTGATAGGACTATTGCTATCAATGCACCTGTTATAGGGCTAAGCAGTGTAAACCAATGAAAAACACCGCAGTAACGCCAGTTCTAAGTGGTGTTACTTATCAGCAATTCAGGTCAGTTCCCCAGCTTCGCTGCTAATGTCGCTAGTCTTCTACCTTGTTCAATACACAATTTTTGTTCTTCTGTGGTGAGTTTGTTTTTACTGTCGCCTTGGGCTAAATGTGTCACGCCATAAGGACTTCCACCAGACCGAGTGGTATGTAACTCAGGGTTAGAGTAGGGGAGTCCACACAAAATCATGCCATGGTGTAGTAAAGGTATCATCATAGTTAGCAGGGTTGTTTCTTGGCCGCCATGCATACTCGATGTTGATGTGAAAACACAAGCAGGTTTGTTTTCTAATGTGCCGGCTAACCACTGCGCGCTGGTATCATCTAAAAAGTATTTTAAAGGCGCAGCCATATTTCCGAAACGGGTTGGGCTACCTAGCGCCAATGCACAACAGTCATCTAAGTCTTGTTTTACAACATAAGGGTCACCTGAATCAGGTACAGCATTTTGTATGTCAGTTAAATTGTTACTTACTTCAGGCACGCAGCGTAAGCGAGCTTCAAGGCCTACTCTTTCAACACCCAGTGCAATGCTGTTTGCCATCGCTTGTGTAGCACCATGGCGACTGTAATACAAAATCAGTACCACTTGACTCATAAAATATCCAAAACAGATTCGGGAGGGCGACCAATTGCGGCTTTACCCTTGCATCTCACTATTGGTCGTTCGATCAATTTGGGGTTATTTACCATGGCCTCTATGAGATACGCTTCGGATAAGGTGGCATCCGCTAAATTGAGGGATTTGTATGTGTCTTCCCCTTTTCGCATTAATTGTCTGGCTGAAGAAAAGCCTAATTGGGAAATAATTTGTGCTAGTTCATCTGCACTTATGGGCGTTTTCAAATATTCAATAATGTGCGGTTCAAAGCCTTTGTCATTTAGTAATTGCAGGGTTTGACGGCTTTTTGAACATCTAGGATTATGTAATATGTTTAAATCAGACATAAATTTTTTTCACTTCGAATAAGATTTAGTATTGAGACGTAGTATTCTACATTTTATTTAATGGGTTACGAGAGTAACGCACATTTAGGACGTTGTTATTTTGAAAAAAATTGTCATTATTTTGGCTGCGTTAGTAGCTTTGGTATTAGGTTTGTGGACTCAGCAAGCGTTGAAAGTCGATTTTACATCTGTTGATGGAAATGGCTATCGTTGGAGTAACCCCCAAGGAAAATGGAAAGTTGTCAATTATTTTGCGGAATGGTGTGCACCCTGTTTACGAGAAATGCCGGAATTAAACCATTTCTACCAACTACATAAGAATGAGATAGATATTTTTGCTGTGAGTTTTGATCCATTAAGTAGCGACAAACTTATTGTGCTGCAACAGCAATATAATATCCAGTTTCCGGTCATCGATGAGATTCATTCTATGCCATGGGACCAGCCACCCAACAGTTTGCCGACCACTTATATTCTTGATGCCGACGGCAAAGTGCAACAACAACTAAAAGGTGAACAAAGTGCCGAAAAACTGCTGCAAACCATCAATTTATTAAAGGGTTTGTAAGCGCTCCTGGGCGGTTCTAAATTGTTCTATTCTGGCTCTAATGCGTTGCTGTTCAATTTTGCGGTCATTTGCATAGTTATAGGCAGTATGTAATTCGTCAATCGCTCTTGGGTAAGATGCGACTAAGGCAAACAATTCGGCCTTTACCTGATGCATCTCTAGTTTCTGGCCACTACTTTGGTAAGCGTCTGAGAGCAAATTGTAGGCTAACATGTTATCGGGATTGACGAGTAAATAGTCCCTTAATAGTGATGTTGCTTTTTCAAAGTTTCGTGTTTTGATTAGGACATTCGCCAAGTTCAAAGTTAAAACCCTGTTGAAAGGTGCGTGGGAAATCTGCGCCGATAATCTGTCGATAGCTTTTTGTTGCTGATTCATTTCAATCGCAATATCAGTGTAGGTATCTAGGTAAAATAAGTTGTCTGGACTTTTTTCTAATAATCCGTCAATCAATTTTAAGGCGGGTTCAAATTCTTCATTGGCTAAATAAGACAAAGCTAAACCATATTCAGCCGCCTGTTTAAAAACATAACGTTGTTTTTTAAGTAAATCAGAAAAGTATTCGATATTACGTTTGGGATTAGCGTAATAGCGAGCTAAAATTCTCGATTTTGCTAAATGAAAAGTGATACTTTCAGGTATATCCCGTGGTCTAAAAGACGCGGCTCGTGTCCGTGCATCGGCAATCCGTGATTCCGGTAAAGGGTGAGTTAGTAAAAACGCTAACGGAGTTGATTTAAGGCGATTTTTTTCAGCCAAAATGCCGAAAAAACTGCTTGCACCATTCGGGTCAAAACCCGCTTCAGCTAAAATTTTAATACCTACTCTGTCTGCTTCTTGTTCATTTTGTCTAGTGTAATTGATGGAGGATTGTGCCGATGCTGCATTTGTTACTGATATCGCCGCCATGCCCGCTTCTGGATTAGCTACAGCTAGCAGGATACTGCCTAGTAGACTGGCTATTTGTAAAGGTGATGATTTTTGCCGTGCTTCGATACTTCGGGCGATGTGCCTCTGTGTTACGTGACTGACTTCATGAGCCAATACAGAGGCTAGTTCAGACTCGTTTCTGGCGTTAAAAATAAGTCCAGTATGTATGCCGATATGACCACCAAAAAACGCGAAGGCATTGATTTCCGGACTATTAATAATAAAAAATTTATAGGGAAATTTTACATTGTCTGCCTGTGCTACCAAACGATTACCAAGATCTTGGATGTACTCATCCAACAATGGATCATTAATAATAGGGGCTTGACCACGAAGCTGACGCATCAGTGCATCACCAATTAAGACCTCTTTATCTAGGCTAATTGCGCTAGACGCCACTACGCCTATTTCCGGTAAGTCATTTTTTTTATTTGCTGCGCTAACAGACATGGTGCCTAAAAGGAAAATGCTTAAGGCAGAAATAACGGTGTTAGCAATAGGTTTTATCATAGATTACGTCTAATTTAAGGTTATTAATTTTCATGACAGTATGGATTAGTTAATACTGCTGTTTATTATGGATCAATTTGCAGTCCATTAGTTCAATTTTACCTAAGCATTAGGCCGTTTTAATGGTTTTTAATTGTTGTTCAATAGACAAAAATACCTCTTGAATAGACTGCCCACTATTCTCAACAACTTGTAACGATGTGCTCAATAACTCAAGTAATTGTTCGAGTAACATATGGGCATACTTGAGTAATTCCATATCAGCCTCATCACCGCAACGAATCGTCACGCTCATAAAGTCGCTAAGTTTTGGGATACTAAGTAAAGGACCTAAACTGCTGGGATTAAATTCCTTAAAGGGGGAATTACAGTCAAAAGGTTTAATCATGGCCTGAGGTTCGTCGTTAACAACAGGAAAACAATGTAAATCAAATGCGTATTGATTACAGTGCGTTTTAAGCACTATAGGTGGTTTACCTTGCTTACAATTGGTTAAATTCCAATTTTTTTTATTCAGCAAATATTTAATATTGTTATCAAACCCATCGGTAAAGGTCCCTTCAAGCTCTAATAATTTATTGGCTACGATTTGAAAATGATCGGGGATCTCTCCTAAATTAAGGGATTTTTTCAGCTGTAAAATAGCTTTTACGTTACCAAAATGACTTGTCCAATCTAATTGCAAAAACAACCTCTCTTTTATTTGTGTAATCTACTCTTATCGCTATTTGATTAGCCTAGGGTTGTGCAATAATGTCCCCATCATATAGATGAAATTCAACTTTCACCAATCTATAAGTTGGTGATACCCAATTAATAACAAGGACCATAGATGTTAACCGTTTTTGAACGTTGGTATAAGCGAAAATTTTCAGATCCCGACTCAATGATGCTGTTGTTGCTGTTACTTATCAGTTCATTGTTATTGGCGGTTTGGGGCGGCATTTTAATGCCCGTTATAGTGGCCGCTGTTATCGCGTATTTGTTAGATTGGCCAGTTGTACAATTATGTAAATTAGGTTTATCTCGTGGCTACACCACAGTATTAGTGTTATTTGCCTTTATTAGTGTCTCAATTTTGACCTTTGTAGGACTAGTACCTGTTGTTGCTCAACAGAGTATTAATCTGATTAAAGAAATGCCACAAATTTGGCAACAAGGCCAAGTGTGGTTATTAACCTTACCTGAAACTTATCCAGATCTTGTGCAGTTGACGCAAATTCAAGATGTATTGGATAGCATAAATGAAAGGGTTGTGGTGCTTGCCGAGCAATTATTGTCTGCGTCATTCAGTTCTTTGGGAGGCTTAGGTGCCCTGCTAATCTATATGATTTTAGTGCCTTTGATGGTCTTTTTTATGGTGAAAGACAAAGCTATGCTGGTAGCGAATCTTTCGGCATTATTACCCAGCGAACGTCGTCTCATTAAACAAGTGGGTTCTGAAATGAACTTACAAATAGCCAACTATATTCGTGGAAAGGTAATTGAAATTGTGATTGTGGGTACAGTATCGGCAGTGACTTTTGCGTTTATGGACTTACGTTATGCGCTGCTACTAGGCGTGTTGGTCGGTTTCTCAGTACTGATCCCCTATATAGGTGCGGCTGTGGTAACTATCCCCGTAGCGATAGTGGCTCTGTTTCAATGGGGACTGACCCCCGATTTTTGGTATTTGATGATTGCTTACGGCATTATTCAGGCCTTAGACGGCAATGCGCTTGTTCCTATATTGTTTTCAGAAGCGGTAAGTCTGCATCCGGTGTATATTATTATTGCGGTGTTATTCTTTGGCGGATTGTGGGGGTTTTGGGGCGTATTCTTTGCTATCCCTCTAGCAACGTTAGTGAAAGCTGTGGTAAATGCGTGGTCAAGTCCCAAAGAATTAGAGCCTGAAATTTAGTCTAAAAGGAGCCGAATCGTTTCGGCTCCGAGTTAACTAGGCGTTAGTTGGTAGACACTAGAAACTAGACACTAGAAACTAGTAGGTAGTAATTAGTGGATAGTAGGTAGTCGCTAGTAATTAGTTTTGTAAATAGGCCAAAACCACTTCGTGATGGGTTTTGGTTTTGAATTTATCAAATACATGTTCAATTTTTCCGTTTTCATCAATCAAAAACGTAATACGATGTATGCCGTCGTATTCTTTACCCATAAATTTCTTTAATCCCCAGACGCCAAATGCATCGGCTACTGCATGATCTTCATCAGACAAAAGTGAAAAGTTGAGGTTTTCTTTCTCAATAAATTTCGGCAGCCTTTTAACAGCATCAGGGCTCACTCCTAATACTTCAACGTTGAGTGCAGCCAATGATGTTTGGCTGTCTCTTAGACCTTGCGCTTGAATAGTACAGCCAGGGGTCATGGCTTTAGGGTAAAAATAAATCAATACTTTTTTACCCTTAAAGTCGCTTAACGACACTGTTTGGTTGTTTTCATTTGGTAAAGAAAATTGCGGAGCAAGATCACCCGCTTTAAGCATTTGCATAAAAATAGCCTTAAATTATTTGTCTAATCAATAGTACAAGGGTTTTAATGATTTGGTTTAATTGAACCTAATAAGTGTAGTGGTTGTAACAATTCTTGAAGTGCATACTCAATTTTTTCAACTTCGAGCTCGTGAGGGATTGAAATCACCATTTTGCACTTCATGGGTTTTTCGTTGGTGGCGTCATTTTCGTCTTTATCTAGAAACTTTAATCTGAATGCGCTAACAGAAATATGATGCTGATTGAAAAATTCAGTGATTTGATCTATCAACCCAGGTGTACTTTCACCACGAATGATAACATCCGCTAAGTGTTCGAGATTTTGTTTGCAATGTTTTTTGGTGCGTTTCATCATCGACAATAAATTGTGCTTCTGACAAGTTTGTGGCAATAAACACTCTGCTTGGGTTATCGCACTTTGACTACCTTCGATAATCATAGTCAGGGAAAAGTCTTGGCCATAAATGGCTTGGCGACTATCCAAAATATTGCATCCCACCCCAGTTACTGTGTCTGCCAAAGTGCTCAATACGCCAAATTGGTCTGAACCTAGTATGGTAATGATAAGTTGCTGCTGCATTTTTAACCAAATCGTTGCTTTAAAATTGGCTATAACATACATGATTGTGGGTGGGTTGATCCAGTTTCAATTCTAATCTGCTAAATGCACCATTCAATGCTTGTTTTTAGGGGGCCAGATCTTTACCATTAGGCGCTAATTTTTGGGGAGTGCACATGTTTACTGGCAGTTTTGTGGCGTTAATTACGCCAATGTATGATAACGGTGAAATAGATTATCCGTCATTGAAGGCGCTCGTTGATTTTCATATTCAAAATGGGTCTCATGGCATAGTGTCTGTTGGTACCACTGGTGAGTCTGCGACTTTACCCTTTTCTGAACATATTGAAGTAGTCAAACGCACTGTAGAGTATGCCCAAGGGAAAATACCTGTCATTGCTGGAAGCGGCGCTAACTCGACCTCAGAAGCCATCTTTTTGAGCGAACAAATGTCTAATACTGGCATTGAAGGGTTTCTAAGTGTTGTGCCTTATTACAATAAGCCACAACAAAAAGGTTTAGTCGCGCACTTTAAGGCCGTAGCTGATTCGACTGACTTACCGGTATTGTTATACAACGTGCCTAGCCGCACAGTGGCTGACATGTTACCGGAGACAGTGGCAGAGTTGGCTAGCCATCCCAAGATTGTTGGCTTAAAGGATGCGACAGGTGATATTGCGCGCTTAAAGGCAACACAAAAACTTGTCTCAGAGGATTTTGTATTATTAAGCGGTGATGACTTAAGCGGTTGTGAGTTTCTTGCGAATGGTGGACATGGGGTCATTTCTGTGACCGCTAATATTGTGCCAAAACAAATGGCTGATATGTGTAATGCGGCTTTGGCGAAGGATTTCCAGTTGGCAGAAAAAATAGATAAACAAATTTGTGGTTTACATAGTGCGTTGTTTATCGAGCCGAACCCTGTGTTACCCAAGTGGGCGTTATACAAAATGGGGCTGACTAATTCAGCTTTTTTACGATTACCTCTAGTTGAATCGGAACTAGCTAGCCAAAATCGTATCGAACAAGTCATGCGCAGTTCTGGCGTATTATCTTAAGGAGATAGCATGACCTATAAGTTTCAACTAATTGGTGTGATAACAGCCACAGTATTATCCGCCTGTAGTTCATTAGAAGAAAGAGAAATAGCCAGTGGTTCATTTGAATATATCAAAGAGCAACCAGGCCAAAAAATTAAAATTCCAGAAGATGTGGATCAGCCAAAATTTAATGATTCCTATAAACTCCCTGATTTAGGTGAAAATGCACCACTGACTGCCATGGGCAAAAAATTGAGTGTGTTATCACCTTCCTTGGTGTTGCCAATTGTGGCTGGCTCCCATATAGAAGAAGGCTCAAAAAACGCGACTGTTTGGTTCGACCAAGTAGATGATGCCGTTCCTTTAGATACTGCAGTCTGGAATTCGTTGATCCGCTTTTTAGAAACTGAGGGGATTGGCGTTGAGATGTTTGACAAAGATAACCAACGTTTGATCACAGACTGGATGGTTTGGGATGAGAGTCAATACAATAAATGGTACAGCTGGTCTAAATCAGAACGTACTGTTGGCCAACGTTTTGAATTTTCATTACAGAAAAAGACCCACGGTAGGTCTGCGGCACTCAGTGTCGATTTAGTTGAATACAAAGAAAAATTGGATCCCGAAAGTTCAGAGATAACCCAAGCAAAAGATAAAAGACGTAACGAAATTGATGTGCTCAATAAAGTCGTTAAGCACTATGAATTTGAAACACAAGTCGCTAGCGTTAAACGTTATCGTCAAATTCGAGAGGGTTTGCCGATGGAATTAGGCTTTGATAGTGACGGGGAACCAGCATTTGTTGTGGCTGCCGATTATGAAGTCACTTGGCCAAGATTGTTACTTGTGTTGAGAAAGTTAGGTTTTGATGTAAAAGATTTTGATAAATCAAACGGCTTGTTGTTTGTTAAATATAATGGCTCTGAAGATGGTTGGTGGAGCAATATCTGGTCAAGTGATAAAAATCAGTTTGATTTAGACATCGAAGAATATCGCATCAAAGTGGTAGCTGTGGGGCAGAAAACTTCAATCACATTATTAGATAATGAGAGCAAACCTTTCTTAGTGAATAAACTAACAGATTTGTACCCCAAGTTTTCGAAGACCATGTCGGCTGACGATCTAGATATTTAGTTGAGTTGTCTCTGGTTGTTAGCGCAGCCAGAGCAGTTTTTCACAGTAAGCATTATTCACGTTTTCTACATTCTTCACATTAAGGAGTTGGCATTGTATGTCGATTGCGGATTCAATTTTATCGGTTAACAATGACCTGCCTATTCGTACAGATTTACCGGTACATAGCGGAAAAGTACGCTCTGTTTATTGGTTAACTGAACAAGACAGTCGCCGTTTAATTGAAAACAAAGCCTATCCTGTGCCTATTGATACACCATTAGCCATAATGGTCATCAGCGACCGGATCTCCGCCTTTGATTGTATATGGCACGGTGAAGGTGGCATGTTAGGCGTACCAGGAAAAGGCGCCGCGTTAAATGCGATTTCTAATCATTGGTTTAAGTTATTTAAACAACAAGGTTTGGCCGACAGTCATATTCTGGATATTCCCCATCCTTTTGTATGGATTGTACAAAAGGCACAACCCGTGATGATTGAAGCGATTTGCCGCCAATACATCACAGGTTCTATGTGGCGGGCTTACGAAAAAGGTGAAAGGAATTTTTGTGGTATTCAACTTGAAGAGGGGCTCACTCAAGACAGTAAATTAGCCAATTTATTGATGACCCCTTCAACAAAAGGTATTTTAAAAGGCATTCCTAATGTACCTGAAGCCGACGATGTGAATATTACTCGGCAAAATATCCTAGATAACCACCATGCTTTTAACTTTAAAGCGCAAAGTGATGTGTCACTGTATGAAAAACTACTCACTGAAGGTTTTGCTTTAATTAGTCAGGCTTTGGCACAGTTGGGACAAGTGTTTGTGGATACCAAGTTTGAATTTGGTTATGTCAAAGATTTAGATGGCAATAACAAGTTGATTTATATGGATGAAGTGGGCACGCCAGATTCATCTAGAATTTGGGATGCACAGCAATATGCGCAGGGTAGGGTAGTTGAAAATTCTAAAGAAGGATTTCGGCAATTATTGTTAAGTCATTTCCCTGATCCTGATATTTTACTAAATAAAGAGCGTATGCCAGAGCGCCAAAATTTGGCTAGAGATAATGCGTTACCAGAAGAGGTATTGATGCAGGTTTCGAAAACTTATATTGATATCGCCGAGAAAATAACTGGAAAAACGCTAATACTGAGTAGCAACCCTAAAGAAGAAATTATCCAAATCTTGAAAAGAGATTACCAGTTAATTGATTAATAACACCGCTGCATTTTAGTGCTGTAATAAATTTAATATGTTCCCAAGTTCAGCTTATTTAATACTGATAGTGGAATCGCGAATAACCAGCTCACCGTCAACGATCCGGGCTTCGTCTTCGCCCATTGGGGGTATCCCTGACTTTTTGTTTTTGAGTCTTTTAATTAACATACTGGCTGCTTGGTAACCAATGGACAGAAGCGGTTGACGCATAGTAGTAATATGGGGCCAAACTTTAGTGGTGATAGAAATGTCATCGATGCCACAAATAGATATGTCATCTGGCACACGTAGACCTTGACTCTGTATTTGGTATAAAACACCGACTGCCATTTCATCATTAGCAGAAAATATTGCTGTCGGTCGCGGGGTTTTATTAAGTAACACAGAGGCTGCATCAATACCTGATTGATAAGTATAATAACCTTGCACTATTAATGCTTCATTTACGTCTAGGTTTGCCTCTTTAAACGCTTTTCGGAAACCTGTTTCACTGCGTCTTGCTGACTCTTGATCGGGGTGACCAAGAATAAAAGCGATGTCTTTATGACCCAATGTTATTAGATACTTGGTCATCTCATAACTGCCCTTAGTCCCATTAAACACAATAGATTCACCACTTTGGAAATCCTTAGGGGCGATTTTGATGTAGTTAATGTTTTTAGCATCTAACATTTCAAGTAATTCTACTTTGTCGCATAAAGGTGGCGTTAAAATAAAACCATCTACAAGGGTGTTTTCAATGAGCATTTCAATTTCTTTTGCTAAGCTTTGAGAACGGTAGCTACAGTCATAGACGAATAGCCCCATTTGTTCTTCAGTACAACTCTGCAAAATTCCTTCCTGTAGCTTCATCAAATAACCTGGGCTTGGGTTATCTGATAATAAAGCAATAAAAAAGGAGCGGTTTTTGGCGAGAGCCATGCCTAAGGGATTACGTTTAAAGCCTAATGCTGCGATTGATACTTGTACTTTGTTTCTGGTTTCTGCACGGACGTTAGCTTCTTGATTAATGACTCTTGAAACCGTTTTCTTTGAAACACCCGCGTGTTTCGCTACATCAGTAATGGTTGCTGATTTCATTCAAGAGTCATCCGTTTTGGTCAAGTGGTAAGGGAAAGGTGTCGTTATATTTTATCTATATTTACACTAGATAAGTGAACTATTGCACTAAGTCCTACTATTTCTAAACATTTTAACTCATCCACACTTTCGCCGATTGGGTTTATTTATAGATGTTGTTGATACCGGTGTCAATAACCATGATCGCGAATATTAGCGATAAAAGGGTAACTCTCCATTGGTTGCCTGTGTTTGTATTGCAATACTGGCTGTAAAAGCCGGCTCAGTGGTAAGGTTAAGATGCACATATTCTAAGCCTTTGCTAGCTGTGAGTATTATAAATCCTTAGGTTCACTCGACTGTGTGCATCTATGTCCTTAGTAAAATGATTTAAAATAGTGATTCAGTTAAATAAATAAGCAAAACAATGTACTGAATAAATTTTATTGTATTTATATTTGACACCGGTGTCACCCAATGTATTATTCGAACTGAATGTTGCCTAAGTGTTAAATGAATTTACTTTTGGTGGGTTTTTGAGCGTTTTCGATTTTTGGAGTTAATTTAAAATATTATGATTGCTATTAAGAGTGTAGTTTGTGGTTTGCTAGTAGCCAGCTTGGCTCCTTCGGTGCTAGCCGAAGAGGTGTCGTTAATCGACCCTCAGCTTAGCCAATTTCAAAATGTATATGCTTATGGTAAAGCTGAAGTGGTTGGCGATGTGATTGAGCTTAACTCAATTGGTAATTTCTTTTTATTGACCCAAAAAACCTACAAAAACTTTGTGTTTAAAGCGGAAGTGAAAATGCCTGCTGTAACGGAATACTCTAATTCTGGCATTATTTTTCGTGCACAGCTCAAACCCACACAAGATGGCTACCATGAAGCCGCAGGGTATCAGGCTGAAGTGGATCCATCGGCGCGTAAGTGGAGTGGGGGATTGTACGATCAAGCAAGACGTGATTGGTTATATCCAACTCATGCAACACGTTCTCATCCAGATCATCATTTTATTCGCAGTGTTTTAAGTGAGTGGACAGAACAACAAGGCAATGCTTATAAACCCGGAGAATGGAATCAGTATCGTATTGAGTGTAGGGGCAGCAATATTAAAATTTATTTAAACGATATTTTAACTACCCATGTAATAGATACTAAAGATGCTGAAGGACTCATTGGACTGCAACACCATGGTAGCAAAAAACTACAAGACACGGGTAAAACCGATAACGTGGTGCGCTTTAGAAATGTAACTATAAGAGAATTGGATTAGCTATGAAAAATATTACTGGATGGGCGGTATGTTCACTGTGTTTGATTGTAACTAGCTCGTTGACTATGGCGTCGCAAGATAGCGTAAAATCAAAAAATAAGGGAGACCGCCCTGGTCATGTTATGACTGCGCCTTTGGCTCCTGAGGAAATTCCACCTGCACCCATTTTGACAGTGCCACAGGCCTTATCGTCGATGCAAATACAACCGGGCTTTGTACTGGAAAACGTCGCGGCTGAACCTTTAGTGGCGAGTCCTATCGATATTGCCTTTGATTCAGATGGGCGTATTTGGGTAGCTGAAATGTTGACCTTTATGCCGGATCTTGATGGTAATAATGAAGAACTTCCAGAAGGAAGCATTGCCGTTTTACAAGATACTGATGGTGACGGTCAAGTCGATAAACGCACCGTTTTCCTTGATAACGTCATACTGCCTAGAACAGTGTCTATGGTAAAAGGTGGGATCTTATATGCCGACCAAGAACAGTTATATTTTGCTGAGGTGCTCGCTGGTGACAAACTTGGCCTACATGAAGTGGTCGACCCTACTTACGCCGAAGGCGGCAATATAGAACACAAACCAAACGGTATGTTGTATGCCCTTGATAATTGGTATTACAACACAAAAAGTAACCGTAAATACCGAGTATTAAACCTAAACGCTGCTGTACCTGCAGGTGCTGAAGAAATTTATCGAAATAAATATTGGAAAATGGTGGTTGCTACGACCGACTTTCGCGGTCAGTGGGGGTTAAGCTCTGACGACTACGGGCGTTTATACCACAATGGTAACAGTTCACCTGCACAAGGGGAGTATTTACGTCCAGGCTCGTTGATGAAAAACCCCGGTTTCCAAAAGCCAGTTAAAGCAAATAATATTGGCACTAAACGTGTCTACCCAGCTCGTGTTAACCCTGGTGTGAATCGGGCGTATTTACCCAACATTTTAGTTGCTGAGGGTGACAACAAGGGCAAGTTAGCGTCATTCACTGCAGCTAGCGGTAATCAATTATACCGTGGTGATCAATTTCCAGAAGATTTTTACGGCGTTTCTTTTACGCCAGAGCCTGCGGGTAATCTTATTTCAGCTCGAAGGGTAGTAGAAACACCTGGGGCATTGGAAGGTGTGGATATTTATCCTCAATCTGAATTGTTAACTTCTACCGATGAACGCTTTCGTCCTGTAAACCTCAATACTGCGCCAGATGGGTCTTTGTATATTGTTGATATGTATCATGGGGTTATCCAGCATAAAGAATTTCTCACTACCTATTTACGCAAACAATATGAATCAAGAGGGTTAGATAAAAATAATCGTTCAATGGGTCGTATCTATCGATTGCGTTGGAAAGATAATGCCTTAGGCGAACAGCCCAAGATGTCACAGCAAACGCCCGCGCAATGGGTTAAACACCTCAGTCACAGTAATGCTTGGTGGCGAGATATGGCGCGTCAATTAATTGTGCAACAAGGTGATATGTCCGTTGTACCTGCAATTAAAAAATTATTGAGTGCCAGTGAAGACCATAGAGTCAGAATTAATGCGTTATGGACGTTAGAAGGTCTGGACGCATTAGATTTGTCTGTTATTGAGACGGGACTGACAGATATTCATCCAAAAGTAAAAGTATCTGCAATTGAATTAAGTTCACATTTACCAGTTTCAGATCATGCTGAGGTAGCTGAGAATTTAATAAAACTTGCGTCCTCGGGTTACGAACTGGGGATACAAGTAGCCTTAGTTGCGGGGGAAGTTAAATCGCCGCGGGCTTTGTTAGCATTAAAACAGGTATTGATTGAATATGCCGATAAACCTTGGGTGAAAGAAGCGGCCATCAGTGGTTTAGCAGGCCGTGAGGAAGCGTTTAAAGCATTACTCACTGATTTTGAAAACGATGATTTTATTGCAATGTTAAATCGAGTTGGCCAAAAAGATCTAGTAGACAGTAATTCTCTTAATCTGCCTGACTACGAGCGGGATAGTTACAATCGCGGTCAGGTTATTTATGACGGTAAGGCTAGCTGTTTTGGTTGTCATGGCAAAGACGGCAAAGGTATCGACAATATGGGACCGCCATTGTTAGCAAGTGAATGGGTCACAGAGTCAGAGCATCGTTTAGCTAAAATATTGTTAAGTGGCTTGATGGGGCCAATACAAGTTAATGGTACCAAGTACAACGGTAGCATGATAATGCCTGGTTTTAGCGCCAACCTTACAGATCAAGAGTTGGCCGATGTCAGTACCTATATCCGTAATAATTGGGGTAATACGTCATCTTATGTGTCTAAAAGTGTATTTGAAGCCTTACGCAAAGAAACTAGCAATAGACAAGTGCCCTATACCGAAAAAGAATTACAGCCATAATTCTGGCGTAACATATTGCATCCTGGCTAGCTCATTATCTGAATTCGTTTTGATAGTTTTTGGCCTTGGATAATAAACTAATAAAGACGTAGTTAAAGTACTGAAAGACAAGCTATGGCTAATTGCTTAGTGCATGACGCGTATTTAAAAAGAAGAAAGAAGTTATGAGTGATTTACGATTAGGGGTGATTGGCCTAGGCAATATTGGCCAACAGCATATTAAACATATTCAAAGCGGTGCGGTTCAACACTGCGTGATTACTGCACTGGCTTCCAGAGGTGAGAGCCCTTTGGCAACTCAGATTAACGCTACACATTTTAATGATTATCGTGAATTGATTGATTCTGGGCTGTGTGATGCAGTGCTGATCGCGACCCCCACTATGAGTCATTTAGAGATGGGTCTTTATGCCTTGCAAAAGGGATTGCATGTGTTGATGGAAAAACCTTTAGGTTTGTCTATTGCACAAGGGCAAGCGTTACTCGCTGCTACGGGAGCCGAACAGGTTTTTGCTTTAATGCTTAATCAGCGTGTTGCCCCGGTGTTTGCCAAAATGAAGAGTGTGATGGATGCAGGTACTCTAGGCGAGTTACAGCGTACTCACTGGACAATGACCAACTGGTTTCGACCTGAAGTATATTTTCAAGTGTCTGACTGGCGTGCTACTTGGCGTGGCGAAGGGGGAGGCTTGTTGTTGAACCAATGTATCCACAATATCGATATTTTCCAGTGGTTAACAGGCATGCCTATTGCGGTTCAGGGTTTTTGTGGTTTTGGTAAGTATCACAATATAGAAGTGGAAGACGAAGCAACGGCCTATTTTGAATATGAAAATGGTGCCACCGGGATATTTGTTGGCTCCACGGGGGAAGCCCCTGGCGTGAATCGTTTAGACATAGTTGGTGACAAAGGCATGTTGAGCTTTGATGGTGATAGGTTATTACTGACAGAAAATTCACCCTCAACGTCACAGTACAACAGTGAAACTAAGGATATGTTTGGTCAACCCAGCAATCAGCAAGTTGACATTACACCTAGCGAGTCTGTCAACCAGCATGCAATAGTGATCAACAATTTTGTACAAGCTATTTTACAACAAGAACCGTTAATTGCGCCCGCTATACAAGGTATCGACTCTTTGGCTATCGCCAACGGAATATTGTGGTCTGCATGGAGTGGTCAGCGGATCACTTTCCCTCTTGATGGTTTGGGATATCAGGCTGCTCTGGATGAAAAACTCGAACACTCGGGACTACGAAAAAAGTCAGACATTAAAACCAATATTGATATGGAGGCATCTTACCGATGAGTCAAACTCTTGAATCCCAAGCGCCCAGTGAAGAAGTTTTAACGTTACGAGCGTTAGCACAAAAACCTTGGTATGCCAGAATTCCTAAATATGTGGCACTGAGTGGCCCAGGATGGTTGCAAGGCGCCATGACATTGGGTGGTGGCAGTGCTGTTACGTCACTGACTATAGGTGCGGTATTTGGTTACGAATTTTTATGGGTACAACCTATCGCCATGCTTATTGGCTGTATTATGTTATTTGCCTTGTCTTATCAAACGTTACAGAGTCAAAAGTCTCCTTTCGAGTCCATGAAAAAACATGTTAATCCCGGTATTGCTTGGGCTTGGGCGATTGCCGCTTTTGCTTCGAGTATTATTTGGGGATTCGCACACTATCCGTTGAGTGCCGGGATGTTAGAAGAGATTATCTTAGTATCCAGCGGTTTTGATGTCGATCAAGATAACGAATTGGGAAGAGATCTGTATTTATTACTGCTGGCGATCATTGTTTGGGCAGGGTGCGCGTTTACTGCTTGGAAATATGGTGAACAAGTCGATGAAGGTGCGGACGGTAAAAGTGGTCAACATAACGCAGTAAAACTATTTGAGACAGGTATTAAGTTACTCAGCGGACTTATTGTTATCGCCTTCGCTTGGGTTGTGATCAGCGCGTCCCTTAACGATAAAATTAATTGGGGGGCGGTGCTCGCCGGTTACATCCCTAGTTCACTGCCTGATACATCTGAAGGTGTGACTATGATGATGGCCGCCCTTGGCAGTGCGGTTGGTATTAATATGACTTTTATTTACGGCTTTACTTTGCTGCATAAAAAGTGGACCCCAGAGCATGTTGAATTATCTCGTTACGATATTGGCATGGGTTTAGTGGTTCCTTATATTTTGATCACTAGCTTGATAAGTATCGCCGCTGCAGGCGCATTTTTTGGTTCCGATTTAGATATTCAGGGCAAACTTAGCCCGACACAAGCAGGCAAAATGTTTATGTCAGCTGGGCTCGATGAAGTTACCAGCCGATTAATTTTTGCCTTTGGGATTCTGGGAATGGCGGTAGGCTCTTTGGTTATGCACATGTTGTGTTGTGGCTCTGCGGCAGCCGCCATGTTTGGTTGGCAAGAAGGCAGCTTAAAATACAAACTGGCGCTATTAGCACCTACTCCAGCCGTTTTAGGTGTATTTGTTTGGTCCACTATGGGCGCCTATGTGGTACTACCTACTTCGGCTATCTGTGGATTTTTATTGCCTATTGCTTATATAGGTTGGGCTGTTTTACACAACAAAAAAGACTACTTGGGTGCTGCTAGGCCTGAAGGTCTGAAGCGGCATTTGTTCAATCTAGCAATGCTGATTTGTATTGTTACTGTACTAACCAGTGTTGTTTATTCTACCTATGTAAAATTGGGCTAAAACATGACCTCAAAAAAATCTTCACCCAATATTAAAGACGGGGCTAATTATAGTCCTGAAGGAAAAGTAGAAAAAGTCATAGAAGAAAATCAGTTTTTCTTTTCTGTGGCATTTTTAGATCACGGGCATATCTACGCACAAACTAATGGTTTAGTGCAGGCCGGTGCCACACTTAAATATGTATACGATCCTGACGCTAAACGATTAGCTGACTTTTGTGCTAAGTATCCACAAGTCACAATTGCCGAGTCTTTCGAGCAGATCTTGCAAGATAAACAAACACAAATAGTGGCTAGTGCGGCCATTCCTAATTTACGTGCAGATATTGGTATAAAAGTGATGCAATCAGGTAAAGATTATTTTACCGATAAGTCGCCCTTTACCTCGCTAGGCCAATTGGCTGAAGTTAAGTCAGTGGTTGCAGAAACAGGGCGAAAATACGCAGTGTATTATGCTGAACGTTTACACAATGAAGCCGCATGGCAAGCTGGTGAGTTGATTAAATCTGGGGCGATAGGGCGGGTGTTACAAGTGATTACCTTAGCTCCTCATCGCTTATCTAAAGCTACAAGGCCTGATTGGTTTTTTGATAAAGCCGCCTATGGTGGTATTTTAACTGACATAGGCTCACACCAAGTGGAGCAATTTTTAACTTACGCAGGTGTCAGTGATGCAAAGATCAATTATGCTCGTGCCAGTAATCTAAATAATCCAGATAAAGTAGGATTGGAAGATTTTGGTGAGATGTCGATGACAGCTGACAACGGTGCATCATTTTATGCCAGGGTTGATTGGTTTACTGCAGATGGACAAGCCACTTGGGGAGATGGGCGGACCTTTATATTAGGTACACATGGTAATATCGAATGCCGAAAATATAATGACGTTGCTCGCCAAGCCCCTGCTTCAAAATTGTTTTTAACCAATACCGAATGCGAACAAGAAATAGACTGCTTGGGAAATAGTGGATTCCCTTATTTTGGGCAACTTATTCTCGATGTGATTAATCGGACTGAAAATGCCATGACACAAGCACATGTGTTTAAAGCGGCAGAATTGAGTATGTTGGCACAACACATTGCCGATCAAAATGTTGCAGGTTAACTGTTTCAGTTTGATTTTCCTGAGCAGATGAGGGGCATAAGTAAAGAATATAGACCTGTTGAGCCTCAGCAAATGTTTGTTGAGGATCTGCAAGCCAATTGTTTGACTTCTGGATATGATCTGTAAATTTTGATTAGCGGTGCTTTGTTGCTGATGTAAGCAGGGTATAGATGACTTAAATCAAATATTACTATCCTATTGCTATAGTTATATTACTAGTAGGAATGCAGCAACAGGGGAGAATTTCATCATCGTCTATAAACGCCAATGGATCTGTGGTGTATTCTACCTCTCCATTAATCAGTTTACTTCTACAAGCGCCACAATAACCTTCACGGCAATGATACTGAATTTCAATTTGCTGAAGCTCGATAGTTTCTAATAGGGTTTTTGGCGAATGATGTTCGACAGTTTTATGATCTTGTATAGTCACGATAAAACTGTCGTTGTTGTTACTCATCTACTTTATCCTAGAATCAAGTTTTTCTAGGCTTATAAATCAAAATCACCAAAATCATCGGCATTCACTTCTGAGTCAATTTGTCCTACTAAATAAGAGCTAATCTCCGATTCTTGAGGGGCAACTTGCACATTGTCAGAACTGAGGTAATTATTCATCCAGGGAAGCGGGTTGCTTTTTACATCAAATGGTTGCCCTAAACCTATGGCCGACATGCGATGGTTGGCAATAAATTCAACGTATTGACATAAAATTTCTTTATTTAGGCCAATCATTGAACCATGTTGAAATAAAAATGCGGCCCATTCTTTTTCTTGTTCTACGGCATTAAGGAATATCTGTGTCGCTTGTTCTTTACATTCCTCTGCAATTTCAGCCATTTCTGGATCATCTTTACCTTTAGCCCATAAATTCAAAACATGTTGAGTCGAGGTCAAGTGTAAGTTTTCATCTCGGGCGATTAAGCGAATGATTTTCGAATTACCTTCCATTAATTCACGTTCTGCAAAGGCGAAGGTACAAGCAAAAGAGACATAAAAACGTATCGCTTCTAAGGCATTCACTGAATTCATGCATAGATACAGTTTTTTCTTAAGCTCACGCATTGTTATTTTATGACTCACTCCTTTTACTAAGTGTGTGCCTTCACCTAATGTTTGCCAAAGCTGAGTAGCAAAAATGAGGTCGTCATAATATTGAGAAATGTCTGCCGCACGTTTTTTGATTTCATCATTTTCAACTATGTCATCAAAAATACTGCTGGGATCACCAAATAAGTTTCGTAAAATGTGCGTATACGAACGCGAGTGGATGGTCTCAAAAAATGACCATGTTTCAACCCAGGTTTCTAATTCTGGAATAGAAATAATCGGCAAAAATGCGATATTTGGACTTCTACCCTGAATTGAATCGAGCAATGTTTGATATTTTAAGTTAGAAATAAAAATATGTTTTTCTGAGTCACTTAGTTTTTGAAAGTCGACTCTGTCTTTGCTGACATCAACTTCTTCAGGGCGCCAAAAAAAGCTAATTTGTTTCTCTATCAATTTTTCAAAAATATGATGCTTTTGTTGGTCATAACGCGCCACATTGACCGGATTGCCAAAAAACATCGGTTCTGTTAGTGGGTTATTATTTACTTGATTAAAAGTGGTATATTTCATTAATTATTGTTGCCATTAAAAATTCAAACCAGCTTTAAAAAAGCTGCCTAAGCAGCCTTCTAAAGTTATATTTTACATGCGCCGCCCGCGCAATCGTCATCTTCTTCTATTACCACTTCCTTTGGCACAAACTTTTGGCTAGTCAGTTCTTGCTGAGTCGCATCGTCGGCACCATCTCGCGTGTTATGGTAATACAAGGTTTTCACGCCAAGTTTGTAGCTAGTGAGCAAGTCTTGAAGCAGCAACTTCATCGGCACTTTACCACCTTCGTATTTATTTGGATCGTAACTGGTGTTGGCAGATATGGTTTGGTCTACAAATTTTTGCATGATCCCAGCAAGTTGTAGGTACCCATCGTTTGACGGCAGGTCCCATAACAACTCGTATTTGTCTTTTAGTCTTTCATATTCAGGCACAACTTGTTTTAACACACCATCTTTACTGGACTTAACACTAATGTGCCCTCGAGGTGGTTCAATTCCGTTAGTGGCATTGGATATTTGTGAAGACGTTTCTGAGGGCATTAATGCCGATAACGTACTGTTACGTAAACCGTATTGTTTGATGTCAGCTCTGAGGGAATCCCAGTCACAGTGCAAGGGTTCATCACAAATCTTATCTAGATCCTTTTTATAGGTATCAGTTGGCATTAAACCTTGGAAATAAGTCGTTTCGTTGAATTTAGGACAAGCGCCTTTTTCTTTGGCTAAGTTACAAGATGCCCGCATTAAGTGATACTGCATGGCTTCAAAGGTTTTATGTACTAGGCCATTTGCACTTCCGTCTGAATACTTAACTCCATTTTTGGCTAAGTAGTACGCAAAATTAATCACACCTATGCCTAAAGTACGACGTCCCATAGTGGCGTTGAGTGCCGCTGGAACAGGATAATCTTGATAATCTAATAAGTTGTCCAGTGCACGAACCGCTAAATCAGATAGTTCAGCAAATTCGTCGACACTTTCAATTGCACCCAAGTTAAATGCAGATAATGTACATAAGGCAATTTCGCCATTTTCGTCATTGACATGTTCAAGAGGTTTAGTAGGTAACGCAATTTCTAAGCACAAGTTACTTTGGCGCACAGGTGCCAATTTAGGGTTAAATGGGCTGTGGGTATTGCAGTGGTCGACATTCTGCAAATAAATACGTCCAGTACTGGCACGCTCTTGCATAAATAAACTAAACAATTCTATGGCTTTAATCTGCTTTTTACGGATGCTGTCGTCTTTTTCGTATTGCACATATAAACGTTCAAATTCATCTTGGTCGGCAAAAAACGCGTCGTAAAGTCCAGGGGTGTCTGACGGACTGAATAAGGTAATGTGCTGATCTTTGATCAAACGGGTATACATCAATTTATTAAATTGCACCCCGTAATCTAAATGACGTACACGGTTTTCTTCTACACCACGGTTATTTTTCAAAACCAAAAGTGATTCAACTTCTAAATGCCATAATGGATAAAACAAGGTGGCAGCACCACCTCGGACACCACCTTGTGAACAACTTTTAACTGCGGTTTGGAAATGTTTATAAAAAGGGATACAACCTGTATGAAAGGCTTCACCGCCGCGAATAGGGCTACCTACGGCTCGAATACGCCCGGCATTAACACCAATACCTGCTCGTTGGCTGACATATTTGACTATGGCGCTGGCTGTCGCATTGATTGAATCTAAACTGTCTCCGGCTTCAATTAATACACAAGAGCTAAATTGGCGAGTAGGGGTTCTCACACCCGCCATAATAGGGGTAGGCAATGAAATCTTAAACTTGGAGGTGGCATCGTAAAAACGTTTGATGTAGTCCATACGCACGTCTTTTTCATAATTAGCGAACAAACATGCAGCTACTAATATATATAAGAATTGCGCACTTTCGTAAATCTCTCCGGTCACACGGTTTTGAACTAAATACTTACCTTCAAGTTGTTTTACGGCAGCATAACTAAAATTCATATCACGCCAATGATCGAGGTATTCATTCATTTCATTGAATTCTTCGGCACTGTAATCTTCGAGTAAATGTTTATCGTACTTACCTTTGGCAACCATACTTTTAACATGGTCTTCTAGAGCGGGCGGTTCAAAACGACCATAGGCTTTTTTACGTAAATGGAATATGGCTAATCGCGCAGCTAAATATTGATAGTCTGGACAGTCAGTAGAAATAAGATCCGCAGCGGATCGAATAAGAGTCTCGTGAATATCGGCAGTTTTTATGCCGTCGTAAAATTGAATATGTGCCTTAATTTCAACTTGTGAAACGGAAACGTTATTTAATCCTTTAGCGGCCCATTCGATTACTTTATGGATTTTTTCCAGATCAATAATCTCACGTTCGCCGGTGCGTTTGGTGACGTATAAGTTGTTATTCATGTATTAGCCGTTCTTTTATTCTATAAAGTCGTATAGATGACTTTTATTTAGCGCGAAAATGCAATGTTAGAGTTGCTTACCCCTAAGCCCTTTGTCTTTGTTGATACGAACACATTTTATGCTGTTTTTAGTGTGTTTGTTTTGATTGTGTTTTCGTGTTCAACGGAACACAAGATAATGAGGTTTTTGATCCAATGCAACCCAACATATGGTGGTTTTGTGTTCGATCTTGGTGCAGTGAATAAAAGGTTAGTAGTGACTCACCTAAAAGCGCCTTTTGAGTTGCGTTTAATAGAAATGCAAGACAATATTTGGGATATTTTTTTTATTAAATTTTTTTAATGTAAAAAACTGATGCTTATTATTTATCGATATATAGGGGGTAAAGTAACCTGTAAACACTAGATGTCGTGTTTTTCATAAAATCAGGTCTAATTTTTTGGCTTAAAAATAAGCTAATAAATCACTAGGGTTATGAATACTAAGGTCTGCATTCCATTCATCAGTTTGTTGTTTATCAGAAATATAACCATATTGGGCAATGACACTGATCATATTTGCGGCATTGGCAGATTGAATATCCCGTTCAGCGTCACCAATATACCAAGTATTGGGCGCCGTGAGCGCGAACTTTTCTTCCGCATGTAATAAAGGCAAAGGATGGGGTTTTCTTTCGCTTAAGGTATCACCACTAATAATTACAGCACAATTTTCTAATAGGGGAAATGCAGTGACAAGTTGCAACGTCAAAAATTCTGGTTTGTTAGTGACAATGCCCCAGGGCACATTTTTTTTATTGAGTGTTAACAATAGCTGTTCAACGCCTATAAAATAATCGGTGTCGACACAGATATTATTTTCATAATAATCTAAAAATTGTTGACGTAATTTGTCAAAGTCAAAGTGTTTTAGATCGTCTCCAAAACCTAATTCGAGCATGCCCTTGGCGCCATCAGACGCAATGTTACGATAGGTATCATGGGCGACTGTTGGGCGGCCTAATGTACTTAATATTTGATTAAGTGCATTGCCTAAATCTTTTGCGGTGTCGAGTAGAGTACCATCAAGGTCAAACAGTATTGCATTGGGTTTTTTTAACATTTAGTCATCACTATTACGGCAGTGGATAATATAATTAACATCAACATTTTGATTGGATAAATAATATTCTTGGCTAATAGGATTCATATGTAATCCAGTCATTCTTTGTACTAGTAGTTGTGTGTCATCTATCCATGACATTAATTCTGAGGGTTTAATAAACTTATCGTGTTGGTGGGTACCTTTGGGTACTAGCCCTAATACGTATTCAGCACCGACTATTGCCATCAAGTAAGATTTAATATTTCTATTTAAGGTCGAAAAAAATACATGTCCGCCTGGTTTGACTAATCGATAACAGGCGTTGACCACTGAGCTTGGATCTGGTACATGCTCTAACATTTCCATGCAGGTCACCACATCATATTGGGCTGGGTGTTTAGCGGCGAATTCTTCCGCGGTGGTCTGTTGGTAATCAACACTTAATCCCGATTCTAAACCATGTAAACGTGCAATTTCTAAAGGGGCTTCTCCCATATCAATGCCTGTCACCTGAGCACCGTGACGGGCCATACTCTCGGCTAAAATGCCACCACCACAACCGACATCTAAAACTTGTTTGTTTTTTAAGCCTTCACAGTGTTGCTGGATATAATCTGTTCTTAAAGGATTGATTTGATGTAATGGTTTGAATTCACCAGCAAGATCCCACCATCTTGATGCTAATTCAGAAAATTTTTGGATTTCGTTATGGTCGACGTTTTGCGTATTTTGCATATCTATCATTTAGCCCGATTAACATTCTTACCTAAACAGTGGCTATCTTAATCTACAATCTGATCAAATTAAATCGCAGATATGGGTATATCCTGACTGATTGCGCACTATATGAGCGACTTGCGGCTATTCATTTTAATTTGTAGGTGGTAGAATCGAGCGGTTCAAAAGAAAGATAAATTCGGGTGAAAACGTAAACCTAATTTTAAGTCCTAGCTTAAAATTGACCAAACGAGTTTTGCTTATTTAATATTCTAATAATAACGACTAGGGACAAGGCTGTATATGACTGATCACGCCCATGAAATTCTTCCAATTAATATAGAAGAAGAACTTAAAAACTCTTATCTCGACTATGCGATGAGTGTAATTGTTGGCAGGGCGCTGCCTGATGTACGAGATGGCTTAAAGCCGGTTCATCGCCGCGTTTTATTTGCCATGAATGAATTAAAAAATGATTTTAATAAACCTTATAAGAAGTCTGCCCGTGTGGTAGGTGATGTAATTGGTAAATATCACCCACATGGTGATTCAGCCGTTTACGACACTATTGTTCGTATGGCACAGCCTTTTTCTCTAAGGTATATGTTAGTCGATGGGCAAGGTAACTTTGGTTCGGTTGACGGTGATTCCGCGGCTGCAATGCGTTACACCGAAATTCGTATGGCAAAAATTGCCCACGAATTATTGGCCGATTTAGAAAAAGAAACCGTTGATTTTGTACCTAACTACGACGAATCGGAATTTATCCCTAGCGTATTGCCGACTAGAATACCTAATTTATTAGTGAATGGTTCTTCAGGTATAGCCGTAGGTATGGCTACTAACATTCCACCACATAACTTAACAGAAGTGGTGAATGGTTGTATTGCGCTGATAGACAACCCTGCATTAACCATCGAAGAGTTAATTGAATATATTCCGGGACCTGATTTTCCGACTGCTGCATTTATAAGTGGTAGAAAAGGGATTGAAGAAGCCTATCGTACTGGTCGCGGCAAAATATATATGCGTGCCCGCGCAGAAATTGAAACTGAAGATAATGGTAAAGAAACCATTATTGTTCACGAAATTCCTTATCAGGTGAACAAAGCACGATTAATTGAAAAAATCGCTGATTTGGTTAAAGAGAAAAAGATAGAAGGTATTTCTGCCCTACGTGACGAGTCTGACAAAGACGGTATGCGTATTGTGGTAGAGGTCAAACGCAATGAGTCTGCTGAAGTACTCTTAAACCACTTGTATTCGCAAACCCAAATGCAAACAGTATTTGGCATCAATATGGTGGCGTTAGATAAGACCCAGCCGAAGATATTTAACCTGATGGATATCTTAAAGGCCTTTGTATTGCATCGCCGCGAGGTCGTTACTAGACGTACTGTATTCGAACTGAAAAAGGCCCGTGAGCGTGCTCATATCCTTGAAGGTTTGGCCATTGCTCTGGTTAATATCGATCCTATCATTGCAATGATCAAAGCCTCTAAAAGTCCAGCAGATGCCAAAGTCTCTTTGACCGCTCAAGGTTGGTCTTTAGGTGATGTTGCTGAGATGCTTGAACGCGCTGGCAATGATGCGGCACGTCCAGATTGGTTAGAGCCCCAGTATGGCATTCGTGATGGATTGTATTATTTAACAGAACAGCAAGCGCAAGCGATACTTGATTTGCGTTTGAACAAGTTAACTGGTTTGGAACATGACAAGATATTGTCAGAATACAAAGAGTTACTTGAAGTAATTGCTGAGTTGTTACACATTTTAGGCAGCCCTGAACGATTGATGGAAGTGATTCGTGAAGAGCTTGAGAAAGTACGTGATGAATACGGCGATGAGCGCCGTACTGTTATTACTGCAGCCTCACATGACATAGATATTGAAGATTTAATTGAACGTGAAGAGGTTGTTGTGACCTTGTCTCGTGAAGGATACGTTAAGTATCAAAAACTCAATGATTATGAATCACAACGTCGTGGTGGCCGCGGTAAATCTGCTACTAAGATGAAAGATGAAGATTTCATCGAGAAGTTATTAGTGGCTAACACCCATGATCATATTTTGTGCTTCTCTACACGTGGTCGTTTGTATTGGTTAAAAGTGTATCAATTACCTCTTGCCAGCAGAAACGCCCGTGGTCGTCCAATAGTGAATATTCTTCCTCTTGAAGAAAATGAACGAATTACCGCTATTTTACCCATTCAAGAATTTGAAGAAGGTAAATACGTATTGATGGCCACTGCAAATGGCACAGTGAAGAAAACCGCTTTAAATTCATATTCACGCCCAAGAGCTAACGGTATTATTGCCGTTAATTTGAATGAAGGTGATGAGTTGATAGGTGTTGACATCACTCACGGTGATGACGACATTATGTTGTTCTCTGATGCAGGTAAAGTGGTTCGTTTTAACGAGAAACAACGTGAAGCTGATACAGGTAATGTGAAACTTGATCCTGAAACAGGTGAAGAATTACTTGCACTACGTCCTATGGGTAGAACTGCGACAGGTGTGCGTGGTATTCGCTTGCAAGAAGGGCAAAAAGTGATTTCTTTGATTGTACCTAAAGGTGATGGCGCGATATTGACCGCTACTGAAAATGGCTTTGGTAAACGTACACCCATTGCTGATTACCCGGCTAAGAGTCGAGCGACTCAAGGTGTGGTATCAATCAAAGTGTCAGAGCGTAACGGAAAAGTTGTCGGAGCGGTGCAGGTTAATGAGAGTGATGAAATCATGCTTATCAGTGACCAAGGTACACTTGTTAGAACCCATGTTGAAGAAGTCTCAACTGTTGGCCGTAACACTCAAGGTGTGCGCTTAATACGCACCATTGAAGGTGAACATGTGGTTGGTTTACAACGTATCGACGAAATCGAAGTGCCTGAAGGTGAATTGCTTGAAGGTGAAGAAACTGAAGTGATTGAAGCAAGTACTGTCGAAAGTGCAGGCGACGACGCAGATGACACCACTGAAGAAAACAAAGATGAATAAGTGAGTCCAATTTTTTATATTGAAAAATATGGAAACTAACTGATTTATGAGTGCTAATACCCATAAATAAAAACAATAACGAGTGGCTGATGCCGCTCGTTTTTTTTGGTAGCTAAATGACAAAAATTTATAACTTCTGTGCGGGTCCCGCCATGTTACCTGTAGAGGTAATGCAAAAAGCACAAGCTGAGTTTTTAGATTGGCAATCTATGGGCCGTTCTGTGATGGAGATTAGTCATCGCAGCAAAGAGTACATTGCATTGGCCGAAGCGGCAGAGCAAGACTTACGAGAATTACTCAATGTGCCTGATAATTACAAGGTATTGTTTGCCCAAGGTGGTGGGCGAGGTCAGTTTTCTGCGGTACCTATGAACTTGCGTGGAAGAGGGGATTCGGGCGCATTTTTGCTGACTGGCTCTTGGTCTGAAGGTGCGTTAAGCGAAGCCAGCAAGTTTCTGAATACCAAAGTAGTGGGCGAAGTGGAAGTGCAAGAGGGCTTAAGTACTGTCCCCAGTATTACAGAAAACCAAATTGATCAAAAAAGTGCCTATTTTCATTATTGTGCAAATGAAACGGTAGATGGAATTGAAATCAATGACATTCCCGATTGTGGCGATGTGCCACTGGTCGTAGATATGTCATCCAATATTTTGTCTAAACCATTAGATGTCTCTAAATTCGGCGTGATTTATGCCGGTGCCCAGAAAAACATTGGGCCATCTGGGCTCTCTGTGGTGATTGTGAGAGATGACTTATTAGATTATGCAATGCCTGAAACGCCTACGTTTTTGCATTATAAAACAATGGCTAATTACGACTCCATGTACAATACACCGCCTACTTATTCATGGTATCTAGCTGGTTTAGTATTTAAATGGCTTAAAGAGCAAGGTGGTGTGGCTAGTATCGCTGAGAAAAATGCTAAAAAAGCGGCGTTATTGTATGACTGTATCGATGAAAGTTGTTTTTATCTAAACAAAGTACATCCAAATTTTCGTTCAAAAATGAATGTCACCTTTCATCTTCCTAATGCTGAACTGGACGCTATTTTTATTCGCGAGTCTGAACAGGCTGGATTGACGGCTCTTAAGGGACACCGCAACGTAGGTGGCATGCGTGCCAGTATATATAATGCTATGCCATTAGAAGGTGTCATAGTACTAACCCAATTTATGCGAGATTTCGCTAGGAGATACAAATAATGGAACAATTACTTCTTTCACCCATAAATAAAGTGGATGGGACAGTGAATGTACCTGGTTCAAAAAGTTTGTCTAACCGCGCGTTATTGCTTGCTGCATTGGCAAAAGGTGAAACCCACCTCACTAATTTGTTAGACAGTGAAGATATTCACCATATGCTGAATGCTTTAACTAAGTTGAATGTAAATTATCGTTTATCTGATTGTAAAACCCAATGTTGGGTAACAGGCAATGGGGGAGTGTTCAATGTGCCTGAACCCGTTACTTTATTTTTAGGGAATGCCGGTACAGCTATGCGGCCACTCTGTGCTGCCCTTGCATGTAGTAGCGGTGAGTTTGAACTAACCGGTGAGCCTCGTATGGAAGAACGTCCAATTGGTGCCTTAGTTGACTCTTTACGCCAAGCTGGGGCTGACATCGAATATTTAAAAAATGAGGCTTATCCACCTTTATTGATTAAAGGTCATGCACTACAAGGTGGCAGCGTGACGGTAGATGGCAGTGTCTCTAGTCAATTTTTGACGGCTTTGTTGATGAGTGCACCTTTGTTTAAGGAAGATACTACTATTGAAATCAGTGGTGAGTTAGTGTCGAAACCTTATATCGATATTACCTTAGATACCATGGCTCAGTTTGGCATTAAGGTTGAGAATCAAAATTATCAACGCTTTGTGGTTCAAGGACAACAAGACTACCTTGCTCCTGGTCATTTTATGGTGGAAGGTGACGCATCATCGGCCTCTTATTTTTTAGCTGCAGGGGCGATTAAAGGCGGTACAGTCAAAGTCACTGGTATTGGTAAGAACAGTATTCAAGGTGATATTCGTTTCGCCGAAGTATTGGAAAAAATGGGCGCAAAAGTCAATTGGCAAGATGACTATATCGAAGTTACAAGTGCGCCATTAACGGCGGTTGATTTAGATATGAATCATATTCCCGATGCGGCTATGACCATAGCCACCACGGCACTTTTTGCTAAGGGTACAACGTCCATTAGAAATATCTATAATTGGCGTGTAAAAGAAACTGATCGCTTAGCGGCAATGAGTTGTGAACTTCGCAAAGTAGGTGCGACGGTAGAAGAAGGTGAAGACTATATTACTATTACCCCGCCAAAGCAGTTAACGCATGCTGAGATTGATACTTACAATGACCACCGTGTTGCTATGTGTTTTTCTCTGGTTGCCTTAAGTGATACAGCCGTGACCATTAATGATCCAGGTTGCACCGCTAAAACCTTTCCTGATTATTTTGATCGCTTTGCCACTATTTGTAAGTAATCTTATAGGGGCAGTTGCATCTAGTAAGGGGCGCTTGCCCCTTTATTTCAGCTGTTTTTGACCTGCAGACATTTAGGGTTAAAAAATTGTAACCATAGTGTCATTGCTTATCTAGCATCTATCCGTATAATTGCGCCCGATTTTATTCAGCTCAGGAGAGCGCATGTACACAGAACCTGTCATCACCATAGATGGGCCAAGCGGAGCAGGTAAAGGAACGGCCAGTACTTTACTGGCAAAAAAGCTTGGCTGGCACTTCTTAGACAGTGGAGCTATTTACCGAGTTTTGGCTGTTGCCTCACTCCATCATCAAATTCCAGCCGACGACGAAATAGGTTTGTTACCTCTAGCATCAGGATTAGATGTAAATTTCGAAACGACAGACAATGGCGTAAGGGTGATTTTAGAAGGTGAAGATGTCAGTGACACTATTCGCACTGAAGAAGTGGGCGCTACGGCGTCAAAAATAGCCGCATTGCCTTCCATTCGAGAAGCTTTACTTAGACGCCAAAGAGGTTTTAAACAGGCGCCAGGTTTAGTGGCCGATGGGCGAGATATGGGCACTGTGGTTTTTCCTGAAGCCCAAGTCAAAATATTTTTAACCGCTAGTGCCGAAGAGCGTGCCGATAGACGCTTTAAGCAGTTGAAAGATAAAGGACATGATGTTAGCATACTGCGCCTTTTGGATGACATAAAAGCACGCGACGAGCGAGATGCAAATCGAACCGTAGCCCCTTTAGTGCCGGCAAAAGACGCATTAGTTCTTGATTCAACCCAGTTGAATGTAGAGCAAGTGATTGAAAAGATTGAACTATTTATTGAAGAGAAACTAACTGAAAAAACTACTTCAGTAAATAGTTAAGTAGTAAAAATTTGCCAAATTACGGATGATTTGGTTATGAATAACAACCCCGCGCTCACTGGATTGTAACGTGGATGTCAAAAAGAAACTTATTAAAACACTATGATTGAAAATTTTGCTGATCTATTCGAAGAAAGTTTAAAAGTAATCGAAACCCGTCCTGGCTCTATCGTTAAAGGTACTATCGTATCAATTGATAAAGATATCGTACTTGTAGATGCTGGTCTTAAGTCTGAAAGCGCCATCCCTGTAGAACAATTTAGAAACGCCGAAGGCGAGCTAGATGTTGCCGTTGGTGATGTAATTGATGTTGCTTTGGATGCCATTGAAGATGGGTTCGGTGAAACAATTTTATCTCGCGAAAAAGCGAAACGCCATGAAGCTTGGGTAGAATTAGAAAAAGCTTATACTGAAAAAGAAACCATCATAGGTATTATTAACGGTAAAGTTAAAGGTGGCTTTACGGTTGAAGTGAACACAGTTCGCGCTTTCTTACCTGGTTCATTGGTTGACGTACGCCCAGTTCGCGATACGACTCATCTTGAAGGTAAAGAATTAGAATTTAAAGTTATCAAACTTGATGCAAAACGTAATAACGTTGTTGTTTCTCGTCGTGCTGTTATCGAAGCAGAAAGCAGTGCAGAACGTGATACGCTTCTTGCTAACCTTGAAGAAGGTCATGAAGTTAAAGGTATCGTTAAGAACCTTACAGATTACGGTGCGTTTGTTGACTTAGGTGGCGTAGATGGTCTTCTACACATCACAGATATGGCTTGGAAACGTGTTAAGCACCCAAGTGAAATCGTTAATGTTGGTGATGAAATCAACGTTAAAGTATTGAAATTCGACAAAGAGAAGTCTCGTGTTTCTCTTGGTATGAAACAAATGGGCAACGATCCTTGGCAAGAAATTGCAAACCGTTACCCTGAAGGCGCTAAATTAAGCGGTGCAGTGACTAACCTTACTGATTACGGTTGTTTCGTAGAAATCGAAGACGGTGTTGAAGGTTTGGTTCACGTTTCAGAAATGGATTGGACTAACAAAAACATTCACCCATCTAAAGTGGTTAACCTTGGTGACGTATGTGAAGTTATGGTGCTTGAAATTGACGAAGAACGTCGTCGTATTTCTCTTGGCCTTAAACAATGTATACCTAACCCTTGGGAAGAGTTCGCTAAAGCACAAAGCAAAGGCGACAAAGTTAGTGGTAAAATCAAATCAATCACTGATTTTGGTATCTTCATCGGTCTTGATGGCGGCATAGATGGTTTAGTTCACTTGTCTGATATCTCTTGGAATAAGACTGGCGAAGAAGCGGTTCGTGACTATAAGAAAGGTGATGAAATCTCTGCAGTTGTTCTTCAAGTTGATCCAGAGCGTGAACGTATCTCTCTTGGTGTTAAACAAATTGAAGAAGACCCTTTCAATCAGTACATCGCTGATACTAAGAAAGGCACTATAGTAACTGGAACTGTTACTGCAGTTGACGCTAAAGGCGTAACCGTTAAGCTTGCTGAAGAAGTTGAAGGTTATATCCGCGTAGGTGATTTAGCACGTGACCGTGTTGAAGATGCATCAACAGTTGTTAGCGTTGATTCAGAAATCGAAGCCAAATTTATGGGCGTTGATCGTAAGAATCGTATCGTTAACTTATCTGTTAAAGCAAAAGACCACGCAGATGAGAAAGATGCACTTGATAAAGTAAATCAACAAGAAGAAGTTGGTTTCACTAACGCTTTTGCTGATGCATTTAAAGCAGCTAAAAACGACTAATTGACGTCATACACAAGCGTGTTATTTAATTTTTGAAACATGAATAGTTTTGACAAATAATATAACGCGCTTATTATCGGTACTAACAGCTTTTTTAATTGACGGAGAGTTTACTTAATGACTAAGTCAGAACTTATAGAAAGACTGGCCGATAAGATGCGTCAGGTCCCTTCCAAGGACGTGGAGTCGTCGATAAAAGAAATGCTAGAACAGATGGCGCAAACCTTACAAAAAGGTGAACGTATCGAAATTCGAGGTTTTGGTAGTTTTTCTTTACATTATCGCGCACCACGTGTTGGTCGTAATCCTAAAACGGGTGAAACTGTGAAACTAGACGGTAAGTACGTTCCACATTTTAAACCGGGCAAGGAATTACGAGAAAGAGTCAACGAAAGTTTAGTGAGTTGATCTTTTAGTCATATTTTTTAAAAACGGCACTCCAATTAGGGTGCCGTTTTTGTTAGAGTTAAGACAATGTTATTTCACTTCATTTTGTAGACCACATTGAGCAATCAAAGCCGTAATCAAAACCAAGCTAGCAATCAAAGTCATTTTAGATTAAATAACCCAAAGGGGGCTAAATGAAAGTTAAAGGATTATTGTTATTACTTTTTATTTTGTTGATGCTTGTTATCGCGGGATTTGTCGGTTCACAGAATAGTCACCTCGTCTCGATAAACTATATATTGGCCGAGACAGAAATGCGTATGTCAGTGTTATTAGCCGTAACGTTTTTGTTAGGTATTATTTTCTCAGTGTTACTGATTATTGGTTATATTTTGCGATTAAAGTGGCGTATTGGCAGCTTAGAACGCAAAAACAAAAAACTTTCACTGCCTACTAACGCTACATAATGTTAGAACTTCTCTTCCTATTGTTACCCGTTGCTGCCGGATATGGCTGGGTGATGGGGCGCAACAGTGCTCGTCAAGCACAGCAACGACATTCCAGTATTTTGGCCAAGCATTATTATAGAGGCTTAAACTTTTTACTGTCTGATGAGCCCGACAAAGCGGTAGATACACTCATTAAAATGATTGATCTAGACAGTGATACTGTCGAAACCCATATTGCCATGGGGAAGTTTTTCAGACACAGAGGTGAACTTGATCGCGCGATTAGAGTGCATCAAAATTTGGTCAGTAAAGAACAAATCTCAGCACTGCAAAGAGAATCCGCTTTATACGAATTGGGGCGAGATTATATTTTGGCCGGATTCTTAGAGCGTGCAGAAAATGCCTTTTTACAACTCTTAAACAGTCAAAAGCATTTTATAAATGCACAAGTGCAATTATTCAATATCTATCAAACCACCAAAGAGTGGCAAAGAGCGATTGAACTGGCAGAACAGATGATAGGGGCAGGAGGTGACAGTGACGAGTTATGTAATCGTGTCGCACATTTTTACTGTGAACAGGCCAGTATTGAGATAAAAGACAATCGTTTAGACGAAGCAGAAGCGAACCTCAAAAAAGCAGTGCTTGCCGATGAAAAGTCTGTTCGTCCTTGGCTAATGTTAGGCGAAATAGCCATGCAACAACAAAAATACAGTGACGCTATTGATTGTTTGAGTGAAATTCCTAGTCGAGATGTGAGCTGGCTAAGTGAGGCCGTGCCATTAATTGAAGAATGTGCTGAGCATTTAAATGACGAAGTGAAACTGAATAAAGTATTAGATGAATACTGGCAGCAATGTGCCACGGCTTACTTGGCTAAAGTCAAACTTATGGCAAAAGACGGCGATACAGCCAATGCCGCGCAAGTATTGTTAGAACAATTAAAGAAACACCCTACCATGAAAGGTTTCAAAACTTTAATGGGCCTATACATTGATTTACAAGATCATGAGCAATCAACCAATAGTTTGCTATTACTGAAAGAATTAGTAGAAGAACAAATAGAACAACGCCCTAAGTATAAATGTCATAGCTGTGGGTTTGCCGGTAGCAAAATTCATTGGTTATGCCCTTCATGCAAAAAATGGGGTGTGGTTAAACCAATTAAAGGCTTAGACGGAGAGTAGTTTGATAAATAGTGGCGTGGCAAGTACAAATAAAGATCCAAAAATCGTTGTGGCACTTGATTTTGATCAAAAAGATAAGGCAGAAGATTTTGTTGCTAAGCTTGATCCTCAAATGTGTCGATTAAAAGTGGGTAAGGAAATGTTCACCCATTTTGGTCCTGGTTTTGTCACTAAGCTTGTTGAACAAAACTATGATGTATTTTTAGATCTTAAATTTCATGATATTCCTAATACTGTCGCTAAGGCTTGCCAAGCTGCAGCAGACTTAGGTGTGTGGATGGTAAATGTGCACGCATCAGGTGGCCCGAAAATGATGGAATATGCCAAAGAGAGCCTTGAAAAATTTTCGACTAATAAACCTTTGCTCATTGCAGTGACAGTATTGACCAGCATGGATCAACAACAATTATTGGCTATCGGAATTGATTCAACACCAGAAGAACAAGTATTAAAACTTGCCAAATTGACTCACGACTGTGGGTTAGATGGAGTAGTGTGTTCGGCACAAGAGTCAACACTACTCAAATCCAATATAAGTGAAGATTTCAAACTCGTTACCCCAGGAATTCGACCTGAAGGATCAAGTAAAGGCGATCAAATGCGTATTATGACGCCTAAACAAGCCATTCAAGCCGGCTCAGATTATTTGGTTATTGGTCGACCGATTACCCAATCAGCCGACCCACTCGCAACCTTAATCGAGATTAATAACTCAATTCTTTAATCTTAAAGAGTTTCTAACGCGGTTTTAGCATCCATATATTCAAGGTTAAGTTCTTTGCCTAAAGCATCTACTACTGCTTTGTAAGTGACTTTACCTTGATGCACATTTAAGCCGTTCAATAAATGCGGGTCATCTAACATGGCCTGTTTCGGGCCTTTATTCGCCAGAGCAAGTCCGAAGGGTAGGGTTGCATTGTTAAGTGCCATAGTCGAGGTACGTGCGACACCACCGGGCATATTGGCAACGCAGTAATGCACTACATCGTCGATAATATAAACAGGATCTTGATGGGTGGTGGCTTTAGAGGTTTCAAAACAACCTCCCTGATCAATCGCCACGTCTACTACCACTGAACCTGGTTTCATCTGTTTTATATGTTCACGATTAAGCAACTTAGGCGCTGCGGCACCTGGCACCAAAACTGCTCCAACCACTAAATCTGCTCGAGATGAATAATATTCAATGGCTTCAGTTGTTGAAAAGACTGTGGCAAGACGTCCCTCAAAAATGTCGTCTAGTTCACGTAGTCTATTTAAAGAGCGGTCGAGTATGGTCACATCGGCACCTAAACCCATTGCCATTTTCGCCGCATTCAAGCCTACTACGCCGCCGCCAATGACGAGTACTTTTCCTGGTGCTACACCTGGAACTCCGCCTAATAAAGTGCCGCTACCCCCTTGGGCTTTTTCTAAATAATGCGCCCCAGCTTGCACCGACATTCTCCCGGCGACTTCACTCATAGGAGCTAAAAGTGGCAGAGTATTTCTATTGTCAGTCACCGTTTCATAGGCAATACAGGTTGCGCCAGATTCGATTAATAACTTAGTTTGTTCAGGGTCGGGTGCCAAATGCAAATAGGTATATAGGGTCTGGCCGGGTCTTAACATACGACATTCGTTTGGCTGCGGCTCTTTGACCTTTACTATCATATCCGCTTTGGCAAAAATTGTGTCTGGTGTAGCAATGATCTCGGCGCCAGCTTCAATATATTGCTCGTCAGTAAATCCAATGGAATGTCCAGCTTGAGTTTCAACCCATACTTGGTGGGCATGATGGACAAACTCTTTGACTGCGGCCGGTGTCAAACCCACTCTATATTCATGGTTCTTAATTTCTTTAGGTACACCGATTAACATGTCTCGCTCCAATTTTAGGGATAGTTCAAAAAGAAAAAATTATAAGTGAATATTTGAAGTAAGTTGTTGGGTATTCAGACATTCAAAAGTATAATATTCCGATAAATCTAAGTTTTTCGGTATATTCTATGTTAATCAAAACGCCTAAGCATCTTGATAGAATCGATAGAAACATTCTTATTGAGCTGCAAAAGAATGGAAAAATCACTAATTCAGAGCTTGCAAGTAAGGTAGGGTTGAGCGCTAGCCCTTGCCTGGAAAGAGTTAAAAGGCTGGAGGTGCAAGGGTATATTACCGGTTATCATGCCCGCGTCGATCCTTCATTGTTGGGTGCGGCTATGTTAGTTTTTGTGGAAATCACCTTAACAAAAACGTCTGTAGATATATTTGAAGAATTTTCTGCTGCCGTGAGAAAGCACGAAGATATTCAAGAATGTCATCTTGTATCAGGTAATTTCGACTTTTTACTTAAAGCGCGTGTTGCAGATATGTCTAGTTATCGAAAATTACTTGGGGATACCTTACTTCGCTTACCTGGTGTGAGTGAGTCTCGGACTTATGTGGTTATGGAGGAGATAAAGGAGTCAACACAGGTAAAAATTAGCTTGAAATAATATTAGTGCCCTAGTATTGATTAATTACCGAGCGAAAGCTTTATGCAAACTAGGATTTTTAGTACGGCACTGGTATCTTATGGGCTTACACGAATAACATTTAAGAAAAGATAACTATTTATATGGCGCGACTCACAGGCATTCAAAGAATTATGGAAGTAGGCATGATTGTTAGTTGTGTCTTTGCGTTTTTTTTATTGTTAGCCATGGCATCTTTTCATCCAGCGGATCCAGGTTGGAGTCAAGCAGGATTGCAAAGTGATGTGCATAACTGGGTAGGCCCAATTGGGGCGTGGTTTGCTGATATCTTATTTTTTACCCTAGGCTCTTTTGCCTATAGCTTGCCATTTTGTTGTGCTTTTTTGGGGTGGTTTTTATTCCAACAAACCAAAACCTTACTAGAGATTGACTACCTCACCATAGGTTTACGTCTAATAGGAGTAATCTTATTAGTATTAGGTGCGACTGGGTTATTAAGCTTGAATGTGGAAGATATTTATAATTACACATCAGGCGGTATGGTGGGGGATGTACTGAGTTCGTCGCTGATTCCCTATTTTAGCATGGTAGGTACAACCCTTTTGCTATTGTGTTTTTTCTGTACAGGTTTTACCTTGTTAAGCGGGGTCTCATGGGTTGCCATAGTTGATAAAATCGGCGAGATGGCTATAGGCTTTAGCCGTTTTATTTATCAGGCCCCTGCTAAAATTAAGGGGTCGTCTATTCCACTGTTGTCCTTTAAAAAGTCCGAACCTGAACCAGCCACTTTAGCTTCTACGGATAATGATTTTTGGGGCTCTGAATCCGAAAATAACAGTTTTGAAAAACAGCATGAGCCAAGTTATTCAGCCGAGCCGGTGGTGCCGCAAAGTATTTTAGATGAACCACCCAAGAAAAGCCCAGTTTCCATCAGTGAATTAAAACAGAAAATTAGTCTGGCAAGGAAGTCTCCTAAGGTTGAACCTGTCATCAGCGATGCGCCATTTGCATCATCACCAGATGTAATGGAGGACAGTGAGCAGGGTGCTATGCCGTCATTTGATCTGCTAGAGCGCGCCGATAAAGTGAAAAATCCAATTACGCCTGAAGAATTAGAAATTGTGTCTCGTTTGCTCGAAGCCAAACTCGCTGATTTTAACATTGAAGCGCGAGTAGTGGGGGTGTATCCTGGACCCGTGATTACTCGTTTTGAAATGGACTTAGCACCAGGCGTCAAAGTGAGTAAAATCACTACCTTATCAAAAGATTTAGCCCGTTCCATGTCAGCAATTTCGGTGCGTGTTGTTGAAGTCATACCCGGTAAATCGGTAATAGGCCTAGAGCTACCCAATAAAAAACGCGATATGGTGCGTTTAAGTGAAGTGATCAGTACCGATGTATTCCAGTCATCTGATTCACCTTTAACTATGGTGTTAGGCGCGGATATTTCAGGAAAACCTGTAGTAGTAGATTTGGCGAAAATGCCTCACTTGCTCGTTGCGGGTACAACTGGCTCTGGTAAGTCAGTTGGTGTCAACGTGATGATTTTAAGTCTGTTATACAAATCAACGCCCGAAGATGTGCGTATGATAATGATCGATCCCAAGATGTTGGAGCTGTCGGTTTATGAAGGTATCCCGCATTTATTAGCTGAAGTGGTCACAGACATGAAAGAAGCCGCCAACGCATTACGTTGGTGTGTGGGAGAAATGGAACGTCGCTATAAATTGATGTCAGCCTTAGGAGTAAGAAACTTAAAGGGTTATAACACCAAAGTGCTAAATGCTATTGAAGCCGGTGAGCCTATTCGAGACCCATTGTGGAAGTTTGAAGAAAGCATGGAAACAGAAGCGCCTTTTTTAGAAAAACTGCCCGCTATTGTAGTTATCGTAGATGAATTTGCCGACATGATGATGATTGTTGGTAAAAAAGTAGAAGAGCTAATTGCACGTATTGCGCAAAAAGCCCGTGCTGCAGGTATTCACTTAGTGTTGGCCACACAAAGGCCTTCTGTTGATGTGATTACTGGGTTAATTAAAGCGAATATTCCTACTCGTATTGCATTTCAGGTGTCCTCTAAAATTGATTCTCGTACTATCCTCGATCAAGGTGGGGCTGAAGCACTTCTAGGCGCTGGTGATATGTTGTACTTGCCACCAGGAACGGGGGTGCCAACGCGTATTCACGGTGCTTTTGTGGACGATCACGAAGTCCATGCGGTAGTAGCCGATTGGAAAAAACGTGGTGCCCCTCAATATATAGATGAAATCTTGAACGGTGATGCAAGTGCCGAAATTCTGCTACCAGGTGAGCAACCAGAGGATTCAGATCAAGAATACGATGTATTTTATGATGAGGCGGTGGCTTTTGTGACTGAAAGTAGAAGAGCATCGGTTTCAGGTGTGCAGCGAAAATTCAGAATTGGTTACAATCGTGCCGCAAGACTAGTGGAACAAATGGAACAAAGTGGCGTCGTAACTTCACCTGGGCATAATGGCAACCGTGAAGTATTAGCCGCTGCCGCCCCGAGAGATTAACCCTACAAGAAGTAATATTAAATGAACAAACAAACCCGATTAGGGCCACTATTGTTATTTTTCGTGGTGGTTTTTACCAGCCCATTTACCTTGGCAACTGATATAAATGCTAAACAGCAGCTTAAAGTGAAGCTGGCGTTACTGGCGAGCTACCAAGCTAATTTCACTCAAACCGTAGTCGATATTGAGAACACAATACTGCAACAGGCCAGTGGTCGAATAGTGTTGCAACAACCCAACAAATTATATTGGGAATTGTTTGAACCCAACGAAAGTGTGTTATTGGCTGATGGCGATAATATCTGGAATGTGGACCCCTTTTTAGAGCAAGTGGTTGTTTATGGCGCAGATGCCGCACTTGAGAATAATCCACTTATTTTGTTAACTAATCCCGACAGCAGTAAATGGCAAGAGTTTGAGGTGAATCAAGTAGCAAGCCAATTTATCATTACACCCCTTGAACCCAATGGTGGTATTGAGTCATTACGATTATTGTTTAACGGCGAGCAATTAGTAGAGCTTGAAAGCCAAGATGGACAACAACAAAAAAGCCTGTTGAGGTTCAGTGATATACAACAAAATAAAACATTACCTGCAGATACCTTTATTTTTGTCATGCCTGAAGGTTATGAGCTGGACGACCAGCGCTAACCATGACCGCAGAATTTGACTTTGCAGATAATAACGACTCAGTTGCGCAATTTGCCCCTTTAGCTGCGCGAATGCGTCCTCAGGTTATCGAGCAATATTTTGGTCAGCAACATATCATTGGTCCAGATAAACCTTTAAGGGCAGCCTTGTTGCGAGGCCAATGCCATTCTATGATTTTGTGGGGGCCGCCAGGAACAGGTAAAACGACTCTAGCAGAGTTGGTCGCCAATCATTGCCAAGCCCATATTGAACGCTTATCAGCGGTTAGTAGTGGTGTGAAGGATATTCGTTTGGCCATTGATAACGCCAAACATTATGCCAGCCAACACAAAAAGCGCACTATCTTATTTGTTGACGAAGTACACCGCTTTAATAAAAGCCAACAAGATGCATTTTTACCTTATATTGAAGATGGGACTGTGACCTTTATCGGTGCTACTACTGAAAACCCCTCCTTTGAATTAAACAATGCACTCTTATCTAGAGCCAGAGTATATGTACTCAAAAGTTTAAGCGAAGATGATCTTAGTGAGGTCATCACACAAGCGTTAACGGATAAAAAACGTGGACTGGGTCTGGCTGAAATCACTTTAGATGAATACGCTAAGTCTATGCTGATTGATATGGCAGCAGGTGATGCTAGGCGTTTGCTAAATTATTTGGAACTCAGCGCTGATTTTTTGCCCTCAGACTCAGTAGACAAAATCTTAACCGTTGAGATGGTAAAATTGGCGGTTGGCGAAAAGGTTGCGCAATATGATAAAAATGGTGATCAATTTTACGACTTAATATCCGCTTTTCATAAGTCGGTTCGTGGTTCTGCACCTGATGCTGCTTTGTATTGGTACGCTAGGATGTTAGTCGCAGGGTGCGACCCTTTATATGTGGCCAGACGTTTATTGGCTATCGCTACAGAAGACATAGGCAATGCCGATCCAAAAGCCATGCAAATTTGTTTAAACGCATGGGATATTTTTCATCGTGTCGGTCCTTCTGAGGGGGAACGAGCGATTGCCCAAGCCACACTTTATTGTGCAAGTACTGCAAAAAGTAATGCAGTGTATATGGCATTTAAAGCAGCGGTAAAACATGCCCAAGACACCCCAGATTGTGCAGTTCCAGAACACTTGAGAAACGCTCCGACTAGTCTAATGAAGGACTTAGGTTACGGCAAAGAATACCGCTATGCTCATAATGAGGATCACGCCTTCGCAGCAGGAGAAAACTATTTTCCTGAATCATTGAGTGATACCCAATATTATCAACCTAGCTCTCGCGGCTTAGAGAAAAAGCTCCAAGAAAAATTGAAGTTTCTAAAGGATCTTGATTTGCACAGTACTCAGCGTAGGTATAATTAATATGCAAACGGTAACTATGTATATTTTTATCGCAGTGGGTGGGGCAACGGGCGCCTGTTTGCGTTATTTTCTTTCACAACTGATGCTTCAATGGTTTGGCAAAGGCTTTCCTTTTGGTACACTTCTGGTCAATATTGTAGGGTCATTTTTTCTAGGCTTTTTGTATTCATTGCTGGAGCATGGTCAATTAGAAGCGGCGCTATGGCGAACAACAATCGGAATTGGTTTTCTTGGTGCACTCACCACATTTTCCACATTCTCAGTAGACACGTTAATGCTCTTTCAACAAGGTTTGTGGTTCAAAGCAGCAATTAACGTAACATTAAATGTATTGTGCTGTTTATTTGCAGCATGGTTAGGCACTCAATTAGTTAAAGGTTAGATAAAACAAAATGTTAGATCCAAAATATTTACGTGGCGATATTCAACAAACTGCAGAAAAACTCAAAAGAAGAGGGTTTGAATTAGACGTAAATTCCTTTATTGAATTAGAAGAAAAGCGTAAGTCATTGCAAATCAAAACCCAAGAATTGCAAAATGAGCGTAATGTACGTTCTAAGTCTATTGGCAAGGCCAAAGCATCCGGTGAAGATATTCAACCGCTATTAGCTGAAGTTGGCAAACTCGGTGACGAACTAGACGCGGCCAAAGCTGAGTTAGCTGTATTGTTAGACGAAATAGCCGCTAAATCACAAATTATTCCTAATTTACCTGACGACAGTGTACCTCAAGGTGAAGACGAAAATGACAATCTTGAAATCAGTCGTTGGGGCACACCCCGTGAATTTGATTTTGACATCAAAGATCATGTGGACATAGGAGCTAACCTTAACAAAGGGGTCGATTTCGAAGCTGGGGTAAAATTAGCTGGTTCTCGTTTTGTTGTGATGCGTGGTCAAGTGGCACGACTAAATCGTGCTATTGCTCAATTTATGTTGGACTTACATACTCAGGAGCATGGTTACGAAGAAACGAATATTCCTTTGTTGGTTAACCATGAAAGCATGACTGGCACAGGTCAATTTCCTAAATTTATGGATGATGCCTTTCATACCAAACCGGCCACTGAAGAGGGGCAGGGGTTGTCACTTATTCCTACTTCAGAAGTCCCTTTGGCGAATATTGCTCGTGATGAAATCTATGAGTTGAAAGATTTGCCGTTAAAGATGACTGCGTTTAGCCCCTGTTTTCGCAGTGAAGCGGGCTCGCACGGTCGTGATACCCGTGGTTTGATCCGTTTACATCAATTTGAAAAAGTAGAATTGGTGCAACTGACCACACCAGACAATTCGTTTGATGCTTTAGAAGAGTTAACCGCACACGCTGAAAAAGTGCTGCAATTACTTGAATTACCGTATCGTAAAATGTTGTTGTGTACAGGTGATATGGGGTTTGGTGCCTGTAAAACTTATGACTTAGAAGTGTGGATCCCGGCCCAAGACACTTACCGTGAAATTTCGTCCTGTTCAAATATGTTGGATTTCCAAGCCCGCAGAATGCAAGCACGTTTTCGCGGTGAACATGGTAGCAAGCCTGAGTTATTACATACCTTGAATGGCTCTGGTTTAGCTGTAGGACGTACTCTAGTGGCTATATTAGAGAACTATCAACAAGCTGATGGTTCGGTTACTGTGCCAACAGTGTTGCAGCCTTATATGGGTGGGTTGGAGAAGATTGGCTAAGAGGTTGGGTTTTAGTTTTAATTGAGTTTGGGAAGGTGAGCTTTGGCTCACCTTTTTTTGTTTTTGTGTTTATGATTCACTTCGTTCACTTATGTGCTACGCACACGGCATCCCGCGCGGCGTCCGCATGCCTTTTTTCAAAAAGCATCCCTGCTTTACGACCTACTTTTTTGCTGAAATTTTAAATGCGGGAACAATGGCGGTGACTTGGACTATTGGCGTTAGTAGGAAAGATCGTTTTTGTAATTGGGTAAATTATCATGACTATCTATGTTAGTAACCCTAATGAATTCACAAAATAACATTTAAATTGACTCAGCCCCCTTTTTACCTTTTTATTTAGTAGCAATACTTGAGAGCAGTCAACAAGCTGATGGCTCAGTTGCAGTTCCTAAGGTATTGCAATCTTATTTGGGTGGCATAGAAAAAATTGGCTAGAGTGACTAGCTTTATTATCATTCCCAAAGGTGTACTGTTTATTAGTACTACCCTTGGGGCATTTAAGTGATTTTTCATTTTTAATGAAAAAGTAACAACTGATTTGACTAAATAGTTAACGGAGCCCAACTAGTGCCTTTCGGTCCCTCATCGTCGGTATGGTCAGTCATCCGCGTCCAGTCTTTGCCATTAAAACTTTCTTTCATATTTTCAAAAGCATCCTCTTTACTTAGTGATAGCTTTTCAGCACCCCACAATTGAGTTGATATTTTGGGTCCTGCTATATTCACTATAGCGGGAGGGTGCGTTATCTTATTACAAATAAGTCCCATTCCATTTGGTTTCCATTTGATCTGAGCGTTCAAATGATAAGAAGATCCAAAGTCAATTGTCCATTTATACGCTCCCAAAGCTATCAAACAATTGTCCAGCTTACGATAGCAGCAAAGAGCCGTGAGAAAGTTGAGCTTTCCAGAACTGCAAACAAGGTAAGAGTTGGCTGTGCCAGGGTAGGTAATAGGAAAGTAATGCATTGGCTCGTCTTCTGATTTAACTTTATACAGACTATGAACTTCCGTTAATTGTTTTGGTGTGTCACTGAATGGCCAAGATGAAGAATCCTGAACATCGCGGATCGGTAGCGGGGCTATTTTCATGTAGAGTTTTTGTCCGCCACTATATGTGCCGGTATGTTCGGATTCTCTTATACTTTGAAGCCAACCAAACTTCCAGTTTGACTCAAGGTTAGGTTTATTATTCAGTATTACTTTCCCACGAAATTTCTGACTTGATGTTTGAATATGTATTAAAGGCACATTGGATTGCAGGTAGGAGTTGCGTTGAAAGTAGGTGAAATTTTGATAGCCTGGAACTTCGGATACAAAAAAATTCTGCTTGAATTTGCTAATAGGGCAAGCAATATCCGGTTTTTTCCACATATACCAAGAAATTTCTAAGTCATCATGTTTATATTTCTCCATACTAAATTCTCATAATAATCTAAGTGCCTACCAAGATTAGTGCAGTTACTTCAACTCTGCAAAATTTGGTTTTTATCCCTTTAATTCGGACAATGGGCATAATAGCTTGATGACATTCAATACAGTATTTGAATGTTAATCACTGTTTGATATGTCGCTTGCTAAAAGTATTCTCAGGAATGAGTTGCCACTGTTTTTCGCATTGAGGATATTGCACTACAAACACTTAGCAGGTTTAGGCAGTCCTGCAATTTTAGTGGCTTGTTTAGCTGGGCCTTTGGGGAAAAGTTTAAACAAATAACGGCTATTGCCTTTTTCTGGGCCGAATTCGTTGGCCATGGCTTTGACTAAGGCGCGCATCGCTGGGCTGGTATTAAATTCAAGGTAAAACTGGCGTACAAAGTTGACTACTTCCCAGTGATTATCGGTAAGCTCAATATTTTCTGTTTGGGCTAAAGTAGGGGCCATCTCTGCTTGCCAGTCTTGTACATTCAATAAATAACCCGCTTTATCTGTCGCAATAGATTGACCTGAAAATTCAAAATAATAGTCCATTGATGTTACCAACTCATAACTTTGTCATATTGTAGACTGAGTTCAACAAAGCCCGTGTAACTTATCAGTTGTATTTTATCATTTGCCACCTGCACACCACGAGCCTGTGCATCCTCTTGAAGCACGTAGACTGAGTCGAGTTCTGCGAGCTTGGAAATCAAGGTTTCGTTCATAACGGCATAAACGGCGTCTTGAGTGAGTAGTAAACCGTCTGAGCTATGTATTCGTAGCAAACAATGTTCTAGGGCTAGATGAGTAAATGGGCTTAAGGTTATTTTATGTAAAATCATTAAAAGCTCATCACATGTTGTTGTGACGCTAAAAGGTCGCCTAGGTCTTCAAATTCAATAAGTGTCACCGGGATACATAATTGTTCGCTACTAATGCCTCTTTGCTGCAAGCTTTGTTGACACACATAAATGTTTTCTATGTCGTAAAACTCAAGGGCGGGGAAGGTTTTAGAATACCCTTTAGCGTCAATTGTTGCGGCGTTTTGTGAAGCCAATAATTGTAACACCCCATCTTCGATAAAAAACACACTCACGTCTTGGGCAAAGTTACTCATGGCCATTGCCATGTCTAAGCTTTCTTGACCGTTAGAGCAGCCATACGGTGCCGATTTGTTGATGATGGCTATCTTTGATATCTGGCTCAAAATTGCATCAACCTATCACTATCATTAATTAAGTTTGCTAACTCACCTAAACCTACTGATTCAAAAGGTGCAGTTAAACTAAAATGTGGGTTGTCAGAATCTCTAGCATCTTCAGTGGTTATGATGCCTCTTTTACTCGCAGCGCTGACACACACCATTAAAGGTACCTGATGCTCCAGTGAAAATTTTTGCCAAGCGTCGAATAAGTTAAATTCGTCAGAGGGAATGACCTGTAAACTTGACGCATTCAGGGTACCGCTTTGATAAAAAAAGATACCATTTACCTTATGTTTTGACTGCACAGCGGCAAGGGCAAAACGATAGGCACTGTAAGCGTTTTGTTGTGAAAATGGGGCGGATGTAACTAATAAAGTAAAAGATGACATAGTTTGGCAATGTACCATATAAAAGAGTCATAAAAAAACGCCCCAGCAAGCTGAGGCGTCTAAAAACTCAATTCAATAATGAATTAATCATCTCCACCAAAAGCACCTAATAAATGCAGGATAGAAGTGAACAGGTTATAGATATTTAAGTACATAGAAACAGTTGCACGAATATAGTTGGTTTCACCACCGTTAATAATGCGGCTAGTATCATACAAGATAAAGCCAGACATAATAAACACTATGGCTGCACTTACGGCCAAGCTCAATGCAGGAATACCCATAAATATGTTAGCGATTGAAGCCACTACTGCCACAATCAAACCCACCAATAAAAAACCACCCATAAAAGAGAAGTCTTTCTTAGTAGTTAATACATAACCAGATAAACCAAAAAATACTAAGGCAGTGGTACCAAATGCCTGCATAATCAAACTTGCTCCACCGGCAAAACCAGCGTAATAGTTTAACATTGGGCCTAAAGACGCACCTAATAGTCCGGTAAATACAAACACAAACACTATACCCATTGAGCTTTGTGCTGCTTTGTTTAAGAAAAAGATCATCACCAAGGCACCTATACTCATCATCATAGCTGCGCCTTGACCTAATCCTATTGACATGGCAACACCGGCGCAAATTGCGCTGAACGTTAATGTCATAGCCAACAACATGTACGTATTACGCAGTACTTTGTTGGTTTGTAATGCAGAAGCTTCACCCGCACTACTATAGATAGTTCTCTGTTCCATTGTCGTCTCCTAAGAGTAAGTTAAAAAGAGTTAATTACTTATAGTGTCTTTGTATGGTGTTTGGTTCACTTTTTCAAGTAATACCGTATTTAATTATTATTCTAATTCGTAACTTGATGTAAATGCGTACAATCCGTTCAAACAATGTTCAATCAGAACATTTTGTTTAATTAGGGCTTTACAAGCCCTTAAAACGTCACTAATATTCGCATCCTCAATTCGGGGAGGCAACAAAGCTTAGCTTAGCCACTCACAATTGTAGAACAATTCGGATAGCTGGCAGAGCTCGGTTTAATGCACCTGACTTGAAATCAGACGTAGGGTC
>NZ_CAXBNC010000021.1:0-89906 GCF_963977085.1 uncultured Paraglaciecola sp. | reverse complement strand
ATGCAAAGTACTCTATATAGGTTTGATCATATGAACCGTTTCAGGTTTAAATCCAAGATTTTGATAGAAGCTATCTGCTTTTTTATTATTGGCGAAAACCTCTAGATGTAGCAACCTACACCCTAAATTTTTAGCCCACTTTTCAGCGTGATTAATTAGAAGTTTACCTATACCTAAACCTTGTGATTTAGGAGAAACGGCAAGAAGCGGCACAGTTCCACATGTTTCACCCGAAATACCATCTTTATGCGTGCGAACATGAATAAAACCCAATGAAACATTCTTGGCTTCTGCGATAAATGTAGCATTGGGATGTGATGTTTCAGCAAGCATTTCAGCAATATAACCATATTGCATTTTCTGAATGGCATCATCGCTATGCCACTCTAATTGAGCAACTTCGGCTAAATTAGGTGACAGCTCAAAAATAAATGGGTGATCACTTTTTTGCGCTTCTCTAATTACAACTAAATTTTCCATACGATCTTCTTAATATTACACTAAAACCTGAATTGCATATAACGCCTCGCTAACGGGCGCAAAGTTGTTGGCTAAAATTAGCGAAGAATGAGCGCAAGCCAACTGTTTTGCGTCCACTTTAAGCGACTTGTTAAGTGCAATTTACTGCTTGTGAGAAATTATCATTTCTTTTGCAACAAGAGCAGCTGAAGGTAAAAACATTGTTGAAACGATTCTTTGATCAACGACCACCTCGTGTTTATCTTCTAAGGTTTTTTTGTTTTGTGCAATAGCCCCATTTTTATTCAACTGACTTTCAACGAGGAAAGGTAGCAGAGTACCTTGTTTAGCCCATGACTTAGATTTTTCAGTAGAATTAGGAAAACCAGCAATGTTTTTACCTTTAACAAGGTACTGACCAGAAGATAATAATACATCGGCAAACGCACCTGCACCATGACCACCTGCACCAATAATACCGCCAGATTCATAAACTTTGGCGATAATTGATTGTAATTCTTTGTTATTAGCGACATCAAATAATGGACCATACCCTCCACCAATATAAACTCCCCAGTAATCATTCGGGTTAATTTGTTCAGGAGCAAAGCTGTTTTTCGCTTTATCCATAAAGCCTTCATATTTAATGGTGTAACTACTAATACCCAACGGATCCATCATGAACTCAACCTTTCCTCCATTTGGTGAAACAAAATCGACATCATAACCATGGCTTAGAAAAATATGGTACGGCGGAGCAACTTCCCATAAATTATTTCTCGCATCGTGTTTTTCAGGATCCCCCATATCGATCATGTTTGAAGCGATGATTAATACTTTTTTTGTCGACTCTGCGCTTAGGTTAGTTGAAGTAAACAGTATTACTGAAAGTAAAATAGATATAAAAATCTTCATTGTTTTCCTTTTTTAAATGATTAAAATCATTATTTAGACGATACAATTAAATAAAAGGTTTAAATGCTGAATCAGCCTAGGCACTTAACGCCCCGTTAACGGGCGAGCGTAGTTTGCGAGTCCGTGCCAGCGTTGTTTGCTGGCGTTTTCGTTAAACGGCTTGTTAAGCAAACACTTACGCATGATGTCTACGAATATGTTTGATAAGACCATTATCACCAAACTCTAGAGACATTATATTAGTGCTTGTATACTCAATGACCTTATCCATGTGGCTAGGTTTGACTTTTGCGTGCTCTGTATATTTGACGAAAATCACATTGCGTCCAATCATCATCTGGTCAATTTTAATCTCACTGAAGATAACTTTGTCTTTCATCTTCGCAATCATTCCCTGTCGAAGTTCTTCCTTACTTGTCATAGTGACATTAAATTTCAGATGTTCATCAATGAATTCATCAGCCAAAAATGAAATGAAATAATCTATGTCTTCAACGGTTGTTTTTGGTTGTTGCCTCGCATTTTTCGCTTGTATGAATGCTTCAGCTTTTTGTTTTAGCTCACTTTCAGACAATGTCTCATCCGCAAAAGCAGTTAGTGAGAAAAAAATTAAGGCAATGAACGTAATTACAAATTTCATTGGACTATCCTTGTTTGCTTAACGCCTACAATAACGTGAAAAAAAGAGCGAGAGCGAGTTTTTTTCACAGTGAGCAAAGCGAACGATGTTTATTGTTTTGTTAGGCATACTTACGCAAAACCCAATGTATAGGCACTCTAAGAAATGCCCAGCTAATTAAACTTAACAACAATGCCGCTAAGAACGATTTATTAAAATTTGATTCGTAATATGCCTGACCATTTACATAGAAGTCGATAATTAAATAATTGCTTTTAAGGTAACGGCCGAACAATTCTTTACCTGTAACTAAATTTTTGAAATCGTCACAGGTATTGAAGTTACTACTTAGATAGTATTTATCTGAATTTAAATGGAAATATCCAGTGTAATTGTCGAATTTTCTATTTTTTTTACATGAAAGTTGAGAAGCGCTTAAATCAATTTCACCAACATTTTCACTAGTTCTTGAGTAATACATCCAACCTGTCGCTAAAAGCATAAATGAAGTAAATATCACTATATCGACTTTGAATTTATGCATAGTTAACTTACAAACTCCATGTATGCCTAACAGTTTATTAGACAGAAGTCGGGTTAGATACAAACGCTACCTTCATTATCAACTCGACATTCCGGTAAGTTTTTTACAGCATTTCATAAACTTAACCTTTTGAAAAGGCAAATCTTGATTTGATATTTGATGATCAAACCAAGCCATGTATTTATCCAGACTTTTAAGTCTGGATAAATACGGAAGGTAAAAATAAAATCTTTATAAAACAACTGCATACGAAATCACTTCTGCAGAAGTGAAGCCTTGAATGGCTTATTATGCCCATTGAAATTGTTGAATAATTGACTTTTTCCATTATAACTGTATTTACATACAGTCTTTTAAATAAACAATTATGTCACCATTTATTGAGTCAAGCGAAGCAGATAATGGCGAAAGTGTTGTCCTCATCTCGAACTAAAGCCTCGCCAACTATCAATTCCTTGCGCTACCCCAAAAATCAAACTTAGCCATCACCCTAGTAAACATCCTACTCTGCAAATAAAAATTCAACCACTCCCTCACCCGCGGATAAGGCGCTTGCAAATACCACTGCCGCTCCACCTTAGCAAACTGCCGAATAAAGGGCATCAATGCAATATCAGCCAAGCTTTCATGATCAGACATTAAAAAAGCACTGTCGATTAAGCGATTTTCAAGCCCTTGAATAAACACCTCACAGGCTTGCCTACATTCGGTGACGTTATCTTCACGGTAGCGTGAAGCCGCCTTATAAGCGTTCAAACAGGTTTTAAATTTATCATCAAATAATCTGATCAAATCCAATATCTTGGGTAACGCATTTTGATCTTGGGAGTGCAACAAATCATCAGGGTCGTTTTTAGTTAGGGCCCACAACATCACGTCGAGACTTTCGTCAATGACTGTTGCCGGTTGTGGTGCGTTATCCAACACTAATATAGGTACAGTTCCTTTGGCGGAAGCCGCGAGCATTTCAGCTGGTTTTTGTTTGAGATTCACCTCTCTTAAATCAATCTGCTGCTGGGCTTTATATATGCCAATTCTCGCGCGCATGGCATAGGGGCAATTTCGTAATGAATAAAGTATCGGCAGTGACATAGTGTGTATTTATCGCTTTTTTGTATTCGCTGTTTTTTGCTACTGGGCTGCTAAATCGGTGACTTTGCAGGGTTTACAAAGAATAATCTACTGTAGCGATATTCATTCGTTAAATATACGGGTAAAATCCGCGCTTTAAAATTAACAGGCCATAACTACCTACATGAAGCATAAAATTGAACTATTAGCCCCAGGCGGTGATGTTGATGCCATTAAAGCGGCGATTATTGCTGGTGCTGATGCGGTGTATTGTGGTTTAGATACCTTTAATGCCCGTAATCGTGCGTCTAATATTTCATTTGATGAACTTGTAGGGGTGATCAGACTTGCTCACCAGTATGAATGCCAGATTTTTCTGACTCTGAATATTGTGATTTTAGAGCGCGAGTTTACCACTCTGGCTAAGTTACTAAGCAAGTTAGTCAATACCACCCTTGATGGTGTGATTGTGCAAGATATTGGTATGTTTAATCTGATTAAGCATCATTTCCCCACTTTAGATATTCATGCATCCACCCAGATGACTACACACAATGCGGGGCAAATTGGTTTTCTTAAAAAGCTTGGTGCTTCACGGGTCAATTTCTCTAGAGAGTTAAACTTGCGAGAAATTACCGCCCTTAACGCGGTATGTGTTGAGCATAATGTGTTGTCAGAAGTGTTTGTGCACGGTTCGCTCTGTGTAGCGTTTTCTGGTTTATGTTATTCAACTTCTGCTAGTGTAGGTAATTCAGGCAACCGCGGGCGTTGTAGTCAGGCTTGTAGAGAAGAATACGAAACCACAGAGTCTGGACATAATTTCCCACTGAATATCAAAGACAACTCAGCCTTTTTTGACCTGCCCGCCTTGATAGAAGCGGGTGTGCATTCATTTAAAATTGAAGGGCGCATTAAAGGTGCCAGTTATGTACATACTGTGGTGGATAGTTTTCGTAAACAGATAGATGGTTTTATGAAAACAGGTCAACTTTTGGAAGATGGCGAACGTTTGTATAAGGTGTTTAATCGGGATTTTTCGAACGCGTTTTTACGTGGCGATTTAAACCAGTCTATGTTTATCGATAATCCACGTGACAACACCAAAAATCATGCCTTAGCTAAAATCGCGGACAGCAAAACCACTACGGCTAATGACAACAATCTAATTTCAGTGGTACAAATACAAGAAGTTGAAGAATCTCTGTACCAAGAAAAAAATGAAATTAACGATCTGGTTAAAGATAAAATTCAATATTTGAGTATTGATAAATTGCCTTTAACCTTAAGCTTTTCGGGTGAAGCTGGTAGTCCGCTAACTCTGACTGTTATTACAAACACAGCTTTTACTGTGCAGCCAATCACTGTAGATGTACCATCAACCGCTAAACATTTTGTGCTGCATTCCACTAGTTTGTTGACCCAAAGCGAGCACAATGCCATCGATCGCGAGACGCTAGAGAAGCGATTCAGAACCTTGGCTACTGCTGAATATGAGCTTAAAGACGTGGATTTATGTCACTTGTCTTCTGGCCTCAGTATTCCCTTTAGTGAGTTAACCCAATTAAAAACTGCGGCGGCGCAATTATTAAATGATTCAAAACCTTTAATACCAGAAGTGAAATTACCGCCCCTTGCAAGGCATCCAAAAGATCCTATAAACACTATAGCGGCGCTTTCAATATTGATAAGCGACCAGTCAGATACTTATTTAACTGACGTCACCGAAGCGGATATTTATTTTAAATTACCCGACGCCTATAAACGTGATTGCACTAAATATATTGATTTCTTAAAGGCTAATCCTCGCCTGATACCTTGGTTTCCTGCGGTGTTAATTGGTAAGGATTATGACGTGGCGATCAATATTTTGGAGCAAGTGTTGCCACCACTCATTGTCACTAACAATACCGGCATCGCATACAGGGCCAATCAATTAGGGATTAAATGGATCGCAGGCCCCTTTTTAAATACCACCAATTCTTATGCCTTAATGGCAATGCAGGAAGAATTTGATTGCAGCGGTGCCTTTATTTCTAACGAACTTAATCAACAACAAATGAAAAACATTGCCCGCCCTGCTAACTTTAAATTGTTCTACAGTATCTATCATCCGATTTTATTAATGACCAGCCGCCAATGTTTCTTCCAACAAAGTGTCGGCTGTGAAAAACCTCGAATAGACAATGGTTGTATGTTGTCTTGTGATAAATCCACCAGCATCACGAATTTAAAAGGTGTGTCCTTCGCCATAGATAAACAAAAAGCGGGCTATCCAAGTATCTACAACAACGACCAGTTTCTAAATATTCAGGTTATTAATGATTTATCTGATTTATTTGATGGTTTCATGATCGATTTAACCAATATTGGCGCTGGTGATAAAGTCTCACCCGACAAAGTAGAATTGATCCGCCAATTCGAACAACTGTTAGCCGGTGAACAAACGGTAGAAGCCAAATTAAGTACTATGGTCACAGACTCCACAGTGAGTCAGTATCATACGGGTTTATAGTGAAGGTTAATCTTAGTCGCCTCATGTAAAGTGTCATGAGGTTGAACAACTAAACTAAATTACTGTGCAAATCGTACACATAGTCGATAATATTTGCCATATAAATCTTGGCTGATGTTTAGCCCGTAATTCAAAGTGATAAACACCCTATGCAACTGATTTTTTTTGACTTAGATGGCACGTTGTTAAACGACGCGTCCGAGATCTCGCCTTACACCAAAGAAACACTTTTACTGCTAAACGACAAAAACATTGCCTACACTTTGGCAACGGGCCGCACTATGTTATCGGCTCAGCGAATAGTCGAGGGACATGACTTTTGTTTACCACAAATATTCAACAATGGCGTCACTGTTTGGGATCCTAAAACTCAACAACTTACCTTAGAAAATCTACTTAACAATGCCGAGCTTTCAAGCATCATTGAATTGGCGTTTGCAAAAGGCATTACGCCTTTTGTTAACGTAATCGATAGAAACCAACATTATATTTATCATGCAGATACACGTCATGATGTAGAAGAAGAGCTTATCAAACATTACTTTGCCAGTAGCGAGGTAAAAGTCATGCCCATTAGCGCGTTACCTATTGATTCCCAGGTCACTAACATCAGTATGATCAGTACAGAACAAGTGATTAAAGATATCTGGTTAACACTTAATGCCCATGACAACCTCGTTGCCTACTCTGGACCCGCATTAGAAGGGAATAACTTTTGGTGGCTGGATGTACACCATGGTAGTGCAAATAAAGGAGCTGCCGTCACTAATTTAAAAAACCAGTTAGGTGCTAGCAAGGTTATTTGTTTTGGTGATGGTGACAATGATCTCAGTATGTTTGCCCTAGCAGATGAAAGTTATGCCCCTGAAAATGCCAAAGAGACAATAAAAAAATCCGCTACAGCGGTCATTGGACATAACCATAAAGATGGCATAGCGCACTTTTTGCGTGAACGTTTTTCATTGTAACCATAGCAGTCAACACCAATAATTTTAACAGGTCACAAATAGGCGGGATTATTGTGGCGCAATAATTTCTGGTGATTGGGAAGTGCCCTTAAAGCACTGCATAATACTTTTAGTCCTAAGGATCCTATAGATAGCCAAACTAGCAATAGCATTAAAGTGTTTCATAAAATGGGAAAGCATGGAGTGAACATCAAAACTAGGCAAATAGATGTATTAATTGTGGGTGCTGGCATCTCAGGTATAGGCGCCGCTTACCATCTTCAAAAACATTGCCAAGGAAAATCCTACGCTATTATTGAAGCTCGCGACGCTTTGGGCGGTACTTGGGATCTATTTCGCTACCCTGGCATTCGCTCAGATTCTGATATGTTTACATTTGGCTACCACTTCAAACCTTGGCACTCACCCAAAGCCATTTCTCCGGGCGATGATATCAAAAACTACATAGCCGAAGCTGCAAGTGAGAATAACATCACCCCAAATATTCTATTCCAACATAAAGTGATCTCAGCCAATTGGGATAGCACTAAGGCCAAATGGTTGACTGAAATTCAGGATTTACAAACGGGTGAGACTTGCAGCTTTATCAGTGATTTCTTTTTTTCGGCTGCCGGGTATTATAATTATGACAAAGGGTATACCCCAGAGTTTGAAGGTGTTGAGAATTTTAGCGGCGATATTATTCACCCTCAACATTGGCCGCAACACCTAGATTATGCTGGGAAAAACATAATTGTAATTGGGAGCGGCGCCACCGCAGTCACTTTAGTACCGGCATTAGCCGCCACGGCTGGGCATGTCACTATGTTACAGCGCTCACCTAGCTATATTGCGTCTAAACCTGAACAAGATAAGCTTGCAAACCTATTACGTCGCTTGCTTCCTACTAAACTCGCTTACAGACTCATTCGATGGATAAAAATTCTCCAAGGCTTGTTTATTTATAACCTTGCAAAACGACGCCCTGAAAAAGTCAAAAAGCTGATTCGAGAAGGGGTCATTGAGGCACTTGGTGCAAACTACCCTATAGATAAACATTTCAAGCCCAGTTATCAACCTTGGGATCAACGTGCTTGCTTGGTGCCCGACGGCGATTTATTTCATGCCATAAATAATGGCTCAGCAAGTGTTGTCACTGAACATATAGATAAGTTTACGGCGAATGGGGTTACATTAAAAAACGGTAAGTCATTAGCTGCAGATATTATTGTGACTGCAACAGGACTCAGCGTAGACATACTCGGGTCTTACCAACTAAGCGTTGACCAAAAACCATTTAATGTAGCAGACAGTTATTGTTATAAAGGCATGATGCTGAGCGGTTTACCTAACTTTGCATTTTCAATGGGTTATACCAATGCATCCTGGACCCTTAAATCCGATTTGGTTGCTCAGTATGTATGCCGCTTGATTAATCATATGCACAAACATCAATATCACTACTGCCAGCCTGTGTTACCTGAAAATGGCATTGAAGCTGAACCTTTTATTGATTTTAGTTCTAGCTATATCATTAGAGCCTTGGACAAATTGCCCAAACAAGGCCGTAAAAAACCTTGGAAACTCAACCAAAACTATATTCTTGATCGAATAAGTTTAGGCTATGGATCTGTCGTTGATGATAATATGCTCTTTTCTTCCCTATGGACTACAGGGCCACAAACTGAGCCCCGAAAATAGGTGAATACTTTTAATAGCGCGATGAACAAAAATGGCTACAATGCGACCAAAGAATGCTTGTTGCTCTTTGACATAACACAAATACTGTAAAATTGACTACTCATATTATAAAACCATGATAAAAAAGCACCTTCAAACAATACTTCCATACTTATATGACTAGCTCCCGGAACCGTGTTTATAAACAGGGTCTTATCCTGGGGTTGTGTATTCAAACAGTTGTTTTTTTGAAGCATTTCCATTGACAGCAGATCCTACTCATTCTAACCGTTTGGCTAAACGCACATTATTATTAGCCGCTGCTGCAATGGGGTTTGCGCAAACAGTTTTGTTTGCTATTTTAGCGCCACTGGGTCGTGAAGTGGGTCTAGTGGAAGTACAAATAGGCGCTATCATTTCTTCGTCATCCTTAACACTATTTTTAGTGAGCCCACTATGGGGCCGAGCCAGTGATAACTGGGGTAGAAGAAGGATTTTATTGATTGGCCTATTTGGCTATTCATTAGGTACTGTAATGTTTGCTGGCGTATTTCAAGCGGCATTACTTGGTTTTCTGATCCCCGTCACAGCCTTAACACTATTGATTGTTACCCGTGTCGCCAATGCAATAGTCATGGCTGCGGTTGCCCCTTCTGCTAACGCTTATATGGCTGATATAACCACAGTGGCAGATCGAATTAAAGGAATGGGCGCAATAGGCGCAGCAACTAATATAGGTTCAATATTAGGACCCGCTATTGGCGGTTTGCTCGCCAGTATTAGTTTACTGACGCCTTTGTATTTTTCTGTTTTTTTAACCCTAGCAGCGGCGGTGCTGACGTTATATGCATTACCTGAATTGCCTAAAAAAACAGTCATTAGTAAACCATTAAAACTCAAATATACAGATCCTAGAATATTACCACTGGTGATTGCTGGGGTATTTTTGTTTATGGGTTTTGCCATTGTGCAACAAACGATCGCATTTCGTTTTCAGGATGTATTGGGGCTAGATGGAACGCAAACGGCTAAAATTGTGGGCTTAAGTTTGATGTTTTCTGCTGCTGCAGCATTATTTGTGCAACTTTTAGTGATACCGCGCCTACATGTTAGGCCCTTTGTGCTACTTAGAATTTCTATGCCCATTATGATGATTGCCTTTGTCATCATGGCGTTAAGCGAAACGCAAATGCTGTATATAATATCGATGTGTATTCTGGGGTTGGGCATGGGACTTGCGGGTCCAGGATTTATGGCCGGCGCTTCTGTGGCGGTTTCATCTGAAGAGCAAGGAGCTGTTGCAGGAATAGCTGGGGCCTGTGGTCCACTAGGCTTTACAGTTGGCCCATTACTAGGCACCTATTTATATTCAATCAACGGCGCCCTGCCCTATTGGTTCGCCTTCACTTGTTACTTGTTATTATTTTTCTTTACACTTAAATTCAGTGATAAAAAATAACCTTTTAGCTGTTTTTTGCCTCCTGAAAACACTCACAACAGCGCTTTATATAGAGTAATCATTCGCTAAAAAGACTTCATGTTTAAGCTTAGAAAATTGACTCAAGTCTAGTGATGATTTACCCAAACCTGATGCATTCACTAGTGATTTAACTAAATACTTGTTGAAAGGGCTATTATTACTATCGGCTAAAAAGTCTGCTGGTAACACCCATTTAGCCTCTTCAATTTCATGGGTATCTTGAATATTAATCTGTGTTGATAATGGTGCCAACTTGCACACTATGTATATATTAGATTTTCCAAACCGATATGGGTGAGTACTGGCCATGCCTAAAACGGACTCAAAACTCGTTTCGATCCCCGTTTCCTCTAATACTTCTCGGATCACAGCCTCTTCTATTTTTTCACCTAATTCTAAGTGTCCTCCCGGGAGCTTATAGGTCGACCCGCCACGCTCTCGGATGACTAATAGTTCACCAGAAGCGTTTTGTACTAGGCCGCCAGCACCCAATGAATGTGTAGGCACAAAAGGCACGTAGTCTTCTTCAAGCGATTTAAACGTCAAAGTGACTTCAGTGGGTAAACAGTTGTGGAAGGTAAACCCTTGTGTGGTGGCGATGTTAATCAGATGCGCCAAATCAATGGATAAAGTAAGCCAGATTACCGATTTATTTTGTAGATTGGCATGTTCCAATAACGCAGTTAATTGTTGTAAAAACACCTCCTCATCATTTGGAATGGCGGTGCTGTCGATAATAATACCGTTAAATTTATTGTATTCAAATGCTAGCAAAATTTACCACTTATAAACCTTTATTGTTAACGATGCAGCAAAATCGATTGCTGATCTTTTTTCACCATATTGGCTACAACTAAATCAAAAGAGTTATCTATCATTCGCTGTATTTCACCTTTGGGTACTGTGCCATCAAGCTTGACGGTATTCCAATGCACTTTACTCATATGATAACCAGGCACGACTGAAGGGAAAATATCTCGCAACATAATCGCCTCTTGAGGATCTGATTTAAGATTCAACCAGTAAATATTTTCACTTTCGTTTTCATCTTTGCCCAATTTTCCTCTGGATAATGTTGCAAACATTTTGTGCTTCACTTTAAATACTGCAACGTCTTCTCCAAATGGAAAGGTTTCTACCGAAAAAGGTTTGTTTAGTAGATATTCTCGAACTTGTTGCTGATCCATCCAGTGTTCCTTACTTGAAATTTATTGCGTAAGTATAAGCAAATAGATGGGGTTGCTTATACTATTTGAGTAAAAATTATAATTTCATTCACTGGTAGGTTTTTTTAAGAGTTTCCGCTGTAATGTTCTGCGATGCATACCCAGTTGTCTAGCAGTTACGGATATGTTGCCATTATTGGATTTTAATACTTGCTGAATATGTTCCCATTCAAGTCTAGAGGGAGACATAACATTGGTTTGGCTGGTATCTTGAGTTGTATTATCCCCCTCTAACATAGCCAGTAGGGTTTTAGTGTCTACTGGTTTAGATAAATAATCATCGGCCCCTGCTTTTATGGCTTCAACAGCAGTGGCAATACTGGCATAACCCGTCAATAAAATGATTCGAGAGTGAGGCAATTGCGCCCGTAATTGCGGTAATATGACCAAACTATTTTCGCTGCCCACTTTCAGATCCAAAATCAGATGTGAGGGACTGTGCTGTGCGGCTAATTCCAGACCTTGCGCATTACTCACACCATGTAAACACTGATAGCCGTAATGTGACAAACGCCTAAGTAAAATATCAGCGAAACTTTGCTCGTCTTCAATTAATAACAAACACTTCACTTTAGTTCCACCACATTCATAATAATCTCCGCCACTGCCCCTTGTGCAGAATGATTATACAAACGAAATTGTGCCCCTAAACGTTCTAAGGTAGCATGACTCAGCAAGACCCCCATTCCAAAACCTAGATCGCTTTTGACTATTGAAGACCCAAGTTCCAATAAACTTTGTTCAGACAAACCTTCGCCAAAGTCTCGAATAGTGATCCTCAGTTGTTGCGACTCTATTTGACTGGATATTGCGATATTAAAACGATTATTTTTCTTTGAAGCTTGTACCGCATTTTGCACTAAATTTAATAAAGCAGGAAATAAAGTAGTATCCGTAAAAACGGCCAATTTTTCAGAAGGCGTCAGTTGATAACTCACCTCAACATCGGCAAAATTTAATTGTATTTCTTGCTGTAACTGAGAAAACAATTGTTTTAATAAAATATGACGTTTGCTATTTAGCTTTAGCTCTTCTGACATAATGCGAAAATCTTGCAAACGTTTACTACACAAAGCCAATTGCTCTTTTAACTGCGCTAAAAATGGGCTGGAATGGCCTAACTCAAGCTCCTCTGTCAATAAATTCGCTGTTGCCAAAGGTGTCGCCATTTGATGGGCAAATTGTGCCGCAGTGGTACCCAGAGCAACCAATTGTTCTTGGCGCAACTGTTCTTCTCTTAACTGACTCACAAAACGTTCCTGCTGACGCATTGCTCTGGCAAGGGATGCGACTACTAATACCACAACCAAAGCTGATAAAACAAAATTTAGCCACATACCAATAAAATGCTGCTGCATATCCACCCTATGCAGTTGGTGAGGGTCAAGACTAAACAATAGTGCCGAATAGGCTACAAGGGCCGTAAAAGAAACCAACAGTAATAAGGGCCTCGGCAAAGTCACAGCCGCAATCGCCACTGGTATCAATAACAAAGAAACAAAAGGGTTTGTCGCGCCATTGGCAAAATACAATAATAAAGTGAGAAACAATATATCGAGTAAAACTTGAAATAAATACTCACCAGAATGGGCATTTCGATTGCCTCTGTAACAGTAAAACAAGGCAATATTAATCAACAACTCTACTGCGATTATGCTTTTAAGAATAAAATATGGCAGTGCATATTCGAACCAAAACTCAGCGAATAAAACCACCAATAATTGCAACGCGATAAAACCATTACGCAGCTTAATTAATTGCAGCAGATGACGATTAGTTTGCAGATAGGCTAATGACATGAGGCCAATATGATTATTGAAAGTAGCTGCATTTATAACAGTTTATGCTGCCAAACTAAACCTATAGCCCAACGGCTAGTGCCAGCTTCCTGAGTATCATCTTGATACCATTCAGTACGAAGCCTAAAGCTATCATAAAAATCCCATGTCCAGGCCACAGCCAATTTTTCAGGTTCGATCCCCTCATTGTATAAGCCGCTAGATTGAATAAAGGTTTGGGACGTTTGAGTAAAACTATTGTCGACCACTAAACGTTCGTATTTAACTTGTAAACTGTGATTGTCTAATGACACACCGAGTTGCAGCTTATATCCATCTTGGGTTGCCAAAAATGCCGCACTTTGAGTCACGTCCAGTAACTGCGCGTCAATATCAGCGCGGATCCACTCGAATTCGGCATTCAGGATAATAGGGTTCACTTGCCATTGCAGATTAGCAAAACTGCCCATGGTGACCGTCTCTCCAGAAAAGGTAAGATCTGAAGCGCTTAATTGTGCATCACCATGACTGTGTCCATCTTCGTATCTTTGATCACTACGCTTGTCTGCCTCACTGCGCATTAGCCAACTGCCTACCTTGGCACTTAGTTCCCCATGTTGAATGGCATAATGCACAAATAAAGCTGCGGTTCCCTCCCCCGAACTAGCTGGCCAATTATCACCATTCCAGACTTCAATACCGAAGTTGATACCTTGTATTGAAGCACTGGCTCTGGCACCTATATCAACAAAATGCCTGGCAAAAAACACATCGGCCAACAAAGGTGACTCACTGAAGGATCCACCTGAAGCATGAAAGTTAGCGGTAGGGGTAATATCGCTGGACATTTTACCTATTTCAAATAATAGAGGCTGCCCCATTATCGCCGCGCGGCTGCCAAACCAAAGGTTTTCTAACGCCACTTCTGTTGAACCATCATGACTATGTGCGCCAACTTTTGCACTGACAAAATAACGCTTATGAATATTTAAATGCCCTAAAAGTTGCACATCATCAAGGCTAGCACCTTGCTCCACTGGTAACGACTCTCCACCCAATAATATACCGGGTAACTGCCACACCTCATCAGATGGAAAAGCTTGGTTATTTCTGTAAGTAAAGGTGGTTTTAATATCTAATGAATCGGGTTGCGTATTAACAGGTTGATTCTCATGGGCAACGGCAGAGGCCGCAAAACAACTACAAACACAGCTAAGGATAGTTTTTTTCATTATTATTCTTTAAAGGGATCGGAAAATTTAGGGTTATTGATAAATTCGTAGTCAGTTAAGGATTCGAGAAACGCAATCACTGCATCGATTTCATCATCAGTTGCAACAAATGTTTTTATTAAACCTGACTTGAGTGGGCTTAAATTGCCATCTCCGGCATTTTCACCAGATTCAATTAACCGACCTCCTCTGGCGTAGTGCTCAATGACCTCACGTAAAGTCGCAATACTGCCATCATGCATATAAGGAGCGGTTAGCTCGATATTCCTTAAACTTTGGGGACGAAAAAGTCCTCTGTCGGCTAAGTCTAGCGTCAATTCATATAAGCCTTGATCAGCCGCGGGATAACTGCCCTCGCCGTCTACGTTATAAAGCCCATTATTAAAAAACGGATATTGAATAGTATCTTCAGTAGTGTTTGAGTCACGGTACGACACTGAAAAATTACTACCCGTATGGCAATGAAAACATTCAAATTTTTCGCCATTGAACAAACTAAAACCTAATTTTTGTTGCTCTGTTAATGCGCTAGTATCTCCCAACAAATATTGATCATAGGCACTGCCTGCACTGATCATCGAGCGCACAAAACTGGCTAAGGCAAAAATAATTTTGTTAATGCTTGCACCCGACTCACTTTCAGGGAAAGCAGCGGCAAACATGTCCACGTAACTAGCATCGGCATCAAACCTTGCAAGGACTTCTTCTATATTGGAATCGGTCACGCCTAGCTCTATTGGGTTATCAGACCGAATAGGTACGTTTAGCTGCTCTTCTAATTCCAAAAACCCATTATTGCTCCAAGTAAAAGTTGAATGATAAACCACATTGGCTAAGCCTTGGCTGTTACGAACTAACTGGTGACCCGTTGAGCCAAAAGGCCGCTCTACAGCATCACTAAAGGCTAAAATTTGTTCATGGCAAGATGAACAAGATTGAGTTTGATTTGCCGATAATTTGGGGTCGTAAAACAGAAACCGACCTAGTTGGATTTTTTCTGCTGTTAAAGGATTAAAATCAGGTATCGACGGCACTGCCATATGAGCAGGTAGTTCAAGTAAATCCCTAAGGCTTTGTTGTTGAGTACTTTCTTCTACTGTGGTTGAAGAGGATTGATTACACCCCATCAAAATCCCCATCACTAGACATACGGCAATAAACTTCATCACGTCTCTTTTTCAAAGGTTTAGGGGAAACCAGAGTCTCCCCCGAACTAAACTATTCAGCGCTAATAGTAGCGTTGTCGGCGGCTAAACTTGCGCCAGTTTCTGCGGAAATACCAAAGTTCAAGAAAACAGGACCACAATCTGCTTGCACACTACTTGGCGCTGAATGACAACTGACTGCAGGGGTATCTACCCCCTCAGTTGTTGATGCGAAGGCCACGCCAGAGAGAATGCTTTGGATATCCACCACCACAGTATTCACAGCTGGATCAAAGTTATTCAATTCCACTTTTGGGGTGTTGATGTATTCACATTCATCTTGGGTTTCAAGTGCTAGCAAACCATCACCAGTACAATTTTTGCTGCCAATATGTAGATAACCACCACCAGCTACACCGTTAGTATCTTCAATAGCAAAGTTCATTAAAAAGTGGCGATATCCACTGGCCCAAGACCAATACATTTCATTTAAAGGAGACGGTGCATCTTCCACTGAAGTGGTGGCGATCACCTGCTGCATAACGGCTTGGGGTACACCTAAATCAAAAGACACTTTAGCGACCCCTGTATCAGTATAGCTACCAGAAATAACACTATTTGTACGCGCCGTTCCAGTTAGAGTTTCTATAGCGCAAGCACCACTAGCTGTAGACGTTAAGTCGACCAGGGCAACAAAACCTTGTTCACTTTGGTACTGAAAGTCATTTTCATCTAAGGTGGCTTCTATCTCTACATCATATTGATCGTAAAACTTAAGGTTACTCACATAGAAACGTAAATCACTTACCCCTATGCTATAACTTTGGTCGGTGCCGTAGTCAGTAAACATAGCATCACAATCAATTTCCTCAGTACCACTCATGGCTTTAAAATTAAGACTAAACGCACTAGCGACTGCTGTATCCTTGTTGCTGTTGTCAGTAGAATTACTGTCACCACAAGCGCTCAAAATAGTCGCAACGAATAAGCTGGTAAAAGTAGTCAGTTTAAAATTGGCATTAAATTGCATGGTAATTTCTCTTCCAAGTAGTGTTAATGATGGGAATGATTAGATGTGTCGGAATTTGCTTCAGGAGGAACTTCAACCCAGACCTCAACCGTTACCTCTGGGCTGTTTTCAAATTGCAACTGCATGGGAAATTTAGCCCCTTTTACTAAGGGTTGTTTAAGTCCAACCAACATAATATGGCTGCCGCCTGGCGTCAGTTCAGTTGTCTCTTTAGCGGGGAGCAACAAGCCATTCTGAGCTTCTCGCATCTTTAACATATTTTCAGTATGCAGGGTTTGATGTATTTGCGCCTGTTCGGCCACGCTCTGGGGAACCCGCGCAGACAACAAACGTTGTGTTTGCTGTGTTGGATTATTAATAACTAAATATACCGCCCCGGTTTTAACCACTGGCGCAGTGGGTCTCGCCCAAGGATGCTGCACTTCAAGCTTACCGGCACTAAAGTCGTGAGAGAAAACCACAAATGACAACGCCAAAGACGAAACAATGAGTGAACGCAGAATAAGGTGTATTAAGAATTTCAAAATAACTTACCAAAATTTTTTAGTCATTATAGAAACTTACACTAAGGCCACAATGCGACATATTGTCGCACCCATAGGATTAGACGAGTATGAGTAAAGATGACATCAGTCAGCATTAAAGCTAAGAGAAGCTGCGAGCGAAACAACAGCTCACACAATTTAATTGAAACCTGGAATGAAACAAACTTATAAAAAACGGGCGATAAAAAAGACAGTCACCTGTCTTTTTTATGTACTTTTAGCTGATTATGTTGCCACTAACTAATCTTGTTTTAGCAAGTGCATCACATTTTTTAAATCTGTTTTACCCTGAATAATTTCATCCGGTGTAAGGCCAGATATTTCATGAGGAAACACCAACCATTCATCACTTTCATGCACATAATAATCAGGCACTAAATCTGTTTTATTATTTTGCGGTTTGTAATAAGGGCAAGCTATGCGCACATCTTTTGGCATATTCGCTCGAGATAATTTTTTAATTTGTTTCATCAAGGCGTCTACACTGCGGCCTGAATCAAATACATCATCCACAATTAACAGGCTATCTTCGGCATTTGCATTTTCAATCAAGTAATGTAACCCATGCACTTTGATGGTTTTTGATTGTTGATCAATACCGTAATAAGAGGAGGTCCGCACCGCAATATGGTCAGTTTCCACTTTTTTAAAATCGAAATATTCTTGTACAGCTATACCAATAGGTGCACCGCCACGCCAAATGCCGATAATAAAATGTGGGCGAAAGCCACTTTCATAAACCTGAGCTGCCACTCGAAATGAATCTTCAAGTAATTGTTGAGCGGTGATAAACGTTTTTTCCATTTGATAAACCTTAAAATTTAGAGAGCGGCTGCCAGCGCGGTTGCCCGAAAATACTACTATTAGCCAGCTATTGTATACCCAAGTTGGATTTATTCATATTTTAAAGCATCAGCCGGATTAACTCTTACCGCTCGATAGGCTGGGTAAAGGCTAGCTAAAAAGCATAAAATAAGTGACGTACCTATGAGAAATAGTACTTGTTGCCATTGCAAGTCGGTGGGCACACCTTGTCCTTCAGGACTAAGAAATACCGGTAAATTCAGTAGTTTAATAATATTATTAATTTGTGACACTAACAAAACACCGGCGACAACGCCAATAGCCGTGCCTTTAATACCATTGTAGATACCATTAAAAAGGAAAATCCCCATAATATTCTTACGGGTCATGCCTTGCGTTAACAATATCGCAATATCACCTTGCTTTTCGGTGACGACCATCACTAGAGCCGACACTATGTTAAATGCGGCCACCGAGATGATAAGTAACAACATCAGTGACATCATATTTTTTTCCATTTTCACGGCATCAAATAACACACCTTGTTGGTCACGCCAGTTAGTAGAGCGGTAACCTTGCTGCTGTAATGATTGAACGACACTTTTATACTCAAAGGCGTCAGCCAAAAACAACCGCGTTTGCGCTAAATTTTCGGTTTTACTGCGTAACAATCTGGCGGCGTCATCAATATGCATCAACACCGCTTTATCATCTAATGCAGAGCCTAGATCAAATATACCGACCACGCGGAACACTCTTTGACTGTAGATCCGACCAAAAGGCCCAAAATAACTATTTTCTGATGAGATCAAACGCGCGGATTCGCCAATCCGCAAATGTAACTTGTTAGACAGTGCGTGCCCAATAACAATCCCATATTCCCCTTTGACCAAATCAGTCAACTGACCAATTAACATATTCTGAGCAATAATAGAGGATTGTTGCATCACCTCTGGTTGAATGCCTTGAAACATGACCCCTGTCAGTCCTTCTGAGGATTGAATAATACCTTCCGAATCTATCTGCAAAGCACTATTAAGCACACCTTGGATTCCCGTAAATGTATCAGGGAAAGCATCTACATCAGACTTTTTTTGTACTAATACATGAGGAGTGATCCCTAAATTTCGCAGTTTAAGTTCTCCCTCAAACCCATTCATGACTGATAAAACTGTGATCAAGGCCATCAACCCAAGCGCAATACCAGCTACAGAAAAAAAGTTAATAAAGGCAATAAAATGACTGCCTTTAGATGCTTTGGCATAACGTAAACCAATAAAGGCTGAGAGCGGGTAAAACATAAAAAAGAAACTCTTATGAGAACAAAACAGTTAAAAAATAAAGGTTTAACTGTTGGTATAGTGATGAATGATGTTGAATAATACGTGCCAGACGTAAATCTAACAAGCAAAGCTAAAACTGGGAGAGAAAATGCAAAACTTAACGCTTGAACAAAAGCATCAACAATTTGATGAATTTTTCATGATCAAGCACAATATTCCAGTCAATATGCGTTTATTGGAAGAGGATTTTCTTTTACCCGAAATTGATGATTTACATCAACATATGCCCTACGAATTTCAAATTGCCAGTGAATTATCAGGTATAGATACCAAGGCTTTACGGCCACTGCGCCGTTTAGGTGAACACGCAGTTGAGCTAGCTGAATTTCTTAATCATCAATCACGAAAGATTGACTTGATGATGTCGCTTATTTTACAACAACATTCCAAAAATGAACAAAGCTATCACTCACTAAAATTTGGTGGCGGAGGTATAGTTATAGAAAGTGAAAAGCCACTTTCCGTTGGCGCGGCAATTGAACTTAAACTGTTTCTAAGAGAAGAAGCGTCGGCGATTTTTTGTTTTGCTGAAGTTATTACTTGTAAGCCAGCTGATGATACGTACCATGTATCCTTGATTTTTACTCGTATACGTGAAGAAGACCAAGATTTATTAGTCAAAGCGAGTTTACATTTACAAGCGGCCAATTTACGCAAACGTAAAAACCAAGAAAAACCTTAAAAGAACTAAAACGAAAACTATTAATGACTCACAGTATTTTTTCACCACCTTTACCAAACAATACTCTTAAAACTAAAAACGATATTCGCCATTGGGGCAATCTCCTAGGCAGCAGTACCGCGCTAGTATTAGCCAATGCCACAAAATCTGCATCTGGCCCGATATTATTAGTGACCGCAGATACACCTAGCGCCATCAAACTTGAAAAAGAACTTGATTACTTTTTACGGGATCAAGCTGTTGATGTGCAATTGTTTCCTGATTGGGAAACCCTTCCCTACGATAACTTTTCACCACATCAAGACATAGTTTCCCAGCGCCTAGAAACCTTGTATCAACTCACCCAAAACGAACGTAGAGTCTTTATTGTGCCCATCAATACATTGATGATGCGTATGGCACCGGTAGATTATATTGGTAAATATTTACTGATATTGGAAGTGAATCAAAAATTAGATATTGATGATTTTCGTACAGGCTTAGAGCGCGCTGGATATTTACATGTCAACCAAGTGATGGGGCACAGCGAATTCTCTATCCGTGGCAGTATTATTGATTTGTTCCCTATGGGCAGTCAGCATCCCTACCGTATTGATTTATTTGATGATGAAGTAGATACCATTAGGCACTTCGACCCAGAAACGCAACGCTCTGGTGACAAAGTAGATGAAATTAAACTGTTACCCGCTAGAGAGTTCCCTACCGACAAACAAGCAAGTTTGTTATTTAGGCAGCAATATCTCAGCAAGTTCGACGCCAATAACAGCAAAGAGTCCATTTATTACCAAGTAGGTAAAGGTCTGATGCCCGGTGGCATAGAATATTATCTACCGTTGTTTTTCGATAAAACCGCGACCTTATTCGATTACCTGAATCAAGATACCACCATATTAATGCACGGCGATTTGCAGGTCGCACATGAAAATCACTGGAAAGATGTTAATCATAGGTATGAACAACTCCGTTATAACCTTGCGCGCCCCTTGTTGCATCCTGCTGACATTTTTATGCGTTACGAAGAGCTGTTTGGTGCCTTAAAAGAATGGCCAAGAGTACAAATACAAAACCAAGCCGTTGCTGAAAAAACCGGTAGTGTTAACTTTGCCACGGCATCTGTGGGCGACGTAGCGCTGAAGCCACAAAATAAAGTGCCGTGGACATCATTAAAACAATTGGTAGCTGACTGGCAAAAACAAAAAGTTAAAGTGTTGTTTAGTGCCGAATCAGCTGGGCGCCGCGAAGGTTTATTAGAAATACTCAGCAAAGCGGAAATTAGACCCAAGGTATTTGAAACCCTTGAAAGCTTTATGCACAGCGCCGAACCCATAGGCATAACTGTCGGTGCTGCTGAGTTTAGTTTTTTACTTGAAGAGCCAAAAAGTAAAATTGCCTTTATTACTGAAACCGAATTACTCGGGCATAAAATCAGTCACAGGCGCAGAAGAGATAAACGTCAAGGTACAGACGAAAACGCCATTATTCGCAATTTGGCTGAATTACAAATAGGCCAGCCAGTGGTGCATTTTGAACACGGTGTAGGTCGCTATTTAGGGTTACAAACCTTAGATGCCGGCGGCATCACCACCGAATATTTGGCCATAGAATATGCCAAACAAGCTAAGTTATATGTGCCTGTGGCCTCATTACATTTCATTAGCCGTTATAGTGGCGGTGATATTGAACATGCTCCTTTACATCACTTGGGCACCGAAACTTGGGCAAAAGCCAAGAAAAAGGCCGCAGAAAAGGTCCGCGATGTGGCAGCTCAGTTATTAGATGTGTACGCCAGACGTGCGGCTAAACCCGGCTATGCATTTAAGATCGCATGGGATGAATATCAATCTTTTAGTGACAGTTTCCCGTTTGAAGAAACCTTAGACCAACAAAAAGCCATCAACGCAGTGATCCAAGATATGGGATCAGCAAATGCCATGGACAGACTAGTCTGTGGCGATGTCGGTTTTGGTAAAACTGAAGTGGCAATGCGCGCAGCGTTTATTGCAGCCAATCAAGGAAAACAAGTGGCCATCTTAGTGCCTACTACTTTACTTGCTGGGCAACATTTTGAAAATTTTAAAGAACGTTTTGTCAACTGTCCTTTCAGAATTGAAGTATTGTCTCGTTTTGTCAGCGCTAAGGATTCAAAACAAACCATCACTGCAATTGGTGAAGGTAAAGTAGATATAGTGGTGGGAACGCATACATTATTACAAGACAGCCTTAAATTTAACGATTTAGGTTTAGTCATCATTGATGAAGAACATCGATTTGGGGTACGCCAGAAAGAAAAGTTTAAAGCATTGCGTTCAGATGTAGACATTCTAACCTTAACAGCCACTCCTATTCCAAGAACTTTGAATATGGCGTTAAGTGGTATGCGCGACTTATCCATTATCGCCACACCACCGGCTAAACGTTTACCCATCAAAACCTTTGTACAGCAACGCAACAAAGGGCTTATACGGGAAGCCATCATGCGGGAGATTCTCCGTGGTGGTCAGGTTTATTTTTTACATAACGAAGTAGACACCATTGAAAAAACCGCTCAAGAAATTGCCGAAATAGTACCTGAAGCCCGCATTGCCATAGGTCATGGCCAAATGCGTGAACGTGAACTTGAAAAAGTCATGGCAGATTTTTATCACCAGCGATTTAATGTGTTGTTATGTACCACTATTATCGAAACAGGTATCGATGTGCCTTCTGCCAATACTATAGTAATGGACAGAGCCGACCATTTAGGCCTCGCGCAACTTCATCAACTACGTGGTCGTGTGGGTCGTTCACATCATCAGGCCTATGCTTATTTACTCACGCCTCATCGAAGACGATTAAGCAAAGATGCCGCTAAACGCCTAGATGCAATATCATCATTAGAAGAATTAGGGGCAGGTTTTGCCTTAGCTACCCACGATTTAGAAATTCGTGGTGCAGGTGAATTACTTGGAGATGGACAATCAGGACAAATTTCCAGTATCGGTTTTACCCTATACATGGACATGTTAGAGCAAGCGGTAGAAGCACTTAAAGAAGGCAAAGAACCCTCATTAGAATCTGCGCTTTCAGAGCAAACAGAGATCGATTTACGTTTACCCGCATTGTTTCCAGATGATTATATCCCCGACGTCAATCTACGTTTATCCTTGTATAAAAAGCTGGCCGGTTGTAAAGATGAAAGGGCTGTAAATGAGTTACAAATTGAACTGATTGATAGATTTGGTCTATTACCACAAAGTGCTAAAAACTTGTTAGACATGACCATGCTTAAACTCAAAGCTAAACAAATTGGTATCTCAAAAATGGAGGGTACCAATAAAGGGGGATTTGTAGAATTCTCTTTGCAAACACAAATAGATCCTGGCTTTATTATCAAACTCATTCAGTCGCAGCCGAGGATCTACAAATTAGATGGACCACAAAAACTTAAATTTATCGTGCCTACTGAATCAGCCAAAGATAGACTTGAACTGTTTAACAATATGCTAACCGAGTTTAGCCAACAATTACGAGCAGCTTAATGATAGATAAACTCAGAAACCATCCTCTAAAACCCATAACTAATGGGGCTTTCACGGCAAAAACTGCCCTAGCCGCCTTATTTAGTGCCAGTGTTTTAGTGCAACCTGCCCTAGCAGCAGAAACTCAGTGGTGGTTTGATGTTGAAGTGATTTTATTCGAGCGTAATTTACATGTAAGCGATATTACCGAAAAGTTTCAACAGTCGCGACTCGTTCCCCCTGACAATGGATATCTTGACTTACTCACCCCCTATCTTCACCCGGATTTAAGTTACCTGCGTGCAGGACTCGATTACTGCCGAGCATCAAGCCGCCAAGCGGTAACAACCCAGCATGAGCTAGATTTTGCTTTACCTACACCAGAAGTTGCAGAAAAAGATCCTTCAGCGCCACCGTTAGAAGAACAAAAATTAGACAAAATTGCAGCAAGTGATCAGAACTTAGCACTTAGTGCAAAAACGAATGATGCCACAAACTTTCAATACGAAGTGGCGACAACAGATATATTTGATCAATCTACAGAACACAATGTTATTACTGAACCGTCGAAACATGAAAATACTACACAATTACACTCGCAACCAGGTAACGGCGTAAACCTTGAGCAACCAGCCAACCTAGAATTCACTGAAACCCGTGTAATTAGACCACCTATTCGGGTCGACTTTATTGAATGGCAAATCCCTAGTGATCTTCCTTGTGCCTATTCTGAGGAAATTGATGCGTCATTTGCCTCTATTAACTATTTACAACAAGCAGAATTAGACGAACAAGCTAAAAACCTGATTTCGCAGGTACCAGTGGTAATAGACGGGATTGAATGGCCACAAAAGCGAAGTGCAAGTGTGTTACCTAAATCCAATATGCGTATGAATGATTTATACGAAAAGATTAAAAAGCAGCGAGATATCAGCCCAATATTGCATATGAATTGGCGACAACAAGTGCATTTTGGCCGTGAAAATGGGCAAACAATTCGATTGTTTGCTGGGCAAAATTATGCACCACAATTTAATGCCCTTGGTTTACCTTTAGTACCTGATTCAGAAACGTTAATTAATACTCTAGAGCAACAAACAGATGAGGTGTATATTCCTCAACAAGAACTTGCACTTTTATCTCCTGAGCAGCAACGGGCACTTTTAGATAATGAGAATGGCTCTGAAACAACCATTACTGAAGATCTATTTGCCAAAATTGATAAGGCGTTGACCGATGAAACGCCTATTGATTTTGAACACAACGATGATAAAACTAAACAAATTATTCACAAAGCCGACTCAGCTTTACTTAAAGAGCTGTGGCAATTAGACGGCGGAATAACCGTGTACTTGCGCAGAGTTGGGCGAGTTCCATATTTACACATCGATAGTAACTTAGACTACAGACAGCCCGTATATGACCCTAAAAAAGCACTAAAAACATCCGAATTAGCCTCTAATATGGCTGTGCAAGGTGCAATAACAGACAATCAACTACAACAACCTAATTATCTGCAAAGTGTAAATTTTAATCAGCTAAGACGGGTCATCAGCAAACAAGTCCATTATTTTGATCATCCTTTATTTGGCATGATTGTGCGTATTACGCGTTATCGTTGGCCCGAAACCGATCAAGACAGCGACGAACAAGAAAGTGAATAAAATAATGGCTTGATAAACAATTCACTTATTCTAAGGTGGAATACCAAGTACAACAAAAAAGCCGTCAAATCTGACGGCTTTTTAATCTAACAAAGTTTGTAAATATTAAAACACATAGTTTAAGCGTGCGTAGTAATACCCGCCTTGCCAATCAACGTTATTACCTGACCAGTAAACTACACCACAACAGTCATCGCGGTTTAGATTACCGTCAACCATTACGCCATCTTTATCTGGATAAGTATCAAAAATATTACGGGCACCAGCGGCAATAGATATGCTATCACTCAGTTGGTAATTCATTTCTAAATCAAACATTACCCCTGCGTCATACTCTTGCACTATGCTCGCATCAGAGCTTATAGCATTTTCATATGCGCCATAAAAATTAGCACGAATCAATATGCTTAACATGTCAAAATTATGTTTAGCAGATAAAACGCCTCGCCATTTAGGCAGTGCATTTTCTAAATCATACTCATCTTCATTGTTAAGGTATAAAGATGCATCTGAATCAATTTCGGTTGAGTTGTAGTTTAATGACCCAGTTAATACGGTGTCATCTAAAGTATAAGTGGCAACAATATCCAAGCCGTTAGTGACAGTATCAAAGGCATTCTGGAAGTAATTAACACCGCCAATTGTATTTGCCCCATCCACACCCGCAGCCACTAAAGCTAAATATTTGTCATAGGCATCACCATCGTCTGGATTAGTGGATACATCTATGGTCGATACCGCATAAAAACGGTCAGCCAGTTCAATACGATAAAAGTCGACAGTTAAACTTAATTCGTCAAAGCTACCCGACATACCTAAACTATAGTTCAAAGACGTTTCAGGTTTTAAGGCTTCGGCCCCTAGCGCTTGCCCTACATCGCTCAATGCAGGGAAAAGACCAGTCGCCACAGGAAGACCATCTGGTAATCGAGTCGAAACGTTGGTTGTACCTTGTTGTCCTGGGGTCGGCGCTCTAAAACCAGTGCCTACCGAACCACGTAAGTTAACTTCATCGCTCAAACTGTATTTGAAAGCGATCTTACCTACTAATTCAGAACCAAAGTCAGAGTAATCCTCATAGCGTAATGCACCTTGCAAGAACAATGCATCGGTAATATCTGTACTTAAATCGACATAAATACCTGCCATATCGCGATCATAAGTCTCTGAATAGATATCAGAATATCCAGGGAAGCCGTTAGAGCCGACTCCTACCGCGGTATAAACAGCATCAGCAGAATTACCACAATCTAAACTAGAACCGGCTAAAATCACTGCCAAACCATCGGCACTAGCTGAACCATCGGCGTTACAAAAATCATAAGGATCGGGACTAGAATAAGGTCCCACACTGTATGAATCAGGGTCACCTTCAACTAACTCGTAACTTTCTTCCATATAAGTCAAACCAAAAGCGAGTACCACCTCGGTAGAAAATCCCATATCAAAAAACTGCGTAAAATCAGCTGACAGTTGTAATTCTTCGTTAATTAAATCACCAGGGTGAAATTTAGTGGGCGAATCAGGACCCATAGAAGGGTTGATAGTGTTTTCTAAGGTGTATTCAATTTTATTCGATCCGAACCTAGCACTGAAGTCATAGGTCATTTCATTAGCAAACTCACCTTCTAATCCGCCGACTATTGATACGTCAGTAATTTCACCAGTAAACCTAGGCGTAAAACCACCAGGAAATTTTTCAAGGGGTGAATAAAGTGATCCATCTGCTAAACGAATATCCTCAATGGTACCGTTACCTGGATAACGATAGTAAAAACTACCATCGCCTTCACTGGCAGAATAGTTACCAAAGGCATATAGCTTCATGGTCTCGCTAATTTCATAGCCTGAGTTAAAAAACAAGCGAGTCGCTGAACTGTTAGGTTGACCCCAAGGCTGCACTACGTTTTCTCCGCCTAAATTAGCGTTGTCTAAGCCAGCAATGAAAGCGTCTTCAGAGTAACCAGATACTGACGTATCCAGACCTGTTAAGAAGTTGGCACTGTCGACATCCACACAAGCCCAACTTTCGCAGTATTGCTCACTACGGCTGGTAGAGCTTGTATCGGATATTTCACCTGAAAGACTAAAGAACCCCTTATCACCAAGGGCAAAACCTATATTACCTGTTACCGTGAATTGCTCACCATCACCTTCGTAATATTGACCCATGTCCACTGACAAAGAGCCACCTTCATCGTTATCCTTTAACTGAAAGTTGATTACGCCGGCGATAGCGTCTGAACCATACTGTGCAGCCGCCCCGTCACGAAGCACTTCCACACCTTTGAGTGCTGATGAAGGAATCGTCGCAATGTCTGCCCCTTGAGTACCTGATCCCCCAATTTGCACCAAAGCAGAACGATGACGCCTTTTTGAATTAACCAAAACTAAGGTTTTATCTGTAGGCATACCACGCAAACTTGCTGGACGTATAAAAGATCCACCATCAGAAATAGGCTGACGGGACAAAGAATAAGAAGGCACTAAGGTTTTTAAAATGTCATTTGTATCGGTAAAAGAAACAGACACTAGGTCATCTTCACTAAATACATCCACTGGCACAGCAGAATCGGCAACCGACCTAGGTGCCCCTCTTGAACCTGTGACAATAATTTTTTCTAAATTGGCTTTATCTGTTTGTTCTGCATCTTGGGCATAAATGCTCGGTGACATCATGACTAACCCAGACGTGGCCACTAAAACTGGCAGTGACCGACGGATAGATAGACTAAGTTTATGTAGTTTGAGCATATTTAACCTCTTATTAGTGAGCGATATGTGTTTTCTTAGAACTAACTGGCGCAACGCTCTAAATAGGCGATGCATTCTCAGTTTCGAAACGAAGGGACTATGCAAGTGCAATGCACCATTTCAGGTAGCAAAAACAGCAGAAAAACCTCGCCTCTTAGCATATAAAAAGCAACACAAATGCCAATCAGGGATGCAGCTTTTGTATAGCCCCCCTAAGGTTTTCTTATGCCCATTGAGACCCTCGCTATCACTGGCTTTTATTTAGTGTGATGGCACGTTCCTTGTATTAAATGTATTAAACGTGTAGCCAACAACGGCTAAGTGGATGGAAAAGAATAGTAAAATGCGCATTAATAGCTCGATTGCACAACTATGTGGCACTGCTCGAACGTCAGGTTTTTTTACTGAATGAATAGCAAACAACTTAAATACTTTTTAAAAACCGCTGATAAAGGCAGTATTACTGGTGCGGCAAAAGAATTAGATATTGCGCAACCTGCTATAAGTCAGCAAATTTCTAGTTTAGAACACGAATTGGCAGTGAAATTGTTCGAACGGGATTTTAGGGGAGTAAGGCTGACTACATGTGGGGAGAAATTCTACTTAAGAGCAAAATCTATTGTTCATCAGATGGGCATGGCTAAGAGTGAAATTGTCGAAACTGAAGCAAATCCATCAGGACAAATATCCATTGGCATGGCACAAGCTGTTTGTAATGTATTGGCAATCCCACTAACACAAGCCATTCAGAAAAAATATCCAAATGTAGAACTCACACTGCATTACGGCACCACAGATTTTCTTAATCAATGCCTTAGCGAAGGCCAAATTGATTTAGCTATCACTTATGAAAACACTTTTTCAGATAAAAATTTTTGTAGCTCCCCTATGATTAAGGAGAATATTTATTTGGTGGTCGGCACTGAATCAAATCAACAAGGATATGCTCAACTGGCTCAACAAGACGAAATTGAATTCAAAGATCTAGCGGCATTTGAAATCATTTTACCCCATCAAAGTGATCCTCTTGTGCAAATGCTAAATCGTTATGAAACGCAAACGGGCGTTAGGATCTGGAATAAACAAAACTTTGGATTATTGATGACTAATTTACGTTATGTCACAGATGGATTAGGTCTGATGATCTTGCCGTCATCTGCAGTATTCCACCTAGAGAAAACAAAACAAATCAACTCCCTGTGTATCACTCAACCTAAGCTGAGCCGAGAAGTGTTACTGGTAAATAACGCTAAACACCCCACTAGCAATGTCAAACAAATTGTCAGTAAAATACTATTTGAACTAACCAAAGATGCCCATTCCTTGGGCAATTGGAGAGGAGAATTACTCTTTTAAGCCATACATCCTATGTTAAGGCTTTTAAGATAAGGCTAATGTTTGCTCTAATGCCTTTGGTAGTGCATCCACATATTTTTGCACGTCTGGGATCAAGCCCATACTGACTCGTGACCAATTGGTATAATCCCGGTAGATACCACGGATTAACACATTCTGCTCAGCCATTTTTTGTCTGAAAATTTCTGCATTACCTTGACCTAAATCCACAAAAACAAAATTAGTAGCCGAAGGCAGTGCGATTAATCCATTGGCTTTAACAGCCTCTAAAACCATTTCACGGCCTTCGATGATCTTGGACTTAGACATTTTTAAAAACGCTTCGTCATTGTAACTGGCAATTGCAGCGGCCAAGCCTGCCTGATTCATGGCATAACCACCTAAACCATAGCGATTAATATTGCTGGTATTTTCCTCCGATGCCATCATGTAGCCTACTCGCATACCAGCAAGACCATATATCTTAGAAAATGTTCTAGCGACTATAACGTTATGGCCTTCACGTACCAAAGACACCATGGAGTTTTTTTCCGGCATATCTGTAACCTCGTTATAGGCTTCATCAACCAACACCAATGTTTTCTTAGCCGCTTTTATACAAAAAGCTCTTAACTTTGCAGCATCTAATAAACTTCCTGTAGGATTATTTGGGTTAGTGACATGAACCATAGCAACATCATCATCAATGGCCGCATACAACGCATCTAAATCAATACTCAAGTCGGCGGTTTTAGCTATCCGCTTAATTTTATCTCCACCCATTTTTTGTGGTGCTTTAGCTGTAGTATCCCAAAACAGATCTGGCCCCAGTATTTTACCTTTTGTTGACGCCGCAATAGCCGCATAAGACAACACACCACTTGAACCAGAGCTCAGCAAGACTTGGGTTTTACTCAAACCATTTTTCTCGGCAATCATATCTGTCAACACTTGATAGGGCTCAGCAGCGTAATACGCTCCTTTAGCGCTCGCTTCCATCATCGCTTTAATGGCACCTGGGCTTGGACCATAGGGATTTTCATTAGCGTTAAGTTTTGCAACGCTAGAAATTGGACCATAATGCACAACGGGAGCCTTATGATGCGCAGCTAACGCGTTACCTGATAAAGAAACTAAACCACCTGCAGCCACAGCGGAAGCTGTAGCTATTGTTCCCCTTAAAAATAATCTTCTACTTACACTGTCAGTCATGTTGTCGCCCTTTAGTTGTTTCTAATTGAATTAAAATGCTTTGTAGTACATAGAAATCGACACTATGACTAAGTACAGCCCAAACATGCGTTTTAGACTGACCTCATTCAAGCTATGTGCCCATTTAGCACCTATAGGTGCTGTTAGAATTGAACCTGCACTTATGGCAATAAGCGCCGGAATATTGATGTAACCAACAGTTCCATACGGAAGGTTGGTGACGTTGTGACCCATAAGCAAAAATCCAATTGCTCCAGGTAAACCAATAATAAAACCCACACCAGCAGCTGTTGCTATTGCTTGATGAACACTGCGATTACAAATCACCATAGTCATCACTGTTATGGTTCCACCGCCAATTCCTAGAAGCGCTGAAAACCCACCCAAAAAAGAAGCTAATCCAGCTTTATAGGGACCTTGAGGCATAGTTAATGTATTTGACGATCCTTTAAATAGCCTCGGAAACAAGAAATATATCGAATACAACAACACGCCTGTTGCAAACACAATAATCAGACTTTCTGGACTAGTATGAGCAGCAATATATAATCCGATTAACACACCAACCACTAACCAAACAGACCAATCTTTCAATATTGCAAAATCAACGGCATTCTTTTTACTATGGGCCTGAACAGAACGTGCACTTGAGACAACTATTGACGCTAAAGACGTGCCAATAGCTACCTTAATAAGTTCTCCTGACGACTCACTAAAAAAAGGAAAAACAGCTAATAAAGCAGGTACTACTACAAACCCACCACCATTTCCAAACAATCCGGCAGTAATACCTGCAATTGCTCCCGCTAAACATAACGTGCCTACAAACCACAACAATTCAACTTCCATAACACCCCTATGTGAAATATCAATAAATGGGAATACAGAAGAATTTGCTGTACGAAGTCTACTTAGCAGATTTAATGCCAGCCTCTATAAGCCAGTATTTATGGGGGAAGAGCTGAATATCTCGATAATGCTTGCACTAAACTGGATGTTTAGTGCGCGAAGTTGATGCAAAAAAGAATATGTTATTACCATATTAGCAAATAAAAAAACACTAACTGTGGCAATCAAATGAGAGCAAAGTTTAATGACTATATTAAGGAATGACTACTTCAGTATTTTTTATTCAAAGGAATAATTAAGTAACTGAATATCCTGCTTATAATGCTTAGAAACCGCATCAACAGAAGCTTGATTATAATATTCCCTGTAATCTTTTTTACGGTCTTTAGCCTTACGCTTATGAGGAATAGAAAAATCTTTTAACCCTAGTTCATTTTTAATCGTACTAAAGTCGTCATGAAGAGATTCATAACGTCCTACAAAATCCACTATGATTTCTCCATTTAAATCAATTAAGTGTTCACTTTGTAATTTAGTCGCTATGTCGAAGTGAAAAATGTAGGGTCTTGCTGGGTCAAATTTATAGGTAATGAATTCATTAAAATCAGCGATATTCTCAAGTAATTCTGGTCTTTCACGTTGAATATGATGGTAAGAAGACACTTGTAAGTCCCAGGGGTTACGCACAAAAGCAAACTTATACAACTGGTTAAAAAACGCATTAGGCAACATTTCTTTAGCGGCAATCACCCCCGCATGGCGCGGAAGTTTTGAGGCTGTTGTATGCCCACACATATTACTAATTTTATGACAAGGAAACATTAAATAGTACATTGGGTCTTGCCAACGAAGTCTATTCAATACAGCTCGAATACTTGATCCTCCCGTTTTTGCAATATGTACATATAAAAAATTGTAACGATGATTAAGCAGCATTTTATGATCCAAAACTAAATATACGAAAAAAGGTTTGCCTTATTTACAACGATCTAAAGACCATAGAAGTAATTGAGCCCAAGTTAGGACTTCCCTTGATCAAATGAGTTCCCATAAACTTAAGAAATCAAAAATGACAGAAATTCTCACCCTAAATGAAATCAAACCTGTTTTTCAACAATGGCAAATTAACTGTGAATAATTAATGCCTTCGCGGTACTCATTATTCTTTTATGACAATTGCGTTGGACGCTGCAGAATTAATGCCAGCATTGCTTACGCACCATTACATGTGAAAAAAACGAAGTGGTAACTAAGGTAAGCACTAAACTAGTGGGCGCCTGCACAATAATGATGCAACTTGAATAGCCAAAACCTAAAATGGGCAGTGTTTTACAGATTGAGTCTACTGACAGCGAAAGGTTAAGATAAGGAAAAGTAACTCACTAAAGTGATGATACAAGCCAAAAATATATTCAACATAACACCTTCTCTGGCCATAATTTTAATACTAAATTTATCCATGCCATACACTATGGCATTGGGGGCGGTTGCAACAGGCAACATAAAGGCGCAGCTAGCACTGATGGCAGCGGGCATCATCATTAGTGCAGGGTCAACGCCTGCTGCGACTCCTGCTGCGGCCAATATCGGCATTAACAAGGTGGCGGTGGCGGTATTTGAGGTAATTTCCGTTAGAAAAGTTACGAATAAACAGATGGCCAATATTAATAAGGGAACGGGTAAGCTCGACAGCCCTGTTAACCCATCTCCCATCAGGGCACTTAAACCAGACGCAGAAAAGGCCTTGGCGATACAAATGCCCCCAGCGAATAACAACAACATCCCCCAAGGTATAGAAACGGCCGTTTCCCAATCAAGTAATTTGTCAGATTTGGCTTTAATATCCACTTCTCCAAACTTGCTGTTTTTGACTGAAGGGACTTTGCCTTCAACTTTATTACCGTTTGGGATCAAAAACATCAACACGACTCCCGCCAAAGCAATGCTGCTATCGCCAATGCTGGGCATGTTTAACCATTGAGTCCAATAAGGTCTAAACATCCACGCTAAGGCGACCATTAAAAACGTCACTAACACACGCTTTTCAGCTGGCTGCCAAGGGCCGGATTTCGGTAAATTATACTCTTGGGTATTTTCTAGATTTCGAGTTAACCACCAAGCCATGACTGGAATGCCGATCACAACAATTGGAACACCGGTTTTCATCCATTCGAGAAAACTAATTTCTTTACCTTGAGTTTCGAGATAAACACTCATAAAAATAATATTCGGCGGTGTACCTACTGGAGTACCCACTCCACCCAAACTGGCCGCATAAGCAATACCCAGTAACATAGCTATGGTTAATTTCGGGTCTTTTACATGTTGCAACACCGCCAAAGTAATCGGCAATAACATTAAGGTAGTGGCAGAATTAGAGATCCACATACTTAAAATGGCAGCGGTTAACATAAACCCCAACACCAGTCTCTTGGCACTTTTTCCACCTGTAATATTCACTAAATAAAACGCTAAGCGACTGTGCACATTGGACTTCTCTAATGCCTTTGACAGCATAAATGCGCCCATTAACAGCAAAATAACGTGACTCCCCAAAGCAGAAGCCGATTCTTTATGACTCAACACGCCAGCCATAGGAAAGCCAAAAAAAGGAATAAGTGAGGTAACAGGAATAGGCAGCGCTTCAGTGACCCACAACATAGCAGTAAACAAAGTGATGGAAGCCGTAGCGGCAATTAAGTGTGGTTGCCCTATAGCCAACAGCCCACAATACATCACTATTGCGCTGATGCCAGAGAGCAATATTAATTTGTTATTAGATTGCATAGAATTGATCTAATACTCTGCTAGCCACTTGGTAATCCTTGGTCATTTTTAACTGAGAAAGATTCAAAGATGTGGCTTTTCTGAGGCGTTTTATTCTTTCTAAACTGCCCTTTTGCAACGTCATGTTGGCTGGTAAGCCATCTATCACTTTGGCTGTTCCTTTTGGATCGTTGCACACTAATACCATGTCACAACCTGCCTCTATGGCCAATTCAGCCCGTTCAACAATGTTGCCCATTTGCACAGCACCCTGCATAGACAAATCATCAGAAAATACCACACCGTCAAATTCTAATTCTTGTCTCAATATGTGTTTGATCCACTTTTTAGAAAAACCGGCAGGTAAATCGTCTACATCAGGATAAATAACATGGGCAGGCATCACAGCATCCAATAAACCTTGCTGATGTATAGCGTTAAAAATAGCCATATCTATTGCAAATATGTCTTCTTTACTGCGTTTATCTACTGGCATGGCGATATGAGAATCCTCGAGAACATTGCCATGCCCAGGGAAATGTTTGCCTGTGGCAGCCATCCCAGCTCGGTGCATACCTTTGATAAATTCACTGGCTAGTTGCACAATTATTTCTGGTTTCTGGTGAAAGCTCCTGTCCCCAATGACTTCGGATACACCATGAATATCTAACACCGGAGCAAAGCTAATATCAATATCAAAAGCAAGCAGCTCAGCAGCCATCAACCAACCGAATTGTTCGCTTAAATAGCCTGATTGATAAGGGGTTTCGTTAGCATTTTGGCTGATACTTCCCATTGCAGGAATTTTACTGAAACCCTCGCGAAAACGCTGCACCCTGCCCCCCTCGTGGTCTGTCGCAATAACCAACTCGTTACGCGTAACACTTCTAATGTGTCTGACTAGGTCAGAAAGCTGTTTTTGATCGTGATAGTTGCGACTGAATAAAATAAGCCCGCCAACTAAAGGGTGATCGAGTATATCTATCTCTTCGTGGGTCAGTTCAAAACCTGACACATCTAACATCAATGGCCCCATTAAATTAGTGCTCTTCTTTTTAGTGGTTTACAAATTTAATGGACATACTATAGGAACCAAGCAATATTCCAAACGAAAAATATGACTTTCAAACTCTCCCATGGTTATACTCTGGCAAATCGTAATTTATGTTGTTTTCAATGAAGTTTAAAACCGTAGGATTAATCGGCAAACAGGCACATCAAGGTGCAAATTTAAGTCTTAAGGCATTAATTGTCTATTTGACGAAACGTGGTTGTCGGGTTTTAGTTGAATCCAAAACCGCAAAAGAACTAGATTCAAATGGTTTTGAATCCGCAGATATTAGAGAAATTGGTAAGGAAGCGGACTTAGCCATAGTGGTAGGTGGTGATGGGAATATGCTGGGTGCAGCCAGAATACTAGCGGAGTTCAACGTTGCTGTAGTTGGGATAAACCGAGGAAACTTAGGTTTTTTAACGGACATTAACCCCGACGATTTTGAACCTCAACTCGATAGTATCTTTGAGGGTGACTACAACAGAGAGCAACGCTTCTTGCTTGAAGTCGAAGTGTATCGAGAGGGAAAAATTCAAAGTAAAGATTCAGCCGTCAATGAGGTGGTTATTCACCACGGCAAAGTAGCCCATATGATGGAATTTGAAGTGTATCTGGATGATAATTTTGTATTCAGTCAACGTTCTGATGGGCTCATTGTGGCCACACCCACTGGATCTACAGCCTATTCGTTATCCGGAGGAGGGCCAATTCTGACACCTAATTTAGATGCATTAACTTTAGTGCCTATGTTTCCACACACTTTAAGTAGCCGTCCCATAGTAGTAGATGCCAACAGTACTGTTAAATTGAAGGTATCCCCAGAAAACACTGATAACTTACAAGTCAGTTGCGACAGCCACATAGTACTCACAGTATTACCTGGTGACGAAATAATTATCTGCAAAAACCCTGCTAAATTGTCTTTAATACATCCCAAAGATTATAACTATTTCAATGTGTTACGTACAAAACTTGGATGGGGTAGTAAACTTTACTAGTCATTCTCTTCTTTTTTTTTAAAGAGATGACTAGACACTAAGCAAAAGCATGTTTATATTTACAGTTACTGTATATATAAACATGCTTTTGTATGTCTTTGTTGAGAATTTAAAAATGCTTACCCATCTATCCATTCGTAATTTCGCCGTTGTAAAAACATTAGACGTTGATTTTGGCTTAGGTATGACAGCCATTACCGGCGAAACCGGAGCGGGTAAGTCGATATCAGTGGACGCCTTAGGTTTATGTTTAGGCGAAAGAGCAGACAGTGGCATGGTGCGCACAGGAGCCGACAAAGCTGAAGTAAGTGCAGGTTTTAATGTCAAACAGCTTCCAGGCGCTCTAAAGTGGCTGGAAGAACATGAATTGTCAGATGATGATGAAGTACTGATTAGACGAGTTATATCTTCTGAGGGGCGCTCAAAAGCGTTTATTAATGGCACGCCTGTCCCCTTACAGCAATTAAAAAGCTTAGGGCAATTTTTACTGAGCATTCATGGGCAACACGCCCATCAACAGATACTAAAGAGTGATAATCAGCGCCATTTGCTGGATCAATACGCCGAACATCCCACGTTACTCAGTAAAGTGGCCGAGTCTTATCATACCCTAAGAGTCCAGCAACAACATTATCAAAACTTGTTACAAGGCCAACAACTGCGGGCAGATCGTAGCCAGTTGTTGTCCTATCAGATCCAAGAGTTAGATGAATTTGCCTTGGCAGAGGGTGAGTTTGTTGCCCTAGAAATAGAACATAAAAAACTCAGTCATAGTCAAACCTTGCTAGAACAGAGCCAAATTAGCTTCCATCAACTTTACGAAGCGGAAGAATTTAATGCCTTATCAGCGGTACAAAGTAGCGTCGATCGCCTAACTGAATTACAAGAGCATGATCCAAGTCTGGCACCCATTGTGACTATGTTGACCGAGGCCAGCATTCAAATTGACGAGGCGGCCAGCGAGTTAAGGGCCTATACCGAACAGCTGGAAATTGATCCTATGCGTATGCAAAACGTCGAAGCAAGGTACTCACAAGCCTTAGATTTATCCAGAAAACATAATGTTCAGCCCGAGGCCTTATATGAATTCCATCAACAACTCGCCACTGAATTTAGTGAATTACTCAAAGATGATTCACTCTTAGAAGAATTAAAAGTGCAGTTATGTGCACTTGAACAACAATATCATCAAGCAGCAGATAAACTCAGCGTTTCTAGGAAAAAAGCCGCCAAGACTTTTGCTAAAGAAGTGGAACGGCATATTCACCATATGAACATGGCGGATGCGGTATTTAAAATTGATGTGACACATCAAACCCAAGGTAGTCCTAACAAATTGGGTTTAGATACAGTGCAATTTGTTGTGTCGACCAATAGAGGCCAAGCACTAGATAATCTTGAAAAAGTGGTATCTGGGGGTGAATTGTCCCGTATTGGTTTAGCCATACAAGTGATCAGCTCTAGCAATAATGATATTGCCACTATGATCTTTGATGAGGTTGACAGTGGTATCAGTGGATCTACGGCCTCTGTAGTTGGGCAATTGCTGCGTAAGCTAGGTGAAAGTGCCCAAGTAATTTGTGTCACTCACCTACCCCAAGTTGCAGCCAGAGCCCACAATCAAATGTTTGTGACTAAGTTCAGTGACAAGAAAACCACAGAAACTCATATGATTTGTTTACAAGAAAGTGAACGAATTGAAGAGTTGGCACGTCTATTAGCAGGAGACACTCTTACCGAGTCTGCTTTAGCAAATGCCAAAGAATTGTTACAATTCAGTAATTCATAACAATTAGGCATTGATTGCGCTAATGCGGCTGGGTTAGGATGCTTCGCCAAATAAGTGTGAGTTACTCTCTCACTTATCCGTTTTTGCTTTTTTACATGCCGAGATATTGAGTAACAATGAAGTTTAAGAATTTACTGGTTATATTAACCGCCACCATGATGTTATCAGCCTGCGCTGATTGGATTTTCCGAATTGATATCCCTCAGGGCAACTTTTTGGACGACAAAGACGTTAAAAAGCTTAGGATCGAAATGACCAAAGAACAGGTTGTATATGTGCTAGGTAAACCTGTTTTAGAAGACGCCTTTGATCACGATACTTGGTATTATTTGTACCAAATGAAGCGAGGCATGAAACAGCGCGGAGAAGACTTCCGTAAAGAACTCACCATTAAATTTGTGGATGATAAAATTGCTGAAGTGACAGGTGATTTTGAGTTATCTGAAGACTTTAATACCCCACTAGATCAATAGTTATCTGACCTTAAGTTAAGTCAAGTCACACCATCTAAAATCTTCCGATTACCCTAACCGGAAGATTTTAGGCTTTTTGAGCTAATCTTAGATGCACAGTGACCTCTTCCCTATTGTGGTAAAGGTGTTTTGCCTGTAATTGATACTTTGCAACTTGCTGTGCTTGCATCACTTCTTCAATAATGGCTAATGCACCTTGCACAGACTCATAACGCTTTTTCATAGGTAATTTAAGATTAAACATGGCTTCCTTACAACGGCCATCAGCTACCCAGCTTGCCATGAGTTTGGCTACACGCTGCGGCTGTTCAATCATGTCGCAAACTAGCCAATAGATATTATTTTTCTTGGGCTGAAATTTAAACCCATCTTCTGGGCAATAGGTCACCTGCCCCGTTTCCATTAACGCCTCATCCATAGCTCCGTTATCAACAGCCTGCACAAACATGCCTCGTTGTACGAGTTGATAAGTCCATCCACCGGGGCAAGCCCCCAAATCTACAGCATACAAACCACCTTGCAGACGTTCGTCATGTTCTTCCTTAGGAATAAAAGTCTGAAAGGCTTCATCCAATTTCAAAGTTGAACGACTGGGAGCATCATGAGGGAATTTCAATCGTAAAATTCCTAAAGGTAAGGATGAATTATTATGTGTAAATGAATAACCAATATAGGCCTTATCTGTTTTAGTAAAAAACACATGTAATACAGGTTTTTTGCTGTTGTCTTTGTTAGTTAACTTACTCTTTTTACGCAAAGCTTGTCTTAAAGGGACGCTAATTTTCCGACACAACTTTGACAGCTCTCTGCCATCAGTCGTATCGGCATATTCAACGCGTAACTCGCCACATAATGGGAAGTCTTCACAAGCAGTTAAAAGTGGGCCAATTCGGTCTGACACATCCATATCTTCAAGCACGTGTTGACAAGCAAACTGTTGCCGAGCAAAAATTAAATGGTTGAATTTTAGTTTGTTAGCTAACACTTCAGCATGTTCTTGTTGATAACAATTAAACAACACAAAACCACTGTTCGCTTTGGTTTGCGAATAGCCAAACACCTCTAATTGAGCTGCCTTATCTTGGACTTCATTGGCCACATCGTTTTCAAAACCACTACGGCAATATAACAATAATCCGCTCATAGTCTAACTCCCTCCTTTTAAGGCTGCTGCAAGCAACAGCGCCCAACCAACAATAAAACATAGGCCACCTAGAGGGGTTATCGGACCAAACCATTTAACTTGGGTAAGCGCCAACAGATACAAACTACCGCTAAACAAAACAATACCCGCAATCATAAAACCTGCGCTGTAAACCAATAAAGGTTGCGGCATTTGACGATACAAAATAACCAGTAAAATCAAGGCAAGGCTGTGGTACATTTGATACTGCACACCGGTTTGAAAGGTATTGAGTAGTGTTTCAGATAACTTACTTTTAAGGCCGTGGGCAGCAAACGCGCCCAACACAACTGACAGCATGGCACTGAATGCTGCAATACTTAATAGGATTTTCATAAAGAAATATGCTCATGAATTAGGTTAGGAACCAACAAACACTTTGTTGGTAAATACATAAGTCTTGATCATAACAAAAACCAACAACTGTTGGTTATCAATTAAGGGGTTTATTGATTTGTACTTGTTAGCTGTTTGCAAATTACGACTTTTTCTCTTTGAAGCGTTTAACAACTAATCATGATTATAGTAAGGCTTGCCTAATCCTATCGATATACTTTAACCTTAAGATAATTCGAATTCAGTTTCAGCCTGTAAGTGCAATTAAAATATCGCACTCTTGTCCAACTAATTGCTTAACATAAATGACTCTATTGAAAAAGATAGGCAGATGAACACAAAAGAATTTGCAGTGGCTAACGAAAAATCTCAAAAAAACACTTAAGCTTTAAAACACTCCGAGAAATAAATGATTGTTTTTTAATTCTGTCATTTTTGATATTACTTAATTTTGAAATTAACATTTCAGGGCTAATCCAAAACCCCGTTTGCCAATCAATGTAAAGCGGGTAATCAATTAATACCACATGGACAAGTTCTATTAAGGACCGTTGAGTTTCCCTTCTACTGGGTGGATAACGATCAGTTGTTAAACCCCAACCGGCATAAAAAGGCTGACCCCATGTGTGAACTTGTACATCATGAATTAAGGCCTCAAAGCCACTCAATGATGTCATTGTGTGCAACTCATCTATTTTTGAATACAAACTTGTCAACGGCAAGTCAGTCACTATCATGTCAACACAGCTTTGCAAACACTCTGTTGAAACAATACCCTCGCGATTTCCAGATACTACGTCAGGGTGAGGTTTATAAATAATATGTGATTTGGGGTTGGCCTTGCGCACTGCATTTAATAGTGCTTCATTACTTTTAATATAGGGGCTACCTGTAGTTATTGATGCATCACCATCTACTTGCCCTATCACTAAAATAACTACTTTATTTTCTACATCTATTTCAAAATTTCCGGCTTCACCCACATTGTATTTACTCACACCCGAGCGGCGAATAAGCTGAATTAAGGACTCAGCCCTACTGATATTTGCCTCGGTCAAAGAAGCGTTATGTAACATGGTTTCTAGGTCAGAAGGAGAACGGCTGTCAAAATAGATCCCCTGCTTATCAAAGGACAAAGAAGAAGGCTGAGATAAATTGGCTCCCAAACCACTAGAACGAATAAAGCCATCTTCAACGCGAATACAATCAGTTAACTCAGGATACTTAGCCCCCCATACCAATATTTTTTCGTCGCTGGCGAGGCTAGCTGGAAGTTTATTAACAAAAACAAGTTTGGGAGACAAATGCCGACAAAAATGTCGCATAAACGCGCGTTTCCATAAAGAAAATCCGACTAAAAATAACCTGCTATAAAGTTCGCCTTCTTTATACTGGAGTTGAATGAGTGCGAGTATACTTTCAAGGTCACAAGCTTGCTGCATAATCGGATCATAATATTTTGTGTATTTGATTAAGGCTGCATGTACTAATTGTTCAAATGTCGTTTTACCTCGGCGTTCACAAGATAAAACATCATGTGTTAAACCCCACCCCGCATAAAAAGGCAAACCAAAGCAATAAACAGGCTTATTATAAAACAACGCTTCAAAGCCCATTTGCGAAGATACAGTATAAACCGCATCTACAGCTTTAATTAACGCATGAGGATGACAATCTTCATCTATTATTTCCAATTGCGGTAAAACTAATTTCGTTCTTAGCTGCGCTAACACGCCGATCTTTTTGCCTAAACGGGTATCAGGGTGAGTACGTAATAATAAGCGTGCATTCGGATGATTTTTTTCGGCGTGGGTAAGCATGTTGATAAAGCTGTTCTGATTAGCCATTGCACCTGCAATAGATAAATCCCCAGCAACTTGATCAACAATTAAAATACACGGACGTTTATCAGAGGATAACTTTTTAGCTAAAGCAGAAGGTAATTCAACAGATTTATAACAGTTGTATTTAGTGGCCCCAATATCAACAATCTGCTGAATAAGCTTTTGTGTGCGAACAAGTTCATTATTGCTTAATGTTTCCCCAATATAAGACTCTAATAAGCAAGGTTTTCGGGCATCGTAATAAACCCCTACCCCATCTGCGATTAATGCAACAGCTTGCCCTTTACGAGCTGGATGACCAATATAACCAATAAATCCATCTTCAAGATGCAAATACTTCAGGTTATGAGTGTTTGCTATTTTTTTTGTCTTTTGGGTATTAGCCTTCAAGCCCCAACCAACAACCACATCATCTGAAGAATAGATAACGCGAGAAGAAAGCAAAGACAACTTTTGATTTAAACAATGTTCCACTAAAGCCTTACGTTTAATGATTCCTTTAGATGCAGTTAAAATGGTCATAAATATAGATATTCTTTTAAATTAAGTTTGGTCAGTAAACGCGCTTTAATGGCAATGATTAATATTATTTGGCATACATCAAAAAAAGGCGTTCAAACAACCACTTCCTTTATCAAAAGAGAATTTTAAAAAACGCAATACCTAATAAACGGGTACAACCCTTTGTATCGATTAATGCCAGATTTTTACTCTTATCATTCCCCCTAACGGATAGCATCTCTAAAAAAATTGAGAGGCTCTCTGATCAACTTCAGACTCTTTCTCTCTAATCTTTGTTTAAATGAGCGTGATTTAAGAGAGTTATCTTTTATTTTTTTGTTAGTAATAACTGATTGAGATGCCCCATGATTGCCGTCAGTTTGATTAACACTTGAGGTATTCTTATTTTTTAAAGTGTGTATGACACTTGGCAGAAATTCACCATAGGCTTTTGAGTTCCAAGGTACTTCTGTGAAGTCATATTGAAAAAACAATGGGCTACTAGTTAATTGCTTAATCTCTGTGAAATTCAATTTTTCTGTAATAGAACGCAAAGATCCATCATCTTCTTTTCTTAGATAAGTAGAAGCACTAGCAAACGAATAAAAATCGTTTTTCAAGTATGCAACGAATTGCAGAACTTTTTGCCAATCGACGCTTTGAGGTTCATTTATAAAAGTCATGACTTCATCTAAATTTGATGCTTTTTTATTGACACCTTCGATACCGTAAAAACTATCCGAAACATAGCAAACTGGAGTTTTGAACAACATAGCTAAAACACCGACACCTGAGTTCATCAATAGGGTTTTGTCTGCTAACGATAATAAATCGTATATATGCGTGTCATCCTCAACAAATATTACCTCAGAACCAACAATAGGTCGCTGAGTCTCAAGTGGGTGTTTTTTTGCTAAAACAACCCATTCGTTAGGATCAAGCTTGCGCTGTACATTTGTAACCAGCTCACAAAATTGTGCATAACCACCTATATCGCCAGAGAAGTATTTAATGACCGTATCACTGGGGCGTTGAAAAGGAATAAACAATACTTTTTTGTTACCTATTCGATATTGTTTATCTAAATTTTCTCTTAACAATTCCTTGCCTAATCTAGCGCCATTCGCTTCCAATGTATTGCCGCACTCAATCAAGTTATCTATATAGAAACTGGTTTCATCCAAAACATCACCTTGGATGTGTTGCCAATTTTGATGGTGGTATTTGGAACTGTCCGCATTAAATCCTGTTTCATCGATAAACCAAGAATCTGGCAATGCGCCTCTTTCAAACACGATAAATGGAAAATTTGAATTTTTGGCCCATTTGTATAGCTGTAGCCTTGTTTCATTTCCATATGGGTTCCAGAAGAACAACCTTACAATATTGTTTCCCACAAGAAAGTTTTTGAACTCTTCGGTTGAATTAAACGTGAACTCACTTCTATATTCCACCTCTCCTAGGTAAGGAAGAATCTGTCTAATAGAGAGCCATGATTGATCACCTTTTACTCCAAGTATTAAGGTTTTCTTTTTTAAATTAAGGTCAGCTAAAGGTGAAGGTCCAATTTTATCTTGGTCATACTTCATCATTAAATCAGTAAGTAGCTTTTTATTTCTGTGCATACTTCCATGGTAGGCACCTTTATTTGGTCTAGGGTGCCATATATGAATTAAGAACAGTGAAGATCGCATCGCTATCTCGCCGTATAATCCAAATAACGTTCTGAAACCCTCATATTCTATTGATTCATAATTCCCCTTGTTCAAATAATAATTTTTAGGCCTTGAGAACTTAGGAAAATTGGCGGCTAATCGATGTATCAGTTCAAAGTCTTCGCACCCATGACCATAAAACTCTTTTCTGTGCCCACCCAAAGTCAAATAATGAGCTCTATTAACAACGGCTACTGACGTTGATGGCGCATAAGAATCGATTTTTCCAAACGTCTGATATTCATGCCAACGCCTAACCTGAAAAAAAGCGAGTTTTCTATCTATTTCTAGAAACTCAGTGCTGCCGTTTTCACTAAGATAAAAGCAAGGAACAAGGAAAAATGAATTAATATACTCAGTCATTTTTCTTAGTCTAATTTCATCAACTACTTTTTCATAAAAAGTGCTATCCCAGACTAAATCGACATCCATAAACATGACTATATCTGACATTGCATATTGAGCACCAAAATCTCGGGCTGCACCTATAGCAAGGGTCTCTCCCCTGGTATCGTGGAACAAATATGTTACGTTGTGGCTTTTGCAAATGCTTTTTATTATCTTTGAATAATGTTCATTGCTTCCTGAGTCAACAACCAGAAAATTAACTAACTTAACGCCATTAGCTTCAGCTAATTGCCTTTTTAAATTCGATAAGACGTATTCACGGTCTGAACTTACCCTTACCGGAATTATTACTGAGAGCAATTCATAACCGTTTACATTTTCCATCTATCTAACCCACCTCTAAATTGCCAAAATCACAGCCGCACTGGCCGCAATTTGATACATCACTTGGGTGATATCTTTGGTCAGCTGAAAGGACTTTTCATCCGGTTTAGCCAATACAAAAATTTCATCTCCTGCTGTTATTACTTTGTGTTTACTGAGTTTTTTATTCACTGTTATTACACTGCCATTAGGTTTCATGACTAATACATTGACATCATCCATATCTAGCATTGCGCCGCCTGCTTGTTCGATAAAGTCTTTTGCTGACAAACCTGTTTGGTAGGCGATAGCAGTAGGAAATAAGACTTCGCCATGCACCATTACAATATTTCGTTTTGCGGGGATCACCACTTTATCGCCTTGCTGCAAATAGATGGGGTGACTAGAGTTGAGATGGGATAACAACACTTGCCCATTGGGCTGTACTTTTTTAGCCTTGTCTATCCAGGTTAATATGGTTTCTGCTTCTTTACTGCGCAGCTGCGCAGCTTCATTAGTTTGTGAGCGCGCTGTAAGTACACTTTGCTCTAATGCGGTAAGTGACTCCAATAACATCGCTTTTTGACGCTCCGCTACTGCTGGGCGAAATAACTGCATGGCTTGTCTATTCGAAAGTGGTGTAAAAATTATCTGTTCGGTTAATTGTGTTAACGTTGCCCCCCAAGGCAACACCAACTCTTGCTGGGAGTTGTGTTCGCCCATTACCGTTACGCTAATACTTTTAGCTCGAAGTTGTGAGCTCACTTTAATTAAAGTGCCCGGCTGTACTTCCACGTTAGCCAGATCGCTAACGCTATATTGACTTGCAACGACTTCTCTCCCTATAGGTGTCACCAAAGTCACATGGGTCGCTTTTTCTTCTATCGCCACCGACTTCAAAATATCTTCTAAAAAGTTAACTCCCTGTTTAAGTTCATATTTACCAGTAAAGCCTACTTGGCCTTCTATATTAACTTCGGCCAATTTGGGCGCGACAAAGATTAAGTCACCGTCTTGAAACTGGGTATTGAGCAATTTCCCCTGAGTTAAAAACCCATATAAATCGAATGTGTTTAATACTTTGTTATTGCGTTTTATTTGGATATTGCGGTAACTTCCAATATCTGATCGAATACCACCTGCTTGATCAATGAAGGTTAATATACTGTCGGCGCTATGACCCTGGTATAGTCCTGGCTTTGATACTGTGCCAGACACAAATACTTTTACTTGTTCGCTAGTGGCTAAGTTGGCGTACACCTCGACATTAGATTTATATACCCGTTTTATTGACTTTTTAACCACATCGTTTAATTGGCTATTCTTAACGCCTTTAACTAATACTGGCCCCACCTTGGGAATAAAAATATTGCCATGCACATCCACTACTAGTTCGCCTTGGTAGTCTAACGCCCCCCATAACTGCACTAGCACTTTGTCTCCTATAGACAGATGGTAGTCGGGATTAAAACCACTAAAACCCACTTTATTAAAATTACCTTTAAATAACCAATCCCCATAGGAATTGTTAGGCTTTATTTGGGACAGTGCATTAGGCTGCACCTCTGCTTCTTGAGCTAAGGCTACGGCTGATTTGGCCACCTGGGCAAAACTGGACAACACAAGTGCCAGTAAGATCCCCGTATAAACCAGTTTCATTCGGCATGCTCCTTAATGATCGCCATAACAAGTTTTGCTAACAAATACATGATCAGTAAACTAATAAACCAAGTAAATATGCTGTACAGCCGTTTAGGGTAGCTGGCTTCATCGGCAATTTTGGCCGACTGAATTATCAATAAATGTTTGAGTTTTTGATAAGCTTCCACTCTAGTTGACTCTAACCCTGCCAAGGCATTTTTGTAGAGTTGTAAAGCTAATTCAGTATTAAGTTTTACTTCTTGATAGGCAGAGTTGATTTTGTTTAGTGAACTCGCATCACCAGTCGTTAAACGAGCTTGCTCTTCTAATAACTGGGCTTTTAAAGCGTGAATATTATTTTGTTTTGTCACTACCTCGGGCGCGTTCTTATGCATAAAACTCAACAAGACTTTAAGTTCAGACTCTAAAATTACTAACGATGATTCAAGTTGGTTAATCACTTGTACCAAAGCGCCACTCTGTTGCTCTGGATTAAATAATTTATTGGTATCTTGAAACAACACTAAAGCAGTTTGCTGTTTTAAAAATATTGCGTGGGCCCGAGACACTTCAAGCTTGGCGTAATCCATTTGGTTGTTTACCATTTTGACCCCAAGTTCATTTATGAACGCTTCACTTTCCACTAAAATTTGTTGCGCTATTCGTTGTGAATATTCGGGGGAAAATGTTTGTACTTCTAAGGTTAAAATGCCTGCTAGCTCGTCATAACTTACTGTTGTGTGTGCTTGATAATATGCCAAATATTCTTCGGTTGTAGCGTTTTGAGTTAGCCGACTAAACCAATCCCATTCTGTTAATGCATAATGCTTTTGTAATTGTAATTTTGAATCGAGTCTTTCTGCTAATTCACGGGATTCAATAAAAGCGATAAGGATATAGGCATCTTTACTGCTTAGTGACGTCGACCCTAAAGACGCTAACCCACCTAAGGTCACTTTTTGTTCATTGGCCTGTTCGACCACAAATATTGCTTGACTCACATAACGAGGCGACGCAATTAAACTGTAATAAACAACCACTAATAGTGAAGTTAGCAAAACCAATAAAAATGAACCAAAACGAGCCCAAGTGGCATACGCAGTTTTTATCGTTTTTAGGTAGGTTTGCGAATCTTTGACAAATAACAAAGGCTGCGTTTTCAACTTTCGTAATTTACGCTGGGTATTCGAAAGCGGTTTATTAATGTGTGACATAGCAGGACTGGTACTCTTGTATCGCGTGGTCTATTTCATCAAAATAATGTAAATTTTGGTCTTTTATTAACAAACCCGCTTGGCAGTATTTTTTAAGTTCATTGGCTGAATGGTTAACCATGATCACTTTAGTATTTTCATATTTGTCTTTAAGCACCTTTTCACTTTTCTTCTTAAAATTTGTATCTCCGACAGCAGTTAGCTCATCTACTAATAACACGTCAAAATCAAAATCGAAGGCCATGGTTAAACCGAAAGCCACTCTGGCGCGCATACCACTAGAGTAGGTTTTAACTGGCTCGTCAAAATAAATACCAATTTCTGCAAATTGGCTTACCTTTTCTTCAACCACTTTGGTATTGGTGAAACCATGAATACGGGCGACAAAACGTACATTTTCACGGCCACTCATTGAGCCCTGTAATCCACCGCGCAAACCTAAAGGCCAACTTATTTTAAGAGGACTGACTACTTTACCTCTTGATGGGTAATCGGCACCGCCCAATATTTTAATCAAGGTTGATTTACCTGCGCCATTGGGGCCTAACACCCCTATACTTTTATCCATTGGTAGACTTAAATTTATATCTTTGAAGACATGTCGGCGCCCTTGTTTAGTGGGGTAATATTTACTGAGTTGTTTAAAAGTGATCATCAGGCCGAAAACCTCACCCTGTTGATACGATACAAACCTAGTCCTAAAAATAGTAAAACTAAGGCACAAAGCATTACATACCGCCAATCACCGACAGGAGTGGTGTAAGAAACAAAATAGGCGTCACGACTGAGTTCAATAATATGAAATATTGGGTTCCAGGTGAGCAGGTACCAATATTGAGCTGGGATCATTGTTGCTGCAAAAAACACGCCCGACAGGTAAAACATCGGAGTCAGCACCATGGCCAAAAGTTTAGGTGTGTCTTCCCATTCTTGCACAGCTGCACACAAGGCTAAACCTAAACCAAAGCTGATAATAATAAGCAATCCATTAGCCATAAAAAACGGTAATAACTGATCTGGTACAACATCAAAACCTAACCATGCCAAAGCAGCCATGATCACTAGATATACTATCGCATAAGTGGCGATTTCAATGACAAATCGAGTAATAACGGGATCGATGGGCGCGACTTGCCTGTATGCAAATAGCGCTTTATTAGAGGCAATTCCCACTGAAAGTTGAGATAACAATTTTGAAAACAGTTTAAACGGTAATATGCCCGTAAACAAAAACAAAGCAACTGGTACATTGGCAAAACTATTACGTCCGATTAGAGTAAAAAGTAATCCTAATACAGCTGCTTGTGCTAAAGGCTCCGCTATGACCCAAAAATACCCTAACTTTGAAGAACCAAAGCGAGCTTTCACCTCGCGCATGAGTAGTGCATGTACCGTATCACACATTATTTTAAAGGCGTTTCTGCGGGGTATTCCATGTATCATTTCAGAGGAGTTTTGCATTACTGAAAATACTCCAATACACCGACTACTTTGTGCCTATTGACTTCATCAACCACTATCACACTTTTAATGTGGTTGTCGCGCATCATCTGTTCCGCCTCTATTAATCGCTGCTCCTGAGAGATGGTAATAGGGATTATGGTCATTATGTCTTGGGCAGTAAGGGTTTTAAAATCAAGGTATTGAACTAAAGAGCGACGCAAATCGCCATCAGTAATAATCCCTTGTAGAGCACCATTGTTTTCTACTATAGCTAAACCTAACGTAGAGCTTGTCATAGCTAATATCACGTCATGCATTGACTGGTTCATTGTAACTATAGGTAAATCAGTAATATGCATTACATCTTTAACTTGGGTTAACAAGCGTTTACCTAAACTTCCGCCAGGGTGGTAAAGGGCAAAATGATGGGGTTTAAAATCCCTAAGATGGATTAAGCCTATGGCTAAGGCATCACCCATTACTAAAGTTGCAGTGGTAGAGGACGTAGGAGCCAAATTATTTGGACAAATTTCACGATCTACTTTTACATTTAATATAACGTCTGAATTTTTTGATAAGCTACTTCGTGTATTACCCGTTATGGCAATTATTTTATTGCCAAAATTCTGTAAAGATGGGATGAGCTTTAAAATTTCGTCAGTCTCACCAGTGTTGGATATCAACACCACTACGTCACTTGGCTGAATCATACCCAAATCGCCATGAAAGGCTTCTGCAGGATGTACGAAAAAAGAGGGTGTACCTGTTGATGCCATAGTCGCTGCAATCTTACGACCTATGTGTCCTGACTTGCCCATACCAGAAATAATTATCCGCCCTGTGCTAGCAGCAATCAAACACAATGCCTGCTCCAAGCTCTGTTCGCAGTGCTGCGCCATATTCTTGATTTGTAGGCTTTGGGTTACGATTGACTCTTTACTTTTCTCAATCGCTGCCTTTAACTTATTTTTATCAACACCTCCATGCAATTTAGTCGGATGCATAAATGGTTTAACAACCTTTATTGCAGTCTGTACCTTTACTGAATTTTCACCCATAGCCATTTTCCCTAATAATTTTTGTCAATATAAGAATTGTCTGCAAGTAAATATTCAAATAAACCACAGGTTTAATGCATGCACTAAAGAGGTTTCGGACTTGTTAAGGAAAAACATAAATTTCATTCTGATTAACTTAAAATAATTTTTGAAATGGCCACGAAGGTATTTGTTGGCTTCATGTAGAAACTCCCTGGTATTTGATTATTTTCTTTCAGAAACCGCGTGAATTTTGAAAATATATGCTCGCAAGGTTGACAAGATACTTTCCAAAACTCGTGTAGCTCTTTTTGACTTGTCATACCTTCAATATTATATATTGCGTTACCTAAAACTTTAGTTGGGGTGCCGTGATGAAGTGATGAGATACCCACTGTACTGTTAACTGTAATAGTCCCCTTTGCATGTTTTAACAAAGAAGGTAAATGAGCATCATGACAATAAAATACGCGTTGATTAAGATCATATGCATAACAAAGTTTCTTTATGAACCTTTGGTAATTATTAAAACCTCTATCCATTGGATGATGTTTAAAGATTAGAAAATCGTCTTTTGCAGCATTTTTTGCAAAGGATTCAATTACGGTACTTATAAACTCCTCAACAGAACCAAAAGGCGAATGAAATAAAATTTGGCTATCCACACTCACTTGTAACGGCACAAGAAAATATTGTTTAGACAGACTATTTTTAATTGATTTTGATAACTTATAATCGTTGGGTGTGTACATGATTCTTCTTATCCCAGATCTAACCCAACTAAACACCTCTTCAGTAAATAACCATGGTCTATGATGAATATAATGTTTATATTTATACGAATAGATAAGTTTAAATAAATAATAAATGAATGCATTCACTGACATAAAGCAAAATGAATTTTTTCGTGTCATGTTTTCGCTATCTGAAATAGATAGTCCGGAGCTATTAAATTTTTCAAATAGTTCCATAGAAAACAATGAATTACTATTGACACCTTCTTGTTCAAGGGTAATAAACGAAGGACGCAAATACCCTTCTTCGAATGCCCACAGATCCAAACCTTGCTCTGACGCAATGCTCTTAGCAACCCGATGATAAAACCTGCAATCGCCAAACACGACAATATCCGTAATATTATGTTTGAATACATAGGCTTTCAAAAACTCAGACCAATCTTTTGGTTTTTCTAAGTAGGCTGTGGTGCGTTTATTTCTAGAAAAAATTTCGTCACCACCATTAAACGTAATTTGATAGGTAGTTACATTATTCTGTTTTGCCATGAAGTCTGCGAGTTGTCTGAAAAACGAGCCTACTGGTCCTTGTAAAAATAGTATATTTTTGTGCATCTTAAACCCATGGTCACTGGAAAAAAGGATCTTAAACCTCCCTATAATTAAAACTATTACAAAATGTAATTAAACCTACTACAAAATGTAACTGAACCTATTAAAAAACGTACAATTCAAAGACTCATTACGAAAAGTGAATGGCAAAGGCATGGTGAAAATTTTGTTGGGCTTATTAAAGGTTAAACTAGTAGTGCCAGCCCATTTCAGATATGCGACTTAATAAATTCAGCAGTCTGAGTAATGGCTTGATTTAGATGACCATCAATAGTAAACCCAGAAGATTTACGGGGTTTAAAACTGTGATCGCCATCGGCTAAATAACTTAGCTGAACCTTTTCAGACAATTTATAAGTAGCGACTTCTTCTCGCGTACCAAAAGTGTCTCTTTCTCCCTGCAATATTAAAACGGGCTTATTAATGACCTCTAAATGTTCAGTACGCAATTTTTCCGGCTTACCCGGTGGGTGAAACGGATACCCCATACAAATACAACCTAGTGCAATAGACTCTTGGAGCAACATACTCGCCATTCTGCCCCCCATAGACTTACCACCAATAAAGAGGGGTAAACTATGGTCAACTTCACTGAGTACTGTTTTAAAGTGAGCAAGTAATTTATCAGCTCTGTCGGGTGGCCGCCTCTTACCCAATTCTTCTGCCAATTGCATGTAGGCAAAATTAAAGCGCAGTACCTTGATATTATGTTGACTGATCCCTTCTGCCATTAGTTGCATAAATTCACTGTTTTGCCCGGCACCGGCACCATGGGCAAAAACAAAAGTAGCCATTGGGTTTTTACTTTCATTATTCAAAGTCTTGATCATCTTGTTCTTCTTTCACTTGTGCCAATAGCCATTCTCTAAAAGCTGTAATTTTACCTAAATCTGCCTGAGACTGATGACAGACTAAATAATAGGCATTTTTAGTAATAAGTTTTTCTTCAAATGGGCAGATTAACCGCCCTGCTTCAATTTCTGGTCTTGCTAAGAAGCTATAACCTAAAGCGATCCCTTGACCTAATGCTGCCACTTGCTGGACTAACAAAGAATGGCTAAAAATAGGGCCATGATTAACGTTGACACCTAAAACATTAAAATGCCGAATCCACTCTTGCCAAGCGTCTCTTGAGGAATCATGCAATAACGTATGCCGACTTAGATCATCTAACTTCACTAAAGGTTTATCACCTTGAAACAACATTGGCGAGCACATTGGAGTCAAATATTCAGTATGTAACTTATCAGCTGCTAACCCAGACCATTTTCCCTTCCCAAAATAGATTGCGACATCCACATCATCAGTAAGAAAGCCCTCATCTCCATCGACAGCCTTGATACGCAAATCAATATCTGGATTCAACTGACTAAATTTGCTGATCCTAGGTACTAACCATTGGATCGCAAAACTGGTTTGCAAAGCCACAGTAAGCGCACCCTTCCCACCCTTTGCGACGAGACGCTCAGTTGCGTCATTAAGAGACTGAAACACCTCTTTTAAGTCAAGGTAATAACTCTGGCCTTCTTCTGTCAGAAATAATGCTCGGTTTTTTCGCACAAAAAGTTTCATGGATAAAAACTCTTCTAATGCTTTTATTTGATGACTGACTGCAGCTTGAGTCACAAAGAGTTCATCTGCTGCACGGGTAAAACTGAGGTGCCGGGCCGCCACTTCAAAGGCTTTTAGGGAGTTCAGAGGTGGTAATCTGCGATTCATGGGCAAAGAGTCGATTAATTATCTAGTAGCGCCCATTAAAGCATTAGTTTTTCTAATCCACAACCATACAAAATGTCATTTTATTAGATAAATAGAAACGTATAGAATTCACTCAGTGGTAAATATTTATTGTTTTAAAACAATAAATAAACATCACAAAGCAGATTAACAAAATATGACAAAATTATTACTTTACATTACTAATACTAAAGGTTAACAAAATGAAAACATCTTATGCTATATTGGCTATCGTAGCCTCTACTCTTTTTACTCAATCTGCCACGGCAAAACTTGGCGCTAGTCCTGCTATTTTGCAACTTGCAAGTAACATGGAAATAAACGTAGAAGCGGAAATCATTGATAATATCAATGAGATGCTAGCAAACGTTAATGCATCAACTATTAAAGATGATGTCACTAAGCAACTGACTATCGGCACAGTTCAATCACAAACCAATGAACTCATGCAGAGCGTCAATGAAAACCTACCAGAATTCAAATTCAAGGTAGTGATTGCAGACTAAATTTATAAAAGGTATATCTGCTCGTTAATTCCTATTAGTAAGTTATCGCTGTACAAGGCCCTGAGTGCCTTGCACAGCAAAACTTACAACATCTAGAATAGACTTCACTTATTAGTCAGCACTCGTATCTAGCGGTGCAAACCCTTTCACTAACTCATCTAATGCTTTCATTTGTTGTAAATACGGCTCTAATTTATCCAATGCCAAAGCACATGGACCATCACATTTTGCCTCATTAGGATTAGGATGAGCTTCAATAAATAACCCAGCTAAACCCAAGGCCATACCGCTTCTGGCAAGCTGTGCCGCTTGAGCACGTCGACCATCAGCTGAATCAGTACGGCCACCCGGTTTTTGCAACGCATGTGTCGCGTCAAATATAACTGGCGCATAAGCTTTCATCTCATCCATCGCCAACATATCAACCACTAAGTTGTTATAACCGTAACAAGAGCCTCGCTCACACAAGATAATTTTGTCATTACCCGCTTCACCAAATTTAGTAATGATGTGACGCATTTCGTGCGCAGCTAAAAATTGTGGCTTTTTTACGTTGATAATGGCGTTAGTTTTTGCCATAGCGACCACTAAATCTGTTTGACGAGCTAAAAATGCCGGTAATTGGATCACATCTACCACTTCTGCAACAGGCGCTGCTTGGTGAGTTTCATGGACATCTGTAATCAAAGGCACGTCAAAAGTTTGTTTAATTTCTGCAAAGATCTTTAATCCCTCTTCCATTCCAGGACCACGATAGGAATGCACAGAAGAACGGTTAGCTTTGTCAAATGATGCTTTAAATACATAAGGAATACCTAGCTTTTGGGTCACCTCTTTGTAGTGCTCTGCAATACGCATTGCCATATCACGGGATTCCAAAACATTCATACCGCCAAAAAGCACGAAAGGTTTATCATTAGCGACTTCAATATTACCAATAGTGAGGTTTTGTAAATTTTGCTTAATTTCCATAGAGAGGGCTTACTACTCTTAATATTTATTTTAATCGATAGCATACCAAGCTAAGGGATTTCTGGGTATCTGAAAAGCTTAAGGGGCCATTAATTTTGTTATATGCTCAAGTGTTTCGGTTATTCACCCTGTATAGAACATTTATCCGCTATATTTTTTGGGTAAAAGTAGCACTCAGCTCAAATAACCCGTAAAATCACGGGTTCGATTTTAGTGGCTGGTTTAAGACTAAGTGTCTATCAAGCTGCCGAACAAAATGATTGCCAAAGGTAAGTACAATCCGCTATGACAAAAAAGCTATTTATTAAAACCTGGGGTTGCCAAATGAACGAGTATGACTCGGAGAAAATGGCAGATCTCTTAGACTCCACTCATGGTTATCAAGCCACAGATACAGCTGAAGATGCGGATATCATTTTGCTCAATACCTGCTCCATTCGTGAAAAAGCCCAAGAAAAAGTATTTCACCAATTAGGCCGCTGGAAAAACCTGAAAAAAGATAAACCAGAACTCATTATTGGAGTTGGTGGGTGCGTGGCATCACAAGAAGGTAAAACCATTCGGCAACGAGCACCATTTGTTGATCTCGTATTTGGCCCGCAAACTTTGCATCGCTTGCCAGAAATGATCAATCAAATTAAAGGTGGCAGCAAATCCGTTATCGATATCAGTTTTCCAGAAATTGAAAAGTTTGATCGCTTACCAGAGCCAAAAGCAGACGGCCCTACTGCCTTCGTATCCATCATGGAAGGCTGTTCTAAATATTGCACCTTTTGTGTAGTGCCTTACACCCGTGGTGAAGAAGTCAGTCGACCAGTTGATGATGTGTTATTAGAAATAGCGCAGCTAGCCGAACAAGGTGTTCGCGAAGTCAACCTGTTGGGGCAAAACGTTAATGCGTTTCGTGGTCCAAACTACGACGGCAGTATATGTACTTTTGCTGAATTGTTAGAACTGGTCGCATCAATCAATGGTATTGACCGAATTCGTTATACAACTTCTCATCCAGTAGAGTTTACTGACGATATCATTGATGCCTATGCACAAATTCCAGAGCTTGTTGACCATTTACACCTACCGGTACAATCTGGCGCTGATCGTATTTTAAACCTAATGAAACGCGGTCATACTGCGATAGAATATAAGTCTAAGATTAGAAAACTGCGAAAAATTCGCCCCAACTTAAGTATGTCTTCAGATTTTATTATCGGTTTTCCTGGTGAGACCAATGCTGATTTTGAAGCGACTATGGATTTAATCCAAGCCATGGACTTCGATTTAAGTTTTAGTTTTATCTATAGTGCTCGCCCCGGTACCCCCGCAGCTGATTTACCTGACGACGTCACCGAAGAAACCAAAAAGCAACGATTAAGTTTGTTGCAACAACGAATCACACAACAAGCACTACGCATTGCTCGAAACATGGTAGACACTGAACAACGTGTGTTAGTTGAAGGTCCAAGTAAGAAAAACCCTATGGAGTTATCAGGGCGTACTGAAAATAACCGCGTTGTAAACTTTGAAGGTTTTCCAAGTATGATTGGGCAATTTGTTGATGTGAAAATTACCGATGTGTTTGCTAACTCGCTTAGAGGCGATGTGATTAGAACCGAAGACCAGATGGACTTACGTAACGAATTGGCGCCGCAAGCTATTTTAGCTAAAAATCCGAATAAAGTGGATGAATTGGGTGTAGGTCATGTTGCCGTCGCGCCATAAAATTTTCAAAAACCAAACAGTAAAGAGACTTGCCATTTGAGTAACCTTGTTAGTAATGAAATTGTATTAGAGCCTGCAGATCACAAACGTTTATCCAGCTTGTGTGGGCCTTTAGATGACAATATCAAACAGATTGAGCGTCGTTTGGGTGTAGAAATTACCTACCGTAATAACGAATTTAAAGTGTTGGGACAATCACAACAATCTAGTGGAGCCGCACAGCTTCTCAAATTGCTGTATATGGAAACCCAACCTATTCGTGGCCAAATCCCAGATATTGAGCCAGACAAAGTGCATCTTGCAATCCAAGAAGCCAAATGTTTGGAGCAAGCGGAGGCCGGTCAATACAATAAAGAAGTGCATATCAAAACCAAACGCGGGGTCATTAAACCTCGTAATTCTAATCAGTCCCAATACGTCAGTAATATCATAAATCACGATATTAGCTTTGGTGTCGGTCCTGCTGGAACAGGGAAAACTTATCTGGCAGTTGCATGTGCGGTAGAAGCCCTAGAACGTCAAGAAGTGCGTCGAATATTGTTGACCCGCCCTGCAGTAGAAGCCGGGGAAAAACTTGGGTTTTTACCTGGAGATCTCTCTCAAAAAGTCGATCCTTATCTACGCCCTCTCTACGATGCCTTGTTTGAAATGCTCGGTTTCGAAAAAGTTGAAAAACTCATTGAACGCAGTGTAATTGAAGTCGCGCCTTTGGCTTATATGCGTGGACGCACCTTAAATGATGCTTTTATTATTTTAGATGAGGGTCAAAATACCACAGTTGAACAAATGAAAATGTTCTTAACTCGCATAGGCTTTAATTCTCAAGCGGTTATAACTGGGGACATTACCCAAGTCGACTTGCCTCGCGGTGTTCGTTCAGGTCTGCGCCACAGCATAGAAGTGTTAAAAGATGTCAAAGACATTTCCTTTAACTTCTTTAGCGCCAACGATGTAGTGCGTCATCCAGTTGTGGGGCGAATCGTACTGGCATATGAAGAATTTGAAAATAAACAAGAAAAACAACGATTACAAAAAAAGGCAGAACAAGAAGCGCTTGCCAACAAGGATGAAAATTCCTCTAAGTGAATAATTTGTGAGCGCCACCTTAGATTTACAACTTGCCAGTGACTGTAGTGATATCCCTAAATTAGAAGATATCCAGTTGTGGATAGACACCTTATTTTTGCATCAACAAATTGCAGATAAAGAAATGACTGTGCGTATTGTTGACGATGCTGAAATCCAACAGCTTAATCAACAGTACCGTGGCAAAAATAAACCCACCAACGTATTGTCTTTCCCTTTTGAGATGCCTGAACTTTCTTTGCCTATTGATGTTCAAATGGACGAATCACTGTCGCAATTTTTAGGTGATATTGTTATTTGTGCACCAGTCGTAAAACGAGAATCACAACAGCAAAACAAAATTCTAAATCATCACTGGGCGCATATGCTAATACACGGAACCTTGCATTTGCTTGGTTACGACCATATTGAAGAGCAAGAAGCACAAGAGATGGAAAGCATAGAAATCGCAATATTACAAAAATTAGCCATTGACGACCCATACCAAAATCATTAATGATGCAGTTTAAGGTATCAACTGTATTATGTTTACTTGTATAGACTTTAATTAAACTAACTTAAATAACGAGATCATGAGCGAAGATAACCCCCCATCTACTAACGGTTCTGCCAATAAAGGCTGGCTTGATAAAATAGTTCAGTCCTTCACGGGAGAGCCGAAAAACAAAGAAGAATTGTTTGAAGTCATCACTGACGCCGAACAACGCGAGGTCATTAACCCCGAAACCAAAGCCATGATTGAAGGGGTGATGGAGGTCAGTGAAATGCGTGTACGGGAAATAATGATCCCAAGAGCACAAATGCGCACTATTGAAGTTGACCAGACAGTAGAAGAATTTCTACCTATATTACTCGATTCTGCCCATTCTCGTTTTCCTGTTATCAATGAAGACAAAGATCATATTGAAGGCATATTGTTAGCGAAAGACTTGTTAGAGTATGCTTTTGTACCCGGCAAAGAGTTTGAACTAAAAAATATTCTACGCCCAGCGGTTATTGTCCCCGAAAGTAAAAGAGTTGATGTACTACTTAAAGAGTTTCAACAAAAACGTTATCACATGGCTATAGTGGTTGATGAATATGGCGGCGTATCGGGTCTAGTCACCATTGAAGATATTCTCGAACTCATAGTGGGTGAAATTGAAGATGAGCATGATATTGAAGAAGGTGATAAGGATGGAATTCGCCCTTTAAATAAATACACCTATTCAGTAAAAGCACTGACGTCTTTAGAAGATTTTAATAAATTTTTCGAAACTCAATTTGATGAGGAAGAAGCCGATACTATTGGTGGTATTGTGTTAAAAGCCTTCGGTCATATGCCAGAACGGGACGAAAAAGTGACTATTAATGATCTTAAGTTTAAGGTAACTAACTCTGATAAAAGACGTTTATTGCAGTTAAAAGTCACCATTCCTGAAACAGAAGAATAGCCCTGAGCCTAAGACCAAACTTGAGTATTTCACAAAAAGTGAACGCCATGTCGTTCACTTTCAAACTGGCTTTATCCTCTTTATTGGGTGCGTTGCTTACCTTAGCTTACGCGCCTTTTTCATTTTGGTTTGTTACCTTCCTCAGTCTCACAAGTTTTATTTATTTGCTCAGCCAATCACATCCCAATCAAGGTTTTAAGTTAGGTTTTGCTTTTGGTTTAGGATGGTTTGGTGCCGGAATGAGTTGGGTACATGTTAGTATCGCAGATTTTGGTGGCGTCCCGCTGATAGGCTCCCTCGCCCTCATGTTACTGTTAAGTGCCTATTTGGCATTATTCCCAGCATTAGGCTTTAAACTCATCAGTAAATACTTTAACCACACACTTTGGCCAATTGCGCTGCCCTTTATTTGGTTACTCATTGAGTGGTTAAGAAGTTGGTTATTCACTGGTTTACCTTGGCTCTCTTTGGGGTATAGCCAATTACATGGCCCACTTTCTGGTTGGTTTCCGGTCATTGGTGAATTTGGTGTGGCAGGATTAACCCTATTAATCAGCACCGCAATGGCTATTTGGTTAAGCGCTAAAAAGTGGCTCCCTAGTACCATACTAGTAACCGTATTGTATGTATCAGGTTTGGCATTAAATCAATACCAATGGAGTACTCCAACCGGTAAGAGTGCCAATATCGCTATGGTACAAGGCAATATCGCACAAGCTCTGCGCTGGACACCGGAACAAGACCAGCCAACTATGGATAAATACAAAAACATGACGGCCGCGCATTGGCACAATGACATAGTGATTTGGCCAGAAGCCGCCATACCACAACTCGAACCTGTTGCGGCTGAATACCTAAATGAAATGGATAAACTCGCAGCGCAAACCCGTACAGGTTTAATCACTGGCATTGTGAATTACAATTTTGAAACACGAGAAGCCTATAACAACTTAATAGGGCTAGGACAAAGGCATGGGAATGACGCAAACAATAACGGCCCATCACAGGGGCATTACCGTTACTTTCATGGTAATCGCTTTGCAAAACATCATCTATTACCTATAGGCGAATTTATTCCTTTTGAAGACTGGTTACGAGGTTTGGCCCCCATTTTTGATTTACCTATGTCATCTTTTAGTCGCGGTGATTTTCAGCAAGGAAATATTGAAGCTAAAGGTTATCATCTTGCCCCAGCAATTTGCTTCGAAATTGCTTTTCCACGGCAGATATCCGCTAACCTATATTACAATACTGATTTTATCATCACTGTAAGTAATGATGCCTGGTTTGGTGGATCTCACGGCCCTGCTCAACATCTAGAAATCGCCCAAGCCCGTGCCAAGGAGTTTGGTTTGCCCGTATTGCGGGCCACAAATAATGGCATTACGGCTTTTATCGATCACCATGGTCAAATTCAAAGTAGATTACCTCAGTTTGAAGCTGGAGTATTAGGAGATACTATTAAACAAGTAACAGGTTATACCCCATACCGTTTGTTTGGTGATTGGCCCATTTGGTGTTTGTCATTCGTCATTTTTGGGTTGGCGTGTTTTTACCAAAAAAGATCTAAGGAGAGTTAATTGAGTTCAGTCACTCGTGATCCTAATTTTATCATCCGTCCAGCTAATGTTGCAGATACCGCACTTATTTTACGCTTTATTAAAGAACTGGCCGATTACGAAAAGTTACTACATGAAGTGGTCGCAAACGAGGCCACATTAAAAGAAAGCCTGTTTGGTGAAACCCCTCACGCTAAAGTCATCATTGGAGAATACCAAGGTAAACCGGTATCCTTTGCATTGTACTTTCATAATTTTTCTACTTTTCTTGGTCGCCCAGGTATTTACCTAGAAGACTTGTACGTGCAACCCCAGATGCGCGGCAAAGGTTTAGGTAAAATACTGTTAGGTTATTTGGCGTCTCTTGCCATAGAACTAAACTGCGGGCGTTTAGAATGGTGGGTATTGGACTGGAATAAACCCGCAATTGATTTCTATCAGTCTTTAGGTGCTCAGCCTATGGACGAATGGACCGTAAACCGTGTAACAGGTTCAGCCTTAGAAAAATTGGCGCAACAACTAAAATAAGTTACTCAGTTAACTGCACCTATTTTATTACACAGTGCTAGGTGTAATGACTTTACGCACACCTAGTATTGCTTTAATTCTATCAATTGGAGTTAACACAACAATATTACCCATTAACACCAAAACAAAGCCAATAATTGTACTTGTTTGCCATACAAAACCTTCAAACATCATACTCAATGTCACAGCGACCACTGGAAATAGCACCACTGTATAACTCGCTTTTTCAGGACCAATGTCTTTCAACAATACAAAGTAACAAGCGAAGGCGATCACTGTGCCAAATAGGCTTAGATAAAGCAAAGACGCTATATAAGGGAGCCTAAGGTCTAGGTTAAATTCGCTACCATTAATTAAGGTGAATACTAGCAAAAACACACTGCCATAAAACATGCCCCAAGCATTACCCTGCATAATGCCAATATTGTTTCTTGAGTTACGTACACTGGTCATATTCCCCAAAGACGCCACAAAAGTACCGCCTAAGGACAAGCCTAAACCAATGATCGCCTCACTGGCAAAGTCCAAGGTTTTAACGTCCTGCCAAAATAAACCTACAATACCTGCAAGGCCCAGAATAGCCCCAATAAAAATACGCGGTGCTATGGGATTACCAAAAAATATTCGGGTATTGATGATGTTCATTACCAATAAAGTCGAAAACGCAATAGAGGTCATGGCTGAGGTTAGATAATTTTGGGCCCAATACAAAATCACGTAATTAAAGCCAAAGTTACAACAGGCCAAAATCATAAAGAAAAGGTGATTTCTAAGGCTAAATTGCATCGCTAGATTTTTAAATAGGCAATACCCCCACATCAGTAATGCCGCTATGGTAAAACGGTAAACTAAGGAGACTTCGGGGGCAACTACACCTAACTGGTATTCGATAGCCAGCCAAGTAGAGCCCCAAATCAGGACCGTTATAATATATAAAACTGTGCTTCTCATTTTTTTTACTATTCCACTCTCAAAGCTTTAGGTTAATTTAACTCGTAAACTGAATACTAAACAGATACAGTTAATTGAAAATATAACCTATACAGATAGAGTTAATAATTAAGATGACTATCTCCAACCTGAAAGAGCCCAATACATACTTGTATCAGCAAGTCATTAATTTGATCACCGAGATGCGTATCAATGGTACCTTACAAACAGGACAAAAATTGCCCTCACTACGTAATTTGTCTACATCTCTTTCCGTCAGCATCCCCACAGTTAAACAAGCCTATATAGAATTGGAGCGACAAGGAGTCATACTTGCCAAACCTAAATCAGGTTATTTCCTCAGGCAACACAATAAATCAGAACAACCTAAAAAGGCACGTTTACCTACTAAACCTATTGCGGTAAGTCGCCAACAGCTGATTGAAGACGTTTTTAAGTCAATTCATCAACCCCATAACTTAGCACTTGGTGTGGCAAACCCTGTTGCTGCCTTACCTATTACCAAAACACTTAACCGTACTATGCGCCGGATTATGTCTGTCATGGGTGACAAAGCCATGCACTATGGACCCGTTGCTGGTTATGAACCGCTTAGAAGACAACTCGCCTTTAGTTATTTAGAGTATGCCCTACCCTTAGCACCCGATGACATCATTATCACCAATGGTGCTCAAGAAGCCCTGAATATTGCATTGCAATGTGTTGCAAAACCGGGCGATGTAATAGCGGTTGAGTCACCCTGCTATTTTGGGATTTTAGAGTTGATTGAAAATCTAGGTATGTTGGCATTAGAAGTACCTATTTGTCCCGAAGACGGTTTAACCCTCAAAGATGTAGAAAAAGCCATTGCTAAACATCCAGTCAAAGCCTGCATTTTTTCGAGCACTATTGCCAATCCAATGGGATGTGAGTTAACCGATGAGGCGAAACAACAGATAGTTGAATTGTTAGAAAACAAAGATATTCCTCTGATCGAAGATGATGTCTACGGGGATCTATATTTCACTGAGAAACGCGGTTCTCCGGCACAAAAATACAGTAAAAAAGGACTAGTTATCACCTGTAGTTCGTTTTCTAAAACCGCTGCGCCAGCGTACCGAATTGGCTGGATCGCTAGCCAAAAATTTAGTCAAAAGTGCGCACAAATAAAACGCGCACTGTCCTGTTCGTCTTCACATATGAATCAAATTACACTATTTGAATTTATCAGAACGGGTGATTACGAGCGCTATCTCACCCAATTACGCAGTGTACTGCTCACCAACAAAGCTCGCATGCGCAACATATTACAACAACTGTTAGGTGACAGTGTACGTATCAGCGATCCAAAAGGTGGCGCTGTGTTATGGTTAGAGTTTGATAAATCTATTAATAGCGCCGACGTATTTCAACTTGCGCTACAGCATAATATAAGTGTTAGCCCAGGCACCTTGTTTTCTCCCAGCAATCGTTATCAACATTGCATTCGACTTAGCTACGGTTTGCCGTGGAATGAACAAATCGAAGCAGGACTAAAGGTATTTACTGATATATGTTTAAAAAAACTACCTGCTCATAAATAGCAACATTTCATAGACGTTTACTGTCACAAAACAGGCGTTTAGGTTAATTCGTTTTGAAGTAACCCACTTCTTTATTTAGTTTTTCTGCTAGCTCATCCAAGGCGATAGTTGCGGCATTATTTTGCTCTAGGGAATAAACCGTTTTCTTATTTATCTCATCAATTTGCGCCATAACGTCAGTTATCGAACCAATTCCAAGCACTTGTTGAGTTGCAATATCAGAGACTAATCTCGCATTTTTAAATGAGTTATTGGCATTTTCTTGGATATCTTGCAGTAAGTTCATTGCATCATGGGTCTTGGTTTGACCATCCTGCACTTTAGGTAAAGTGTTTTGCATAACAGACACGGCTGTTGATGTTTCTAACTGCACTTCTTCAATTGTTGTTTGAATTTCTCTGGTTGCTTCACCTGTTCGTAAAGCAAGTTGCCTTACCTCGTCAGCCACTACAGCAAAACCACGACCCGTTTCACCGGCCCGAGCAGCCTCAATTGCAGCATTCAACGCCAATAAGTTGGTTTGATCTGATATACCATTAATCACATTGGTGATCCCACCAATTTGTTTGGTCAACTCTTCTAGTTTACTGATTTGTGCTACCGCTTGAGTCACGGTGTTTGCAACATTCTGCATTGATTCCACACTCAATGACATGGAATCAATGCCGTTTTCTGCCCTTTCTACCATGCGTTTTGCATTGTCTTTATTGTTAGATGCGGTTTCTGATACATCAACCATATTCGTCTTAATATCATCAAGTTTAGACCTTGTACTGACCGTTAATTTGTCTTGTTCTTGAGCGAGTAAAACGATATCTGTTGATCCTTTAGTCACAATTGTTGACTGTAATTTTAAGTCGTGTGACGCACCTGCAATTTCAAGCACTGTATTGCGCAAACGCTCCTGCATTTTGGCCATAGTAGCCAACATACTTTTGTCATAAGGTGTATGGAGTTTTTGCACTAAATTACCTTGGGCAATTTGAGTAAGAGACTCGGCAGCAATAGTAGGCTCAGCACCCAATGAGGTCTTAAAACTATTCGCGATAATATAAGCGACAAAAATAGACAACAACAAGGCACTAAGCGTTAACACCAACATAGTGACTTTAAAGGAAGTGGCGTTTTCTAAAATCTCATTTGTGGCCGTCACATTTTTAATTTCTTGCAGATCAATAAACGAATTAATGGTATTTAACCACTGTACAAAAAGTTGATTGCCGCCACCTTTTAACATTGCCAAAGCATCGTCATTTACATTTAACTCGTTCGTTTTGGTATTAATGATTTTTTGTATTACTGCTTCAGTTTTTAGTTGTAGGTCATCAAGTTGTGCCAACTGCGATGTTTCTTGACTGCTAAAAAATATACCTGAGGACTTCATAGCTTGCATTTTTTTATAGGACGCCTCATAAAACTCACGCAGCCTGTTGATATTATCAATGTGTGTTTTAACACTAGCAGGGCTACTTGCTGTGGCGAGATCGCGAATAGCAATTGCTCTGTCGTGCACACTGCCGCGAAAGTTAATCGCATTACGCTGCTTAACCAAGTTAATTTCAGTCATAGTAGTTAAGGTGCTACCTATGATGTTGACTCTATATATACCCACCATAGTGAGCACCACCATAAGCAATGAAACCACACTAAAACCAATTAGAAGTCGCTTATTGATACTCAAATTATTTAACATATTTATTTTCTCTTGAATTCAAAAATGGACGAAATAAGCCATCCAAGGGGGGATTTATTTTGTATCCAAACGTGCCACGCTACTCGAATACAATGAAACACAAAAGGGAACAATATAGGTAAGCACTACCTTAAACCAGTTAATCTGTGCATCACCTAAAACCGCCTCACCTTGGTTTATCAAGGTCAATATTGTACCTACTAGGATACTGATAAAAGTGGCTGTTTTAACTTGCTTTTTGGTAACCCTCATATAAATTTTTCCATTTTGTTTAATTGTAATCCGTATTAAAACGGCAAATGACATAGCCAAGAACGAAAATTCCAACTTAAACTTTCAAATTATTCGCATTTTCCTTGCTCATGGCAAAAATAACTTGGGAACTTGAGGTAAAAATTTTCTTGTAATTCTAATTAAAATCAAAATTTAATCTATTAGACTAAAGCAGGGGTCTATATTTGAAAGTTGTACTAAAGCGTTATAAACAGGGTGTTGTCTTTTGATGTTTGCACTTGTTTTGAAGTCTGCCACTTGCCAAACCTTAGGTAACATCTTGCCGATGTTTTCGCCTATGGCTCTATTTGTATTTTCGGTAAAGGATGCTGTTTGAAGAATTGCCAAATTAAATAAGAGCCAGGTAAGTCAACGTCCGTTTTACCTAAACCATATTCACTTAACTTTTCAGCTTTCGGAGAGCCTGGCCAAGTATGTCCTGCCTCAGTTGAGCGGTAGAAATCAATATCTGCATTTCTTGCGCAGTTTTTATATTGAATAATCTCGACTGATGGAGAATAGTGGGCCTGTATTGTCGATTGACACTGATTATTCTCTACCCAAGCTGACACCGCATCTTCAACCCCCATATTCCAATAGATAGGCGAGTCACTTCGTAGGTAATAGTGATTTACCCTATCCTTTTTACCGTGAAAAGTAATAGTGGCTACACCACGAGAGGGTTTGCAATCCTTTGGATACCTAATACCCGCAACAGGCCCAATAGCAGCAATAATTGACGACAAGTCACAGGCTAATCGACTGCTCATTCGAGCTCCTCCAGAAAACCCAGTAGCAAAAATTCGGGTCTCTTCAATGGAAAACTGTTGTTTTAATGACGTAATCAGTTGGCGAATAAACAAGACATCATCAGGACCCTTTTTTAAATTGACGTTCCATGTAATTGGACCATCAGTTTCACGTTTGAAAAGAGCGAGTGGTGAAACCACAATAAAATTTTCAATTTCAGCCAATTTTTCAAATTCGGATAACTCAGCTTGTTTATCAGGGTGACCATTAGTGCCATGAAAATTAATTACCAATGGATAAGCATTATTCGCAGAGTACGCAGCAGGAAGGAATAACCGGTATTTTCGTTGATCATCCGCTATTTTAATGGTCTTTAAGGAGCTTGCTCCTTGAGCAAATAAACCACCACTTATTGTTAGTAAAATTAACCCTACAACATTTATCATGACATTTTTACTTAATAATTGAGACATTGAAAATAGTTCCGTAACGGTTCGCAGTGGCCAAAACAAATAGTATGGATAGTTACATTTAAAGGCTCCGGACGCACGAAAATATTCATTTAAGGTGTGTGTTTAGTACTTGGTGTAAATCCGTCATTTACAGCGACTAAGGCCTTTTACATTTTTCTTTTTAGTGACATAGCGATTTTGGGAATACCATGAGAGGGCGTCCAACGTTTAAATTCAGTAAAGCCATATTTTCTGTATAAATGAATTGCAGGCTCATTAACAATAGCAGTTTCTACTCTTGCCTCTGTAAATTCAAATATAGCTAACACATAACCTATCAATTGGCCTGCCATGCCTCTCCTAAAATACTGGGGATCAACAGTTAAGCTATCGATTTCTAGTCGCCTATCTTTTATCGCGATCTCGATGATTGCCCCTAGGCTTCCATTTTCACTAAAACCATAAAAGAAGGTTTTTGAGTTTTCTATATCTTTTATGCTGCGGGACAATGGCGGAAAATTAACAACCCCTATTAGTTGCGCTTCAATCTTATAAGCATTTTGAAAAACGTTGAAAATTTGCTTGGCAACGTCCAGATTCGAATTTTCAAGTTGCTGTATCATCTAGTTACCTCTAATTTTCTTGTTTGATGCCCGCCAGCGCCGCACACTAAGTGGGTATTACGCACGCCGTTACAAACCAGATAACGTCTGTCTATACTTCTTATCACTCATTCTCAATTCAGAAAATAAGATTGACTCTATATCAATAAGGTTGGCGCGATTTTGTTTAGTTATCTGTCAAAACCATGCTTTTAAATGCTTATTGATTTGCATGACAGGACCCTATTCAAGTATTTGATTTAAACTGACATAAAAATTTCACAATAATTTGATGTAATACTGGATGCCATTAGCATTGCTCTCTATTGTTTAGCGAAATTATAAAGTCAAAAATCATCCAGGTCATTCCCTCTGATACATAAGGTAAAACATTTGAAGATTTACACTACAGGTCTAAAAGCCGTGATCATCACCACAGTATTTGGTCTCAGCGCACATTCCGCTTTAGCCATCGACTCTAAGATTACTAAATATCAAAGTAAATCAACATTCAAAGGAGAACTTCATTCTATAGGTTCGGATACCTTAGCGAATTTAATGGCATTTTGGACTGATGAATTTAAAACCATCTACCCAGAGATTACTGTCACCTTACATTCAGAAGGCTCCGCAACAGCCCCTCCGGCATTATTAAATGGGGCTGCCAATATTGCCCCCATGAGCCGAGAAATGACTACAAATGAATTGAATGCTTTTGAAGTTGAATTTGGCTATCAACCCACACCAATAAAAGTGGCGATAGATTCACTTGCCATATTTGTACATAAAAGTAATCCCCTTAGTCACATCAGTCTTTCGCAGCTCGAAGCCATATTTTCAGCGGCTCCACGATGCCGGGAAACAAGTCGTATTCATTATTGGCATAATCTAACGGAAACGAATCACACTAGAACAGTGATTGATGTTTATGGTCGTAATTCAGACTCAGGGACCAATGGTTTTTTCAAAAACGTGGCACTGTGTAATGGCCGTTATATCGACTCAATGCAACGACTGCCGGGTAATGCTTCTATTGTGCAGGCGATTTCTAACAACCCTAATGGAATTGGTTTTTCAGGTCTAGGTTACAAAACCTCGGGGGTGCGTACGTTAGCCATCATGCACAAAGGCAAAGCCACTCTCCCTGATAATGTAGGTGGAATTACTTGGGAGTATCCGTTGGCGCGCTACCTGTATTTGTACGTCAATAAACAGCCAAATAAAACACTCGAAAAACCCGTTAATGAGTTCATCTTGTTTGTGCTGTCTAAAGCTGGGCAAACCACAGTGGAGCAAGACGGTTACACGGCTTTGCCACAGACATTGATCCAACACGAACTTAAAAAACTCGGCGAAGCAATCTAGTTAACTCTTACTAAGGATAGTGAGCGTAAATTGAGCATATCCATAAAAGGTTGAGGTTTTCCAATGGCATAACCTTGGGCATAATTAATTCCCATATCTTTCAAACGCTGCTCAGTTTTAGCGTCTCCAACAAACTCAGCTATTGTCTGTTTACCCATACTAGTGGCAATATCATGTATGGCCTTTACAGTTGCAAGGTCGCACACATCATTACACATGTTTTTTACGAAAGAGCCGTCTATTTTTACGAAATCAACACTCATATTTTTTAGATAGGTAAATGAGGACATACCCGCTCCAAAATCATCTAATGCAAACTTACAACCCAGAGCCCTAATTTCATTTACCATGTTATCGGCATTCACCAAATTCATGACGGCTGAAGTTTCAGTGATTTCAAAGCACAGTTTTTCAACGGGTATAGTACTGACCTTCAGTCGATTTAAAATTTTCGTTAACAAAGAAGGGGAGTTTAAACTGACACCAGAAAGATTAATTGCGCACTTTTCAAGGTGTTGAACATGCTCACTATGACTTTCAAGTAGATCAAGGGTACGTTCAAACACCCACTGATCTACTCGCGTCATTAAGCCATGCCGCTCAGCAACTGGAATAAACATTGCTGGGCTTATCACCTGCCCATTTTTATCTTTCATGCGCAGCAAGATTTCATAATTAAAACGCTTATGTGTGTCGCTAAGAGGTTTTATGGTTTGAAAATACAATTCAAAACGACCGTATTCAAGGGCATGTTGTATATGAGCAAGGGTGTCTAATTCAGCATTACGAAAGGCTAACTCATTGTCACCCTGTTGATGCAAGTGATACTGATTACGTCCATTATTCTTTGCAGTATAACAAGCCGTATCAGCTGCTTTAACTAACCCAACGGCTTCAGTATAGTGATGGTCAATTTGCACTATGCCCACACTCGCCCCGACATGGAAAACCTTGTCGTCCCATAAAAAACGAAAATTAGCGACGTTATCGAGTAATTCTTGCACCCTAGTTTCGGCTTGGTGGCTATTAGTATTATGTAACACCAAGCAAAATTCATCCCCTCCCACACGGGCGAGTATGTCTTTATCCTTCAGGGTTTTCCCAAGAATATTAGCAATGTTGCGTAATAATTTGTCTCCTGCTTGATGCCCACAGGTATCATTAACCAGTTTAAATTGATCCATATCGATATAACACAAAGTCGCTGTGTCCTGTTGAGTAAGGATTTTATTTAGTACTTTTTGCAATTTACGATCAAAAGCATATCGATTGAGTAAACCAGTGAGTTGATCATGATTAGCCTGATAATAAATTTTTTCTCGCAATTGGATATCAGCCGTGACGTCACGACCAATCCCCTCAATTGCCACTAAGTTGTGATCTTTATCAAATATTGGAGAGTCAGTGTATTCAATAATCACTTCTTCTTTTGACGCCGCTATATAGGACACTAAATATGCTTCTGTTCCGTCGCCCTGCAATTGTCGGCGACGAATTTCAGCCATATTGTTAGGCATGTTTTTTATATAATTTTGATTATTATGTTTAAAGTCGCTGGCTTCATAACCCAAAATATCTTTTACGCCATGGCTTATGTAAGTCACCTCACCATTGGCTTTTATCGAATAAATAAAATGCCCATGCAGGCCATCAATTAAACGACGAAATTTTGCTTCACTCTGTTCAAGCTTTTGTTGTGAAAGATGGCGCTGAGTAATATCCCGTACTGTCATCGCGATACCAATACCCGCTTTTACTATTTGCAATTTAAGCCACTGTTTTTCATTAAGTTTATGCCGACTTAAGACACACTCAAAAGGGTGACCATTTTCATTTACTTTTTTGATTTTAGAAAAGATATCTTTGCCGTTCATCTTCTCTAAATGTTTATTAAGTGACAAAGATCCCTGCTTTAGCATATCTTTACCAAATAGCGTGGTGGTTACTTTGTTAGCATCAACCAATTTAAAATCAACGATTTCATCATAACCATCGCACACGGCTTCATATACCATGATGCTATCTAATGCCGCTTCACTTGCCGCTTGATAATGTAATTGGCTTTGACTTAAGCGTATTGCACTCCTTAGCTGCCAAAATAGAAATAGGCAGATCAATGCCGACATCAAAGCACCGCCAACTAATATCAAATTCCCCATTAACGCCATTTGCTGGGAACTCTGCAAACGCAACGACCACTTCCGCTCAGCAAAAATGACCGGCATAGACACAATAGAACCATCATCCACCAAAACACCGTAATCAAGGAGTTTAGTTGTGCCGTCGTAGAGTGAAAAATTGAACTGGGGTCCAATTAAGTCCCCAAGCATGGCTTCTAAGGTGGTTTTAATATCAAAACTCGCAACCACGTAACCCAAACTTAGATTGTTCGGGTCCACTCGTAAGACATATAGGTTAAGTAACTTATTCAAGTCCGTTAAACTCGTTGCCTTGCCCTTTTGAAAAAGTACTTCACCATTAATACCAAAATCGGTAACAGGCTTACCTAATAAACCAGAGCGATTTTCAGAGGAGATATTCCAGCGAACTGTAAAGTCGGGGTTGAGCCACCAAATATCATCAATGCCTGGCAGCACATTTTTCATACTGGCCGCATGAGTATGAAACCAGTCAACGGGGTTGGGATACCTATCAGGCCAAGAAATAATCAGATTGTTTAGAGCGCGACTGCGGTCCGCTGAAAACATCTCCAGAGTAGTCCCTATTTGATGTGCTACAACTTTTGCCAACGCGACACGACGCCCCTCCTCTCGTTCAACTAAATAAAAACGAAAAAAGAAAAACAACACTAATAACAACACAAACAGAATACTAGGCAGAAGATACAGCCTGTTATTCTTGTTCAAAAAAATAAACACCAGTTAACACCCAATACAACAGAATTCGAATGATTAACCGAAATGATATGACAGAAACATGACAGTAAATTGACAAAGACAATATTCAAGTAAGTATTTGTAAAAGTTCACAAATATTATTAGTGATAGGCAACCAACATTTTACCTCTAGCTGTTAATTGGCTCACCAATTTTGCAGTACAAATGTCAGCTAAACCTTATCTGTAATAAGTTGAATAAAGTAGTACAACCTATGCAACAGCTGCCACCCTTGCCGTTACCTGAATTTCAATCTTCATATTGTCATCCAACAACCCTGCTTCAAACATAGTAGCTGCGGGTCTGATGTTACCGAAATAGTGATTGAGCACTGGCCAACAAGCTTCAAAGTCGTGTTTATTAGGTAAAATGTAAGTCACTCTCACGACATGTTTTAGCCCACTATTGGCTTCTTTAAGTGCTTGCTCTATATTTTGTAAACATTGCTGGGTTTGTTTTGCCACGTCTTCTGAAATTGACATATCCGAATAGTTGTAGCCTGTGGTACCAGAAACAAACACGTAGTCGCCATCCACCACCGCACGTGAATAACCTATTTTGCTCTCAAATTCAGAGCCACTTGAAATCAACTTTCTACGCATATTTACCTTCAAATAAAATAGCAGTCTTTAGAAAACAAAAACGAGGCTTATAGCCTCGTTTTAATCAAATGTAACCTTTGAATGAGTCTACACAACTAGATATATTCTACTGCAATGATCTCAAACTCAATGGTACCTTTAGGTGTTTGGATATTAACTACGTCATCTAAAGATTTACCAATCAAGCCTCTGGCAATAGGTGACCCAACAGAAATCAAGTTATTCTTAATATCTGCTTCGTCTTGGCCGACTATTTTGTAAGTAGTTTCTTCATCAGTTTCCAAATTAATAATAGTCACTGTGGTGCCAAAAATGACTTTGCCATTATTTGTCATTTTGGTGACGTCAATAATCTGAATATTAGACAGCTTGCCTTCAATATCCTGAATACGCCCTTCACAAAAACTTTGCTGCTCACGGGCAGCATGATATTCGGCGTTTTCTTTCAAATCGCCATGCTCTCTTGCTTCGGCAATCGACTTTACAATTTGTGGTCTTTTGACCGATTTTAAATGCTTCAACTCTTCTCGGAGCATTTCTGCACCTTGGGCTGTCATTGGATATAACGTCATATCAACAACTCTCTTATTTTTGTTATTTAATTCAATTTAATGGGTACTAAATACAACATTTCAACTAAGGGACAAACAACTGCGTTGTTTACCCCTTTAATTGTTGACCTTAGTGAATGCGAGTATGTAACTCCTGAACTGAAGTTACTCGTGCTCTGTCATCGGCTTTATTGGCATTAACAGTAGCAAACGCTGCATTCATGGTAGTGGTATAAGCCACTTTATTTAAAAGCGCTTCTTTACGAATATACACAGAATCATCAATCGCTTGACGACCTTCAGTGGTATTTACAATGTAGCAATATTCACCGTTTTTAATGGCATCCACAATATTTGGACGACCTTCGCTGAGTTTATTAACAACGCTACATTCAACACCGGCATTATTCAATACAGTCGCAGTACCTTTAGTGGCTTCTAAAGTAAATCCCTTAGATACCATGGTTTGACCTAGTTCTATTACACGATTTTTATCGTTTAAACGAACTGATAATAACGCTTTACCACCTACAGGAATAGGTTGACTAGCACCTAAATTTGCTTTTGCGTAAGCTTCTTCAAAGTTTTCACCCACGCCCATCACTTCACCGGTAGAGCGCATTTCTGGTCCTAGTAATGGATCCACACCTTGGAATTTAGCAAAAGGCAACACCACTTCTTTAACCGAATAAAACGGCGGGATGATTTCCTTGGTAATACCTTGTGAGGCTAAAGATTGACCGGCCATCGCTCTCGCGCCAATTTTGGCAAGAGGCATACCCGTGGCTTTTGAGACAAAAGGTACTGTTCTAGCAGCACGAGGATTCACTTCAATCAAATACACCTGACCATCTTTAACTGCAAACTGGGTATTCATTAAACCAACAACACCTAATTCTAATGCCATAGCTTTGACTTGCTTGCGCATCACATCTTGTACATCTTGGCTAAGAGAATAAGGCGGTAAAGAACAAGCCGAATCACCAGAGTGTACCCCTGCTTGTTCGATATGTTCCATAATGCCACCAATCACAACATCTGTGCCATCACAAATCGCATCAACATCCACTTCTATGGCATCGTCTAAGAATCGGTCTAACAGTACAGGTGAGTCATTGGATACTTTAACAGCATTGTTTAAGTAACGTTTCAGGTCGTTGATGTCATATACAATTTCCATAGCACGGCCACCTAATACATAAGAGGGGCGCACAACCAATGGGAAACCAATTTTATCGGCTGCTACTAAGGCTTCTTCTAGATTTCTAACAGTCGCGTTAGCAGGTTGCTTAAGATTAAGCTTATTCACCATCTTTTGGAAACGTTCGCGATCTTCTGCTTTATCAATAGCATCAGGTGACGTACCTATAATAGGTACACCGGCCGCTTCTAATTCCCGTGCTAATTTAAGTGGAGTTTGCCCACCATATTGCACAATCACACCTTTAGGTTTTTCGATGCGTACAATTTCTAACACATCTTCTAAGGTCACAGACTCAAAATACAAACGGTCTGAGGTATCGTAATCCGTAGAGACAGTTTCAGGGTTACAGTTAACCATAATGGTTTCGTAACCATCTTCTCGCAACGCAAGGGCGGCATGGACACAGCAATAATCAAACTCAATACCTTGGCCTATGCGGTTGGGACCACCGCCTAACACCATGATTTTGTCATTATCAGTGGGGTTAGCTTCACACTCTTCATCGTAAGTAGAATACATATAGGCAGTGTCTGAAGAAAACTCAGCGGCACAAGTATCTACACGTTTGTAAACGGGGTGAATATCAAAGTCGCGGCGTACTTCACGCACATCGGATTCATCTACGCCAGTTAATTCAGCAATTCTAGAATCTGCAAAACCTTTACGTTTAAGGGTTTTCATCAAATCATGATCAATTGCAGACAGGCCAGACTCATGTATCTGTTGTTCAAGAATGATCAATTCTTCAATCTGAACTAAATACCATCTGTCGATATTGGTTAAATCAAATATTTCGTCTACTGACATACCCATACGCATCGCATCACCAATGTACCAAATACGTTCAGCACCCGGTTCACGTAGTTCACGAATAATAGTGACTTTTGCATCTGGCCCATTTATATCAATAATGGAATCGAGACCATTCACGCCCACTTCTAGTCCGCGCAACGCTTTTTGTAGTGACTCTTGTTGGTTACGACCAATGGCCATCACTTCACCAACAGATTTCATTTGAGTAGTTAAACGGTCGTTGGCGCCTTCAAATTTTTCAAAATTGAAGCGTGGTATTTTTGTGACCACATAATCGATAGTAGGCTCAAACGACGCAGGCGTTAATCCACCAGTAATGTCATTGGCTAATTCATCTAGGGTATAACCCACAGCTAATTTAGCTGCCACTTTAGCAATTGGGAAACCCGTTGCTTTTGAAGCCAATGCAGAAGAGCGCGATACCCTAGGGTTCATCTCAATAATCACTAAACGGCCAGTTTTTGGATCCACGCCGAACTGCACGTTTGAACCGCCAGTTTCAACACCAATTTCACGCAATACCGCAATAGCCGCGTTACGCATGATTTGGAATTCTTTGTCTGTTAAGGTTTGGGCGGGCGCAACAGTAATCGAGTCACCGGTATGCACCCCCATAGGATCAATATTTTCTATGGTACAAACAATAATACAGTTGTCAGCTTTGTCTCTGACCACTTCCATTTCGTATTCTTTCCAGCCTATAAGCGATTCATCAATCAATAACTCACTGGTTGGCGACAAATCTAAGCCGCGACGGCATATTTCTTCAAATTCTTGTTTATTGTACGCAATACCACCGCCAGAACCGCCCATAGTGAACGACGGACGAATAATACAAGGAAAGCCAATTCGAGAACTGACATCAAATGCTTGTTCAATAGTGTGGGCAATTTCTGCATGAGGACAAGATAACCCAATGGATTTCATGGCTTTGTCAAAACGTTCACGGTCTTCTGCTTTATCAATGGCATCGGCCGTTGCTCCGATCATTTCAACGCCAAACTCTTCAAGCACGCCGTACTTATTCAAATCAAGGGCGCAGTTCAAGGCAGTTTGTCCACCCATAGTGGGTAATACCGCATCGGGACGTTCTTTCTCAATGATCTTTTTCACTACTTCCCAGTGGATTGGCTCGATATAAGTGGCATCGGCCATTTCTGGATCAGTCATGATGGTAGCAGGATTTGAGTTAACCAAAATTACCCGGTAACCCTCTTCGCGCAAAGCTTTACAAGCTTGTGCACCTGAATAGTCGAATTCACAAGCTTGGCCTATTACTATGGGGCCTGCGCCTAAAATCAAGATGCTTTTTATGTCGGTACGTTTTGGCATGTCTTTAATTACTCTACTAATTCTTGTACTTTAAATGGTGCGTGCTTTATTGGCTCTGCTGCATCAACGCTATAAAATGATCAAACAATGGCGCAGCATCATGTGGACCTGGGCTAGCTTCAGGGTGCCCTTGGAAACTGAATGCTGGTTTGTCTGTACGATGAATACCTTGTAAAGATTTATCGAATAATGACACATGAGTCACTTCTAAAGTATTCGGTAAATTACTTTCATCTACTGCAAACCCATGGTTCTGACTGGTAATCATAACGCGCTTACCTTTGATATCCTTAACAGGATGGTTAGCACCGTGATGACCAAATTTCATTTTGACGGTTTTTGCGCCACTAGCGAGTGCTAATAACTGATGTCCTAAACAAATACCAAAGATAGGAATGGACGTCTCTAATAATTGTTTAATCGCTGTAACTGCATAATCACAAGGTTCAGGATCACCCGGACCATTTGATAAAAACACCCCATCAGGTTTTAAGGCTAACACCTCATCTGCTGTCGTTTTGGCTGGTACCACAGTCAACTTACAACCACGGTCAGCTAACATACGTAAAATATTGCGTTTCACACCAAAATCATAGGCAACCACGTGAAACTTAGGGTTTTCTAATGCGCCTTGGAAGCCATTACCCAATTCCCAACTACCGTCGGTCCACTGATAAGACTCATCACAGGTCACTTCTTTAGCTAAATCCAAACCTTTAAGTCCTGAAAATGCTTGGGCCTTAGCTAATGCGCTAGCTTCATCTAATGGAATATCATCAAGAGTGTTACTGGCTATGATGCAACCATTTTGTGCACCTTTATCACGCAAAATGCGAGTTAATCTGCGGGTATCTATATCTGCAATACCTAGAATGTTATTTTCTTCTAAATAATCAGACAGACTTTGTTCACTGCGGAAATTACTTACGATCAAGGGTAAGTCACGAATAATTAGGCCTTTGGCCCAAATTTTATTGGATTCACAATCTTCAGAATTTATCCCCGTATTACCAATATGCGGGTAAGTAAGAGTGACAATTTGTTCTGCATAAGAAGGGTCAGTTAGAATTTCCTGATATCCTGTCATTGAGGTATTAAACACTACCTCGCCAACCGACACACCAGAAGCTCCAATTGCAGTACCTTTAAAGACAGAGCCATCTTCAAGTACTAAAAGGGCAGAATTAGCCAAATCAACCTCCAGGATATTAAACGGTTTTAATCTAGGACTCTGACCGTTTAAAAACAATAAACAGAGTCCCAAGACATTCATATAAACATATGATTTACATGAACATTTAGTCAATTTGCAATTTATAAAAAAGTGAAATCTAAGTGACCTCACTGAATTTTGGCAAATTCGCAATATTATACATACAAGGGCGTTTCAGGTCTATTCACAATTACATAAAATGCATAAATAACCGTTTAACCATACTTTTTATACATAAGGGCTAAAAGCAGCAATTCCCAAATCATAAACTAGCGTTATTTAAAGCCTAGTACATCTTCCATGTCATACAAACCTGCAGGTTGATTAATAATCCAGCTGGCGGCTTTGACTGCCCCTTTAGCAAAGGTTAATCGGCTTGAAGCCTTGTGGGTAATTTCTAACCTTTCACCTATATCCGCAAACAATGCGGTATGTTCACCAACAACATCCCCTGCCCTTACGGTGGCAAACCCTATAGTTTGCTGATTTCGTTCACCCGTTTCGCCTTCTCTACCATAAACGGCACATTCAGATAAATCTCTACCGATTTCATCGGCAATCGCTTCACCAATTGCCATTGCGGTACCTGAAGGTGCATCTTTCTTGAACCTATGGTGTGCTTCTAATATCTCAATATCCGCCGTTTCAGCCATTACAGCGGCAGCCTTTCTAACTAAATTCAGCATTAAATTAACGCCCACACTATAGTTAGCTGCAAAAACAATAGGGATCAGTTTAGCAGCAGAGTCTAACAGCAACTTTTGTTCCGTATTTAAGCCAGTAGTACCAATTATGATTGGTTTCTTGTGGGCGACACAAAAAGCCAGATTATCTGCAAGCGCACTAGGCAAGGTAAAATCAATCAACACTTCTATTTGTTCGATTTTTGTCGATAAGTCGTCACACACTAATAAGCCTTTTTTGCCTATGCCTGCAAGTTCCCCTACATCTATTCCCACCAGAGAAGAGGTTGCTCGCACACCGGCTGCAGTCAATTTATCGTCCGCACTTAATTCGATAGCTTCTATCAAGACTCTACCCATACGGCCGTTGGCACCGAAAATAGCAATATTACTCATTGTGTTTTAGTCATTTTTAATTGGTGATTTATGAAGGGATTGTGCCTGAATTATGTGTTTGATGCAGTAAAGGAAAAGCTAACTTTTTTATATAACTAACCTCAGCTTTGCATAAGGAAAGCAGCACTAATGATTAAAGTCGGATAGTATTAACATTAATACCATCATTTTTATCACTATTTTATGGATTACTCATGCCAGAAAGTAATTTCAGCAACCCCATAGTCGCTACTGATCAATTACCTACCATATTAAATTTAGAGCACAATTCACTATCCGAAAAATATGCGCCGTTAAATCGTTTAATAAACTTAAGCGTTACCTTGGTCATTTGTGTGATTGTTTTGGTTGTATATTTCCAACCTTTTGTTGCGTTACCCCAAGGGTTACATAGTTTTTTACCTTACTTTATTTGGGCTGTTGCATTTTTAGGCTTATTACTCACTTGGTTTACGCACGCTCGGGATCACGTTAAATCCTATACCCTTAGAGAGCTAGACTTACATTATACAAGTGGCCTATTTTTTCGAAAAGTAGTGAGTCAACCTATTACCCGAATTCAACATATCGAACTGAAGCGCGGCCCCTTCGAACGTAAAGTGGGTTTAGCAAGGTTACAAGTATTTAGTGCTGGCGGCGAGATGCATACTTTCGAAATCCCCGGTTTACCCGTTGAGAAAGCACAACAACTCCGTCAATTTATATTGCAGCATAGAGATGTGGTCAAACATGGATAATCAGGCTGATACATCGTCCATCAAAAACATTAAAGCCATGGATCAATCCCACAATCTAGACCAATGGCAAGTTTTATCACCAGTAGCGATTTTATATTTTGGGGTAAGTGTATTCAAACACCTCTTTAGCAATATTATCTATCTCATTCCTGCAATAGTGGTGAGTTATAATAGTGTGCTAGAACGCCCTTTTATTTGGTTACCTGCCATTTTATTGGCTTTTGTACTACTCATACTCTTTGCCTTTGTAAGTTTTAAAGTGTATCGCTATCGATTAACTGACGATAATATCGAGATCCGCTCAGGTATCTTCAGTAAAAAACACTTAAACCTACCCTTCTCCCGGGTACAAAATGTCAAAATAGAACAACCAATTTATTATCGTTTTAGCGGACATGCTTGCCTGCAGTTAGATACCGCTGGCTCGGCTAAAAATGAGGCAAAATTGGTAGCGATAAAACTCGATTTTGCGCAACAATTAAAAACACGAATTCAAAGCCAATCACAGCACAATAAGGTAGACATCAATCAAGAAAACACTTCAGCTGAGCCAAGTGAGTTACAAAGCGAATCAGCCAATAGTCAGTCTCAGCAAGAAATAGTGCTGAACCGCCGGCATCTATCTGATTTAGTCATCCATGGCATTACCAGTAATAGAATTTGGATCTTTCTTGGAGGTTTAGCCCCTTTCTATAACAAAATAGTCGACTCGGTTGGTGAATGGTTAACAGACTTAGGAATTAATTTAACAGAACTCTTTAGTTTACAAACCCATTCGCTACTTGAAGTGGCTTTATATGCCCTGTCACTGACAATGTTGATCATGTTGCTATTAGTGAGCTTTTCGGTAATAGGTGCAATCATTAGTTTTTATGGCTATACCCTGAGTAAACAGGACGACAAATACATAAGACGCAGTGGTTTATTCACCAAGCACGAAGTCAGCATGAGTTTAAGTCGTTTACAAATGGTGGTGCAAAAACAAGACTGGTTAGACGTATTGCTTAAACGAATTAATCTTAATTTTGAACAAAGTAACTCTTTTTCCAAAAATCTTAATTCTTCGGCATCCAGCAGCAAAATTATTGTGCCTTCTATTAAACCTCATGAATGCCAAACCTTGATTGATGATGCATACCCCGGTAACGCCCTGAACACTTTAGTTTCCAAAAATGCGTTTACCGCCATTAGTAAACGTTTTATTTTTCGCAATATTGTTTATATCTTAATGCCGCTGTGGTTAATCGTTACAAGCGTCACTGTTATAAATGACAAACTAATGTTGGCAGTGCTGGCAAGTACAGTATTTCTAGGGCTTTGCGGGTTAGTGGTGTTACGCTGGAAACGTTGGGGTATTGCTAGAGACAAAGGTTTTGTCTATCTAAGAAAAGGGTTAATTGGTGTCGATTATTATTGTTTTCCTACCTATAAACTCCAGCAAATTCAGTTCCAACAAAACTTACTCATGAAAAGACGGCAATTAGCTTCAGTAAAATTTATACTCGCCTCTGGCTCATTAAAGGTGCCTATGATCAGTGAAGAATTAGCCTATGGCTTAATTGACCAAGGACTTTATCAGGTAGAGTCCAGTCAAAAGTCTTGGATGTAGTAATAAAAAAGCCGCTAAAAATAGCGGCTTTAGAATCAATTAATATTACTAAATTAATTTGTTAAATCATCAAAAAACTTCTTCACACCGTCAAAGAAACCACTTTCTTTGGGGCGATTTTTGGCAACGTCTTTACCTGTTCCCATAGAATTTTCCAATTCATCTAACAACTCTTTTTGACGGGCACTTAAGTTAACAGGTGTTTCAATGACCACTTTACAAATTAGGTCGCCAACACTGCCACTGCGCACAGACTTAACACCTTTATTACGCAAACGGAACATTTTACCGGTTTGGGTTTCTGCTGTGACTTTTAACTTAACCTTGCCTTCTAAGGTAGGCACTTCAATCTCACCGCCTAACGCCGCTCTCGTGAAGCTTAAAGGTACTTCACAGTATAGGTTGTTACCTTCGCGGGTAAAGATTTTGTGGTCACGAACATGAACTTGTACATATAAGTCGCCTGCTGGCGCGCCCATTTCACCGGCTTCGCCTTCTCCAGATAGACGAATTCTGTCCCCCGTATCCACACCGGCTGGTACTTTAACCGACAATGTTTTGGTTTTTTCTACGCGGCCTTGACCATGACAAGCTTTACAAGGATCAGAGATGATCTTGCCTCTGCCAGAACAAGTTGGACAGGTTTGCTGTACAGCAAAGAAACCTTGGCGCATTTGCACTTGGCCTTGACCATGACAGGTTGGGCAAGTAGTTGGGCTTGAGCCCTTTTTCGCGCCAGAACCGTCACAAGGCTCACAACCTACTAGTGTAGGCACACGAATTTCGACACTTTTGCCTTTTACTGCTTCTTCAAGAGAAAGCTCTAAGTTGTAACGTAGATCCGAACCTTGACGCGCTCGAGATTGACGACCACCGCCTCCTCGTCCACCACCAAAAATATCGCCAAATACGTCACCAAATATATCGCCGAAATCTCCGCCATGTCCACCGCCGCCGCGATTTGGGTCAACTCCAGCATGACCGTATTGATCATAAGCAGCACGTTTCTGCGAATCGGTAAGCATTTCGTGTGCTTCTTGCACTTCTTTAAATTTTTCTTCCATAGCTTTATCACCCTGAGTTCTATCTGGGTGGTATTTCATCGCTAGGCGCTTATAAGCCTTTTTTATCTCGCGTTCGGTGGCACTTTTGTCCACTCCCAACACTTCATAATAATCTCGCTTCGACATCTCGATTCGTTATCCTGCGGTATCTAGTTCTTATTTTGCCATAGCCATAAAATGACTAGCTTTTAATACAAACAAGGCGCACCCAGAATTCACTGTTGCGCCGAGCTAGGCCAACTCACTATGGAGTCAGCCTTTTAAGTCGAAAAAATTATTTCTTTTCGTCTTCTTTTACTTCTTCAAACTCAGCATCTACTACATCATCATCTTGTGATTTAGCACCTGCATCAGTTGCTTCTGGGCCACCTTGAGCTGCGCCTTCAGAGGCAGCTTTAGCTTGAGCCACTTCCATTAACTTGGCAGACGCTTGAATAAGCTCCTGAGTTTTAGCTTCAATCGCTTCTTTGTCACCTTCTTTCACTGCCCCTTCAAGAGCAACTACAGCGGTTTCAATTTCAGTTTTGTCTTCTTCACTTAACGCATCGCCTGCTTCTTCAACTTGCTTACGTGTACCGTGAATCAAGCCATCAGCCTGGTTACGAGCTTGAACAAGTTCTTCAAATTTCACATCAGCATCTTTATTTGCTTCAGCATCTTGAACCATTTGTTCTACTTCTTCATCAGTCAAACCTGAAGAGGCTTTGATGGTGATTTTTTGTTCTTTACCTGTATCTTTATCTTTCGCTGATACATGTAAAATACCATCAGCATCAATATCAAAGGTCACTTCGATTTGCGGTGCACCACGTTGTGCAGCACGAATACCTTCTAGGTTAAATTGACCTAAAGATTTGTTACCCGAAGCTTGTTTACGCTCACCTTGCAGACAGTGAATCGTTACCGCAGACTGGTTGTCTTCTGCTGTAGAGAAAGTTTGAGACTTCTTAGTAGGTACAGTAGTGTTTTTCTCGATTAGAGTAGTCATAACACCACCCATAGTTTCGATTCCTAAAGAAAGCGGTGTTACGTCAAGTAACAATACGTCTTTCACATCACCAGACAATACGCCACCTTGAATCGCTGCGCCTACAGCTACTGCTTCATCAGGGTTAACATCTTTACGTGGCTCTTTACCAAAAAATTCAGTGACATATTTCTGAACTAAAGGCATACGTGTTTGACCACCTACCAAAATAATATCGTTGATATCACCAACAGATAAATCGGCATCAGCTAACGCTTTTTTAAGTGGCTCTAGTGTTGCCTTAACCATTGACTCAACCAATGATTCAAGTTTTGCACGGGTCAATTTAATAGTAAGGTGCTTAGGACCAGACGCATCAGCAGTGATGTATGGTAAGTTCACTTCAGTTTGCTGTGCAGAAGACAATTCAATCTTGGCTTTTTCACCGGCTTCTTTTAAACGCTGCATCGCAAGAGGATCTTTACGCAAGTCCATACCTGAGTCTTTCTTAAACTCATCTACTAAGTAGTTAATGACTTGGTTATCAAAATCTTCACCACCTAAGTGCGTGTCACCGTTAGTCGCTAATACTTCAAAGGTGTGCTCGCCATCAGCTTCATCAATTTCGATGATAGAGATATCAAATGTACCACCACCTAAGTCGTATACGGCTACAACACTGTCGCCTTTTTTCTTGTCCATGCCGTAAGCAAGTGCAGCAGCTGTAGGCTCGTTGATAATACGTTTTACTTCAAGTCCAGCAATTCGACCAGCATCTTTCGTTGCTTGACGTTGCGAATCGTTAAAGTAAGCAGGTACAGTGATAACCGCAGCTGTGACTTCTTCACCTAAGTAATCTTCGGCAGTTTTCTTCATCTTTTTCAACACTTCAGCAGAAATCTGCGGCGGTGCCATTTTTTCGCCCTTGGCTTCAACCCATGCATCACCATTGTCAGCTTTAACAATTTTGAAAGGCATGATGTCGATATCGCGTTGCACTTCTTTATCTTCCCAACGACGACCAATTAAACGCTTTATTGCGAATAAGGTATTTTGTGGGTTAGTCACCGCTTGGCGCTTAGCTGGTTGTCCAACTAAAATTTCACCATCATTTGTGTAAGCGATGATCGAAGGAGTAGTACGATCCCCTTCTGCATTTTCTAATACTTTGGCTTTGTCGCCATCTAATACTGCTATACAAGAGTTAGTAGTACCTAAATCGATTCCAATGATTCTACCCATTAGTTTGTCTCCAAAAAATTGTTCTTAAAAGCTTGTACACTTTGTGGGGTTATTATTTAGATTTTCAACATCTTATTGAAAATAAACCATCACAAAACTGTAATTATTTTTGCTAATTCTGCACTTCTAAATAAGCAACAGTCATTAAGCTTGAGTATCTACACCGCCTTCTGGCGCTCTAGTCACCATAACCATGGCGGGACGTAACAAACGACCATTGATCTCATACCCTTTTTGCATCACTGCCATCACTGTATTAGCTGGCAACTCTGCGTTTTCTTGCATCGACATAGCTTGATGTTGTTCTGGATTAAAAGGTTGACCTTGTGGGTCAATCACTGTCATTCCAAATTTTTCAATTGTGCTGATAAACGACTTAAGTGTTAATTCGACGCCATCAACAATTGGTTTTATAGCTTCATCTTCTGGATTAGCTACCTGTAAAGCACGCTCTAAGTTGTCGGCTACTGGCAATAATTCACCGGCAAATTTTTCTAACGCAAATTTGCGAGCTTTGTCGATTTCACCTTGCGCACGTTTACGAGCGTTATCAGCATCCGCTATAGCGCGCATGACTGAATCTTTTTGGTCAGCAAGTTTAGTTTCAGCTGCAATAACCGCCGCTTCTAATTCAACAATACGTTGCTGATCTTCAGACAACTCGACCACTTCTTGTTCAGGGTCTTGTTGCTCGGTTTCTTGTTGCTGACCTTCAATACCAGCTTCTAATTCTTCATCGTGCTGGGTCGTTTGTTCTTTTGACATGCTTAGCTCCGTATACTCTTTACGCAATTTTTCAACTGCCACTGTTAATGGGGCTATATTTATTAGCTTCAAGGGTTTTTAATTGATGTTTTTTTGATTTAACAACAATAACCATTCAGAAATGTCTAAGAAGTGACCTTTCATATTTCTTTAACTAAGGGTAAAGTACTGAATTATCGATTAATTTTAACAAACACATGATCAATGTCTGGACAGTTTCCGCATTAGTACTCTGTTACTTATTAGTGTTATTTGCCTTAGCGTTTTGGGCCGACAAACGTTATAAAGGCCAACAACAACACCCCTTTATCTACAGTTTAGCCTTAGGTGTGCATTGTACCTCGTGGGCATTTTTTGGCACCACAACCCAAGCCACTCAGTACGGATGGGCATTTGTTCCAACCTATTTAGGTGTGATCTTAGTCTTTTTATTTGCGCATCCAGTATTACGTAAAATCAGTTTGTTGTGCCACCAGCACCAAGTCAGCTCTTTAGCCGATTTTATCAGTTTACGCTTTGAGAAATCTTATCTACTTGCAGCCTTAGTCACTGTTTTGTGTCTAATTGGGGTGATCCCTTATATCGCATTACAACTTGATTCAGTGAGTCAAAGTGTTGCGATATTAGTGGGTATAGACGTAAGCTGGAGTGGCAATGTTGGTGCCTATGTTGCGATTTTAATGGCTCTTTTTGCGATTTTGTTTGGTACCCAGTCTCTCAGTGCCAGCGACAAACATCCTGGATTAATGCTGACAATTGCATTTGCTTCTTTGGTTAAGCTCATCGCTTTACTCATTGTGGGTATATACGTTTGTTATGTGATGTTTAACGGCGTTTTAGACTTATTCGGTCAAGCGCAATTACATCCTAAAAGCCAACAAATCATCCAGTCTGACTCCGCTATTTGGGTATACCTAAGCCACATGTTATTAGGGGTATGTTCAATGTTCTGTTTACCCCGCCAGTTTCATATTAACTTTGTTGAAAATAATGGTAGCGAAGAGCTAAGAACTGCCCGCTGGCTGTTCCCATTATATTTATGCCTAATGACAGTGTTTATTCTACCAATAGGTATTGCCGGACACATAGTGTTTGACGAAACAACCCTAGTTAATACTGATATCTATGCACTGGCATTACCAATGGAAGGAGGTAGCACTGCTGTGGCGCTAATCTCTTTTATTGGCGGTTTATCAGCGGCCACCAGTATGGTGATAGTGGCAACACTCGCCATGGGGATCATGATTTCCAACAACTTAGTAACGCCATTGCGCCTAAAAATTCAGCTACAACGATTACAAAAACATAATCTCACCCCCAAAGCCGTGTTATTTACCCGCCGAGCAACTGTTGTGGTGGTGATGGGTATCGCTTATTTGTATCACTTGGATATCAGTCAAACCGCGCCTTTAGTAAAAAGTGGCATAATCGCAATTGCGTTACTGTCACAAACACTCCCCATTATTATTGGTGGTTTATATTGGAAAAAACGCAATAAAACAGCCGCCATGATTGCTTTAGTTTCGGGGGCTGTCTGTTGGGCATATTGGTTACTTTGGCCAAGTATAACCGCCAGTTATTACTTTGATCCCCCTCCCAATGATTTACAACTCGCCTCAGGCTTTGTGTTGAGTTTATTGGTTAATACCTTTTGTTTTGTATTGTTTAGTTTGATTTTACCCGCCAGTAAAGAGCTGCAAATAGGCGGGCAAGAAGAACATGCCTTTTCAACGTTAAACCAGGCCACTAAAATATCTAAACTGCTTGCGGTTACAGAAAAAGTATTAGACAAAGAACGGCATCAATTTTTACTGAATAATCTGCCAATCGAGCAGTCATCTGCCTACGCAAGTCCTAAATTATTAGCCAGTATAGAAAACGAGATAGCCAATCAAGTGGGTAATGTGAGTGCCAGAATTTTACTGTCTGCCATTGCCGAGAAAAAAGATGTCGCCATAGAAGAGTTAGTCGAGCTCGTTGAAGAAGCGAGCCACACCTTCCACTTTAATCATGAAGTCTTGCAATCCTCGGTGCAACATATTCACCAAGGCATATGTGTAGTCGATGTAAATTTGTCTCTTTTGGCTTGGAATCAACGATATATTGAGTTATTCGATTACCCCGCCAGCTTAATTCAAGTCGGCATACCAATTAAGGACTTATTACTGTTTAACGCCCACAGAGGGCTATTTGGTCAGAAGGCAAAAATAGACTCTGAAATTGAAAAACGTATGCAATACATGCGTATCGGAAGTCATTACAAATTTGTGCGCGAACAAGAAAATGGGCAAACTATTGAAGTGAACGGCAGCCCTCTTCCTGGTGGTGGCTTTGTGACTACTTATAGCGATATTACCGACTACATCAATATTCAACAGCAATTACAGCAATCTAAACAACACTTAGAAAGCCGCGTCGCGGAACGCACGGCACAATTGGAAACGGCTAACATTGCCCTTGACGGAGCCAGACAAGAAGCCGAAAAAGCCAATGACAGTAAAAGCAAATTTTTGGCAGCCGCCGGTCATGATTTAATGCAACCTTTTAATGCAGCGAGCTTATTTGCGTCACTGATTAAAGAAAAAGCGCCCAATCAAGACATCGCAGACATGAGTCATAATTTAATCCAGTCTCTTAATAATGCCGAAGAACTATTATCGACACTATTGGATATGACAAGGTTAGACTCAGGTATTTTAACCACTAACATTCAGAACTTTAAACTGAGCGAGTTGTTAACCCCCTTAGTTCAGGAGTTCACTATTTTGGCACAGCGAAAGGGCATACAACTAAGATATGTGCCCTGTTCAGCTTGTGTCTCCTCTGACAAAAAGTTATTGAGAAGGGTGTTACAAAACTTAATATCTAACGCCGTTCGTTATACCGAGTCTGGCAAAATATTAGTTGTCGCCAAAAGGCAAAAACAATATATAAAAATTAGAGTGTATGACACTGGTAAAGGCATTGCCCAAGATCAACAAAAAGAAATTTTTAAAGAATTTAACCAATTAGACAAACAAAATAATAATCAGGGCTTAGGTTTGGGTCTAACCATAGTAGAACGTATCAGTGCCCTACTTCAGCATACTATTAATCTAACGTCTTCACTAAACCATGGGAGTTGTTTTGAAGTTACCGTGCCTAAAGGGTTGCGAATTTCTAGCACTGAATTACTACAAACTAAACCCACTGCTGATTCATCTGTTTTACTTCAGAATAAAGTCATAGTTATCATTGAAAACGACGTTAATACAATACAAGCGGTTACTCACTTGTTCCAAAGCTGGGGAGCCACTGTCTGCGCCTTTAATAATGTAGAAGATGCATTAACCAGCTGCACAACATGCCCAGATATGCTGTTTCTCGATTATCATTTAGATAATGGGGCGACTGGCATCCAAGCCGCACAAGTATTGCGAAAAAATTGGCAGGTAAATGTACCTGGCGTCTTAAGCAGCGCTGACAGAACAGAAGAAGTTCGCAACCAAGCCATAGATGCAGATTTACATTATTTACCTAAACCTATAAAACCTGCAGCCTTGAAACGTTTTTTGAAACAAATAATGTCTTAAACGTTATCCGAGACGATAAATTATCGAAACACAATCGAATTTAACAGTCGGCGCGGTGCCAGTTGTTGATGTTGCAAAAAATTAAGAGGATGGCAGCCTCGAGACTAAAAACAACCAGACAATTCTGCTTCCTCTTTTGTCCCATTGAGCGATACATGTAGCATTATTTTGTAATAATAAAATGCCACTCAATGCGAATGCAGACCGTCGGTTTCTTTTACACATTCAAATTTTTTAATTATCCAAAAAAAGTAAATGGCTGTAATCCTTAGATATTATTTATAGGTGCAATTATTGCTTGGTATAAATCTGTAGTCAGATGTCTCTTCCACTTTATAAATCCTAAGAACGTGTGGTGTAGGTTTTTTCTAAGAGGAAGTCCTTACCTCAGGAATGACAGAACGCATTTCGGGGCAGTTTAAAATAACTAATGAGGAAAACCGCAAATGAAATGTAAATTATTCACACCCTTTTTTGCCCTAGTGGCCTTCACTATTTCACTGTCCACTCAAGCTACTATTATCAACCTCACATCCAACCTTGACGGAGCGCAAGCAAATGCAGGGGCTGGATCGGGTAGTTTGGGTACCGGCATAGCATCCATGCTCTATGATGATGTAAGCAACGAGTTTTCCTGGGATATAAGCTGGTCGGGCTTATTAGGAAATGTTACAGCGGCACACTTTCATGGAGCGGCACTGTTTAACCAAAATGCCGGTGTGCAAGTAACCATACCAATTGTTTCTAATCCAACCTCAGGCAGCGCCACTATTAGCGCGGCTCAGGCTACGGATTTACTTGCTGGCCTGTGGTATATCAATATTCATACAGACTTTTCGCCCAGCGGTGAAATTCGAGGTCAAGTAATGAGGGTATCTGAACCTAACCTGTTGTTGTTGGTATTACCATTAGTAATGGGATTATTTTATTCGCAAAGAAGACGCCATAGATTCTAATCGAAATAGAGTACGAGGTTGAATTACCAATACAGGAAATTCAACCTCACATTTCAGTTTCTCGCTTCAACAGACCGCTGCAACACATTTTTAATCCTAAAACACTTTAATGATACGGACTACAAATCAACTGTATAGACTCAGGCATAATGAAATTTAATAAATAATGCCTAATTCGTTTCCTGCTATATTACCCCTTTCATTCTCGCTTTGTTTTTCACAAATAGGCTAAGGTATTAATTTAACAATGGAAAATATTTTTCACATGGTTTTTAATAGGAAGCAGAAAATCTCGTTAAACCTATGTATCCTTTTGCTTGGCAACTCGTTGTTATTTTGTTACTGAAACAATAAAAAATATATAATAAAATCAAAGGGTAAGGCCAGAAAACGACGACAACAAAAATCAAATCGAGAAGTTATATATACGACGTGCTCGATATTAAGCGTTAGGTTTTTTCGTCATATTATGGAGTTAAAATATCATGGAACCAAATATAAAAATGAACCCGCTGTATAGAGTTTTAGGGTTAATTATAAGCGTATTTCTAATGTCATCCTTAGTGTTTATCGATTACTCTGGAGATGTTATTCCACAGATTGTCTTTACTATAATTATTTTACTTACGATTGTTCCAGTGTGTATCAAAGGATATATTTCTGGCCAACTATTAGATAGGTTACCTTTGTTCTTAGTTAATCTAATTAAAGGCAAGCCGCCAAGTTATAAGTAGTAAAAAC
>NZ_CAXBNC010000020.1:0-90073 GCF_963977085.1 uncultured Paraglaciecola sp. | reverse complement strand
CAAGGCTTGTCGAGCGGTTCGGAGTGGATTGGTGGTGCCCTTCCAGCCACACCTCGGCACATGAGTCGTTTGCTGCGGCTGCTCCCTTCCAGGCCTGACCGGGTTCACAAAGTATCATTGCGAGGGGACCGAAAGGTCACCATTGAAAAACCTTAGTGAAAATTTGCGGTTCTCATTAAGGCGGGCGCATTATGAACAAAGCTCATGTCATATGCAACCCACTTTTTAGGACAATTTAATTATTTACCGAATCGTTCTTCTGCAATTTCATTAGCAATAATATTGGTAGCAATTCCTTGTGACTCAGCACGCTGGTATATTTCTACTAGTGTATCGCTGATTTTTTCAATATGTTCTCGTAATCCTTTATCAGAGCTAGGGATTGATTGATGGTATATGTCGATTATTCCACCGGCATTAATGACATAATCTGGCGCATACACAATCCCTTTGTCTGCTAATAACTGGCCAAAGGCTTCTTTTGCCAACTGATTGTTGGCTGCGCCAGCAATTACTTTTACCTTTAGTTTCGCAATATTGTCGTCATCTAGAATGGCTCCCATTGCACATGGGGCAAATACATCCACATCTAAGTCATAGATATCTTGTGGCTTAACTGCGATAGCTGAAAATTCATTAACCGCTATTTCAATATTTTCCGGATGGATATCAGTTACATATAAAATTGCGCCCTGACTATGTAAATGTTTAGCCAAACGTAATCCTACATGCCCTAAACCTTGAATAGCCACTTTCACACCTTTTAGCTCTGTATTCATTGCGTATTTGACAGTCGCCTTCAGTCCAACATACACGCCATAAGCTGTTGACGGTGCAGGGTTACCGTCAGCGGGTTCTGAATTAATATGATATTTGGCTTGGATCCCTGACACATAGGCAGTTTGTTTGCCCATTAACTTCAAATCATCAACACTTAAACCTGAATCTTCAGCGCTGATATACTGCCCAGATAAACTATCAATGAATTTGCCCATGGCTAACATTTTTTCTGGTGTTTTCTCAGTACGAGGATTCCCCAAAATAACAGCCTTGCCTCCTCCTTGACTAAGACCAGCCATTGCTGCTTTATATGTCATGCCTTTAGATAATCTCAGCACGTCTCGCAATGCCTCCTCATCACTAAGGTAGGGCCACATTCGGCAGCCACCTAAGGCGTTTCCAAGATTTGAATTATGAACAGCTATGATTGCTTTTAATCCAGATGCCTTATCTTGGTGAAAAGCCACATGTTCGTGCCCATCAAATTCGCTATGCTCAAAAACCGACATTTTATTCTCTCGTTAACTTATCTAATAAAGCAATGATATCCCAAAAGATATAGGACATCTTTTGCTACTTTCTTGGGCTACTAATTTAGTTACACTGATAAATCACCGAAGAAATCAGTCACTAGGATAAATATCCTCATTTTTGTCTTGAAAAAGAATTAAACTTTCATCATGCTACAAATTAAGTTCACTCTTTTAATTAAACAAATATTTTATGAAATTAGATAAATTCGATCGAGAAATTTTGCGGGTAATGCAAAAGGATGCGACGGTATCAATGGCTGACTTAAGTCAAAAAGTGGGTTTATCACACACACCATGTTGGAGAAGAGTTAAACGCTTGGAAGCAGACAAAATCATTCTGCAAAAAGTCACGCTATTAGACAGCAAAAAATTAAATCTGGGTGTGTCAGTTTTTATCTATGTCACCTTAAAAAATCATGATGGCGAATCTTTAAATGACTTTGAAAAAGCGGTGCAAAGTATTGAATCCATAGTTGAGTGCCATACCACAAGTGGAGATAAAGACTATTTATTGAAGGTTGTGGTAGAAAGTATTGAAGAATATGAGCATTTACTTAAAACTAAGCTGACTAATCTGCCTTTAGTCGACCATTTAAGTTCTACTTTTGCACTTAAACAAGTTAAAAATACCACTGAATTACCGATTAAGAATCTATAAGAAAATCTGCTAGTTGACGACTAGCAGATTGATTGAAAAAAATTTAATTAATTTGTAAATAGGCGACCTTGAAATCTAGCTGAAACAATAGTCTCATAAAATAATGACTATCCCATTTTCAAACAATCTTTACTGTTTTTTTATTGATCCCGTAATCTCGTAATTTATTGGCAATAGCGGTGTGACTTAACCCTAGTTTTTTCGCCAACTGCCTAGTACTTGGATAGCTGGGGTACAGCCGCATCAAAATGTCTTTTTCAAAACGCTTTACCTCATCATCTAGACTTCCTGCAAATTCTTCTGAAACAAAACTGACAGTTGCAGAACATGAAGGAAGTTGAATATTTTCCTTCTCTAATTCGTTGCCTTCTAGCAATGAAATCGCGCGATAAAGTGCATTTTCAAGTTGTCTCACATTGCCAGGCCAAGGATAAGTATGTAAATAATCAACACAAGCCTTGGTCATCTTAGGCGATTTTCGACCTAATTTAACACTGTGCTGTTTTATGAAACGTTCAGCTAAAGCAATAATATCTGATTTTCGTTCTCGTAATGGTGGTAAAACTAAACTCAGCACATTTAAACGGTAAAACAAATCTTCTCTAAAGCGCCCTTCCTGCATTAATTTACCTAGGTCTTTTTGAGTCGAACAAATTATACGCACATCCAACTGCAGCTCTTTTTCATCACCCAACCTACGATAGCTGTTCTTTTGTAAAACTCGCAAAAGTGTTACTTGAAGCTGTGCTGACAATTCACCTACCTCGTCTAAGAACAAAGTGCCACCTTTAGCCAGTTCTAACAAACCCACTTTACTTTCGATTTGTCCGTGCAATTCCTGAGCACTTCCAAATAACTCTTCCTCAGCGACATTATCCGGCAAAGAGGCACAGTTTAATCTTAAAAATGCCCCTTCATTACGTCGACTCGCTTCATGGCATTCTTTAGCAAGCATCTCTTTTCCTGTGCCTGTTTCACCAAAGATAATGATAGGTCCATCCAATTCAGCCATTCTTTTGGCTTCTCTGACAACGTTTTTCATAGCCTTGCTATCCGCTTGGATAGAAATAAAACTGTCTACGCTTGCCTTATGAAAAACAGTAAGTTGCTGCCCTAAGCGAAGTTCAGACTTCAACATAAATACTGCACCCGCTAAAATATCAGCGCCGTCTGAGTCAGGCACCATTACGGGTAACATATCAAGCAAATAATCTTGTTCTAAGAATCTGATCCTTTGTGCCTGAGACTGAGGATTTTTACCTTCCAACCAGCGAATAACGTTAAACCCTTTAAGTAACTCAGCAATATCGCTACCAATAATGTCATGTCTGGGAATTTCTAGATTGGCTACTACCGCATCGTTAATTAAGATGATTTTTCCTTTAGTATCCACTGAAAAAACGGGATCGGGCAAGGTCTGTAATAATGCTTTTAGCTGATATTGCTCTCTCTCTATAGGCATGAAAGGAGTGGTTTTTACGTCTTCTATACCTTCAATTTTGCGTATTTTGGGCATCAAATGTTGAAAGTCTGAAAATTCCATATTCGGGAAGTTAAGAAAAATTTTTCCTTGTTCATCAATTTCAATTCCACGTAAATCGATCTCATGTTCGACTAAAATATCTAACACATCCTGGGCAATGCCCAAGCGATCTTGGCAGTTTACTTCTAAGCGCATTTGCAACCTCATTGAATACAAAACTAGACCCACCCAACTTGGGAAAGCGTAAAGATATTATTACAATTTTTTGAGCTTAGACAGTGTTATTCGTTAGTAATTGATACAGCATAATTTTTGTTTATAAAGAGGCTAGACATACTACAGGCAAAACTACCGTTTCAATGAGAGGTTAAAACGCTTGAAGTGGAGACTACGACCCTAACTGCAGCAGCTATTTGTTATATCATGCCTAATACTGCCCTCGTAAGTTTAGGGTTCAAGCACTCCACTTTTTAATTGTGAGAATAGGGTTAAATAAACAATTAACCAGCCTGTTTGTCTTTTGGTAAAAACCTTGGTGCATACAGTCCTAGCTCTTTGGCTTGACTAACCAAAGTCATAATATCCATTTCGGCAATATCAAAAAGGGCGTCAAATGACTTCAGCACATAATAAATCGGCTGCATAATATCAATACGATAAGGGGTTCTTAAGGCGTCTAATGGCTGCATTGGCATGTGCACACAATCATCGGACTCGACTGCATGAATTGTTTCACCGGGTGAAGACAAAACCCCGCCCCCATAAATTCGAGTTCCTTCAGGCGTATTCACTAAACCAAACTCAACAGTGAACCAATACAACCTAGCCAAAAAAGCCCTTTCTTCTTTACTTGCTGCATAACCAAGTTTTCCATAGGTATGAGTAAAGTGAGCAAAGGCTGGATTGGTGAGTAACGGACAATGCCCAAAAATTTCATGAAAGATATCGGGTTCTTGTAAGTACTCAAATTCTTCATTTGAACGTATAAATGTCGCGACTGGAAATTGTTTGTTCGCTAATAAACCAAAAAAATCATCAAAATTTATCAAAGACGGGACTTGCTTGACTTGCCACCCAGTCGCTTCAATCAAAACGGCATTAATTTCCGCTAACTGTGGAATTCGTTCAGAGGGTAAATTCAGCAGCTTCAGGCCATGCATATATTCATCACATGCACGTCCTTTGAGCAATCCCAATTGTTTTTGCAACAATGCAGCCCAAACCTTATTTTCTTCTCCACTCCAATTTACCAGACCGCTCTCATCTGGTTGATGAGACTCATAACGAGTGTTTTTTGACATGAAATTACACTAATTTGTTAGTTAAACCATGGAAAAGTGTACTCACCCTCCCCTAAATCTAAAGTCATAGCGGTGTAATAGTGTAGCGGTAAAACTGTAAATAAAAGCTTACAAATGCAACAGAAAAATCATTATATAACCCACCTAACTAAGCGGAATTCATTAACTAAGGTGCTTATTAAGATCAGCTAACAACTGTTTGCTGATACCCGACAACCCAGGTTTTTTTTCTGATAACCAAGGCAAAGGACGGCTTTCATTAATCGCCTTTAGACCTATTCGGGCAGTAAGCACACCAGCCCCCATTCCTTGGGCGATACGTGTGGAAATTTTACCGGTGATCCCGGCACTCAATGCGTAATTACCTGCATCGGATAAAATCTCTGCGGCACCTGCATACAGCATGGTGTGGAATATTTTTCGGATCAAACTTATTCTGCCCCAATACCCTAAGCGTAAACCGTAAATCGCACTGACTTGGTTCATCATTCGAATATTGCGCCACAGTACTATCAACATATCTAATAATGCAAAAGGACTAACTGCAATCATGACACTTGCTGCCGAAGCATTATTGCTCACTTGTTTTAGGGCCAATCTATCAATAGGGGCTAATACTTGGTGTTCAAATAAAGATAACACCTCACTATCTGAATGATGTGAATCAACGCTATCGCGCCAATTTACCACCAAATTTTGATAATCCTTAGGCAGACTATTTGCAATTTTTAAGCAATGTTGTTCAGCTAACCCTATCACACTAGTAGAGGCCATTTGTTGGGATTGGCTACGAATATTTTCTTGACGTTTAAGTTGTTTGAGTCCTTTGTATTCGATAATAATTTGGCGCAGAACCCATATACCCAACACAGAAAAAATAGCCAACCACACGCCTGCTAACCAATCCATTTTCTCAACCGTGGCAAGAATAAAAAAAGCTAACTCCGCACCACTTGCTAACAATACAATGGCGAATAAAACCGCGATCCATTTGCGCCCAGTTTTTTTTATGGTTAATTCTTCTGCTTGCGGTAAAGGTAATCTGTCAGGAATGGGTTCTTCGGTCACCTCAATGGAATCAAGATCAGTCACCATGACCGCTGGTTTAACTTTTGGTTGTGCCGGGGTATTGGCTTCTTGGCTGTCAAAAACATGGGCTCCTTTGATTTTCGGAGCTGAGTTTTCCACTAACTGTTGTTCTAGGGATAGAGACGATGGTTTCATGTTAATTTATCCGCTAATAGAAAATCGAGAATTTGATCCATTCTAATATGGGGCAACACATGTTCAGAATTCATAACTGGTGGCGATAATTTTGGGAATTCAAATTGTTGTTGAGTCCAAAATTCTGGTGCTGGGCAACTTTGTGGCACTTCGCCAGGATACAAAGTAATGGCGTCGCCTTGTGTATTTCTGCCTTGCAGAACAGGAATGCTTTCGCCATTTAGCTGGCCAAGACCCGACTTCGAAGCGCGAATAGCCGATATCGCAGTCGACTCGGTAACCACACCATCATATTGTATTTGTTTCCTTGCGCTATGCAGCATACTTTCCAATAACTTGACCAAGTTAGTTTGCTGATCTGGTGTGATGTGATCAGCCTTACTTGCAGCAAACACTAATTTATCAATTTTAGGTTGAAATAAACGATTAAGAATATTGGAAGATCCATATTGAAAACTCCCCATCAGCCAATCTAGTGCTTTCTGCAGGTCTTGATAGCTATGAAAACCCCGATTTAATGCTGATAAACAATCCACCAAAACAACTTGTCGGTCAAAGCGCTTAAAATGCTCTTTATAAAAGGGTTGCACCACTTGTGTTTTATAGTGTTTGTAGCGTTGCATTAATAACGCAGCATTACTGTCTTTAGCAGGATGACTGAGGTCAACGTTTTGCAGTTCTAATTGTTCGCTGCTCACAGGGAAAAAATGCAAAACCGGTGCTCCTGACAACTCTCCAGGTAATATAAATCGTCCGGGCTGTAATAATTGATAACCATTAGCTTGGCAATCAATAAGATACTGAGTATACAACTCTGCAATGTTTTGCAGGGCCAATTCATCTCCCTTAGCGTTCAAATCAAAATCTGACAGTGCCGCAAAAAACGATTTTGCCAAAACGTTTCGCTTCGGATCTTTAAGCTCCTCTTCACAATGACTAGACCACTGGGCATAATTCATCTCTAGCAGCGGTAAATCAAGCAACCATTCTCCAGGGTAGTCGGTAATATCAAGAGTTAGCGTGGCGTCTTCAGTTAAATATTTACTCAAACCGCGACTCTTCTTGTACTTTATTTTCAACCTTACCTGTGAAATACCTTTGGTAGACGAAGGCCATTGTGGCGACGTTTGGGTTAGCTTTGCCATTGCTTCTTCGTAAGCAAAACGACTAAAGGTTAAGTTAGGTTGCACATCCCTTTTAACCCCTATTAACCGTGATTCTCTGACCACTGAGAAAAAAGGCAGGTGTGCACCTTCATTAGCTTCAATTAGTTGATTAACGAGTGATGTAATAAATGCGGTTTTACCACTGCCACTCAATCCAGTTACGGCCAAATTAACATGGTGATTAACCAATCTAGCAGCGGTTAACTTGAGCTTTTGTTTGGAGAGTTGAATGTTTGGATGTTGCAAAAAAGACGTCTGCATAAAAATATATCAACCTTGTATAATTTTTAAAAGCGCAACAATTAGGGCTAGTCTTATGCTAGCCCTTTTTGATTAGGTTAAAGTTTGCTTAATTCTCGGTTGAGTTGAAACTCAGATGAGGTCACATAAGTTTCCATTTTTCTCAGTCTAGTTTCATTTTTTTCAAAGCGCTGTTTTATATCAATAAAAGCCTGTTTTGGTGATTCTCCTGCTTGCCAAATTTTAGACTTGACCACAACCTTCTCTGATTCCTCTTCGGGTATATTGTGCCATCCTTTACCTTGTTCCTTGTTTTGATGACCTTTACGCCCAAACGCTTCCCCTCTTGGTTTTGCAATATAACCTTTAGGTTTTTTCTCTAAAATAAACCACGCAGCAATATAACCAACAAAGAAAAATGGGCCTCCTAGTAAGAAAAACCCCGTTAATGTAAGAATTCGCACTAACCAGATTTCCATGCCAAAGTACTCTGCTATGCCAGCACAGACTCCTGCAATTTTTCCTTTACTCGGATCTCTGTGCAAAGTACCGTAAGTCCTCATACCTTATTCCTCCACTCTGGCGCCTCAGCATCCAAAATAGACTCTAATGTATGAATGCGATCTGCCATTTTTTCGGCTCTATCAGCTAATTCTTGCAATGTGCCGTATTCGTCATCAGTCAGTCCCTGACTCATTTGTTTTTTGCTCCGATAATGCATTATCAACCATATCGGAGCGACAAAGATCATAAATATAATGATAGGTGCTACTATGATTCCAATCACGTCTTCCACAATTTATCTCCTTTTTAACTCGAATAGGTCTTATTTTTTATTAGCGGTTGACTTACTTTGCATATTTTTCTTCAACGCTGCTAATTCATCATCAATTTCATCATCAGATTCAAGTTCAGCAAACTCATCAGCGAGTGTCTTTTTACCTAAGTCATAGGCGTCAACTTGTGATTCTAAATCATCAATTTTGCGTTCATATTGCTCAAAACGTCCCATCGCAGCATCAACTTTGCCACTGTCTAAGGTTTTTTTCACTTCAAGCCTAGAGCTGACCGTTTTCTGACGTAATATTATCGCCTTTTGACGAGTTTTAGCATCGGCCAATTTGTCTTGTAACTGCCCTACTTCACTTTGTAACTTAGTAATTTGCTCGTCCACTACCCTAAGTTCAGAGGACAAAGCTTTAACATGTTCGTCACATTTTTTCTTTTCTTGCAACGCTGCTCTGGCCAAGTCTTCTCTATCTTTACTGATAGCCAACTCTGCTTTACCTTTCCAATCCTTAGCTTCGTTTTGCACTTTACCAATTTGCGAAGAAATTTCTTTTTTACTCGCTAAAGTTTTTGCTGAAGCAGAGCGTACTTCAACTAAAGTGTCTTCCATTTCCTGAATAATTAAACGCACCATTTTTTCAGGATCTTCGGCCTTATCTAAAATGGAATTAATATTTGAGTTCACTATGTCTGTGAAACGCGAGAAGATACCCATAGTCTTTACCTCTATTATCAAATGTAAGTTAAATACTGTTACTTAACTGGATTACTGGTGTTACTTAGCAACTATTATTCAATTACTAGGCCAACATGGTGTTTTAACTAAATTATTGATTTTAAAGAAATATTAATTTACACACCGAACACTGAGATCTACAATAATTAGTAAGCAGACTATTACTTAGTCGTTTAGACCACTTTTTGAGGATATTGATGAGCCGCTTTCGCCAACAAGATAACTTGCTAGGTCACTCTAATAACTTTTTAGAGGTGTTAGAGCAAATTTCACAAATTGCACCTTTGAATAAACCCGTATTAATTATTGGAGAAAGAGGCACAGGAAAAGAGCTTGTCGCCGCCCGCATGCACTTTTTGTCAAAACGCTGGGAACAGAACTATTTAACATTAAATTGTGCAGCTCTAAACGAAAGTTTATTAGAAAGTGAATTGTTTGGTTATGAAGCGGGGGCTTTTACCGGCGCAGCAAAACGCAGGGAAGGACGATTCGAATCCGCCAATAACGGCACCTTATTTTTGGATGAACTTGCCAATACTTCTGGTATGGTGCAAGAAAAACTGCTGCGCGTGATTGAATATGGAGAGTTTGAACGTGTCGGGGGGTCCCGAAGTGTGAAGGTCGATGTACGACTAGTAGCTGCGACCAACGAAGACTTACCCTCCTTAGCTGACTCAGGCGAATTTCGAGCCGACTTATTGGATAGATTAGCATTTGACGTTATTACTCTTCCCCCACTACGGGAACGCAGAGAAGACATCATGATGTTAGCGGAACACTTTGCCATTAACATGGCCAGAGAATTAGATATGGAGTTATTCAGTGGTTTTACTGAAAAAGCCAAACGCACTTTATTGGATTACTACTGGCCGGGGAATATCCGCGAATTAAAAAATGTGGTGGAACGCGCTGTCTATCGCAGTAACAACCCCAACCTGCCAGTGCATAATATTGTTTTGGATCCCTTTGAGTCTAATTACCGACCGCAAAAAAGAGTCAAAACACAGGACAGAATGATACAACCAGAGACTGTGTCATCTCCTGTAAGTTTGCCTGAACCTTTGCCACATGTTGCCATAACCTCTGAGCTCAAAACCAACACTGCCTTTGATTTTCCAGTTGATTTAAAAGAACTTTCTCAAGACTTTGAAATAGATTTAATTAATCAAGCATTGGCTGATAGCCAATTTAATCAAAAGAAAACTGCCGAAAAGTTGGGATTAACATATCATCAATTACGTGGTTATTTAAAAAAATACAATTTGTTAGAACAAACTAATGAAGATATCGATTAAGCTCATATCGTGAATATTCTCAAAAAGCGCAATAAAAATGACTGGTTCAAAGCAATCTCAATTGTTTTAGCGAGTACCTGCTTAAGTGCATGCGATGCGCTTCTTCAATCGAAAACTGACCCTAATGGTATTATATATTGCTCAGAAGGTAGTCCGGCCAACTTTAATCCACAATTAGATACCTCTGGCACAACTGTGGATGCTTCGTCTCATCAAATTTATGATCGCTTAATTGATTTTGACCCAGTAACTGGGAATATCGTCCCCGCATTAGCCACCAGTTGGCTAGTCAGTAATGACGGTAAAACTTATACTTTTCAATTAAGGCAAGAGGTCTCTTTTCACGAAACACAAACGTTTACACCAACGCGCTATTTTAATGCAGACGATGTGTTGTTTAGTATCGATCGATGGCGATTGAAGGATCACCCTTATCACGATATAGCAGGCGGTAGGTATCCTTATACTGACAGTCTGAACCTTGGCGACTTAATAACAAAGGTGGCGCGTATTAATGGCTACCGAGTTGAAATAACCCTTAATAAACCTGAAAGCTCGTTTCTAGCTAACCTCGCAACAGACTTTGCGGTGATTTTATCTGCGGAGTATGCAGAAAAATTGATATCTCGAAATCAAAAAGAGTTAATAGATCACAAACCAATTGGTACGGGTCCATATCAACTGGCTAGCTTTCGTCAAGACCGCTATATACGCTTTACAAAACACCCCAAATATTGGCGCCAGATCCCGTTAAGTGACAAACTCATTTTTGATATCACACCTTCAAGCTCTGTTAGACTCGCAAAGTTACTTACCTCCGAATGTGATGCAATTGCATTGCCAGCCCATAGTGAACTGGAGGTGATCAGGCAACAAGATGATTTAGTATTAGATGAAAAGCCTGGCCTGAATGTTGGGTTCTGGGCGTTTAATACATCGAAACCTCCCTTTAATAATCCAGAGGTACGCAGAGCTTTAGGCATGGCAATCGATAAAAATGCCTTAATAGACGCGATTTACTTTAACAGTGCTATTCTAGCAAAAAACATTGTCCCTCCTACATCTTGGGCGTTTCAATCTGACGTGAAGCCCCTCAGTTATAATCCTATTGCGGCAAAAAAATTATTACGTGAGCAAGGGATACCCGAGGACTTCTCAATGACGGTCTGGGCCATGCCAGTGCAGCGCGCTTACAATCCCAATGCCTTAAAAATGGCGGAACTAATCCAAGCCTATTTGCAAGATGTTGGCATAAAGGTCAATATTGTTAGCTACGAATGGTCAACCTTTAGAGAACGTTTAACTAAGGGCATTCATGACTCTGTGTTAATTGGTTGGTCTGCAGACAATGGTGATCCTGATAATTTTTACCGGCCCTTATTATCATGTGCAGCCATTAAATCAGGCACAAACAGAGCAATGTGGTGCTCAGATGAATATGATTTATTGATTAATAAAGCATTACAGTACACTGAAATCAGTGAACGAACTTATTTTTATGGCAAGGCCAATGAACTTTTGGCAGAACAACTGCCTTTGATCCCCATCGCTCATGCGTCACGATATCAAGCCCATAGAAAAGAATTACAGGGGTTAGTCATTAATCCCTATGGCGGAGTGCGTTTTGGTGGGGTGAGAAAACTGTAATGGCAAATGTTTTACTGCGTTATACAAATCTTGTTTTTGCCACACTATTTGTTTTGAGCTTATTGTCTTTTCTCTTGGCTTATTTATTTCCAGGGCAAGCAGTAGAGAATCTTACAGGCTTGAGGATTAATGAACTAACCGAGCTGCAAACTAGTGAGTTAAAATACGCGGTAGATGCCAATATATTTATTCAATATTGGCATTACATGGGAGAACTATTTGCTGGTAATTGGGGCGTCAGTTTTAGTTCGGGTTTACCACTTTATGATGATGTTAGTCATTATCTGCCTGCTAGTATTGAACTCAGCGCTTATGCACTTTTCCTGTCTTTTTTCATTGGTTTGCCATTAGGCTTTTTAGCGGCTTTACGACACCATAAATTAACCGACTATAGTTTGCTATCGGTGAGCTTATTAGGCTATTCCATTCCAGTCTTCTGGTTAGCCTTGATCATGATTTTTGTCTTTTCTCTGCAACTAGGATGGTTTCCGCTTTCTGGGCGTATCAGCTTGTTATTTGAAGTACCAAGGACCACAGGTTTCATTTTAATCGATATTTTATTGTCTGATACTACCGATAAACAAGCCGCCTTCATTAGTGCTTTAAGACATCTTATTTTGCCTACTTTATCCATTGCGGTTGTCACAACAACACTGATATTGCGTATCACCAGACGTTCGGTAATAAAAACTTTAAATAGTGAGTTTATCTTAGCTGCCTACGCAAGAGGTCTCAACCCTACACAAGTATTAATGCGTCACGGTGTAAGAAATGCAATCATACCTATACTGCCACTCCTAGCCATGCAATTTCCTACACTGTTAACTAATGCCATGATAGTAGAAAGTATATTTTCTTGGCCGGGCATTGGTAATTGGTTGATTCAGGCCATTTATCAACAAGATTACCCCGCAATTAGAGCAGGCATGTTAGCCGTATCTGTTTTAGTTGTGATATTTACCATGTCGATTGATCTTACTATCCGTCTCACCGATCCAAGACGTAGAAGGGCTGACCGTGCCACAATCTAGTTTATATCAAGAAGAACACTACCCCTCTCCACTGCAATACACTTGGATGGAATTTAAGAAAAACCATATTGCTGTTGCTGGACTATTTTGTTTTGCTTTTTTTCTAATTATCACTATTTTTTGCCCTTTATTGGCACCTTTTGATCCGAATATGCAACAAATAGGGGATTTGCTGATCCCTCCTTCTTGGTATCCCAATGGTGGCATCAGCCACTTGTTTGGAACTGATGCTTTAGGTCGCGATTTATTGTCTCGGATTATCTATGGCTGCAGAACGACCTTTGGGGTTAGTCTGTGGTTAGTGATGGTGGCAATGCTGTTGGGAGTAGGATTAGGCGCCTTAGCCGGAATGAGTAGAGGATTCCGCTCAAGTATTCTCAACCATACATTAGACTCAATTCAAGCCATACCCACTCTGCTTATCGCCATCATCATTATCGCTATTTTAGGTACTGGGCTTGTTAATAGCATGTGGGCTATAGCACTTGCTCTTATTCCGCAATTTGTGCACCAAACTCGTGACTTTGTTAGACATGAGTTGTCCAAAGAATACATTATGGCTGCCAAACTCGACGGTGCTAGCAAAACCCATATTTTTATTCATTCTATTTTACCGAATATGGGTGAAATGTTAGTGGTACAAGGGACGCTAGCACTGTCTGTTTCTATCCTAGATATCAGTGCTTTAGGATTCCTCAAGCTCGGCGCTCAAGCTCCGTCCTCAGAACTAGGTGCAATGCTCTTGGAAGGAATTGAAGTCGCCTACATTGCTCCTTGGACTTTTGCTGTACCCGGTGGCGCCTTATTTGTCATGATAATTTCAATTAATTTAGTTGGCGACGGTCTGCGTTCGGCCCTTAGAAATAGGTTATTACACTAATGGTTTTGCTCGATATCAAAAACCTAACATTGGAAATTGATATATCTGGGGGCTGGGTAAAGGCTCTTGATAAAATAAACATGGTTATCCATGAGAAGCAAATTCACGCCTTGGTGGGTGAATCTGGGTCAGGAAAAAGTTTGATCGTCAAAGCGATTGTTGGTGCACTGCCTGTCCGCTGGCGGATCACAGCAGACCGCATGACATGGAAAGGACAAAACTTATTAACCATGTCGGTCAAAGCAAGGCGAAAAATTGTTCGCCAGGATATTTCAGTAATTTTTCAAAATCCGATTAATTCTCTCGACCCGTTATTGACCTTAGGAGAGCAGCTACAAGAAATGCTACCTACTGATAAACTCACTAAAACTTGGTTTTGGCAGCGCAATAAAGAGAAACAAGCATTAGCAATCAAACTATTACATAAAGTAGGTATCAAAAATCATCAACTATGTTTGAAAAGTTATCCCCATCAAATTGCCAACGATATAGTACAAAAGTTTATGATTGCCATGGCACTTGCTTCTGAGCCTAAGTTAATTATTGCTGATGATCCTACTAGGGGAATGGAAGTCACGGCAAAAACTCAAATATTGAAGTTACTCACTAGGGTCAACCAAGTTAAAAGCATGAGTGTTTTATTCGTAAGCCACGACTTGTTAGCGATATCCAACATGGCCAGTTATATGACGGTTCTATATTGTGGTCAAACAGTTGAAAGTGGTGAACTACAACAACTTAGAAAACGTGCCTTCCATCCCTATACCCAAGCTTTGCTTGATAGTGCCCCGAGTTTTCGCAAGGACTTGCCTCCAAAATCTCCACTTAGCTCACTGGATGGCACTATCCCCACTCTACATAACTTACCTATTGGCTGTCGATTAGGTCCAAGATGCCCGCGAGCTCGCAGAGAGTGTGTAGCCATACCTCAAATTAGACGAGTACATACACATTTTTATAGCTGCCATTTTCCACTCCATTGGGGCGCTAAGTAATGGATTTACTCAATGTTAAAGACTTAACCTTTCAAAATTCCATTAAAAAAATGTGGTCAAAGAGCAAAATAACTTTTGATTTAGGGCCAGTAAGTTTCAACCTTAAAGAAGGTGAAACCTTGGCTATTGTTGGCAATAATAGTTCAGGTAAGTCCTTGTTGGCCAAGCTACTTGTGGGTTTAGAAACACCTAAAAGTGGAAAAATTTTTATGGATGGTGTGGACTTAAATAAATCGAATATTAGTGTGAGGTGCCACGATATTAGAATGATTTTTCAAAATAGTAATGAATCCCTTAACCCTGGATTGACACTTGGATCTATTCTTGAAGAACCTTTACGTCTCAACACTAAACTCAATGCGCAGCAACGCACCTCTCTAATCGAGCGTACCTTAAGACAAGTTGGGTTAATGTCAGAACACCGTTTCTTTTATCGGCATATGCTATCAGATGGACAACGACAAAGAATAGCGCTAGCCCGTGCACTAATACTCAACCCCAAGGTGATTGTTGCCGACGAACCCTTTGCCGCTTTAGATCCATCGGTGCGTTCACAAGCAGTTAATTTACTGATGAAACTACAGCTTGATTTAGGTTTAGGCTTTATCTTTATTTCTCACAATTTAGGTATTGTTAGGCATATATCTGACAAAGTGATCATTATGAAAGATGGGAAAGTGGTAGAGTCAGGGAAAACCGATGTGATTTTTAATTGGCCTAAAGATGAATACACTAAAAAGTTAGTTGATTCACATCAGGCCTTAGTTAATCGGCAAAATCTAAAATAATTAACTGCGCTAAGTAACTTGAGCTAGCGTTAACTAGCTAGGTTACCCAGCACTTTCTGATAATTTTATCCTACTAGCGCCAACAATATCCCTGCAGCTACGGCAGAGCCTAATACACCAGCCACGTTAGGCCCCATAGCGTGCATCAACAAGAAGTTATGATGGTTTGCCTCTAGACCTACCTTATTCACAACTCTTGCAGCCATAGGCACCGCCGACACACCCGCCGCACCAATCAATGGATTGATTTTTTGGCTGCTTAGCTTACTCATTGCTTTTGCCATCAATATTCCCGCAGCAGTCCCAATGGAGAAAGCGATTGCCCCTAACGCCAAGATACCTAAGGTTTCTACTGTCAAAAACTTTTCGGCTGATAATTTTGAGCCAACTGCCAGTCCTAAAAATATAGTCACCACATTAATTAATTCGTTTTGTGCACTGTTACTTAATCTATCTACCACGCCTGATTCTTTCATTAAATTACCTAAACAAAACATGCCCACTAAAGGTGTGGCAGTAGGTAAAAATAATACACACAAAAATAGCACAGCTAAAGGAAAAATAATTTTCTCGCGCTTAGACACAATTCTAAGTTGCGGCATTTCTATTTTTCTTTCTTCGGCATTGGTTAATAGTCGCATAATTGGAGGCTGAATAATTGGCACTAAGGCCATATAAGAATATGCAGCGACCGCAATAGCCCCTAACAGATCTGGGGCGAGTTTTGAGGCTAAAAATATTGCGGTTGGTCCATCAGCACCACCAATAATTGCAATAGCCGCCGCATCTTGTAGAGTAAATTCGAAACCTGGCACCATGTTTAAGGCAATAGCGCCAAATAAAGTACCAAAGATACCAAATTGTGCTGCAGCGCCAAGTAGCAGCATTCTAGGATTGGCAATCAACGCACTAAAGTCTGTCATGGCCCCCACGCCCATAAAAATAAGCAAAGGGAAGACCCCTGTATCAATCCCTACATGATAAACAAGGTAAAGCAAACCACCGGGGTCACTAAAGCCCGCCAATGGAATATTGGTAAGCACAGCCCCAAAACCAATTGGAAGCAGCAGCAAAGGTTCAAACTTTTTAACAATAGCCAAATAAAGCAATAATCCACCAACGCTCATCATGATCACCTGACCTAACTCAAAATGAGCCAGAGAGGTGCTTTGCCATAATAATTCGAGCTTTTCCATCTGTATTCCTTATCCTATTGCTAATAAAGGTTGACCCGTTTGCACCGCATCACCTTCTTTAGTTGAGATTTTAGATACTACGCCTGATACAGATGCACGAATTTCGGTTTCCATCTTCATCGCTTCCATAATGATGACTACATCACCTGAATTGACATGATCACCTTCTTTGACAAGCACTTTAAATATATTCCCTGCTAAGGGTGAATTTAATGTTTGGCCAGTTGCAGATGGAGTAATACTATTCTGAGGCGCGGCGCTAGAAGTTGCTTGCACATTAGTCAACTCACCACTTTGCGCCACTTCTACCGCAAACACTTGACCGTCAACACGCACTGAATAAGCGGCAGTACCAGAGCTATTCGCTTCAGTCACAACAGAAGGGCTAGCAGTACTTTGAGACTCTTGACTTGGTGCTGGTTCGAATGCATCAGGGTTATTTCTATTTTTAAGAAACTTGAGTCCGATTTGCGGAAACAACGCATAGGTCAATACGTCATCTACCAAATCATCTGCCATTTGTATCGATTCTTTTTTAGCAATATCTGTCAGTTCAGAGGTAAGCGCCTCTAACTCGTCTTCGATTAGGTCTGCTGGTCGACATGTAATGGCTTCTTTGCCTTCCAATACACGCAATTGAAGCTCACTGTTAACAGGTGCAGAAGTAGCCCCATACTCACCTTTGAGTACGCCAGCGGTTTCTTTACTGATGCTCTTGTAACGTTCGCCAGTAATTACATTGATAACAGATTGAGTACCAACTATCTGTGACGTTGGTGTCACTAAAGGAATAAAACCTAGATCTTCTCTAACTCTCGGAATTTCTAGCAGTACTTCGTCCATTTTATCTTCAGCACCCTGCTCTTTTAGTTGACTTTCCATGTTGGTTAACATGCCTCCAGGCACCTGAGCGAGCAAAATGCGTGCATCAACACCTTTAAGGCTACCTTCGAACTGAGCATACTTTTTACGTACATCACGGAAGTAACTGGCAATTTCGGTAAATGCAGGTAATGCTAAACCTGTATCACGTTCAGTACCTTCTACAATAGACACTATGGTTTCAGTCGCTGTATGCCCGTAAGTCATACTCATTGACGAAATAGAGGTGTCTAGAATATCAATACCTGCGTCAATCGCTTTTTGATAAGTTGCAGCACTTAAGCCAGTCGTTGCATGACAATGCATGGCAATAGGCACTTCAATAGATTCTTTTAATTTGGTAACTAACTCTTCACACTCGTACGGCTTAAGCAGCCCCGCCATGTCTTTAATACATATGGAATGCACGCCCATGTCTTGTAATTGATTAGCCATATCTAACCATGTTTGTAATGAATGCACTGGCGACACAGTGTAGGACATAGTGCCCTGAGCATGAGCACCTTGCTTAATTGCGGCCTTAACTGCAGTTTGCAGGTTACGGATATCATTCATCGCATCAAAAATACGGAAAACATCTACACCATTTGCGTGCGCCCTTTCAACAAACTTTTCAACTACATCATCAGCATAGTGGCGATAGCCTAAAAGGTTTTGCCCTCGCAACAACATTTGCTGTTTAGTTTTAGGCATGGCTTTTTTAAGCTGACGAATGCGCTCCCATGGATCTTCCCCTAAATAACGAATGCAAGCATCAAACGTCGCCCCACCCCAAGTTTCTAATGACCAATAACCAATATCGTCTAATTTACTTGCTATAGGTAACATGTCTTCAAGACGCATTCTGGTTGCAAACAATGATTGATGAGCGTCACGCAATACAACATCTGTTATCGCTAGTGGTTTACGCATGGGGATACTTCCTTAAAAATTGAAACTAGTGAGACTGTCTATGTTGAAAGATTGCTGCGCTGATCGCGGCCACTATCTTAGGAGACACTCCTTGATTATTAGGTAAGGTGCTGTTTGTCAATTTGCCTTGGTTTTCTATCGAGTTTAATGACTCATCAGGTATTAATTTAATAACCCACGCAATAAGGGTAATTGCACCAATTAGCATCGATAAAAATAAAAATACCACGACCATTCCAACTAATAATAAATTAGCGGCCTCAGCAAGAGCATTTGCGACTTCAGGTTGCATAAAAACGAGATCTCAACATTTAAGATTTTATAAGGAATAAGTACCATGCAGCCTTATAAAACACAACAAAACACCAAGAGGAAAAGTGCATAAAGAATAAGAAAATATTCGGTTATTGTGAATACCTACCCAAGCTTACTGAATCATTAACACCTTTACTTAGATCAGGTGTCATAACTCACACTATTGAGTTGTCTTATCTGATGTGGGCAACAGCAATTTGAAAATTCTTTTAAAGAAACAAAAAAGCCCTTAAAGATAAATCTTTAAGGGCTTTAATATATGGTGCGCGTGGAAGGATTCGAACCTCCGACCACCTGGTTCGTAGCCAGGTACTCTATCCAGCTGAGCTACACGCGCTTTAACCGGTTTGCTTTAGAAGTATAACTAAACTTTAGCTATCTTCTAAAAAATCTTAAAATATGGTGCGCGTGGAAGGATTCGAACCTCCGACCACCTGGTTCGTAGCCAGGTACTCTATCCAGCTGAGCTACACGCGCTTAAACATTTTTACACTAAAACCCAATGGCGGAGAGGGAGGGATTCGAACCCTCGGTACGAATAAACGTACGGTTCCTTAGCAGGGAACTGGTTTCAGCCACTCACCCACCTCTCCGGAACTTAGATTTTACACTCATTTTAGAATTGCTAAACTCAGATTACAAATCAAAGTGTTTAGCTCCGTTCCCCCTGTCTCAGGGTTAACCTCTCCTAAATGAGGAGCCGAAGTTTACCGATCCACATGAGTAAGTCAAACACTTTTTATTAACTTAATGACAGCTTGCTGGCATTTTAATCGATTATTGGCTAAGTGCTTATTTTTTGTCTTATTTGAAGCAAAATTTGAAATATCCAGACATAAAAAAAGCTGGTTACCCAGCTTTATTTAAGTCCAATCACTTCTAGTCGTCGTCAGTACTCACTGCCTGTTCATGGGCTGCAAGTTGCACATTCTTTTCAGCTTGGATTCGCATATAAATTTCTTCACGATGTACAGATATTTCCTTAGGCGCATTCACACCAATTCGTACCTGATTACCTTTTACACCTAATACTGTTACGGTGACGTCATCACCAACCATTAGGGTTTCACCAACACGACGAGTTAAAATTAGCATTCTATTGCTCCTTTATCCGTTAAAAATACGATCCATCTTTAAAGTTAGCGTAAGTTACCGGCAAAGCCAGATAACTTACCCTATCGGTTTTTCCCTATTTTTGTTGTCACCACAAAAAACAACCGAAAAATTCTTATCGTTACAATTTGTCTTCTAACCAAGCGCTCACTGAAGCGATAGCTGAGTCTAAATTTTGTGGTTGAGAACCACCTGCTTGAGCCATATCAGGACGGCCTCCACCTTTACCACCAACCTGTTGTGCAACGAAGTTAACCAACTCCCCAGCTTTAACTTTAGATACTAAGTCTTTGGTCACGCCTACAATCAAGCTGACTTTATTATCTTGCGCAATGCCCAAAACAATGACCGCGCTACCTAACTGATTTTTAAAGTCGTCTACCATGACTCTAAGTGCATTAGCTTCAACGCCTTGTAAAACAGTTGACAGGACTTTCGCACCTTTTATTTCAACAACATCAGACAACACGTCTGTGGTGGCATTACTGGCTATCTGTTGCTTTAATTTTAGTAATTCTTTTTCAACTAGTTTGTTTTGATCTAACATCTGCTGAATTCGGGCCGATAAACCTTGAGGGTCGGTTTTTAATAAACCGGCAATCTGGCTCATTTGTTGGCCTTGGCTTTGTACAAACTCTAGTGCTTTTGCGCCAGTCACAGCTTCAATCCTTCTGACTCCAGCAGCGATACCACTTTCTGAAACAATCTTAAAGAATCCTATATCACCTGTTCTTCTGACATGTGTTCCGCCGCACAGTTCCATAGAGAATTCTCCCATAGAAACAACGCGCACATCTTCAGCATATTTTTCACCAAATAAAGCCATTGCTCCAGCCGCTTTGGCTTCGTCCAAATTCATTAACTTTGTTTGTAAACCATGGTTAGCTCGAATTTGCTCGTTGACCAAGGTTTCAACACTTTGTAGCTCTTCATTAGTGACAGCTTCAAAATGTGAAAAATCAAATCGAAAACGATCTTCAGAAACTAGTGACCCTTTTTGGTTTACATGTTCGCCTAACACTTTTTTCAAAGCCGCATGCATAAGATGTGTTGCACTGTGATTCAATTTTATTGATTCGCGGCGCTCTATATCGAACTCAGCTTGTACTTTGTCACCAAGTTTAAAATTTGATTGCGCGGTACCTTTATGAGCAATGGCATTGCCGAGCTTTACTGTATCTCGTACTGCAAAACTACCATTAGCGCTTTTAAGTACACCACTATCACCGGCTTGACCACCGGACTCAGCATAAAAAGGGCTTTTATTAAGCACTACAATCCCTTCTTCACCGGAATTCAATTTTTCTACTTGTTGGCCATTGGCAAACAATTCAACAATTTCTGCTTGACTGGCACAGTGATCATAACCCGTAAATTCAGAAGTGCTATTAGACTTTAGTCGCTCGTTATAATCCGTATCAAATTGACTTGCCTGTTGCGCACGTTTGCGCTGAGCAGCCATTGCAGCTTGAAAACCGTCTTCATCAATACGTAATTCTTTCTCTCTGGCAATGTCATTGGTTAAGTCAGCAGGGAAGCCGTAAGTATCATATAGCTTAAAGACTAGTTCACCTGGCACCACATCAGAAGTTAATTCTTTTAGCGCCTCGTTAAGGATACTCATGCCACGCTCCAGCGTGCGAGAAAACTGTTCTTCTTCGGTTTTTAATACTTTTTCGATGAGTTCGCGATTGTTAGTGAGTTCAGGGTAAGCATCAGCCATTTGAGTTTCCAAAGCCTCAACAAGACGATAGAAAAACACCTCAGTAGCACCTAGTTTATTACCATGTCGGACTGCTCTACGAATAATGCGGCGCAACACATATCCTCGCCCTTCATTTGATGGAATTATACCGTCACAAATCAAGAAGCTACACGAACGAATATGATCGGCAATAACTCGTAAAGACTTATTTTCCTTATCATCAGTCCCCACAATTTTGGCTGCGGCTTCGATCAAGTTTTGGAAAATATCAATTTCATAATTACTATGTACATTTTGCAAAATAGCAGAAATTCTTTCTAAGCCCATACCTGTATCAATAGAAGGCTTAGGTAAGGGCTCCATTGTGCCATCACTTTGACGGTTAAATTGCATAAAGACCAGATTCCAGATTTCAATAAACCTGTCACCGTCTTCTTCAGGTGTGCCTGGGCGTCCGCCCCAGATATGTTCACCATGATCATAAAAGATCTCTGAACATGGCCCACAAGGCCCTGTATCGCCCATAGACCAAAAGTTATCAGAGGTGCTAATACGGATAATTTTATCTTCAGGTAAGCCTATCTTTTTATTCCATATTTCAAAAGCTTCGTCATCTTCATGATAAATGGTCACCAATAATTTATCTTTGGGCAAACCTAATTCATTGGTTAAGAAGTCCCAAGCATACTGAATACCTTCTGTCTTAAAGTAATCACCAAAGCTAAAATTGCCTAACATTTCGAAAAAAGTGTGATGACGTGCTGTATAGCCAACATTTTCAAGATCGTTATGTTTACCACCTGCTCGCACACAACGTTGCGAAGAAGTCGCTTTGTCATAACTACGAGATTCAGTGCCTAAAAATACATCCTTAAACTGGTTCATTCCTGCATTTGTAAACAAAAGTGTTGGATCATTTGCTGGAACTAAAGATGAACTGGATACTTTTTGATGTCCTCTTGCGGCAAAAAAATCTAAAAATGCGCACCGGATCTCGGCGGTTGTTTTACTCATTTACAATCCTGAAATGTTAATTATTAATGGGGTTCAAATATGCCCAAAGCGGCATAAATACTGGTAATCGCGCCAAAGATATCAGTTTAGTTGTCTTTTGTTAAGGCTAGCGTTAACACTAAAGAGTTTATTCTTTTGATGATTCAATCCCATAGCAAATTTGTTCATGAGTAAAACCGCGATAATATAAAAATCATTACTGCTTTTGCTGCTCTTTATCATCTTTAGCGGGCTTGTTAGCATATTTTTTGTTGAAAGCCTTAGCTGCCAACTCAAACCAAGCGATACTTAGCGCAAACATTGCTTGCCGTGTCTATTTCTTCGGAAATTTGATGTTCTTTCAATTAACGGCGTTTTCTTATTTCGCCTATGCCTTTATTGGCGCGGCCTCGAATCAAAGATCCAGCAAACCGCTCATTGCTTTGTACGTTATGCGGATTAAATTTTTTAATCCATTCTAGGCTAAGGTTTCACTCAAAATCCCGTCGCAAAAGCGTCTTGAGTAATTCGTGTTTACTGTGCTCTCGTCCCGCAAGTAACTTAGTGATGGTATATTTAATGATCTTAGCATCATTCTCTGCCATATTAGGGTAGTAAACTTAGCAAAAGGTTAGGCCAAAAATTGTCAATTTTAAGCTCAAACTACAGATTTAAATTTAACACCTCTATTGAACAAATTGGTCAAACTGTATGGGACGATTTAGCAATGGGTTGCAGCCCATTTTGCCAATACACTTTTTTGCATGCCTTAGAAACTTCAGGATCGGTTGGCGGTCAATCTGGATGGCAACCTTATCATTTAGTAATCTATCAAAATTCGCAGCCTGTTGGCATCCTACCTTTATACAAAAAAACACATAGTTACGGAGAGTATGTATTTGATTTTGCTTGGGCAAACACATATCGACACTACGGAGTAAACTATTATCCTAAGTTAGTGGCCGCCATTCCTTTTACACCCGTAACAGGCGCCAGATTAATGCTCAATAAAGAAGTAGATAAACAACAGCTGTTACCTATTTTATGCCAAGAAATAAGCAATCAACTAGAAGTGAGCGGCATGTCTTCCATGCACTGGTTATTTGTTGAGCAAAACCTTAGTCAGTTGTTGCATACCCATGGGCAAATACAACGCAAAGCGGTTCAATTTGAATGGTTTAATCATCAATATACGTCTTTCGAAGATTATTTAACGTTCTTTAATTCGCGAAAAAGAAAGAATGTAAAAAAGGAACGTCTAAAAATCACTAATCAGGGAGTAAAAGTTGTACGTTTACATGGTGACAGTTTAACCGAAGAACTAATGGGCTTTTTTTATCATTGTTACCAACAAACCTACTTAAAACGCAGTGGTCATAACGGTTATTTAACAGAAGCGTTTTTTAAACAAATTTTCAAAGATTTACATAAGAACTTAATGTTAGTTATTGCTTTAAAAGATCAACAACCAATAGCAAGCGCACTATTTGTTTTTGATAAAAACCAACTCTGTGGACGTTATTGGGGGGCGTTAGAAGAAATACAAAACTTACATTTTGAGTGTTGTTACTACCAAGGTATAGAGTTCTGTATTGAACAAGACATCGCACATTTTAACCCTGGCACTCAAGGTGAACATAAAATTCTAAGAGGATTTGAGCCCATATATTGTTACTCAAATCACTCACTTAGAGAACAAGCCTTCCAAGAAGCCGTTGAACGCTTTATTCAACAAGAAAACACCCATATTACAGAATATAAAAACAACGCTGAAAAACTGTTACCTTTTAGACAAACAGACGAATAACCTGTGTAATGTGATAATTATCTTTTTTGCCAAATCAACATAAAATTATTAGCTGGCATAGCAATAGTTTCAATTAAATTTAGTGGCCTCGCCCATGTGACCAACTCATCAATATCTCGAATACCACCACATCCTTGCTCACTTAGATGCTGGTCGAAGGCTGCGTTTGAGTCACTGGTATATTGCCCTTGAAAATTATAGGGGCCATATTGGCAAAAAATGCCCCCATGAGGCAAATTATCAGCAACTAATTCCATCATAAGTTTAGACTCCGACGGTTGCATTATATGAGTGGTGTTAGCGGTATACACCGCATCAAAGTTCCCTAACGGCCAATCATTAGTACCAACAGTAAAACTAATAGGTTGATGCAAGTTGCTTACCTGAGCTTCGTCGAGCCAGGCCTTTATGCCTAGGTGATTATTAGGCATATCACTTGTTTGCCATTCTAGGTGCTTAAGTTTAGGTGCAAAATACGCAGCATGTTGACCTGTACCAGATCCTATTTCTAACAGCTTTTGTCTATCAGCCAACACCCGATTCAATACCTCTAAGATGGGTTGCTTGTTATTTTCACATGCTTGACTAAAAGGTTTATCGACCATAGTGATAGCGATCCTCATTTATTATTGAAGGTTAGGCCCTAGCCATTTTTCAGCTTCCAATCTGCTCCAATTTTTGCGAGCAGCATAATCCAGTAACTGATCTTCCTGTATTTGCGCCACCGCAAAATAGCGACATTCTGGATGCGAAAAATAAAACCCAGACACTGCGGCACCAGGCCACATGGCGTAACTTTCAGTGAGTTTCATACCAGTGTTTTTTTCAGTATCGAGCAAATCCCATATCAATTGTTTTTCAGTATGTTCTGGGCAAGCCGCATAACCGGGCGCGGGTCTTATTCCTTGGTATTTTTCTCGGATCAATTCTTCGTTAGATAAATTTTCATCAGGTACAAAGCCCCAAATTTCCTTGCGCACTTTTTCATGTAGATATTCAGCAAAGGCTTCAGCAAATCTATCGGCAAGTGATTTAACCATAATAGAATTATAATCATCGCCATCGTCTTCATATTCTTTTGCTAACGCATCTTCCCAAGTGCCCGCAGTCACTGCAAATGCGCCAAGGTAATCGGCTTTTCCTGACGACTTAGGGGCAATGAAGTCACTAAGACAATTATTCGCTCCTTTGGGTTTTTCGGTTTGTTGACGCAGATGGTGGGCAACATATGCCACTTCACTACGACTTTCGTCACTATAGATTTGAATATCATCTTGGACGCGGTTGGCTGGGAATATCCCCATGACACCACTGGCTTTAAGCTTGGGATTGTTACACAAGGTTTTCAGCATAACTTGGGCATCATCAAATAGATTTTGGGCTTCTTTTCCTACCACTTCATCTTGCAAAATACGTGGGTATTTTCCTGCTAAAGACCAAGTTAAGAAAAAAGGTGTCCAGTCTATGTAGTCAACCAACTCAGCCAAAGTAACACTCACCGCTGTCACTCCTAACTTATTGGGTACAGGGGGCTGGTAATTGTCCCAATCAAACTTAAAGCCATTTTCCCGGGCTTGCTCTAGCGTAACGGGTCTTGTACGTGGCTTTTTCTTAGCGTGTTGCTCACGCACTTTTTCATAATCGAGTTTTAATTCTTCTGCATAGATGGCACGATTTTCTGCGGTGATCAGTTTCTGACAAACTCCAACAGCTCTACTGGCGTTAGGAACATACACCACTGGATGTTGATAGTTATGCTCAATCTTTACTGCAGTATGTGCTTTTGAAGTTGTAGCACCACCAATTAGCAAAGGTAAGTCGAAGTCCAAACGTTGCATTTCTTTTGCAACATGAACCATTTCGTCAAGAGAAGGGGTAATCAATCCTGAAAGACCAATCATGTCAACATTTTCGTCTTTGGCTACTTGCAATAACTTAGCACAAGGCACCATCACGCCAAGGTCAATGATCTCAAAGTTATTACATTGCAGCACAACACCAACTATATTTTTTCCGATGTCGTGAACATCCCCCTTTACAGTAGCCAACAATATTTTGCCGTTACTGCTGCCTTGGTCTTTCTCAAGTTCGATATAAGGATTGAGATAAGACACCGCCTTTTTCATTACCCGAGCTGATTTAACTACCTGCGGAAGAAACATTTTTCCTTCACCAAATAAATCCCCCACTACATTCATGCCGTCCATCAAAGGCCCTTCGATAACATGCAGTGGTTTGTCAGCAGCAAGGCGCGCAGCTTCAGTATCTTCTTCAATAAAGTCCATTATGCCACGCACCAATGCGTGCTCTAGACGTTTGTTCACTGACAATTTACGCCATTCAAGATTGTCTTTGACCACTGCTTTGCCATCGCCTTGATATTTGGGCGCTAGCTCTAAAAGAGTATCTGTAGCTTGATCATGACGATTTAATATCACGTCCTCTACCGCTTCTTTTAACTCTGGAGGAATTTGGTCATACACTTCTAATTGCCCGGCATTAACGATCCCCATATCCATACCGGCTTTAATTGCGTGGTATAAAAATACCGAATGCATGGCTTCACGTACTGGATTATTACCTCGAAAAGAGAAAGAGACGTTTGATAAACCACCCGAGACATGAGCATGAGGTAGGTTTTGGCGAATACGTCGAGTCGCATTGATAAAATCTACAGCATAATTATTATGCTCTTCAATACCCGTTGCCACAGCAAAAATATTTGGGTCAAAAATAATATCTTGGGGAGGAAAGCCAATTTTTTCAGTGAGTAATTTATAACTGCGCTCACAAATCTCAAATTTTCGTTCTTCAGTATCTGCTTGCCCTAACTCATCAAATGCCATAACAACAGTCGCGGCACCGTAGCGCTTTAACAACTTGGCTTGATGTAAAAAGTTTTCTTCACCTTCCTTCAAACTAATGGAGTTAACTATGGCTTTGCCTTGCACACATTTTAAACCTGCTTCGATGACAGACCATTTCGATGAATCAATCATGATAGGCACCCGAGAAATATCGGGTTCAGAAGCAATCAAATTTAAAAAGCGTGTCATGGCGGCTTCAGAGTCCAACATGGCTTCATCCATGTTGATATCTATAATCTGCGCACCATTTTCAACTTGTTGACGGGCTACATCTAAGGCTTTTTCATACTCATCATTAAGGATCAAGCGCTTAAACATAGCAGAACCAGTGACGTTAGTACGTTCACCTACATTGATAAAATTTGCTGAGGACTTAGCCACTATAAGAATGGTCTGCTCATTGTCTACGTCATTTATACTCATCTCAACCGCCTAATGGACAAAAGGTTCTAAACCAGACAGGCGCATTCTCACCTCTCGTTCTACTATTTTACGAGGCGCGTAATCTTTTACCGCATCAGCGATGGCCGCAATGTGTTTTGGTGTACTGCCACAACATCCGCCTACAATATTTAATAAACCAGACTCTGCCCATTCTTTAATGTGCGAAGCCATCTCATCACTTTCCATGTCATATTCACCAAACTCATTTGGCAAACCTGCATTCGGATGAGCAGAAACAAAACATTCAGATACCTGAGATATTTCCTCAACATATTGACGCAATAAATCGGGGCCTAATGCGCAATTTAAACCAAAGGAAAAAGGGTCAACATGGTTCATCGAATAATAAAAAGCTTCAGCCGTCTGACCTGAAAGTGTGCGACCAGAGGCATCGGTAATGGTACCAGAAATCATCACGGGTAGATTAAAACCAAGCTCATCAAACACAGTTTGCACTGCAAATACCGCCGCTTTTGCATTTAAGGTATCAAAAATGGTTTCCACCATAATCAAATCTGCTCCGCCCTCAATTAATCCATGGGTCGCTTCCACGTAAGCCACCACTAATTCATCAAACGTTACATTGCGTTTAGCGGGGTCGTTTACATCTGGAGAAATAGAAGCGGTGCGGCTAGTTGGTCCCAATACTCCCGCAACAAACCTAGGTTTATCGGGAGTTTGCGCAGTAAACTTATCCGCTGCTTTTTTAGCTAACTTGGCTGCTTCAATGTTTATCTCTTTTGCCAAATCCTGCATATGGTAATCGGCCATAGAAATAGTAGTCGCATTAAATGTATTGGTTTCAATTATATCTGCACCCGCGTCAAGATAAGCACAGTGAATGTCGTAAATAATTTCAGGCTGGCTCAACACTAATAAATCATTGTTGCCTTTTACATCGGAATGCCAATCAGCAAAACGTTCACCGCGATAATCCGCTTCTTCTAATTTATGTTCTTGGATCATGGTGCCCATGGCCCCATCGAGCAACAAAATACGCTTATTGGCTGCTTCAATCAGTTGTTTCTCGGTCATTCTTTGACTCAATGTCATTCCTCTTTTTTCTTACCTATAAAATTTTCTTTTCACTCAGCAAGCTGAGTCAAATCATAAGGAGTATTTTGGTAAACATAATAGTTCAACCAATTGGTAAACAATAAACTGCCATGGGCTCGCCAATTAACAATAGGCTCTTTATTTGGATCGTTATCGACAAAGTAGTTTACTGGGATTTGCGGCTGACCATTAGTCGATAAATCTCTTTGGTATTCTTGTTTTAAACTTTCAGGGTCGTATTCAGGATGCCCAGTGACAAATACCAAACGTTTGTCTTCTGACGCAACTATATATGCGCCTCCTTCATCAGATTTAGCCAATACATTCAAACCAGGAATGGATGCGTAATCATCCAAGCTTATTTCGCCATAACGAGATTGTGGTGCGTAAAAAGCCGGGTCAAACCCCCGAAGCAATTCATCGTGTTCATTTTGCACAAAATGTCGATAAACGCCGCTTAATTTTTGATCACGAAGTGCCCTATTTTTACCAAAAAAGTGATAAATTGCAGCATGAGCAGCCCAACAAGAAAATAAAGTAGACTGCACATGACGGCGCGCCCAGTCCATGATAACAGTCATTTTTTCCCAGTATTTCACATCTTGATAAGCAAGGTGTGCCAGAGGTGCCCCTGTCACAATTAGCCCGTCATATTTTTTATTTGCCACATCATCAAACTCAACGTAAAAATTATCCATATGTGCAGCAGGGGTATTTTTGGGTGCCTGGTTATCAATACGAATTAAATCGATATTAACCTGCAAAGGTGTATTAGAAAGCAAACGTAAAAACTGCTCTTCAGTTTCCATTTTATTTGGCATCAAATTTAAAATACCCACCTCCATCGGCCGGATATCTTGCGTCGCAGCGCGCTCGGTATCCATCACAAAGATATTTTCTTTGTTTAAGACATTTTGTGCAGGCAAATTACTTGGGATTCGAATTGGCATAAAGGATCTAAGGCTGAAAATGGTGTTAACAAATTTGGCTTAATACAATAAAAAAGTCAACATCTTTACGTCTAGACGTCTAAATGAAATTGATAAAATATTATAAAAACAGTCTTAGACTGTCAGTTGGAACCCATAATTTAATCTAAATTGAAAAATAGAAGAGTTATCTTTGTCTATTATGAAGATTGAATAGTAACTCAGCCTCTGCAGCTGGCATGTCACATTCGCGCATTACATCTTCGAGGCTAGCCCCTTGACTAATAAGCTTTGCGCCTTTGCTATAGAAGCGACTCTGGGGATCTTGTTCTACAAGACTTTCAGCTAAAGTTTGTTGGGCTGTTTGTAAACTATCGACTTGATGCACCAATTCTTTGACACGACTAATAACACCATAATTGCCACTACGGATTTCATGTATTTCTTCTTTAAGGTCATTGAGCTTTTTGCTAAGTTCAGACTGCAAGTGAGTTTGCGTGGCAATGGCTTTATTTTGAGTGCTATTTCGTTTAAACAGCACCAATATAAACGTTAAGCTAACAATAGAGACAAGCAATGCTATTAAGCCTAGTAGTAATGGGAAACTCATAATTATCTCTAAAAAGGTAACAATACACGCCCCACTATAACGTAATCAGGAATTTTACGTATAGTAAGACGTGCAGTCTAAGTTGTACGCTTAGATATTGGTAATTTCGGTCCACTCTTCGTCACTGAGTAATTTATTTAGATCAACTAGGATAAGTAGTTGACCATCTCGGTTACTCACACCCTGAATAAACTTGGCGCTTTCTTCAGTACCCACATTAGGGGCACTGTCGATTTCAGAAGAACGCAGGTAAACCACTTCAGCCACACTGTCCACGAGTATACCTACCACTTGGTCATCAGATTCAATAATGACGATTCGGGTATTGTCTGAAATGTCAGACGAAGGTAATCCAAAGCGCGAACGTGTATCGATAACCGTAACAACATTGCCTCTTAAGTTAATTATCCCCAATACATAATCTGGAGCACCCGGGACTGGGGCTATCTCAGTATGACGCAACACTTCTTGTACCTGCATTACATTAATACCGTAGGTTTCTTCACCTAATTTGTACGTAACCCACTGCAGGACTTCATCACCATTTGCGGCTACTGTATTACTTGAATTTCTGTCGTCACTCATTCCCATTGCTCCGGCCCAAAATAGGCTAATCGTTGCTGCTTAAACCTTGATTCAACATGTTGATCAACTGTTGTACATTCACCAAGGCACACATTTTCTTTTTAACCATCCCAGATAACCAAGGGCGACTGCCTTCTACATTTCGCCACTTAACGTCATCTGGTATCAATGTTTCGGTGGCAACCAAACTTTCACAGCTTAACCCCCAACCACTTTCACCTAATACTATAAGATATTGATATTTTGTGGATTCTGCCAGCTTTTCAGCAGATTTTTCTGGCATTACCCACTTTGCTGTGTCGACCACATTAAACTTTTCGTCTCGATGCAGCAAAACGCCTTTAAACCATGCAGGTTTGCCAAAAAGTGGGTTAATACTCTCTATCTGATGTATTCCGCCTAATTCAGTCAAAGGTACTGCCATTGTCATACCCGCAACCTCGAACAAAAGTACCTGAAACTCCCCTTTAGGAATAACAGGAATAAACACTTTGGTTGGCGTATTAGTCTCTACTAACTTTTTTTCGACCTGAGGCTCAAGAACTTTAGCAATCACTGGCACGGCTTCAACTGTTTCTACTGCAGGTTGAATAAACGGCTCGGTTCTTGGAATCGGTGCGGTCTTTAATAACTGCTCAACAGATTGTCGCTGAACATCTTCAAGAATGGGCTCATCTGTCAACAAGGCTGACATATAATCATCCATCACATCTTCGTTAGCGAATGGAGTACCACTCATTTTTGTGTTTCCAATTTTTGTAGGTAACTAAGTAACTTAGCATAAGCGAAAACCCCACGGGATTTAGGGCAATATACTGATGGAGGACTTTGCGCCTGACTGGCATCTCTAAATCGTGTATCAATTGGAATTAATCCAACCCATACACTCTCTTTATAGGTACGGGTTAACGTACTGTATGCGTCAGTAGCTGCATTCACACGTTTATCGTACATAGTCGGCACTATAGTATAAGCGAACGTTTTTGCTAAAGATTTCTGCATGATTTCCATAGAATGTATCATTCTATCCAAACCTTTTAATGCTAAAAATTCAGTCTGTACTGGGATTACAACTCTGTCACAGGCTGCCAAAGCGTTAATCATTAACACCCCTAAAACTGGTGGGCAATCAATAAGAGCGTAATCAAACTCATCGCGTATAAGATCTAAGGCTTGCCGCAAAATTAACCCCATTCCACTTTGTGTACCTAACTTTCGGTCCAAAGTAGCCAGTGCCATTGTAGCGGGTAAAATAAATAAAGAGTCTAATTTAGTCGGGCTTAAACAGTCTAAAACATTTTCTTTAGTAACAGACTTTCCTGCCATAAACACGTTATATAAACTTGCAGACAATTCTTCCGAGTCAACGCCAAAATAATAACTTAATGAAGCCTGCGGATCGGTATCTATCAAAATCACTCGTTGCCCACTTTGGGCCAACAAACCGCCAAGTGTCACTGTTGTGGTTGTTTTACCTACACCACCTTTATGGTTTGCTACAGTCCAAACTACCACAGTAACATCCACACTTTACGAAACAGCGTTAAGGATAATGCCATGACAGATAGACCAACATTTTCATTTTGAAACAACACCCACAGAGCTCCTTTTCCCCTAACCTACAATTTCGTTAATGATATGGCCTGCCATGTGAGCAATATCATAATTCGCTTGGGATATATTGGCGACAGTAACAGCCTGAGGCATCCCATAAACAACACAACTCTGCTCATCTTGTGCCCATATTTTAGCACCATTGGCTTTTAACTTTTTACAACCTTCTCGGCCATCGGCCCCCATGCCCGTTAAGATAATGGCCAGTACATTTCCAGAATACACCTCGGCTACAGATTCAAAAGTCACATCAACACTTGGCTTATAGGTTATATCTGGAAAACGTTCTGGTTCAGAAATGACGATCTTCACGTGACCTGCTCTGCCTTCAAAGGTCATTTGTTTACCACCTGGCGCGAGATAACATACCCCAGGTTTTAAGTAGTCACCATTAGCCGCTTCTTTTATGGTCACATCACATAAATCATCGAGGCGTTTGGCAAATGCTTGAGTAAAAGAGCCGGGCATATGCTGCACCAGCACGACTGGAATAGGAAAATCACTCGGTAACTCAGTTAAAATTTTCTGTAACGCCACAGGGCCACCTGTAGAGGTGCCTATAGCTAAACATTCGTAGCGACTTAAATGGCTAGCACCTAAGTTCGTTTTTCTACTGGCTGTACTACCAATTCTGTTTACATTATGGGTTGGCAGCGTATTCGCTGAATTAAATGCTTCAGAGCGTGTTCTTGACAAAAAATGAGAGCCGAATACCTTTCTACCGCACAGAGCCTTGACCCGGTTTTGTAGCAACAAAATGGCTTCTTTTCTATTTAAAGCAATATCTTCGAATTTTTTAGGGAGAAAATCTAATGCACCGGCATCCAATGCATTCAACGTTGCCAATGCGCCCTCCTGAGTAAGTGACGAAAACATAATAATAGGAACAGGGTTACTGGCCATTATTTTCTTCACTGCTGTGATCCCGTCCATGACAGGCATTTCAATATCCATTGTCACAACATCAGGTTTTAAAGAAGCAACTAAGGTTAAGGCTTCCTCACCATTTTTGGCTTCACCTACTACTTCTAATTCAGCATCTTCTTCAAGTATCTGTTTTATTCTGCGGCGAAAAAAAGTTGAGTCATCAACTATCAAAATCCTATATGTCATCTTCGCCTATTTTACCCGTATCTATAACTATCACTTTCTTTGTTAGGCTTATTAAGCGCATAAGTACCTATGTTTTTTTGGCCGCATACCTTTTCAGTAATCCTGGCACATCTAATATCAAGGCAATACCACCGTCACTGGTTATTGTAGCGCCTGCCATGCCGGGTGTACCTTGAAGTAACTCATCCAAAGGTTTGATAACCACTTCTTCCTGTCCAATCAGCGCGTCTACTACAAAACCAAGCTGCTGGGTACCGATTTGCACAACAACAACATGACCTGTGGTTTTATCAATATTCACTTCCCCTCTTGCCAACCACTCTCCCAAATAAAATAGTGGAATGGCTTTAGAGCGAACGATCATGGTTAACTGACCGTCAACAGTATTGGTTTTTTTCATATCAAGATTGATAATTTCATTCACAGATCCTAGGGGCAACGCAAAGGTCTGTTCACCAATCACTATCATCAGCGTGGGTAAGATTGCCAAGGTTAATGGCACTTTTATTTCAAGTGTAGTACCCACGCCCATCTTGGAGTCGATATTCACGGAACCATTCAACTGATTGATTTTAGTTTTTACTACATCCATACCGACACCACGGCCAGATACTTCAGATATCTCAGTTTTTGTTGAAAATCCTGGAGCAAAAATCAAATTAAAAGCTTCAACATCGGTCATTCTCGCAGCGGTATCAGCATCCATCACACCTCGGGAAACCGCAATTTCCTTCAATTTGTCAGGATCCATGCCCTTACCATCGTCAATAATGCTGAGTAGGATATGGTCACCTTCTTGAGAAGCAGACAACTTAACCGTGCCCATAGCAGGTTTACCAGCAGCCTTCCTGTCCTCTGGCATTTCAATACCATGGTCAACAGAATTTCGAACCAAATGCACTAAAGGATCGGCCAAAGCTTCAACCAAATTTTTATCTAAATCAGTCTCTTCACCTTCAAGAATAAGGGTTATTTCTTTTTTCAATGTCCTCGCAAGATCACGCACAACACGAGGAAAACGCCCAAATACTTTTTTGATGGGCTGCATACGGGTTTTCATGACCGCGCCTTGCAAATCACCAGTGACAACATCTAGATTCGCTATGGCTTTTGCCATACTTTCATCATTAGCATTGGCACTCAGGCTGAGTAGACGGTTTCTAACCAGTACTAACTCGCCAACCATATTCATTATTTGATCAAGGCGCTTAGTATCCACCCTTACAGTGGTTTCAGCTTGAGGAGGAGGTGCTGACTTTTTCTCTTCTTTCTTAGGGACTGCAGGTTTAACTGCTTCTACTTTATTAGCTGGGGCTGGTGTCGGTTTAACCTCAGCTGGCTGCACCGCAACGGGTTTTGTTTCTTTGACACTCACTGACTCGACTGCCGGTCCTTTGCCTTTGCCATGAAGTTGGTCTAAAAGAGCTTCAAATTCATCATCAGATATATCATCTCCTGAGGAATTATCCTCCTCTGAGGTTGTAGGTGTCTGTTTTTCCGTAACAGGGGTTGGAGTTTCATCCCCCTTAAACTGACCTTTACCGTGTAATTGATCTAGAAGTGCCTCAAACTCGTCATCACTGATATCTTCATCACTATCTCTGGTAGATGATTCTTCTGTTTTAACAGCTTCCTTAGTACCAGGGGCATCACTGCCATGCAACTCATCTAATAAAGCTTCAAATTCATCTTCGCTAAAATCATCGGAACTTGTTACCACTTCATCAGTAGCCACAGATTCACTGACAACGGTTTCAGGTGCTTTTGAAATTGCTGCCTCGTCAGCCGTTTCAGGCTTGCTGAGTCTGGTAAGTGTATCAATAAGGCTCTTCTCAGCTGCAACGAGTGGCTCGCCCGCTTTGACAAGGTCGAACATTTGCACAACTTCATCGGTGGCCTGTAATATTACATCCATGAGTTCAGGCGTAAGGGCTCGTTGGCCATTGCGCATGACATCAAACACATTTTCTGCGCCATGGCATATATCGACTAGTTCAGTCAGCGATAGAAACCCGGCCCCACCTTTAACGGTATGATAGCCTCTAAAAATGGCATTAAGCAGATCTGCATCTTCTGGATTATTTTCTAGATCGACGAGCTGCTCTTGCAATAACTCTAAGATCTCCCCGGCTTCAACCAGAAAGTCAGCTAGTATTTCCTCGTCAACATCAAAAGCCATTTTAAAGCCCCCTTAAAATCCCAGACTCGAAAGCAAATCATCAACGTCATCTTGATCTGACGCTACGTCTTCTCTGCTGTCGGCATCCAAAATTGGACCTTCAGCCTTTATCATATCGGCTTCATTCTCAGATTTGTTAGGCTTTTCAATCACCTCGGCACCATCTTTTGATGCGACGCCGCCAAACATAGTGAGCATGTAGACTAGATTGTCTTCAACTTCTTTAACTAGCTCAATAACTCGTCTTATAACTTGACCAGTTAAATCTTGATATCCTTGAGCCATGAGTACTTCAGTCAACAGACCGGTTAACTTCGCAGAATCTTCACTACCATTTTTCAGAAACGTATCCAGTTCCTTTACGAGTAAGTTAAATTCACCCAATTGCAAATCTCGAGCAATCAGTTTATTCCACTCGGGTAATACCTTCACTATGCCGTCATGCAATTTTTCGGCAATAGGCATGCAAGAATCAACCAAATCCATGGTTTTATTTGCCGCCTCTTCCGTTGCTTCGATTACATAGGTTAGTCTTGTTTGCGCATCTGGAATATCTTCGTTCGCCATATCGACTATACGAGGATCGAGCTGAAAATTATTTAATGAATCATGGAGTTGGCGTGTCAATTTGCCCACTTCAGCAAATAACTCTACGGAGTTTTGGGCGCCGGCGGATTCAAGTAAATCTTGCGCCCCTTGGTTATCTCCGTTTTCTAAAAGCGTTACTAATTTTTTTGCGTCATCAAGAGAAATTGGCGCATTTTTCAAGGCCGTCATACAGTCTTTCCTCGTAATCAGATTAGCCTGAACTTAACCAAGTCTTTCAAATATTTTTGCTAATTTCTCTTTTAATGTTGCAGCAGTAAAAGGTTTAATAACATAACCATTGACGCCAGCTTGAGCTGCAGCAACAATTTGTTCCTTTTTAGCTTCGGCAGTTACCATCAAAACAGGAATATGTTTTAGATTAGCATCTGCTCGTATGGCTCTAAGTAAATCAATACCTTGCATACCGGGCATGTTCCAGTCCGTTACTACAAAATCAAAATCGCCCTGTTGTAACATGGGTAATGCAGTACTACCATCATCTGCTTCTTGTATGTTTGCAAAGCCAAGATCTTTAAGTAAGTTCTTGATAATCCTACGCATCGTTGAAAAATCATCAACAACAAGGATCTTCATATTCTTATCCAAAACCACCTCCGGTAAGAGTTCCAACACTCAGGTTAAAACCCAACTTTATTGCTATAATTATTTTTCGTTTGAACGCCAAGACTGCATGCGAGACTTAAGTTTCAACATGGCTTGGCTATGTATTTGACTCACTCTGGATTCACTTACATCCAGTACTTCACCAATTTCTCTTAAATTCAGCTCTTCATCATAGTATAGAGACAATACAATTGCCTCACGCTCTGGCAATGTTGTAATGGCATGCGCCAGTGCTTTTTGAAACGAACCTTGAAGAAAATCTTCAAAGGGCGAATCTGAACCTTTGGTTTGCTGGGTACTTATTACATCTTCTGTGACACCTAAATCTTCTATGCCAATAATTTTTCCAGCGTTCACCTCATTTAACATTTGGTGGTAACTTTCTATACTGACTTCCAATTTTACTGCGACGTCTAAATCGCGAGCGTCACGGCCGGTTTCTCGTTCTACTTGATTAATAGCTTCGGTAATAGCACGACCATTCTTATGTACAGAACGAGGCGTCCAATCACCTTTACGAATTTCATCCAGCATAGATCCTCGAATACGGATCCCTGCAAAGGTTTCAAAACTAGCACCTTTACTTCCATCAAAATTTCTGGAAGCTTCTAATAAGCCTATCATACCCGCCTGAATTAAGTCATCGACTAACACACTAGCAGGTAAACGAGCGATTAAATGGTGCGCAATTCGCTTAACCAAAGATGCGTGTCTTTCAACCAACTCATTCTTATCAGCCAGTTGTTGGTAAGCAGCAGCTTTACTACTCACCTGTTATCGCCTACTACTTTTTTCGTGACCAATTGTTCAAGAAAAAACTCCAAGTGACCACCAGGTTGATTAGGAATAGGCCACTCCATTGCTTTTTTAGCAAGTCTTCTAATAGCCATAGCTGCAGGTGAAGTAGGAAATGCCTCAACAACCGCCTTTTGTTTTCTAACGGATTTACGAACATTTTCATCAAATGGAATAACAGCTACAAGTTCTAATGCCACATCTAAAAATCTATTGGTTACTTTAGTTAATTTTGAAAATAGTTCATCACCTTCGCGCATACTGCGCACCATATTGGCAACAATCTTAAATCGGAATATACCATGTTCTTTATTGAGAATTTTTATCAAAGCATAGGCATCGGTCAAAGACGTGGGTTCATCACAGACAACCATCATTATGTCCTGTGAAGCCTTGGAAAAACTTAACACCATATCTGATATGCCCGCCGCAGTATCCACAATTAATACATCAATTTGTGTTTGTAACTCACTAAAAGCGCGGATAAGACCTGCGTGTTCTGTAGGCGTTAGCTCTGTCATTGATTGGCTTCCAGAGGTCGCCGGTGCAATTTTGATCCCATAAGGACCTTCAACAAGCACTTCATCTAAGGTACATTCGCCCGACAATACGTGAGACAGATTTTTTTCTACCCTAAGACCTAAAAGCACGTCTACGTTAGCTAAGCCTAAATCGGCATCCAACACCATGACTCTTTTGCCTTGTTGAGCAAGTGATATTGCAGTATTGAGGGTAACATTTGTTTTCCCTACTCCACCTTTACCACCTGTCACGGCTATGACTTTAATTAACCTAGATTGATTCATTCTTCTTAAGCTACTCGCTTGGTCCTCAATCATACTGCCACTGCTGCGTTATTAACGTGATTAGGGTTAGTATGAATTAAACCGAATTTTTTATAAAGCTTAGCAGCACTAGTAATTAAAAATTTTGTGCTTGCTGCTTGTAAATCTTCAGGGACTCGTTGCCCGTCGGCCAGATAACAAATTTGTAATTTGTTCTCAATCGCCACGCTAATTACCTCTCCTAAACTGTAACACTCATCTAATTTAGTCAATATACACCCTTGCAAAGAAATCTGTCGATACTCATTTACAGTTTGTTGCATGACACGGTACTGGCAGTTTGCCTGCATCACCAAATAATTTCTAATGTTAGCACAAGAATTCTGTTTCATAGTATCTAACTGTTTGATTAATCTGGCATCTTTTTGACTAAAACCAGCGGTATCTACCAATACTAAACGTTTATTTCTAAATTGATAAAGTAAATCTGATAGATCGTTTGAATTTTGTGCTTGTTTAACACTGCAGCCAATTATTTTTCCGTAGGTAGCAATTTGTTCAAATGCGCCAATTCGATAATTATCTAAGGTAATAATAGCCACTTGGTCAGCACCAAATTTATGAGCGGCTTGTGCAGCAAGTTTAGCGATAGTGGTTGTTTTACCTGTACCTGTAGGTCCCATCAATGCAACCACACCTGCTTGGGATAAGATATCATCCGCTTTGGTTTGTAATCTATTAGCCAATAGTTTTAACAGGAATAACCAAGATTGCCTCTCATCAGCGTCTTCTGGCGCATATGAAACCACTTCTTCTGCCAAAGCGTCCGAAATCCCCATTTGCTGTAACCTTTGAAACAAATAACCATGTAATGGATGTTTACGATTCTTTTCTTGTTCAATCAAGCCTGATACTTGAAACTGCAAAATGTGACGTAAAGACGACAACTCTTGGCGCATTTCTTTAAGAGCATCCTGTTGCTGGTTATCTTGCTTAGCAGGAGCGGGGCGATTTGAGTAAAACTGCTGATTTTTTTCTGAAGGCTGTTCAATATCTTTAATTTGCGCAGGAGAATTAGACTGAGCCTGTTTTTCTAATAGGGCTTTTAAACTGTCAGGACCAGTATCACCAATAATTTCACTCAAAGTAGGTGTTTTTCTTGAAACTTGAGCTTGGGTCGGCGATTCAGTTTTATCAGCCAAAACTTGCGCATTGGGTTCTTTATCGTATGCGGCAACTATTTCGATACCGTCAGCATGTTTTTTGTTTGACATGATAACTGCATCTCCACCCAACTCATCCTTTACTTGTTTGAGCGCTTCTCGCATGTCTTTGCCATAAAAACGTCTGATTTTCATATATACCCCTTAAATACCCACACTACGCTATTTCATCCCGTCAGATTATTGACCCACGGCACTGACAATTTTGATTTGTTTGTCATCAGGTATTTCCTGATAAGACAATACATGCAACCCACTCACTGAGTGTTTTAAGAACTTTGACAATACCGGTCTCAACATACCTGAGGTCAATAAAACTGCAGGCTCACCCGCTAATTCTTGTTGTTGAGCGGCATCGTTCAACGAACCTTGTAAGCGTTCTGCTAGACCAGGTTCAATCCCAGCCCCATCAGCTCCGCCAGCTTGCAGAGACTGGTGCAACATCTGTTCCAGTTCTGGCGCCAAAGTAATAACAGGAATTTCAGCCAAACCGCCGTTTATTTCTTGCACAATTAATCGTTTTAGGGCGATACGCACCGCAGACACCAAAACGTCGGGATCTTGGCTTTTAGGGCCAAACTCACATAAGGTCTGTACTATGCTGCGCATATCTCTTATTGGCACTCCTTCGTACAGCATGGTTTGTAAGACTTTTACCACAGTACTCAAAGGCAAAATATCTGGTACTAAACCTTCCACTAATTTAGGGCTGTTTTTGGCTAACAGGTCTAATAATTGTTGAACCTCTTCATGCCCTAAGAGTTGATAAGCATTGTTGGTTAACAATTGACTTAAATGTGTAGCCACAACAGTGGCAGCATCCACTACTGTATAACCTAAGGTTTGTGCGTGTTCTCTTTGATTGGCTCTGATCCATACGGCATCAAGCCCAAAGGCTGGATCTTTGGTCGCTTTCCCTTCTAATTTTCCGAATACTTGGCCGGGATTAATCGCTAATTCATCATCATGGCTTAATTCAGCTTCACCCACAGTGACCCCTAACATAGCGATAGTGTAGTTATTAGGACTCAAATCTAAGTTGTCGCGAATATGTACAGGAGGGATAAGGAAGCCCAGCTCTTGAGATAGTTTTTTGCGCACCCCTTTAATGCGAGTTAGTAATTCTCCACCTTGGGCTTTATCGACCAAGGGGATCAACCTATAGCCCACTTCTAAGCCAATAGTATCAACATGCTGAACGTCGTCCCAACCAAGCTCTTTTACTTCTAAAGGTTGTTGGTTTTGTTCAGGTAGAGATTTTGTTACTTCAGGCTCATTGGCAATTTTCTGCGCTCGCCAATGACTATAATAAGCATATCCGCCAACCACGGCGCTAAACCCCAAAAACGCAATATGTGGCATACCAGGAACAATACCCATGACAAACAAAATAGCGGAAGTAATATACAGCGCGCGTTGATTTCCCAACTGCCGACTCAACTCGCTCCCCATTTCTTGAGAGTCATTTTCTCTGGTCACAATAATGGCGGTGGCGACTGAAAGGAGTAATGATGGAATTTGCGCTACAAGTCCATCACCAATAGTCAATAAGGTATATATTTCAATTGCATCACCAAACGCTAGATCGTGCTGGATCATGCCTATAAATAAGCCGCCCACTATGTTGATTAACATGATAAATAAACCGGCTATGGCATCGCCTTTAACAAATTTTGAGGCACCGTCCATCGAGCCATAGAAGTCTGCTTCGCTAGTGATTTCAAATCGGCGTTTACGGGCCTCATCAGAATCAATAAATCCCGCATTTAAGTCCGCATCTATGGCCATTTGTTTACCAGGCATAGCATCCAAGGTAAAACGCGCACTGACTTCTGAAATACGCCCGGCTCCAGCGGTGACCACTTTAAAGTTTATAATGAGTAATATGGCAAACACCACTATACCTACTGCATAGTTACCGCCAATCACCACCTCCCCAAAAGCTTGAATTACTTTACCGGCTGCATCTCCGCCTTCGTGGCCTTCGAGTAACACTATCCTTGTAGACGCAACATTTAAGGCAAGTCTCAATACAGTTGCGATAAGTAACACTAAGGGGAAGATACCAAAATCAACGGGCTTTTTAGTAAATACCGAAACCAAAATAACCACCAGCGAAAGGGCAATATTAAAACTGAAGAGAATATCCAACAAAAATGCTGGCATAGGTAAAATCACCATGCCCATAATTGCCAACAAGACTATTGGAGCACCTAACCCAGAGGTAACGGATTTTAATTGGTTTTTATCAAACCTACCTAAATAAGATGTTAGTTGCATAAACGAATTATTGACGCTTTGTTGATTTTGTTAGCCTTAATAGCTTTCAAAGCAACTAGTGCGCCAAGTCTATTCGACAGTATAATTACCTGAAAGAAGTTGACGTTTAACGTCTCAACTCTGGAGGAATAGGTAGGTTACGATTTAATGGTTTTGGACGTTTACCTTTGCCTTGTTTAAAGGCTTTTAATTGGTAAACGTAGGCCAGTACTTGGGCAACTGCCATAAATAGTTTTTCTGGAATTTCATGCTCGGCTTCGGTGGAATAATATATCGCCCTAGCCAGCATAGGAGAGGCAACAATTGGCACCTCATGTGCGTTCGCAATAGTACGAATATGCATGGCCATTTCATCCACTCCTTTAGCCACTAGAGTTGGCGCCCGAGTACCAAACTGGTCATATTTTAGCGCCACGGAAAAGTGAGTGGGGTTAGTCACAACAACATCAGCGTTAGGCACTTCTTGCATCATACGATTTGCAGCGGCTTGATATTGTAACTTACGAATTCTACTTTTTACTTGGGGATCACCATCAGCATTTTTACGTTCGTCTTTGACTTCCTGCATAGACATTTTCATTTCTTTATTGTGTTTGTAGTTCTGATAAGGCACATCGAAAACGGCTATAGGTATTAATGCACAACACATTATTAAAAAACCCCATGCAATTAAGTCCATCGCATGAAATAGATTAAGGGGGTATAACTCTAAGTCTAAATGTAATGCTTCATCCTGGAAGGTTATCAATGCGATGTAAGCCATTAATGCCACCACTACAAATTTTGCGATAGCTTTAAATAATTCCACCACACTGTTCATACCAAACATTCGTTTAAAACCCGCAATAGGGCTTATTTTCTGCGCTTTTGGCTTGGCGCCATCCCAAGTGAAATTATAACCACCCAGTGCAATGTTCCCGTAAATACCTGCAATAGTCACAATCACCATATACAACAACACAGGCATACTAATGGTATCGAAGGCAAACCCCCATGCTTGAAACATATGCGTGAAGTCGTAGGTTTCATCTCGAGACAAGGTAAAAGTACGCTGTGTCACTTCGAATATTGCGCTGGCAATCATTGAACCAATGAGTAAGAAACTGACTGCACTTGCTATTAAAACTAAGGCCGTTGACAATTCTTTAGAGCGTGCGATTTGTCCTTTTTTACGGGAGTCCTCAATTTTTTTGGAGGTGGGTTCTTCTGTTTTTTCATTTGCATCAGACATGATTTACCTCACTTAATCTACGGACACACTAATACGAGCTGACACATCATGTGCTGTGCCCGATCCCACATCACTTCAAAGTGATGGGTTAAGTTGTCTAAAGTTAACCAAATTATCAGCAGTCCCATGATTTGCGCGATGGCAAAACCAATACTAAAAATATTTAATTGCGGAGCGGCTTTGGTCATCACCCCAAAGGCCAAGTTGACAATGAGTAATGACACAATTGGCGCCAGAGAAATGGTGACAGCTGAAATAAACATCCACCCCGCCCAATGGGCAATATCTCGAAATTGTTCAGGAGCAAACCAAGCCTCACCTATGGGGAAAGCCTCGAAGCTCATCACCACCATACGGATCATCGCTAAATGTCCATCTAGCGCCCAAAATAGCAAGGTTGCCAAAATAAGATAAAACTGGCCGACGGCTGGAACATTAATGCCATTTACCGGATCGACTATAGATGCAAAACCCAAACCCGTTTGCAAGGCCACAATTTGCCCTGCTAACACAAAGGTATTGAGCACCATATTTGATATAAAACCTAAAGCGATACCAATGATTAACTGCTGAATTACTAACAAAAACGTGCCGACAGAAAAGAGTTCAGCTGCAGGAATGGGTACAGGAGGAATAACTGGAATAATGATAAGAGTCAAAAACAGCGTCAATAACGCTCTAGTAGTAGGCGTTACAGTCTTAGCACTTAAACCCACCATTGAAGTGAATAACCCCGTTATGCGCATAAATGGCAACAACAAGTCTGCCAAGTACTGCATTATGGTAGTAGTGGTAATGTCCAAGGTGTTAACCTTTAGCCTGAAAAATCAACACCCTTAACCCACCACTTCAGGTATGCGTTCTACCATAGTAAAAAAGAAGTCCATCAGTTTCTGCACTAGCCAATGTCCTCCCCAACTAAGTGCTAACAAAGTGACTATTAGACGCGGCAAAAAACTCATAGTTTGTTCATTGATAGAGGTAGCGGCTTGAAACACAGCAACAATTAAGCCCACAAATAAACTGGGCAGGATAATCGCCGAAACCAACAGAATAACCATCTGCAATGCTTCTTTGAGTATTTCAACAAAGACTTCTGGGCTCATGGGTGTACCTTATTCATTTGACTATTTATTTGCCTAATTAACATTCGCTACCCCATTCCAAAACTGTTAGCTAGAGTGCCAAAGACTAAATTCCAACCATCTACCAAAACGAATAACATCAATTTAAAGGGCAATGACACAATCATAGGTGACAACATCATCATACCCATGGCCATCAAGATAGAGGCCACCACTAAATCCAAAATCAAAAAGGGAATAAACAACATAAAACCTATTTGGAATGCGGTTTTGAGTTCGCTGGTTACAAAAGCAGGGATCAACACGTTCATTGGTACGTCTTGGGGATCTTGAAATTGTCCATCCATACCGCCAATTTGCACAAAGGTCTCCAAATCCTTAACCCTAGTTTGCGCCAACATAAAAGCCCGTAATGGTTCTTTACCAATTTCATAGGCTTGTATTGAAGTGATTTCTTCGTTTAAGTAAGGCTGCAAAGCGGTTTCGTTCATTTTTTCAAACACCGGCGCCATAATAAACATCGACAAAAACAAACTCACACCGATTAAAATCTGGTTTGACGGTGATTGTTGTAAACCAATTGCTTGACGCAAAATAGATAACACTATGATGATCCGCGTAAAAGACGTCATCATCATCACAAAAGCGGGAAGCAGGCTTAAGGACGTCATGATAGCGACAACCTGCAACGTCATTGTATAATCTTTGCTGCCATCTGGATTATCGGTGAGCGTTAATGCGGGGATCCCCGGTTCGGCTAGGACCTGTCCACTGACAATAGAAAACAAAATCATTAAACAAAGACTCATAGATAATTTTTTCATGATTTATCTCTCTGAGTTTTTATGGTTGTTTTATCATTTTGTGCCATAGCAGGATTTATTTTACCGGCCATAAAGAGTGCAAGCTTGTCTTTGAATTTATCGTTACCCGAAGCCGATGATGTCGAAGTATCAATAGGGTTAGATAAGGTCGCTAAATGATTAATATTGTGAGCGGTCACCCCTAATAAATGTTGCTCACCGGCCACTTCGATCACCATGACTCTTTCTTTGGTGCCAGCCATCATTGATGCAACAACTTTAAGATTTGAAGTACCAGACTGAGTGACGTTAAACCGACGCATTAAGAACGCCAGCATAAATACCACACCAATAACCAGCAATAAAGACAGGAAAATTGACACTATTGATGTAGGGTTTGATAGGGTTTGAGGCGCTGAATTGGCCTCAAAAGAGAGACTTAAACATGAGCCAAGAGTTATCCAAGCCCATGTTTTATAAGCGTTTTGTTTATCTAAGCTTTTTGATTCTTTCCAGTTGACTAATAACATCAGTTAATCGAATACCAAATTTATCGTTGACTACTACTACTTCTCCATGAGCAATCAACGTGCCATTTACCAAAACATCTAATGGCTCTCCAGCAACCCGGTCAAGTTCCACCACTGAACCTTGGTTTAACTGCAGTAAGTTTCGAATACTAATATTGCTGCGACCGACCTCCATAGAGATAGTCACAGGAATATCTAAAATGGTGTCAAGTTTGCGTTTTTCCTTGGGTGTGATTTCTCTGTCTTCATCGAATTCTTCAAGTTCAGCCACCTCTGCCCCCATAGCGGCCTCATCATCTGAAACGCCTTCACCTTTGCTTTCTTCATCAGCTTGTTCGGCCATTGCAGCAGCCCAATCGTCTAAACCGTCTTCTTCACTCATTATTTACTCCATTCTCTCGATAACAGGGATTACCAATCATCTTCAAGGGTTTGCAATTCGGCGTCGCTGTCAATTCTTCGACCACCTTTAGTTAACAGTTGCAGCTCAGACTTCACAGAAGTCGGGCGCGGAATTTTCTCAATTATTTTAAGTGCCACATTATCTCTTGAGCGCCCTAACTTGGCTCTAAAGGTCGGTAAATCTTCAATTAATACCGTAATATGTTCAGGCATTTCAATAGGGATCACATAACCCGCCTCTAGCTCCATGATGTCTTCTAAAGTCAATTTAAGATCCATCATATGGGTGGATAACGCCACTTGCACATCCATGATTTCATCTCTTAGTGCCTTACTCCAGCGTAGATCTGTGTCTTCCTTATCACTTTGTACACCTGCATCTAACAGTTCACGGATAGGCTCCAACATCGAATAAGGCAGAGAAACATGGAAGTCCCCACCACCGCCATCTAGCTCTATATGGAAAGAACTGATTACTACCACTTCAGTTGGACTTACAATATTAGCCATGGCGGGATTAACTTCTGAGTCTAGATACTCGAATGACACATCCATAACGGGTGCCCAAGCCTCTTTGTAATCTTCAAAAATAAGTTTCAACAACATCTGAATAATACGACGCTCTGTTGGGGTAAACTCTCGGCCTTCAATTTTTGCGTGATAACGACCATCGCCACCAAAAAAATTGTCCACCAAAATAAACACCAACCTAGCTTCCATGGTAATCAGTCCTGTGCCTTTAAGAGGACGAAAACGCACCATATTCAAACTAGTAGGCACAAACAGAGTATGAATATACTCGCCAAATTTAATCATTTGGATGCCATTAATAGAGACCTCTGCAGAACGACGCATCATATTAAATAGACTGACTCGCATATGCCGAGCAAAGCGTTCGTTTACAATCTCAAGCGTAGGCATTCGCCCACGAACGATCCTGTCTTGAGAAGAAAAGTCGTATTCCATGGCCGAGCCATCAGACACACCACTGTCAATTTCTTCTTCTTCAACATCATCTACACCATGTAATAGTGCATCAATCTCGTCTTGGGATAATAAATCGCTCAATCTAACTCTCTCATTATCTAATCAGTGCTTACTGCATGACAAAACCAGTGAAAAGCACTTCTTCCACTGTTTGATTACCGCTGACATCTAACATAGTTTTTTGCACTTCTTTCAATGCACTGTCACGGATGGCAATTTTACCCGCCTCAGTGACTAGGTCATCGGCATTGGCAGTACTAAAGGTTTTTAACAAGGTACCTTCAATCAAGGGAATATGCATCTTGGCTTGTTCTTCGTTATCGGACCCACGCATCATTAACTGCACTTTAATTTCAACTAAGCGGTCACGGGTTGACCCTGGCACATTAAATACAAAAGGTCTGGGCATAGCGACATACAAGGCAGTACCAGTTTTAACAAGAGCAGAGGCCCTTCCTTCCTCTCCTTGTACCATAGGCTCACCATCAACCGTTGACATTTCTGATGCATCGTCAGCCATCAAAAAGTAATAGGCCGCACCTCCCCCCGCGATAAGTACAACAACAGCAACGATAATAATTATCAGTTTGCTTTTTTTGCCGCCCTCTTCCATTTTTAACTCTTCTTCAGCCATGCTAATCTCTCAAATTGCCAAATAGTAGTGTTAGTATCAGCCCCAAAGTTAAATTGGCAAAGCGCTTTAAGCGATTTACTTGCAAATTTAATCGTGAACTATACAAAATAATCTATGCCACCTAAGGCACCATTAACAATATTTTGCTGAGCCAGAACTTGCTCAGAAACCTCAAGGTTTTCTAGCTCATTGTTACCACTGCCGCCTTGTCTGGTAAATTCACCCTCACCTTGGCTTTGCTGACCGTCGCTTTCTTGACGCACCGATGATTGCCCAAGCTCTATGCCTTTTTCGGCCAACATTTCCCTTAACCTAGGAGTGGCTGTGTCAACCGCATCTCTTGCTTGTTGAGATTGCACCACAAAATTAACAGTGGCAGACTCACCAGACACAGCAACTTTGACATGAACCGACCCCAATTCTGCAGGATCAAGTCGAATTTCAGCCACTAGGTTTTTAGTATTTACCATCCAACGCACTTTTTCAGCTAACTGCTGATGGCCTTCTGGCTTGGTTATACTAACCGCTTTTTCAAACTTTGACTCAAGCTGATTTAATTGACTTTGTTTAACTTGCTCCCCTTGAACTTGGGCAACTTCTCTTAAAGTCGCGCTATAAACTTGATCATGACGCTCCTCAATGGTTCGACTCATTGATTGAGCCAAATCTAACACTTGAGAAACACTACTCGCTATTTGCTCTAGGTTAACAGGCGCTTTAGCCACAGTTGCCGTTGCCGAATCGGTAGTTTTGGATAATGCCTCAGCAATCAACGCTTTTAAATCAATGCCTGGCTCTCTACCTTGGGATAATTGATTCTTAAATTCCTCTAATCCTGACTTCAAGGCAGAAACAAAATCCTTTGAAGAGGATTCCATCGCACTGATGATTTCAGCAGTTTTCGGAGTTACGACTTGTTGAACAACTTGTTCTGGGCTGATAGATTCAGCCGTGTTTTTATTCTCAAAAACACGTTGCGCAATGTTTTCTAAAACTTTATCTAATTTACTATCGGATAAGTTCAAAAGGCTTTTTATGTCTTTGTTGTCCAGCGCAATCTCTGTTTTATTAAGCTTGAGTTGATTACTTGTTACCTCTTGATTGATTCGAACCTCTTGTTCAACCAATTCAACTGACGGGTCAACAGATGATTCTACTGTTTTTATACCCACCTCAGCGTCTTGGATTTGCGCTACTGTTGCTGCCGTTTTTGTTCCTTCAACCTTAGGCAATTTGTCAGGGGCAATTGTATTGTTGGTATTAGTTTCAGTTTCAACCACTAAGGTGCTTAATAAGTTTTTATTCTCAGAATGCGTTAAGTCCGCTTGTGAAACACTTTCGGGTAGTTGATTCGCCAAAATTGAATTATTTTTAATCGCACTATCTAGTGTGACATCAGGAGCATTGTGTTCTGCTGAGTCACTTTGTTGACTCGCACCCTGCAACTGATTGATTAATTTTTGCATAACATCTGGCTGTTCCAGTAATAACTCGGCGGTTTTTTGGATTATCTTTTCTGGGGGTAATTGCTCAGCGTCTGCATTAGCTAACACCTCGGATAACGCCTTATCAACAAGGTCAGTAAAATATTGCTCGGATTGCGTTTTTGTCACTAACACATCAACATTGGTGGCTCCGGTAACTTCGGCAGCGTTCATGGAGCTTGTCTGCTCAACTCGTTTTTTAGTGGGGACGACCGGCCCATTTGGATCTTTGCTGTCTGTCACCAACGCAGCAACAAAACCGTCTAATGACATCCTAGAATTATCGGCAAATGTATTATCTGCTATTTGTTCAGACAATTCTGATTCAGCCTGTTTGATTAGAGTCAAATCAGCTGCCGTTTCATTAAGCTGCTCTAAGGTAGAGGTAAGAGATTCATCGTTACCTGCCAACCTTTTCAAGTTATCAATCAATAAAACCCATTCTTCGGCAACTATCTCAGATGATTCATCGGATGATTTTTTAGCCTTTTGATCTGCAACTGACAGTAATTGTGACTCAGAAGTAGCATCGGCCCCTTCAGGTACTTCACTATAGTTACGATTATCGCCTTGGTCTTCAATTACAGTTTTCTCAATAGCTTCAGTGGCAGTCTTATCTTGTGACGAACTTGAATTGGGAAGACTTTTAGCATTGACACTTTCAGAGCGTTTATTGTCTGTTGAGTGTTCTTTTACCAATGAAGTAGCATCATTCACTTCATCAGTAGACGGCCTGCCATTGTTACTTGGCGCTTGTGACGACGGGACTTTAGGTTTAACAATGACGGGATTAGTCACCTTTTGATCTTGAAATAACTGACCAAATTGCGCATTGGTTCCAGAGTCTACCAATGAATGGGACTCTGCAGTTGTGGCAAAAGCGGCAACTTCTGATTTGCTAGTGGCAACATGTTGCATCATTATTTTTTATCCCTCGAACTGAGACAATTTGGCTAATTTACTGACTTATAAGAGATTTTCATTTTTTACTGCTGTTAAAATTAGCATCTCTGTCATAAGCCCAGTTTTAAATTAACCCTAATATTGGGTATTAATGTATGACTCAGCAAAGACCATTCCAACTTGCATCTAGACAACTTGTGCTATCCTCACTTGCGCATAAATTTTTGCAGTGAAAGCTCATCTAGCATTATTTGTTCTAACTTGTCTTCGCGTTTAAGTTTGGCTTTGTGTTGTTTATCTAACAACATTTCCACTGCCTTGCGTTTTCGCTGCTGTGCCATCCATTGCATTCGTCTTTGGTCTGCCACTCTTAATGCCTGATTTAGAGTGTGTAACTGCATCTCACAGGCTTTATCTAACTTGCCAATAAATTGCTGATGCTGGCCAAAGGTGACACTGCCAACGCCTTGTTTTGCCCGGGTTTGAGCCTCGCGCAAATAATTTAAACGATAGTTTTCTAATCCAGACAGTTTTTGTTTGTTATCTTGAGCAAACTGTTGCGCCAATTGAAAATCTTGAACCAACTTTTGTTCTTTTTGTCGCTCCCAGTCTGCCACCATCTGTAATTGAGAATGCGCCATAAAATACCTCTACCCTTTGCCCAAGCCGCCACTTAAGGTGGTCATATCAGCGGTGCTATGCTCAAAATCGATAATTTGTTGCATACCTTGTTGTAAAAAAGCATTGATGGCAGGCTCAGCGTTAATAGCCAAATCAATCCGAGGGTCAGTGCCTTTGCTGTATGCACCAATACTAATTAAGTCGCGATTGCGTTGATAATTAGAATACACTTGGCGAATTCGTCTGGCTCCTAACACATGTTCTTCGGGCACCACCATAGGCATAACACGACTGATTGAAGCTTCAATATCAATCGCTGGGTAATGGCCTGAATCTGCTAAATCCCTAGACAACACTATATGCCCATCCAAGATCGCCCGTGCGGCATCTGCAATGGGGTCTTGTAAATCGTCCCCTTCGGTTAATACTGTATAAAAAGCAGTGATCGAACCTTGGTTTTCACTACCATTACCGGCTCGTTCTACTAAGGCTGGTAATCGTGCAAACACCGATGGTGGGTAACCTTTAGTTGCGGGTGGCTCACCCACAGCAAGGGCAATTTCACGTTGTGCCATGGCATACCGTGTAAGAGAATCAATCAGGAGTAAAACATTTAATCCTTTATCTCGAAAATATTCGGCAATAGTAACGGCAGTTTCACACCCTTTTAATCGCATAAGTGGCGAGGTATCGGCTGGTGCTGCCACCACTACTGATTTAGCACGTTCTTCTTCACCCAATATATCCTGTATAAACTCTTTTACTTCCCTGCCCCGTTCTCCTACTAAGCCGACTACCACTACATCAGCGGCTGTACCTCGAGTCATCATGCCCATTAACACACTTTTACCCACACCGCTGCCTGCAAATAAGCCCATACGCTGACCTAGGCCAACTGTCACAATTGAATTGATTGCTCTAACACCCACGTCTAAAGGTTGCGTGATAGGTTTACGAATGAGTGGATTCATAGGAGGTTTAGACAAAGGTACACGTTTTTCAGCTTTAACTGGGCCTAGGCCATCTAATGGTTGGCCATTCCCATCTACTACTCGACCTAATAACTCCATGCCTACGGCTAAGCCTTGTTCACGGTTGAGGGGTTGCACCCGAGAGCCAGGTACTATGCCTTTAACGGCTTCAGTAGGCATTAAATAGGTAATGTTTTCGGCAAAACCTACCACTTCAGCTTCAATCTCACCTTGTATGGTTTGGATCAAGCACTGACTGCCAACAGGCATTTGACAACCTACAGCTTCGAGGGTCAGCCCTATGCCCCGCACTAGTTTGCCGCAAGCGACTACTGGCGCTTGTGGCACCTGGTCTTTTAGTCGTTTAATTCTGTCTAACATAGCCGTGGACATAATTTACTCGTCACTTTCGCTAATTTGACTCAATCCTTGTTCTAACAGGAATTTGTCTATGACATCTTTGACGCGTCTTTCTACGGTGACATCAACTGCATTGGATTGAGTGACAATCTCACATCCCCCCGCAGACAATTCAGGGGACTCCATAAAATCCCAACGATGTTTAGTGATTTCTTCAGGACTAAAATGATTATTAACCAATTCAATATCATCGGGATGTAAGTGAATTTGGTAATGTTTTTCTTGAATAGGTAAGGCTTTTAAACCTTCACTTAATGCCTGAAAAATAAGATCCGTGTTGGTTTTTACCTCACTACGAATGACTCCTTTTGCAAGACTTACCGCCAATAATACTAACTCTTTCTCTAATGCTTGTTCGACATTTGCTACAGGGTTTTGCAGGCTATCAATTAACGATATCCAACTGGCTAAATGTTGCTGAACTTGCTCCTCGCCAGCCAATAAGCCTTGTTTAGTACCTTCCTCTAAACCTTTAGCGAACCCTTCTTCGTGACCTTTTAATAATCCCTCTTCAGCACCTTGTGCATGTCCTTCTTGATGGCCTTGAGAAAATCCCTCTGCATGAGCAGCCGTTCTAATGGCTTCAATTTCTTCAGCTGTAGGAGGCAATATTTCAATTTCAGGTTCTGGAGGTTCGTATTTCCAATCTGATTTACGGTTGAGGGCGTTTGTGGTTTTGTTATCTTCTGTTAGATTAGTGTCTTCCACATAGGGTAAATCCCATGCTTTAAACTCATCATCTTGTTCATCAACGGTCATACTTTAGATGCCTTAGAATTATCTTTCGTTGGATTACAAGAATTCATCGCCACCGCCGCCGCCTAACATAATTTCACCGGCGTCAGCTAAACGTCTGGCCACAGACAAAATTTCCTTCTGGGCAGTTTCCACTTCACTTATACGCACAGGTCCCATAGCTTCGAGATCGTCAATCAGCATTTCAGCTGCCCGTTTCGACATGTTTTTAGTTATCTTATCTTTGAGTTCGCTTTCCGCACCTTTAATGGCTTTGAGAAGCGCATCTTGTTGTACTTCACGAAGAATAGCCTGAATGGCTCTGTCGTCGACATCTGCCAAATTATCAAATACAAACATTAAGTCTTGAATTTGTTGGCTCATTTCTTCGTCTTGTTCGCGGATGGCATCCATCAACTGACCTTCAATATTGGTATCTAAGTAGTTCATGATATCTGCAGCTGACTTCAAGCCGCCCATTTTGGCTGCTTGAGTACCTGCTTGCCCAGCAAACTGTTTCTCCATAATTTCATTTAATTCTTGTAATGCCGCAGGTTGCACTTCTTCTAAATTCGCTACACGCATCATTAAGTCTAGACGAACTTTTTCAGGGAACTGACTGAGAATTTCTGCAGATTGTTCAGCATCTAGATACGACATAACAATAGTTTGGATTTGTGGATGCTCGTTGCGAATAATACTGGCCACTTGTTTAGAATCCATCCACTTCAGCGAGTCCAAGCCCTTAGCGCCGGTTCCCATCAAGATTTGGTCAATCAAATTAGCCGCTTTATCTTCACCTAAGGCAGAAGTCAGCGCGCGTTTCACAAAGTCAGTACTTTGGAACCCAATGGTGCTGTAATTTTGGATTTCTTCGATAAAGTGTTTATGCACAGCAGTGATTTTTGACTGTGTCATATCATCAATTTGCGCCATTGCTTGACCCAATTTTTGGACCTGCTTAGGCTCTAAATGTTTTAGAATTTGCGCCGCATCATCTTCGGTTAAACTAAGCAGTAAAATAGCGGCTTTATCTACACCTTCTAATTTACCTACGTCGTACCCAGTTTCTTCAGTTTGTTCTTCAGCCACAATTTATTCCTCAGAATGCCAGATCTTAAGTCTAGACTTAATCATCAAGCATCATCCAGTTTTTCACTACTTGCGAAGATAACTCTGGTTCATTTGCGACCAGCGCCCTGACGGCTTTCAGCACATCTTCATCTTTATGCAAGTCTGGCAGCATAAAGGTACCATCTGCTGCAAACCCAACTTGCGATTCATCAAATTCTTCGGCCAATAGGCTAATGGTTTCGTCACCTAAGTCTAGCCCTTCATCAGCATCAAACTCATCAGATTTCATATCGTCTGGATTAATGAGTTTGCTCACCATAGGTTTCACAACCACAAAGAACATTAAGACAATAATAAAGAAACTACCTATCCATTTTATTAAAGGTAATAATTTGGGATCTTCCCAAAACGGCACTTCAGCCAGTTCCACTTCACCTTCACGGTTAAATGGAATGCTCACAACCTCTAACGAATCTCCCCGTGTGACGTCAAAGCCAATGCCACCTTGCAATAAACGGCGAATATCCAATAACTCTGCTTGTGACCTAGGTGCACTTGATACTGTTCCGTCCGCTGCGGTACTACTGACATAATCCAATGCCACAGACACACTTAAACGACGAATCATTCCCACTTGCTGTTTAGTATGACTGACTGTGGTGTCTAATTCGTAGTTGCGGGTTTCTTCTTTATGATTGCGTCCAGGGGTTTGCTGGGTTGCACTAGTGCTGGCACGCTCTGGAATATTCGAATCTAAAGGAGGTTGATTAGTTAATGCCCCCGGAATACCGGCAATCACACCACCAATGCTATTTTCTTCGACCGTCATTTCACTGCGCACTGCGGGTAAGTCTGGATTGTAACTACGTTGCGTTTGCTCGACCGATGTAAAATCCATAGTCACATCTGCTTGCGCCGTATAGTTACCTAACCCCAACACGGGAATAAGAATAGAGTCTATTTTTTCTATATAAGCACTTTCACGCTTTTTTTCTAGTTCGTATTCTTTGCGTGAACGAGCCGATTCAGCGCCTTGGGATCCTGAATTCAGCAAACGTCCGTTACTGTTTGAGACTGTAACCCTATCAGGCTCTAATCCTTGTACCGCCGAAGCTACAATATCGATAATGGAATTCACTTCTCCACTTGAAATCATTGCACCTCGCCTAGTGGTAACAACAACAGTGGCACTGGCTTGTTTTTCGCGACGGGCAAATACATTTTCTTTAGGTAAGGCTAGGAGTACTTTGGCTCGTGAAACTGCCGTCATTTCTTCGATCGTACTGGCAATTTGTTTTTCTCTGGCATGTTTTAATCGGACTTTTTCAACACGTTGGCTAACACCAAACCCCATATCCTGCATGATAATATCAGCACCTGCCGATTCACCTTGGGTAATGCCTTGACGAGTCATGCCTAATTTGATTTTTTGATAATGTTCACTACTCACATAGACGGTATTACCTTCTAAGCGATAATCAATTTGAGCCTGATCAAGGTAATCAAGGGTTTCGATTAACTCTTGAGTGTCCATACTTGCCATCGGGCGGTAGTCAGGCTCATTGGCCCATATTAAGATAAACACAGCAATCGCCACACATATCACTAAGGCGATAATCAAAGTTATCTGGCGCATCATATCAGTACTACCGATTGAGTCCATAAAACCAGATTTTTGTTCTGCATTTGAATCATCTGGATACATATCAGTATCCATATCACTCATTGCCAGTTCTGTACTTGCTGCTTCAGCCACTTGTTAGCTCCTAAACTGGCATGTTCATAATTTGTTTATAGGCATCAAGCACTTTATTGCGCACTTGAATAGTTGCCTCAAAGGCAATACCAGCTTTTTCTTTGGCTACCATTACATCCGCTAAGCTTAAATTTTTGTCACCCATCTCAAATGCCATGGCCATGTCTTTAGACTCTAACTGCATGTCATTAACAGTACCAATAGCGTTACTCAGTAAGTCAGCAAAATTCTGTGAAGAAGGATTACCTTGAATGGCATTTCCTTCACCCAAACCTAATTTTGATTGCTCGGCCATGCCTTGCATTTCTTGGTATAGTGACTGTGCTTTGATGTCCATAAGACGCTCCGCTGGCAAAAGACGTAATTTGTCGTTTGAGTTAACTAACTACTTCATTAGCAAGGTAAGTGCCAAATAATAAATGCCAAAAACATTATAAAATATTCAATAAATTCAATGCTTTAAACGGAAACATTTGAGACGATTTGTGGTGTCATATTCTTGACAGCTGAAATTTCAAACAAGTAAACTCTTAGGTCGCCATGATTTAAGCCCAAATGAGGATCGCCAGAAAAAGAAAAGCCACCGTTCTAGGTGGCCAAAGGACTCGCATCTGCGACACTATAAACTCTTTTTTAAGCAGGCAACTCAATACCGACTTCACGCATTTTGGCAAGTTTGTAACGTAACGTTCTGGGGCTGATCCCTAATCGTTCTGCTACATCTTTACGACGACCTTTACAACTTTGCAAGGTATCAAGAATGATCTGGTGCTCTTGCTGACGTAGCTCAGACCCTAACTTACTGTTATCTTCTTCAATGTTTTCGATTTCGAATTCTGAGGTTGTTGCCATTACCGCAATATCTTGCTCTATCATTAAGTCTTGCGCATCTATTTGATTTCCATCAGACAAAATTAATGCCCGCTGGATCACATTTTCAAGCTCTCGTACATTACCTGGCCAATTATGCTGCAGCAGTTTACTGCGACCTGCCGCCGTTAACTTTGAAATTTCACTGCCCTGCTTCTGGCAATGTCGTTCAATCAAATGCTCGGCTAAAGGTATGATATCGCCACCTCTTTTATCAAGAGGTAACCAGGTCAGTGGAAACACATTTAAGCGATAATATAAATCTTCTCTAAACTCACCGGCATCTACAGTTTGTTTTAAGTTACGGTTGCTCGTCGCTATTACTCTGACATCCAAAGCAATGGTTTTACGCCCACCTAATCTTTCAACTTCTTTTTCCTGTAACACACGCAATAATTTAACTTGCAAATTCAAGTCCATTTCACTGATTTCATCAAGTAAAATAGTCCCACCTTGCGCTTGTTCAAATTTACCCGGACAGGCTTGAATGGCACCGGTAAACGCACCTTTTTCGTAACCAAAAAGTGTCGCTTCCAGCATATTTTCAGGAATAGCTGCACAATTGATCGCCACGAAATTTTGTTGACTGCGATTAGATTGGTCGTGAATAAAACGCGCTAACACTTCCTTGCCTGAACCACTAGGTCCTAAGACCATCACTGTCGCTTCTGATCTAGCCACTTTTTTGGCCAAAGCGAGTAATTGTAGACTACTGGGATCATCTGCGACTGGTGTGCATGACTCCACTTTTTGAGCAGGTGCATATCGTCCAACCAAGTTTAGTAACACTTCTGGGGCAAAAGGTTTTGAAAGGTAATCAGTCGCACCATCTCGCATAGCCTGCACCGCATCATCTATGGTGGCGTAAGCCGTCATTAACAATATCGCTAAATTAGGATATTTATTTTTTATATTCTTGAGCAATGTCAAGCCACTCATGCCCCCCATCTGAATATCACTTACCACTAAGTCAACTGAATGTTCAGATAACTTAATCATGGCTTGTTCACCACTGTCCGCCTCAATGACTTGATATCCACCAAGCAACAAGGTGTCGACTAGGGCCTCTCTTAGGCCAGCATCATCTTCTACTATCAGAACTTTTGCTTGAGTCATTCTTTAGCTCCTGGCCACATTGGCATAATATTGTTGAGGCTGCGCGCTCTGTTTAGGCACAATGACTTGAGGTGTAACTTGATTGATATCATAAGTAGGTAAACACAAAGTAAAACAGGCTCCACCATCAGCTAAATTCGTCACATGCACTTTGCCTTGGTGGGACTGAGCAACACTTCTGACCACAGCAAGCCCTAAACCTGTTCCATTACTTTTAGTGGTAAAAAACGGTTCAAATATACGATTGATAAACTCGGATTTAATGCCTGGACCATTATCCGTAACCGACAAATTCACCCAATCAGGGTTGTCACTTTGACGATTTGCATTAATCGTTATTAACGCATGATGAGGCTTTACAGTGAGCGCATTATGGATAAGGTTTTGTAACGCGCCAACCAAGGCCGTTTTATTGCCTAATATAGCCACATCGGGTTCAGGCAAATTCAATACTAACTTTGCCTGATGATTTTGTAGCATGGCATCAGCACCTTGTTGCACTTCTTGCATCAGGCTGTGTAGTGATATTTCACTTATCACTTGTTCGTCACCACTTTTGGCAAACAACAACATGTCGTTTACTTGACTTTCTAAGTCTCGCAATCTTGAAACCAGTTTGTTGCTAAACTTTTCCCGGGAAGTGTTGTTTAGGGAGTTATTAGACAAATTAGCGGCGTACAACATTGCTGCCGATAAAGGCGTACGAATTTGGTGTGCCAGTGAAGCGACCATTTTTCCCAAGGAAGATAATTTCTGTAAATGCCCGATACGCTGTTGCAGTTTTCTGGTTTCAGTTAGATCAGTTAATACAATGAGTTGCCCCGGCTCTTTTTCTAAGGGGGTAATTGACAGTTTGACTTTGCGACCGTCATAAAGTGACACTTCATGACCATCATCTGCTTGAGGTTTGAATGAACGGGCGATGATGGTTCGCCATAATTGACCTTCCAAGGGCTCTCCCAATAAGGCTTTCGCCAAATTGTTTGACTGCCTGACAAATCCATTGCCATCTATCACTACTACACCTGCTGGCATAACTTGTAGCAAATGCTCTAATCGATTTGCTTGCAAACGCAATGCGTCTAATTCTTGATTTTTTGATACATGGGACGCTTTTTGTAAAGCGTCATTCCGAACCACTTCGCCAAGCGCAGATAAAGAATCCCGCTGTGTTTCATTCAAGATGTTACTAGTACCCATACATTCCTCACGTCAAAACTTAGACAGAATAATTACAGGTGGACTAAAGCACATGCCATGCCAACAAAAATTTACATTTAAATCATAAGCTTAGGGGTGGAATTCAAGAATTCACAACGTCAATGAAATGACACTTAGGGTTGATGATTTGCTCAAAACAAGATTTGGATAATCAACATACTTGGTTTTTCTCTGTGCTCTGTGCGTCCTCGGTGGTTCAAATATTGTGTTCTATGGCTTTTCAATTAGAAAGCTTTTCACCACAGAGAGTGCCGAGCGCCGGTCACCGAGCGCTAAAGTTCACAGAGGAAATAAATCAAGATCAATGGGTATAGAAGGGTTACAACTAATCTTTACTTATATTGTACTTACGCATTTTTTCAACCAGAGTGGTACGTCGCATGCCAAGTGTTTCTGCTGCTCTCGCGACGACCCAGTCTTGCTGTTCTAAAGCTTGGGTTATCAAATTAACTTCTAATTCTGAAATATACTCTTTCAAATTGAGTCCTTCTACGGGTAGTTCAGTCGACAAGGTTTGATCGATGTTAGTGTCGACTTCCTCGCTATCTTCAACATCATCACCTCCAAACATAGCGTTTATTGCATCACGCTCTAACAACTCATCTGGGTATTCAGGTTCGTAAGCTGCGATATCCAAATGATTGTATTTGTTGGGTAAATCACTCACATCGATAAGTTGATTAGGGTATAAAATCATCAATCGCTCAACTAAATTCGATAACTCGCGGACGTTTCCAGCCCACTTATGTTCCATCAAAGACGCCATGGCATTGGCCGTAAACTTTATTTGCGCATTATCAAGCTCTAGTCTCGACACCAGTTCTTGCAGTAACAGAGGGATGTCTTCAGTACGTTCTCGCAAAGCGGGGCTATCAATTGGGAATACGTTTAAGCGATAATACAAATCCTCTCTGAACTGCCCTTCCTCAATCATTACCTCCAAATCCCTATGGGTGGCAGCAATCACTCTAACATTACACTTAATAGGTTTAGTGCCCCCTACTCTTTCGTAAGTTCTTTCTTGCAACACTCTGAGCAGTTTAACTTGCATTTGTAATGGCATATCACCAATTTCATCAAGAAATAACGTCCCTCCCTCAGCAAGCTCAAAGCGACCTTTTCGAGAATTTACGGCGCCGGTAAAGGCGCCCTTTTCATGACCAAAAAGCTCACTTTCAAGGAGCTCTCCCGGGATCGCACCGCAGTTTACTGGGATAAAAATACTATCAGTTCGATTTGACAAAAAGTGGACATTACGTGCAATCACCTCTTTGCCCGTGCCTGACTCACCCAAAATAAGTACATTGGCCTCGGTGGGTGCCACTTGTTCTATAAGATGTCTAACACCCTGAATTTGTTTACTTTTGCCAATCAAACTTCTAAAAAGGCGAGTTTTGTTGTGCACGCTGGTTTTAACATTGGGTTGACTGCGTTTGTATTCTTGACAGCGATGCAACATTTGGGTCAGCTCAGGATAAGTAATAGGCTCACTGATGGCACCCACAATATTTGTGCGGGGCTCAAATGCCTGATAATTACCTACTAACACAAAAGGATGCTGAGGAAACTTTTCACTGATATCGCTGGCTAATTCGGGCGTAGCTGCATCAATTAAAACGGACTTAATCTCAGTTTTACTTTTAAGGGTTTCTATCGCTGAAGGGAATAAAACGCTGCTACAAGGCTCACCGAGAAAAGTTAGAATGGTACTCAGATTATTTGCCCGCGCGATGTCAGAACTAATAATCAAAATATTGCTCATTCCACTTCCAGCCTAATGTTGTTTTTATAATTCACTGTATTGTATATGATTTTAACCATTCGAGTTGGGATAGCAATATTAATTAAGGCATTTTTAAGCACTAAATCTTTTTGTGCAGTGTTTAAAGTGTAGGAAATTTTGATCAAAAAAAAGAGTGGCTAAGCCACTCTTTGGAATCAAGCATCATCTATGGTTAGCCATTTAACAAAGACAACACTTGACCTTGTTGTTGATTTGCAATGCTTTGTACTGCAAGGCTCGTTTGGCTCAATATGTTTGCTGCAGCATTTTCAGACGCGGCCTGGGCATAATCGGTATCTTGAATTCGACTTCTGGCTGCAGACACATTCACATCAGTTTGGGTTAGGTTTCGCGCCGCACTTTCAAATTGGTTTTGGGTGGCACCTAAATCGGCCCTCGCACTGTTTACAAATTCAGATGCGTCATCTGAAACTGCTAACGCCTCTTCTGCGCCTTGGGCAGTGCTTAAATCGACGTTTAAAATATCATTCAAGCTAGCGGCAACGTCATTGGTGGACACAGCAATTTTCTGCCCCGCATTAGCCCCAATTTGAAAATCAATATTTGCATCACTTGATAACAATGGTTTACCGGCAAATTCTGTTTGTTCAATCGTTTGCGATATGTTCTCTTGTAACTGAGTCACTTCGGATTGAATTGCCTGACGGTCGGCGTCGCTCAATAAACCATTACCTGATTGCACCGACAACTCACGAATACGATTCACATCTTGATTAATATTCGCTAAGCCACCTTCAGCCACTTGAGTCAATGACACACCGTCGAAGGCATTTGAAATAGACTGACGGTTACCCTCAACCTGAGTGGTAAGGCGATCAATTATTTGCTGAGCTGCTGCTCCATCGGCGGCACTATTGATACGTTTACCTGAAGAAAGCTTCTCTAGGATAGACTCTTGCTTATTTTGAATTTGTTGTAACAACGATGTATTAGATTCAGTATTAAAACCAATCATAGACTTACCCTCAGTTAACTATGCAATAGAATAGCAGAGTGACCACATATGTGTAAAATACAAGCAATCAGCCTAGGGTATGCAAAACCATAAAAACTTATAAATACAAGCTAAAACTACAATTTTCTAGCGCCCTTTGATATTCACTTCTCACAATAAATTCAAAGACTTATTCTTTTTTTAGTGCTGCCGATAGAATAAGATAATACGCATTGTGTTGTGCGAGTAAATTGTGAGTTTATATAAAGTATGTTGAAGAATATCCGTTTACATCTTTCTAAAGATGAACAAGAGCAAGCGCTATTAGATGAAAAATTAGCCGCACACATACTTACCACGCATAATGGCAATATCAATACATTTCAACGTAACATCCCTTCTTTATTGCCTTACGTGCAAAACGTCGACCTTGCTAACTACTCTATTTTTATTAATAAATACGCTGAAAATAACATTGTCGATTACGGTATGGGCCGCACCTTTTATGGATTTCATCCAGAAGCAGAGGTACTAGAACAAATAGATCGCGTAGAACAACACTGCCCCCACGTGGTATTGCAAGCTCCTTTAAGCAGTCACGGGGAGCATGCTTCGCACATTAAACGTATTGAAGACCTAGAAAGTGTCAAGCTCAGAAACCAGCAACAACCTATGCCTTATGAAATTGAGTGTTTAGTGGTACTCGGATGTGGACTAGGCATTCACTTAAGTCATCTGTTGAAACAACACAAAATCAAAAACCTACTGATATACGAACCAGAATTACAGTACTTCCAATGTTCGGTTATGGCCACATCATGGCAAGATATTTTTACGTTAGCAAAACAACACGATACCGCTATTTTTCTACAATTAGAAAAAGATGGCCGAGATCTCATTCAGGACATAAATGAACTAGTACAGCACTGCGGCATTACCCACTTCCATCTTTACAAACACTACAATCATGAAGTCTTCGACTCTTTATACAAAGATTTGACAGAGCGCAGTTGGAACGACATTGCAGACGGGGGATTTAAGATAAGCTCCCAAGAAAGTTACTTAGACTTTGTACCGAACTGGACACCCAATATAGACTTAGATAGGCAAACGTTGTTGACCAGCCCCAATAAGATGTTAAGCAACAACCTCAGTGCATTTAAAAAATATTTTCCTGACATATATAAGGAATATAAAGATTATACGCCCCAAAAATGGCTGCCAATTAGCAACTCAACAGGTGAAGTTAACCTAGTTAAAATCGACAGTTTACAATCATGGTATGGAGAATCCCCTAAGCAAGATTGTACCCAAAACTTCGATAACTTTAACGAACAACCTAATAAAGATGGCTTAGTGCTGGGCTACAAAGGCACTAAACTCGCCCACTACATTCATTACCAATTTGTCAAAGAAACCGAAGAACTCCTTAAAGAAGCTGAAGAAGAAGTCGGCGCACTGCCAAACAATGTGCCATCAATCATTATGTTTGGTTTAGGGGTGGGTTATCAATTAGAAAAATTGCTTGAAGAACATACTGTAGAAAAACTGTTTATCTGTGAGCCTAACCCAGACTTTTTTTATGCATCATTATTTGCCATCGATTGGCAAAAACTATTCGAAACAGTAGAAAACTCAGAAACTCGTATCTACCTGAACATAGGCGACGACGGTAGCAACCTATTTAGAGATTTATTGAGTCAATTTTATGCCATTGGCCCCTACCTTTTAAATAGCACCTACTTTTATCAAAGTTATTACAACGCGTCTTTAAACTCTGCTATTAGCCAACTCAGAGAACAGTTGCAAGTAGTGATCTCTATGGGTGAATACTTTGACCACGCCTACTACGGCATCGCCCATACCAAAGAAGGTATGCGGCGAAAGATCCCAATATTAACGGCAAACCCAGCGAGTAAACTGAGTTATGACGATAAAGAAGTACCGATATTTATAGTTGGTAATGGGCCGTCATTGGACAGCTCAATTGACGCCATTAAAGAATGGCAAGGCCAAGCCATAGTGGTTAGTTGTGGCACCACCTTACAAGCCTTGCATCGACACGGCATTACCCCAGATTTCCACGCAGAGATAGAACAAAACAGAAGTACATTTGATTGGGCAGTGTTAATAGGCGATTTAGACTATCTTAAAAAAATCACGCTTATATCCTGCAACGGCATTCATCCAGACACTTGCGATTTGTACAAAGATGTATTGATAGCGTTTAAAGAAGGTGAATCTTCAACCGTATCTGCTTTAAGTGTATTAGGAAGACAGAATTTTGAAGTACTACAAAACTCCTTTCCTACTGTTAGTAATTTTGTTTGTGATTTATTTAGCACCATAGGATTTACCAGTATTTACCTCATTGGTGTTGATCTGGGATTTGTAGACGTTAAGCATCATCACTCCAAGTTGTCTGGCTATTATCAACAAGACGGCCAAGAAACTTACGACTATACGGATAGCGCCAATACATCATTAATTGTGCCGGGAAATTTTCGCCCCAAAGTTAACACTAAACATGAGTTTAAAGTGTCTCGACAAATCATTGAACAAGTGACTAGTGGCAAACCTAAGGACCAAGCATTTTATAACTGTAGTGATGGAGCCAAAATTCAGGGTACGTTGCCGCTAAGGCCAGATGAGTTGTTAATCATGGCAAGTAAGCCACAGCAAGCAAAGGCTCTTGATAAACTAAAAACCGTTATATTTTCAAATAAAGACCTTGGCCATTATATTCAAAGGTTCAATCAAATTTTCTCTCAACAAGTTTTAATGGAAGAACTTAAAGCTTTTGAGATACTGTTAAAGAACAAAGTGAGACATAAAGATGAGCTGGAAAAAATAATTAACAAACAAAAAGAAATGTTGTTTAGCTCATATAAAAACGGCAATTCATTACTGTTTTATTACTTATACGGTACCGTAAATTATACTAATGCGGTATTTGTTAAGCTGGGGCTAAATACTGAGTTATTGAAACCCGACAGTACTGTTCACAAATGTATCGATTTGTGGGCACTTAAAATCAATGAAATCTCTAACATCCTCATTGACGACAATGTAAATTTCGACTTGTCGCATTTTAATCTTAGAAAAAGAGAAAAAGCTTTATTAGCAAAACACTCAGATAAAAATTCGATACTAGTTATCTCTAACTCTGATAATTTTAAAAAATCGCTAAAGTTAACCTTAGCTAATAAGTTTGGTTTTAAGGGGGATGTGACATTTTCAAACAGACTAGATAGCAATGAGGAAAAGTCATTTGATCATGTCATCGTATATCAAGATAAGACGAATGAATCACCCTTTTTTCAGTTTCAACAACGGGGCACTCATTCGACTATTTTTATGCTGAAATCTGGCAACATTTCAGATTCGATTTTAGTACCCAAAGGTGTGACATATTGTCCTATACCATTTGACGAAACAGACACTATTGTCATTGATTACTTTTTGGCTACACACGCAATTTTATTCACATTGAGTGAGCATAGTTGCCCATTAATTCTCCTAAAATATAACACCAAAAATCCAGCTCAATTTGGCCAACAAACTATTGATAACCTAGCAGGTATAAACAGCTATGTAGACTTTTCAAGCCATATTGCTTGTTTTAAAAACCCAGCAACTCAAAATCTTGTATCCAAAGCAGGTACCAGAGGAAAGTTAATTAATAGGGCCTTAGTGTGGAATGATTTGATAAACAAGGTAATTTCAGACCAAGAGTTCGTAAAAATTGTGAAGAATAATACCTTTAACGACAACGAATAAATGCATTTACAAAAGTACACAAAACACGATCCGTTTTTAGCAATCCAATTTCCTAAAAATTTGGCTAATGTTTGTAGAAGGAGCACATAATGAGTGATGAAATTCAACTCGATAAGTACGATGACAAGTTCTTTCAAGGACAAGTTAGTAATCAGAAAAAGAAAAATGCATCTGAAGTGATTGCTAAGTTAGTGATAGACATGTGTGGCAATATAAATAGTGTCGTAGATATTGGATGTGGCGTTGGGACATGGCCTAGAGCCTTTATGGATAAAGGGATAAAAACAGTTCATGCCGTGGATGGTGACTACATTAATAAGGATTTAATGCTCATTCCAGCAGAAAATTTCTACCAAAGAGACTTGCGAGAGCCCATTGTATTGGAACGACAATATGATCTTGCATGCTCATTAGAGGTAGCTGAACATTTGCCGATAACTAGAGCAAAGTCATTTGTTGAAGATTTGACAAAGCTGGCACCAATCGTTTTGTTCTCAGCTGCGATACCAGATCAAGGGGGAGATAATCATATCAACGAGATGTGGCAACACCATTGGGCAAGACTATTTTCACAATTTGACTATCGAGCCATTGATTTTATTAGACCCATAATATGGTCTAACACGGAAATTCAGGTCTGTTATCGACAAAATACAATTTTGTACGCCCATGACTCAGTAATACAAAATCATGAAGCATTAAAAAAGGCGCGGGAACTCACAAATGAAGATATGTTGCCACTAGTACATCCAAGAACATTAGTCCGTTTAAAGAAAAAGTGGCTAAACGAAAATAAATAACGAGAAATTTAACCGTTAATTATTTATATGCTAGTAATAGTTAGAGCAAATTAGAGGGTAAACAATGGTTGTTCCTAAAGGATACGTGCCGCCAAAAGGGCATAGAAAGAAAGTGAACGAGAATATCGCAAACATGATTTCAGAAATACCTGGAGGTGAATTTTTAGAAATAGGAATTGGCCCTAAAGTGCGTCTTGATAGAATCGAAATAATGAGTCAATCCAATATTCAATATGTTGGGGTAGACTTTGAGACAGTATGCAATATGCATAAAGAAACGATTGATAACGCAGGTATCAATCGCAATCACATGAGATTTATGAGCAATTCTGTAGGCACCTATCTGTACAACTTAATTAGATTAAAACGAGAAAACAAAAAATTCGATCTAATATATTTGGACGGCCATCATACCTTATACGTCGATTTTGCTGCCGCATTTGCATGTATCCCCTTATTAAAAGCAGGTGGCCGAATAGCCTTTGATGATGTTTACTGGACGTTGGCGAGTAAAGAAGAGTCATTGAAGAAAAGTGAATTTTATTCTGATATTTATGATTTTTCATTATACACAAAAGAGGAACGCGAAGAGGCCCACATTGCAATTATAACGGAAGAATATTTGGTTGCAGAATATGGATTAAAGAAAGTCGAAGAGTACTGTGAACCTTATTGGACTGTTCTGCAAAAGTAACAAGCTTATGATTCAAAATAGCTAATCCGTATTGTCGATTCAAGTATGTTCAATCAAGCTAATTCTATACAGACATCTAGTAAATCACTAGAAGTTAAACGTTTGTGTCAATTAGCCGATAGATTATCTACAGGTGTACTGTGGATCTTAATATGAGTTCAATTGAATTTAGTAAACAACAAAAAGTTAAGTTATTAAATGACGGCTATGCATCTCTGGCACCTGAAGAAATAATTGATCGGGTATTAGTCCAAGCAAAACGACCTATAATATCGACAAAATTTGGACCTTACGCAGAATTCTTTATCCAGATGGTTACCCGGAAAATCCCAAGTATACCTGTACTTTGGGTTGATACAGGTTTTTTAACTCAAGCTTTTATCGACAATGCCACTAGACTAATAGAAAAATACCACCTTAATATTCATATACAACGCCCCAAAAACGAAGTTATAAATAAATATTTAAAGGACGGGATCCCAATTTGTGAGGCAAGGTTTAGCACTTATCAGCAAGAGGTCAAAGTAGCGCCTTTTCATGCTGGATTGACGGCCCTTAAACCTGATTATTGGTTTACTGGGATACAGAAACATCAAACCTCTTACCGTTCAAACTTAAATATATTTTCCAATTATCAGGATGACATTATACGCGTCGCCCCGCTTTTTAATTTTAAAAACATTCATATTGAAGAACATACAGAATTTACCCAAAAGCATATCAAAACCTTTTTAGACACCACAAAAAAAAGCTATCACTCAGAATGCGGTATTCACTTTAGCTGAGCTATTTATTTAATATATCTACTCTTTTTGTTTGTTATAAATATCAATATTCACTAAGGCTTTAGCACCCTGCTCTGATGCAGCAAAAAGTACCAATTTTTTTAATTGTAAAGGCAAACTATCTATTGCAGCCTTAACCTTTAAATACTTATATGACTTATCTACTGATAAATTATGAGTTGCGCCTTTTACAGACTCAAACAAAACTTCAGGTATGACAAAAAAATCCAGATCAGTTAATAACGCACGAGAAACAAACTCATGTATTACCCCATCTGCAATATCATAATTTTCGAATTGACCGACACGCTTATAACAATCTTTCCTCAATGCCATAAACTCAGCACCGTAAACTCTGTCGTCAATAACTTGATGTCCAATGTCTCCTCCCAAAGGCGTCACCAGTTTTCCAAGTTCATTATTGGTATCAATAGGCACTCGAAAAAATGAGGTTAAAATGGACTCGGGTGACTCAGATAAAGCCGTTTTAAGTATGTCGCCGGCTTTTTCTGCAATACATTTTGGCGGTTCACTGGCTACAATAAATGCGTCTTTTACATGTTCTGTTATAGCAAAATTAAAGGCTTCACCTTTAGGTACTCCATAACAATCTAAAACTTCAAAATTACTTGGCCAAGATTGCTTTCCTGTGGTTAATTGACCTGTGAGATCGCAGATAATCACTTTATCAAATTGAGCCACAGCCCAATTTTCACTGGATATGCTACCTTCATTGGCTACTACTAAAGATAAATGTTTTACCTGAGCCTTAATACGTTTTGCTACGAGAGCATTTTGCCAAGTCACATCAGCTTGTGTGGAAAATTGCTTCGCTAAATAGTGATGAAAGTTATACCAAACCTGCAGATTTTCGCCATTGTCGAAAGCAGGGTAAGAAATGAATTGCCCCTTGTCCAAAACATCTTTAAGTCTTGTTACTAAACTAGATACGGTAGGCTCGACTAGGGCATATTGCTTCGAATCTTCGGCAATTAACTCTGCGGTTCCTCCCACATCAGTAGCAATAAAAGGAATACGGTGCACTAATGCCTCGTAAACTGTCATAGTAGAGTTTTCAATTAACGATGGCATGACTGCAATAAACTCATCGGAACAAAGATAAGTCAGCGCTTCTGGTTGGCCTCTATCAGTAATAATGTCAATTTCAAAAGGCCAATCTTTTGCTTTAGCTAAGATATAATCTATAGGCTGTGCAAAGTCTTTTTCTGAGGATAAAACCCCTTGTTTACCCAAAAAAGTCACATGCTCTGGGCAATCACCCGCTCTGACACAAATGTCTAAGGCGCGGCAAAAATTTTCTAAACCTTTCCTGCTTTCAAGTCTTCCAAAGAACACTAGCTTTTTAGATTTGACTAGATCACCATATTGACTTTTTTTACGACTATCGGATATTTTTAATTCACTAAAGTCCACGATATTAGGCTGAACATATGTTCCGCCAATTGGCATGTTATAACCAATATGATCCATAAAACTCAATAAATGCGCACTACCACCAATGATCACATCGGCCCATTCAATACATTTTTGTTCCAAAAATGAAACTGAAAAAAGATTATGCATTTCAATTGGTTGCATTTGATAATGACGATTCCAGATAAAAGGTGATGACGCTTTTACTAAAAACAAGGTACGCTGAAATGCCAGCCCTAATCGTTTAGCCGCTAGGGCATAATAAGCGCCTCCCCTCCATTCAGATGTATGAACCACATCAAAATCATAATTTTTTAACCAGTTATAAAAGGCTAAACAGCGCCCTTGCCAAGGATGAGAAACATGCACAAATGACTCGTTTGGCCATTCCAAATACACTAATTTAACTGCAAATTCTGCGTAATGTTCAACCCAATATTCAGGCGTGTATTGCTGTACTTTTGAACCTTTGAGCAAGACAATAGTGACCTCGTGTCCCTGTGATGCTAACCCTCTAGCCAAATGGTAGTAAGTTGAGGCAATCCCACCATTTCTAACCGGCCCTAGGATCTCTTCTGTGGCGATACATACCCGTAACTTTGCTCCAGAGTCTTTATTAGAGAACTCACTTAGGTCGGGAAATTTTTCTATTTCAAAGGTATCTTTTTGCATATAAGTACTTCTTTTATTAGTGTACTGAAGTTCAGTTTTTAAAAGGCTGCTCGACTAACCATTCGCACAAGTTATGCTGGATCAAATATTTTTCAACCACTTCAGGATTGGCAAATCGATCTAATACATTCCAATCATGTCGCTTTGCGAGTTGCGGGGTCAACTCTTTCTTGGGTGTTGGATCTAAATAGTTTAAGACTTGGTCAATGCCGGATTCTGATGATAAAGCCAAATAATCTAAGGGAAAATAATTGTGTTGTTTTTCAACTAACATCTGATCTACTTGGCGGCGACGTGTTTGGTTAAATTGCAGCAAATTGTTAAATTCAGTTGCGTCAAAATGAACTTTTATTTGATTCACTCTTTCACCAATCTCAACATGTGATTGACGACTAGCCCGGGCTACTTTTGTAGCACCATACACTGAGAGTAAATTGCTTCTGTATAAATTTATAATTTGCCAATCTGGTTGAGAAATGACCCACCTCAAAACAGATTCATTTTGTGAGATCATTAATTTAAAACCAAATATATCGGTTTCTTGATGATAGGTCATAACATCATTAATAAATCTGACAGGATCTTTTTCACGAGCATCTTTGCTAGCATAAAGAGAAGGTAACCCTCGCTGTATGGTTTTATCAAGCATCCAAGGCACTTCTTCATTATTAATAAATAGTTCACCATAACAAGTGATGGATGGATGCTCATTGAGCGTGCGACATAACATTGTGCTACCTGTTCTTGCAGAGGCCAACACAATAAATTTTTTCTTAATTGTCATAAGGATTAAGAGTGTGATCCGTGTTTATGTTCAATAAAAAAAACAAATTCACTATCTGACAAATATTTATCGGCAAGATAAAAAGCATTATTAGCCCAGCAAAACCTCAACCATTTCTCCCGAAACACTTTGTGGTCATCGGCAAGAAATGCTGAAACAGTTTTTTGGACCAATTCAATAACTCGTCCGGCTTGTATTAACTTGTTAGGCTCAATCACTTCTGCAAATGCAATATTACTAAATAACTCCAGCTCATCTGCCGAGAGATTTATATGGAATGTTTTAAGATACAGATCGATAACATTATTTGTCCTTAGGCGTTGCTGTTGCTGATGCACGCCACTAACGGATGAGTCATGCATTCTGTACTCTAACAATACCTCTGGAATGGCCACAAATTTAAGTGAAGGCTCAGCACTGGCCACCCTAGATAACCATTCTCTGTCAATAATAAATCGGAAAGCATCAAGATAGGGATATTTTAGCAGCAATGATTTGGTCAACATCCAGGTAGGATGGCACAAGATAGTGACACCAAAAAACAACAAATTTCTTGAATAATTATCGGAACTACGAAAGTGCCAAATTTCGTTTTTTTCCCCGAAGGTTTGCACCCAGGAACCAACCACTGCCACATCTTGATTATTTCGAAGATAGCTCAATTGCTTTTCAAGCCTTGTTGGATAAGCAATATCATCACCGTCCATTCGTGCTATATATTTTCCCCTAGCCAAAGTAACCAACTCATTTAGACAAGCAGCAACTTTTCTATTTTCTCTTGGGAAGACTCTTATTCTTGGATCTTGTTTTGCAGCTTGATTGGCTATTTGAAGAGTATCGTCAGTAGAACCATCATCCATGATCAAAAATTCAAAATCGCCGAAAGTCTGATTGCTAATCGAGTCAATGGCAGCCCCTAAATAGGCGGCAACATTAAATACCGGCATAATGATTGACAGTATAACCATGCAGCTAGCTCAAAAACAAAACAGTATATTTTGTATGACTCGACATCTTCAGATTAGCCTTGAAACCATTCCCAAGTATAACCAATCCCTTCTCTTACTTGAGTAGATGGATTAAACCCAAACGCCTGTCGTGCTTTTGATATATCACAATGAGTATGAATAATTTCGCCCAAACGAGCTTCCTTATATTCAACATTTATCGCAAGTTGATCGCCTATCACGGCCTTCATGTTATTAATCAGCTGATTGATTGAGGTAGCCACACCAGTACCAAGTTGGAACACCCCAGATAAATCAGATTGAATCGCTTGTACAATGCCCTTACACAAGTCTTCTGTGTAAATATAATCACGTGTCTGTTCACCATCACCGAATACCACAATTGGGGAATGATTCAACAATGCCTTTAAATAGGTAGCAACAACACTTCCCTTGTGAAAAGACAAAGGACCATAAACATTTGAAAATCTCAAGTTCATGATATTCATATTATATATTTCGGCAAACGCACTGCTGTACCCTTCAATCGCCAATTTTGAAGCCCCGTAAGGGGATAATGGATTTGGCACCATCAACTCATGAACAGGAGGCGGCACTTCGCCCAATATCGCACCTCCGGTTGAAGCGTTGATCAATTTACTCACCCCACTTTCAACCATTGACATCATTAACTCAAAGGTTGCCACTACATTATTTTCAAAATTAAAACGTGGGTTTTTAATGGAGTCGATTACCCTAGTATCAGCGGCCAGGTGAATGACTACATCAATCCCTTTTAGGGCTTGCATAACAACGTTTTTATCGCGCAAATCCCCCAAAATAAACTCAACATCAAAGTCACTAACTGCGGTACGCGAGCCCACTGACTCATTGTCCAAAATGCTTATCTTATCTGCCAAATTATTTTTGACTAAAAATCTGGTCAAATTAGAACCGACAAAGCCTGCACCACCAGTAATTAAAACGTTGCCCAGTTTTTGTTTCAATTTTAAACTACCTTTTTAAGCTTGGGTTGTACTTTAGGGTTTGGAGCACCGGCTTTGCAGTCTTTCGTCCACAGCGACTGGCAGGGTATTTTGTCTTTGTCACAACGATGCATATATTTTGAAGTCACATCAGTAACTTCTTGCAACAAACCTTGATCTAAGGTTTTCGGATTCCAGCCAAGTGCCTTAAATTTATCATTTTTAACTCTTAACTGGTTTTCTGGGGCTTCATTACGAGGATTAGGTACGTACGCTATTTCAGCACCCGTTTCTTTGGCTATCTTTTTAGCCAAGTCTATTAAGCAATGAGACTCTGCCATTTGATTAAAGATTTGTACTTTTTCACCTATTGCTGGCGGGTTATCTATTGCTAATTCGACACATTTCACAGAATCTTTAATATGGATAAACGCTCTAGTTTGTCCACCTGTTCCATGAACTGTCATAGGGTAGCCCATCGCAGCTTGGACCAAAAATCGATTTAATACAGTGCCATAATCACCATCGTAATCGAAACGATTAATAAGCCTTTCGTCTAAACTGGTTTGCTCAGTTTGAGTTCCCCAGACTATGCCCTGATGCAAGTCGGTAATCCGTACTTTGTCGTTCTTGTTATAAAATTGAAAGAACAAGGCATCCTGTGTCTTAGTCATATGATAAATAGAACCAGGATTGGCTGGATAGAGTATTTCTTGTGGAAGGTGATTACCTTGTTCATCTTTTACGTATATTTGCAAATAACCTTCAGGCAAACTCATGCCGGCAGTACCATAGCCATAAACGCCCATAGTTCCCAAATGAACAAGATGTATATCCAGACCACTGTCAACAATAGCGTTTAAAATATTATGGGTTCCACATAAATTATTTCTAACTGTATAATTTTTCAATCTTGAAGATTTCATCGAATAAGGTGCCGCGCGCTGCTCGGCAAAATGTACAATGGTGTCTGGTTGATGTTTTAATAATAATTGCACTAATTCTGCAAAGTCAGCTGAAATATCAAGACACTCAAAATCAATTTTTTTACCGCTGATTTCTTTCCATGCTGCAAGCCTATTATCGATCGTTTCAATAGGTGTCAATGATGACGTGCTCAATTCAACGTCTATTTTTCGTCTAGACAAATTATCCACTATGACAACATCATGACCTTTATCAGACAAATTAAGAGCGGTGGGCCAGCCGCAAAAACCATCACCACCTAAAACTAAAATTTTCATGTCTCATCTCCAAATATAAGCTCTGAAGCCTATATATAATTTTTACCTATATAGTGAATGATTTCTTAATTGAGTACTAATAGAAATCCCACTTACAGACAATTAAATCACTGCTAAAACAACTCTGTTAATTTATTATCGGCCGTTTTTACATAAAGCTTAAATTCAACAAAATTATGTCATACCCACTTTGATTACAAACTAATCAGCCAAGCTGGAAAACACCTCTAATACTTTCCCTACAGCATCATCCATATTGTAATATTTGTAATCTGCTAAACGCCCAACACTGATCACATTATCGAAACCGTTGAGACGCATTTTATAAGCATCGAATCGCCGATGGTTTTTATCATTAAAAATCGGGTAATAAGGTACATTCTTCGTGGGATCATGGCGGTCATAATCCTGTGGATATTCTTTTACAATCACAGTTTTATCTGAGGTTTGCTGCAGAATATGTTTAAACTCCGTGATCCGTGTATAGGCGTGTTCGTTAGGGTAATTAACCGTTGTATTAGGTTGAAACTCTTTGGTATCTAAAGTTTGAAAATCAAATTGTAGTGAGCGGTAAGGCAATTCGCCTTCAGAATAATCAAATAACTGATCTAACATACCAGTAAATACTAATGTACCGGTAAACTCATGCTCGTCAAATATAACGGTTTTATTTTTATTGTTTAAAGCAAGCAAACTGCAAGCGTCGGTATTCAGGCGCACCTCAATATTGTCATGTTTTAAAATATTGCCTATCAGTTGGGTATAGCCTTGGCTAGGTATGGCTTGATATTTATCGTGAAAATAGCGGTCATCTCTAGAGACAACTATGGGTACCCTAGCGGTAACCTCCGGTGAAATATCTTCAGGAGAACAGCCCCACTGCTTAGTGGTGTAATTCACAAAAAACTTTTCATAGACCAACTCTGCTAATTGTTGCAGCGTCGCAAATTGACTTTTTCTCAGTTCAAGAATAGGCACTTTGCCCCCGGCACCATATTGTTCAATCAATAAGGTTTCGATTTCCTGTGCTTGCGCAACGGGATAAAGTTGATACAGGGTATTCAGATTAAAGGGGATGGGTACCAGTTTACCATCAATAGATCCTAACACTTTATGCTCGTAGGGCGTCCACTTGGTAAACTGACTTAAATATTGCCACACATGTTCTTTACTGGTGTGAAACAAATGTGGGCCGTAATGATGCACAGTAATACCTGATTCATGGCTATAGTCATAACAATTACCCGCAATATGAGGCCTTTGTTCAAGCACTAAAACCTTCTTATCTTGCTGAGAAGCGAAACGCTCTGCCATCACTGCTCCGGAAAAACCAGCACCTACTACTATGACATCAAATTCACACATTTAAGCCGCTGCACTTAACAGTTGTTTTAGCTGAGCTGGATCATGTCTATTCTCGTATACGGCTTGGTGCTTGGAGTTAAAGAAACATTGCTTACTCGAGGCCATTTCAATGTATTGAATAAACAGTTCATGCGCGCCTCTCGCCAAAAAGTATAGCGCAGCTGCAAAACGATGGTGGGCAATGCCTGCATCTATGATTGTTTGACTCACACCAAACTGGGCAGCCTGCATGCAGGCTATTTCAATATCCCTCAATGACTGTTCGCGCCTTGAATAGCTGCGGCTAGTTTGCTGACCAAAACTGTTTTCGTGAATACGATAGCGCCCTAAGACTTCGGGAATAAAATCAATATTCGCGGCTAAATATCCTGCATTATTAATATAAAACGCATAATCGAAGATGATTTTACACTCTGGTGATACGGTTTTTTGCAGATTTTTATGGTTTCTAAACATCACACTGCTGGCTTGCATATAGGTGCCGTATCGGATCATATGTTCGATATTTGAGCGCAATGGAATATGTGACCAGTTATAAAACTCTTTAGAATATAACTTGATGGTGTTATCGGTCAGCGAATCAAACATATCAGACTCGTGATACACCATCTGACAATCTTGATGTTGATCTAGATGATCTACTTGTTTTTGTAACTTAGTGGGCAAAGCAATATCGTCGCCATCCAGATATGCAATGTATTGTCCAGTAGCGGCGTTAAGCAAAGTTAGCATATTTGCGGCCAACCCAGCGTTTTTTTGTTTGTAAATTGGTCGCAGTTTATGAGGATACAACAAAGCTAATTCAGCAATTTTTGTTGCTGTGTTGTCTGTTGAGGCGTCATCACACACAATCACTTCAAAATCAAAATCAGTGCTTTGCTGTAACACTGATAATAAACAAGGGGCGATGTAATCCTGCAAATTATAAGCAGGCACTAATACAGATAGTTTCATATGTCCTCAATATATGCCAAGCACAGGCCTTTATTTATCGGCTCTTTCACCTATTGCTTGAGCCAATGTGCTTAAGCGGTACTGCCCGCATCTACAGTCATCACAGTACCAGTAATGGCCGACGCTTTATCACTTAGTAAATACACCACCATGGCTGCCGCATCATCTACTGTGGCTAGTTTACCTAGCGGACTTCGGCGTTTTACACTTTCTAGTTTATCGCCCTGTAAACTGTTGGTCATGTCGGTCTGCATATAGCCTGGGGCGACACAATTGACCGTGATCCCTGCTTTGCCTACTTCCCGTGCCAAAGAGTGGCTAAAACCTTCTAACGCGGCTTTGCTGGCAGCGTAGACACTTAGGCCATTAAACCCTGTTTTGGCGATAATAGAAGAGATATTGATGATCCGGCCTTTGCGGTTTAGCAGCATGGAACGCACTAAATATTTACTGAGTAAAATCGGTGCTTGCACATTTAGTCGCATTAAATGCTCAATGGACGAATTTGGCATAGTGGCTAACACGCCATCATGGCCTGCAGCGGCGTTGTTGACTAAGGCGTAAGGCCGGCCGTACTCTTTAATGAGTTGTTTACACAGCTGTGACAAATTATCTAAGTCGGCTAAATCCGCAGCATAAAAGTGCACCAGTTCAGGGTAGTTTTGTTGTAATGCCTTAAGTGGCTCAGAAAGCGCTCTGGCGATCCCAATCACGCCGTAGCCTTGCTCTGCTGCTTGTTGGCAAATGGCGAGGCCTAAGCCTTTGCTGGCGCCTGTTATTATGACGTAATCAGTCATCTAATCGCTTCCTGTGTCACTTTCTATTTAATTTGCCACTGGGATCATGTTCGATCTTATCCACTATATTGATTTTGGTAGGTATTTCAAAGCGTTGCAATTGATTTTTAGCTAATTGAAGCAGCTCTCGCTTAACCTCTTGTTGATCAGCTTCAGTTTTAACTGTCACATCTGCCACCACCAATGCCCCCATCAAAGCACTCGTTTTAGGATACACCCTGACTTGGCTGATATGGGCACATTGTAATAACACTTGTTCGACTTTTTCGGGGTGCACTTTATTGCCACCTACATTAATAGTGCCTGTTGCGCGCCCTAGAAATAGTACTCTGTCATCTTTGATTGCCACTTTATCTTGGGTGTCCAGGTAACCTTGGCTATCGGTTTGAGCTGTTAAGTTTTGGCAAAGGTTAAATTTAGGTTTTACCAGCAAATGTTGCTTATCTGATACTTTTAAGCCTACAGACTGTGAGTGGTCACCTAGCCATTTAGCAGGAAAACCGGCCAGTCCATCACTGACCACCAGCCCTACTCCCGCTTCGGTTGATGCGTAAATATGGCGTAATTTTGCCTTGGGAAATAACCCTTTTAACTTATCCAATACACTTTGATCGGCAATTTCGCCGCCTAAGGTCATATATCTGAGCTTTAAATCACCCAACTGCCCTGTCATTAATAATTGTCGCCATAAGCTAGGGGTGGCCGATATGGCGGTTACCTTAGCCTTTTTTAATATTGCTAGCTGCGCCAAAGGTTCATGCTCAGTGGCATCCACGAGATCAGCGCCACTTAACAAAGTTTGCAACAACACTTGTAGTCCAGCGTAACGAAATGGCTGATACAACAATGCCCAGTTTAAGCTCTGTAGTTGTTCACTGTATTTGCTGCTGGCAGTTAAAGACGCAAAAGTGTGGGAATACCATTTAGGTTGGCCCGTGGTACCTGATGTGGCCAGATACCAAGCAGTCTGCTGATTAGTTGAGACAGTGTTGTTTTCTTTAGCAGTGCTTTGGTCGCTAAGGTCACTTTCAAGCGGCCATTGTATCAATTCAATTTGTGCTATCGACACATTGGGAGGGCATAAATAAAGTGCGGAACACCAACCATCAAAGGCGATAATGGCTGAGATAAATTCAGCCAAATTTGTGAAGTTTAAGGCAATGGGCTGATGCGCTAATTGCCGATGCTGCTGCCTGATTTTATCAGCTTGGGTCATAAGCCCAGCCACAGCGCAGCGCTTGCCTGCGTAGGTTATCACCCCAGTTTGGGGCTGACTTTTTAATCGCGCTAGCAGGCTTGGCATAATAATATTATTGGTTATTCGCACATTGCTGATAAATCGCTAAAAACTCAGCAAAGATACTGGGATAAGTCTCAATGTGTAATTCTGTAAAAGGGTCAAAGCCTAAGTCTTCTTCAAGCTGAGCCACCAACATGGCATAACCCAGAGAGTCTAAGCCACACTCAAGCAACAAAGTGTTAGGCTCAATTGGTTCAACTAAGGTGCAGTCACTAAGCTCTGCAACTTGCTGCATGGCTTGTTTAATTTGTTGTTCTAAGTTCACTTTGATCCTGTTCCTAAAAATTCGATTTGAGACGCAGCCAACGCGATATTTTTTGGCAACTTTTTAAGTATTTGGTCACGCTTTTGTGGCCACAGTTTAAGTTCATAACTGTAATGAAGTATATCGTAATCTAGGCCGTTACGTTGGCCACCTTTTTTACTACTAACTTGTTCATATTCAAACACTTTATGCATTTTATTGGCGGCCTGATTAAAGGACAATACTTGGGCCAATAAATGACTAAACTGGCTATGACTGGCGGTAAAATCTAACGCGGCTAATTCTAATATAATACCACTGCCTGGCCACACATTGGTTTCACCCAAATAACAGCCCCATTCTGGTGTGGCTGTGTGCATATCAGAAAAATTTAATACCCCAATTGGGCGCTGATTTTGTAAAAAAACAAAGAAATGGCGACTGCTATCCATTTGCAGTTTTTCAAACCAAGCACAATGCTCATCCCATTTCACCGGTGAATCACTATGCATATTTTGTTTGATCCTTTCACTGTTGCGCCATTGCCAAACAAGCGCTAATTGTTCTTGCATCAAAGGTTGAAAGCTATGTGTTGGGATCGAAGTGTTCATGCTTTATCCTCACCCACTAGTGTGTTTTCTGACATCAACTTGACGATATTTTTTGCACCATCCACCACAGGAAACAATCCTGCCATTTTATGCATACTGTGCAATAAGTCAGGTTGTTGCCACAAAGATAAACACTGTTGGGCTAATTCGTCGGCATTTACTTGTTCATGATTGGCTAACTGACACCAACCTTGCTTAGCTGCTTCTTGGCTGGCAAGTAATTGATTATCAGCTACCACTACTAATATGGCTGGCACCGCACAGGCGCGCAACTCAAACTGGCTGCCCCCTGCTGCCGAGATGGCTAATTTAGTATTTTCTAATAGTTGCGCCATATTTTGACAGTCATGTAGATGATTAATATCTAAATCACTATTTTTGATGACGTTTTTTAACTCTAACAAACTCGGATAAGCGGCCCCAGTAATAACCGTTATTGGCATAGATAGGCTAAGTTTTTGTAAGGCGTTTAATAACTTTATGGTCAGGTTTTTAGGATCACTGCCACCAAACGTTAGGGTTAAGTTTTCACGCTCTGCCCAATCATTGTTATTAACTTGCAGGAATTCCTGTCTTAGTACTTGATAGTCTTGACCTAGGGCCAGTAAGGCATTAGGTGCAGTTGACTGGTAATCAAGCAAAGCCGTATTTGGCGCGCCGTTGATGACCAAATCCGCATACAGTGCACCACTATTATTAATATCGTCAAACACCGCCAGTTTAAATTTAATCGATTGTAATGAATGCCGGTATGCTTGATCAAATTGATAACCATCAAGCACTAACCAGTCAGCCTGTAAACTGCCACATTGATTAACTAGCCATTCTGGCTCAGCTTTTTTATCTAATTCGGCAAGGGGGATAATATCGCCTAACCAATCTGTGCGCTGGCGACAAAATTGCTGTGACGCGTCGGACATAAAAAAAAATACGTGATGTCCACTGTTAACTAACCCTTGCGCTAAGGCCATACAGCGCATTAAGTGGCCTAAACCAATATTGGGATTACCTTCAACTCGAAAAGCCACGCGCATTAACATGTCACTCGAACATTGACCAATCTAGAGGCGTGCCTTTTGCTAAATTTTGTTTAGCTACTTTGCCCAACACTTTGTCCCAGTTTTTCGGGGCTAAGCCATAAGCTGGGCGCACTATGCGAAGATTTTCTACGCTTAATCTTTGCCCTTGTAGTATATCTTCACTGACATAAATAGAACGGCGATATTGCTTAGATTTCTCTTCCGCTTGGGTGCCACCATACGTGACTTGGCCTAAGGCTTGATGGGCGCGTTTTGTTTCCATCACCAAAGACGCCAGTTCATCTGGCTCTAAAGAAAAAGCCGCATCCACTCCACCAGCTTGTCTGTCTAATACAAAATGTTTTTCTATCACAGTGGCGCCCAGCGCCACAGCGGCTACAGAAACACCTACACCTGCAGTATGATCAGACAAGCCCACTTGGCAACCAAAAGCATCGCGTAAGTGCGGGATAGTTAAGATATTTGATTGGGTTGGCTCGGCAGGATAGGTGCTAGTGCATTTTAGCAAGATAATGTCGTCACATCCTACATTTCTAGCGGTGTTTACTGCTTGTTCAATTTCACTCAAACTGGCCATACCGGTTGACATGATCAAAGGTTTATTTTTACTCGCGGCTTTGCGAATAAGCGGAATATCGGTTAATTCAAAGGAAGCAATTTTAAAACAAGGCACGTCTAACTCATCAAGAAAATCCACAGCCTGTTCATCAAAAGGTGAGCTAAAAGCCAACATACCTAAAGACTTGGCTTTATTAAAAAGAGGTTGATGCCATTCGTAAGGCGTAGCGGCTTTTTGATACAAAGCATGCAAGGATTGACCTTGCCATAGGCTGTCTTTTTCTTGGATCACAAAGTGCTCATTATCAACATCTAGTGTCATGCTATCAGCGGTAAAGGTTTGTAATTTGATTGCATGGGCGCCGGCTTTGGCGGCGGCTTCAACCATTTGTATGGCAAGCTCTAATTGTTGATTATGATTACCACTTAGCTCAGCGATAATAAATGGGGGAAAAGCTGCACCTATAATGTGTTGGCCAATTTTAATCTCACCCATTGGCCTGCTCCGCGAAGTGGGCAAATATCGACTCTATGCTTTCTACTAAATCTTCTGGCTTATCGCAGTTACACTCTAAAGCATCACTGATGTTCGAATTGGCGCTGTGTTTCAAACAGGGTACAACGGGATCAGTGGCAAATTCAGGCATTAATAAAGCAGGCTCACCAGCTCCACTGATCAATAAGGTTGGACAATCCACCGCTTGTGCATACCAACGATTGCCACTTGGTTTACATACCATTAAGTCACTGGCAGCAAGCATTTTTAAAAGTGAGCGTATGTCTTTGTTTGCATCAGAGTCAGTCCAAACAACAAAACCTTTTTGCTCGAGCAACTTTTTTAAACGACTTGTAAAAGGATAAAGATAACCATCATCAGATTGGTTAAGACACAAACCAATTACTTTATTTGATTTAGCCTTTTTAGCCAGTCGTTTATCAATGCCAGCATTAATTGCCTGATCTAATTTATCAACCACTAATCCACAACATTTAGTGAGATAAAACTCTGGGTAACCGCCCTCACCTGCTGCATCATATTGCCACCAACGACCAAACCATTTATGCATATTAGTAAATGAACTCGCCATAAACGCCTGTGTCGAATTAACGTAATCAGCTTGTAAACTTTGGTCTTGGACTTGTTGTAATAATGTCTCAACCGACATATTTAAATAATTACCGCTAACTGGCTCCCCGGCATCTGCCAGAAAACGTGCTAAAAAGCAGGGCATAAAAGTAGTATCTAAATTAACAATTTGACTGTAATTTTCGCCAATAATCTGCTCTGCAAGTCCTAAAAATGATTCCATCGCTAGGAAGAAATCATCTGGCCACTGCTGCTGAGTAACCTGGTGAACACATACCCTAGGTTCGCCCAATTTAATTAACTCAGCGCCATCACCAAAGGTCAAAAAGTGTAGTTCTGCATTGGGGTTTTGTTTTTGAAAATAACGTAACACAGGAAGTCCAATAGCACCTACATCTGCCGAACTTAACATCCTGATAAACAGAATTTTTTCAGAATTTGACTCTAATAACTCATTCACTTTTTTGCCCCTGAATGTAAGCTTGATACATGAGTTCTGCACGCTGCCAGTCTTCTGGCGTATCGATATCCTGCACTAAGTGACGAGGTAGAATAATGGCAATACTTTGCTCACTAAACATAGGTTTGTTTTGTAGGTATGCTGCAGGACGGCCCCAATAAAATTGCCCTGCGTCATGATAGGCTTCTTCTAAATCTTGAGAGCGCTTACCAATATATTCTGGATACATTGGCGCAACTCCGTTCTTGACCCTCTTTAACGCCCGTTGCACAGGAAATGCAAAACTGGTGGCTGAAAATGCAAAGTTTTTATGTTCATCCGCTTCTAGGGCATGTAAACCTTGAGATAAAAATCGTCCCTCTAAAAATGGCGCTGTTGCATAAATACAACAACAAAAAGTGGGCTCGAAAAAGTGCTGTTGACAATATTCGATTGCATGTTTAGTGACAGGCCCTGTGCCCACATAGTCACCTGACAAAGCCTCGGGTCGCATAAAAGGTACATCAGCACCATAACTTTTAGCTAATTCTGCCAGTTCTGGGCTATCTGTAGACACAATGATTTTATCAAACTCACCACTGTCAATGGCCGCTTGAATCGAATAGGCAATCAGAGGCTTGCCAACAAATAGTTTGCTGTTCTTACCGGGAATACGTTTACTGCCGCCGCGAGCTGGAATAATAGCGAGGTTCATTGTAAAACCTCGTGTAAAACTGTAATCACAGTATTTTGCTGTGCATGAGTTAGGCTGGGGAAAAGTGGCAAAGTCAAAGCGTGATTGTAAAAATTTTCAGCTGCAGGAAAATCTCCCAGTTTAAAACCAAGGTGCTGATAATAGGGATGCAAATGAATAGGAATATAGTGCACATTAACCGCCACCCCTTTAGCATGAAGTTGCTGATAAATATCTTGGCGATCGTGATGGGTAAGTTCGACCATATAGAGGTGCCAAGCACTGCGGGTATCAAGTTCTACAAGGGGGAGTTTCAATGGTAATTCAGCAAGCGCTTTATCGTAAAGCTTAGCAATTTCAGTTCGCCTTTGAATAAAGAGATCTAGTTTCTTTAATTGCGATACACCCAATGCAGCCTGCATATCGCTCAGCCGATAATTGTAACCCAGTTCAAGTTGCTGATAATACCAAGGTCCATGACTGTCTCCTTTAAACTGTGTTGGGTCTTTAGTCACACCATGTTTAGCAAATAATTGTAGTTTTTTATAATACTGGTTTTGATTCGTTAACACAGCGCCACCTTCGGCACTGGTTATGGACTTAACAGGATGAAAGCTTAAGACAGTCATATCAGAATAGACACAACTACCAATCTTGGACTGCTGATAACTGCCACCTAAGCCATGAGCAGCATCTTCAATTAATTTGACAGAGTACAATTGAGTCAGACGACTAATGTTCTGCATATCACAACTCAGGCCAGAAAAATGCACCACTATTAACGCTTTAGGTAAACAATTCCGCTTTGCTGCATCCATTAATTTTGTTTCTAATGCACCTACATCAATATTGCGTGTAACAGGATCTATATCCACAAAATCGATACTGGCACCGCAGTAAAGGGCACAATTTGCCGATGCCACAAAAGAATTAGGAACTGTCCACACACAATCTCCTGCACCAACGCCTGCGGCTAAACACGCCACATGCAAACCAGAGGTTGCACTGTTAACGGCAACACAATAATTCGCCCCAGTATAGTCACATAAGGCCTGCTCAAATTGAGGCACCATTGTGCCTTGAGTTAAATGCTGGTTTCGTAATACATCTACCACTGCATTTATATCTTGTTCATCGACAAGATGTTTACCATAAGGGATCATCAATTAATGGCCCTAATACAGTGTTTCTTTATCGAGCGTTTTTAGCTCTTGTACACTCAAAAAATGGGGGTTAGTACCAGAGTGATATTCAAATTTATCTATTACAGGTTTACCGGTTTCACCTAATTTATTCTTAAGGTAATTAACTGTTTTATCAAAAAATTTAATGGCTGGCGTAATCACATAATGATCTTGAAACTCCAGTGAATGATGTGCCATTTCTTCCGGCACCATCACTTCATGTAACTTTTCACCGGGACGTATACCCACAACCTCATAATCTCTATTACCACTAATAGACTCAACTAAGTCTAAGATACGCACAGAAGGGATCTTAGGTACAAATATCTCTCCACCTTGCATTCGCTGAAAGTTTTGTACTACAAATTCCACGCCTTCATCTAAGGTGATCCAAAACCGTGTCATTTCTTCATGGGTGACAGGTAACTTGCTAACTCCATCTTTTAATAGCTGGTGAAAAAAAGGCACCACAGATCCCCTTGAGCCAACTACATTTCCATATCTCACCACCGCAAATCTAGGACCTTTTGCACCGGAAATATTGTTCGCTGCAACAAATAATTTATCTGACGCCAGTTTAGTGGCACCGTAAAGGTTAACCGGATTGGCAGCTTTGTCGGTAGACAGCGCTATTACACGACTCACATCAGCATCAATAGCAGCATCAATGACATTCTGTGCACCATAAATATTTGTTTTGATACACTCATTTGGGTTGTATTCTGCAGCTGGCACTTGCTTCAATGCCGCAGCGTGTACAACGTAATCGACATCGCGCATCGCAGATATTAAACGTTCTTTGTCACGCACATCACCAATAAAATAACGCATACAAGGTGCGTTAAAATGTTGCTGCATTTCAAATTGTTTCAACTCATCTCGTGAGTAGATAATGACTTTTTTAGGAGAATAATGTTTTGTTAAGTACGCAGAGAAACGCTTACCAAATGATCCTGTTCCGCCTGTGATTAAAATAGATTTGTCATTAAACATAAGCAGCCCTTAGCATCATTTTGCTTGGATAAATTCCATCGTTTTTTGATGTCTCACCCAGTTGATTTAATTCGTTGAAATTTTTGATAGTCATCGATATTTTTTTACCGCTTTACGGCCACGTATCAAACCACTTAGTTGTTTTAGTGACTCTTTAAATAATCCTTCAGCATAAGCAACTAACGCGCCATTTACCTGCAATTCTGCAGTAACAAAATGATTTCTTTCATCATCAGAGAGGGTTTTAATGTAATTCTGGATAAATTCATCTCGCTCAATCGCGAGTTTTAAAAAAATAGACTCATCAGGATCATTTTCAGTAGTAAGCTCGGATAGGCGCTGATTAATACTTTTTAAGGGTGCAGGGGTATAAGAATGATTGAGAGTTAATTTTTTCAAACCGTTGCTTGACGTTTTTGCCTTTGCATTTCGTAAGCCTCTTGTTTTGCTGACTCAGGAATTTGCGACCAGGCTGCTTTAATGGGTAAAAACAGAGTAATCACTTCATCAACAATCTTCAAGCTATTCTGTACATTAGCGTCAATAAGTCGTTGCACCATATAATCATAGAGTGCATATAAATTGCCAGCAACCTCTCCACCTGATTCCAAGTCAAGGGTTTCACGCAAGTTCATTAATATAGCTGTCGCTCGAGAAATATGCTCTGATTTACCGGCATAATCTTTTCGCTCAATGCAACCTTTGGTATAGGCAAGCTTGTCTAGTGCACCTTGCATTAACATCAAAGTTAACTTGTGGGGATCCGCTTGACTCACATCTTGTTTAAGATTGCCTTTTTTATAGGCATTGATACCTTTTAACGCCATCTTGATTTTCCGTGTTTTTGACTACTCATTTGCATTGCAATTAACCTAAGGTCGCTAACATAGCCGAGCTAGTTGAATTGAGTGATGCAACTGTTTGGTCAAGATTCAAATATTTAGCACGCAGTATTTGTTCGGTACTTGCGAGTCTTAATTCTAAGGTCAATCTCTCGTCATAGATTTGTTCACGCTGATCCTTAGCAGTATCTTCACGAGATTTAAGTAAACCACTGTAACTGGTATATTCTTCTAAGTAATCGTAGAGACGAACCGCAATACCATTTTCTTCATCGGTAAACAAAGCAGCAATGTTATCAAAATTATCATCTAAAGCATCTTGTAAACGGTCGTCACCACTGCCTAAGCCGATTCTATCAGAAGAGCTTATTTCTAACTCATTATCATCATTAAGTTCGATACCAATTTGAAACAATCCACCTAATGCCGAAGAGTTAACAGAAGAAAAGATAATATTGCTAATGCCATTCTGTATGCCTCTAACTAAAGAATCTCCGGCTAATGCTCCATCGTCTTCTAAATCAGATTCACCGTATTTTGTGAGCAGCTTGATTTCTGCTTGCAACGCATTAAAGTTAGTCACAAATTCTCTGATAGTTTCTTCGACCGCTTCTTTATCAAAACCAATGCTCAGTTTAGAGGTTTTGAAGGTTACGCCATCAGCGTTTAATTCTGACAATTCAGATACATCGAAACTGACATTCTCTATTACATTTTCAAACTCGTTGCTGTCACTCTCGACTTTAATACCGTCGATAGTGGCTTTAGCATTTTGCGCTGAGGTGACGGGTGTCAAATAAGTAGCGGCCTCAGTAGAATTAGTGGTTGATACAAGATCCAGCTCTGCCACGTCATTATCATTAACAATAACTAAATCATTGCCTATACCAGTGGTACTAGAGGTAAACACTAACTTAGCGCCACCATCGGCTGTACCTGTATCGATGATACTGGCAGTGACACCAAAATTATCGTTAGATGCATTAATAGCATTACGTAAATCTTCCAGTGTATTGCCGGCATTTAAGTTAATTGTAAAAGAATCACTGGTTGCATCAATTTTGAAAGTAAGACTGGCAGTCCCAGCACTTAGTACTGAATCTGTAGAATTATTGAATCCACCACTGACTGCATCTGCCGTTTCAATTCGGCTGCCGCTAGCGAGTTGTGTTACCGCTATATTGTAATCGCCTTCTAACGCACTATCAGATGCATCTGCAGTAAAAGGTTCTACATCTGATGATGGATTTTTTATAGTCGGTTCACGACCTTTGAGGTTAGCTTCGCTGCGCAGAGAATCAACCGTATCTTGAAAGTCTTCAAGTGTAGACTTTAATTTCCCAAGACCGGATATTTCCGCTTCGACACTTTCTTCTCTTGCATCTAAAGCTTCAGTTTTAGGTACACTTTCAGCCTCAAGTAATTGAGTCACAAGACTTTCGAGATCTAAACCTGAACCTACACCTAATGACTGAATTGACATACACCACCTCTATTCCAACAAAAATTTGTAGGAGATACTTTTACTTCAAAAACTGAATATTAAACCTGTTTATTAAAAAGTAAACCAACTGCTGTACCAACTTCTGTTTGCAAGTCCTGCAAACGTTCTGAAAGTTTTAAGACCTCTTCAGTTGGAATTTGCCGAATAATTTTTCCAGACTCAGCATCAGTCACCTTTACAACTTGTTTATTACTTCCTTCGTCTACCGAAAAATTAAGCTGCCTATTACTGGTTTGCAAAAATTCGCTTAGCTGTGTCACAGCCGTTGCTATTTGCTCAGCGTTAACGTCGATAGACTCCTCTGTCTCTACTATGTCGGCAGATACAGATAAACCTTTAGCTTGTTGTTGTGCTACCTCCCCAGCTTTCTCTATTGCTAGATCAACTCGAGCGGTTTCTGGCACAACCTCAGCTCTAGGCAAAGCAAAATTTTGGCCAACTTGTGATACATTAATGTCCATAAATCACCTCATATTAAGGTCGAAAGACCACTCGTAATTAAAAGCGCCTTTCGACTCCTAATCCTATTCAGTTTAGTTTAGCTTAGCTCAGTAAAGACAAGGCAGCTTGCGGTCTTTGGTTGGCTTGGCTTAATACTGACAAAGATGCTTGTTGAATTATCTGATTTCTAGTTAATTCCGCTGTTTCTTCAGCAAAGTCAGTATCACGAATTCGAGAACGAGCGCCCGCAATGTTCTCAGATATATTACTTAAGTTTCGAATAGTTGACTGAAAACGGTTTTGTAACGCACCTAAGTCGGCTCGGGCACCACCTATAGCAGAAATTGCATCATCTATTGCTGCAAGCGCACCCGACGCTCCTGCGGTAGTGGCTACAGTGGTATCAGCTAGGCTTAAACCTGAAGCACCATAACCGCCCGAGCGCTCAAGAGAAACGGCAATATTTTGCCCTCCATTCGCTCCGACTAAGAAAGTAGACGAAAAACTTCCTGTTAATAGATCCGTATCTGCAAACTGAGTATCAGACGCGATTCGGCTGATTTCATTCTTCAGTGCCGTGACTTCTTTTTGTAACGCCGCACGATCAGCAGACGAGTTGATACCATTTTGAGATTGCACCGCCAATACACGAATACGTTGTAGTGAAGTAGTGACTTCACCCAATGCGCCTTCTGCAGTCTGCGTGAGTGAAATTGCATCATTGGCATTTCGAACAGCTTGATTCAAACCTTGAACTTGCGTAGTTAACCGATCTGAAATCTGCAAACCCGCGGCATCATCAGCAGCACGATTAATTCTAAAACCTGAAGACAATCTTTCGAAAGATGTATTCAAAGATTGCCCAGAACTAAACAGTTGTCGCTGAGCATTCAAAGACGAAACATTTGTGTTAACAAATAAACCCATAAAAACCTCCTGAAAACTCACCGCACGCCGATAACGTGTTTGTACCAGTAAGTTTGCCTCAATTTTGATGGTCAAAAACCTCTTCTTGACCATCACCTCACTTAACTCGTTTAGTAGCACCTCTACTGCTAAACGAGACTAAAAGTAATCAATTAGATCACCCCTCAACTAACGTTATCGACGCTTACAACAGTAACTTTAGTTTTTTTTGAAAAATAATTTTCAGTAGAAAGTGAATAGAAACGAGTAGTTAGATAAAAGCCGAAAGGCAGAAACAAGTAGATAGTAGATAGTAGATAGTTAAAGACTAAGGGTTATACACCACTGAGCGCATCACTACTAAGAGCACACTGAGAAAAATAAACATATGAAATCGTGTGATTACCAAGGGGTTGTATCGTAATCGATAATTACCAAGGGAAACTTTCGGTCTCTATTTTATATAGGCGTTATTTCGGAAGAGCATAAGCACGCTTCGCGACATCATCCGTGCTAGTGCCCGTTAGGGCATAAAACTCAAAGGTGTTACACAAAAATTCAAACCTTAATATCTATATAGCATTTCTTGAAAGTTTGAGTAATTCAAGAAACACACTCCCTAATTTTTGTAGATAAAATGTGCCAAAGCGGTTACAGAGCTATGAATCCGGAATTAGTGCTTTGTGCCAATACCTGTCATTTCCGTGGTGGTTTGAAGCAAAAATATTGAACCTCGGAGGGCACCGGGTGCCGCGCACAGAGAGCACAGAGAGCACAGAGGAAAAGATATTTAGGGTCTTTAATCGCTTTTCTCTGTGCAGCGAAGCGCCCGACGCTCGGCACCCGACGCTCGGCGCCCGGTGTACTCTGTGGTGAGAAGCTTTAGTCTTTTGCTTTTTATTATTACTAGTCTCTGCTTATCGCCCAAATCCGAACTACTCAGATGTGCCATTTACCGACAGTCATGGCTTGCTTGCCGAGTTAGCATTTATTACAGATTGCAGAAGGTAAGGATTTACAAGCTATTACACGTCATTTTCGCGAAAGCGGGAACCTACTAATAGCGACCGTAAACTCAATTGAAATGTTTTAAAGAAAACACAATAAAGTTATATTTTTACTCATTTTTTAAGAAGTTGAAAACAAGGCTCTTTATCGATTTCTCAGATGTTGATGGAGGTTCCCGCCTTTGCGTAATACTGATCGTTTAAGAACTGATCACTTGAATCACTAGGTGTTATTTCTG
>NZ_CAXBNC010000019.1:0-106098 GCF_963977085.1 uncultured Paraglaciecola sp. | reverse complement strand
AAGATAGAAAATAGAAATACACACAGCCTAAAATACCGTCATTCCGGCGTGCTTTAGGCCGGAATCCATTCTGTTGAAACAGTAAAGAGTTGATAGAAAAAGCAAAAGACTAAAGCTTGTCACAGAAAAAAGCAGATAAAATCATAGTGAAGCTGAGAGAAGCAGAATGTATTATCATTTCGCTGTTACTCGTATTTACTTGCTCCTAGCTGCTTTTAGCTATTCGCCATAGAGCGCTACGCTGCACAGAGAACACGGAAAACATATCTAATATTGGGCTAGGTTAAACCCCTCCCTATAAATTTTATATTTTAACGAACCTAGAACCGCAAAATCTTAGCCTGCTCAATTCAAGGTGCAGTGACCGAGGAAAAATCTTGAAGCACCTATGCTCGCGGCTTTAATTTAATCAACAACGCCAGCCTAAGTTATAAAAGCTAACCCTACTTAATATTGTTATTAGAATCATCTTTCAACCAAGGCAATATGGATAAAATAAAGTCCTCAACATCTTCAGGTTGCTCACTTTGATAACTATAAACACGAATACCAAAAATTATGAGCATGAGCTGTTTTGCGTATTGCAAACTGATCTCAGGAGAGAATATCGTCTTTAGGATAGCGCAGTAATTTGCTTCGATTTTTGCAAACTCTTCGGAAACGTTGCTAAGTATCGACTCATTGTGAGCTGACAACTCCAATTGAGTTTTAACTAAAAAGCAGCCGCAGTAATCCTTGGCTTTGGCCTCTTCGAACAAGTCCACCAGTATCGACTTAATGCCTTCAATAACACTTGAACTGCCTTGTATACGGTTGTTCACAGTCGTAATAGTGGCCGCAGCATAGCGACTAAGAGCAAGCAAGTACAACCCTTCTTTACTTTCAAACTCTCGGTACAAACTACCCGGGCGCAATCCAGTAGCTTGTAACAATTGCTGCATAGATGTTCCATGATAACCATATTGCCAAAATGTATTGATTGCCTGCTCAAGTACGACATCCACATCGAATTTTTTAATCGCCATAACGCTCATTACTTTATTGAGTACAGGGATATTTAATAACATTTTGAATGACTATTCAAATTGATATTGACAAACATCCCATACGGAAATAACATTTTGAACGTTCATTCAAAAAAACAAATTTAATCTTAAGGAAAATGATATGAGTCTTAAAGAGCAATTAACTGAAGTACGCGAAGCATCTGCTAAAAACATCCCTGCGGAAAAGCTTTCTGTCATGCTGGCTGAAACCGACAACCTAAAAGCAAAAGAGCTGGAGAAGAATGCTCCAAAAGCGGGTGAAGTGTTTCCTGCATTCTCTCTTACAGACCAACTTGGCAACCAAGTGAGTTTGTCAGAAAAGCTTTCTCAAGGCCCAGTAGTACTAACATTTTACCGTGGCGGCTGGTGCCCATACTGCAATCTAGAATTGCGTGCCTACCAAAGCGTTCTTGACGACATCAAAGCACAAGGCGCTAGCTTACTGGCTATAACACCTGAGCTACCTGATGCATCACTTTCAACAGCAGAAAAAAATGCGCTAAGCTTCTCTGTATTGTCTGATCCTAACTCTGAGTTTTCTAAAACCTTAGGTCTAGTGTTCACTCTACCGGATTCAATCAAGCCTATTTACAGTGGTTTTGGCATTGAAGTTGAAGCTCATAACGGCAAAGGCGCTTTCGAACTACCTCTTGCTGCAACCTATGTCATCGCCCCATCAGGAAAAATCGTATTTGCTGATGTGCATGCTGATTACACACACCGCGCAGAGCCTAGCGAAGTCGTTGAATCATTGAAGCAAATCTAAAAGCACGGCAATAACTTACTAACAGGAAACGTTAAAATGACGCGTTCATTCAAACTATTAGCATCGGCCGCAATGATTGCTACCAGTGCATTCAGCCTAAACATGGCAGCAGCCGATGAAGCAAGACAGCTTGAAGTAGTCGCCAAGCTCAGTGCCGAAACGCCTCCGGGTAACATTGCGGTGAGCTCTGATGGCCGAATTTTTCTCAGTATTCACGGGTTTTACGGCAAATCTCTACGAATTGTTGAGCTGTTACCAGATGGAACAACCAAACCTTACCCAAATGAAAACTGGGCGTATGCGGCTCAAAGCCGTGAGTCTGGTGGGCTTTACGGTGTACTTGGATTAAATATCGATGCCAATGGCATTTTATGGTTGTTGGACACGTCTGGGCCTGAACATGCCGGACGGTTAGTAGGATGGAACACCAATAAAGAACAACTACATAAAGTAATCTACTTAGCTAAACCTGTGATTACTGGCTCAAGCTTTCTAAATGACTTAGCTGTTGATAGCAAAAACAACGCAATTTACATCGCTGATACGGGCACAAGCTCAATCATTGTGGTTGACTTGACAACAGGCAATGCTCGCCGAGTATTGAAAGAGTCGAAGTCAACTAAAGCGGAAGACATCGATATGGTCATTGACGATCAAACAGTCTACCTAAACGGCCAACCAGTTCGTATGGGCGTGAACCCAATTACGATCGATAGCAACTTTGAATACGTCTACTACGGCGCGATGTCTGGCACAAGCTTGTACCGAATTGCGACCAAAAACCTATTAGATACAAGGCTATCAGAGCAAGAGTTAAACAAGAAAGTGCAGCGCTATGGTGACAAGCCCATTTCTGACGGCATAACGATCGATAACGCTGGCAATGTGTATGTTACTTCAATAACAAATGACGCAATCGGTTATGTTCAACCAAATGGTCATTATAAAACCCTAATTCAGCGCGATGATGTGTCATGGCCTGATGGGCTTGCAGTTGGCTTAGATAGTTACATCTATGGCACAGTGAATGAACTGCACCGCTCTCCCGTATTAAATAACGGAAAAGACAGTACTCAGGGCGAATTTAAGGTCGTACGCTTTAAGGCATTATCCAATGCCAACACCGGCCGATAATTAAGCCAATAAAATCGCTCATTCTAAGTAAGAACTTGAAGGGTTACACTCTTATTCAAACAAGAGTGCAACCCTTAAATCTTAAATCTTAAATCTTAAATCTTAAATCTTAAATCTTAAATCTTAATCAGTATAGAATAGCTGTACTGACAAGGTGTAATTGACCATGACAGAGTTTAAATATGCAGCTTAGCCGAAAGACTAAAAAGCCATTCACCACAGAGCGCTTCGCTACACAGAGAACACGGAGGAAAGAAAAAATACAGGGTTATTTTAATTCCCCCCTCCGCACACCATTTTTGATGACACGCTCAAAATATTCATTTCAACGTATTTAATACTGGACGTATCTATCATCACTTATCTATATATACCTTCTTAGAAACTTGCAGAAGTTCACACGGATGTTAACATTAAGATGAAAACTATTAATTTTTATACAACACAAGAAGGTAAAACACCCGTTGTTGAGTTCTTAGATTCATTGCCAGCAAAGCAAGCTCAAAAAATAACTTGGGTATTACAATTGGTTGAAGAGCTAGATGTTATTCCTACTACTTATTTAAAGAAGCTGGTTAATACCCAAAACATTTGGGAAGTAAGAGCGCAAGTGGGCAATAATATTTTTAGATTATTAGGCTTTTTCGATGGTGATAACTTAGTGGTACTTAACCATGGTTTTCAAAAGAAAACTCAAAAAACGCCAGCCAAAGATATCAAACTTGCAGAACAAAGACGTAGAGATTATCTACGAAGGAAAAAACAATGAGCGATCTAAAAAAGTACGTAGCCAAACGCAAAGCCGATGATAAGGATTTTGCCGAAGGATATGATGAAGGTTACCAAAATTTAAAATTTGGCATCATGCTGAAGACGGCTAGAAAAGAATCAGGCATAACCCAACAAGCATTGGCCGAAATGCTACACACTCAAAAAAGTGCGATATCTAGAATTGAAAACCATTCTGATGACGTAAAGCTCTCCACACTTGAACGTTTTGCGTCTGCTTTAGGTAAAAAGATAGAAATCCGATTGGTATGAGTAAATGCAGCAAGAGCAAATAAAATCAGAATGGAGCTGAGTGAAGCAGAATAAAGCAGTGAATAGTAGCTAGGGATAGAAAAAGCACAGCTTAAGATTTCGTCATTTCGGTGTGCTTTTAAGCCGGAATCCATTCTTTTGAGCAGTAAATAGTTGGTAGAAAAGCAAAAGACAAAAGCTTGTCACAGAGTTACACAGAGGTTAAGGATGCGGCTTCACCGAAAAGACTAAAAGATATTTACCACAGAGCGCTACGCTGCACAGAAAACACAGAGGTTCCAACAAAATTCCCACCCCGTCATTCCGGTAGCCTTTAGGCCGGAATCCATTCTTTTGGAACAGTAAATAGAGGCTAGGAGATAGAAAATAGAAATACACACAGTCTAAAATACCGTCATTCCGGTGAGCTTTTAAGCCGGAATCCATTCTGTTGAAAGCAGTAAATAGTGGCTAGAAGATAGAAATACACACAGCCTATAATCCCGTCATTCCTGCATGTTGTTAGCAGGAATCCATTCTGTTGAAGCAGTAAATAGTGGCTAGCAGATAGCAGCGAATTAAAGCAAAGATCTAATATTGGACTGGTTTAACCCCTGCCCTTATCTATAAAATTTATATTTTGACGAAACTAGATCCACAGAATCATGACCAACTCAATTCAAGACGCAGTGAGTCTTAAATTTGTTTAAAAGTGACACTGACCCATTTTATTTTTGAGTGAGTTTGAAGTAGTGTTTCTTTGTGGCCACAAAGCCCTGATAAATGGGACTAAAGACTCTATTCTAGTAATCTAATTCTAACGTTCTTAAATTCAATAGGATGACCTTCACTTTGTAACCCGATATAGCCCGAGTCTAATGCCTTACCACCTTGTGTAAACTCGGCTGCAGCACCTTTTACCATTTGGTCTTTAGCGTCAATTGTAGGGTTGCTATACACAAGTACCACTTCGCCATTGATTAGTTGTGTTATTTTGGGGCCTTTAACAATTAACTCAGCCGTTACCCATTGATCTTTAGGCAGGGCTTTTTTGTGTGATGATAAACAATGCTTCGGATATACCTTTCCATTAAATTCAATGTTTGTGCCAGGCGAACACATATTTCCTGTAGTTCGCTTACCATCGCCTAGGTCTGCTAGGTATTGCATTTCGACCGACACGGGCCAATTTTGATCTTTGTTTTGAGATTCAGCTGACTGGCTATGAAACATCACTCCGCTATTTAACAAAGCGTAACTAGGCGCATTCTCTTCAAAGTCCCCACTAAAACGGTAGTCAACGGTAAGATGAAAGTTTTTAAAGGGAGTTTTGTAAAATATATGGCCAAATTCGTCGCTAAAGTCATATTGGTCATAACGCACTTTAAGCATTCCTTCCTCTACTCTGAAGGTATTGCCATAGTTATCACCTGCATCATAATGATGAATTTTCACCGTCCAATCGTCTAAATCTTTACCATTGAATAGTGTTATCCATTCGTCTGAACTAGGCGTTTTGCTGCACCCAAATGTTAATATCATGCATAGGGTGATTAAAAATAATTTATTGGCCATTAAGCTATTTATCTATTTTATGAATTGAGTTTTTATACATGAGCGCCGAACATTTAACCTTAATTTTTTAACATTTTCACTTTTTAAATCGCTATTCAGTCCACTTAGCTCAAATAATCTAGTTGTGGTGAAGGTCAATGTATTTCGGATTCCCTTTAACAATTAGAGTCAAAAGTAGTCGGCAATAACTGTGTTGGATGACTGTAAGTGTATAATCAGCGGACTAAGGGATACACAGGTACGTTGTATATCAGTGTATCTGGTGATGTTAAGAATGTGCTTTAGCCTCAACTCAAACTCGCCAATATTACATTCACTTTTTGAGTAATCTCAAAAACCAAATAACTGACCAAAATATAAAATCCAATAACCCGTTATCAAACGTAATGATACCTGCTATAAAAATGGCAAACTCAAATACCCTCCGCTTCCTATACGCAAAGTATTAAGCGCCTCAAGAAAGGACTGGAACAGCCATTCACAACGAAACTTATACAGCACCAGTTGTGCGTTTATCTACTTTTTAATGGACGATACAAAACGAAAAGCCACACTTGTAAAAATGCTTAAAGCGGAACAAAAAAACTTATGTAAAACCTTGTCTTTTGAGCAAACCATGAAGATTTTTAATTTGAGCGATAGAGAGTTACAAAATAGATTTTCAAGGTGGTTAGCTAAGGGGGATAAGTTTACTCATCAAATATAGGGCAACGAATAATTAAATTCAAAAGTGCTGCCTTCGCAGGCCAATTATCATTAAATGTGATTTCTATTAATCGTCTAAAATAACCTTGTTCTGCCCCCGATATTTCCCTTGTTAAAATTAATAAAAAACGAATATCGGGGTCAGAACACGATATTCCTGGACTTAGTTAAAAAAATCGTTTGGTAGAGCGAGTGTTATTCTAAGTGCTGTTAAAATAAGTTAAACGTTAGTAATGTAGAACTAACGTTTAACCTATCTTAACAAAAGAAACAAATATGCATAATCGGTGGCCTTTAGTTATTGTAGTTACATGTTTTTCACTAAGTTTAATTGGTTCATTTGTTCTCTTTTATTTTCTCGAATCAAATGCAGAGGGAAATTTTAAGGGATATACCTTAGGAGGAGCTATAGCTGGCTTTGTAGTGATATTTTTTTTGGTTAAAAATCTCTTTTTAAGTTTAACAAAAACAAACCTCAATTCTACTCAGAGCCTTATAGTCCTAAATCTTTGGGGAAAGAACCAATCTAACAATTACAAAGAATGGTTATTTTCCCTTATTGATAGATATGACACTAATTCACTCAATGGTCAGGAGAGTGCTTTTCAATTGGAAGCAGAATCAATTCGTTGTAAATCCAGGCGGGAATTATCAGAATTTAGCAGTCTGAAAGGTAATTTAGCAGATTATGTAGATTCAATTTTTAATCGCAAAAACTTTGAAGATGACATTAGTAATGTTTTTAAATTGATTACTTCATCAGAAATTAAAACTTCCGAAAAGCGTTACAAAATTTTGAAGATGTTAGAAAATAGGAGAGATATTTTATTTACAAAGTATGAATCTGATTTTCGTGCCACTTCAAAATGATCTTCCCCTAAGCCTGCAGGTGTTTTTTACTGGGACTTTAGAGTTGGGAAAACTGTGGCAATCGCACCAATGATGATTCGGCGACTATGACACGAAATTAAAGCGGGTGTCCATGTAATAGGTGTTGTCGCTACAAATGTGTCCATCCAACTTTTTTCGCTCAAATGGCCTCTTTGACATTTGCGCCTAAAATAAGCCTTTTTGTGCTGAAACTTTAAATGCGGGAAAAAGCAGTGGCTACGCCACCAAAGAGAATTATCTTGCGATGGATGTCTTCGTAATTTCCTATCAAAATTAAGACAATTGAAATCATTTGAAGTTTCAACGAACCTGACCCCACAGGTCATGCCCCCACAGGTCAGAGAATTTAAATCATTTCAATTTTCAACGGATCTGACCCCGCAGTTAGCATGGTTAGGTAGCTTCAAATAGAGTCGTGATATTAATACAATGTGGGTTTGTTAAAATATCGTCTTTTTTAATGTAGTCACTATTAGCAATAATTACGGCATTACTTGAACCCGAAAACTGTAATTGGCCAGCAACTGAAATTAGCGACTTTAATTCTTTAAATTGTACATTACCACCATAGGATTCGTTTTCGCTATTACATGTATATTTTTTTTGTCTTTCAGTCGCTAAATTATTATCTTCCAAAAAGTTGGAGCCACCCGTAAATATATCTTCATTATTTGATTTCATCAATTTAGATAAAATATCTTCTAATTGACCGTGTTTGTCTGCATGCTCTTCATCGTGAAAAATATAACAACCAATCTCATAATCACTTTTGATTTGAATTTCATTATTATTTAAATTTGGCAGCTCTAATGAAGCCTTCAAATTTTCAAGCCTAGCATCTACGCCTTGTTCATCGGAATCTAAAAAGTATAAAAACCTATAATTTAATTTGTCATACTTTTGAATTTTTCTGATATTTTCTTTGTTTAAATTTAGATACATATCAACTATTGAGCTTGCTCCATCATGACAAAAATTGGCGTCTCCATCTAAATTATGAAAAATGACCAAAGTATTACCACGTGTTAATACTGAATAAGGAACTTTTGGTTTTGGACGTTGAAATTTAAATTCATAGTCTTTAATTTTCTTGTCGCCTAAATTTTTTTGATATAGTTCATTAAATGGAATAGGAAAATTCTTTACCTTTTTATCATAAAATGTAAATCCTTGAATCAATAAGACTCTAATTAGAAAAGCTATATCATGATCACCTTCACATAAAACAATTATATACTTATTCATGTGACTTCCCTCGTAAATCAAAATCAATGGTATCGATATACTCTTTCAATTCATTACCATCTACGTAAACAGCCTCTACAATTCCTGAATTATTTTCAATGAAATAAGAAGATATTTCGTCATTGTGGTAGTCATTATTAACGAAAGCATCGATACATTCTTTTGAGTGCGAAGTTAGAAAAACTTGAACATTAAAGGTACTCGCAAGTTCTTGCACAAACTTGGTAAACTCGATTAATATTGAGTTATGGATTGCTGTTTCAAATTCGTCTAAACAAACTATTCCATTTCTTGCCGATGCAAAACTTAATGCTATTTCAAATATCCTTTGTAGCCCTTCTCCATAATTTGTAATTTCTATATTTTTATCTTTAAACTTCGTAGAATCAACTATAAACCTTTGAATATCATCAACTTCATTTAGTCTAATATCATTAATAGAATCATCTATTTTCTTTAAGAACTTAACTACTAGACTAATGGCTGCTTGCCCATTTTTATCTTTATTAATAGTATTTTTATTATAAGTTTCAACAAGTTCATCCAAATTGTAAAAATACGGACTTTTAAATATTGACTTACATAAGTGCTCTACTTTTTCATTTTCTCTGTTTAAGGTGTCATAGCCAAAAGTATGAATTGTATTAGTCAATTCACGTTCATTCAATTTTGCCTGTAATAAATATGAGGCAATATAATCATCACTTTTATTAATGTTCGACGCTTCGAATTTATTAAATTTGACAGAGGCATTTGTATTGTTAAATACGCCTTGCACATCTATAACTTCATTTTTATCAAAAACTTCGTTAAGCCAAATTGGATTTAATAGCTTCAACTTATTCCTTAATTTAATTATCTCTAAAAATGCTCCAATATCATTTTGTTTCGTAAGATAATATAAAGCCTCAAGTAGTGTTGTTTTACCGCTATTATTAAAACCTGCAAAAATATTGATTCTTTTTAAATTATCAATATTGAATTTTTTAAAAATTTTATATTGATTTACCAATAGGGATTTAAAGTGGGAGCTACTAGAGTCGTGTTCAAAAGCGACTGAATGATTACCATAATTTATTTCCATATAACTCTTTTGAGGAACAAATTCATTTAATTTAGCTTTAATAGATTCTAATGTTTCAATATCTTCATATTGAATCATATTTTTATAGCTGCTCAATTCGTTAAAGCTATTCGAAAACTCTGTAAGTGACTTTTCATAATTAAGTTTATCAACTTCTCCACTTACCATTAAACCTCGAATTATGCTTTTTGTTTTTTCCATTTCAATTAAAGCATTTTCATTATTTATAAAAAGAGCAAGCTCTCTAATTTCAAGTGCTTTGGTAATAATTGGATCAATTTCTTCATATTCTTCACTTTCATCATCAATAAGTTCTTCATTGGTTGATAGCCATGAAAACAACCTTTGCATATTGCTTGTATTACGGCAAAAATATTCGTGATCATCCCAGTCCAGCCACTCTTTGATCTTAGGTCGTTTCATTATTTCAACAAAAAATGAGTAATCTTTACTTTCAAATTGATCGCCAAAGTCGCTATTTTTATATTGAATAATCAAATGATAAGCCCGTTGTGAACTGCGTAATTTAATTTTAGTTATCCCAAGAGATTCGCATAGTTGTGTTTCTTTATCTGAATATTCAATCGACTTCCAATATGGCTTCAAAAAATCATAAATTAATTGAGCTTGATTAATAGCAGACCATTTTTTATTTCCACTAATATGTTTCAACCCCATTATAATTAGGTGTTTTTCTTTACTTTCATTTGAATGAATTTCAAATGGTATTTTTTTAAAAATTTCAGGATTTAAATTACCAATACTTAGTCCATTTTCATAATCTTCCTGCAGTACTTTTAGCGAGGCGACTCTTCTATTACCTTCAATTACTAAATATCTATTTTGACCAAGATCTCTAACTTGAATAACATCAACATCTAAAAATCCATTTGACTTAAAACTTGCTATTAAGTCCTTAATATTTGCTCTTTTGTTACCTTCAATAAATGTTGATGAGCGTTTTTGAATATTTTCATCAAATAGGTCACTTTCAGGAACCTCTATATATCCATCATTATCAACAAATCGATAATTATTTGGATCCAAATAGAGATTTTTGAGATTGAAACTTCTTCTTTTGGTAGTTTCAATTATTGGCTCATTCATAAGTTTTCCAGGTTATTTTTATTAATTTTGCGAGATCAATATTAAAAGTTTATATAATCATAAATAATCATACCGTACTAACTTCTAAAAGCACTTCCTAATCATTATATAACTCCTGATTTACCACTCCCTCAACTGCTGCATCTCTCTCAACCTACCACGCTGCACCACCAGCGCTTCAAACAAGTCGTCGATTGATTCGTTGTTTGAGTTTAAGCCCGGTAAGGCGATGTTGGCTTCGGCGAAAAAGCGTTTGTTTTGCCATGGCTGGTTAGCTGCTGTTTGCTCTAATTCTGTTGAGGTATTTGCCGCAGCGGTACTTGGAGAGTTAACTTGGTAGCTGGCTGCTTGTTCTTGTATTTGGTTTGAATTACTGGGTTTAAGCCAAGCTTGTTGCCACCAGTGTTGAATGCGTTCTTTGGCGTTTTTTAATTTTTGTTCTGTGGGTAGTCGGTCGCTTTTTTGGTTATTGATTTTGCAGTCGGTGGGTAAGAGGTTCCATAAGTCGTTATTGGGCCAGCGGGCAAAAGGCATACTGTGGTCAATATCGTATTGTTTGTTTAGTGACTTGGCTGACCATACACATTGGGCAAGTTCTGGGGTTTGTTGTTTCAGTTGTTCAAAGCGAGTGCGTACTTCAGTGGTGGTGCGTTTTGGCTCTAACCAGTTTAATGCTTGTTGTAAGTGGTGTTGATTTTCTGCTGCGGCATATTGCTGATTGCCTGCATAACTGGCCATGGTTTTTACCCATTCGCTGACCAATACTGGCTCTATCCAACAGGCGTATCGGTTGAAGGCCAACCATGTAGATTCTGGCAGTGAAAACTCGCCCCATTGTTCTAAGGTTTGTAGATCTAGAAAAAGGCTGTCTTTGGCTTTGACACTTTTTTTGTCTACTTCAAATACCACTTGGTCACTATTTGGCAAGGTGATGAAACGACAAGGCATGGTTTTAATGTTGGTCACTGCAGCCGAAATGGTTTTGTGTAAGGCGATGGCATCGTCACCCATAAATAAGTTGCCAATGCGATAATCTGCCGCCGTGCGATGGGTTAACTTATGCCAACCATCGGCTTTCATAAAGCCCATGTTCGGGCTTTTATTGGGTGTTTGATATAACTGGTGCGTATCTATTAACTCTTTATATTGATGGCACCAATACAAGGCGACTAAACCAACAGGTAAAATCACCCTGTCACCACTTGGAGTAGCTTCTCGGCGTAATACTGCCCCTGGATGGCCGTCGGCAATTCGTAACAAAACTCTTAAAAGCGCTAGCTTGTGAGTGGCAGATTTACCGTCGTTAATCGCTACGTAGCGAATAAAAGGGAATGCACCTGTGCCGTCATCTGGCATTTGCAGCACAAGGGTTTGCCAATGCACCTCGTCGCGGCCTAGTTTGTCTGTTTGGTTTGCAGTGACTAATGTCGAAAATAACCCAAGGTTTTGCGCTAAACCTTCTACTTCTTCCACACTCACATCGTACATACAGCGTTCTTGCTGCTCGCTTGCTGTCATACCAAACTTGAGAGAAATAACAATTTTGCCGCCCGGCTTAAGTAAGTTAGCCAGTTTACGTAAGGCGCGATTACGTTGCGAAGGCGCTACATGCATCCAAACGGCACTGAGAAGAATTAAGTCAAAGCTGATTTCTAGACGGGTGATCTTGTCGAGTGAAGGCAGAGAATCTTGCAGCCAATGAACATTATGTGCGGCAGTGGTTAGCTGCCCTACTTTCATGAGTTCTGCTGCAGGTTCAACCGCATAGATTTGGCAAGTGTTAGATATGGCTTGAGCTGGGGTTTGAATTGCGGCGGCAAGTTCTGCGATACGTTTTACATCACGGCCCACCCCTGCGCCAACATCCAAAATGGAGGCATTAGGCTTTTCTAAAATAGGCGTTAAATGCTGTGACCAAGTACTATGTACGTCTTCAAAGGTGACTGATAGATACTGCTGAGAAATCTCATTAACTTGGTTGTTGTAATAGTCCGCAGACATTGTATTCCTTTTATTGCAACAGCAAGCCCATTAAACCAAGACTATGCATAGGATTTACCCCATTTACCTTAGGGTATTCATCCACTTGTATTAACACCATCCTAACAACTTTTGGGATAAAAGAAATACCAAAAATATTTGGCTCAGATCCGCTGGTTTTAGAAACACATCAACAAAAAGCAATTCACCACAGAGTTCACAGAGCGCTTCGCTGCACAGAGAAGGGCGAAATGATTGTTAAAACTAAATCCCCTTAACAATTAAGTACTACTTCTTACACATAAACTTTCTTTGCTTAACCTCTGTGTTCTCAGTGGTTCAAATTCTTTTGCTTTTATCTTTTCTATAGCATCTAGTCATTGCTCTAAATGCCTTATGGATTCCGGCCTAAAAGCACACCGGAATGACGGAAGGGTAAACCATATGAATTAATTGCTGACGTGCAAACCACTAAACCTTCGCAAACTAAAGTTAAACCCATCGATGAGCCAATGGTTAAACCAAAAAATACCACCACATGCCCAAAATGTGCTTCACCTATGGTGAAACGGGTCGCTAAAAAAGGCGCGAACCTTGGCAATGAGTTTTTGGGTTGTAGTAGTTTTCCCAAATGCAGGCACATAGAGCAACTCTAGTTACTAGTTACTCATCACCCAAAGTCACCTGATACTTCTCAAGCAACTTTTGTAGTTGTGCGCCTTGCATGGCCACACGGCCTTGATCCCAAATTTTGATGAGTTGTTTTCTTTTTTCTGTGGGGATTTTTTTTGAAAAAATCGGTATTTCGATTAGATTTTTTTCTAAACCGGGGCGTACTATGACTAAGTCGTCATTTAACTTTAGGCGGTGTAATAGGTGTTGTAGAACCAGTTCGTTGTCGGCGTATAAATCGACTCTTTTGTCTTTAATCATCCTAAAGATTCGGTCAACCACATCATCGTCACCCGCTATCACTTCGACAAAGTTGCTATTACTTGGATCATCTAAATAGGCTTGGTAATCAACACTCATTGAACTGTAATTCCAACCGGGACCAGTGGCAATGCGTTTACCTTTTACCGATTGAATACCTGCATAACGCCAGGGGTCGTTGCGCCTTACAACAAAAGCTGAGGGATAACTAAAGGTGGCTTGGCCGGCAAATTCGAAGTCTTGCTCGGCTTCTTCGGAATATAAATATTCTGGCAACATATCACACAACCCTTCAGCCACCATATTTAGCCCTCTGGCCAGTGGCACTTCGTAATAGTCGAGTTGATAGCCTTTTGCTGCATAAATTTGCGCTAACATATCGATAACCACACCACGGGAAGGAGCCCCTTGGGTGGGGAATATCGTCATGGGTGCCCATTGGTCGTAACACACTTTTAGAGTGTTAGCCTGACTCTGGTGAGTCACAACACTGCCTAAAATAAACAATGCCGCACTCAATAGCCGAGGTGTGTGTTTAGTGGTTAACTTTTTATACTTCAACACGATTACGGCCTTTATCTTTAGCACCAAATAGTTTCACATCTGCTCGTTTAAACATATCATCAATAGACGCCTCTTCTGGCTCAGATGCTTCAACGCCAAGGCTTACTGTGTAAGTGATGGTTTTACCATCCACCTCTAAGCTGGCATTGGCAATAGCTTTGCGTATTTTATTGGCAAGCATAAAGGCGTCATCACTATTTGTATCATTTAGAAAAATACCAAACTCTTCGCCCCCTAGCCTGCCCACTAAGTCAGACTTTCTTAAGAAGGTTTGGATGGTTTCGGTGAAATGAATTAGTACTTTGTCGCCACTAAAATGCCCAAACGTGTCGTTGATGGATTTAAAATTATCTAGGTCCATCAACACTAAACAAGTGGGTGTTTTTTGTCTTTGCCCAAGGGCCAATAGGCGTTGTGCGGTTTCAAAAAAACGTCCGCGATTTAACACACCAGTCAACGAATCTGTGCTGGCCATATTTTCGAGTTTTTTATTCAGTACTTGTAATTCTTCGGTGCGCTTTGCAACGGCCTCTTCTAGCCAATTTCGCTTGCTTTGCTCATCTTCTAATAATTTTTGCCTGTCACTTTGGATAGCCGCGAGCATCTCATTCATATGCTTTTGCAATAAACTAAGCTCGTTGTTTTCAATGTTGGATAGGTTAATCCGCTGGCTAACATTTTGATTGAGCTGCACTTTATCCACTTGCGACATTAATTCTTTTAAAGGTTTGGCCATATATCGATCGAAAGCCCAAATAAATAACCAAAACAAAAGTGATAACTTTATAAACTCGGTCAATCCAATTAACGAAAACCCAAACAAAACCCGATCCAAAACCACCTCTGAGGATGAATACAGCACTAAGGTACCCAGAAAAATACGCTCTCCATTTAGCTGCCAATTTAGCTCTGATTGGGTTTCGAAAACCGACATGGGCTGTGAGTTTGCAGCGTAAACCCGTTTAGAAATTAACGATTGGCCCTGCTTATCGAATATGTCCACCCCTTCGATAATTGGCATTTTTACTAAGCCAGCACTCAGAGTTTGCAACTGAGTTTGATTGTATTGCCACATACTAGTTGCAACAGAGTCGAGCACAGTTTCTTGCAACTGTATTAATTCTTTTGAAATAGAATCTTGAGTTTTCAAATATTCAGACAAGAACTGCACACTCGTAATTAGGCAGGTTACAAGCAAATAAATCGAAAAAATCACACGCAACATTTTTTGGGAAAGGTTGTTAGGACGAAGGAAACGTAAAAACATGTATAAGATTACATACCGAAATACTGCAAGTTAGCAGTAATCTTAAATGACTCACCGGCCTAATGGAATAAACTTCGGCACTGTAAAAAAACAGCTCTGCGCTGACCGTGTAAAGAAATACCCTTTATAATGACATTATCTGATAGGTTAATAGTTACTCTCACAATAAAAAACAAACTAGACTCTTAAACAACAAGGAATAACGGACCTGACTTATGAACTTCCAAGAATATTCAGCCTATTGTTATAGCCAACTGGTGCAAGTGTTTAACAACACCCTTAAAGGGCAACCAGACGATAAGTTAAAGTTTCGCACTGAAGGATTATTACAAGCCGGTAAGCTACTTGGCTATTTAAGCCGTGAAGACGCCACAGAACTCATGAACATGGCACACATTGAAGTATTTGGCCAAACCATAGAAGACCGCAAAAATCACAAAGAAAACATAAAAAAAGCCCTGACTGATGACGGCAGCGATTTTTTTACTATTCCGGCTTATGAGAGGCGTGGAGAGTTAGATCGGTAAACACTATTCAACTTTATCGAGCCAAAGAATAAATCATCTTTTTTGCTAAATTGCTTGTCTAAAACGAGCCACATCTGCCTTTGGTGAAGCACCAAATAGGCGACTGTATTCACGACTGAATTGTGATGGACTTTCGTAACCTACTTTATAACTTGCGGTAGCAGCCTCGGTGCCTTCATTGAGCATGATGCGTCTGGCTTCGTTCAGTCGTAACTGCTTTTGAAATTGCATGGGTGACATAGTTGTAACCGCCTTAAAGGCTTGATACAAAGCAGATTCACTTAGATGCACCTTTTCTGCTAGCTCTTTCACACGTAGGGTTTGGTCAAAACGTTGGGTAATCATCTCTATTACGCTGGCCACCCTATGAGCTTGACTATCGATACGGGTAAAGTCTCGCAGTAAGGCACCCTGCTCTCCCTGTAGTAATCGGTATAAAATTTCACGCCTAAGAAGAGGCAACATCACTGGAATATCAAAAGGCCGCTGACTGAGTTGAACTAAGCGATGTATTGCATTAAGTAGCGGCAGATCGACCTGACCAACATTCAGGCCCTTGGCTTTTTCAAGGCTCTTGCCATGATCGGCAGTGTCGATAATTAGATCCGTTAATTCGCGCATATTGATATCCACGCGCACCCCAAAGTATGGTTCTGTTGAACTAGCTGTAAGGATCTTACCCGCTACTGGCATCATTACAGGCACCAATAAAAATTGTAAAGTGTTGTAATGAATAGTTTCTTCACCACAATAAATTACCTTTGAGCCTTGCACCAAAACACAAAATGCTGGTTCATAAATAACAGGCGTCACTTTGGTAGGTGAATCACTGCGAAACAGAACTAACTCGTCGATTGCGGTTTCTTGTACACCATCTTGAGTAGTAAGTTGCTGAATTAAATCTGCTAGTTGTTGGCGCTCTTTCTCCAAACTCGATTCCACAGGGTTTGTAGCTTGAGTTAACATAATTGACCTCACGGATGAAAATTGACTCTGCCGTTAGTATAGGGGCAATTCTCCAACAACATGGATAGTTTGAGTAGGTAATTAGAGTATTAGGCAATAACTGTGGAGAAACAGACAATATTCGTTTTGCCTGTTTACTCTGCAAATTGTTAAAAAGATAGTCTAAACGTTAGGCCCGAGGAAATGCCAGTAGACTGAGTTCTGCCACTTGCATCAGTTGCTCTGCACTGGCACCACTGGTGGCCTGAATTGCCATGCCTTGCATTACAGTTCCCAAAAATTTTGCTAATGCAGTAGGGTCCGCACTTGCGGGTAAATCTCCTTCTGCCTGTGCACGAATGAAACGATCACATAATTCCTGCTCTGTATTAAGACGCTTGGCAATCAACGCTTGTTTAACTGACGATCCAGCTTCACTGCATGACAAAGCCCCTTGTACAACTATACAGCCCTGTGGGTGACTAGTGTCAGCCAAATTGTTGGCAGCGCCCCGTAACATGTACTCGGCGACTTCAAAGGCGGTAGATTTCTCTAATGCCGGATAATAAGAATTACAGGGACGTTGTTCATATAATTCTATCGCTTTTAAAAACAGCTGTTCCTTATTGCCAAACGCAGAATAAAGGCTGGGCTTATTGATCCCCATGGCTGAGGTTAAATCACTGAGCGAGGCGCCTTCATAACCTTTTTGCCAAAACACCTGTAAGGCATTTTCCAGTGCTTTCTCAGCATCGAAGGCTCGCGGGCGTCCCATCTGAGTGCAGGTTGTAGTTGCCATAAAAACCCTCAAAGAAAATATCATTCAACGTTATTCGTAATAAGCGACTAAAATTGAGTCGTTCAAAATGTTTACTTACCAAATGGTACATAAATTCTAACACTAAAGTTACAAGTCTGCTCAATCCTAACTTCCTCAGGAGAATTAGGCAATAAAACTAGAGTTTTTGATATTCAGCTTTGTCACTTACTCCTTATTATATACCCAAACCAAACGAACAGTCAGGCAGCACCTTTAGTTTGGTAAATACGTAACAAAGTTGGTTATTTTTTGCCTATCACGACACACACAAATACAAAGACCTGAATATTCTAATATAGTTCCAAACTTACTTACCGGTTGGTACATAAATAGTTTGACAGTTTTCTATCACCCTATATATTTACCACTCGGTACATAAGTAACCTATATAACAATTCGTCACATAAATTTGAAATTTAAAGGAGATATTCACCATGAGTATGAAACGCACAATAAAGGCATTTATGTTAGGCAGTTTTGCCGCAGCAGTGTTAGTAGCTTGTGGAAACAATCAAACATCTGAGCAAGCTCAGCCGCAAAATTTACCTCAAGTAACAGTAGCCCATGTCATCAGCGAACGTATTACAGAATGGGACGAATTTACCGGTCGCCTGCAAGCTCCTGAAACAGTAGTGTTAGTGCCAAGAGTATCGGGTCATATAGATACAGTAGCGTTTAAAGAAGGGGGGTTAGTTAAAAAAGGAGATTTGCTATTTGTTATCGATGATCGCTCTTTTGCGACAGAAGTCGCTCGCTTAAAAGCTGAATTGCAAAACGCTAAAACTGCCGCTCAATTGGCAAAAAGCAATTTTCAGCGGGGTGAACAGTTAACCGCACAGCGCGCCATTTCTGCTGAGGTTTTGGACAATAGACGAGCAGCGGCGCAACAATCTGCCGCTTCTGTCGCTTCGGTTGAAGCAGCACTTGCCCATGCTCAGTTGGATTTGTCTTATACCCGTATTACCGCACCAATCAGTGGCCGAGTATCGTTTGCACAAATAACTGCCGGTAACTTTGTAACTGCTGGGCAAAGTCAGCTAACTCAAATTGTGTCTACTGACAAAATGTATGCCTATTTTGATGTCGATGAGCAGTCGTTCCTTAAGTACACCCAATTGGCTAGTACTGGTCAGCGGGCTGATACACGAGATGAATATGCTAATCCGGTATATATGGCATTGGCTAATGAACAGGAGTTTAGCCATATTGGCAGCGTTGATTTTGTTGATAACACCATTAATCAACAAACCGGCACTATCAAAATCAGAGCCAGTTTCGCTAATAGTGACAACCGCTTAATTCCTGGCTTATTCGCACATTTAAAACTAGTTAGCAGTAATTCGTTTCAAGGAATTTTAATTGATGAGAAAGCCGTGGCTACCGACCTAAACCACAAGTATGTGTTAGTAGTCAAAGACCACACATTGGAATATCGCCCAGTAACATTGGGTGAGAAAGTCAACGGTTTACGACTTATTACTTCAGGCTTATCTACTGATGATTTAATCGTAATCAACGGATTGCAAAGGGTTAGACCCAATATGCAAGTTGAATCTAATGTGGTCGAAATGACTAATCAAGAGACGTTAAGCAAACTTCGCCAAACACAATTATTACTTGACCAAACACAAACTGAACTAACAGCAAAAACTGATAGCTCGGGGACCCGTGGATAAAGGAGACAACATGTTATCGCAATTTTTTATTAGGCGGCCCATTTTTGCGGCTGTTTTGTCACTACTGTTCTTTATCAGTGGCGCCATTGCCGTCTGGCAACTGCCTATTACTGAATATCCAGAAGTAGTACCACCCACAATAGTGGTTACGGCAAATTACCCTGGGGCCAATCCCAAGGTCATTGCCGAAACAGTCGCTTCGCCTCTGGAGCAAGAAATTAACGGTGTTGAAAACATGTTGTACATGTATTCACAAGCAACCTCTGACGGGCGCATGACCTTAACTATTACTTTTGCTATAGGAGCCGATGTAGACAAGGCACAAACTCAGGTGCAAAGCCGTGTTAACAGAGCGACTCCTCGGTTACCAGAAGAAGTACAACGTTTAGGTATAGTCACAGAAAAATCATCACCCGACTTAACTATGGTAGTGCATCTCACCTCTCCGGATCAGCGTTATGACATGTTGTATTTGTCTAACTACGCGGCATTAAATGTTAAAGATGAACTGGCTCGTATCCAAGGTGTGGGCGCTGTCAGACTATTTGGGGCCGGCGAATACAGTATGCGCGTTTGGCTTGACCCGAATAAAGTTGCCGCTATTGGTTTATCACCTAGTCAAATATTAGCGGCCATTCGAGAGCAAAACCAACAAGCAGCTGCCGGTAGTCTTGGCTCACAACCTAGTGGTGAAGCGGACTTTCAGCTGTTAATCAATGTACAAGGGCGTTTGTCAAAAGTAGGAGAATTTGAAGATATCATCATTAAAGTGGGTGAGCGCGGCGAAATTACTCGGCTCAAGGATGTAGCACGCATTGAATTAGGTGCCTCTACTTATGCTTTACGCTCATTGCTCGATAACCAAGAAGCCGTAGCGATACCGGTATTTCAGGCCTCGGGTTCAAATGCCATTCAAATATCTGACGATGTACGCACAAAAATGGCTGAATTATCGGCCGATTTCCCTGATGGTTTAAGCTACGACATTGTTTATGATCCCACCGTTTTTGTACGTGGTTCAATCGAAGCTGTGGTCAAAACATTACTTGAAGCAGTGTTACTTGTTGTATTGGTGGTGGTGTTGTTTTTGCAAACCTGGCGCGCATCCATCATTCCTTTAGTAGCGGTTCCAGTTTCTTTAGTCGGCACCTTTGCCTTTATGCACTTATTGGGCTTTTCACTGAATGCCTTGTCTTTGTTTGGGCTGGTACTAGCCATTGGCATAGTAGTAGACGATGCCATAGTGGTGGTCGAAAACGTAGAGCGTAATATTGCTGACGGCTTATCGCCTATCGCCGCCACACAAAAAGCGATGAAAGAAGTCACTGGACCTATTGTGGCGACTACTTTGGTCTTAGCTGCGGTATTTATTCCCACTGCATTTATGTCAGGTTTAACTGGGCAGTTTTACAAACAATTTGCCTTAACCATTACTATCTCAACCTTTATCTCCGCCATCAACTCATTAACCCTGAGCCCTGCGCTGTCAGCTTTATTGCTCAAGGGGCATGACCAGAAAAAAGACGCGTTAACCCGAATAATGGACAAAATGTTTGGCGCTTGGGTATTCGCTCCCTTTAACCGACTCTTCGCTCGTCTATCAGACGGGTACGGCTGGTTAGTGCGTAAAGTCCTTCGTTTTGGCGCCATAGTAGGTCTGCTATATGTGGTGTTGTTAGGGTTGACTGGCCTGCAGTTTGCCAATACCCCTACAGGTTATGTACCAGGTCAGGACAAACAATATTTAGTGGCTTTTACTCAATTACCTGATGCATCGTCGTTAGAGCGAACCGAAGCTGTAATTAAACAAATGTCTGATATTGCCCTTGCGCAACCTGGTGTGGCGCACTCCGTTGCTTTTCCGGGTCTGAGTATTAATGGATTCACTAATAGTCCTAATAGCGGCATTGTATTTACTCCGCTTGATGATTTTAGCCAGCGCCAAGATCCCGCGCTATCAGCTCAAGCCATAGCAGCCGAGTTAAATCAAAAATTTTCGGTAATTGAAGATGCTTTTATTGCCATTTTTCCGCCACCGCCAGTACAAGGCCTTGGCACAATAGGTGGCTTTAAATTGCAAATACAGGACCGAGGCAATTATGGTTATGAAGAGTTGTACAAGGTCACTATGCAAGTTATGCAAAAAGCTTGGGAAACACCGGAATTAGCCGGAATATTTTCAAGTTATCAAGTGAGTGTACCGCAACTCGATTTAGATATTGATCGCACTAAAGCCAAACAATTATCGATTTCATTGGACGAAGTATTTCAAACCTTGCAGACCTATATGGGATCGGTTTACGTCAACGACTTTAACCAGTTTGGCCGTACCTATCAGGTTAACATGCAAGCGGATGAGCAATTCCGTCAAACCCCAGAACAGATAAGTCAGTTAAAGGTACGTAACCAACAAGGTGACATGATCCCTCTGGGCTCATTTATTCACGTCAGCAACAGTGCCGGTCCAGACCGCGTGATGCACTACAACGGTTTTACCACAGCCGAAATTAATGGCGGCCCTGCTCCAAGTTTCAGTACTGGCGAAGCACAAGCCGCTATTGAGAAAATATTGGCTGATACTCTGCCCAACGGCATGACATACGAATGGACCGAGTTAACCTATCAGCAAATTTTGGCGGGTAATGCAGGCGCATTTGTTTATCCTCTGATCATTCTTTTGGTATTTATGGTATTGGCTGCGCAATACGAAAGTTTAACGCTGCCGTTAGCCATTATTCTAATCATTCCAATGACCCTGCTATCTGCGTTAAGTGGCGTGCTTATCTACGGCGGTGACAACAATATTTTCACCCAAATTGGACTCATAGTATTGGTGGGGTTAGCAACCAAAAATGCGATCCTCATAGTGGAGTTTGCCAAGGAGTTACAGGATAGCGGATTACACGCCAAACAAGCCATACTCGAAGCGGGACGCTTACGCTTGCGCCCCATTTTAATGACCTCTATCGCTTTTATTATGGGGGTGGTGCCTATGGTATTTTCAAGTGGTGCAGGCGCCGAAATGCGTCAAGCCATGGGTGTAGCCGTGTTCTCTGGCATGATTGGTGTCACCTTATTCGGTTTAATTCTTACCCCATTATTCTACTATGTTCTAGCAAAACGTGACGTGGCAAAACAACAAGGATCACCCTCTCTAACTACCAATACGGAGCAAAACAACCATGGATAAATCGATAAGATTAAGTATTCTCAGCTTAACGATAACAATCCTAAGTGCTTGTACAGTAGGCCCTGAATATGTAGCGCCAACGCAGGTCGAAAAGGTAAGACTTGAGCATCCATACCAACAAGCATTACACGCTACAACTTGGTGGCAAGCATTCGATGACGAAGAGCTCGATCGTTTGGTGGCGTTGGCCTTACTTGAAAATCGTACTTTGGTTAGGGCCAAAGCCAATGTCGAACGCGCAGCGGCCATTTTTTCCGAAGCAGACAACGATTTCCTACCGAACGCATCTATCGATGCTGACTATCAGGCCGTTAGAAATACCTCCATCTACACCACAGATGATGGTGTTACCACTCGCGGTAATAGCCTTGGAACGAGCTTAAACTGGGATTTTGACTTATTCGGAAAAATTAGTCGAGCCACAGAGGCAGCTCAGGCCGATACACAGCAGGCTCAAGCCCTGTTGCATAACGCTCAGGTGCAAGTTATTAGCCAGGTCGCAATGACCTATGGAGATGTTCGAAACGCGCAACAGCGTCTAACACTGGCTGAACAAAATCTTGAAAATGTGCAAAAAACTCTTGCCCTAGTGCAAGCCCGAGTCAATTCAGGATTTAGCTCTGAGTTTGAACTGGCGCGCATTGAAGCTCAGTATTATTCAATAAATTCCACGTTACCACGTTTTCAAAGCGCATTGTTTACAGCACAGTCGACCCTGTCTGCCCTGCTTGGCAAAGCGCCGAACGAATTAGTGTTGAGTGATGTAACAAAGTTGCCACAACTCAAACAACCTGTGAGCATTGAAAACAGTCAACACTACCTGATTTTTCGTGCTGATGTTGCTGCAGCTGAGCGACGTTTAGCAGCCAGCATCGCCAACATAGGTGTGGCCACTGCCGATCTCTACCCTAACCTATCGGTTAGCGGTTTTTTAGGCTTTGTATCAAATCCTGGCTTGAACTTAAACAATGCTAGCCAAGGTTGGTCTATTGCACCCCGTCTAAGTTGGAATATTGGTGATATAGCGTCAACCAAAGCACGCATAAGAGCGGCCAATGCAACAGCAAAAATGGCCTTGGCAGACTTCGAGAAGAAGGTTTTTGAGGCAGTTAATGAGATCCAACTGTCACTGCAAGAATACCATTTAACTAGAGAACAACATTTACTTACTGAGCAACAGTATAAAGCCAGCACCAAGGCGATGATCATTGCGCAAGTGCGTTATGAAGCTGGCAGTGGTGAATTTTACGATTTGCTTGAAGCGGAGCGAGATTGGCTTACAAGTCGTGATCAGCTGGCGCAATTGGAACTTGCCGGCTTTGCCAAATTGGTCAATATTTATCGGGTTTTTGGTGGCAGTTTGGTCTTGCAGCAACCAGCAGTTTAAGTGTTACATCCAATACAAAAAATGGGCACCTCAAGTGAGGTGCCCATTTTTTTCAGTATTTGGCGGAGAGAGAGGGATTCGAACCCTCGTTAGGTTTAACCCTAAACACACTTTCCAGGCGTGCGCCTTCAGCCACTCAGCCACCTCTCCAAATTTTGCTTTTTGTATTGTGTGCCGTTAAAACGCCACTGCTGCTACAAAAGAGGCGCGTATGTTAGGGAAAACCGCTTGGTAGCGCAAGTATTAACTGCATTCAAAGGGATGATGCGGTGATTTATTCGTCAAATCACCGCTAATAACCTACAAAAATCATCAAACTGATAACAATTAGGCTGATGGTTGCGGTAACACTATCTTATTGTTAATGACCATGATGCAGTCCATACCGGCGTTTTGCGCTGCTTGACGACCTATTTCGGTGTCTTCGAACACGACACATTCTGCTGCTGTTAGCCCCATGTTTTTAGCGACGGTTAAAAAGGTTTCGCCGTGAGGTTTTCCGTGTGTTACATCGGTAGCGGTGACAACAGTTTCAAGACGTTCTAACAAGCCCGTTGCTGTCAGTACGTTAATGGCATTATTTCGGTCTGATCCGGTTCCTACACCCATTTTTAAGATGTTTTGATAACGTTGCATCACGTTAAAGGTATCTTCGATTACAGCTGGACTGTCCTCTAGGTTGAGAAAGGCTTGGCGTTTGGTTTCGGTAACTTGGTCCACGTCATGGTTAAGACCATATTTTTCATTCATTAATCCGGCTATTTCTCGGGTAGGCACGCCACCAAGGTTATGGATGTATTCGCTATCAAAGGGATAGTCATACTGTTCGCAGGTTTGTTGCCAGGCTTTATTGTGTGCGCCCATCGAATCTATCAATGTGCCATCCATATCAAACACTATGCCTTTATAACGGCTTAAATCGGGCATATCATGCTCCTTAGTAGTAAATTGCAACGAATTATAAGGTGTGAGTGTGAACTTAAAATGAAAAAGCCAGGGTCACTGGCTTTTACTGATAGGCGTTTAAATCCGCCTTAGGCGTTGCCTGTAACTTTCATTTTTAACTCAGCTGAAAAATCTAACATGCGATTTAACGGTATTAACGCTCGTTGCCGCAAAGCCTCATCTACAAAAATTTCATGCCCTTTGATGTCTGTTAGTGATTGGTAAATGGCTTTTAGACCGTTCATAGCCATCCATGGGCAGTGGGCGCAGCTTTTACAGGTCGCGCCATTGCCAGCTGTGGGGGCTTCTAACAATATTTTATCAGGTGCGGCTTGCTGCATTTTATAAAAAATGCCGCGGTCAGTAGCCACAATAAAATGGCTATTGGGCAAGGTTTTAGCGGCGTTGATCAACTGCGTGGTTGAGCCAACAGCATCGGCCAAAGCAACCACACTGGCGGGCGATTCTGGGTGCACTAAAATAGCGGCGTCTGGGTAAAGGTACTTCATATCTAACAGGGCTTTTGCCGAAAACTCGTCGTGCACTATACATTCACCCTGCCACATCAACATATCAGCGCCAGTCTGTTTAGCGATATAGGCGCCTAAATGGCGATCCGGTGCCCAGATGATTTTTTCACCCAGCGAGTCTAAATGTTCCACAATTTCTAAAGCAATGCTCGATGTGACTACCCAGTCAGCGCGGGCTTTTACCGCCGCTGAGGTATTGGCGTACACCACTACAGTGTGATCGGGATGGGCATCACAAAAGGCTGAGAATTGCTCTTCAGGGCAGCCTATATCCAATGAACAGGTTGCCTCTAGCGTTGGCATCAACACGGTTTTTTCAGGACTGAGAATTTTAGCGGTTTCACCCATAAATTTCACGCCAGCCACAATCAAAGTATCGGCTTCGCAGTCGCGACCAAAACGCGCCATTTCTAGCGAGTCAGAAATACAGCCGCCCGTTTCTTCAGCTAAGGCTTGGATTTCAGGGTCGGTATAATAATGAGCGACCAATACGGCATTTTTTTGCTTAAGCAAGGTTTTGATCTCTTGCACATATTCTTGCTGTTGCGCTTTACTCAGGGCAGCAGGCTTAGCTGGAAAAGGATAATCTATGGTTTCGACAGGAAATAACTGGGACATAATCTGAATGTAACACTAACAGCAGCAAAAAACGTTCGAGTATTATACCCATGGTGATAGGGCCTTGTCACACAAATGACATTTTCATTTGTTATAGATTTTTAATTTTACCAGTATTGGCTTTTAGATATTGCTGATACTTAGCTCGCCAGAACTTGCTTTCTGATAGATTATTCGACTGTTCATACAATTGTGCAAAATTGACATGAGCCGAGGGTTGGTTAGGCATTTTTTGTAATTGTTTTTGCCACGCCTTTAGATAATTGGCTGGGATAAAGGCCGTATCGTGGTACTCCATAAAAGTGAGTTTTTTGGATGCTTTAAACGCTTGGCTAGTATGGTTATCACAAGTTCGAGCGGCATATAAATCACTGCTATTTTGCAAACCGATTGACTGCCAATACTGTCTATCTAGCTGTAATTGTTGTGCCTGTTTAAATACAATATTTGGTGCATCCACTCCGGCACAAACACGTTTTGCCAATTCTTTACTCAGCGGATATTCATCAATAAAGCCCGAAAAATGGGCTAACTCATGAATAAACACATCGTAGGTGTCCTTGCGATCGAGAAACATAATGCCGTTATGAACATTGGCTTTGCCTTTTTCAGCAAAGATCACCAGATGGGTAAAAGGTATGCTTTTTAATTTTTCGGCCAGTGACAGCAACTGGCAACCTAAACGGCCACCTTGTTGCCAGTTGTCCTCGCAGACAAGATCAACTGGGTCAAACCAAGTCAGGTCATAAATACAAATAGACAATGAACTCAGCCGTGGGTCTTTCGAAAAGCGCGCCCTGAAATATTCAGCTTGAGGAAGAGACTCGAGGTCGGCGGTCACAAACAATAACTTTTGTTTACAGTCATTTGGCAAGATGGATAGTTGCTGCATAAAGTCAGAGTGATGGTGTGTATTAAAAGCTGTGGCGTGATATTGATATAGGCTAGTTAAGGCTTGTAGATCCTCGTTGAGATTTTGAGTACCGAGAGAAGAAAACACCTGAGCCGACTCTTGATACTGTTTGTCTCGCCACAGTAATAAGCCTTTGGCTAGTTGTTGCTCGGCCTCAGCTTTAGATACTGGCATTGACGCTATACTGGGGACACTTAGATTGTCTGGCCCAGCAACTTCGATGCTAAGGTGTTCAACCATTAACCAAATGGGCAATAGCGCACATACTAAAGCTGAAACCCATTTGGTGAGTACTGTCATTATTATTGAGTTTGTATCTCGTTTGCTTCGACTTTATTGGCTTCATCACGTAACAAATTAAGCTCTAATCGAGCATAGCGGTGTTCTACATATTCAAATACGTTAGTACTTAACGCAAGTTTAAAGTAATTTGAGGCAATCCCTCTGTTCCCCCTAGCAGAGTGATACTTACCTAAATAAAAATAAGCTTCACATAATCTATCGGTCAATTGTTGTTGGCTTGTGACACCACCAATCAAACTACCTAATAATTGGTTTTCAGTGGTTTTATCAAGATATAAATCCACTATTTGGGTCGCCCAATTATTTTCATCTAGATTTTTTCGCTGCTGAGCCAATGCGGCCATTGCTTGAGGTTTATCAATTTCGCTAGAAGCCAGATAACTCCAAAGGGCGCGATAAGGATCCGAGGCATTGATGTTGTAAAAGGTACCAAAATCACGCACGGCCAAGTCGGGACGACCACCATAATACAAAGCAATACCGCGGTTTAAAAAGGCAAACTCCATATCTGGGTTGATGTCTAGTGAGGCATCAAAGGCTTCGTAGGCTTGAATAAAGTCCATTTGCTGGGTGTAATGTACCCCCATAGAATTATAAGCTTCAGCTAAGTCAGGCTTTAATTGGATCGCCAAGTTAAAATCGTACTGTGCTAATCCAGACAAACCAACACTGTCGTATAACGTGCCTCGTTGATGTAAGAGTTGTGCTCTTTGTTCATCTTCTAAATCGGTATTAGTTAAAATATGACTGTAACGGGCAATCGCTAATTGTGAGCGCTGATTCATTGGAGCAGGTTCAGCCAATAACAAGTTGCCCATTTGCGGATTGCTCTGTACTGGGCTGCTATTGTTGGCACAACCGAATAAGACTGCGCTAAGAAAAATGATGCTGCTGAGATGTTTATGCATATTAGTAGAGAAGTTTTACCTGAAAATAGATTATGTATATGACTCTAACTTTGACACTAGGTTGCAACACAACCCTTTAAAATTGTCAAAAAACAAGAAGAAGGTATGTGCGCTAGAGTCGCTTATTTCCCTGAGAAAGTAAAGTTACCCAGGCTACCCCTGATGTTTAAATGTGAATTAAACTTGAATCTGTAGCCCAAAATAAAGCAAACTACGCGGCCGAGTTAATTTTGAAGTCTGATTTTTATGACACTTAACCTAACAGCTGAATACAAAATGCTTTTGGCCTTAGCCACAAAAGCACAAAAAAATGCCCACGCGCCTTATTCCAATTTTCATGTGGGCGCCGCCATTCTAGACGAAAACGCGCAACTTCATGCCAGTTGTAACGTAGAAAATGCCGCCTACCCACAGGGCCAATGTGCCGAAGGAGGTGCTATTGCTGCGATGATTGCCGCCGGTAGTAAACACATTAAACAAATCTTAGTCGCAAGCCCCAACGATGACTTCTGCCCACCATGTGGCGGCTGTCGTCAAAAAATTGCTGAGTTTGCTGATGCTGAAACTGAAGTGCACATGGCCACCCAAAGTGGTGACGTGAAAACGGTCAAATTTACCGAATTACTGCCGTTGGCATTTGGTTTTGATAAAGAATAAACAAAGTTAAGCTTGATTGTTAGGCTCATAGCTTCCAATTAATTTGGCACTATCACGTGCCAAATTAATCTTTTTAATCCTAGTCACAGATTAGATAGGCGCTATGTTTTATTGCAAAAGATTGAAAACGGCATCATCCACTAGAATAGCCAATTCATCATTTACTGCTCAACAGCCATTACTGTTTGGTTTTGTTGACCTAATCCTGCAATGCCCAAAGCGACTTTGTCTCCCACTTTTAAGTACAAGGGAGGCTTTTGACCTAGACCCACTCCCGGAGGTGTGCCCGTTGTGATGACATCGCCTGGCTCTAAGGTGGTAAACTGGCTTAGGTAACTCACAATAAATGCGGGTTTAAATATCATGGTTTTGGTATTTCCATCCTGAAAACGCTGACCATTGACTTCAAGCCACATAGATAAATTCGCCACATCGGTGATTTCATCTTTAGTCACAAGATAAGGTCCAATTGGACCAAAAGAATCACAGCCTTTACCTTTATCCCATTGGTTGCCTCTTTCAAGTTGAAAGGTGCGCTCAGACACGTCATTACACACACAATAACCTGCGATATGCTGCTCAGCGTCTTGTTCCGAGACATAAGACGCTTTGCTACCGATCACAATCGCCAGTTCAACTTCCCAGTCTAACTTATCACTGCCTTTAGGTTGGATAATGTCATCGTTAGGACCACAAATTGCACTAGTGAACTTTGAAAACACCTCGGGTTCTGTCGGGATAGGCATATTGGATTCGGCTGCATGATCAGCATAGTTAAGCCCAATGCAGATGAATTTCCCTACTTTGTTGACGCAAGATCCTAAACGTACATCATCCGCAACAATCGGCAGCGAAGTTATATCTCGTGTTTGTAAATAAGCGAGTTGTTCGGGTTGTATGTTGGCACCATCGATATCAGCCAAAATAGATGACAAATCGCGGATTTTCCCGTCTTGATCCAACATCCCTGGTTTTTCGTGACCTTTAGGGCCAAATCGTAATAATTTCACATTGATTCCTATTCGTTAAATTGAGGATTAATTGTTTAAAGTGACAAAACCGCCGTCAATTGGAAAGTTACTTCCGGTAATAAAAGATGCTTCCTCGCTGCATAAATATTTGACCATAGCGCCGATTTCGTCTGGTTTTCCCATACGGCCAATAGGCTGAGTTTTAGACAATGTCTCAAACATTTCTGGTTTATTATCGGGATAATTTTTTTCTAAATAAGCATCAACAAAAGGGGTGTGAACACGCCCTGGCGCCACACTATTACAGCGGATCCCATAATTTATATAATCTTTAGCTATGGAGTAAGTCATAGTTAAAACTGCTCCTTTGCTCATTGAATAGGCAAATCTATCGGCAATCCCTACAGTAGAAGCTACAGAAGCCATATTCACTATGACGCCAGCCCCTTGTGCTTTCATATAAGGAACAGCTGCAAACGAGCAGTTATACAGGCCTTTTACATTAACTGCATACACCCTATCTAACTCGTCTTCAGATGTTTCTTCTAGTGTCCCAACAGATCCAATACCAGCATTATTAACCAGTACGTCAATGTGCTTAAATTCATCTTTTATTTGCGCGAAAACCTGCATAGTTTCTTGATGTTTTGAGACATTAAGCTGTATGGCTTTAGCAGTGCCACCAGCTAGATTGATTTCATCGGCCGTTCTTTTTGCTGCCTCTATATCCATATCCAATACAATCACTGTATGTTTAAGTGTTGTTAAGGCTTTGCAAATGCTATATCCAATACCACTGCCTCCGCCTGTTACTACTGACACTTTATTCTCTTCTGTCATATTACTTTCTCTTCATTTAACCGATAAAATTCACTGGCCGTACCTGACCAAAAACGAATCTGTTCACGCTGGGACCATGAACTGACTAATTCCCTACATAAGTCAAACCACCCCTTATAGCTGTTATTGATATTCACCACTGGCCAGTCGCTTCCCCACATCATTCTTTCAACTCCAAATACTTTGGTAATGTGCTGAAAATAGTGTTGATAATGTTCTACAAGTTGCTGCTTTCTACCCGCTTCAGTTGATAGCCCTGAAACTTTTACGTATACATTGGAGAGGCTTGAAAATCGGCAAATAGAGGTTGCCCAATTATCAAATGCATTTGCATGGATGTTAGGTTTTGCACAATGGTTGATAACCATTTTTAAATCCGGGAATGTCTGAGCAATATGTAAAATAGCGTCAAGGTGCTCACCGCGCACTAACGCATCAAAACTTAAATTGTGCTCAATCAAAAAATTAAAAATGGGGGTGAAATTAGGATTTAAAATCCACTCTACATCCTCTATATCTTGCAACATTGGCCTTATGCCTTTGAATTTTGGTTCAGCAGCAAGCTGTTGCAAACGAGCACAAACAAGCGAAGAATGAGCATTCATATCAACCCAACCAACCACACCCGCTAGGGAGTCAGACTTTTGTGTCAACGACAGTAAAAAGTCTGTTTCTGCGTCAGTAGGCGCAGCCTGAATAACAACAGCTTTGTTTACCCCAAGACCAGTACTTGCTTGTTGCCAGTCTAGTGGCAAACGGTCCTGATATAACACGCCCAAATAAGGCGTTAGCCATGCATAATCTTGGCGGCTGAGTTTCCAAAAATGCAGATGGCTATCGACTATTTCCAATTGATTATCTAAAGTCATTTCAAACCTCACCAGGCACAGGCGCATCTTGTCTTATCAGCTGTTGTTGCTTTAAGGTTTGCCAAAACTGCATTGGTATCTGTTCTGAAAACAACTGACTGGTTTTAATTGCCCTGTCTGCACTGTCTATTCCGGGGATCACTGTAGCAACCGCTGGGTGGGCTAATGGAAACTGCAAAGCAGCCGCCGCTAATGACACATTAAATTCTGCACAAACCTCTTCAATGCGTGCTACTTTTTTTACTATATTTGCTGGCGCTGGTTCATAATTGTATATAGGTGTATCAGGCCCTTTAACACCTGTGGCTAATATGCCTGAGTTATAGGGGCCACCCAAAATAATCGACGCGCCGTGTGCTTCACATTTAGGTAAAAAACTCGATAAAGCATCTTGTTCGAGCAGGGAATAACGACCCGCTAATAAAAAACAATCAAATTGGCCAAGCTCCATCACACGCTCACAAATAGCGGTTTCATTCACTCCCAATCCTACCGCTTTTATTAACCCCTGTTGACGCAACTCTTCTAATGCCCGATAGCCACTGGTTTGAAACTGCTCAAAATAATAGTCATCCTTTTCGCCATGAGTATCAAAACCAATATCGTGCACTAATAAAATATCAATTTTTGCTAAACCTAAACGCTGCAAACTATCAAAATACGAACGCATAATGCCGTCGTAGCTATAGTCATAATGCGCATCAAAAGGCATAGGGGTATCAAAGCCATACCTAAGCTGACTGGTATCTGCGTTCACATCTGGCGTTAACACTCGGCCGACTTTAGTAGAAAGCACATACTCATCTGCGCCTATAGTGCGTAAAACATCTCCTACCCGTCGCTCACTTAAACCCAGTCCATAACGGGGGGCAGTATCAAATAAATTAATGCCTTGGCTTATAGCCGCGTGTAAAGTGCGACTGGCTTCTTCATCGCTTATTGCCTTATATAAATTCCCTAAGGATGCAGCACCAAATCCTAAACTGGAGACCTTTAATTGCGTCTGACCAATGGTTTTTTTAGTGATCTTATTAGCAATAGACACAGTGTTATTCCTCGACAAGATACTGAGGTAAATCTGCCACTTTTGAACAACCTAATTGGTTCATTATTTGTGTAAGCTGCATCATTAACGTATTGATAGTGTGATAGCCGCCTTTTTTGCCCAATGCCCCCACGCCATACACAAAAGGACGTCCTAAAAAGGTAAAGTCGGCACCAGAAGCCAAAGAAGCAGCAATGTTGGTACCGCTGCGCAAGCCACTGTCCATAAAAATTTTAATATCCGAACGGTACTTTTTGGCGATCCCCTGTAAGGGTTTTATTGGCGACTCACCGGCATCCAATTGGCGACCACCATGATTGGAAATCACCACGCCATCGGCACCCAGCTCTATGGCCAATTTCACATCTTGGGGATTAATTAAGCCTTTAATCACTAAAGGACCTTGCCACATATCACGAATGGGCTTTAAGCCTTCAATATCGACACGGCCCATAACAGTCTTGTTCATAAATGCGGCCAGTTGATCCATCGGCATGTCTTTTGGCATATAAGGTTTTAAGGTTTGCATTTCGGGTTTACCCGCCAAAGCGGTTTCCCATAGCCAACTGGGTTTAGCCAACATTTGTAGGATATTTTTTACTGTCATATTAGGGGGCATGGCTAAACCATTTTTAATATCTCTTGGCCTAAACCCGAAGGTGGGCACATCAACAGTGACCACCAGCACCGGATAGCCAGCTTGCTTAATTCTGTTTAACAAATCTTCGCGAATACTGTTATCTGTTGGATTGTAGAGTTGATACCAAGCCTTGCCTTGGGAGATTTCAGCTATGGATTCTAAGCTGGCAGATGACACTGTGCTTAGTACATAAGGAATGTTTTTATCGGCAGCGGATTTGGCTAATATTTCCGGCGCCTTAGGCCACATCAAACCTTGTAGACCAATGGGCGCAATACCAAAAGGCGCGCTATAGGTGTGGCCAAATAACTCTACTTCTAAATGACTTTTATCAAAAGGTGTTAATAATTGACTACGTAATTGCACCGCGGCAACATCGCTACGATTTCGGGCGACACTTATCTCTTCCATGCAGCCCCCCTCTAGGTAATCAAACGCAAAATTGGGTATGCGTTTTTGGGCTTTTGCTCGCAGATCGCTGATATCTGGGTATCTAGGATCAAAAAAATCTTTCATTACAACTTGCTCCTAAATATCTTGCGTGGAAATGGGTTGAGTTTTGCCATGCAACACCATAGTGCCCCATTGTTTTAACCAAGTGCGTTTGTCTCTTTCACCCGACCACCAGTTCTCATGCCAAAAATTGCCCCAGTTACCGGCTCCCTCGTTTTCATTATCTAAATCAGCAACGGCTAAATTTAAGCCCATTTTAGTGACTGGCAAATCGGCTGACCAAAACTCTCCAGGGGAGATCTCTAAACAAGGATCAGGGCGAATGCGCCACTCCACTGTATAACCTTTAGCATCAGGTTTAATCTGTACTTTCGCTTCCATGTCTTTGTTGAGTATCCACTTTTGGTAATTGTTCCAAGCAGATAACATTGAACGTTCTTCCCCTTCCAATAAACCGGCCACACCTAAACCACCTAATCGCGACTTATGAGTACTCACAACCATTTGCCAACTATGACCATTGCCTTTATTTAACTCGCCATCTTCTTGGCTAAAGCTATTTTTAGCGTTAATCAATACTTCCACGCCATCCCCAAACCAAGGAAAGCCTTCTCTGGTTAACTCATGGGCATTTGGGTTTTCTTGGGGCAACCAACGGGGGGTATCTACGCCATACATAAGGTTATCCACAATATCGAAAGCAAAATATAGGTATTCGCCATCATGTTTGATCCACACTGTGCCAGATAAGTCTTTTGGGTCGGATACGGCAGAGAACTGCGGATTCCAATTTTCAACGCCTGTTAACATAGTGGCATCTTGATATTCATTTTGATCAATGAACCCATCAAAGGTTGGCGTTTCTCCTCGATACACATTCACTTCAGGCGCCCCTAGGCCATCAGTGTTTGTGGTTAGAGGTTCACTATGACTTGCTGTTTTTTTTGTCGATGAGCTTGTCGTAGGGCTTGACGATAATTCTGTTGGTAAGCTTGAGGGTATGTCTGAGGTGTTGCCGGCATTTCTAGCCAAATACTCAAAGCCAGCATACAACCCAACCATAACAATGGCTAATATCAACCAGCCTTTCCAAATTGACTTATTTTGGCTCGAGTCGGTATTGGCTACGTCTTTAAACTTAGGTAAAAACTCTTCATCGGCAGAGTGTTTCGTGACTAACGAAATACCAATCGTAATCGCAGAAGTCACAATAAATAATATAAATGTTAGGTTTAAAAAATGTGGCCATTGTTCAAATAAGCCAAAAGTCTGTCCATTTATGCTACAAATACCCACTGTCATACAGGTAATACAACCAAGCACAAAACCATAAGTGGCGCCTGCAGTTGTTACGCGTTTCCAAAGTAATCCAACTAAAAATAACGTAGTTAACGGTGGAGCAAGAAAAGCAATAAGTGTTTGGAATATTTCAAATAAATTTGTCGCCATTCCTTCCATTGCTAAAGCCCAAACAAAGGCTAAAGCACTGGCCGCTAATGTGACAATTCGTCCAATTAACCTGACTTCTTTGCCTGAAAGCTCTTTACCCTTTTTAATCATGGGTTGATAAATGTCTAAGGTAAAAATAGTACTGAATGAATTGAGTCCTGAATCTAGAGTACTAATTAACGCTGCCATTAGTACCGCGATCATTAGCCCTCTAAACCCAATCGGCATGTACTCAGATACCATGGCGATAAAGGCACCATCGGTATTATCTATACCAGGTTGTAATACATAGAAAATAATACCGGGCAGGATAAAAATAAAAGGCGGAAGTATTTTCAATACAGCAGCCAGTAAAATGCCTTTTTGCGCAGTAGGCACATCTTTTGAGGCAAACACTCTTTGCACTATGGTTTGGTCTGTACACCAAAACCACACCCCCATTATCGGATAGCCCAATACAAAGGACATCCAAGGTACACTTTCTGAGTCAAAATCAATTAGACGCCAATATTCTGCGGGCGCTTTAGCCATCAATCCATCAATGCCCCCCACTTCATAAAGGCCAATTAATGTTAACGCGGCCATACCAACAATCATTAAAACAGTTTGAAATGCATCCGTTGCTATGACTGCCGCTAAGCCTCCTACAATAGTAAAGCTGGTTGCAATAATCAGCAGTAATAATACCGATTGCCACAACTCCCATCCTGTAAACTGAGAAAACAACAATCCACCGACGTATAAGCCGCTACCTAACCATATGATTACTATTGTGATTAGTGAGTAAATAGACAATAAGCGATACATGCCGTCGCCAAATCTACGTTTGATGATTTGCGGTATAGTGGTCACATTTGATTTGAGGTAAAAAGGCGTAAAAACCATGCCTAAAATCAATAAAAATATCCAAGCAAACCATTCGAAGTTGGCGATTAACATACCTGAACTATAGGCGGCCCCAAAACTAGCAATCAGAAAAGAAGGACCGATATTGGTTCCCCATATCGACATACCAATACTCGCAAAACCGACACTTTTGTCGCCAACGAATAAGCTTGCATTCTTTGCTTGTCTCATAGAGACAAATAAACCGATTGCTAAAAGGAGGAATACATAGATCCCGATTACGTAAAAGTCTATTGAATGGAGCACTGCATTTTCAACCATATTGATTTGTATATTAAAAAACACAAAATGACGCTAAAAAATTAGCGTCATTTTCCTATCGATCTACACTGCTTAAAACTTAGAAAGCAGCACGAACACTCACGACTGCAGTTCTAGGTCTAGTGACATAGTCACGGAAGTTGCTACTTTCGTTAATGTAGTTACGAGCATCTTCTTCGGTTAAATTGATGATATTTAAACTCAGATCAACATTCTCCATAACCGTATATGAGAAGTTCATATCAAGTTGCCCTGAACCTTCTCCAAACGCTGGCTGGTTAGCACGGTCAAAACCGCCACCTAATGCTTGGAAATAATCATCTCGGTAAATGTATGCTAAACGCGCTGAAAACACCTCAGTTTCGTAATAAGCAATAGCATTGAAGTTATGTTTAGATGCGCCAGGGAAACCATGTTCTAACAAAGGATTGTTATCTGGGTTTTCAAATTCTGAGTCAACGAAGGTGTAGTTCGCTTGAAGACCAAAATCACCAAAGACAATATTGCCGCCAAGTTCAAGCCCATACACTTGACCTTTTGCCACGTTAATTGGCTGAGTGGTATCGAACAATTGGTCGTAGCCATCTATTGCCACATCGCTGCGCGCTTCAGTGAGCACAAAGTCAGATACGTCTTTATAGAAAAGACTGGCAAATAAAGCGCTGCCTTCTTCTGTATAGTATTCAAGTGTTGTGTCAAATGACCATGCTGTGTAGGGATTTAAGTCAGCGTTACCAATTTCAGCGGTTGAATTGATAGTGGAGTCATAACCAACATAGCTTGTATCTTGTAAGTTAACTGAACCGTTTACTTTTAAATCAGTATATTCAGGTTGCGACATGGTTTTTGCAAAACCGACACGCCACTGAGTATTTTCTGTTAACTCAAGCATAAAGTTTGCACTAGGCAAAAACTGGAAATCAGTACTGTCTGCTTGCGCACCTATGTAACCCAACTCATCAACAATGGCGTTTAAGGAATTCACGATACGAGTGGTTTGAAAACCATAAACGGTACGATCAGTCGCTACTAAGCGCACCCCCATATTGGCGGAAAAGAGCTTATCATCTACCTCACCTTCCATATCTGCTTGGACGTAAAAAGCTGTTGTCTTTTCTTCCACCACGAATGAATTGGCTTTGTCTAAAGGTAACCCCGTGCTGTCGTCTGCATTTAGCAATGAACCATTTACGGCTGAGGATGATGCTCTTTCGTTAAAAATGTCAGGGAACACGGCTGCTTGCGCATCGTAATCAGGCTCTAGAAATTGATTAAATCCAATACCTGAACCGGGAAACAAAGGCTCGGTTAAGTTACCAGTGAAAGATGCCGCTGCTAAATCAGCATCGTCCCATATCAAGGTAAAACGCCCGGTTTCACGCACGTCAATTTCAGTATCTGCCTGGCGAACACCTGCTTTGATCTTCATACCATCTTCAAGCACCCATTCAGCATCTAACTTTATGGCTAACTGCTCGTTGCTGCCTCGACGGTCGCGACCAAAAAAGCCCACACTGACATATGAATTAGGATCGTTTACTTCACTACCATAGGTAAATGATGGCAGATCACCGCTTCCATCAAAACGGAAGTCACTTGGATCCAGTCCATAAGCGCCCATAATGCCTAAACGTAAATCTTGCACAAATTTAACACTTGAGTAAGAAATATCTGCCTTTAAGCTAAAGTCGCTATAAGCACCGTACTCAGCGTTAAAACCAATTACATTGTTTTCAGATAAGTTGTCGAACAACAAATCAAAGTTTTCTACTTTAAAGTCGCCTCCTGGGTTGGTCACACCAGAACCATCAATTGATTGCACGAAATTATTTTCGATTGATATGGCACTCTCATCAAATACACCATTGTAATCAAAGAATAAATCTACAGTGGGGCGCTGTGAATAAACATCATAAGTAGAGGTATAGCCATTAACACCAAACTTTAAATCGTCTTTTGCTTGCCATTCAAGACCATAGGAGACTGACTCGCGCTCTTTACTGCCGCGAATAGCGTTCATGGTAATCCGGCTATGGGAAATGACATCTTGTTCTACTCTATCGGCAATACCATCACCGTTGGTATCTATTTGAATGTCTCGCTCTTGCGCTCGGGTATAAGCCTCATCTACCGAATAATCAGCATCTGATGTCACAATCGCAACATAACCTGCTAGGGTATTATCGTCGTTGCGGGCGCCAAATACCCCAGAAAATTTAGGTGACCAATCTTCAGTTAGGCTGTCATTAACAGCAGAGACTGTTACTGCACCACCAAAGTTTTCATTGTTCTTATATAAGCTATGGGCTTTTAATGGCTCCATAGTTTGTAGCTCAACCGAACCACCAATCCCGCCTTCAATTGTTGAGGCTGTTGGCATTTTACGTACGACTACGCCACTAATAATTTCTGTAGGAATAACATCAAGGTTAAACTGGCGAATATTGCCAATACCTTCGTCACCGTGGGATAGAGGAGTACGGCCATTTACAGTGGTACTGACAAATAAGGGACCCATACCTCTAATTGAAGCGCGATCGCCGCCTATACCGTTATCATTGCGCTGGATCTGCACGCCGGGTATGCGTGCTATTGCTGCGCCTATATTGTCATCAGTAAATTTACCTAGGTCTTCGCTGGTAATTGCATCAACCACACCTTGAGAGCTGCGTTTTAAATTTTGCGAATTTATAATGCTGCCTCTAATCCCGCCTCTCACTTCAATCACTTCCGTTTCATTGTCGCTTTGAGTTTCTTGTGCACTTGCATTGAATTGAGCAAAAAGCAGCCCAGATGTTATCGCTGTTGCTAGTATTGATTTGTTAAATTTCATGTTTAGTTCCCATTATTGTTTTTACGTTGAGATACCGATATCAATCACCAACCTCAACCTAGGGATTAAATATTACATGGGCTTTTTGAAATATCAACAATATTCGTTAATATTTTTAACAACCTGTTAATCTCTGATTAATATTGACTTTTGATATCTCATAGCATTAAATGAAAACGTTCAATTAAACAAAACGTAGTGGATAATTTATCACATGACTAACAAATATGTGAAATATCACTGCATACTCGATAGTAATAAAAATCAAAAATCATTGATTACACCATAATAATCAATAGCTTAGATGATTAAAAATAATATCAGTGAGAGTCGAAGGCAAAATAATGAGTGCAACAGTTAATATATCTGACAATAAGTTACAGCTAAGTGAAGATGCCTATAATAAGCTTAAGGAAGGCATACTAAGTGGCAACATAGTAAGAGGAAAGACTTATACACAAGGTGTACTTGCGAAAATTCTTAACATGGCTATCAGTCCAATTAAGGTTGCAATAAACAAATTGGAGTCAGAAGGACTCATTATTGTTTTCCCTAGAAGTGGTATACAAATTATAGATACCGACTTTGCACTCACCAGAAACACCTATCAGCTAAGAGTCATTCTCGAAAGAGAAGGATTAAAATCCTATATACGCTCTGTTTCCGATGAAGAAATTCAAAGTTTCAAAACTCGGCATATTGAACTGCAACGGGCTATTTCAACCCCATCTAGCCAGACAAACGGGCAATCAGAGTTAGCCCAGTTGGACTCTGAATTACACAAACAATTTATTTTATCTTTAGATAACCAAATTATTACTAAATCTTACTTGGCGAACGAAGACTTAATAAGGCTGACTCGCTTAGATCGCCTTGATTTAGCCTCCCAAGAAATGATTTCAAGCTCCATTAAAGAGCATATTGAATTAATTGACGCTATAGCGGCAAGAGACCAACTAAAAGCACTTGAGTGTTTAGATGATCACTTAGCTAAGTCAATCAAAAGAGCAATGGGTCTATGGGGTTTTTAGACATTGCGCTGCTATACAAGTCACATTACAAAACAGGAATACTATGACTTCTAATATAAATAATATCCGCATACATTGCTTTGATTACCCGCGAGACAGGGTCATTGGTGATTCTCAAATCGCTTCAAGTAAGGTATGGATTGGCGCATTAGAGCTATTTGATGCTAATGGACAATCTGGATTAGGCTTTTTTCAATCTCTCACGGCGCCTTTGCCAGAAGCTAAAGTTATCAGAACACTATTAGAATCTAGCCGTTTAGACGGGATACTTGGGCAGCCACCAGAAGCCTTGATCCATAAGATATCTAGGCCAAGAGGAGGAAATATTCAGCAGCTTCCTTATCACTTAGATCAAGCTATAGACCAAGCTTTGTGGGACTTAACCGCTAAACGAGCCGATTTACCACTTTATAAACTACTTGGCGGTAATAGCAGTCAAGTCAAAGCTTATGGTAGCGGCGTGTGTTTTCATCTATCAGATCAACAAGTCACAAGCTTTTACGAAAAAGCCATTAAGCACAATTTCTCTGGTTACAAAGTTAAAATTGGGCATCCCGATTTAGCATGGGATATTAAAAGATTACAGCTAGTGTCGGACATTATTGGTAAAGACAAATTACTGATGATAGATGCCAATGAAGCATGGTCACCCAAAGAAGCGATAGCCAAAATCCGCGCCTATGAAAAAGCAGGGTTAGACATTTTCTGGGTCGAAGATCCTATTTTAAGGCATGATATTGCTGGTCTGCAGGAAGTCAAAGCAGGACTCAAAGACACCTACCTAAATGCAGGAGAATATTTACCACTAAGTGGCAAGAAAGCCCTAGTAGATAACCACGCAGCAGACATTATCAACATTCATGGTGATTTTTCTGCCGCCTTAAAAATTGGTTGGTTATGTGCTGAAAAAGGTATTCCCATTGCTTTAGGCAATACCCCAATGGAAATGGGCGCCCATATCGCATCGGCTTTACCAGAGGTGATCTACACTGAACATTCTATGCTCAATTGGGATGATATCATCGAGACACCCTTTACTGTGAAAGACGGATATATCCTACTACCAGACGTCTCTGGTCATGGATTGACATTATCTGAGTTAGCCATAAAAGAGCTCACCCCTTCTTGTGCATAGTGCTCACTAAATCACTTATCTTAAGTTAATTTCATTGCGTTTTTTATCTACTAAAGGCTGGCTCTATTGCCAGCCGCGTTACATTTGTTGTTCCATTTTCACCTCTCGCCACATCCACATAACATTTAACCAGCATTAAAATAACTTTTCCTTTACATCTGATATCTTAATTACTACCATTGAAATATCAAACAACAAACAACAAGAGGCAAGGTTATGTTAAAAAACGTCAAATCTAAAAATGCCGTAAGAAAAACAGGAGGAATTCAAGGCTCAGTTCTAGGACTTTGCCTCATTACAAGCTCTGTTTTTAGTGCAACACAACAGAATTTTTATGTTTCTCCAACAGGAGACGACACTCACAACTCAGGTACATTGTCTGCACCTTTTAAAACCCTTGAAAAAGCCCGAGACGCAGTACGCAGCATAAATAGCGACATGACCGGCGATATTTTTGTCAACATTCGCGGCGGGAATTACCCAATAACGGATACTATTACCCTTACGTCTGTCGACTCAGGCACTAATGGTCACCGTGTAGTTTACCAAGCATATAATGATGAAACCCCTGTGCTAAACGGGGCAACTCTGGTCACTGGCTGGACTCAACATGATGGCAATATTTACAAAGCGACTTTCAACAGTGATGAAAAATTACGTACTTTAATCGTCAATGGTGAACGTGCCTATATGGCAAGTACCGATGCGAGGCCTAATGGTGACTGGGGAACTTATACAATTACCGCTGGCCAAGCTGACTGGGCGAGAATAAATGGCACAGAGGCAGATGGTGGCAGATATAACCTCAGTGACATACCTACACTGACCAATGCGTCAGATGTAGAAATTATGAACAAAACCACTTGGAATACCAACTTTGTTACTGTTCGTGAAAGTGTCATTGAAGGTTCTGAGCGGGTATTAAAGTTTTCACAACCCTATGCAGCCATAGCACAAAACCAAAATTGGGGCGCGTTCAGCAATAGTGGTACCCATACCTTGTTTAATGCCTATGAATTTCTTGATGAAGCTAACGAGTTCTATTTGGATCGTAGTAGTAACACTCTGTATTACTACAATGATGGCCTTGATATGAATTCAGCCCAAGTTTACGCGCCACAAACCGATGCAATATTGAACTTAGCGGGTGACTCTACGGCCAATCGCATAAAAAACATCACTTTCAGCGGTATTACTTTTGCTAATACCCAAGCTAAGTTACCGGAAGTGGCAGGCTCAGCGGGTAAATCAACAGTACAAGCGGCAACATGGAAATTATCTTACAGTGATGGTAACTGGCACAACGATAAATACACCGGCTACGATGTACTAAATGGTGCAATAAACGTTAACAATGCACAGTCCATTAGTTTTGAAGATGGTGCAATTAAAAATGCAGGTAATGAAGGAATTAACTTCACCAATGACGTTATTGATTCACAAATTGTGGGTAATGCCATTACCGGAATGGGTGGCTCAGGTATCAACATTTCCCACCCACAACACGTTTATATTGGTGACGGCGGCACCTACGAAAAATACCCTATAGGTGTTGAAGGCGTAGTACAAAATATTTTAGTTAAAAACAACCTTATCTATGATGTGACACAAATTTACTACGGACATGCGGCTATAACCGCTTTTTTTACCGATGGTTTAACCATTGAACATAACCAAATTCAAAAAACAAAATATTCAGGTGTCAGTCTTGGTTGGGGATGGAATAATTTCGCCGTAGAAACACTACCAGACAACCCAACAACGGTTGCCCGCAACAACAAGTTTAATAACAATCACGTATACGATGTTATGACCTATCTCCATGATGGTGGTGCCTTTTATACATTGGGTAGCCAACCAAACTCAGAAGCAAATGGTAACTACGTAAAAGCCCCCACAACGTTTTTTCAAGGGGTTTATCATCCCGATGAAGGCACCGCTTACTACACGGGCAATGACTTGGTTTTTGAAATTGTCCCTGGACAAGATAATTTTGAATTAAACAAATGGCGTGATAAACGTGATAATCATTACGACAACATCTACTCAACCTCTGGGGCCTATCAAATTGGTGCTCCCAACTCGACCATCACTAATTTAACAGTAGTGCCTGATGCTGACTGGCCTCAAGAAGCATTAGATATTATTGCTAACAGTGGTTTAGAAGACGACTACCTTCACCTATTAATCGGCATACCTGATGCGCCAGATGTACCCGGCCTCATTGATTCTTCAGGTTACACCCTTTTAGAAGCTGAAAGTGGCAGCTTATTTGGCAGTGGTTCAGTCTTTACTGACAGTAATGCATCTGGCGGAGCTGGGATAGAAAACATTCATACTGCGGGTTCGGGCGTAACATTTACCAATATGGCCGCAGCAACATCATTGTTTGTCACTTATGCCTCGAAAAACACCGGTAGCTATAGCATTTATGTTGATGGTGAACATGCTGCAGATTTAAATTTTACTGCAACAGGCGGATGGTCTCGCACCTACAGCAATACTGAAGCGGTGTCGGTTAATATTCCCGAAGGCGCAACGTTAACGCTACAAAAAGACAGTGACGATTCAGGCATTAACATCGATTATATTTCTCTCATTAATCAAAGCTTAACCCAACAAGCAGAAAATGGCATTTTGCTTGGCGCAGCTAAGGTGAGTACTGAGCATGCTGGATTTGAAGGTACTGGCTTTGTTGGCGATATTTTCAACATTGGAGACTCAGTGCAGTTCAGTGTGAACGTTATCGACCCGGGCCAGTACATTTTAACGCCTCGCTACGCAATGGGACTATATGGACCTGAAGGCGTTCGCACTATGAGTGTGTATGTAAACGGCAGCGACCAAGTACAACATATGTTTACCTCTACTGGGGAATGGAATGTATGGGGCGAAAGTAGCAGCGTTATTACCTTACTTCCTGGTGCTAATGATATTAAATTGCAACTTGATGCAGATGACACGGGCGTAATCAACCTAGATCAATTTAGTCTCACAAAAATATATGAAGCTGAAGAAGCAACGCTAACAGGCACAACATCTGATAATAGTTATGAAGGATTCAGTGGCTTTGGATTTGTGTCTGAGATTGACGACATAGGTGACTCAGTTGCATTCACAGTGAATGTGGCTATTGCCGGAGAATATACCCTTGATATGCGTTATGCCGTGGGAGCAGATGGGCCTGCCGGTGAACGCACCATGAGTGTAGTGGTGAACGATACTGACCTTCTGCAAAGTAGCTTTGCATCAACAGGGACATGGGATAGTTGGAGCAATCAAACTGAAACCGTAAGCTTACAATCGGGTGAAAACACTATCCTTTACCGCCTTGATGCTGACGACACAGGCTGGGTTAATTTTGATTACTTGCTTATCGATTTAGGCCTGACTAATGATAATGATGACGATGACGATGACACCCCTATAGATTTACCTAATCTATACGAAGCCGAAGATGCCTCGATAAGCGGCAATAGAATCGGTATCAGCAGCGAACACCCTGGCTATAATGGCAGTGGCTTTGTAGGTAATATCATTACCATTGGTGACAAAATCGAGTTTACGGTTGATCTTGATACTGCAGGTTTTTATGTCCTGAATAGCCGCTACACCATGGGCACTTTTGGGCCTTCTGGCAACCGTACCCTGAGCGTGTATGTCAACGATGAAGACACAGTTCAAAGCAGCTTTAGCACTACAGTTGAATGGGATAACTGGAGTGATAACTCTGATTTAATTCCCTTACAAGCCGGCACTAATACCATCAAATTTCAACTAGACGAAGATGATACAGGTTGGATTAACCTAGATTATATCCAACTTGAGTTTGATTCAGCTCTGCCTGTCTTTGGCGACTTTGATGCTGATCAAGACGTAGATATGGATGATGTTAATTTATTTTATCAACACATCCGCGCCCAAACACTCAGCGATTTAAGTTACGACTTTACTCATGACGGTCAGTTATCTAGCAGAGATGTTAGAGGTTTTATGTCGCTGTGTACGCGAGCGGCTTGCGCGACTGAATAACAGTAAACAAGGTTGGCACTTTGAGGCCAACCTTGTTTTTAATAGCAACAAAGAGATTGAGTCATCACTTATTCAACAATTAGGAACAACCATGAAAAAATTAACCCTATTCATCTCAACTATAGTTTTAACCCTAGCCAGCCTACAAAGTCAGGCAACAACCATTACATTAAGTACGGATCAGCTTAACTACAATATCGGTGATACTGTACTACTGGATATAGCATTTGAAAACGTCAGTTTAGACACAGCTGAACTCGGCTTTAATTTGAACTTTGATAGCAGCGCGCTTATTTTTGATTCCTTTGATTTTAGTACTGAGGTGATCAATAGCGCATTTCTTCCGGCAGCGGATGTTTCATTTTTCGATAATAATATTATCGAAGTTTTTGTGCTTTGGTTGGACAGTACTTACTTGCCTGGAAGCAACTTTTTCCTTGGCCAAGTAAGCTTTACAGCGCAGCAGAATTACAGCCCTGAATTTGCATTAACAGATAGCTATTTGGCTGATGCAAATGGAGCAGATCTTGATGCCCCAACGGTATCAGTACCGGCGCCTGCCACAGGTTTACTCGTTTTATTTGGTTTTTTACTATTACCTATACAAAAAAAACTGCTCGCCAAACAAAAGTAATAATAAACAACTAAAATGAGCCATTGATACTCAGATGATGGCTCATTTTTTTGATAAAAAAAGATGGAACAGACATTGAATCAATCTAGAATAGTAAACTGGGGAATTGTCAGTACAGGCGCAATTGCAGATAAATTTTGTACCGATATGCCACATGTCAAAAATGCGAAAGTCACGGCTGTCGCCGCCAGAAAGCGAGAAGATGCTGTGGCCTTTGCACATAAACATAATATTGAGAAAGCCTATCAAGGTTATCAAACATTATTTGATGACCCTTCAGTAGATGTCATTTACGTGGCCACTCCTCATAACTTTCATTTTCAACATGTCTATGCTGCCCTGATGGCAAATAAACATGTGTTATGTGAAAAACCTATCACCATAAGCAGTGACGAATTTACAACCCTTGCAGCCTTAGCGAAACAGAAAAATTTATTCTTAATGGAAGCGATGTGGACCTATTTTCTTCCTGCGGTTTCACAAGCCAAGCAATGGATCGAACAAGGCCGTATTGGCAGCATAAAACATATTAAGGCCGATTTTGGTTACTCAGTGCCTTACGAGCCCAACGGGAGAATGTATAACCCTAATTTGGCGGGTGGCTGCTTATTTGATATGGGAATTTATCCCCTTGCGATTGCGCAATATTTTAATCCTGGTGAGCTTAAAGATGTGCTCATTAAAACTCACTTTGCACCTCACAATGTGGAAGATGACTTAGTCATACTGGCAACTTGCAATGACATCACACTTTCATTGGCGACCTCTTTTCAATGCCGACTGCAAAATGCGGCGTTAATAATAGGTGATAAAGGCTATATCAAAATCCCAAATTTCTGGCGGGCGAAATCATGTGCTTTGTACCAACTTGATGAAAAAATTGAAGCCTTTAATGACAACTCAATTGGCTGGGGATTGCATCACGAAGCACAACAAGTCAGTGCAGCGATTATCGATAACCAAAAGGAGCATACCATCATGCCCCACTCTGTTAGTTTGCTACTGCAACAACAGATAGAAACAATTACGTCACTTTTTTAAGTGACTTAATCGGTGCGTTAAAACAATCGCATATGGCGATGCAGCGCTTCTTTAAAGTGTAAAAGTAATCCTTGTGACGCGGCTTCTTGGTCGCGATTTAAACAGGCTTGTAATATTTTAATATGCTCTAACAAAGAGCTTTTAACTAAATTAGGGGTAAAATGATGTTCTAGCTGAATAAGTTTTATATAATATTTCAAGCGGGTGGCAGTCACCTCAACAAACTCATTCTTTAAACTTGAAATCATGGTGCCGTGAAACTTCAACTCTATGGCTTCAATTTCTTCTAACAAACCTTTAGTAATTCCCTCTTTCGCTAATTTTTCGATTAATTGATGGTGTTCATTAATCAAATCTGTAATCACACTTTCTTGACCGTATTGTGCAAAGTGTCGTGCCGCTGCACTTTCAATGATAGAGCGGAATTGATAAGTCGCACGTATAAACTCCAAATCAGGTTTTCTAAATTGTATGCCTGATCTTGGGTGAATAATGAGCATATTTTCGCTTTCAAGCACACGTAATGCATCTCGTAATGGCTGCATGGGAATATCCATTAACTTGGATAGTTCACTCTGTGACATAAACGCACCGGGCGCTAATTTACCATCAAACACCCATTGCAGAATTTTGTCGTATGCTGCCTTATTTAAGGATATTGCACGGTTTTCTGTAGGTTTTATCCCATCCTTGCCTAACGATACTTGAGCGTTTTCTTTTTGTTTTATTGCCACTTTTGTTAATTCTCCAGCAACGAGATCAAGGATCTGTTGAACTTTGTGGTACTTTTCCTAAAAAATGGCAAGGTCTAAACATTTCGACCCACAAACAATGGATCTAAGCGCACCATGCCGAGTGCAATGTTACCAGACTCCCAATGGGAAACACTATACTGCCTGATGTTTTTTAAAGGCCCATTGAAAATCACACTTAGCTAGTACGCCCTTGTTTTTGAAACCATTTATTGGATTCTTTAAAGATTAGGGATTAAGTCGCAGCAATCTAGGGGTAACCACCTATGTATACTTGTTGCTGGGGCAGGTAAATTATCTTTAGACTTTAAGGAGTAATTTATGCGCTTAATTAACATCTTGTGTTTATATTTTATTATTGGTGTGGGTTCAGCCAAAGCTAATTTGATTAACTACCAATTTAATACTTTGAACTTTACTGATAACCATCAGGTTACAGGCAGTTTTAGTTACAATACCGATGATGACGTTTTGGTAGCTCTCTCTATTTCGTTATTTGGCCCGGACTTCAATATCGACTTTGATATTGACGACCTTACCTCACCAGATGCTTTCTCAGTAAGTTTCGACAATATGACTTTTGGTGACAGTGCTAATGAGGGATTTGCGTTGTTTAAAAACGATGTGGAATTAGTGACGGGTGAGTATGGTTTAGGAGATTACGATACTTGCTATTTTGGGTCGATATCTGATGCTTGTACGGGTAATTTATTCACTTTCCAATCTGCCACTGTTGGAGTCGATGCACCACAACCAATCTATTTGCTGGCCTTTGGTTTAGTGTTGCTGTTTCGCGGAAAGATTTTAAGTTAATACCATCCCACTACATTTACCTTGTACAGCCCTGTTTACAGGGCTTTTTTATGCTCAAAAAACTTATTACCCACTGAGTTTTTAGGGGTAACTACCCATTTTAGATTGTTTTGTAGTCAGTAATAGTAAAGAGGTATTCATTACTGGAAATCAAACATCATGAAACTAATAACAAAAATTAAAACTATAGCCCTAGCGGTATCACTCACATTGCCAGCTAGTTATCTTCAGGCCAAAACCTTTGATCCAGACTTAGCAACTAAATTAGCGACCTCTGACTTCAGCACACTACATCAAGTAATAGTGACCTTTGACCAAAATGCTGCACCTAGTGCAATTCAATTAGACGAACTGAATGCTTTAGGTATTAATACCGGCGTAAGTATGAAAAACCTTCCAATAGTGGGTGTGTTAGCGACTAAAACTCAGGTAGACGCCATATACGCCCGCCAAGACGTGGTTTCAGTTTGGCACAACGATCCTTTAACTTTGGAAAATCATGAATCAACTAAAGTCTCTGGCGTATTAGATCTGCGTGCCGACCAAGATCTACGTAAAAATGGCATCCCTTATTCTGGACGAGGTGTGGCAGTGGTTGTTAACGATTCGGGTGTTGATGGTAACCATGGGGATTTAATGTTTCCTTCCCATGTTGTGCAAAACGTTTTGGCACAAACTAACTTGAATAGCTTTAGTGGTATTTTGCCCATCACTTATCAAGAAAACGTGGCCAACACTGACATAGGTGGTGGCCACGGCACACATGTGGCGGGCACAGTGGGTGGTATAGGCGCTATGAGTTCTGGTAAACATGCGGGTGTGGCACCAGGTGCCGACATCATTGGTTATGGTTCAGGCGCAGGATTATTCATATTAGATACCATAGGTGGTTTTGATTACGCTCTGACTCATCAGTATCAATATAATATTCGGGTCATTTCTAACTCTTTTGGTAATACAAGTGAGATAGGCATGGATTTCCAGCCTGATGATCCAACCAATATCGCCACTAAAACACTTGCCGACAATGGCATAATTACCGTATTTTCTGCTGGTAACTCTGGCCCAGGTGAAGGCTCAATTACGGGTAACTTTAAAAAGGCGCCTTGGGTAATTACAGTGGCTGCAGGTGACAAAAATGGCCAATTAGCAGACTTCAGTTCAAGAGGTGTTAAAAATGGTCAACCACAAGAAGTCACTATTAATGGCGAAACCTTTACTTGGGAAGACCGCCCTACAGTAACCGCTCCTGGTGTTGATGTTATTTCTGCTCGTGCGTCTACTTCTAGCTTAGGTGGCTTAAGTGCGCAAGATGATATAGATATGGTTGAGCCACAAAACCTTGCTTTTTATACTGTCTCTAGTGGAACGTCTATGGCTGCCCCCCATGTTTCTGGGATTGTAGCTTTGATGATGGAAGCAAACTCTTCTTTGCAATGGCAAGACATTAAACGAATATTACAAAATACTGCCACTCCTATGACAGGCCGCGAATCTTGGGAAGTAGGTGCTGGTTATGTGAATGCTCATGCAGCCATTAAGGCAATAGTTGAAGGTGAATCAACATTCGGCGATACGGTTAAATTAAACCGAGATTTTAATGCTAAAGCCTTAATAGTTAATGGCGACCAAGGTACCTATTCAACCACTTTTATGCCAGTTGGCGATTCACCTGACACGCCATTTTATGTAGGTGAAAAAGTATCTTTAGTGATTGCCAAAGCCGAAATTGAAACAGGCAGCGCCTTTGTATTAGAAGATCCTGCTGGCAATCGCTACGGTTCAGGCATTGGTCTAGCTGTATTAGGCTCAAGTGTTGGTGCCGTTGCCCCAGGCATGCCTGGTAAGTGGAAGTTATACTCTCGTGGTATTGGCTCTATCAGCGGTGTGTCTGTGGATCCTGCTGGCGTAACCAATGGCGTGGGAGCACCCAGCACAGTAGATGTAGAGATCAAAATGATAGAAACCTCAGGTTTCTTAGGGCTTGACGATGTGGCTGAACACCCTGCTCGTACTTTTGCTGAGTATGTGGTTAATCGCCAGTTAATGGACTCAACTTCCCATGGATTTGAACCCGACGCCATGCTTAATCGTGGACAACTAGCAGACATACTCACTTTTGCGGCCAGTGTGCGTCAAAGTCTTAAAGGTAATCAATCCGATTACAATGATGTTGATATTGCCCTAGCTGCAGCCGTTAATTCTGCCACATTAGAAGGTGCCATGTTAGCAGATTTGGATAGAACAGACGCAGCCTTGATGTTAGACAGTGATTCCTCTGATTTTGGTGTTAATGACAATGTCTCTAAACAAGAATTAGCTTACTCGCTAGTCCAATCTTTAGGTTTACAAGCTCAGGCTCAAGCCTTTGACACAGAACAAGACCTCACAGCCATAGTGTTTGGTCAAAGCGTAACTGTAGTTGATAGCGCGCAAATTAGTCCAGAACTAAAAGGTTATGTTCAACAAGCCTTAGCATTAGGTTTATTAAAAGTGCGTATTGAAGTGCAACAAGGGCCCTTTGATTTAGAGCCTAGCTTCAGCGCTTATTTTGAGCCTCAATCTACAATCACTCGCGGAGAAACGGCGGTTGCGCTAAGTACACTCGATACTTTACGTTAGCATTTAATTATTTTTAGTTATTCTAACAGGCCGGCTTTGCCGGCCAATCTCACTAACTCTGCCGAACTATTCACTTGTAACTTTTTATAAATATTACTGCGATGGTTTTCTGCGGTTTTTAAACTCATATCAAGCAACTCAGCCACTTTTTTACTGGTGTTGCCTGCCGTGACTAAAAAGAACACTTCGCGCTCTCTACGGGTTAAAACGGTCAGCGGATTCATGTATTTAGCTTGCGATAACTGAGTATCATTCTGTTCGATGGCAGAGGGAAATACAGTTTTACCCGCTGCAACAGATCTAATCGCTGTTATCAATTTATCACTGGAAGTTTCTTTTAAAATGTAACCTGCTGCGCCCGCGTCACGCATGGCTTCGACATATTCCAACTCGTCGTGCATAGACAACACTAACACTTTGCTCTGTGGTCTTTGGGCTAATAATTTATCTATGGCCACCAATCCACTCATTTTGGGCATGGATATATCCATCAGCACCACGTCGGGCGATAACTTTAACACTAGATTAATTAATTCGATCCCGTCTCCACATTCGCCAATCACTTGGATATCTTGTTCAGCACTTAATACTTGAATGACACCCTGACGCATTAATACGTGATCGTCAGCTATCACTATGGATATACTCATATAGCAACCGTTAAGGTAATTCTTGTGCCTTTAGCTACTTTTGAGTGGATCTCTAAATCAGCGTCAAACGCTTGTGCTCTATCTTGCATACTGTTCAAACCAATACCTTTTTCAATACTTATATGCTCAAAACCGATGCCATTGTCAATAATATCTAATCGAATGGTTTGATGATGACTGGATAATATCACTTTAGTTTGGGTCGCTTGGGCGTGTTTAATAATGTTCACTAAAGCTTCTTGTACAATTCTAAAAATCAATATGCTGGTATCACTACTGAGTTCAGCTGTGAAATTAAACTCACATTCACACTGACATTCTTCTTGCACAAAAAGGCTTCTGGTTAACCACTTAATGGCCGGTACTAAACCTAAATCATCCAAAATGGTTGGGCTCATAAGCCGCGATAATTGACGCACATCAGCCAGCGCCATTTCAGCCAATTGCGCCAAATCTTGAAGCTCTGGCTGCTCATTACTTAGGCTTTGTAAACGCCTAGTTAAACCTGTAAGCAGTTGACCAACACCATCATGTAACTCACGTGACAGTTTGGCTTTTTCAGATTCTTGTTGCGCCCATAGACGTTTTGCCAATTGATTAAGCCTGTCTTGTTCTTCGTCTAACCTTGCTTTTAAACGTGTTTGTTGGCTTTGAATTTCAGCTAATAACTGTGCTGACTGCTCAGAACTCAAGATAAGACTCCCTATACAATTTCACTTGCTGCTCGTTCAATTGATTGAGCCATTGGGTTGTCAGCTGTTGTTGTTTTTCTTGAGATTTCGGGTCGTCAAATACCTGATAATAAATATGATTTCGCCAATACTTAGGATGCGATAACAGTTGTCTGCGCAGGGCTACCCGCGCCTCTTCTTGGGCAGATTGTAAATACAGTAAATGCATATATTGCTGATAATAAATCGGTTTAACAATTTGCTCTAGACGTTGCATGCTTTGACTGTCAGCGGGCAAGGACAATCTTTCTTGAATATCCAATAGAATTTTCATTTCAGTTAAAACCGGAATATTTGCCTGTTGGATTTCCCGCACAAACTCTAGTGGCTCTGCCGAAACTAACTCTGATGACATCAAATTGGCGCTCAACTGCAACCAACTTAATAATACTTGTTGTTCAATCATAGTATCGGCAATGGTGTGTCCGGCCAATTCAATGTGTTTTTGTACGCAGTCTATATCCGCTATTTGTAAACAGATTTCTGCATGCCATAGATAAATTTCTGTCAATGCACGGCTGTCTTCGGTTTGCTGCGCTAACTGCTGTGATTCGTTGAGGTTTTTGAGGGCAGTTAATAAAGCGCCATCGGCAAAATTTAGAAAACTATATAACAGCTTATTAATCATCAACTCTTGTTTTTGACTGGCATCAAGCTGTTGCGAAACTTGGGTTAAATAACGAGTGGCTTTTAGATGATCGCCTTTCGCCAAACTTAACTGCGCGAGATTTTGTAAGGTCCGATTTAAATGACTTTGCTCATTGTTATTATCAAACAAGGTTTTAGCTTGCTGCCAATAAATATCTGCCAAAGAAAAATCACCAATTAAAAAGTGCATGTAGGCCACATTGCTCATGCTTTGCGCTTTTTCACGCCCATTGCCCGATACACTGCGAAGATCTAAGCCGCGTTTGTAATAACCGAGCGCTTGTTTATACAGTCCTTGTTCTTCGTGTAAAATGCCTAAGGTATCTATTACGTGTGCTTGGCGATTAGTATCACCGCCCACTTCTAATATGCTTAACGCTTCTTCTAATGCTGATTTAGCCTCTGAGTATTGACCATTTAACGTATCCACTGTGGCTAAATTAGCTAAAGATTTAACCCGCTCTAATGGAAAAGACTCTGGATCATAAAGCGCCAATGCGTCTTTCAGGTATTTTTCAGCAATTTCATATTCCGCGCGCCTTAAATGCGCTATGCCAAAGGCGTTTAAGACTAACCCTTCACCTGCCACATCTTTATTTTTTCGATAGATCACTAATGCCCGGATTAATTCATTTTCAACAGCACTTTGACTGTCACCAGAAATGATTTTAAGCCGCGCCAACTCGAACCAAAACTGAGCATTGTTTGGACGCAAATCAACCGCTTGTTGGTAATCAGCAATAGCCGCAGGATAATCACCCGCCCACTCAAGAATTTCAGCGCGTTTTGCTAACAAATCAGCACGACCTGGATACCCTTCTATGAGTTTTTGAATGCTTTGTGTAGCTAAGTCTAAATCATCGTTCATTTCAGCTTGTAATAGTCGACCTTGTAAGCGCCAGAAGGTCGACTCAGTAGATAGCGCAAAGAGCGCCTCTAGATCTTCTTGAGCCTTTTCTACATCACCTTGCAGCCAAGCTTGATAGGCAGCCTGATACCATGCACCCGCATATTCAGGAGCAAATTGTTTGAGTTGATTAGATAACTGTGCGGGCCCGTGGTTTTGCAATTTTTCTGTAGCCAAAGCGGCAATACCTGACAGGAATAATTGTGTTTCTGATTGCTCAAATTGATTGGCTAATTGCTTTTCAAGCAAAATAAATAAACTGCTAGCAAATTCAGTTAAATCTTTTTCAAGTTGATTGGCGTTGATGCTTCTGGTGTGTTCGAGCAAACTCATATCCGCAGGCATGGCGTAAATACTCGCTCTAATTAAAAAATCATCGCCTTGAATATTGTTGATGCTAAGCACTATTATCGCATCCAAACTAAAAAGACTGGCTAAATCAACGCGGTCCGCGGCCACTAAAGTTGGTTTTAAGGCCAAATTATTAGCACTTTTTTGTATGCCTATTGAGTCAACTACCGACAAACGCTGATTGGTTTGCAGTGGCATTTCGAAGATTTCCACTAAACTTTGCAACAACCCTGACTTTCCGTCATGAATAATGCCTATTTGAACCGTATCTGTGGGTAATTGGGGTTGCTTGTCTCTACCTAGATTCACCTTGAAGCCTAACCAAACTAATAAACAAATTGTGAGCAATAACCCAGCAAAAATTATAGTATTTTGCCGAGCATTAGGTGTGCTTTGGGCATGATAAAAATCGTTAACCTGAGCTAACTTCGGGCGTTTTAGCGGATTGGGATGGCACAAAGTGTTGGCAAATTTAGTGTGTTTCGCCAGCCATAATCGATCAACAATAGAAAATGAATTAATACTGACACTTGCCAACATCAACTGAATGGTTTTACCGGCACTAAAAAGTTCTGATTGAATTCCTGATGCTCCACCGTATAACACTTCAGGTGCTGAAAAATCTTGATGGCCACTGGTTTGCATGGTTTCACTGTGTAATTGCTGGCCAATGCCAAAATCAATTAAGTGCAGATTATTATTGTTATCGATTAATATATTATCTGGTTTGATATCACCATGTTTGATTTGCGCCGTTTCACAGGCACTTAAAGCACTAAATAATTGTTGGGTCCAAAGCTTAAACTCCTCTTTGGTTATAGGCTCTGCAATACGATTTATTAACGGCTTGCCTTGGATATATTCCATAGTGAAAAACACTAAACCTTGATCTTCAAATACATCAAAAATATGAATGATATTTTTGTGTTGAAGTTGACGAGCAATTAACACTTCGTTGCGAATAACGGTGAGCTGTGAATGATCTTGTAGCGAAGTTTCAACCACCTTAATGGCAATATCTACTTCTAATAATTGATCGTAAGCATGATAAACATTGCCCTGAGCACCTTGGCCTAAAGGAGCAATAATTTTAAAGCGGTTTACCAGTATTAGGTCATTATCGAGTTGCGCTGCAGAGCGTAAGGACTGTGTTGCCAGATCAAATTCGTCGGATGGTTTTTGGGTGTGTTCGGTCAACTAGCCACTCCATACTCTTTCTCTCAAAAATGAGCATTAGTTGTTACAAGCTAGAGAGATATTATGTTCTATAGATTGAAATAACAAACGTAAAGATAAAATACTGGCAAATGACTCAACAAACTTGACTTCTGTTTGCGTAAAAAACTGGCGGTTTTGGGTATTATCGGCATACAACACACCAATGATTTCCCCTTCTGATGTAATGGGCACACAAAGTGCAGCTTGAATATTATTAAGTATCACACTTTGCTGGGCAGCAAGATTAAGTTCGTCGCGAATATTGCCAATAGCCAATGGACGTTTTTCTAAAATACATCGATTAATGATACTTCTACTGCCGGTAAAACTATTTTCAGCCATCCATGCTTGATAGCCTAAACATTGCTGAAGTTGTTGATTCTGATCGAGTAAAATAAGCGCTGCACGTTCACAACCCAAGGTTTGCAACAAACAATGGCGAGCCATTTCTAATAATGCCGCACTCGATTGACATTGATTAAACTGCTTAGACATCTGTTGCACTTGTTGTTTACGCCAAGTATTTTGATTATCAAGAACGGTTAGTTGATGGTGATTGAGATGTTTAAATTCGCAGGATATTGGCCCAAGACTTAAGACTTTTTGCTCTTTAATAGGCACAGAGGTCACTCTCTGGCCATTATCAAAGCAACCTGCAGTGCTAGTGTCTTGCAGCGACCACAAATTATCATCATTGGCACTTAGCTTGGCATGGGAGCGAGAAATTTGCGGATGATTAATTAATACATCCGCTGAGGCGGCTCGACCTATATGATAAATATTTCCTTCAAATAACACGTGCTCAGCAACAAAGCCTGACTCCAGTGACACTTTGAGTTGCATGGGCACGGCACTATCCTTTTACGTTGTTTACACTAGCTATTAGCTAACCCGCAGGCTATATCTTAAGGTTTTTAAACGGGTCAGTAACTCGCCTTGCATATTGATTAGATCATTTGAAGAGCGCCACACAGTACTGATTTTTTCATTGCTGGCGTTTTCAACCAAAGTGATCAACTCGTCCACTACTGTCAACGCAGCTAGATAGTCATCAATTAACAAGGCTGATTGCAAATTGTATAAACTGGCTTGCAGCGTGGTAGCTAATACTGAAGAGACTAAATCACTGTGCTGACTAACTAACTGGTTAAGCTGAGTGAAAGTATCGTTTATCTTAAGGGCATGGCTGCGCTGGTCTAATACAATCACAAAATCAGAAAAACTACCTGTGCTCCCTCGTGCCCGAATACTGCCGGCAGAGACCATAGTAGTGATATCTTCAAAGTCTCCATTGGCGTGTGAGCGAAATAGTCTGGCTGGCATAGCCGCGTTGTAATCAACCGCTTTGGTATATATCTCTACAGAGGCTAAACCTTCAAAACCAAAACCAGAGTTGGCTTTAGGTGAGATAGAAACCACTACCGGGAAAGTAGATATTAAGCTGATATCGTTAGACGTGAGTCTGTCCAACACACTTGCATCACTAGGTGTAACCAAAGTTGCACTAATGTCTATGTTGTTGGCGCTCAAGCCTATACTGTTTTCAAACTCGACCAGTAAATCTAAGGCAATTAAGTTTGTGACATTTAATTTAGCCTGTAATTTATTTTTAGTGATGGTCACACTAGTGGGAGTAACTGTTTGCGCAAATGCTAGATTGCAAAATGCAGTTATAAACAGCAAACCTACAATCTGTCTAAATTTCAGAGGCATAATTTGGCACCTATATTTACTTCAGTTCAAAGCAACTTAACCTATATGAACCACTACTTCAATAGTGGTTCATATAGAACATCTATTATTGAAAATAATTAACAAAAAGTCGTGATGCAAGCTCCGCATAATGTGCTCGGCTAATTGTGGCGTCACTCTCAAAACGTACCACTAACTTCGGCATCAAATCAAAAGGCCCTTGCTCAATGGCAAAATTGACATTGATTAAGGATAAATTGATTGCCAGCTGCACATAACCTTTCATTTCAGCAGGAATACTGTCTTGGTCAGCCAATACAAGTTGTTCTCCTTTATAATCAACGATGATATCGTTATTAGGGTCAAATGCAGTGGCAGCCTCTTGTAAGCCCAGCAATTGCACTAAACTGTAGGCCATGTCTAATTTATTTATTTTACCAAAGGCATTCGCTTGATTGTTGACCGTTGTCAAAATAGGACTTTGCGTACGATTTGAATCTTTTAGAGCTCCACCAGCAACAGTGACAGATTCCATAAAGGGTTTATCTAGCGTCGAAACTCGACTTAACTGGTGTTTGTCTTCGTTTAGAAGATCACGATATTGTCTTACTGCGCCGCCCATTACCGCGTAACGAGCAAAATCTTTACGACGCAAGACACTATCAGGCGAAAAGTTATTATTACCTAAGCCGTCCATAAGTCTTTCACTTACAGCAAACTCAATTGCGCCTTGCTGAGGGTGTCCGCTGACATCATCTAAACCATCAAATCCACCGCTTAGCTCAAAGGCAACTGTGACATCAAAAAATTCAGGCACACCAGGACCATTCGTTAAGCCTAATGGATCGGCATTAATGCCAGATAGTGAGGTTAATCCATAAACATAAACTCCCCATGTACCCGCCATACCCGGAGCAGATACACGCATATCCTCAGTTAAGACTGGTGTGGATAAATTGCCAAAATATTCGGTGCCATCTGGTGCCACTAACACTAACTTAGTTAAATTCGCTAAAGTAGAAGCAGAGGCTTTCACTAAAGCGGTACCTTCTGCCACTTCAAAATATTGCACTTCAGGTTCGCCCACTGGGCTATAAAAAACCTCTAGTTCTAGCTGTTCATCACTAGCGACTACATTGGCGTTAGCGTTAAAGGTTTTAGACACTAAGTTATTCACTGTAACGCTACGATCCATATCATAATTTAACGCCGCAGCGACGGCAGAGCGGGCATTCACATATCCTGCGCCTACTTCCCATCTTTCATAACCGGGCATATTGGTTGCGGTTTCTTGCAATAGACGTTTGATAGTGAGGTTATCTAGGCTAGGGCTGGCTTCGAGCATCAGCGCAACGATACCAGACACATGAGGCGTAGCCATTGAGGTACCTGAAATCATGGTATAAAAAGGCACGTTTTCTAGTTCGATAGCGTCAACATCAGCTTCACCGCCATTCGCGGCGAGATTGGTTGTTGCTCGAGTAGATATAATATCCACCCCAGGTGCCACTATGCTGACTTCATTTGAATATTCCCAACTGGAACCGTCTGGCATAGTAAACTCACCACTTTCAGATTTTAATCCACGTGAGGAAAAATCAGCTAGTTTGCCAAACTTATCCCCTGCGCCTACAGATAAGCCCCAAGGAATTTGTGAATAAGGATTATGAGTATCTTCACCTGGACCACTGTTACCAGCAGCAAATACACTCAAGATCCCCAATTTATGCGCTTTATAAGTGGCCATTGATACTGGTCCTAAAGGCTCATATTTACCACTTGAGCCCCAAGAATTGCTGATCACTTTGATTGGACTTGCGTAGCTATAAACATTATTAATGGCAAAATCAAAACCACCAATAGTGTCCAACAAAAACAGTCCACCACCTGAACCATAACCAATAAGATCAGCATCTGGTGCCGCACCTAAATATTTACCCCCAGACATACTGCCGTTGCCAGATATAGTACCTGCAACGTGTGTACCGTGGCCCGAGTTAGTGTCTGTATTAATTTGGCTTTTTAATGTTATACCATCAGTCAAACCTGTGATGCTAATAACCGATGCATGCGTAATACCTTGTACGTTCTCAACCACAGTATCACCAAAAAATATGTCCTGATGAGCTGCATCAATCCCCGAATCGTTGACCATAATGGTCACACCTTTACCGGTAACTTTAACTGAGTTTCTTTGTTCGAACTCAGCTGTTTGCAAGTCGGCTACCCCAGTAATTTGTCTCGCATCAGCATTAAAATATTGCATTGTTCGGTTCGCGAAAATGGACTGAATATCATCAAATTTCGACAATGCTTGGATTTGTTGTTTTGTCGCTAATACGCCCATAATTGGCAATGATTTAAATTGCACCCCTTGGCTTATTCCAAGGCCCAATATTTGGCTTAATTGAGACTCAGTTAATGGATCAAGTTGACTGTACGTCAGCACTGCCATAATTGGTTGCGCGTCATCAAGTGAAATAAGAGATTCGGCTAATTGCTCGCCGATTAAAGCATCGGCATTAGCGAATGAAGAGAATGCCAACATGGCGCTGGCAATTACAGACAATCTACGTTTTTTAGTAACAGTGTTTGACATAATGTGTGCTCTTGATAATGAATACACTGTCATATTGACTGTTGTTGTTATGTACGAATATAGGGGGATCACCCTATATTTGATTTAAATGTTGAAACTACAAACCTAAAAAGATAAAGAACCATACCGCTGTTACCTCAGCGGTATGGTCAGTTTTTCATGGGTTAGATTGCCATAGGTTTAAAGGGCAAGTCTCGATAACGTTTACCCGAGGCTGCAAATACGGCATTGGCTAAGGCTGGGGCAAATGGCCCTAGGCCTGGTTCACCTAAACCTGTGGGTTTGTAGTCATTTTCCATGAAGTGCACATTCACCTGTGGCATTTCGTTGATACGTAACACTGGGTAATCGTGAAAGTTTGAATTCACCACTGCGCCCTCTCTAAAGACTACTTCGGTACGTAACGATAACGACATCCCCATCACCACTGCACCTTCCATTTGTGCTGTGGCACTGTCAGTGTTTAACACTTGGCCACAATCAACTACGGCGTCGACCTCAAGCACTTTAATGTCATCACCATTCACTTCTACTCGTACTGCCATGGCTACATAAGTATTAAAGCTAAAATGTACCGCTATACCTAAACCTTGGTTACTAGGTAGTTTACTACGATCCCCCCAATTAGACTTTTCAGCTGCCATGGCCAACGCCGCTTTTGAGCGTGCGACTTGCTCAGCTTGTTCGGCATTTTTGTTGTTGTCGTAAATGCTGTTTAATAGACTAACCGTATCTTTTTTGGTTTGGTGCGCTAATTCATCGGCCGCACTACCAAAGGCAAAGCCATAAAATATGGCGTATACCGCACGGTACCAACCGATACGAGTATGGGCTTTCGCTTCACCAGTTTCACTGCGATAGTTGGCTATACCAAAAGGATGATTATCCACATCACCTAAATTATTGGCCGGCGCTCTATCAAGTGATGGGTCAAACAGAGAAGCAATAGCAGGGAAAGCTGCGCGGTGTAACCAGCCTGTGACATTACCGTCTTTATCTACTGCAGCTTCAATATGTTGGGCATTAATAGAATGGTAATACCCTGTACGCATGTCTTCTTCCCGAGACCAAGTAAGTTGAACAGGTGCATTCACCGCCTGCGACAAGACTGCCGCTTCATGCACGTAATCACATTTAAACTTACGTCCAAACGCCCCACCCGCCATGGTCACATTCACCCAAATATCTTTAGGTTCACGTTTTAAATATTGGGCTAATACCTTTTGGATATCGCCAGGGCTTTGTGTGGCGGCCCAGACTTCACAGCTGTCTTTTTGTACCCAAACTACTGAAGCATTAGGTTCCATAGGTGAGTGTGACAAATGCCCACCTGTGTAGGTGGCTTTCATAACGTGTTCGGCTTGAGCAAAAGCTTTAGTAATATCTCCGCGCTCAGCCGCTAACTGAGCTGGGCTTTCTACATTTTTAACTAGTTGGGCTTTATAGGCCTTAGTGTCGTAATTTTGGTGTTCACCTAAGTCCCATTCTATTTTCAACTTCTTAAGGGCTTGCTGTGCAGTCCAGGTATTGTCTGCTACTACAGCTACACCACCAAGAGATCCAAAAGGCACTTCAAAGCGTGGTATTTCGATGACATCAATCACACCTTTCACTTGCATTGCGGCTGTTTTATCAACACTTTTTAGCTTGCCTCCCATGACTGGACAGTGAGTCATAGCCGCATATTTTAACCCTGGCATTTTAGTGTCAACGCCGTAAGTTAATTTACCCACCACTATGTCACCTTGATTGTGCCTAGCGATGTCTTTACCTATATATTTGTAATCTTTCTTTTCTTTTAAGGTAACACTAGTAGGTACCGATTCATTGGCAGCAAGACTCGCCAATTCGCCATAACCTAATTTTTGTTGATTGTTTTTGTTAATGACAAAATGATTATCAGCCATACACTCTTGTGTTGGTACACCCCAGACTTTGGCAGCGGCTGCCACTAACATCACCTTAGCTGCAGCACCTGCTTCACGCATGGGAATATACATAGTGCGAATACTGGCCGAGCCACCTGTGGCCTGAGATCCGTATTTTTCTTCGTTACCTTCGCCTTGCTTAATACTGACCCGAGTCCAGTCGGCTTCGAGTTCGTCGGCTACCGCGGCAGGTAATGCGGTACTGATACCCTGACCCATTTCACAGCGACCACAATAAATTAAGGTGTCGCCGTTATCGTCAATATGGATAAAGGCATTGGGATTAAAGGTGCTGTCTTCGCCCATTTTAAAACCGGCGATAGTGGTTTGTGGCAAACTGATACCTAAAACCAAACCTCCTGTTGCTAAACCAGATTGTTTAAGGAATTGACGACGGCTTTCATTTGAAACAGTATTTTGTTTAGAGACACTCATCTTAGGCCTCCTTATACATTTCTTCAGCGGCATCAGACACCGCTTGTTTGATACGTTGATACGTACCGCAACGGCAGATATTCCCTTGCATAGCATTGTCGATATCATCACTACTAGGTTTTTTATTGGTAGCTAAAAAACTGGCGGCGTTCATGATTTGCCCTGCTTGGCAGTAACCACATTGGGGAACTTTATTGGCTAACCAAGCTTTTTGTAATGGGTGATCACCCTTTTCAGAAAGCCCTTCAATGGTAGTAATCGTTTTACCTACCACAGCCGACACTGGCATCACACATGAGCGAGTAGCCTGGCCATCGAGATGAATAGTACAAGCACCACATAAGCCCATACCACAACCAAATTTAGTACCTGTTAGCTCTAGTTTATCCCGTAAAAACCACAACAAAGGCATGTCACCCTCAACGTCTATAGGATAATTTTTACCGTTAATCTTGATACTTTGACTCATCACTCTCTCCGCTTAACTCATATAGGCTGAATCGATGCTCTGAACCTGCCTGATTGTTTGGTTTACACCGCTAGCCACAATTTAATTTTGGATCGCTGGTGTCGAATATTTTAGTGGCGTAATTGGTTTGATTTTTTTACTGTTGTATCAATCACTATGCAAAGCATCAATAGGATTAAGTTGTGAGGCCTTAATTGCAGGATACACACCAAACCCAATGCCTACGGCCATACAAATGGTCAGCGACAACACTATAGCAGTGATTGACCAACTCACTGCCCAACCAGAATAAAATCCTATCACTTCAGACAAGATCAAACCAAAGGCGATGCCCAATAAACCGCCCAGAACTGAGATGGTAAAGCTTTCAGCAATAAACTGCATTTTGATATTTTTTTGTGTAGCACCAACCGCACGAAGCAAGCCAATTTCTTTGGTCCGCTCAAGCACATTAGCTAACATAATATTCATGATCCCTATGCCACCCACCAATAAAGAAATACCTGCCACACAAGCCATCACTATGTTGAATATTTGCTGGGTTTGTTTTTGCTGGGCCAATAAAGCCGCAGGGATCACTAACTGGTAATCTTCCGCTTCTCCGTGGCGCAACTTAAATAAATGGGACACGGCCTTAGCTGCCACAATAGGATCTGTATTCTCTGAAATTTTGAGTTTAACCAAATCTAATTCACTGGCTAAAGCGGGACTACTGAGTTTCTTCATGCTGGTACTAAGGGGCACAAAAATACGTGCGCTGTCACCGCCTATCTTCACGCCTTGAAACTCGTCTTTGTCAAAAAATGGGTTATTTAAAACCCCCACGACTTCTAACCATAAGTGGTTCACTTTTAGGTACTGCCCTACAGCCTCATTACCGTGAAATAATTGTTCCGCGGCATTAGCACCAATAACAGCGACTTGGGCCACATTTTTATTATCTTGCAGTGTTAACAAGCGACCAGTTTGCGCTTGCATATTGGATAATCTGAAATGACTATCACTGACACCCACCACTTTTAAATCGGCACTACCTAAGTCACTGTATACCGATTGAGTTTTTATGTGTCTTTCGGCGCTGTAGTCTTCGACAAAGGGTAAAGTTTGTCTGGCGGACTCAACGTCTGCCATAGTTAAACCTAAGGACTCTTGACGTATTTCATTCAGTTCATCATCAGCAAATTGTTTGGCTTCTATAATCAGGTTTCGAAGCCCCATTGAATCAATCATTTTTAAGGCCTGACGCTCAGCACCTTCACCAATATTAAGCATGGCAATCACCGCGCCTACACCAAAAATCATGCCTAGCAAGGTTAACAAGGTACGTAATTTGTGGGCGGCCATCTCACTGAGTGCGTCTAACACTAGGGGCATAAAACTATTATTCATCAATACTCCGCAATACATCCTCTGGCACACTTAAAGCAATAGTGTCGCCAGTTGTCAAACCTGCAATTATCTCGACAAAATAAAGGTTTTTGTCGGCGGTTTTCACTGGGCGACGAGTAAAGTTACGCCCGTCTTTGATATACACATAATTTTCGCTTTTTTCATTAAATATAGCCTGTAGAGGAATAACAATTTTTGACTGAGTCTCAGTAACACTTACGGTGGCAGACACTTTAGCGCCTGGTTGTAATGTAGAAGATTGTTCATCAATAGAGACTAACAATTCAAAATATTTTGTGGGATTACCGCGTTTTACGGTGCGCGAAAACCCTGAGACAGACAACACTTCTCCTTCGAGGTTTTCATCTGGGTAAGCGTCTAAGGTCAAGTTGACTTTCTGACCTATCTCTAAATTTATGGCGTTTTTATCCAATACATATAACTTAGCCTGCATTTTTTCTAAGTTAGGAATTTTGGCAATAGTACTGCCCGGAAACACCGTTTGCCCAATACTGGCCTTATCGCCTCGCCAGTTTTTTTCGTATACCAACATACCGTCGTAAGGGGCTAACACTTCTAGTTGAGCTAATGCCGACTGATGTTGCTGAAACTTGGCCTGATGGCCACCTTTACGAATATCCAAGACGGCTAACGCACTGTCATTTCTATCATCAATACTACTTTCTTTCCATTCAATAAACTCTTCCTTAGCGCCCAGATAATCACGGTTTGACAAGGTATCGATTATTTCAATTTTTGAGTAAAGCCTAAGATCATCAATGGCAAAGGTATCCACAAAGGTAAACTCTTTTCCCACTAAGTTTTTTTCAGAATTCAATTCATTTTGTTGCTGGCTTTCTTCGGCATTTTGCTGACGCATATCCATATCCAACAGCATCATTTCCAACTCTTCTTCACGACTATCGAGCTGCAGTTGTTCCGCATCAAAACGGGCTACAACTTGACCTTTAGTGACCCAGCTATTTTCTTCAGCCAACCAATCAATGGTCATGGGGCTGCGGCCAGGGGTATTGATTCTTTCAGCTTGCGCGGCTTCTAATTCACCTACTGCCGGAATAAGCACAGTAAAACCTTTTGGCTTAACTTGGTATAAAGGCACAGTCGACTGCGGAGACTCAGTGCAGGCCATTAAAAACATCAACCCAACACCCAGTAAAAACCTGTTCTTCATGAATCAACCACCTCAATCTTTGCTTTCATACCAGGGCGCATCACTTCAGGCCTAGATTCACCGAGTTCAATTTGGGCATCAAAAATCACTTTAGGGTTATTAGTGGATTTGGGATAAAAAGCATGGCCTAACTTGGTAATAGTACCCATGTAAGACATTTCTGGATAAGCTTCAAAAATTACTCTTACCCCTTGACCTTGTTTCAATTTGGCTTTGTCTGGTTCAGCAAATTCAGCTTTTAACGCAATGGCATCAAGGGAAGGTAATTGCATTAAACTGCGCCCCATGTAAACCGTTTCTCCCACGGCCACTTTTTCGCCGTTGCCATTTTCTTGATACATCACCAAGCCATCTTTAGGGGCTTTGACACTCAGTTTTTCAATTTCTTGTTGGATCCTATTGACCCTACTTTGCATAATTTTTATTTTACCTGCAGATACTTTTACGTTTATCTCCATGGCCTTTTTATGATGCGCCAATTTCTGTTTCGCTTGCGCTAAACCTTCGGTGTGGTATCGAAAGTCAGCTTGTTGTTTCAGGCGTTCAATTTTAGAACTGGATGCATCAACTATTTCTGCTTTACGCTTAGCCTTTTTATATTCCATTTCTGCTTCGGCAAGTTTTAATATTAAGTCTTGCGTAGTGGCATCGTCTTTTAGCTTATCGCTTTCTGCTTTTTTTATTTCTGCTTCGAGTTTACTTTGCCTACCAATCAAATCATTTTTCACTTTCTGACCATCAAACACTATGATGACTTCACCTTTTTTAACTAGTTTGTTTTCAGGTGCCATTTGTTGAATTTTGTATTGCCACATCCGTGAAATATTAGGGGGACCAATAGTGGCATTTTTCAGTGATATAAGTTCAGCAGAGGCTGTTACTTTGGCCGGCTCTACTTTATCTACAACAGAGGGCTGCTCATCCTCACAGGCCACTAATAAAACACTGCTCAAACCCAGCATGAATTGACAAAAATACGCTATGTTCCTCATATGGGAAGCACCTCTGTTGTATTGTTCTGTACTGCTAAGTTTTCATGTTTTAATTGCACTCGCACACTCATCCCCGGAAAAATGGCCTGCTTAAGGGGCTCAACAAAGCCGAGCTCAACTCGGTAATAGGCACTGTCGCTCCATTGGCTTTTTTGTTCTGCTTGACTTGAGACAGAGATGACCTTTCCTGTGTATGCCTGATCGGGGTAAGCATCTAAAGTCAGCGCAAAGCTACTTTTCTGTATATCAATACGTGCCGCGTCTATTTCATGGAGCCATGCAGAGACTTGGTAGGTTGAGGCCGCTTGAACAGTTAATACTTCCCAACTAGATTGGATATTCATGCCAATGGCCACCTTTTGCGCCATCCACTGATGCATAGCATGGGTGACTGGCCCGGTGACTTTGGCTTTGACACTTAATTTTTCTAGCTGGCTACGTTGATAAGCAATTTGTTCTTGTAACTTGAGGATTTCGATATTCTTTTTGTTTAACTCTACCTGCTGCTCTTCTAACTTAAGCTTGTAGTTTTCTTGGGCTTTAATTTTCGCAGTTAAGGCTTTTTCATATTCAATAACACTTTTACCTTTTTCGTAGGCGCTGATTTCACCGTCTGGCACTGACGCTTCGATACGCGTTTTTTCCACCATAATATTAGCTAATTTTAAGGCGCCATCTGCCTCTAACACGGCTTGTCCTTTATCCATTTCTAATTTCAGTAATTCTAAAGCATCAGTCTCAAGTTTTTCCTCGTTAACTTCTAGTTGCGATTCTATGCCGCCAGAATCGAAAACAACGACTAAATCTCCTTCTTTAACGATACTGCCTTCATCCGCCATCCATTGAATTTGTACTTGCCAACGATTGGTTTTAGGTGCCGTCACTAAATGATATTTTGATGAGGTAATGATACCGGTTAGCAAAGTCACTTGCTCATTAGCGGTTGATTGGCCTACAACTAAAAAACCCAGCAAAAAAAGTAAATTTTTAGCTAACATAATTTCCTTAACCTTGGGCCATTAAAGGCGACTTTGCCCTTACACCCGTGTCTTTTAACACTTCTCCATCACGCATAGTGATGACTCGTTGGGCATAGGATGCAATATCATCTTCGTGAGTTACCATCACTATAGTTTGGCCCTGCTGATGTAAATCGGTCAATAACGCCATGATTTCTACCGAGGTTTTACTGTCTAAATTGCCCGTAGGTTCATCAGCCAAAACCACAGTTGGGCGATTAATTAACGCCCGAGCTATGGCCACACGTTGCCTTTGTCCACCAGACATTTCGAAAGGTTTGTGATTTTTTCGATGCCCTAAGCCTACTTTATCCAAAAGTGCATGGGCACGCTCGTTGGCTTCTTCTTCTGAAACATCACTAAAACGCAAAGGTAACTTCACATTAGCTATGGCATCCAATTTGGGTAATAAATGAAAAGTTTGAAAGATAAAACCAATATGTTTGTTACGAATGGCCGACAAAGTGTCATCGTCCATAGTGGCAACATCTCTATCGTCTAAAAAATACTGACCCTTGTTTGGCGTGTCTAAACACCCCAAAATGTTCATTAAGGTAGACTTTCCAGATCCTGAACTGCCCATAAAGGCCACGAATTCATTTTTCTGAATCGATAAAGAGATATCTGTGAGTGCATGGACTATTTCAGATCCATTAGCAAAGGATTTGGCAATATGGCGAAGTTCTAGCATGATAATCTGACTACAATGGCGTTATGCTTACCTTATACAGATGCAAGTCAACTATCAATGCGGTGGCCACTAAACCTACAGATTCCCCCTTGGCTTAACTGTTTCAAAATATGTCTAGAATAAGCACCGATTTAACGAAACCCACTGAGTCTTTTATTCGCTGCCCATTGATTAAATGCCAACACGCCTATATCAATGTTTGCTAGCTGCTGACTGTGCTCTTTTATGCAAAGCCAGCCTAATGTTGAATTAGCATACTAACTGAGAACTCTATATGTCTGAATTATTGCAAAATTTGCAATGGCGTTATGCCACAAAAAAAATGGATCCTGCAAAACCTGTCAGTGCCGAAAAAGTTGATTTTATATTAGAAGCTATCCGTCTGAGCGCAAGTTCCAGTGGACTACAACCTTATGAGGTTTTTGTTGTAACCAATCCTGAAGTACGGGCAGAAATTGTACCCCATGCATGGGATCAACAACAAATTACCGACGGTTCCCATTTATTAGTATTTGCTGCCTGGGACAATTATACTGCCGAACGTATTAACACTATGTTTGATTTAGTTAACGAGAAGCGTGGCTTTAAAAATGAAGGCTGGGAAAATTATCGCAAAATGTTACTGAATACTTACCCTTCTCGTGATCCAGAAACAAACTTTCAACACGCAGCGCGTCAAGCATATATTGGCTTAGGTTCGGCTCTAATTGCCGCAGCTGAAATGAAAGTAGACTGCACTCCCATGGAAGGATTTAACCCAGATAAAGTCGATGACATACTCGGTCTTAAAGAACACGGGTTAAAATCTGTTGTATTGTTGCCTTTAGGTTATCGTGCCAACGATGGTGACTGGTTAGTCAACTTAGAAAAAGTGCGACGCCCCACAGATAGCTTTACCACACTAGTTGAATAAAACTAAGTAGCCATATTCTGCAGTTTAACTATCGAATATGGCTAGTTTGAAGCAGTGAAAAGTTTATTGGCAACCTGAAGTTGAAGGCTCAGTGGCGGCTTTTTTAGCTTCTTGTCTAGCTTCAAACCCAGCCATTTGTTCGGCCGTTGCAGGCAACTGATATTTGCCTTTCCATTCACTAAACGGCATGCCATAAATAGCTTCACGGGCTTGTTCGTAATCCATCTCAGCACCTTGTTCTTTTGCAGCAGCCATATACCACTTAGCTAAGCAGTTACGACAAAAATCAGCCAAAATCATTAGGTCTATATTTTGCACATCTTTGTTTGCATCAAGGTGTTTGAGCAGATGTCTAAAAGCGGCGGCTTCAGCGTTAGTTTTTTGTTGTTGGTTCATATTGGTGCCTGTTTACATTTTAACATAGGTTATTTACGTGGGTCGGTGGCGGTGACTTCAATACGTTGGGCATTGTCATCATGAAACCCCAACAAGTCAGTTAAACCCTGCATGTTATGTAATTTTCTAAACTCGATCCAATCAATTAAACAATACAGGCATATTGCAGGGTAATTCCAGCCGGCAAACTGCTGCTCTGCCACCATTTCGTTTAATTGCACTAATACCGCATTGACTCGCTGTTTTTGTAACTTAAAAAACAACTTATCTTCATCAGCCTGAATATCTGAGTTAGACAAGATAAACATTTGCACTAGCGAGTCATTAGCTGAATCGATAAGAGTGAGTTGATTTTCCTGATCCCAACTCAGCACAGGATCAGAAAACTTATCGCTTAAATAGCGAAAGATCACCCTTGAATCAAATATAACCTGAGTATTTCCATCTGACTCATCTTCTAACATAGGAATTTTCATAGTCGGGTTTTTAGCAACAAGAATTTGTCTATCTTGCTCTTCAAAAATTTGCAGGTTGATAAAAGAATGTTCAGTGTTGGCTAACCATATGCGCAGACGGCGTACATAAGGAGAAGTAGTGGACCCATACAATTTCAACATAATAAACCCTTAGATAAATGAACATTAAGACAATTAGTCACGCCATAAACAGTAAAGTGAACTGCCCTTTAAGGCAAACTAATTTGTCTATTTAGCTAAAGGTTTATTATATCAAATTATGATGGGTAAAAATCAGTGAAAGACCTGAAAATCACCATGTCTTTTTACTACCCAGTCCCAATGTCAGAGTTATATAACAATCACCTCAATTGAATTTTTACAGTTAGACATAGTGAGTGCTTTATCTGAGGCTAACACTTGAATTTGGTCATAATCGATACCTTCTAAATTCTCTTTAATGCTGTTTTCAAATACCTCAGCATGCTGTCCAATGATAATTCCTTGGGCACCTATTGCATCAAAATCTTGCTGGTGTTTTTGCATAAACTTGTCAAATTCTTTAACCACTACCTTTTGTTTTTGCATCAACTTTTTATCGATATGCAGTGATTCATCGGATTCCTGAATGGCTAATTTTGTAAGTTTTTCAATTGAGTCGGTATACTCCTGCATTTCTTGTTCAATGCCTTGGATAGGTATTTCTAACCCCTGCATTTTTTGCTCTTCTTTCTGTAAGGCAAGATAAGCTGCAATTCCTTTTTCTGTCATTGCTTGGTGGCTTACCATTTCACAATTTTTAAATGCAACTACCGAATAGTCATCCCTTGATTGGTTATCTGACTTTGCCACAACAACCTGACAAACGATTAAGGATATGAGTGAAGAAACTAGAATTTTAGTGGAATGTTTCATGAATAAACCTTTTAGTTGTGTAATCAACATCTAAGTCGACTATACAACTAAAAAAGTTTGGGTTGCTATTCACTATTTTTAACTATTTTGCGAATAAATTAAACTTTCGCTTTGTTTTCGAAGGACGCATCTTCATACCAATCATCCATGTTGTCATACATGTCACCTTTCAAAATATGATAAGGAGATTTATGGTAGATCTTAATATCATGGAAAGGGTCGGTGGCAATTTTGCTAAACCAAACTAAACCAGATTGTACGCCCATCAGTTTAAATAAATGTACGGTTCTAAACACTATTGCGCCTAAGCCAACCACCAACCAAATGATCGCCATGTTATTGATAAACGCCATAAAGTCAGTAGCCGCAGTGAATATGCCAAAGAAGGTGGGTTCAAAAAATAACACTATGGGCACCAATGCCCAAATGGATAACAACACTACTTTGCGCTGTAGGTTGTATCCTACTTTAACGCTTTCTTTATAATCATGGGTGGTCTTGTTCACTTCGTCATAAGTCTTAGGCTCAAAAAAGAAATGCCCCGTTTGGCGTAAAACCATAGCCAACAACCAACCCACTAAAGCGGCTAACGCCGGATAATAAAAGACAAGCATGTAACTCACTATAAAACAGCTGGCGCTGAGTAAATGTAAAAACTGGTTAATTCTATTATGGTGATAATAGCGGTGATCATCCCAACGTTGTTTTTGTAATTCTTCAAAAAAAGTCATGTTTATACCTATTAGTTAGTCAATGTAAAATCAACGGCGTGATGCCGCTTTAGTGTTATGGAAAATTGGTTAAATGACCGGTAAGTAAGGGTTGCCCCATCTTTATAGCCACTCCTTTTTGAATGCCTTCACAAAACTGATAATTGCTCGTGGCAAATAAAATAATGGTGGAACCGTGTTGGAAATAGCCCATTTCCTCGCCTTTATTAAACTGCGCATCACAAGGGATGTCATTGGGACCTTGGTATTTCAAATTTAAGGTTTGTGGTAAAAAATTAAACTTCATACTTGCCACCAATATGGCGGCAACGGGCACTAAGGTAATGCTGCTGGTTGGGTGATTAGTTTTTAATTCGATTACCGCTCTTTCGTTTTTACAAAACAGTTTTTGCACTCGTTTAAGGGCAACAGGATTAACGTTCCAAGTGTCCCCCGAAATATAAGTCACCTTGCTGACCGAACATGCTATAGGTGCATGAAACCTGTGGTACATACTGGATTTCAGCCGCAGAGTGACGTATTTACCATCACGGTATTTATGGTTTAAATGAATATTAGGTATTAACTCACTGATGTCATATGGAAAGCCTTTAGCTTGAAAAACCTTAGTTCCTTGAATATCGCCAAATTCGCCTACTATGGCATCACAAGGGCTAACGACTCGTTCTGGATGCATTGCTATGGGTCTTAGGCCGTCCTTTAGCTCTCGAGTAAAACATTCTCCTAAGCTAGTAAATTTTTGTTTCTTAGCATCTTGAAGTCTTAAATCTTCTGCAAATAACGACCACAGCCAGATAGAAAATTTAGTTAATAACGGGCTTTGAATTTGGCTATACCAGCCCATGAACAGCGTTAACCCTCTTCGTGGAATGCGATTGGTTAACAAAAAATTAAGCTGTTCGCGTTTAGATAAAGTTTGCACGCCGCTCACCACGTTTAGGCCACCGTTCTTTGATTGTTATACATAACGGGTAATTCCAACCCCATATCATGTAAAAATTGTTGCATGATAGGTTCAGCTTGATATTCAGCGGCCCGCTGCAAAGCCTTTTGTTGCATATTCTCTTGAATGTTTGCACTTGAAAAGTACTCAACAATTTTGTCGCTCATCGCTGTAATATCTTCAACTAAATAGCCATTTTTATTATTTTGGATAATGTCTTTAGGGCCTTTACAATTGTAAGCAACAGTAGGCATACCGTGCACAAACGCCTCTAAAATTACATTCCCAAAAGTATCGAAGCGCGACGGGAAAACAAACAAATCTAAGCCTAGATATAAAGCGGCGAGTTGTTTTTTATCTTGCCAGCCAAGATAGATAGCGTCTGGTAAAGCTTGTTTAAGTAGTGACTCTGCAGGGCCTGAACCCGCCACCACAATTTCTAGATTAGGCACATATTTTCTAGCACGTTTAACAATTTCAGGTAGCTCTAGGATCCCCTTCTCTTTACTTATTCTACAAGCAATAAATAGCACTGGTGTATCCTCATTTGCCCCAGGAATAATGCTAGCTTTACTGATTTTTTGTACTCCTAAATCCCTTGGTTGTGTGTGATGGGCTGTGACAAACACTTGATCTTCTTGAAGCTGCATTTCAAAGCCTGTTAACCAGTCTTTGTGCTCAGTATTAAGTACAAAAACACCGTCATATCTATTATATAAGGCACGCATTAAACGCCTAACTCTGTCACGTTCGTGTTGATTTAAATCGGTAGTATGTTTAATAAAATCAACCCAATCCGTGTGCATAAAAAAGTAACTGGGTACATTGAACATTTGCTGAATAAACAAAGAAACCACTGCCATTGGTCCTTCAGTTGAACAAATGATCCTGTCGTAGCCACCGTCATAAAATATGTTGGCGATTTCCATCAAGTCTGGAATGCGAATTTTTTGTTCACCATAACGATGTACTTCAAATTCAGTGATTGGGCGTACTACATGTAAATGTGGAGCAGACTCTGCGTCTTCATGACAAATCAAAAAATCCACAGGTAGATCTGCTCGTTGAATTTCTTTTAGTTTTCCAGATAAGGAGCTAGACACACCGTTTTTGTCGAATAACGTATCAGTCAGATACAGGGCGCGGTTGGCGTGTTGATTTTTCCCTAAATGTTGTGCAAATTGATTGAGCAATTGACGATTTTGATACAAGACTCGGGTCGAAGCTAAGGTAGAACCCGCTAATATCAAACTGATTAAGATGGGGAAAGACAAGTTGTCGAGTAACTTCTCAACGCGAATATTACTCATGTTTTCTTGGCGTTTACCATCGCCCAAAAACAATGCGGTAAGTTGACTAGGCACTTCAAACTTACGAGTAATCTCTTCAGTTGAAAAGCTATCTAAACGAATACCGTTACTGCTTTTTATTGCACACTCAACCCTTTGTGCAATCAGTTTATTCAAATGTGTAAAAAGATCTCTGATGGCAAGGTTAACGGTTTCGGTGAACACTTCAGGTCCGTCTTTTTTGCTGTCAGCGATTTTTTCGAGCTGATTAATACAAAATTTATAATCTTTAGAGACTTGCCACTTAAGTAATTTACTCGGCTTTTTGCCTTGCAAGGAATCATGCACAAAAGAAAAAAACTTCATGGTTTTTTTATGCTTTTGCATTTCTAACAATAAGTTACTGACGACAAAACAGCCGATTTTATCCCAAGTTGAGCCACGGTGAAGCATTATTCTAAACAAGCCAGGATCTTTGATTTTGGTGGCGACTTGAGAAAAGTAGTCAAGCAAGGCAATGTTTAGTTTTTGATTTTCACCCACCTGCCCAAAAGGTGCGATATCACCGTTTTTTATGGCTTCTAATGCAAGTTCAGAAGCCGGAGTGGTTTCAAGACGCTGTGCTAAATTTTCCACATATAAATACGAACCACACTGCCCCGCAAAAATCCCCGTATGATCATCAGATCCTCCGGTTAATACTTTAGCTTTGTAGGGATCCACCCCAAAATCTGCAGGGTTCAAATTATGTTTTTTGGCATAACTGAGAATTTTTTCTGGACTGAGGCTTTGCACCCAATTTAAGGTCAGCACACTTTGCCACAGATCTCTTTGCCCATTTAATACCTCAAAACGTGCAAAAATGACGGCAAGTTTTTCAAACAGACTTAAGTCAATTTTTTCGTTACGAGTATAAAAGTATAAAGGATGCGGCATAATAACAGGCAAGTCTTCAGCCGCGGCAAAACGTAAAAAGTCATACACGTTTTGTCGTTTACGATTCAGTATCTCTTCTTGCTCTTGGCTAAATCCGTAAGTTAAGACATGAATAAACAAATCATATTCGGGGAAGAAACAAGTAAATTCAGCCGCTACTAATACATCGACTCCTTTGTCCTTGAGCTCCCAACAAGAACGGGCGTTATTATGATTGGTTATGGTGATGACTTGACTGCCGTTAGCCTTGAGTAACTTGACTAACTTTTTGGTTTTTAACCATGTTTCTGGCAACCTGAGAATACGCCCCCATAACTCATCGGGCACATCACTATTATAATCATGGCAATGAAAATCAATTTTAAGACAATTTTCAGGGGCAAACCTTTGACTTTGTTGTTGTAAAAAGACATCAAATTCAACATTTAAAGACGGCCTAAAACTTTGCTGCAGTTCTTTATCTTTTTTAATCAACATATCTAACCTACCTGACTTGTGTTGTTGTTTGGCTGCACGACTAATTCGGATTTGGATAACTCTGGATTATTCTGACTTTTAAGTTTTCGCAATGGCGCAGGTAAAAAGGGACGTAACAGTGGAAATCTGGCAGTCAGCATATCCCCTAAAAATTGCCGCTTTATTGCTTTATTAGTTAACCCATCACTTGACCACCACCAGCCATCCTGCAACATCTGTTTTGCGGCAGTGACAATACACTCAATGACCTTTTCAAATTCAGCATCGGTATAACTCAGACTCATGATAAATCGCCCCGTACCTGTCCAGCTCAACTCTAGGCCAGCGTCTCGTAAGTAAAACTGCAACATCCAGTTATAACGACTTGGTTGGGTATAAATCACTGACAAAATGGAATGCATATTGGTAATTTTAAGAGGTACTTGTTCGGCTATTAAGCGCTGATTCAAGCGTGCTACTCGTTCATTCCATAGTGCTTCAGATGTTTGGTACAACGCCTGAATATCAGGCAATTGAATCAGCCTAAGAAATTCGTGCATAGCGCCCATCACACTTGGATGGGAATTAAAGGTGCCTCGAGCAAAAGAGACGTCTACTGGTTTAGCGTCTTTAAAACGCTTCATTAGAGAGTGAGTACCTACCAACACCCCCACAGGATACCCACCACCCAATGTTTTGCCGTAAGTCACCATATCGGCCTGAATGCCAAAGAAGCCCTGCGCACCGCGATAACTCAACCTAAAACCAGTAAACACTTCATCAAATATCAACACGATATTTTTCTGAGTACAGATATCCCTGATCTTACCTAACCACTGGCTATAGGCAGTTTTATCAAAATGAGTATGTCGGTCACTGGCAATCAGCGACACATCGGATGCCGAATCGGCATTAGGATGGAAGGCTTGCAGAGGATTAATCAAAATACAGGCAATATCTTTGCGTGTTTTGAGCACATCTAATGTATGTTCACTTAAGTCAGCTAAGGTATACACATCGTGGGTTTTGCGATTATTGCCTATGCCTGGCTGCACACCGTCCCACCAGCCGTGATAAGCACCACACAATCGAACAAGGTGGGTTTTTCCGGTGTGATATCGAGCAAGTCGTACTGCTTGCATCACAGCTTCGGTGCCGGACATATGAAACGACACTTCGTCTAATCCAGATACTTTCTTAATTTGAGCAACATTTTCAGCAATAACGGGATGATAAGCGCCTAACACAGGTCCCAACAATTTGGTTTTTTCCGCGCCTTGATGCATACACTTTTTATAAAAGTCATAACCAAACACATTCACGCCATAGGAACCCGACAAGTCGTATCGCCAGTTACCATCTAAGTCTTTTATTTGATTACCTTTGGATTCATCAGCAATAGATCCAAGTTTGAGGGTTTTACTTAATAGATTTCGATAAGGGAAAGGAATACGGTAGTGACTAGTAAAACGTACATCTGAAATGCTACGTTCAATCGACTCACAATAAGCTAAGGTGTCAGCAGATTGTTTGGCTAAGTTATCCTGTAACTTTTGCATAGCGGCTCGTCTGAGCAGAGCAACTTTAGTTGGCGCACCATCAGTATTAAAATACTCAGAGTCACTGTAGGAGAAAAATGGGATCTTGGCGGCAATACGCCTAGACCATTTACTATGACCGCGAAGAGAAGGATGTTTAGCTCGGGAAAGTTGCAGTCGAGTTAATAGCCGTGAAACTAAGTAACACCCGAGTAAAATTATAACAAAATAAATGATGTAACTGATTTGCATAGTTTTGCTTAAGCCAACAGGTTTGGCTTAAGCTAACATTGCAGTTTGAATAAATTATTTCAGTTTTGAGACCGTTTGATGACAACTACTTAAGCGGTCATTTAACAGTTTTTTTTATGATTTGCTGTCTATCGTAAAGGTTTGGCATGGGCGGCAGCCCTAAAAATACTGTTAGTTAACAGTACATTTAGTCCATCTAAATACGCACGGGTAGTAGGCTCTTGAGTAAAACTCACAAGCATACCTTTTCCAAGGGGCTGATGAAGAAGGAAAGGTTTAAACGCCAGTTGTTTCTTGTTTTCTTCCCACAAGTAGCCACTTGCCAAGACTTTTTCAGGACCACTAAACCATGCTAAGTTTTTACCTGAGTTAAGGGTGATGGGTGCATAAATGTCATTGCCAGTTACTAAGGCCACCACATTTTTATTGACCCCTGCTGTCAACCAGTGTTCTTGATCAACTTCTACATTTGCCAAGATACCTGCTACATAATCAGGGTTTTTATCTAGCACTTCACTAGCATCGAGTAAATTTTGTTTCTCAGTAAACAACTGACCTTTTGTCCTTGTCTTGTTTTTATCTGCTGAGGGTTTTTCTGTTTTTTCTTCATAAGCAAACTCTCGCTTCACATCTAATAACGCCACGTCACTGGAGGCAACAAACTGTGTGGCTTTACCAAAAGTCACTAAAACCCCACCATTACCGATCCAGCTTCTTAAGTTATTAATTGCAGATTCACCCAAGTCTTTTTGATAATTACCAGAAGCCAAAATTAGCACCTGATAATTAGCCAAATTCGCCCTAGACAACATATTGGTTCGAATAGCTGTCACCGGATAATTTAACTGCCTTTCAATCACAAAGCGCGTATTTCCAGCACTTTGTGAGTTAACTGGTTCATCCCATGCCATAGCAATGTTGGGGGCACTCATGGTCACTGTATTGCCACTGCCAAAACTGGGACCATCTATTACCCAACTGCTGTCTACTCCCACCACTAATGCACCGGTTTGTTCTGCAAGTTTTGTGACTAAATCTGCATAATCAGCTTTATTTACACGCCTCTCAATAATTAAGCTACCTGCAGCAAAGGCCCGTTTGTCTTCCAATACAAAAGCTTTATCTGCACTTTTTACAACCAAACCTTGTTGCAATGCTGCGGTTAAAAACCTTACTGAGGCCATATCTCCCCACTCAACCAGGAAAGCAACTGAAGCTTGGGGATTCAAAACCTCTCCCTGCAACTTGTGACTTTCTTCGATACTGACACTGTTGGCCTTAATGACTTTGTTGCAAGCATCGGTTTCAATGTTAAACATTAGGGGTAATGACCAAGCTGTTACATCATATATTTCGTCTCTCAACAAACGTGCTCTTCGACGTTCTTGTTCATTAATAAATTTGTCATCCATATTCACTTGTTTAGTGAAAGTCGTTTTCACAAATTTACCTCTTGGTTGCGCTGTATCTATCCAGTATGTGCCCGCAGCATAATCTTTACCGCAGGCTTTAAATGATTCTGTTGCCTGATTGACTTCTACGCCATGACGAGCCATTAAAGTGGCGAGTTTATGGGCTCCAGCTCTGTCCTGCTGAGTTGGCATAATATACACTCGTTCTTTTTTGTCTGCCTTGCCACTTGCAATAGCATCGAGTTGATATTGATAAAAATCTTTCAACAATTTGTCATGGTTATCAGCCACACCTTCGGCTGTGGAAATAGAGGCAACAAAATGTTTATGTACCGTATCTTTGTAAGTTAAACGTTCACCGTTGTTTTTCTTAAAAACCATTCCTCGTGATGAACCTACTTCGTAGGTCGAAGCAGACGCGCCATAATAGATAGGCCAGCTATCACCATAACCAGGGTAAAAGGCGTCGAACACTTCACGGGTATAATAATCAAAACCAAAACTGTCGAAATGTTTGCCATGATTACGACCAATCAAACCAATATTGTCTATTTGGTTTTGGGTCATATGAGGATTATAAGGCTGCGCAGAAGGGGCGAAGAAATAACTCGCATCTCCTCCCATCTCATGTAGATCAACAACCACTAAGGGTCGGTAGTGATTAAGTATCTTTACTCTTCCTGCTGTCTCCGGTTGAGTAATTGCCAACCAATCTCTATTCATATCAAATAAATAGTGGTTAGTGCGCCCTCTGGGCCAAGGTTCATTTTGCTCAGAACTGATGCGGTCACCGCTGTGCTGAAGGCCAACCGTCGCATAATAACGTTGGGTAAATCGCGTTCTACCGTCAGGGTTTTGTAAAGGGTCAATAAACACTATAGTGTTTTTGAGGATCTTTTTGTTAGTGGCTTCATTCGGGGCCGCTAGTAAATGATAAGCCGTCATCATCGCGGCATCAGTGCTACTGATTTCATTGCCGTGTACACCGTATTCTAGCCATACAGAGCTAGGTAGAGTAGTTTTAAGCGCCATTGCTTGCTGCTTATTAGTCACTCTGGGATCTGATAACTTTTGCATGTTTTTTGCAAACCCATCAAGGTCGTTAATTAACTCTGGCGCACCAATGGCGACATAAATCAGTTTTCTACCTTCCCAGGTTTTGCCGTATTCAAACAGCTTGATACGCTCGGGGGCGGCGGTTTCTAAGGCTTCAAAAAAACGTAACATATCTGCATAGTTGGTTATCCGCTCACCCACTTTGTAGCCCAGAACTTGAGAATGCGTAGGAATGTTAGTGTTGTATTGGGTATTGGGCCACATGTCATATTCTTCATTTGCACTAACACTGCTTAGCGACAACCAAGAAATACAGCTAGCCAAAAATAATCTGCCAAAAACAGACGAGCTGTTTTTGATAACGTTAGCAGGCACAAGTAAATTAAAAAGTGGGATCAAAGTAAATTCCTAAAATAGCATCTGGCTGAATTGAGGCTCATCACAAGCCAATAACAAGTATCACTTCGAATACATTAAGGCATATTGTTATTTATATTTGAAGTTATCCATAATAAATCCCAAGGGATTAAGTAAATTTTACTGAATAATTACAGCATGCAATAGTAATTACTTACATACGTTTAATGACTTATAAGTCCGGATGAGTATTAATTAGTCACTCACGGGAGTGGCCTTAACAGCAACAAGTGATTCAGCTTTTCGCTCATCACGCCTTGCCTTTAGCGCCAACATACAAGGTGTGAGTACTAATGTCAGAACAGTTGCAAAAGCCAAACCACCAGCCACAGCGGTAGCAAGTTGCGACCACCACTCAGTTGACGGGCCGCCAATATCGACATTTCGGCCAATAAAGTCGATATTGATCTCTGCCACCATAGGCAATAAGCCTAAAATAGTGGTCACTGTAGTCATCAATACTGGGCGTAATCTCTGAGCTCCGGTACGTAAAATCGCTTCCATCGCAGGTACACCTTCTTTACGTAAAATATTGTAGGTATCAATAAGCACAATGTTGTTATTGACCACTATGCCCGCCAAAGCAATCACCCCTATGCCTGACATCACTATGCCGAAGGGTTTCTGGAAAATAAGTAACCCCAGAAACACGCCTACTGTAGAAAATAACACTGCACTTAAAATGAGAAAGGCCTGATAGAAGCTATTGAACTGAGTCACCAAAATAATCGCCATCACAAACAGAGCAATTAAAAATGCTTTCTCTAAGAACTGGGTCGATTCATCTTGTTCTTCATTTTGCCCTTTGACAGTCAGATTTACTCGAGGATCTAAACCTAAACTGGGTAACTGCTCCTGTAATTTAGGCAGTTCAATACTTAACAACTCACCGGGCACCATATTCGCTTCAACAGATATCACTCTTTGACTATCGATATGTCTGATAAGATCTGTTTTAGGTTTGGCGGTACGCTCTACAAAATTGGAAATGGGTACCATGCCACCAGCCGTTTTCATTCTAAGTTCATCGAGTTTGCCAATAAACCTCGATTCAACTGGATAACGCACCCGAATATCTAACTCATCATCCACATCATCAGGGCGGTACTCGCCAATTTTTAGCCCATTAGTTAAAAATTGTACTGTGCTACCAACCAGAGTGGCATCTGCGCCAAAACGTGCGGCATCGGCACGATTCACCTTAAGTTGCCATTCAATGCCAGGTTTAGAGGCGGTGTCGCTGATAGACGTAAACTTATCGTTATTATCTAACGCAGTACGTATTTTGTGTGCAGCCTCATCTAACAATTCAGGGAAGCGTGAGGACAATTGGATCTGTAAATCTTTACCTGACTGAGGACCACCTTGATCTGGGGATATTTCAATATCCATTCCTGCCATTCCCTTGAGGCGACTCTGGACTTCTTTGAGTACCTCATCAGAATGGGGGCGTAGATGCCAGTCAACTAAATTCAGTCGCAAATACCCTATTTGGTCTTGCCCACCGGTACGTACGTATAAAGTTTCAATGGCAGGCATATCCAGCAATCGATTTTCCACTTTACGCACGACTTGGTCTTTTTCATAAATCGACAGATCTCCCGCACTGCGCACTGTGATATTGATCCCACGCACATCAACATTGGGGAAAAACTGGGTACCTAAACCCGATATGCCATAAGCGGTAAAAGATAAAAAGGCCACCACTATGGCAGTTAATAATATTTTCCAAGGATGCTGAATAGCACTGGCGAGCACGCGAATGTATTTACCAGTAAAACCCTGCAAATTTTTAATATCGCCATTTTCCGCTTCAAGTAATTGCTGTTTGTCGAACTCTGAAACATACCTAGGTTTTCCAAATACCCCGCCTAACACAGGCACAAAAATTAACGCCATCAACAATGACGCCGACAGCACCGCAATCAAGGTAAAAGGTAAATACTTCATAAATTCGCCCATCATGCCGGGCCAGAACATCAAAGGAGCAAAAGCAGCCAAAGTAGTAGCAGTAGAAGCAATAATAGGCCAAGCCATTCGTTGTGCGGCTTTGCTATAGGCCAGCTTTTTATCCATGCCTTCACTCATACAGCGATCGGCATATTCAGTCACCACTATGGCTCCATCTACCAACATACCCACTGCCATAATGAGTGAAAAAAGCACCACTGTATTTAAGGTGTAACCAAATAAAGAAATAATCAAAATACCCGTCAAAAAAGATCCCGGGATAGACACGCCAACTAAAAATGCAGTGCGAAGCCCTAATATAGCCACAATCACAATGGCCACCAAAATAACCGCACTGGATACGTTATTCTGTAGATCGTTTAACATCATATTGACGTCAATGGTTTGATCGCCTGTGTAACTGACATTGATGCTAGCAGGCCAAATGCTTGATTCTTGGGCTGCTGTCACTAATGCCTTCACGTTAGCGACAGTCTGTAACATATTTTCACCTGGGCGCTTTTTCACTTCAAGTGACACAGATGACTGGCCGTTTAAACGGGCAAAACTACTAGGATCTTTATAAGAGCGCCTAACTTGTGCGACATCCTGAAAGGTAATCACACTGTCTCCTTGTACCTTAACAGGCTGCTCCATCACATCTTTCACTGACTCAAACACAGAAGGCACTTTGACCGCAAAACTGCCCTTGCCATTGTCCATAGTGCCGGCTGGCACCAATCGGTTATTACGGGATAACAAATTGAGAATGTCTGTTTGATCGAGTCCATAAGACTCCATCAACAGAGGATCCACTACAATTTCAACAATGTCCTCACGATCGCCGCCAATTTCCACTTCAAGCACTTCACTGATGCCTTCAAGTTGATTCTTTAGCTCGCGAGCCACAGTGACTAATGCCCTTTCTGACACAGGTCCAGATAACACCACAGTCACAGCAGCTTGTTGCCCTGCCATAGTCACTTCATGAATAGTAGGTTCTTCAGTTTCTGAAGGTAATTTTGCTCTAGCAACAGTGACTTTATCTCGCACATCAGCAAGGGCTGCAACAGAATCAAGGCCCGCAATAAATTCTAAGGTGATGCTGGCAAAACCTTCACCGGCAGTAGCGCGCATTTCTTTTACCCCATCAATAGAACGCAACTCACGCTCCATGGGTTTAACCAGCATTCGCTCAGCGTCTTCTGGAGAAATACCGTCGTGCACTATAGACACATAAATAAAGGGGATAGGTACGTCTGGATTCGATTCTTTAGGGATATTCGAATAAGTCACCACCCCCGAAACCAGTAACAATACAAATATCATTAGCACTGTACGGCTATGGCTTAAGGCACCATAAATTAAATTATTCATTAGTTAGCCTTTGAAGAAAGACTATTTGGGGTGTTGGCAGCTTCATCAATGCGTGCAACTTCTACTTTATCCCCTTCGCGCACAAAACCATGGCCAAGGGTAATAATGTCTGCACTTTGGCCCATGCCAGTTAACCACACGCCTTGACTATCACTTTTTACAATATCAATAGGCACAAACTTCACGTGTTCGTTTACAACAATTTTCACACCTAAATTGCCCTGTTCGTCTAACGCCATCACTGCTGGGGAGATACGCATGGCCCAAGTGGTTTCTAGAGGTAAGGCTAATTCGGTGCTCATGCCAGCCATTTGGGAATAATCAGCATTGGGTACTTCTACTTCAATTTTAAAAGTATTGGTACCCAGTTCAGAAATACTCGATATATAACGAATTTTGCCTTGTAACACATCCCCAGACACCGTACGTCCAGTTGCATGTTGCTGAGTTTTAAGTCCTTTTACATTGGCCTCCGTAACATTCGCCGTGATCACCAAGGGATCTAAATCCACTAATTTCGCTACTTGGTCGCCCTCTTTAAGATAATCGCCTACTTCAATAAAACGCTCATTTATAATGCCATCAAAAGGTGCCACTATTTGTGTTCTAGAGACAGCTAATTGGAAGGACACCACATCTGCTTTAGCCATCTCCAAATTGGCAGAAGCTTGGGCTAAGGCCGTTTGTGATTGATAACCTTGTTTACCTAAAGATTCTGCCCCCTTAAGTTCTACTTGCCGTTGTTTTAAGGTGGCTTGGGCAGACTGTAAACGACTTTCGTAATCGCCTTTTTCGAGGCTGATGATTTTTTGGCCTTGACTGACACGCTCACCTTCTTGCACATGCACTGCTGTCACTAAACCTTTTACTTCGGAGCGCAACGTGGCAATGCGATCTGGTTCGGTTCTTCCGTACAAGCTGATTTCACGTGTCACCTGATCAGCGATAATATGTTCTACCGTGACTTTCACTAATGGTATTTCGGTGCTTTTGGGTGTTGCAGATTCATTGTCGTTTTGTGCTTTCAGCATACCTGAAGCTACCCACAAACAAAGGGCAATAAAAATAATCAGCGCAATCCATGCTGGTTGCTGCCTAAGTTTATTGAGTGTAAACGCCATGATTTTTCCGCAATAATGAGCTTGGTCATAATCTACCTGTTTTTTAAGGCAAGATCATGACGAAAATCAGCAATTAAGCAGGGAAAATGTTACTAAATGCTTAGAATGTAACACTAACTTTTTGTGGAAAGTAATCGCACCAGAATTGAATAGCTAAAACAGCGCTATTGTTCTAGCTGATAAATAGCGTCATTAAGGGAATCCATTCTATCGGCTAGCACTGCTTGGGCATCATACAACCCTTGGTTATAATAATGACCGCCCATTTCTTTCGAAATAAAATCCACAAGAAAGTCAGCATCAAATTGACCTAATTCAACTTCTAATTCATCACTCATATATTTTTGTAGCTTTTGGATAAATTGTTGCTTTTGCTGTGCTGAAAATTCAATTTTGGACATACTTAGTCTCACTCTCAATAAAAAAGCCGAGTATGGCATACTCGGCTTACAAGATACTCCCTATAAACTAATTCAACATATCACTTACTGAACCGCCACTTGAAAAGTGTTGTTGACTTACCCGCATACAAGTCTGCAAATACAATTCGTCAATCTCAGTAGCTGACATAAACTTTTCACTAAACCCAGGGTTTGCTGGCTCAATGTGTAATCTGGCACTATTAATAAAGTGCGCAATCAATTCCCTCACATTGTCAGTCCCCATCGCCACACGCATGGTGGTGAGATAAATACCACTCTTAGCTTGTGCCTCTGAGTCCAATTCACTGTGAGAGGTTAATGCGGGGCATAAAACAATAGTATTGTGCTGTCCAATACTCACTTGATGACTAAATGCGGGCTCAAGGGCGTCAAAAAAGCGCACAAAGGTGTCGCGACTAATATCAGTGCCCTGCATATCCACAGTAAATAACGCACAGGGCCAACCGTGGCGCATTTGGGCTTCTCTTAGAGCTGCGTTGGGGTGACCTTCTATGGCATGGCAATTCACATTAAAACTTGGGTGAGAGGCTAAAAACTGACTAAATACAAAAGTATTGATCACCTTTTGCATAATGCGCATCTCTAGGGTTTTCATACCTGTTAATACATCAAAGGCTTTTTCAGAGTCTAAAAAAGCGCCCTTAATGTAATACACATCCCAGAACATGGTTTTTGACCAATGGTAACCGTTTACACAATCACCTTTACCTTGGAACATACGATAGGCTTCGCCAATGACCACACCAGCAGTGGTAGCGCCACTGCCACAAATGTCTTTGGTATAACTGTGTACCACGTAATCGGGGCGTTCGTCCTTATCCTGTCGTTGTAGAGGTTGATGCAATATAGGCGTGGCAAGTGTGGCGTCTAACATCACAATATGCCCTGATGCGTGGGCTATTTTGCTGATCCCGGCCACATCAAGCACGTAACCATGGGGGTTACAGGGAGACTCCATATAGACATGTAAGGCACTCCCAGCATCGAGAGACTTTACATGTTTCGCCTTGGTTTGCTGCATAAAATTAGCAAACTCTTGGGCCGTATACCCATCAAACCACTCAAGTTGTACATTTAGACGATTCTCTCGGGCAAAAAAGTCATGTAATAGTTGATACACCCCGCCGTATACATTGCGGGAGACAATTAACACATCCCCATGGCTTAACACATTTGATAACAGCGCATCAATGGCTGCCATACCTGAGTTAAAGTTCCAAGCTAGATAATCTGCAGAGTATGGCCCTGCCTCTAAGTCAACTATGGCGTTGGCCAAAGAAATATTAGTAGGATTGAGCAAACGGGAATAAATCTGGTGAGTGGACTCTTTACCCTGAAACGCATCATCTACCCATTCAGTGCAGGCGTAAACATAAGTGGCGGTTCTTACCACCACAGGTGTAGCTGAAAAAAGTGCGGTCACATTATCAAACAGCGGATAGTGACTTTTACTGACTTGAGATCCAGATTGTTTGCTTAAGCTTTGATAGGTAGCACGAAACGGGTTTTGTAAGGTGTCGAGGATTTTTGCTATCTGAAAAGACAAAAACTTTTTTGCATTAAAATAGGCAACTTTGTTTTCTTTACTCAAACCTTCAAGGGTTTCGCTGGTGATCTGCCAAAGTTGTTGCATATTGGCTTGTGTGTAATACAAATGCTGTGCAGTATTAAAGAGTGCCTGACCATATTCGCTGTTTTTGTCGATCCCAAAATGGGCCAATTGTTCGTTTGTCAGTTCTTCAATGGTATTGGCTTGTGTGGTGTTTCTTTTTGGCGATAAAATTTTTGCATGTTCGGTGCTAGTGGTAGTAGTGATATCTGTGGCACTCATGTTGTAGTCTCTCCGGATTATAAATCGATACAATGATAATAATCCGAATTTAATTCCAATATAACACCTAATACACAAATATAGTTTCTTTTGTTTATGGATTAGTAATTTATTCTTTACACGGTATCTAATAAGCCTATGCATAATGTCGCCATATTGAGTCGTGATTCAGCGCACTACCAGACACTTTTAAATGCAGCACAATTGCCACAACTAACATTGGTCTTGGTAGACAATAAAGTTGCCGAGACTTTTGATTATGCCCAGGTAGACATTTTATTTGGCGATCCTGATTTGACTGTGCAAGTGCTTAAACAATGCACTCACTTAAAATGGCTGCAATCGACTTGGGCGGGCAACGCTGCGCTTTTTGCGGTGGATAAAAATAATTATCAGCTGTGTGGCGTTAAAGGGGTATTTCAGCAAGCCATGCAAGAATATGTATTTGCCTATTTACTGTATTTTTCCCGTAATTTAAGTGGCTTTAATCAGGCACAAAAAAACACCCGTTGGGCACCACCTAAGTATCAAACATTAGCAGGTAAAACCCTAGGCATAATGGGCGTGGGGAATATAGGTAAAGCCATTGCCAAGATGGCGAAACACTTTTCAATGCAGACTCGTGGCTATACCCGAAGTAGTCAAGATTGCGAATTCATTGACCGTTATTTCAGTTATGACAATGTTCAAGCCTTTGCTGCAGATCTTGATTATCTAGTATGCCTATTACCCCAAAGCAGCGAAACTTCTGGGCTAATAGATCAGCAATTTTTATCCTACTTGCCACTACGCTGCGTATTAATCAATGCAGGACGAGGCTCCACAATAGTCGATAGTGCGTTAATCGATGCCTTACAAAACAAAACATTGCACGCCGCTGTTTTAGATGTATTTTTAGAAGAACCGTTACCAAACACTCATCCTTATTGGCGATTAGATAATCTCTACATAACCCAACACACTGCGGCAGAATCCAAACCAGAAGACATTTTCCCTTTATTCAGGGAGAATTATCACAGATTTATCAATGGAAAAGCCCTTCAGCACGTTTTAGATTTTAATAGGGGCTATTAAATAGTAGTGCTTCAATTAACTTGTGATGACTTGCGGTAAAGTGATTGACGTTAATAGAGCTCAGCATATGAGTAGTGATGATGAAAAATAGGAAAAGAACCACCGAAGAATATATCGTACTATCAATTAGTGGTGCGTCAGCTTTGTGTATTGCACCATTCTTTTTTATTAGAGCATTTCATTCTGAATGGGCCATTGCGCTACTCGATTTATTTACCGTTATATCTACCACTGTTCTTTTTACCTATGTATATAACACAGGTAAAATTCTTGTCGCACGATGGTTATTGGCCTTATTGTGCATTGGCATAGTGGTGGCGACTATTAGTTTAAAAGGTGCACAACAAATTGTGTGGTTGTACCCAGCACTCATAGGCATATTTTTTCTACTTAACCCAAAACAGTCTCTTTTTATTGCCACTGTCATGGTGATCGGGCTAGGTATATTTTTATGGGACCAACTGAATTATATATTTATTGTTCAATACATATTTTCTACCCTGATTACTCTTCTATTTAGCTATGCCTTTGCCGACCGTATGTTGCGCCAACAAACACAACTCAAAGAATTGTCAGTGAAAGACCCATTGACAGGGGCGGGAAATAGACGCGCTATGGAAGAAGAGTTATTGCGCATAACAGAACAAAGTAGTGCCCTGAAACACCACACCCCTTGTCTGATTTTGATTGATTTGGATGAGTTTAAAAAAATTAATGACCAATTTGGACATAGTGTTGGTGATAATATTTTACGTGACTTCGCAGATTTAGCGAGTCAAAAATTGACCCATGACGATCATTTATTCCGGTTTGGTGGTGAAGAGTTTGTGGTGATTTCACACCATAGTAATCTAGAAAAAGCCACTATTTTAGCGGAACTACTTCGAGAGTCCATCGACCAACACAGTTTTGATAATAACCTGCATGTTACCATTTCAATAGGCATTGCCGAGTACAGCCACGATGAGACGGGTTTTGAATGGATAGGACGAGCGGATAAAGCTATGTACAAAGCTAAAAACGCGGGGCGTAATTTATGTTGCGTAGCGGCCTAATCTAAACCGCAAAAATTATGGTTCACCTAGTCTAATAAGGAACCGGAAAAACCGTTCATCTCAATGGGTAATGCCGGATTGTTTAACGTCAATACAGCTCTATCCCGTAACTTTAAACGTTGCACCACATCCCCATGATGTCGCTCAAAAAGTGACTCAAACTCTCCATTTACAATTATCTTATTGAGCCCTGTTTTCACTCGTTGAGCCAATATTGGTTGTGCAGCAGAGACATAAAACACTAAGGGAAATGGATAATAAAGCATTAAGCTTGGTTCAATACTTATGCCTTCCAATGTCGCCACTCGACTAGCATAGATTTCCTCAATTTCATTTACACCTAAGGCAACATAATCAAATGAACCATTCTTTAATCGCAAAAATAAATCGTCTAAGGTTCCCTGCTCAATCACCTTATATTGATTATGGCGAAATAGCTCAGCATCTGCCCAAGTTTGAGGTACACCTATAGATAACGCTTGTAGCTGTTGTGGTGTATTAATCTGCGAAAAACTGGCTAAGGACTCATTTCTGACTAAAAGTAATCGGTAACCCAGCAATCCTTTAGTGAGTGGTTGGGTGATCACCAGTTTTGGTATGTCCTTAAATTTTACATTGCCTGCAACAGTTACCAAAATATCAGCGCCAGTCGCAAAGATATTAGTTTCATCAGCCGCGCGGGGGTAATCAGTATTATCGACCCGCACGTCGACTGCAGCATAATCTTGAGCGGTCACCTCTAAACATGCTTCTAGTAAAGCCAATTCATAATTCTGCCTTGCCGCAGACTTATTACCATTCCAAAAAAATACCTTTTGCATCCGCTTAGTCCTAACAACGACCCAATTGGCCGAATTATGCCCTGTTTATTGTACGCAATGCCGCGGATGTAGAATACAATTTATCTTGAAACGTTACTTAGCATTTTAAACGCAATATACGGACTCAATATGAAATCACATTTTTTGATGACCTCACGATTATTTTCTTCAGTTTTATTTTTGACCCTAAGTGGCCTGTTACTCGCATGTAATCAAGCAACTCAAACACCCGCAGTTGTAAAAGTGGTCAAACAAGATAACCAGTACTCTCTCACCGTCAATGGCCAACCTTATAATGTAAAAGGGGTAGGCTTGGGCTACAAAAATGATGAAAAAGTCATCGCCTTAAAAGAAGCAGGAGGCAATACCTTTCGAACTTGGAATTTAAGCCATATCGAACAAGAACTCGTCATTGCAGAAAAACTCGGTTTAATGGTTGCTGTAGGTATCAAGACGGGTAAAGAATTATTAGGCTTTGATTACAACGACGAAGAAGCGGTGGCCGAACAGTTTAAACAGGTAACCGCTGCCATTGAAAAATACAAAAATCATCCAAATGTATTGATGTGGGTGATTAACAATGAACCTAATTTATTGTTTGACGAACAAGGTAAGTTAAAACAAGTCAACACTAAGGTTTATGCAGCCATGGGTGACATCATCGATTATATTCACAAACATGATCCCAACCATCCAGCAACTTTTAGCCTTGCAGGTGCCAACCCTAAAGATATCGCCCAAGTTTTACAATACGCACCTAATATCGATATTTTATCTGTACAGACTTATGGAGATTTAGTCACATTACCCGCTAGCATCGCCACAAGTAACGTTGATAAGCCATACATGGTGACCGAATTCGGTCCAATGGGACATTGGGAATTACCTACTACTGAATGGGAACGTGAAATAGAAGAGCCAAGTGCAGTAAAAGCAGCGGGCATGGCGAAGCGTATGCAAGATGTCATCCTTGAAGATAAAACCGGTAAAATCATCGGTTCCTTTGCATTTTTCTGGGGACAGAAACAAGAACGTACCCCTACTTGGTACGGTATGTTTAATGAATCGGGCGAACAAACCGCTAGAATTGATGAACTCACCCGGATGTGGACAGGACAATATCCAGCTAATCGCGCTCCTTTGTCAAAAGCCATCTTGATAAATGATAAACAAGCGGTTGAAAATATCCATTTAAAAGCCGGACAACCCGCCACAGTCAAGGTACAAGTGATGGATCCAGATGGTGACCCGCTAACCCATGAATGGGTATTGATGAAAGAAGTCGAGACTCGCAGTCAAGGAGGGCACTTTGAAGCCAAACCTGCCGAATTGGCATTACAAATACTCAAGTCTGATGTTCAAACAGATAGCGTTGAAATGACCTTTAATGCCCCTGATGAAGCCGGGGAGTATCGATTATTTAACTACGCCCATGACGGGAAGAATAAAGTAGGTAATGCAAATATTCCCTTTATGGTTGAGAATTAGTAATAACAAAAGACTAAAATATAGAATTGTTTTAGTCTTTTTACTTTCACGCTAACCATTTTTGGATCATTCATGTCAGATACCCTAGACAATATTGCGCATTTTACCCCAGAACAACGCCTCAGCTACTTAATAAAAGAATGTGTTTCAAACAAACAAGTATGGATACTCACAGACCAAGACGGCTGTGTGATGCTTAATACAGAAGATGAAGATTGCACCCCAGTTTGGCCAAGTGAAGACTTTGCTCAAGCATGGGCTACTGGAGAGTGGTCTGAATGCGAGCCTAAGGCAATTGATTTGAAAACCTGGCATAGCCGTTGGACTCAAGGTTTGGAAGACGACGACGTAGCCATCGCGGTTTTCCCTAGTGAAAATGAAGAAGGGTTGGTCATCTCAGCTCAAGAATTTGATTTTGAACTAAAGACAAAAGCGAAGAAATAACGACGAGCTGAAAGACGAAAGCTATTCACCACAGAGTAAAAGGAGAGCTTCGCTTACACAGAGAAAAGAAACATTTAATTTTCTATACGTCTGTGCGCTCTTTTTGCTCTGTGGTTTAAATTCTTTTGCTCTTATCTTTGTAGTTGGTCGCCAAACGCTACGAGTCGGTCGCCGCGCGATACGAGCTACGCAAAGTTTTTTGTAGGTGGTTTGCCTTATCAAATAAAAACGGCATCATTTTTAAAAAATGATGCCGTTTTTTTATCTTCTTCTTTAAGCTAGCAGCCAGTGGCTCGTAACTGCTTTGCTATTAAGGCTGCAGGTCATTTGTTTCCTCTACAAATTATTAATAAAATAATTCGCTCGCATGGTACTTAAATGCAATGAGGTACCTTTACCTTCAACAATTCCATGGCGTCTATTTGGGTAAGACATCAGGTCAAATTGTTTATTGTGTTTAACTAACTCATTGATTAATCGCTCACTGCCTTGATAGTGCACATTGTCATCACCTGTACCATGCACTAATAATAATTTTCCTTCTAGTTTGGACGCATGAGAAATAGCCGAAACCTGAGTATAATTATCAATATTGTCCGCTAATAAACCTGAATAACGTTCTTGATAAATGGAGTCATACAACTTCTTATCAGGTACTGGAGCCTGAGACACACCCACTTTAAACACATCTGGATGTCTAAACATCAAGTTTAGCGTTAAAGATCCGCCACCAGAATGCCCCCAAACACCTACGCGGTCACAGTCGATATACTGCCACTGGGCGCACATGGCGGTGATAGCATCTGACTGATCTTGCGTTTCTAAGCTACCGTCGCCAGCGTAAATAGAGCGTCTCCAATCATGACCTCTAGGTGCTGCTGTCCCACGGTTGTCAATGGAAGAAATAATAAATCCTTGCTGTGCCATCATGATGCCCCACATGCCTCGGTTACCTTGCCAAGCATCGCGCACGGTTTGGCCAGCTGGTTCACCATATACATAATGGATTAAAGGATACTTTTTGCTTTTGTCTAGTCCAGCGGGGCGCAACATATACCCATCTAGTCGTAAGCCGTCTTGGGCTTTTACGCTGTAAAATTCAACGTCACCTATGTTTAACTCAGCGAGTTTTGCAACAAGCGCGGCGTTATCCTCAAGTACATGATGTGCTTTGTGATCAGGCAGTGAAATTAAGCTATAAACCGGTGGCGACAAAAACGCAGAATGAGTGTGTATCGCCCAACTTGAATCAGCAGATATTCTATAAGAATTGCTGCCACTATATTGACTTGGCGTAACCTGCTCCATCTTACCGCTGCCGTCTAAACGCGTGCGCTGCAAATATCGTTGCGATACATTGTCTGGAGACGCTATAAAATACAACCACCCATTTTGTTCATCAACTGAAACCAGTTCAGTGACATCGAACTCCCCTGGAGTCAGATCTTGATATTTTTTACCATCGCGAGATACACGATAGACGTGCTTCCAACCATCTCTTTCACTCTGCCAAATAAAATCATCTGAGTTTTTAAGCCACTTAGGCTCAATCATCAATTCAATAAAGGTGTCTTCTTTTTCAGTTAAGAATCGCTCAGCTTTTCCGGTATCAGCATCTGCGTAAAACAAGGTATTAGTATCCTGTTTACGATTGAATTGCTGGATCAATAACTGTTCACTGTTATTAGCCCAGTCCATACGTGGCACATACATGTCTTTGGCTATACCTGGTAGTTCTACCCACTGAGTTTTTGGCTTATCTAGACTAACAACACCAATACGTGCAGCCGCATTTTCCTCACCAACTTTTGGGTAAGGAATAGCAGTCACTTCAGGATAAAGCGTGTCGGTGTTATTGATAATCAAAAAGTCTTTAGCTGCATGGGTATCCATTTGCCAAAAAGCGATTCGCTTACTATCTGGGCTCCAACGGAATCCATCACGAATAGAGAACTCTTCTTCATAAGCCCAATCGAATAATCCATTGATGATGGTATTTGAAGCATCAGTGGTTAATGCCTTCACTTCTCGGGTCTTTAGGTCTTGCGCATAGATATTGTTTTTCCATACATAAGCAAACTTCAAACCATCGGGTGAAAATTTACCAAACATCATTTCAGCTGGCGCTGATTGTTCGCCACCTAATTGCCACAACTCATTGGTCTTAAGATCACGAACCCAATAATCGCCACGGTCTTTTCTGCGCCAAACGTACTTGGCATTGGTGTATATTAATATTTTCGACTTATCTTTAGACCACTGATAATCGTCTACTGCTAGCGCTTTGTCAGTGCCTGCTGGAATAAGTTGTTTTAGGGGTAATAATACAGTGCGTTCTAAAGTAGCTGGGTCGTATTTTACGATTTCCTCATACACTTTGATGTCATCGCCGTATTGATCTTTTTCAAGTTTGGCGTCTTCATAACCTGGTGCCGTTTCTAAGGCGCTATAACTGGCGCCTTCATCTAACCAGCGCACTGTTCCTGGACGTTTGGCGTTATATTCCCAGTCTCCGTATATGGCTTCATTGGTTAACTTTACGCCATTTTCAAGCGGTTCTTTATTCAAATTATGACTTCCTACGCAGGCAGTTAATGTGCCCAAGACGGCTACAAGCGTCGTGACACTTTTAAAACGAGTAAATCTATTCATATATGTTTCCCAGTACGACTAATTTTATATTTTATTATTTTAGATCAACAACTTAAGATAAAAGCCATTGACTTTAAGCAGCAGTATACAGCTTAATAAGACGAAAATAAAAACTATCAGGTAGAAGAGCCTATGCAGTTTGTCGCTAAAATAAAAGCTATTTACCACAGAGCAAAAGGAGGGCTGACGCTGCACAGAGAAAAGATTTATTTACTTTTTGCTTCTGTGCGCGGCAACCGGTGCCCTCCTTTTTTTCTCTGTGGTTTAAATTTTCCTGCTTTGCGTGCTAGTTGAAGAAGGTTACTCTTAGCTGCTGATTTATCTCTATTTATGTTCAAAAGTCTCAAACTGATTAGGTAAAAAATCCACTAACCTGCCAGACAATCCAACATAGGTTTTTAAGGTTTCTGGAAAGGATAAAAATATTCTTGGCAGTATATTGAGTAACTGATCGTTACCTCTACTTTCAGCTTGTTGCACCGCCAATGGGATATCGGCAAAAGTAGTGAACATATATAAACAATGGCTTAGGTCTTTTTGAAGCTGTCGCATTTGGGTAGCTTCGCTCACTTGCATTTTATTCCAAGCATCCTGCCAAACGGGTTCGAGTTGACTATGCCCAAACAACATCCCTTGGCACCATTGTGCAACGGTACTTTGCTCTTGTCCTCTTTGGTTGAACGTAATACCCATAGGCAAGTGTATTTTCTCTTCACTCAGGCTTTTTAGCTGCTCTTGCAACACTTTCATCAAAATATCGGTGAGCTTATCTGCCTGCTCAGTACTTGTTAGTTGGTTACTCGCTTTAAGCGCCCAAGGTAACCATTTTTCAGGCATAGGAATTTCAGGTGCGCCAGCCACAGAAAAAATCACCCCTTGAATAAAAGCATAAGGATGTAGCACAGCGATTAATTCTTCAGACTCACACATTAAACTTAACGAGGCGTGAGCGGGTGATTCAAATTTTTGCATATGTTTACGCTACCTTTCTACCCTGACCACCTAAGGCATATTTACCTTTGCTATAAACCAGTAGAGTAACCAGTTGCGACAATTTATTCAAAAAGTGATTGCACAAAACCGTTATTGTTATAGTATAACATCACTTGAATATCTAACTCCCAGTGACTTATGCCTTTTAATCTATCAAAAATCACTTTATTAGTATTGGCTGTAATAGCCAGTCGTCCCGCTTTATCTGAAGATAAGCCCACTCAAAAAGATGAACATGATATTGAAACTCTCATCATCACCGCTTCCCCTCTTGGCCGTTCAGTTTTGCAGTCGGCCACGCCGGTTTCCATTTTAAGTGGTGACGAGTTAGAAATGAATCAAAGCGCGACCTTAGGTGAGACTTTAAAATCTGTGCCGGGCGTGAACAGTACTTATTTTGGCCCTGTATCGAGTAGCCCAATCATTCGTGGCTTGGATGGCCCTAGGGTAAAAGTCATACAAAATGGATTAGATAGTTCTGATGCGTCTCGCGTGGGGCCTGATCATGTCACAACCAATGAAACTAGCACAGCTACTCAAATCGAAGTGTTACGTGGACCATCGACATTATTATATGGAAGTGGAGCAATTGGTGGTGTGGTAAACGTAGTGGATAACCGCTTACCTAAAACTCGCCAAGATGACACATCAGGCCGAGTCAGTGCACTTTACGATTCGGTTTCAAATGAACGTTCGGTATCTACTGATCTTAATGGTGGCTCTGGGAAGCTAGCATGGCATCTTGATGCGTTCAAGCGTCAAACTGATGATTATGATGTGCCTGAGTTTACCCTTGAAGATGGTGACGTAGTAGACACCATTGATAATTCAGATATAGATTCACAAGGTTTTACGTTTGGAGCAGGTTGGATTGGTGACGATGTGACAGTTGCTTTATCTTACGGCAGATTAGAAACAGATTATGGTATTCCAGGCCACTCTCATGACGATCATGAACATGAAGAGGAAGAAGAACACCACGAAGAAGAAGAGCATGACGAGGAGGAGCACGAAGAAGAAGTGTTTGCTCGCATGAAGCAAGATCGTGTGCAATCAATGGTCGATTGGAAAAACCTCTCAGGCTTGTTCACTGAACTTCATTGGCATAGTGCCTATACCGATTATCAGCATAGTGAAATTGAAGAAGGCGAAATAGGCACTACTTTCGAAAATGATTCCATTGAATCAAGACTTTGGGCAAAACATAAAGCGGTAAATGGCTGGGAAGGTGTTGTAGGTTTACATTATAGCAACTCTGAATTTTCAGCTATTGGTGAAGAAGCCTTTACGCCGTCTACCGATTCAACCAATACTGCTTTATTTGTATTGGAAGAAAAATCAATTGGCAATTTTTTATGGCAGCTTGGCGCTAGAATTGAACACGTATCTCACAAACCAGACAACGACTTTTTTATCAATAGCGAAGTTGATGCAGATTTTGAAGACCTTACCTATACAGCAGCTAGTGCCTCAGCTGGATTTGTCTATCAAGTCAACGATAATCAGTCTTTGGCAATAAACTATGCATTCTCTGAACGAGCACCTTCATCTGCTGAAATATTTTCAAATGGACTTCATATTAGTACTTCTACTTATGAAGTAGGCGCTGGGTTTGATTTAGAAATTGATGATAGTGACCCAGACGATATTGAGTTTACTGTGGTGCAATCTGGTCATTCAGTTGATAAAGAAATCTCAAATAATTTAGATATTACTTATAGGATCCAAGCTAATAACCTGCAAACGAGCTTCAGTGTATTTTATAACCAAATCGATAACTATTTGTTTCAACAAAACACCGGCTTAGAATACCACGATCATGAAGCAGAAGAGCATGACGAAGAAGAAGGCCACGACGAGGAAGCAGGCACACCTGTCTATGCGTTTAACCAGCAAGACGCCGTACTTTATGGTTTTGAAGCTGATGTTGACTGGCATTTAAATGAGAATTTACGCGTCAGTGGCTTTACAGACTTTACTCGTGCCAAATTGAGCCATAGCGTTAATGGTAATGAAAATTTACCGCGGATCCCGCCAATGAGATTTGGAGCTGAGTTACATTGGGAACAAGACAATTGGCATGCAGAGTTAGGAGCGATTCATTATTCCAAGCAAGATAAAATTGCTGATTATGAAACTCAAACCGATGGATATACCTTAGTTTCTGCATCATTTAACTATTATGTTCCCTTGGGCGACAATGATTTAACCTTTTACGTGAAAGGCAATAACTTGACGAATGAGTTAGCCAAGGTTCATAGCTCTTTTATAAAAGATGTCGCGCCTTTACCAGCACGTTCATTCGTAGTGGGTGCTAAGTACAATTTTTAGTGTAGGTATTTTAGAGTAGACACTCAGTAAAAAGGGCCTAACTTCATAGTTAGGCCCTTTTAAAATCTAAAATAATCAATGGGCTTTTAACCTAGTATTCCAGCACTAGGCCTTTAACAATGCAATCGCTTGTTCTAGTTGCGAACGTGGGCAGCCAAAGTTTATACGTACAAAATTCTTATCACCAAAATCTATCCCAGGTGAAGGGCCAATACCTTTATCTTCAAAGTATTTTTGTGGATTATCTAAACCTAATCCACTGGCATCAATCCACGCCAAAAACGTTGCTTGTGGTGTCAGTAATTGTAAGCCATCTATACTGGCTATTTCTGCTACCAAATAATCCCTATTGCCACGTAGATAAGTTAATAGTTCCTGATGCCAATTATCACATTGGGTAAACGCGGCTTGAGTTGCTGTTAAACCTAAAACCGTTACCCATGGTACTATGCCTTTAGCTGCACTGTTAAATTTGTGTCTTATCGCAGCATCTTCAATAATCGCAAAAGACGTGCCTAAACCAGCCACATTAAAGGTTTTGCTGGCCGCCATAAGCGTAATGGCTTGGCCTTTAAAGTCAGCTAGTTTCCCAGCTGGTAAATGTTTAGCATCTTCATCTAAAATAATGTCGCAATGAATTTCATCAGAGCACAACATCACGTTATTACTTAAACAGATTTCCGCTATGCGTTGTAATTCTTCTGCCGACAGTACCGAACCAACAGGGTTCATGGGGTTACAAATAATAAAAAGTTTACATTTAGGGTCAGCGGCTTGTTTTTCGAGTTCATCGAAGTCGATTGTCCAACGCCCTTCCACTTCTACTGTTCCAATATCAACTTTAATTAAATTATTTAACTTAGGCGCCGCGATAAGCGGTGGATAGTTGGGTGTTTGAATCAACACTTTATCACCAGGTTGGCATAATGCCTTACAAGCCACATTAAACGCGGGCACCACACCTGGCGTCCACACAATCCAATCCGTCTTGATGTGCCAATCATATTGACGGGCTAACCAGTCGACCACAGCTTGATTGGCTGTTACATGGTCAGCTGGCAAAGTATAACCCATCAGGCCATGCTCAGTGCGTTCTTTAAGGGCATCTAAAATAGGCTCAGCACACCTAAATTCAGTATCAGCAATCCACATAGGTAGGATATTACGGTCTTTATATTTAGCCCATTTAAGGGCGTAAGTAGGAGTTCTATCGATAATTTTGTCAAACTGCATGAATACTGTCACTTCAATTGAAAAGGGTTAAAAAATAAGCAAAACAACGTTATTCATCATCCGCATTTCGAATAAGTCGCTCAACTTTAGTTATGAGATCATTGGTGTGAAAAGGTTTAACCACAAAATCAGATGCACCTAAGCGCATAGAATCAATCACCAATTTTTTGGTGGCGTTGGCAGTTAACATCAAAAATGGACAATGTGGTTTAGATTTTCGTAGGGCTGCAAGAATGTCTAAACCACTGACGTCTGGCATTAACCAGTCACACATCACCAAGGAAATATTATCCATATTGTCACTTTTCACATAATCCAATGCTTGTTTACTGTCAGAAAAAACGTAAATTTCGCCTGTTGTTACTTCCTCAAGAATGATTTGCACCAATTCAAGAGTAATGGTGTCGTCGTCAATTACCACAATGTTACAGTTGTACATCGATTTTCCTTCGGTCAAATAACTTCAATATCAAGAAACACCAGTGCCTTGTTCAGAATATAGTACGCAATACATTAGCAATGTAAATTATTTAACTTAGGGTTTATTGATATTTCATATGTGACATGGACAAAGCGCATTTATTGCTATTCTAATTACTTTATTAGCAAGGGGGACGGTTCGATTCTGTAATAAAAAGCCCAGATAGAACTGGGCTTAGATAATTAACAATGGATTTTTAATCTAATTTGTCAGTGGCAATGTGATAGCGAGGGTCCTCGTTTAGATTCATCTCTACATATCCTTGCGCTTTGGTCATCAATTCGCGACATTCGGGGCTGATATGCCTAATATGTAACTTCTTACCTTGTTCTTTGTATTTGTCGGCAAGCCCATCAATGGCATCGATTCCTGATGAATCCCATACTCGCGACTCGTTGAAATCAATGACCACATCTTGTGGATCATTTTGGGGGTCGAACAAGTCTTTAAAATGTAAAACTGAACCAAAAAACAACGGCCCTTCAAGTTCATACACTTTCCAACCATCATCGTCTGTATGCGTACTTGCATTGATGTGCGTCGCATGTTTCCAAGCAAACACTAATGCCGACACTATCACACCTACAACTACTGCTACGGCTAAGTCTGAAATAACAGTTACAGCCGTCACTAAGAACAACACAAAGGCGTCTTCTTTATTAATGCCTCGGATAATTCTGAAAGAGGCCCATTCGAATGTACCAATCACCACAATAAACATCACGCCCACTAATGCCGCTAACGGGATCATTTCTAGTAAAGGAGCAGCAAATAAAATAAAACCAAGTAACACCAATGCTGCAGTAATACCTGACAAACGACCGCGGCCTCCAGAGTTAATATTGATCATACTCTGTCCAATCATGGCACAACCACCCATGCCACCAAAGAATCCGTTTACTGTATTGGCAAACCCTTGTCCTAGGCATTCTCTATTACCGTGGCCGCGGGTGTCTGTCATTTCATCAATTAGCGACAGGGTTAACAAAGATTCAATCAACCCCACTAAAGCTAAGATAATAGAAGTAGGTAACACGATATACAGTGTTTCTAAGCTGAAAGGCACCATTGGAATAGAAAAACTTGGCAGTTCGCCGGCCAAGGTAGCACTGTCTTTTTGGTCAGCAGGTAACATGTCGCGGACAAAATCAATAACCGTTCTGGCTTCAAGATCTAAACCATGCACCAGCGCAGTCACCCCTACAATTGCCACCAAAGAAGCTGGCACGGCTGTGGTTAATTTAGGTAAAAAGAAAATAATGGCCATAGTAAGAGCCACTAAACCCAGCATCCAATACAGTGCTTCTCCTTGCATCCAAACTTGATTTCCTAAATCATCCAGTACTTTAAACTGGCCTAGTTGTGCAAGAAAAATAACTATTGCTAAGCCATTTACAAAACCCAACATGACCGGATAAGGCACAAGTCGAATAAACTTGCCCAACTTAAATATACCGAACATGAGTTGCAGTAGCCCCGCTAAAATAACGGCCGCAAAAAGGTACTGAATACCGTGTTGTGCAACTAAGGCGACCATAACAACGGCCATAGCCCCAGTGGCACCAGAAATCATTCCTGGCCTGCCACCTACGGCAGAAGTAATCAAACCCATCATGAAAGCCGCATATAACCCCACCATAGGTTCAACACCAGCGACGAAGGCAAAGGCCACAGCTTCTGGTACAAGGGCTAAGGCAACGGTGATCCCAGACAACACGTCATTTTTAACGTTACTGTCTTTATTGGTGATCAAATCAAACATTTGAATTCCTCGTAAATGATCGATGATTAAAAAATAGGCGCGGAGTCTAGCAGAAATACCCCAGTCTTTCTTTTAACAGATTGTTAATTGTAGGAATAAAAGACATAAAAAAGACCGGAAAACCGGCCTTTTTTATTTTAAGTACAAACTAAGCAAGGATATCAAGTAACTCAACATCGAATACTAAAGTACTATGTGGACCAATGGCGCCACCGGCTCCTTGTTCACCGTAAGCTAATTCTGCTGGTACATGTAGTTTCAACTTGGTCCCTACTTTCATAAATTGTAGGGCTTCAGTCCAACCTTTAATCACACCATTTACTGGAAATTCTGCAGGCTGACCACGATCGTAAGAACTATCAAATACACTGCCATCTAACAATGTGCCGTGATAATGAGTACGTACAGTTGATGTTAAAGTAGGTACTTCACCGTCGCCTTGAGTTATCACTTCGTATTGTAGGCCACTCTCAGTAACTGTGACTTCATCACGTTTAGCATTCTCAGCTAAATATGCTTCGCCTTGAGCAATCACTTCAGAAAATTCGGCTGCTTTAGCTGCTTGCATAATCTCATGAATTTCATTGAAGGCTACACGCAGGGTATCATTATCAACTTGAGCGGGTTGATTGTTGAATGCATCGGCAAGACCTTCTTGCACTGCTGCAATGTCTAAACCTTCAAAAGGATTTGCGCGTAATTGCTCACCCATTTGTAGACCAATACCGTAACTTGCTTGTGTTTGTATGCTTGAAAATTTATCTGACACTTTGGCTCCTATCTTGCCTTCCCCTCTTATCTTCAAGAGTTCTTGACACTATTGCTGTAAAAGCGCGCCAGTATATAGATAAACAACACAAAAAGCATATTTAGGTATGAATAATAGCGCTATTTACTTAGACAAATAGTTTACATATAAGTATCGTACTTAAAGATTATAATCAGTTTTGGAGACTCATATGTCACAAGTTTTGGATTCCCAGTTAACAGGAACAGTACGAAATTTAGGTGCTGTGTTAGGCGACACAATACGTGACCAGTTGGGCGAACAGTGGTTAGAAAGAATTGAAGCGGTCAGAAAGGATGGGCGAAAAGCGCATCAAGGTGATGACAATTCAGCTAAACGTGTTAAAAAATTATTTTCTGAGTTAAAAAATGATGAATTACTCACTATAGGCCGGGCATTTTCACAATTTTTAAACTTGGCGAATATTGCCGAGCAAGAATCCAATAGTAGTAATGATCAAGACGATCCAATCGATACCTTGTTTAGTCATCTAGATGCCGCTGACATACAAGCTGACACTTTTGAAAAGGCACTAGACCATTTAAATATTGAGCTAATTTTAACTGCACACCCTACTGAGGTGACTCGCAGAACACTTATTCATAAACACAGTGAACTAGCAAAATGTCTAAGCAAAGTGCATGCATCAGATATTAATGAATCAGCACGAGATAAAATTGAAACCCGCATTGCTGAACTCATAAGCCAAGCTTGGCACACTGAAGAAATTAGAACTATCCGCCCCACCCCAGTTGACGAAGCACGTTGGGGATTTTCGGTCATTGAAAACTCATTATGGGAAGCCGTGCCTGAGTTTATTCGCGAATTGGATAAACGTTTTGTCGATAAATTTGATTTGCCAATCCCATTAGATGTGTCACCAGTAAAATTTGGTTCGTGGATGGGCGGCGATAGAGATGGCAACCCATTTGTTACCTCTAAAGTCACCGAACAAGTGTTGTTACTAGCTCGTAAGCGCGCGGCCAAATTGTTCGCTAAAGATATTGATATTCTGCAAACAGAATTATCTATGAGTGATTGCGACGAAAATCTTAGAGAGCAAGTAGGCGATGTATTGGAACCTTATCGTGCAATCCTAAGACCACTGTTAGAAAAACTAGTCAAAACTCAAGAAGGCATAGTCGAAAAACTCAAAGATGAGCCTGTTGATATGAGCGACTGGATTGACAACAAAGAACAGTTGCTAGATCCCTTGATGATCTGTTATCACTCTTTACAAGCCTGCGGAATGTCTGTTATTGCCCGCGGGAATCTGCAAGACACTATCCGCAGAATTCACTGTTTTGGTGTGCATTTACTTAAGTTAGATGTGCGCCAAGACTCAGAAAGACATGCAGACGTATTTTCTGAACTCACCCGCTATTTAGGTTTAGGTGACTATGGTCAGTGGAGTGAAGAAGACAAACAAGCATTTTTACTGAGAGAATTAGCCTCAAAACGTCCATTGTTTCCACCCAAATGGGAACCCAGTGACGATGTACAAGAAGTATTAGATACCTGTAAAGTAATTTCACAAAACGGTAAAGATGGCTTTGGTATTTATATTATATCCATGGCCAGCCTGCCTTCAGACGTACTCAGCGTCAACTTATTGCTGAAAGAATTAGGGGTGACTTGGCCTATGCCAGTGTCCCCTTTGTTTGAAACCTTGGACGATCTAAACGCTGCAGCGAGTGTTATCCAAAAGTTATTCTCTATTGATTGGTACCGTGGCTATATTCAAGGTCACCAACATGTGATGATCGGTTATTCAGACTCAGCCAAAGATGCAGGCGCGATGGCGGCAGGTTGGGCACAATATGAATCACAAGAATCCCTTGTTGCCCTAGCAGAAAAAAATGACATTGAGTTAACCTTGTTCCATGGACGAGGCGGTACTATTGGTCGTGGTGGGTTACCCGCTCACGCTGCGATACTGTCACAACCACCTGGTTCATTAACAGGCGGCTTCAGAGTCACAGAACAAGGCGAAACCATACGTTATAAATTTGGTATGCCAATTTTGGCCCAGCGTAGCTTAGCTATGTATGCCAGCGCAATATTAGAAGCGTTAATTTTACCGCCACCTGCCCCCAAACAAGAATGGCGCGACGCTATTATAAAAATGGCTGCTGATGGACGAGATAACTACCGAAAAATCGTCAGGCATGACGAAAACTTTGTACCTTACTTCCGCGTAGCTACCCCAGAGCAAGAATTAGGCAAATTACCCTTAGGTAGTCGCCCAGCAAAACGTAAACCTACTGGTGGCATTGAAAGTTTACGTGCTATCCCTTGGATATTTGCGTGGGCGCAAACCCGCATGGTTTTGCCTTCTTGGTTAGGCTCGATGAAAGCAGTACAAACGTCTCTAGACGAAGGTAAAGATGACACCATCCGAGATATGCTAGATAATTGGCCGTTTTTCTATTCACGCTTGTCCATGTTGGACATGGTGTTTAGCAAAGCTGATCCAAAAATCAGCCAAGAATACGATCAAAATCTAGTACCTGAAGAACTTAGACATTTCGGTGATGCCCTACGTACCGAATTACAAGAAAGCATTGTTTTATTGTTAAAATTACTAAAACAAGAGACGGTAATGGAAGGGGATCCTAAAGGTAATATTTCCATGAATATCCGTGCTAGTTACTTACAACCTCTGCACTATTTGCAAATCGAATTGCTAAAAAGAACGAGAGCATTAGGCGACGAACACGACCCGACTCTAGAACGCGCCATGATGGTGACTATAGCGGGAATTGCTGTGGGTATGCGAAATACCGGCTAAATATATCCGAACTGACTTGCCAAGGAAGGCAAGTTTTAGTTTCTTGATTGAGTTAGAAAACCTACCCTATAGTGTTTCAGTCATCACCCTGCAGCGCTTTCCAATTCCCACTAATCCTTTGTAATTCACCATTATTTGTTAAGGTATCAATTGCTTTGTTAATCTTATGCAAAGTACTAATATCAGATGACTTTTTACTCAACATAATAAAAATGTCGGCACTGTAAACCTTCAGAGGATGGGCTTCAAACTCACCTTGTAATCGATACTTTTTAACAAAAGATTGCATAGTGTTGGGGTCAACTAGAAAACCATCTAAATGCCCTTTCATCAATAATGTGACATTTTCTTCGAGATCAACTACTTCACTTATGTTGGATTTGAATTTTTCTGTTTTGATTAGCTCGGCATAATCTTTGCCATAGTAATAGCCACTTTCCACGCCTAGTTTGTATTGACTGCCCGTTAAATCGGACAAGCTTTCTAGGTGGATATTTTTAGCATGCCCTTGTCTTACAAAAAGTCTTACAGTTTCTTTGCGGTAAGGCTTCGAAAAATAAGCATATTCTTCACGCTCTTTTGACCAAGACGCGCCCATAGCGACATCCATCTTACCTGCTTTAAGATAATTTAGGTGAGTATTCCAAGGGACTTCTGCAGTGGTAAAACTAAGGTTTGCTTCGATCATAATGGCATTAAAAGAATCAATATCTAAGCCAACAAGTTGATGTTTTTCATTATGATATTGATAGGGATACCACAACTCCCATCCCACAGATAAGTCTTCAGCTTTAATCTGAGAAACATGTAAAAGTGAGATAAATAAAAATAAAAAGTGTAGCTTCATTTTCTGGCTTTTATGATTATATTAATCCAAGTTTATCAATTAATTAAGGTTAATAGCTACTCTTCAATTATAGACATCCTTGCTCTGTTTCTATAAAACCCCAGCCCATATAACAAAGGAAACAATACAAACAACACATATCCAGAAAAACCGATCCAATCAGCGGGTAAACATAATGAAAACAATAAGGAAAGCGCACCTATTCCAGCGCCAATCGACCACATATATATTTCAGTCTGAGTATCAAAGTATTCCCCCTTATCCAATGCAAGACCTTCTTTTTTCCTCTGAGCATAAAGATACAAAGCAACAAAATTAACCGATAAAAGCAGAAAACCAATCCCATAAAAGGCAAACATAAAGCGTAATTCCCATACATAGTTAATTGTCATTTCCATAGGAAAATAACCATTGCTGATGCGATTAAACAGCGCCTGCATCATCAACCTTAGAGGGTAGATATAGGTCAACACTAATATGATTAAACATGAGCTCAAAAATATTGTCATTCCATCTTCTAAACCATACCGCCGGCACCAAACAGCATGAGAATGCCAAATCCACATAATTAATGCACAACTAGCGGTAAAAGCAGGTATTTGTTTGGTGGCATCTACAAAGTCTTGCATTGTGTCTGGTACAGCACCAACAGAGATCACCAACATAGTAACGGCAAATGCGAAAGCGGCTGCAACAAAGGTTTCAATACGGGTCATATTTTCGCCGCGCATTTTAAATGTATAAGCTTTAACTTTATTCGACACTGTTTTTTCCTTTTGGAAACAAGCACCTATTAATACCCTTTTTAAGGGCAATAAAAAAGGCCACCTAAGTGACCTTTCTTGAATAAGTAAACCTTCTACTTAAAGGATTTTGGCTACTACGCCAGCACCTACAGTACGGCCACCTTCGCGGATTGCGAAGCGTAAACCTT
>NZ_CAXBNC010000018.1:0-106544 GCF_963977085.1 uncultured Paraglaciecola sp. | reverse complement strand
CTCAACAGGTTCTTCAGCTACATCTGCTGGTTCAATCTCAACAGGTTCTTCAGCTGTATCATCTTCAGCTGTACCTGCTAGTTCAGGCTCTACTACTTCTTCCGTGATCTCTGCTGACTCTGGCTCATCTAAAACCTCTGCTTCAGCTTGTAACCCAGTATCAACGGGCTCGTCTACTTCACTATGTACTGCATCATCGAGAACTTCAGAGATATCAATTTCAACATCCTCGTCCGCATCGATATCATCTACGGTACCAAAATCATCTACCGCGTTAGACTCATCTTCCGCGTCAAAATCATCAGCTAATATATGGTCGTCAATTTCTTCTTCTAAGCCATCAAACTTCTGGATATCAAGTTGTGGCTCATCAACTGAATCAGCTAACTCTTCATCTTCATCAGGCATCATTGAACGCATTTGTTCAACTTGTTCTAACTCTTCAATTAGACTACCTGTCACATTGTCTAATTCCTCATTCTGAGAAACGATCTCTTTATCAAGGTTCTGTAATACTTCTTCATTAATATCATCAGAGTCATCTAATAAAGGTGTGGTGGTATTTTTCTCTTCTGGCTCGTCAAGTAATTCATCAATACTGATCTCAGGCGGTTCTTCATCGACATCAACGGGTGCCAGCAAAGATTCATCTTCTGTCTCTTCTGTACTTTCTGTGTCTTCTTCATACTCTATGTCATCAACTTCAGCGTCGACTTGTTGTTCATCTTCTTCGACCAACATATTTTCAGGATCAGAATTGTCATCATTGTCTGGTACTTTAGCTAACAAGTCGTCGTTGGGATCAGTAGGCATTGCTTCATCGACTTCAGATAACAGTTCATCATCATCATCTTCATCAAATAAACTGTCTAAGTCATCTTGTTCAACCACTTCAGCGCCAACCTCGAATTCTTCATCGAGTAAACCATCAAGGTCATCATCACCTAGTTCATCAAAGATTTCAGAGTCATCAATCAGGGGCTCTTCTATACTGTCGCCAAGTGCATCATCTAAAGATTCTTCAAGTTCCTCAGCTAACACATCATCGAGAATATCGTCATCACCAAACAAGTTATCATTGTCTAATTCATCACTATCATCGGCCGATAACTCGGCACTGAGTGCATCTGACAAATCATCCATTTCTGCAGTGAGAGGATCCAAAGAAAGATCATCTATATCATCTTCTTCATCTATCACAGCGACAGATTCTTTACGCTTAATCATCCAATAAGCGAAAGCCGCAAGTACCAATAAAACAGGTAAGGTGAACAACAATATAAGTGTAATGGGGTTATTTAGCCAAGACGTGCCTTGATCAGCCATTTGTGCGGCTTTTTTAGCATCCTCAAGACGAGACTTCTCTAACAGCTCCTCAATGCTTTCACCCATTTGCTCCATTTGCAGAGATTTTTGTTGCTCTTGACCGCGCATTTCATCAATGTCGGTGTTCACTTTATCTAGTCTTTCAAATAACCTTTTATTTTCATCTAGGATACTTTGTACGCTACTGATCGATTCGGCAAACTGCTTCCGAATTGCCATAAACTGGCGATTTTGTGCCTCGTCAATGGCACCTAGTTTTTGCTCTATTAACTCTTTGGTTTCATCAAGAGTCGCGGCATTGCTCGCAGCTTGCTGTTGGCTATTTAAAGTACCAGTAGTTGATGAGTTACCTTGTAAATTTTGCGAATCGAGTTCAGCTTTTTGTCGTGCTTGTTGAGTACTGACTCTGGCGATGTAGCGCTCGGAGGGTAATTTTAAAATTGAGCCGTCTTTTAATAAATTAATATTTTGTTGTTCAAAGGCGTCAGGATTTAGCTCATAGATAGCCTGCATAACCTGATAAATTGAAAGGCCACTATTTTGTCTATAACGTTTAGAAATTTGCCATAAAGTATCAGAAGATTCTATTGGTCCGTAAATGGTGCCAGAATATTGATCACTTGCGTTTTTAGGGCCTTTAAGCTGAACTTGTTGAAAATCAGCAGCATAAACAGCAGTAACGAAATTCAGCATAATAAAAAGCTGTAATGCTATCTTTCGCAAATTCATATGTTTCCTTTTCCCCAAAACATCAACTTTTATCACAATTAATGTGGCCGTTCGCTGCGGTGCTAATCTAGAATAAATTCGTTTTAAAAAGTATTTTTTATCGTAATGAATAACTGACTAAGTCGTTGCTACTGCTGTCATTTTATTGACCAATACATTCCTAGACTTAAATCTTTAGCAATTCGTATTCCAAGTTTGGAAGTTGCCAGCAAATATTTACACAACTATAAACCAGAAGGTCACTTTGATCTAGAATCACGGGCTAGTTTGGCAAGATATCTATACCCAAACCACAATCTTTCTATGTTACTTCACAATGACGGATTGAATGAATTAACTATGGTTATTATCGGCAATAGAAGGGAATTAATGAGAGTCACATATGAGCTGTGACTCTCGAAGGACAGTGACCTACATATAATCCCTAATAAGTACTTCAGCTATCTGCACACTGTTAGTGGCCGCACCTTTACGTACGTTGTCCGAAACAACCCACATATTAATCCCATTTGGATGCGAGATATCATTTCTGACTCGACCAACGTGAGTATCATCGTTCCCACTGGCACTGCTAACTTGAGTAGGAAAATCCTCTCTGTTTCTATGCAGCACTACGCCAGGCGCATTGGCTAATAATTCTTTCACTTCTTCCGCATCTATGGGTGCACGTGTTTCAAGATGAATGGCTTCACCGTGACCATAAAATACCGGTACACGAACAGCCGTTGCATTCACTAAAATAGTGTCATCGCCCATGATTTTTTTGGTTTCCCACACCATTTTCATTTCTTCTTTGGTGTAATCATTATCCATAAAAGCATCAATTTGTGGGATTACATTAAAAGCAATTTGGCGACTAAATACGTCAGGCTTTGCCTCTTTACCACTTAATAATGCAGCAGTTTGATGTGCCAATTCATCTATGGCTGACTTACCGCCGCCTGAAACAGACTGATAAGTGCATACGTTAATACGCTCTATACCAACAGCATCATGAATAGGCTTTAACGCCACCATCATTTGGATGGTAGAACAATTTGGGTTAGCAATAATATTACGATTACGGAAATCAGCTAATGCCTGAGGGTTCACTTCTGGCACAACCAGTGGAATATCTGCATCGTAGCGATAGTGAGAGGTATTATCGATAACCACACAACCGGCTTCGGCTGCAATAGGTGCAAATTTCTCAGACACACTGCCACCGGCGGAGAAAAAGCCAAGTTGCACCTGACTCCAATCAAATTTATCTGCATCTAAAACGGTAATCTCTTTTCCCTTGAAGGTCACCTTTCCGCCTGCTGAACGTGCGCTGGCTAATGGATAAAGTTTGTTGATCGGAAAATCTCTTTGTTCAAGAATTTCAATCATGTGTTGTCCTACTAATCCAGTAGCGCCCAACACGGCGACATCAAAGGCCCGAGACATGGTTTTATTACTCCTAAAAATTTAAATAAAATGGGATTAACATGAAATTTATGCACACTCATTAGCGGGCAAAAATCCAAGAGCGTAGATTGCCTTTGAATCAACAAAATTTCCAGCATTTACCGCAATTGCAGAAAACTCTCTTCTTATAGGATAGTGTTTTCGGATATATCTAAATTGCTCAGGACCTAGGGCTTGTTTTTTAAATACTTGGTCATCTTCAGAAATATCGTACACCTTAAGAATCAAACGGCTCGCCACCTGAAGTAGATCTTGTTCTGCATTCACCTGTAAAGGCCCAATGGTCGATTCGGGCAAATAATCGCTGAGTTTCTTTTGGGCTGGTTTACCCAATAACTCACACAAGGCCACATATAACATTTCAGTACCTCTGGCCTTGCCTTCAATAGTATGGCCAGCAATATGTGCAGTAGCCAGAGCAATATGGGGGATCAGATCCAGTTCAATATCAGGTTCGTTGTCCCATACATCTAAAACTAGATTCAGTTTTTTGCCCTGTTCAAATAACGCTAGAGCAGCTTGATTATCTAATACTTCACCGCGACAGGCGTTAATCAACAATTGTTGTTCAGACAATTGCATTAACCTTTGTTTATCAAACATGCCTTGTGTTTGATACTTGCCCCCTTTAACCCAGGGCACATGCAAGGTGATCACATCACACTGCATAATTTCGTCCATAGTCACAAAAGCGCGCGCATCACCGGAGTCAGCCAAGGGTGGATCACATAATTTATGTTGAATGCCAAGCACACTCAATAACTTAGATAAAGCAGTGCCCACATGCCCTGCCCCTACAATACCCACAGTTTTGTCTGCTAACTGCCAGTTAAGTTTATTGGCTGTCACCACCATCGCACTCAACACGTATTCGGCTACCGCCACTGCATTACACCCCCCAGCTGAAACAAAAGGAATGCCCCGGCTCGCTAAATATTCTTGGTCTACATGATCCGTACCCGCAGTAGCAGTAGCCACAAATTTAAGCGCCGTATTTTTTTCAAGTAAGTTAGCATTAACTTTAGTGGTAGAACGCACCAATAAAACATCGGCATCAGCCAACATATCAGCGTTAACGGTTTTATGAGAGAAAACCTGGCACTCTCCAAGTTCGTCAAAAAACTCAGCGGCATAAGGCATACTGTCTTCGTAATAAATTTTCATAGATCAAAATAACAAATTTTGTGAGGCCGCTATTATGCCATGCTATGAGATGTTTTATAAAATCAACTGGTACTTAGTTATTCGCTATTTAAGAGCCGTCGCTAGGTGCAGCAAACACTTTTTTAAAACTAAAAGCTTCGGATGTGTCTCCATGTTTTCTAATCAAAGATAATTTTAGCTTAGCTTCTTCAATACTAGGGATATGCCCCGCCGGGATCCACCAAAGCACGTAAGTAGCTTCAGATGGTGTTTCAAACCATTCTTTTTTACGCTTCAGAAAATCAATATGATGAGTCTTAAACATAAAGTACTTAAGTGCTTCCACTGACTCCCACACTGACATATTCACCAATTCGTTAGCATTGTCTGAAAAAACAATATCGGTGGCGTTGCCACCTTCATCTTTTAAACGCCATACAAAACCAGCTGAAGACTCTGCAATTGCATTAATAGGATCAAGATTATCAACAAATACCTTCATCACTTCACTGTCCATCGTACCTTTAGCGATCCCAATATTGACTTGTGCTAATTGAAACATATTCATACTTTCGTAAAGGATTAAAGGATTGAAATAGGGGTTAGTGCAGAAAATTCAATCTATTACCTCACCCAAAAAGGTCTGATACAAAGTCAGAACTTGTTGGGGAGCCTCTAGCTGCGGATAATGACCCACATCTAGCGCAGTGGTTCTGGCGTTAGGAATAATGTCGATATAGTGATCAAGCATATGCTGGCCCGAAATAGGGTCATGTACTCCATTGATAAAATACAAAGGCACAGCAGTGCTAATCATGCTTTCAATCCAACGTTGCCCCTGTTGGCTGCGTTCGTCAAGGTAGCTCAGTAACTTAGGCAATACTCTTTTACCATTATTATGTGTAATGAGTTGCCACAAGGTCTCTATTTCAACATCACTGGGCTGACTATTTGGGCCGAATATTTTATTAAACCCTCTCCTTAGACTCGCTTTATTCATAAAGTGGCTCGCCAAAGGGCCAAATTGACTTTTTAATAATTTTTGGGTAAACAGCGGTCTATGCTGCGAAGCAAATAAGCCACCGTTTAAAAAACAAATCGATAATATCTTGGCAGACTGACTTGCAGCTTGTTGATCTTGGGTTTCTTGGCGACTTAATAACTCTTGCGCCACTGAATCACCATAGTCGTGGGCAAGAATATGATAATTTGTTACCTCCAATTGACCCAATAACGCCTGCACAATATCCGCTTGCTCAAGCAAACTATATTGATGGTTTGTAGGTTTAGCAGATAAACCAAAACCCAATAAATCTAAACTCACCAAGCGGAATTGCGCGTCTAGTTGTTGCCATTGAAAATGCCAATCCCACGCTGCACTTGGAAAGCCGTGAATAAAGACAATAGTGTCTTGGTTATGAGTTTTTTGACAGTCTAACGAGTGCCAGTGAGCGATACTATGGCCGCACAACTCACTGAACTTAGCTTGTTTTATGTAATCGTCTAGATTAAGTGTTGTCAACTACAACTCATACCCAGGATTGATACGATCTAATTTTCGCAATATCCCCGGCCATGCCAAGCTTCCGCCAGCAGAGCGGGTCACTTGTTTCGCTTGGGCCTGAATACCGGCTAAAATCGGCGACGGAATAAGAATTAACTCTTGGCCACTGGCTTGTGCTTTAAGTTGAATTTGGCAAGCACATTCCAAAAAATACATATAGACAAAAGCATCAGCAATGGTTTCTGCGCAGGTTAACAAGCCATGATTTCGTAAAATCATAAAATTGGTTTCACCTAAATCAGCCACAAGGCGTGATTTTTCATCAGGATTCAGCGCCACGCCCTCATAATCATGGTAAGACAATGACGATAACGGAAACAAAGACTGTTGACTAAGAGGTAAAAGACCTTGTTTACTCGCCGACACCGCAATACCCGCTGCGGTATGTAAATGTATGACACACTTGGCATCATCTCGGGCTTCATGCACCGCACTGTGAATAGTAAAACCCGCTGGATTAATGTCGTAATCCGAGTCCATGACTTTATTACCTTGCAGGTCAATTTTAACCAAACTAGAAGCAGTGATTTCTTCAAACATCATTCCGTAGGGATTAATTAAAAAATGATGATCAGGTCCAGGCACTCGGGCGGATATATGGGTAAACACTAAATCATCCCAGCCATGCATCGCTACTGCGCGATAACACGCAGCTAAATCGACACGGGCTTGCCATTCTTGCTCACTTACTAGTTGTTTTACTGACGCTGTCATTTGTCTCATTCTCAGTTGAATAATAATCAGCTTACGATAAGCTATGCAGCACAAACTAAACTGTCGCCAATGTGACAATTGCAAGGTTTAATACCTCGCTACTTTTAAGAGAGTTGCCATTGCTGCGCAGCGACGCCTTGCACAAAAAGGCTGGGGATTTCTGAGTGAACATTTCTTTACTGGAGTTGGAATAAATGCAAGCAAATCAAATCCGTCAAATCCTTTCGCAAAATCCATGGTTTGCTTCGCTACCAGAGTCTTTAGCGGATAAGTTGCTTGAAAAAGGTAAGTTAAAAGTCCTCCACAACCAACAAATTTTACATCAAAAAAATGATCTGGCTGACGGCTTTTATTGTGTATTGAGTGGGCGAATTCGAGTCAGTAACTTTACCGTAGAAGGCAAAGAACTGGTATTGACCTGGATACAACCGGGCAATTGGTTTGGTGAAATTTCACTGATAGATGGTCAACCTCGGACCCACGATGGCCATGCTGAAGATACCACCACACTGTTAAAAGTCACTAAATCGGCTTTTGAGCAAATGTTCAAAGATCACCACGATTGGTCGCAACATATTATGCGCCTGCTCTGTCAAAGAGTACGTGCGACTTTTAATCTAATAGACGAAACCGGATGTTTATCGTTAAAAGGGCAATTGTGTAAAAGATTAAGCTTGTTACATCAAGGTTTAGAAGAACAACAGCATACTATGACAGACGAATTGGCGATTTCTCAAGATGCCCTAGCACAACTGATCCATAGCTCTAGGCAAACGGTAAATAAAATACTGCAGCAGTTACAAAATGAAAATGTCATTAACCTTAAATATGGGAAAATTGTTATTTTAGACAGAAACGCCCTCGAAGCATTAAGTCAAATTTAACCCATAAAGGGATTAAAGCACCAAATTCACAATTAACACCAATATACCAATCAGCCCCAGCACAAATAACACGCCTACTACGGCATAAGGCACAAAAGACGTCTGCTCAAAATCACTTTTGTAATTGGCATCACTTTGCACCCCCAACACGCTGGCTGCGACACTTTTAACAACATCCCATAAATTTTTTTTTGCCATTTGAATAAAGTACTCTTTAAGATAGATAACATAGAGGTTAATTAATAATTATGATGTCTAGCTCTGGCTATTTTCATCACAAACTTTTAGATTTTTGCCAATATAATAATTCATTACTTTTTCATACTGTGTGGGATTATTCCACTCACTGCGTATATGGCAAATGTACGGGTAGAAAGTGAGCAAAAATGCCTCGCCATCTGAATCAAAAAAATTTTCTGCGACTTCAGCTTCGCATAACTCCATCTTACGGCACATTAAAATCTGCTCATAAAACGTAAACAACTGCTCAAGAGGTCCAGATAGAGATTCCTCCTTTACAATTTTGACTACTTCAGCATTAAACTTTCTAGCCAACTCATCGGGTGCGATATCAGAATTTTTTATAACATTGTTAATGTCTTCCACTCGGCGAGACATCACATCTGTGACTTTTAGCCGTGCTTCAACTAACAAATTATTCGCATGATATCGCTCTACAAAGGCCATAGTGCGATCCACGCGCAACGCTGACTTATGCTCAAGAAACTGAAACATGCCAAATATGCCGCCCACCACAACAGCGACTGCAGCAACCCATGTGCCGATTATTTCGGCTAGTTGCATTTTGACTTCTAGTTCTGTCACTTCCGTTTACATGCCGGCAGTTTGTTATTTACAAGACAGGGATTATAACCACGATCGTCACCAGAATCTTCACAGCTTTGTTCACCGTTTGGGGCACATTCATCGGGTTCTGTGTATTCGGGGGTAGAGTTACAGGCCACAACTAAACTACAGGTTACTGCTAACAAGGCAACCCTTGTGCAATTTTTAAGCATCATCTATGATTCTCTAACATATTGTTTTGTCGAATATTTATATTAGAACATTTTTTGCACACATTCCCGTTCTATTATTGACATTTTGCTAGTTGGCCTATTTATTAGAATTGAAACTTCTGCAGCAAAATTTCCATTATTTTTTTATTAAAAGGATGAATAAAAATGTTTCGTGTCACTCGCTGCAGCCTGATCATAACGGGCTTACTTATCCCCTTAGGTAAAGTAAACGCTGAAGACATTCGCATTGTCACTGGCTTGTCTTTTGGTTATAGCACCTTTTCGTTTCCAGAAAAGTTAGACCACGACATTAGCTTCCCTAGCACTAATCTGGCAATAGTCGCCACAGAAGGTCGCTGGCAACTTGCAGTTAATAGTGGTGTTACTCTAGAAGATGCCACTATTTCTGAGGAGGAAGACATCGGAAAAGCCTCAAGAAACGACCTTGATCTAACCTTAGCGTACCAAGCCACTAGCCAATGGGCATTCTTTACGGGTTATAAATCGGGTAAAACTAAGATGCGTTTTACTGAGAGAGAAAGTGAAGATGAAGACGAAGTCGCTTATATTGACGAAAGTTATTCCCAAAAAGGCCCGTTTATTGGCGGCAGTTATAGTTGGCAATTTGAAAACGCGGGGCGCTTAAGTATCTCGCTAGCTTACGCTTTTTTAAAGGCCACTAATAACTTTTCTGCCAATACCGATGATGACGAAGACGAAGAAGAACAACAAGAAGAGCTAGAATTCGATGATCTTACGGGTACAGTCGAGGGTGACATTACTGGACTCAGTTATGCTGTTGCTTGGACCATGCCTTTATCGAGCAATTTACTCTTTCAGACTCGTCTCAAACTAAATGACTATCAACAAGATATAAAATTCGAACAAACTCACTTTAAAGATATCGACGAAAATTTCACAACCCTACATGTGGGCCTAGCTTACGTGTTCTAAATTGAATACCTAGATTGATTGGATGAAATTAAAAGGCAATTAAATCGGGAACGTTTTTGTTACGGGGGGGATTGATAAACACCTCTCGCAATAACGACGAATGCTCCCAAGGGATTTGTTTATTGTGGGTTTCTTTTGCCACCCCTTTTCTGACTTGTTTAAACACCTCTTCAATCGTGATTTTTTTGTCGATATGCCTCAATAAATGTTTAGTGTATATGCCATTCTTAGACTTACCATCAGATGCAACTCCACCGGGTTCGGTTGCATAAGCAATTAAGGTACTAAACGGCGCTTTTAATGGTGCTAACCCCACCGAAATTGCGCGACTCCCAGCAGTATCTGCCACAGCAAAGGGGTTATTGCGACACGCATCTAATATAACAATGTTTTGTACATTATTGACTTTAGCCATTTCTGCAAACAGTGAATTGAGGTCAAACAACACAGTGTCAAAATTCTCTTTCTCACCAAATTGTATATCTAAAGGCACTAAATAGTTATGGTGTTCAATCTGAATAGCATGACCTGCATAATAAAATACGGCTAATGCCTGTGACGTGTTGGCCTGCTGGATATTCCCGTAGAATGCGCTCACTGCACTTTTAAGGCGAGTAGAATCACTGTCTAAAACAGTAGTAACAGAAAAACCAAGCTCCAAAAGGCTAGCCGATATTGACTCTGCATCATTGATTGGGTTTTTTAATGGCGCTTGCTGATAATTTTGGTTACCAATCACTAAAGCAAATCGTGCGACGTTATCTTCAAAGGCGAAGGCTGAAAAACACAAGGTAATCAATAACAGAGTCAATGTAGGTAATGTTTTAAACCTGCCAAACCTTTTTATTGTTGATAAACCTGCCATGTGATGCCCCAAATTCACTCGCCCCTTAGACTTTAACATAGTGAAACCGTTAGGATACGTAATTTGACTTTTGATATGACCCTATTTGACATTTAAAAGCCTAGATGTCGACGGGGGTAAAACATAAGAAATGTGTAAAAAATCCGTAAAGGTTATTAACCTTACAGCCTGAATAACGTACCTTATAGGCCAATTAATTGAATGTACTTGGTCTATTAACACTTTATGGCATCACCTAAACTTCGCAGCAATTTACGTCAATACCACCGCTGGTTAGGATTTTTCCTCTCAGGCATCATGGCCGTCTACGCAATCAGCGGCATATTATTGATTTTCAGAAATACCGATGTGCTGAAATTTCAACAACAAGAACAACGGCAACTGGTGCCACAACTCAGCGCAAAAGCCTTAGGGGACGAACTGCGTTTCAAAGGGTTTGCTGTGCTAGAACAAAATGCTACAACTATTGTCTTCAAACAAGGTCACTATGACAAAACCTCGGGTGTAGCGGTGATTTCTCGCAAAGACTATCCCAAAGTACTGCAGCAGTTAGTCAATTTGCACAAAGCCACCACCGATAGCCCACTTTACTGGCTGAATATCAGCTTTGGTCTAAGCCTGCTGTTTTTTGTGGTGTCGGCTTTTATTATGTTTCTACCTAAAACCAAGGTATTTAAAAATGGGCTAAAGATAGCCGGAATTGGCTTTGTGTTTGCTATTTTGGTGTTGATATATGGCTCTTAGTTTAGAAAGCTAATAAGCCCACCATTGGTGGGCTTATTTGAAATTGATACCCTCACGGGTATCAACCTTTTAGGGTGTTTAAAGAGAATCTAACCACACTTGTGCTTGTGCAATCTGTTGCGGATTTTTAGACCAATTCAGTACCTTCCCAAGAAAAAAATCTGCGTACTCTTTGTTTTGTAATTTCACCATATAGGAGCCTGCCCTAAAATTCAGGTCAATATTTGAGGGCATTAAGGCAACCGCAGCAATAATTTCTTCTGCTACTTTTTGATGTTCTCCGGTTTGCCAATACAAATCAGCAAGAAACACTGAGGTCTGGCTATAACGCCCCAATTTTTTTGCTTGTTCTAAATAATAAATGGCTAACCTACGCATTTCATCCTTGCGTTCAGGTAACTGCCTCACAAGCTCTTTATAAGCCTGGCCAATATTTAGGTACACCTCAGCGTTTAGATTTTTAGTGCGAGCTAACCCCTCTAAAAGTGTTAAGGCCTCTAGTGTTTTTCCTTTGCGTACCAATAAGAATGACTCAACCGACAGCGCCTTAGAGTTATTAAGTGTTAATGCTTGTGCGTGGAATCGATCCGAACTTTTCCGCTGTCCAGTAGAAAAAGCTAAGTGGGACATATTGGCATAAAGCTGCCCTTGCTCTAGCGGGTTACTTTGATAATTCAAGGTCACTTTGGGTTTGGTAAATCGCTTGGCATACAAAATTCGTTTTCGGTTATAACGCTCTAGTTGTTTTTGTAACGTTTCAATGCTCACCGAAAAGGATTGTTCGAAGGCCTTTAAGGGAGCAACACCTTTATTATAAAGGTTTAAAAACTTCGTCAACGAGGCGCCGTAATCATCAAACCCATTAACACTACTAAACTGCAAAAAGTGTACAAAAAGCCAAGCGGTAGAATAGAACTTACGCGCTGTGTTACTTGAAGCAGATGAAATATGGGTTTGGGTCAATAAAGTTTTTAAATCAAGCAACCCACTATTGGCGAATTTACCCGCAGCGCGTTCTGCCATTTTGCCGATGACTACAAAGTTTTCGTCGTACTCCAAACTAGAATAGAGTTCGGCCATGCCTTCATCAAACCAACGAGGGTACCTAAAGCTCGAATTCACCCTCACCAAGTAGTGTAAATACTCATGGTACAAGGTACTTAAATTCAGCTTACTAAAGTCTCCTGGGCCAACCACCATTATTGGGCCACGCACAGTATCTAGAAAAAAACCAGCAACCTTGCGATTAGGCTGAATTTTGGCGTAATCGTTTTGGCTTTTAAACACATAGATATCAACGGCATTGAAGTCTTTGTTGTCTAAATTTAATAATTCAATTAGCGTGGCTCTAAACACCTCAAAATCAAGTAACGCACTTTCTACTTGTGACTTATCAAGATCAGAATAGAGCCTAAAATGTGGACTTGTGTATTCTGTCCAAGTGTTAAATTCGGCATGTGCTGTGGAGATAAAAAGGGTACATAAAAACGAAAAAACATATAACTGGCGCAACGGTATTCCATTAATGAAGTAGCATAGAGTCGCTTTTGATCTTGGCACAGCCGGCACTGAGGTTCAATCATTGCGCCGCAACTTGTATCTCAAAAACCTGCGCCCCTAATTAGTCCCCCTCTTAGCTCTTTGAGCTTATCCTAGAGGTACCTCATTTAGGGTTTAAAGTTTATCAACAGTACCTCACTTCCCAAGCTGCAAATCTCAAGATGAATGGTTTATTATAACCAATCAATAACTGACAAAATGGAATACAAGCCCTTAGATATAATCAGTTTTACAGCTAATCACTAAGACTATAAAAAGGATATTTAAGTTGAAGATAATCATAATACTGCTGCTATTAAGCGCTTTTAGCAGGCTAGCCTACAGCCAATGTGAAGTAGAAAAAAAACAAGTAGATAACTGGAATAAGGTACTTAAAAACAAAGTCACTGAATGGGCTAGAAAGAAACACCGCGTAGCAAAAAAAGAATTTCTTGATTGCTTACGTCAACCTAACAAAGAAAGCCCCACTCAATCACCGATTCGCTCAAGTCCTTCAAAGCCAGCACCCTCAAAACCTGAATATAAATTCGCCCCTATTAAAAGCGCTAAACATGTCACTGTCTCTGATTACGCCAATTTCAAAGGTAAAAAGAAACTAGCCTGGAGCCACTACTTTAAAGAATCAGATGAATGTTTAAGCAACAAAAACGACATGAAACTATTTGTTGCTTGCGCCAAAGTCAGAAAACAACAGCTAAAAACATTTAACAGCAGATGGAATGACCAAACCCAAGCGTTAATGCCTTTATTGGACAATTAAGTTCTATCGCGCTCCCAACAACTAGGCCGTTGCAAACAGGTTAATCAGTAGCAACGGTTGATTCGACACTTTTCTTAACCAGTAATAACGCAGCTTCACGGCGAGCATGCACAAAAGACTGAATATTCAGCCCAGCCAAAGCAGATTGTTCGGCGCGGCTATTCACCTTAACGATAAGTTTGGCCTCAGGGTAATAATCCAACACCGCCTGACAGATAATTTTTTTGGTTAATAAGGTATTCATAGTGATAATGATGTTGGCTGACTGCTCAACCTTAAGTGACTCTAAAACCGGCAGTTTTTCCAAGTGACCAAAATACGCCATATAACCACGGTCACGGGCCAGTAAAACATGAGACAAGTTATCAGAGATAATCACAAATTTTTTGCCTTCTTTACTGAGCTCAGTAGCAACAATGCGCCCTACTATTTTAAACCCACAAATAATAATGTGGTTCTTGGCGGCAATGGGGGTGATTTTGTCTGATTCAAAAAACTCCACCACAAAATAAGAGGCCAACTTATAGATATTATTCACCATAAAGGGGGTAACTATCATCGACAACACTGTGACTAAAATCAGGAAGCTACCCAGCTCTTCAGTAATAATGTGCTGGTTTGCGGCTAAGGAAAAAATCGCAAATGAAAACTCACCAATTTGGCACAAGGCAATAGCTGACTTAATGGCGTCACTTTTATTGGCTTTGCGCCTAATCAAAGTAAAAATGATCGCCCCTTTCACTAACATGGCTAACAGTAATACACCTAATACCCAAAAAAACTCGTTGTAAAAATAATGGATATCTATCTTAGTACCAATTGAAAAGAAGAAAGCGCCAAGCAACACATCTTTGTAAGACGCAATATCTGATTCAACTTTTACATGATAATGGGTTTCGGCAATGATCATCCCCGCAATAAAGGCACCAAGCGAATAAGTAAAACCCATCTCATGGGCTAGCAGTGATGCCCCTATCACTATGGTTAAAACAGATCCTAAAAACAGTTCTTCGAGTTTGGCATTAGTAGAAAAATGCAATAACCATTCAATCAACTTTTTACCTAAGGTGAACATAAACAGGATGACTGCAACGGCCGACAACAGGGTTTTAATCAGGATTTCTTGCATAGACAATTCGTTATTGGCTAAAAAGCTAATCAATAACAAAATGGGGATCACCGCCAAGTCTTGAAATATCAGGATAGCCACTGACTTTTCGCCATAAGGCGTAATGATATCCTTAGACTTTTTCAGGTATGTCAGCACTATGGCGGTAGACGACAAGCTAAAAGACAACGCAATAACAATAGAAGAAGTTGAATCCAAGGCAAAAATATAATGGGCAACGGGATATATCACTAAAGCACTGAGTACCACTTGCAAAGTACCGTTAATAAACACCACTTCACGCATTTTTTTAAGCTTAGCAAAGGACATCTCCAAACCTATAGTAAACATCAAAAACACTATGCCAAATTCACCAATTAGGTCTAACGAGCTTAAGTTTTCGCTGCCATTAAAATCAAAGATGTTACTAATAATAGTACCGGTAATGATGTAACCAATAATGTGCGAAATTGAGAATTTTTTTAAGACCAAATTAAGCACGCAGGCAATAGCCAGAGAGATAAAAATAATAAGAAGAATAGAATCCATAATTGCCGTATCAGCCCCAACGCCGTTAACATTCTTATAACAAAATAGCGAGTTTATTTGGTTAAACTAGTTTTTATAGAATAAGCATTAGTTGCGATTATGTCCAATTATACTCATTGCCATGGGCTTTATTTTTTGTGAATTTTAACGATCGTGGAAGGGAAGTTAATAAACCCTCTTGTTGCTTATACGGGTAATCACCTCATTGATTAAAGACAAGTCACCTATATGAGTTGTATCTACTACTTTAAAAGCACAAATATCTGCATTATTAATGGGGTAAGATACTTACATTTAGCTTTACGCGCCTTGGTATACACAACTATGACATACACACTGCCTCAACAAAACGCAGCTACTATATCCACGCTTAACGACCTTGCACCCTTGGCTAATTATTCACTAGTGGACACCCTCAACTGTGATCCTGATGCCACCCAAAACGGCGTTGACCATGGGCCTCGACAAGTTTTCTCGGGTCATTACGTGCCTGTTAATCCTACGCCAATTCAAGATCCAGAATATGTAGCACACAGCCAAACTTTCTTCAGTGAACTTGGCTTTAGTGACAATATGGCACAATCAGCCGACTTTATGCGACTGTTCTCTGGCGACACCTCACAAGTGCCACCACCAATGCGCAAGACGGGTTGGGCAACGGGCTATGCACTATCAATTTATGGTACCGAATACATTCAGCAGTGTCCGTTTCAAACGGGCAACGGCTATGGCGACGGGCGCGCCATTTCTGTACTTGAAGCGGTGATCAACGGCAAGCGCTGGGAAATGCAGCTCAAAGGGGGCGGCCAAACGCCCTATTGTCGCGGCGCAGACGGTCGCGCGGTGTTGCGCTCCAGTATTCGCGAGTTTTTGGCACAAGAACACATGCACGCCCTAGGCGTACCCACATCACGGTCTTTAAGTTTGTATGTTTCAAAAACCGAAACAGTGCAACGTCCGTGGTATTCGCCTGGTTCGCTTTCGCACAACCCCGATAGGTATATATATGAACCAACAGCCATATCCACACGTGTTGCGCCATCGTTTTTGCGCGTTGGCCAACTTGAACTGTTTGCCCGTCGTGCCCGCGTAAACCAACATCCTAAAGCACTAGAAGAGCTCGAAAAAATAGTGCTCCACGCGATTGACCGTGAGTACCCTGACGTTATCGACACCCTGCTGCCTACCCCTGATAAAGTGGTATTGCTGGCACGTGAGTTTCAAGGCCGCCTTGCCTCACTGGTGGCCAATTGGATCCGTGTGGGTTTCTGCCAAGGTAACTTCAACAGCGACAACTGCGCTGTTGGCGGCTTTACCCTTGATTATGGCCCTTTTGGTTTTTGCGATATGTTTCAACCCTATTATCAGCCTTGGACAGGCGGCGGCCGTCACTTCTCGTTCATGAACCAACCCAATGCAGCGCAAAAAAACTTCGAGATGTTTTGTTCAGCGTTACGGCCTTTACTGGCCGCCCATCAAGACCATTTACGAGCGCTCGACCAAGTTCAAAATGAATTTCCTAAGGTCATGAACAAACAAATGAAAACAATCTGGGCTGCCAAGCTAGGTCTTAGCATCTTGGCTGAGGATGTTGACAATACCGAAGCCGACGAAGCAGCTTTCAACACACTGCTCAGCGAATTACTCACGCTGATGCAACAAACGCCTGTTGATTACACAATTTTTTTCCGAGAACTCTCGTCAATACCCAAGGACATTAGCCCGTTGCAGAAAAGCTTCTACCAAAACATCCCTCAAAATACTGCCAATGATGCAGACCCTGCACTGTGGGACAAACACTGGACACAATGGCTAGAAAACTGGAAAACACTGCTCTTTAGCGCGAGTAACAACAATGCCACTTTGCCCCGTTCAAGTGATGAAATTTCAAAGCAGATGAAGAAGGTTAACCCAAAATACATCTTGCGCGAGTGGTTTGTTGCACCAGCTTATCAGCAAGCAAGTTCGGGGGACTATACGCTAGTTCAAGAACTGCAAGCAGTGATGACACAACCCTACGAAGAGCAATCCAAGCTTGTTGAAGACAAATACTATCGGTTAAAGCCAGCGGAGTACTTTGAGGTAGGAGGGGTGTCGCATCTTAGTTGCTCATCGTGATTGTCTGACTTTAAAAAGAACATAAAAAGTAGTGCACTTTGGCATTGAATCTGGGGAGTAGAAGATAATCGTAGCGACGATGACTGTCCTGATAATTACTTTTCTTCAAGCGTCATTCCGGTATGCTTTTTAGCCGGAACCATTCTTTTATAATCAACCACTATGATGGCTGTCCTGAATATGGAGTTAACTTTGTTCTGACCTCGATAGGTATTCTAGGTATTCTTACCCCGATAGTTAAGCGCCAAGGATACGGGCTTAAGCGTCATTCCGATGTGCTGTTTAGCCCGTCATTCCGGTATGCTTTTTAGCCGGAATCCATTCTTTTATAATCAACCACTATGATTGCTGTCCTGCATATGGAGTTAACTTTGTTCTGACCCCGATAGTTCAAGCAAATACTAGAAGCTAGATGTCGAAATCAGCGCCAAAAATGTCCTCGATCATCGATTCGGCCGTTGCCTCAGCATCAACAGGTACATATACCGCTGCGGGGGGACCAGCGACATGAGCTGGCACTGTAGCACCCTGTCGGCCCGGAAATGTCCTCATTACCGCGTAAATATCCCAAGACACCATTAAATCCGAATATTCGCGCAGCAGAAGTGTACGCAAAAAGGACTCCATTCGTTCGCGAGATGCCAAGGTGTACTGACCAAAATTGGGATCAAACACGCGATACGGTTCATTTACTCGTATCGCAATTTCATGCCCCCCATCTTTACTCAGCATACCGATCATCCTTACCCCAGTCTTATCACCCAGCACTGGTTCGAAGCAGCATTCGATTAAATTTTTTGCAACGGAGTACTCAGCCGGCAGAGTCTGGTGGGCAGAATACTGAGGCTTATTGCCCTCTCCGACCAACTGCAGCGTGAATCCCTCCCGCCTTGCAAACAGCTCGAGCACTCGTTGTTTCTGCTGCGCTTTGTTGAGCGACAATTGCAGTAGCCTGGTTTCTCTCCTGATATTGTAAAAGCGACTGCCTTGAACAGGGTAGTCGTAGATCTGGAATCTAGCCCAGTCGTAGGACATGGCCCAGCAAACCCCTTTGTTAACTGAGTTAGGTGTTCCTATTAGGCTGTACCCTTGGCTCAAGGGAAAATCGCAGTCGTCGTTAAAAGTGCCCAGTGAATTGTCGCGATTTGCCTTAATTTGGGCCAGAATAGCCTCAGTTTCCTCTGCAGATTTCGCCAACGTATTGCTCCCTTTATATTTCATCAGTAAATGAAAGATGTTTGCTTGATAAGCATTTTGCCATCGGCGCGTTAAACCTAAAACGGGCACTCCATGCTTTTACCAGCAGGCAACATCAAACGCTTATACAAAACAACAATACTATTAGTCGAATAAACGTCATTGTTTATAAAATTCAACTTTTACTTTAACTTATATCTTAAATTTCACCTCTTTTTCGCCTTATTGAACGTAAATAAAAGGGATCGTAGACAATTTAGTTGTTCAAACGGGAGTGACCATATATGTCCTGTTAATTACTTTTCTTCAAGCGTCATTCCGGTATGCTTTTTAGCCGGAATCTATTCTTTTATGAACAACCAAAATGATGGCTATCCTGAATATGGATTTAACTTTGTTCTGACCCCGATAATTCAGCGTCATTCCGGTATGCTTTCTAGCCCGTCATTCCGGTATGCTTTTTAGCCGGAATCCATTCTTTTATAAACAACCACTATGATTGCTATCCTGAATATGGATTTAACTTTGTTCTGCCCCCGATAGTTCCTTTTCTTCAAGCGTCATTCCGGTATGCTTTTTAGCCGGAATCTATTCTTTTATGAACAACCAAAATGATGGCTATCCTGAATATGGATTTAACTTTGTTCTGACCCCGATAATTCAGCGTCATTCCGGTATGCTTTTTAGCCGGAATCCATTCTTTTATAAACAACCACTATGATTGCTATCCTGAATATGGATTTAACTTTGTTCTGACCCCGATAGTTTAGCACCCAATCTCGACTTCCTTGTCGAGCTGTTCAACTGGGCGAAGCCGTGCTTCTAAAAAAACCAGTTTCACCCATGCCATTTGCCCCAAGAATAAGCCATTTTTAGCTGAAACTTTAAATGCGGGAAGGCAGTTCCGGAGCCACCAAAGATTAGAATTAAGGAATGAGAAAAACGACTTTCTTGGATGAAAATTATGATGGCGTTCTGTTTATTGGTCCTGTTAATTCTCAGCTCTAAAGCTTCATATACCTTGTAAATTGCTTGTTGTCAGTAATGGCAAGCACAACAACACGCTCTTTTTCTTCATCAATTTTAAAGTATGCAGTGTAATGGGTATGCTTTGGGAAAATGAATTTACGTACATCGACATTATGTACTGGGTGTTTGTGGGGAAAACTAGGCAATGATGATGTTAGTGTTTGGTAAAGATCAATTACAAATTGATCGGCAATGGCAAAATTTAGGCTATCTTCAAAAATGTAATTTTGAATATTGATTAAGTCTTCTCTTGATTCAAGAGAAAAAATGAGTTGGTAATTTCTCATTAATCAACTGATGTTATACGGCTTCTTGCATCGAATAAAAGATTGTTTATGAAATCATCATTTGCTTCATAAAATTGCCCATTTTTAACTTGCTCTTGAGCACGAGCTAGTTTTCTCTCTAAAGCTCGTTCAGTTACAGCAGACAAGATCATTTCTTCTGCTTCTATAACAGATGAAACTTTACCCGTTTTGACCTGTTCATCAATAAATATATCAATAGGTTGTGTTAGTGCACTCATAGGAAATACCTTAAAAGTAATACTTCTATTTTTCAGTTTACAGTAAAAGCCAATATATGAAAAACCACTAATAGATAATCGATAAGTAATGTTGGTAACTAACAACTATCATGCCTGTCATGTTAGTGCTGCAACTCATCAGTTGATAATAAGTTTCGTATTAGCCGACTTTTAAATACCCGTATCATTATTCAAAGTCAGCTAATTCTTTATCAGAAGCGCTTAGCAATTGTTCGGCTCCTAATAACGCAATCGATGCCAGACGAGCACTTGATGGACGAAATTGAGAGCTTTGAGACTTAGACTCTATCAGCCTAACCATCTGTTCATACAGAGCAGCGCTAACCATATACCCAGCTGTCTTGTTATTAGATAAAACAGCTACTGGTTCATCTATAAAATAATCCATTGGCTTTTTTCTTAACTCAGAAACTGAAACCGTTTTTTCGGCCAAAATCGATTGTACTGGCATATACTCTCCTAAAAAAAACACAACATTAGACTTAATTATGTACAAAATTTTGTACTTTACAACTTAAGTTTAGTTGTTAATCACTCTAATGCCATTAATTGGACTGCGTACTTACATCCGAGAGTAGAGTAAAAATAAGAGCATCGGCGAGGCCGACTCTGAGTTTTAAGGGCTTCGCCATTATTTAATATTGATGATTTTAAGTCGAAGTCACTTAATTTGACTCTGTTCCTTTTACTTTTGTTAACTAAAAGCATGTGCTGTGCACACTGGAATCCTTTCCAGACTTCAAACAGCATCCCTGCAGTCTGACTTACTTTCTTGCTACAGCTCAAGAAAGTAAGCAAAGAAAGCCGCTCGCCAAAATATGTTCTTCATCCAATTATTTTTGATATTTAGCAGGTCGTCGTAATGTGCTCCCAGCACTCTACGACTCAATTTATATCCATATAAATTGCCCTACAAAATATCAAAAATAATCGGCGAACATACATGCGAGGAGAAATCAAAAGATAAGAGCATCGGCTGGGCCGATTCAGTTTTTTAACGGATTAACTATTATTTAATATTGATGATTTTAGGTCGAAGTCACTTAATTTGACTCTGCCCCTTTTACTTATTCATAGAACTTCAAACGAGAAAATAGCTTGTGCTATTATCAGCAGTTGATAAGATACGTTACTTATGTATAAGCATACAGCCTTTTAATTGACCAAACGTTGCTTTATGCACTCGCTGGCTTTCTACCCAGTCGCGAACAAACGATTCGAGTAAACAATGAAAAACGTAAAACAATCGCGCTGTGTAATAGGGATTAAAGGACAAACGCCCGACCCAGATTACCCTGTTGATATTTGGTTCGACTCGCTTAAATCCGTGGCTAATGTGCTGTCGAAAGAAAACCAGCAATTGTTAAAAATAATCGCCAAACAACAGCCGCAATCGGTCACTGAACTAGCCTCACTTACGGGGCGTGCTGTCAGTAATGTGTCGAGAACACTTAAGACATTGGGCAAGTACAATTTAGTTGAAATGCAAAGTACAAAAACTATGCTTCGCCCTAAAGTCATTCATCAAGAATTTTTAGTAGTAGTCAATAATGAAAAATAAAAACAAGGTCCTGCTACAAGCAGAAGAACTTATTAAGCCCTTAGCACTTGCTCATGTACCACAAGACAGTGACGTTAAAGCGACAATTGATCAATGGTTACACGCCATTGCAACCGATAACCAGTTTTACTGTAATCCAGATATTAGTAAGCCTGAACAGCTCAAAAAAAGTGTAATAAGCCTGTTAGAACACAATGGTTTATATTCAACACGAGAAGCGTTCTTTAATGATGTCTTTGGTGCTTTAAAGTTAAAACCAGATTTTGACAGTAAATTTCGCTTTATTGATTTATTTGCGGGAATCGGCGGAGTTCGACTCGGTTTTCAACAAAATGGCGGTGTTTGTGTATTTTCTTCTGAATTTGATAAACACGCTCAACAAACCTACAAAAATAACCATGGTGAAATACCATTTGGAGATATAACAAAGATCCCAGCGAACGAAATCCCTGAGCACGACGTTCTTTTAGCTGGTTTCCCTTGTCAGCCGTTTTCGCATGCAGGTCTTAAACTAGGGATTGAAGATACCAGAGGCACACTGTTTCACGACATAGCCTACATATTAGAGACGAAGAAACCTAAGTTTGCGTTACTAGAAAATGTTAAAGGTCTGATTAGTCATGACAAGGGCTATACATTGAGGGTTATCCTAAAAACGTTAACCAAAATAGGATATAGCTGTAATATTCCGAAAAGTGTTATTGAGCATGGGTCTACAAAAGAGATTCAAACCTTAGCTAAGGAAATGGTTCTGAAATCAGTGGACTTTGGAATACCACAGAATAGACAGCGCATATATATAGTTTTATGGCGTGATGGCGAAGTTGATAAGTTTGAATATCCAAAACCACTAGATGTTGAAGTTAAAGTTGGTGACAAATTAGAGAAAACCCCAGACCCTAAATTAACAATTTCGGATAGATTATGGGCGGGGCATCAACGAAGAAAAATTGAAAACAAAAAGAATGGTAAAGGTTTTGGTTTTGGTTTAGTTACAGAAGATTCGCCTTATACAAACACCATCTCAGCAAGATATTACAAAGATGGTAGTGAAGTTTTGATCGATCAGGTTGGAAAGAACCCTCGGAAAATTAGTCCAAGAGAGGCTGCTCGCTTGCAAGGTTTTCCAGATCAATTTGAACCAAGCGCTTCAAAAGTGCAGGCTTATAAACAATTTGGTAATAGCGTTACTGTTAATGTAATTAACGCAATTTCAAATCAGATTTCAAAGTACTTTTAAGGATTAATAATGCTAGTAGATTTAAGGAAATACGGTGCGAAAAATTCCGATGCTGTAGTTAATACTAACACACTAAAAGAAATTAAGTTGCCACTTAGTCTTAGGGAAAAAATTGAAGGGAATGTTTTAACAGGTAAGCTTTCTGTTAACCCTTATACAGCATTTTCTAATACTAGCGCGACAAACTACGCTGTCATGCCCAATCAGATTTTTAGATTTGCATGTGAAATTTATGATGCTGCATTCGAAGTATTTGCATACTTTGAAGCTTTAGATAATCTAAAAAAAGAAATAAATATAATAGAGTTATTTTCTGAAAATGTAGAAGAAATAGAGGCCCAAATACTAGAGGTAGGCATACTGGAAAAAGTGGATGCTGAATTGCTCGCTCAGTTTATATCTTTTCCAAAGAAAAAAGGTGAGAAAAATGAATTTAGACTTGGTGCTAAATCAATTTTCAACAAAAGTGACACTGGCAAGATAACTGTTCGTTCGAATGAGGATTGTTTTGGGTCAATCGTATTAACAATGGTTAATCTACCAAATTCATCATCTAGTATTTTTGGTGACTTGGTTTATTCATTAGTCCAGAACAAAGATTTGTTCGATGAAATACGCATTTACTTTGACAAAATGACTAGTACCACTCCCCCTGCAATCGTTACAGGCTCTTGCATCGAATTACCCAAACCCTTCCTCCTTCTCGCGGGTATCTCAGGCACAGGTAAAACCCGTTTTGTGCGTGAGCAAGCAAAAACATCAAAGCAGTTTACTGAAACTTATTGTTTAACCTCAGTAAGACCCGACTGGCATGAGCCGAGTGATTTGCTTGGTTATATCTCCCGTTTAAACGGCGCAGCTGAATACATCACCACGGATGTATTGCAGTTTATCGCTAAAGCTTGGCGTGCTATTGCTGATAGCGGCTTAACCGTTGAAGTTGAAGATAATGACGACCAAGGTGAGCGATTAGTTGTAACAGGTGAACGTGATGCGCTAGATCAGGTATTGCCTTATTGGTTGTGTTTGGATGAAATGAACCTTGCACCCGTTGAGCAGTATTTTGCCGATTATTTGTCAGTGCTCGAAACCCGTGAATGGGATTGGAAAGAAGACAGTAGTTTTACCTATAGCTGTGATGCTTTATTGAAATCTGCCACCATTAAAGCCGTGGCTGATAAAGCAACACTACGCGAGGCGTTAGGTTTTGGTAGCGCTGACGATGGTAAGTATAACGAACTTTGGGATCTGATTTGCCAATATGGTTTAGGTATTCCGTTTAACCTGCTGGTCGCGGGTACGGTAAATATGGATGAAACCACCCACGGCTTTTCTCGCAAGGTAATTGACCGTGCGCTGAGCTTTGATTTTGGTGAATTTTTCCCTAATCACTTTGATGAGTTTTCCGATTTTGGAACCCAAAAAAGTTGTAACAAACGCCTCAGTTACCCAGTTAGGTCGCACGCCAGCAAAGCGGAGTTAGCTAATACCATGGATCCCGATGGTAAAGAAACCGTTAAGTTTTTAACGGCGGTAAACGCAGTGCTAAAAAACACACCATTTGAATTGGCGTTCCGCGCCCTCAATGAATTACTACTTGCCGTTGCTAGCACCCAACCACAAGATGACCTTACCCTAAAAGCTGTTTGGGATGACTTTATGATGTGTAAAGTGCTGCCGCGTATTGAAGGTGATGAAGATAAATTAGTTGGGCATAGCGATAAGAATATTTTAGAAGCGTTGCTAAACGTTTTAGAAGAGCAGTTGGCAGGGGCTTGGGAAAACGGGCGACCGGATTTGTACCGTGAAAAAGTAGAATCAGAAGGTGAAACCATTACAGTCGAGTGTCGTTCTAAGAAAAAATTAAGTTGGATGAATGACCAACTTGTTTGTGGTTTTACATCTTTTTGGCCTTAAATCAACGGATTTTTATACTTTGGCGGTAATGGAACATGGCTAAAAATACTGAATTGTTGAGCTATGAACATGATGACTTTGATATTCATGTATCTACAGATAGCTTAGATTCCCCTCGTAACAAACTAAAAAGGACTTATTTGTCACGGCCTGTTGAGCTACCAAAATATAAAGAAATGCTTGTGTTGGTTGGTTCTCAGCCAATGCTACCTAGCCTTAATATTGTGGGGCCACCACATATTCAACCGTTCTTTTTCGAAAACCGCCAGTATTGGTTTGAAATTGAGTTTAATGACCATGTTGATAAAGACTCTTTTTCCGTCAATCATAAGTATGCTTTGCTTGATCAAAGCTTTTCTGCTCACCCAAAACGTAAGTCATTAAATGCAGCGATTAATTTTGGTAACGATGTTGGGTTATGTCGTTTTGAAATCCAATACAGTATTGATGGGATTCAGCAATCTGTACCTGTAGCTTTTACCGTTTTTGCAACGAAAATGATACAAGCTCAAGATCTGAGCATTATGAACCAAGAAATAGATCGTGTTTATCCGCTGTGGCGATATGCCATTAGCGGTAAAACAACGCATACTCAAGGCAGATCAACTAAACAACCCGAGAAATTTGAACTCTTTTGGTTAGCGCAATTTGAGCGTTTAGTTGCCGAGTTTAATCAAGGTGTTAAAAGAGTATTAAATGCTCCTCATAATCGCTTACAGTCTTATAGTTTTCAGCAAAAACTAGAGAGAGTAAACAAAAGACTAGGAGCGAAACTGGAGCAGAAAGCAAAAGAGTTGATAGCGTCAAAACGCTCATCTCGGCTTGTTATCAAAAAACAGCGCTTGAACCTAGATACCCCAGAAAATCGCTTTATTAAAATGGTTCTTGTGAAAACCAAAATGAACTTATCTCAAATACTTTTGGCTATTCGTACAGAGAAAGATTCAAAAGTATCCAGTTCCTTTCTTGCTTCTTTAGAAGCATGGCGTGATCAAGTTGGGCGGTATGCAAAGCACCCGTTATGGCAAGAGGTTGGTGATTTTAAAGGCCAATATACCGAATCTAAAGTGCTACAAGAAGCTGCTGGTTATTCAAAGGTTTATAAAGTTTGGCAACAATTGAAATACTACTTAAATGAGAGTCTTGGAGAAAGCCGTTTATCCATGAAGTCTGTTGCGGATATTTATGAGATTTGGTGTTTCTTAGAAGTAAAGTCAATTATTGAGTCTTTGGGCTTTAAAGAACAAACTAAAACCCTTAGCAATCTTAAACAAGTGCAGTTTGAGAAACAATTTTCAAAAGACGAAATGGCTGCTGCTTTTATATATCACCATGAAAGTGATCAAATGCTGATAGAGCTTGCTCATGAACCTTCATTTACGCCTAAGGGCACTGCCAATCGAACTTGGCTTGCAAACCATCGACCTGATATTGTGCTTCGTGTCACACTGAAAAATGGCGAAGCATTCTTTATTTTGTTTGATGCAAAATATCGTATAGACACTACGCAGTTGGGTGATAAAGATGCCGTGCCTGAAGATGCGATTAACCAGATGCATAGATACCGCGATGCGATTATTCACCAACGACTTTTTGAGTACGAGTCACCAATGAAAAGTCGACCTGTTCTTGGCGCGTTTGCTTTATATCCAGGCTTTTTTCCAATTCAAAAATCTGAACCAAACCCTTACGCTGAAGCTATCAAGGAGATTGGTATTGGTGCATTTCCACTATTGCCAAGTGAGTGTAATCAAGAGTCTAATAATTATTGGATAAAAGAATATTTAGCTCAGAAGCTTGGTAAAACTCGAGAGGCTTTGGGATACAACAAATCTTCGTCATATGATTATCATTTTGTTGAAGATTCTGCCCGGATTGCTCCTTATGGCGTCAATGTGTCTAGGCACTACGGTTTAACATTCGTGGCGCCAGTGAATGAACTTGATCGTGACCAAGAGTATTTGGAAAAAGCTAAAAGAGGTAGTTTAAAGGGGTACCATACAAGACTTATCGCGACTAATCGTCAAAATGTACACAGAAACATTGTACGTGAAATACGTTATCTTGTACTCACAGTCCGTGACAGTGATCAAGATAGGGAACAATTAGGAAAATACTTGTATTCAGTCGCTAGTGTGAAGCTTTTACCGAGGCGCGATATTGATAAAGAAATAACAGGAAAAGAGAGCGACGCGACTGAAAAATACTGGGTGTTTGAGTTTTCCGGAGCGCCTGTTCTTTTAAGTAATGTAATTAAAAAGCCCTATGAAGAACATTTCAACTTCAAACTAATAAAGGCTGAACGTTTACCAGAGATTTCCCATTGGGGTGAGATTCAAGGTAACTTAGAACTGTACGAAGATTTGAGCCCTACATGGTAAAAATATCACCCTGCAAGAAATGCCATTTGAACGCTGTTAAGTAAAAACTGATACCATTTAAAATGATTTCATTTAGATGATGCGAAGCCTTTGTAAATTCGAATAAAAGAAGACATAGCCAATTTAGTTGCCATAAAAATTCATATCCATCGAACGTAAACTGTTGTTTTTAGTATTTTTATTGAACTACCGAGACTACTATTTTTACCTGTTAAAGCAAAGTAAATATTTTTAGCCCTCAAACTATCTTAGTGAGCGCAGCTCATGCCTTGGCGGCAAAGCGGTCGCCGCGCGGCCGCTGCTTTTGACTTACCCTCGACTCAAAGCTCGCCATTTTTCTACTCTTTTTTGTAGGGCAATCGCCATGGATAGGCGATTGAGTAATAGCTCGTCTGGAACGAATTATTACGACCTGCAAAAATGAGTAGAAAAGTGGATGAAGAGTTTTGCCCTCGAGCGGCTTCTTTTTGGTTACTTTATTCTTAGCTGCAGAAGAAAAAGTGACTGGCTTGAAGGGATTCAAGTCAAAAACGCAATGGATTGCGGTAAGCGCAGCGCATGCTTTGGCGGCAAAGCCGTTACTCTCAAGTCAAAAACCATCAGCGGGCGCCGCGCGGGACGATGGCGCCAAGCGTGCTTTGTAGTTACCAAAAACAAAACAACACTACCAAAACTTCAGCCACAAGGCACTTAACGACAGTAAAAAAAGCCACTCAATTGAATTACTAGGACACACATCGTAGGACAATAAACAAAACAACCATCAAACATTAAATTAGATATGTCTGGTGAAATCCATTTCAGTACGAAGCACGCGGCCTATAACAATGTCGGATGTTTCGATTCGATAATAAATGGAATGAGCGCCAGAAATCACACGGCGGCAATTGGGGTAAATGCCATCAATGGCGGCATACTGAAAAGGATTTTCAGCCGCCTTTTGGCACTTTTCAATGATAGATTCATAATAAATTATGGCCGCGTTAAGGCCATATTCTTCAATTCCAGAGTAGGGCCTGTTGAGCTTTCATATATCACCGAGATTTTCCTCAAAATGTTCTTAATCAAGGCGAAGCATGTGAAGTTTGGCCATCCAAATAAACAGGCTTCAACGCCGAGTAAGTGCGTTTTGAGGAAAACCCTAAAGGGCTGGGCCATTTATCCGGCTACCTTCGTTGTTCATCTATCGTTTAGAGTGACTAAACTTCAAGACGAACGCCTCGTTATCCAAATAAATGACCTCAGTCTCGATTGACATATGAAAGCTCAACAGGCCCTGATATTGCGCTAAGATCTTCATCTGCTTTTTCTGTAAAAACGTACATTACTGTATGTTTTTCTTGCTCAAAACGTCTTGCATAATATCCTCAGCACTTCGGGGGCTTATACCGCTGTTAAACCCCTCATCTAACAACCCACGTAAAACCGCTAGGCTAGATTGTGCTTTCTGCTCTTGAAGCAAGCGCAAAGCTTCACGCACAACTTCACTTTGGTTGTTATATTCACCCGCCGCAACCAAGTCCTCGATAAAAGTGCCAAGCTCACTGCTGGGCTGAAATGTAATAGTACGAGCCATAAAAACCTCATGTAAGTTTTGTACTTACATTGAAATTACACGTGGAATTCCATTGACGCAAGAATATTCATATCCATCGAACGTAAACTGTTGTTTTTATTATTTATTTCATGCAACCGAGAAGACTGTTTTTACCTGCTAAAGTAAAGTAAATATTTTTTGCCCTCAAACTATCTTAGTGAGCACAGCTCATGCTTTGGCGGCAAAGCCGCTGTTTGTTACTAACGTACTTCTAGATCCCCATCAACAACGCGTCATAAGCATTGACAATAGCATCTCGTGAATCCATAACGTTACCAACAAGATCACTTAGTCTATTACTTTCAATGGTCGCCATAACATTCATGCAAAGGTGAAACTCAGTGTCATTTATGGATATAGGCACACTGACTTTATCAAAAGCAACAGTTGCATCGTCAGTAACAAAGCACACAACACGAGTAAATAACCCATCCAACAATTCACTTTGTAGACAGCATACATAAGGATATAGCGCTCGCCCTTTGACAATTGGGTTGAGATAAACATCGAACTGTTTCATAACAGATTAAATTGCCATATCTTCATCATCAAAAGGTAAGCCGTTATCGGCAATATGCTGGTTATAACGCTCTATTTTACTTTTGTTGACCTCTTGCCACTTTTTAGCAATATCGGCGCGCAACGTCCGTTCAAGGGTCTGACTCATATTAATACCGAGCTTTTTAGCATCATCAGACAATGATTTGGAAATGTACAAATTCACTCTGGATTTATCTTGGGTAGCTTGCATTAGACACTTCTCATACTTACGTTATATACACACTAAACTATACACACAAACTTTAACAATAAAAAACTTCGACGCCGAGTTTTATCAGGACACCTTGAAAGTGGCTCTTAGAATTAAAGAAGTAGCACAACAAACTTCCTTTGGCGGCAAAGCCATGGATTGTTCACGCAGCGAATACTTTAGCGTCCGCAGCACTTGCCCTAAGTGCAAAGCACAACTAACACCTCGCATTTGAGCCGAATAATAAATGGTATTCGGCTCATTCTTTGAAAAATCAAAAAGCGGACACATAAAGGTTGATGTATGTATATCTGGCAATATCCAAATTGGACAGAATTTACTTATAACCCGTTACGCGATCAAGAGTTGTTGATCTTTGGTGAGCTTTTAACAGGACAGTCAGGCCATTGATAGTGATTGTGGTAGTTTGATGGTGAACTCGTCACCGCGCTGGGATAATTTCAATTATCCACCATAGTTGCGGATAAAGCAGTCGACTCACTTTGAATGAGCCAACCGCATCAAAATTGACTTTGGTGTTATTTGAATTTAGTTGAATCTAGTAAAATTTCAGTTTCGCTCTACGTAAAAATGCAATGAATAACAATGGCATTAACAAAAAGGTAAACGCGCCGCCCCCTGATTCATTGCTTTGAACTGCAGGTGTGGGTGCAGTAGACGTTGGTGTTTCAGGCTGATTGGGTTCGGCCTCTTTTGCCTTCACCAATTTTGTATCCAGGATATTGTTAAAGCCGTTTCTGTCTACGTCAAAGCCCGTTGAGTAAATTTCACCATCTATTACATACTGCTCGGCCGGCGTGACAATCAACCTAAGATCGATTTGGGCCAAAGGTAACAATTGGCCTTTACATTGATAGCCTTCTGACACTGCCACACAAAGGCTATCGGGATCCTCTAGAGATAACACTTGGATAGCTGCATCGGGGCGTATATTAAGTACAAATTCATCAACCCCAATGTTGAGGTTTTCTTGCACCACTATGTCGATGACGGTTTCGGTATCACTACTGGCGTTTTCATTTAAGCTCGCGACAACCGACTGTTCGATGACCTTGCCCTGATTGCGACACCAGCCCACATCACATAACAAATACGCTGCCATACTGATGTCTTCGGTTCTGGCGTTAGTAGAATACATTAATTGTGCAGGCTGCACGTCGAAAGAAAAATGACTGCCCGCTTGTCCGTCCACACTACCAGTGTCTGGATTAGGCGTGGCGTACATATAAACGTAACCATCTTGATGGCCAGAAGTCAGTTCAGCTCTGGCTGCATCACGTGAAGCTGGCGAACCACCAAACCAAAAATTGTCTGTAGAAAGGTAAGCATCGGTCTTTTTTTCCATGCTTAAAGACTCAAACTCTTTGATGATCCCATCATCGTTATAGAATAAATAGGGTGACAAATGACCATCGCGGCTAACAGGCTCGGGAAGACAATTGCCCAAACAATCTGTTCTGCCAAATCCTAATACATGCATCATTTCATGGTATGCGGCGTAAACAAAACTAGGATGTTTGTCATCACCCGATGCCGTGAATGTTGCAATGTTTGGCATAAAGGATACTAAGGCGTCTTCATCTGACTGGTAGTCTTGTGAAAGTAACGCACTGACTAAGGTACCTGGGTAAGAACTACCTATTTGCATTACACCAAATTCATCAGTCATAGTACCTTCCATGACTTCCGAGTATGCGGGCCCTAAAGTAGTCGCTGCATACCCTTCCCACACATCAAATTCCACATGTAATTTATGTGCAATAGGGCCGTGGTTAAATTGTAGCGAAACAGCCCGAGTAACATGCGCAAGTAGCGCTTGGCGATGCTCGCCTAAGGTGGTTTCTGTGCCATCACTAGTAGTAAAAGGCTCTGTGCTAAATGCCCCTTTGCCTGGTTCATCTATGTAGGTTATCTCGAACTTGCTTAAATTCTCTGCTACCGCAGCGGTACTTAATAATGTGCTAAATAAAACGCCTGTGTACTTCAATATCCTGTGCCCCTTGCTTTTATCAAGCAGCACCTTATAACTGACTTGCAGGGTATAAAAGTATCAGTACACATACCTAGGTATAAACCCCGTCCTGTCCTCATTAAATTTCTCATATAATTATCAAGCATCACCCAAGAGACTGATAATTATAAATAAATTGTTCAAAAATCACTCTCTCACTATTTAATCAGTGATGAGTTGAACTCATCATAAGAAAATTTATGGACGAACCAATGAAGAAAAGTCTTACAACCAGTTTATTAGTATCCTGGGGATTAAGATGCTTATCGAGTCACCCACTACAATTGCAATAAAAACTATTGCGAGTAAAAGTGGGATAAAAAGGGTTGTAATCAATTTAGTTGAATACAACGGCTCTGACACTTAGACGATTCCCTTACCCGATTGAACGCAAAATTAATATTGTTTGCCTGTTCATTATTTTAGTGAGCGCGGCACAATGTTGCTCAGAAAGCCCTTAATTTTACGTTCAAAAAGTAGCTAACCCACCTCTTTCAGTTGCTGCTCTTCTAAACGTTCAAGCAAATTAACATTGTTAGGCAACAACGACTTGCGTTTCTCGTTTTCTACTGTGCGCCTTTGGGCCTCTTCAAATATGACTTCTTTTTGCTGTTGTAATGCCTTAATCAGTTGCTTTTTTTGTTTGCCACTAAGGTCTGGGTTATTTTCAATGTTTTGGATTTTCTCTTCGATTTCCTGGAGCTTTTCTCGATCAATGCCCATACGGGCGTCGAGTAAAAGTTGCATCATATTGGAATAGTTTGAATCGGTTTCATCTACGGTAGGCTGTTTTTCTTCAGTGATGTTATTTGCGGTGTTAGCCACGGTTTGAGCGTTAGGCATAACAAAGGCTGACGTTTCATTCAGAGCAGATTCAAAATCTTCATAAAATCCTTTCAACATTAGATTGTGGTCGGTCCATCCTTCTAGGTTAACTCTAAATTCAAGGTTACTTCTGAGATCTGTAAATAATGCATCTATACCTTGTTGGCTCCACTGCTGCTCTGGGTTGAGGGCTTGTTTAGGTTGCACACCTTCGATCTTGACCCCAAACACCGCAATATGCATTCTTAACTCAAGCATCATTTTATCTGATTCACTCATGTCAGCGGTGGCACTTTCCCAAGCGGTTTTAACAAAGGCAGGGGCATTAACAGGAGGGAAAATAAGATTGTTTGCCGCGCCAACTTCAACAATACCATCATTATTTAAATCAACTTTGTCTGAGTGGTCGGGTTGACTTAATAAGTTTATGGCACCTTCTTCAGACAAACTCGAGACATTGATAGGCGCGGCTAATGAATTCGCTTTTTGTACTAGTGCGAGTTCACTTGCAGACATAGCAAGTAACCTGTCTTTTGCTGAGCCTTGAGAATCTTTAGCTTGGTTTAGGATGTTAGAGAACTGTTGGATCTCATCGTTATTAAGTTGCCTAAGGCTGAGTAAATTAAGTGACTTTTCGCTAAATTGAATGCTGTTGATCATCATTGGTCCTCGAATAAATGGTGGCACTTTGTTGCCGCTTTACCCTACTCCACGGAAAGACACAGCCCTAAGTTCTAAAAAGCAGACAAAAGTCTTGGCCACTATCACTCGTTTCAAAGGGCAGCCTTGCTGTTAAGTCCATTAATAAACAAAGACCAATAGACATGTATTTATTCAGAGCAGAGACATTAAGGTCGACCCCTTAGGGCAATTTTTAAGCCATAATTGATGAAGTGCCCAGGAACAAAATGCTTGAATTGAATTTAATTTGAATGCAAGTGCTGGATATGACACTAGGATCTTTGCGAGGTATCAAAAGAGTGTCTGATGACGATTAAGATTTAGCTTGTGAAACTGGAGATAAATCGATTGCTTGCAAAAACAAGATTTGAACCTACGACCTTTTCGGGTAATAAGAGCGAGCCCGAGGGCGACTTTATGATTGATATTTCAGAAAAATCGGCTGGTTGCGGGAGCAGGATTTGAACCTACGACCTTTCGTGGATAATAAGAGCGAGCCCGAGGGCGACTTTATGATTGATATTTCAGAATAATCGGCTGGTTGCGGGAACAGGATTTGAACCTTCGACCTTACGTGGATAATACGAGCGAGCCCGTGGGCAACTATGCTTTTGATAAAATACTTTAGAAAAATCGGCTGGTTGCGGGAGCAGGATTTGAACCTACGACCTTTCGTGGCTATAAAAAGGAGCCCGAGGGCGATTGTATTTAAGAGTTTTTGAAAAATCGGAATTTGGTTGCGGGAGCAGGATTTGAACCTACGACCTTCGGGTTATGAGCCCGACGAGCTACCAGACTGCTCCATCCCGCGTCCGATTCGAGCCGCAAGATAGCGACAATAACGCCAGTACGCAAGCTAAGTTTGCTAAAACTTATCTGACTGCTTATAAAACCAGCACGGTTGTTTTTTATTTGTTCAATTAATCAAAAATGCCGCTCATTTTAGTGAGCGGCATTTTTATAAAACAGTGGTTTCGTCAATACGAAGGTAAGGGTGAGTTTTTACCCTTGATACTTCTGCATCACCAAAGTGGCGTTGGTGCCACCAAAACCAAAACTGTTTGACATGACAGTGGTTAATTTACTCTCACGAGTTTCAGTCACTACATCCATGCCTTTAGCTTGTTCGTCTAGATTCTCAATATTAATAGACGGAGCAATAAAGTCGTTTTCCATCATCAAAATACTGTAAATCGCTTCATTAACTCCAGCGGCTCCAAGCGCATGACCTGTCATGGCTTTAGTGGCACTTAGTGGTGGCGTGGTATCACCAAACACTTCACGAATAGCCCATAACTCCTTCACATCACCTACTGGCGTAGACGTACCGTGAGTATTGATATAATCGATAGGTTTATCTAAACCCTGCATGGCTTGTTGCATACAACGTACTGCACCTTCACCAGAAGGCGCCACCATATCTGCGCCGTCTGAGGTAGCGCCATAACCAATAACTTCAGCATAAATTTTGGCACCGCGCGCTAAGGCATGTTCAAGCTCTTCAACTACCACCATACCGCCACCGCCAGCACCAACAAATCCATCACGCTCTGTATCATAGGTACGAGATGCTTTAGTTGGATCGTCGTTGTACTTAGTAGACATGGCACCCATAGCATCAAACTCAGCAGATAAGGTGTAATGTAATTCTTCACCGCCACCGGCAAAAATAATGTCTTGTTTGCCTAATTGGATTTGCTCTAACGCATTGCCAATACAGTGGGCACTGGTTGAACAGGCTGAACTAATAGAGTAATTCACACCTTTGATTTTAAAGGGAGTGGCTAAACAAGCTGATACAGTGCTGCCCATACAACGGGTCACCATGTATGGCCCAATACGTTTTACGCCTTTCTCGCGCAAAATATCTATGGCTTCAACTTGGTTTTTTGAAGATGCACCGCCAGAACCGGCAATAATTCCAGTTCTTACGTTAGAGACCATATCTTCGGTTAAGCCAGAATCTGCAATAGCTTGCTCCATAGCAATATAAGCATACCCTGCCGCTTCGCCCATAAAACGTAATATTTTACGGTCAATATGGTCTTTGATATCTAAATCAACTTTACCCCAAATTTGGCTACGCATACCCGATTCCGCAAATTCTTCGGAAAAAGTAATACCCGAACGACCTTCTCTTAGAGAGGTTGTGACTTCATCTTTATTGTTTCCAATACTGGATACTATACCTAGCCCAGTAATTACCGCTCTTCTCATGTTTAACCCTTCAGGAAAAATTTGCCATATTCTAATGAATTTACTCAGCCAACTGGTCTGCTTTCAGCGTACACGTGTTAGCTTAAATATAAAATCTTATCCTTGCAAATTATAACTGCGATTGTTGTGAAAAAGCACATGTATAATACCCTGTGTTTTTTACTTGTGACAATTATAGAGTGTAATTAATTTGACTATTACTAATGCAAACATTCGTTTTAATGAAAATGGCACCCCTTATGCCACTGAATTTGAAGATCTCTATTTTTCTGATGCCCAAGGCATTGATGAAACTACCCACGTGTTTGTTAAGAATAATAAATTATTAGAGCGCTGGAAAGATTACTCAGCACCACTATTTACCATTGCAGAAACAGGTTTTGGTACAGGTCTTAATGTTTTGGTGACTATCTTATACTTCCATAAATTTGTTCAACAAGTCGATAGTCCGGCCTTTAGATTACATTTTATTTCTATCGAAAAATTTCCTATCAGTCATGCTGACTTAACTCAAGCCCTCGCTCTCTATCCTCAGCTAAAACAATATGCCGATGCTTTACTTGCACAATACCCTATACCTGTAGCCGGATGCCATCGCCTATGCTTTCTCGGAGGCAAAGTGACTTTGGACTTGTGGTTAGGCGATGTGCATGACGTGTTACCACAAATTGAAAACAAACCTCTGGGGCTAGTAGACAGCTGGTTTTTAGATGGATTTGCGCCTAGTAAAAATCCAGATATGTGGACCCAAGGATTGTTTGAAAACATGGCGTTATTAGCCAAAAACAACTGCCACTTCGCGACTTTTACCGCCGCAGGCCATGTTAAACGAGGTTTACGAGAAGCGGGGTTTACCGTAACAAAACAACCGGGACATGGCCGCAAGCGAGATATGTTGGCGGGCTTAATAGATAAGTCTGCAGACAACCTAAGTCGCCTCCCCTATTTCACTCGACTACCCGCAACGATAAGCGCAATACCAAAAATTGCGATTATTGGTGGTGGTTTGGCTGGGGCAAACTGCGCGTACGCCCTGAGTAAAAGAGGATTGTCAGCCACACTTTATTGTAAAGAAAATACTTTGGCCCAAGGGGCATCGGGTAATGCCCAAGGTGGTTTTTATCCGTTATTAAACGCACAAGCAGGGCATGGTAGTCAAATTCAGGCCTTGGCTTTTAATTTTGCGAGCACCCTGTATCAACAATTAATAAGCCAAGGCTTTGACTACAGCCATCAGTGGTGCGGTACCTTACAACTGGGTTTTAACGATAAGGTAGTCAGTCGTTATCGTAAATTAGTGGAAAACCAAACATGGCCAGAGGCTATGTTACATTGGGTTGATCCTCAACAAGCCACACAACTAGCCAACCTAGATTTACCCTATCCGGGTTTATTTATTCCTCAAGGCGGATGGATTAATTTACCTGAGTTAGTTGCGCAACTGGCCAAAGCAGCTGACGCTACAGTGGTCCCCAATAAACATCTCAAGTCCCTAGTGCAGAGCAATGATACTTGGCAATTGAGCTGGCAAGATGGCAGCCAAACGCGTGCTGATATTGTGATCATGGCAACCGGCAGCGATAGCGCCGATTGTCAGCAAATGTCGCAGTTACCCTTCCGATTAATTAGAGGCCAAGTAGAAGCCATACGCAGTCAAAATGAGCTAGCAAAACTATCCACAGTATTGTGCCATAAAGGCTATTTAACCCCAGCGTGGCAAGGGTCTCATGCGTTGGGATCAACTTATATTAAGGATGATAAAAACTGCGATTATCGAGGTTCAGAACAACAAGTTAATCTGGCAATGCATCAACAAGCGCTTAGCAAATGTGACTGGTTAGAGGCTATTGAGCCCACCACAAATGGCCGAGCATCTATAAGATGCAGTACCCCTGACCACTTGCCTATGGTGGGGGCAGTACCTAATATCAGTGCACAAACCCAGCAGTATCATGATTTGTATAAAGCCTTACGTGCCCCAAATTACCCGCAACCTATTAATCACAGCAACTTGTTTATGCTTTGTGGTTTAGGTTCAAGGGGATTAACCACTGCGCCACTTTGTGCCGAAATTTTAGCGAGTCAGATAGTAGACGAACCTTTGCCGTTACCCAATCACTTGTTAGACGCCTTAAACCCCAATCGATTTTTAGTGAGAGGACTTATCCGCCGCCAGACATGAAGATATTTTCAGTTTTCTAACTTGGGTGTATACTTTTTAACCAACAGTTACAGAAAAGCCACCTCTGATAATGGACTGAATTGTTATGAGCGAACCCAAAAAGTCGTTTTTTCAAACCTTTACTGGCGTAGTTACGGCCATTACCTCATTGATCATTGCCATTACCGGTTTATATGCGGCAACGGGAGGTTTCAGCTTTAATTCTGGCTCTACCCCTGACCTAAAGTCGGTGGTTAATGAGACCGATCAACAGCACTTAAACAAACTTCAGGCTTTAAAAAGGCAAAAAGAGCTGGATGATTTACGTATTTATCAAGAAAAACAAAAACTGATAGCCGAACAAGAATTAGCAGCCCTTCGAGCTAAAAACGCTGAACTAAATCAAGGTGTCACTAATCAACCTGACAATTTTTCCGAAACCAGACTGCCAGAAAACTATTCACAGTTTAATGCCGTTAGTAATATTGCTGGTCGGTGGAATTATACGAATGCCATGGGTACATTTGTGTTTGTGCTAGAACAAAACGGCAATGAGATCTTTTTACAAGAATACGACAGCTATGGTAACAATGTTGGCAGTGGCACAGGTATTATACAAGGCAACGATGTATTGCTAAATTGGGTAGAACCCTATTTATTTGTCATGAGTTTAGAAGTTGAAGCCGAATTAACAATTAGCGCGCAAGGCAAGATGTTAAGCGGAAATATGTATGCTGAGGGTAATACAGTACTGATTACTTTATATAGACAATAAAACCACCTAGATAGATGTACTGACTAATACTTGTTTTAGGCTTCTTGCAAACTATCGATAAGAGGATGAAATTCTTTAAGAGGCATGCCCCTAGCCAGATTGACATCATCTTGACGCACATGGATTTTAAATCCCTCTACATGCATAAACACGCCTAGATCATCTTCTGCATCAACTTTAAAGATCTCATTGCCGTGTTTAATTATTATGGCACCAATATTCAATTTCCAAGGCTCCTATTTTTGATGATACTAAGGTGCATCAAGTGCTCAAAATAGTAGTGTTTTTTTTGTACTTTGTGAATAAGACCTTAGTCTAACGGTTAGTTTGCGAGTAGAACCTGCCATAAATTTAGCACTTGCTGCTGATCATCAGCCGCTAACTCATTATTATCAAACGCCGTATCTAGGCTAGTTTCCATTAACTCATTTAACTGTGTTATTTGGGTCATATTTCTAACTTGGCTTTGTCCAGCAGCAACAGCAAAATGCCCCTGCAAATAACTGGCGATAAATAACTCTTGATCATTTCCATTTTCAACCACTTGATCTAAATAATTCTCGGTTTTTTGGATAAAAAGTGTGAGTTCATTTGCTGCTTGCTTAGATAATGTCAAACTGGTTCCTCGGAATGTAAATTGTCTATGGGGTATAAAACTTGATCATGGTAGCCGGTGATGATGCTGATTAATCCTGACAACTGCTGGTCTACAGCAAGATCACCAGAATCAACGACTAAAGCACGGCCACACAAGCTATTTATTTTACCTTTAGTGGCGACCAATAATATATTGTCTTTGCCTAATTTCTTTAGAAAAGGGGCACTTAACTGCTGGTTTCCACGGCCTATAATGTGCCCCTGACCACCAATTAAAGTCAGTACCAGTTTGTGGCTTTGTGTTGCTGTCAGATCCAACAACTCTGTTGCAGTCAGATCGCTGGCAATCAGTTGTTTATTTTTAATCACATCTACACCTAACAAGGTATTTTTGATGCCCATCTCTTGCATGATAAAATCAACAGTAGAGCCTGACCCCATTACAAATAGTTGTTCAGGATTGTCTTCAATGATTTCAATAATATGCGCAGCTATGTCTGCCAAGACTAATTCATCGGACTCTTTGCCGCCCATTTTAACGGCTTGAATATACCTCAGCTCTGTAGGTACCTGCATTTCGCCAAATTGCCTTGCATTGACTTTGCCTTGCCTAAACAGAGCCTCATCAATGTCCATAACCTCTGCGTCACTGACACTGACTATTTCACCCTTTATAACTTGTTTTAACACCCTACCGGCCGCGGCAGGGGTAATAGCGTATACGGCAGAATGAATTTTACAGCCAGCAGGCACACCTAATACAGGCACTGAGCTGCCTATGATATGACACAGGTTACGGGCCGTGCCATCGCCACCAGCAAAAAGTATAAGATCGACTTGCTGCTCAAGTAGCGCTTGAGCCGTGGCTTCTGAGTCTTGGCTTTCCGTTTGTTTATTTTCTGGTTGATACACCAGATGATAATTAAACCCCAGCGCCTTAGCCAAGGTTTCGCCCATATCCCCTGTGGCAACATACAGCTGCACTTGGTCTTTTATGGACACAATATGTTCAAGCGCTAAGCGAGTTTTCTCTATGGCTTTTTGTTCGGCTCCCATGGCTAAGGCTTTTTCTCGAATTTCAGCGCCATCACTGCCCTTTAATGCCAAGGCGCCGCCAATGCCCGCATAGGGATTAACTAATAAACCTAACTTAAACAAACGGCCAGTCTTAGGCTGATTCATAATCGAACATTCTCTTATTTAACTTGCTGGTTTGATAAAACCCTTGTAACACATAAATAAACTCAGCGGCGCGAGGTGGAAAGCCCTGTTCAAGGTACAATAATACTTGTTGCTTCACTGCCTCTTGAAACCCTTGAACATTCACTGGTGCACCATTTAAATTATCAGTACTTACCCTGAAGGATTTGCCTGCGGCACATGAAAAAGCCCATTCGATAGCTTGAGGTTTAACCTCTACCTTTTCAAATTCAGCTTGTTGTTTCACATCTCTGCCATCAGGGCTATACCAATAACCATAATCTTCTAATAAGCGTCTTTGTTTCCCTGCAATACACCAATGAGCAATTTCATGTAACGCACTAGCAAAGTAGCCATGGGCAAAAATAATCCGATGATTCGTATGGTTATTGTTAGCGGGAATATAGATAGGTTCATGGCCTCCTTTTACCAAAACTGTATTTTCAGTTTCGCTAAAAGTAGCGTTGAACAATGTAATAAGATCTTGATAGTGGTGCACACTTTTCTCTGCTAAAGATAGCGACGAAAATGATTGCTCAGGAGATAACACAGGGTATACATTCATATTGGGGCGCATTTTATACATAAAACTGCTTCAGGTGCAGCTTTCGTCCTAAAATAGCCCAATATTTTGTCTATGGAGTATTACCTATTGTTTTCGCTCACAAATTACGCCAAGCTAGCAAAAGCTCACTTTGCCTATAGTTGGATGTGAGTCTTTTGTTTCGAAGGTTTCTATTTTGCGAACAAATGTATGTGTCACAGCTCAAAAATGGAAACATTACCCCTGGATGGATCAATGCCAAAGTATATTGGCACAATAAGCTAAAAAAATGACCGACAGCACCAAACAAATTATTCGCCATTTACATGGCATAAGCACTATGCAAGAAATTGCTGAAAAAGCAGGATTGATGCCGACAATAAGAGCCGTACAGGCTTGGCAATGCAAACGTTTATTGGCCAGTCATCAACAAATGTATCAACAAAAACGTTTTAAACCGGCCGTGGAGTTTTTTATTAATGAGCTTTACGGACCCAATGATTTTAGTCAGCGAGATCAAGACATTGCTCGAATTGTACCTAAAATGTCGAAATTTCTCCCTGAAAGTGCGCTGCAATCCTTAGCCTCAGCATTACACTTAAATACCTTATCTTTTGAGTTAGATTTCGAACTTGCTAAAAAGTTAGTGGATACTGAGATTAATCGTGATACCTATGCTACGGCTTATGTAAGTTGCAACAACAGTGCAACCAGACAACAACAAATAGACTATATCCGTACCTTAGGAAACGATTTGGCTGATGTAGTCAAAATGAAAGGCATTTCTAGTTTATTATTTATTTCTCGAAAACCGGCAAAAATGGCAGGGGTTTTGGCCTTGCATGAGTTTCTTGAAAAGGGTTTCAAATCCTTTAAAAATATTGGCAATGTAGAAGACTTTATTTCACCTGTTATGGACAAAGAACATCAGATTATGCAGCAATTAATTAATCCCAACATGCCTAACCCCTTACCAGATGTGTAAATTTTAAATGTCTTGGCTACTTCCTAATCCGTTTTTATGCCAATGGCAGGTAATGCCTGAGCAAATTGATCATTATCAACATGCCAATAATGTGGCTTATGTTAGTCAGTTAGAAGTGACTTCATGGAAACACTCCAATCATTTAGGCTTAACTATCGAACAATATATGGCGTTAGACAGAGGAATGGCCATTAGTCGCCATGAGATCAATTATTTAGCCGCCGCCCACGTAAATGACCTGATTGATTGTGCCACTTGGATAGTAGAATGTGACAACAGGCTCAAGTTAACCCGGCAATTTCAGTTTATTCGCCGAAGCGATCAACTGACCTTATTGACCGCACGAACAGAGTTTGTATGTATAGCGTTATCTTCAGGTAAACCTAAACGTATGCCAAAAGAGTTTGCAAACGTTTATGGCGCTAACATTCAGCCCACTATTCAAACCTGAATAAATATGAACAAGTGGATAGCTTTATTACTGGTATTACTCGGTGTTTCGTTAACGCTAAACCTCTATTTGTTATCTAAACATGCCACTCCTACTCTTTTCGACATTGCTAAAGATACTACCAATCAGCAACCACAAAACGCCGCAACTGAGTTAGTCAAAACTGGTGATATTAGTGAACCACCTTTAGTTCAAACAAAGCAATATTCAGATGTGCTTAGTGATAAGACACAGCTAAATTCAGCCAGTCCTAATCGTCTCGAATTATTGGCTCAAGGGGAGCAATGGTTAAAAGACAGAAACTTCTTAAAGCTGGTGCCATTTTTACAAGACTATTTAAAACAGTCTCCACAAGACATGGACTTTTTATTGTTAGAAGCAAAAGTGAATGTTGAAACCACTCTGTTAAGTGACGCTATTGCCCACTATTACGACTTATTAAGACAGCCGATGACAGAAGCTCAGAGAAATGAAATTGAAAATCAAATACAACACTTAAGCACTCACACCATAGAACAGTTAACACGCAACTACTCTTGGGATATTTTGGCGATGTTTGTAGAGCCGCTATTGCAACTAGAGCCTGACAACAGACAATACATTCTAAGCCTGGCTATCGCCTACGCTGAACTTTTTCAAGAAGGATTAATGGAAAACGCGCTGGCGTCATTAGACTTTGACGATCCTGACGCTCAAAGAGTAAGGCAAATCCTAACGGCGCAGCAATTGGCTCAAAGCAATGACGAAACGACCAATTTCGATACCGACAGCCAAGCTATAAATTTGGGTCGCCCCATCCCTCTGAAACAATTTGGTGATCAGTATGTGGTTGACGCACAACTGAGTAACAATCAAGTGGCATTATTAATAGATACGGGGGCTTCGGTCACCGCAATTTCAAAACAATATTTTGATAATTTAAGCAACAGATACAAAATCAATTACCTTGGCAGCTTTAACATTGGCACAGCCGGTGGCAGCATAATGGCGCGTATGTATCAATTTCGAGAATTAACCATTAATCATGTCACAGTGGAAAACCTGCCTGTAGTGGTATTGCCCATGCAAGGCATTGAAAACGCCGATGGTCTGCTGGGCATGAATTTTTTACGAGAATTTGACTTCAAAATAGACCAACGTCAATCAGTGATGTTTATTAAATAAAAAGAGATAACATTACTTTGCTCAAAACCACTTTGGGCTGACTGAGAGGAATTATTTTCCATACTGATTGGTATAAAATTTCGGATAATATTTTTCCGTATATCCTGTCATTTTAGTTTAATATGGTTGTCTCATAATTTATAACAAGCGACTATTAATACAAGTTGAGATAGGTTCCATGATAGTGCAAGGAGGATGTTTTCTGGTGCAGCTATTGATTAACATTTCAGCCAGCTGTGCAAAGAAAAATCAGTAATAATATAGGCTTACAGCTTGGCCTCACTCCTGCATATATCCCCATGCCTTACATACTCAAATGCGTAGTTAGATTGTTTGTCAGCCTAGCTTTACGACTGACAAACAAACCTAAGGAGCTTATACCTGTATGAAGGAAGCGTTATTTACTTAAGGAAATAAAACAATGAGCGACCCTACCCGTATTCCGCGTAACACTATGAATGACCATAGCCATGAATGGGCCGAAAAAAGGAGGCAGTTTTTAACTGAAAAAACCGGCGCTACTCTCGATAACACAGGTCATTATTCGGTAGATCCAAGTCAACTACCTGGTAATGTAGAGAACTTCATTGGCGTAGTCCAGTTGCCAGTGGGCATAGCTGGGCCAATTCAAATAAACGGCGAGTTTGCACAGGGATTATTTTATGTGCCACTTGCGACAACCGAAGGGACTTTGGTTGCCAGTTACAGCCGAGGAATGCGAGTGATTAACGAGTGTGGCGGCGTAAAAACCACAGTTGTTGAGCAATTTATGCAAAGGGCCCCTGCTTTCATATTTGCTGACGCCCGAGAGGCCAGAGAGTTTGGTCATTGGATCACTGCACACTTCGACGAAATCAAAACCGCTGCCGAAACCACTACCAGCATAGGTCAGTTAGAACATATTCAGCAGTGGTCAGTATCAAAAACTAAATACCTAAGATTCAACTATACCACCGGCGATGCTGCAGGGCAGAACATGGTAGGGAAAGCGACTCTGGCGGCGTGTGAGTGGATCACCGCGAACTATCCCCATGACTGCGAATATTTACTGTCGGGTAATATGGACACCGACAAAAAACATTCTCACCTGAACATGCTGCACTCTCGCGGTAAGCGCGTGATCGCAGAAGTGGTGCTTAAAAAAGCGGTACTTAAAAAAATAATGAAGGTGGATACTAAAACACTGGCGCGAGCCACTGTATTAGCCAATACTGGAGCCATGATGGCGGGCGCGGCTTATAATGGCCCGCATTCTGCAAATGGCATTGCCTCATTGTTTATTGCCACAGGCCAAGACGAAGCAAACGTAGTGGAATCTCATGCCGGCATTTTAGCCCATGAATTATTAGATAACGGCGACATCTATATGTCTGTCACTCTACCCTCTTTGATAGTAGCAACCTACGGAGGCGGTACCGGCCTTCCCACTCAAAAAGAATGTCTAGAATTACTGGGATGTTATGGACAAGGCAAAGCGAACAAACTGGCCGAAATTGTTGCGGCCACAGTGTTAGCTGGCGATATTTCCTTGGGCTGCGCTGTAATTGGTGGCCACTGGGTAAGTAGCCACGATAAGTTAGGGCGAAACCGCGACTAACAAAAAACTCACCCCTAGTTGTATTACCCAACTAGGGGTAACTGAAAAGCATTACCATAACAACTTCGGCTATGTGTGGAAGTTACTTAGCACGTCTTTTTATGGCGGCGCTAGCCTTGATCAACACTGTGACTTGATTTTGGCCCTTAAGGATTTTGTTGCCCCAGCCGACTTGCTCTTCTGGGTACAGCCGCTTGAATTCATAGCGTAAAATCTTTCATTTCATTAGGGTGCAATCTGTGGAATTATTAATTATTACCGATACAAATTTGGTTAATTTGTATCCACAATGTATTAATTGCAGTAAAGATGAATTAGCGTATATTTCATTGTAATTGGTAAGAATTCTATTTGAACATCCTCTGAATAGAATCAGCTTCAGTTTTTGTGCGAAATGCTTGCCAATAATTGTAAACACTGTACACAGCAGCTTGTGAGGACGTGAGGACACAAGCACAGCAATAGGCATATAAACTAATAAGGAGAAAACCATGCCAGCACCCAACGCAGCAATGCTGTTTAGTATTGCCCATTCATCTGAAATGATGAACCAAAACCCTCAAGCCGTTCAGAAGTTAGCCAAAGCGATAAGCAATGTAATTGCAGATGCCTGTGCGGATTTTCTGACTCGGGTATCCATGAGTCCAGGTGTACCCTGCAGCATCATGCCACCACCAGCAATGGTGGGTAATGTAATTGGCATAGGAAAGCTGATTGGCGTGCCCCCTACCGAGATAGAAATTAAAATGAAAGCCATGTCTGCTATAGCTGGAAGTGGGCTGTCGAGACCCAGCCAGAACATGTTTGCGGAAACAATTTCCAAGCAAACTGCAATGGGGCTAGCAAGTTTTATGCAAAATGCCCAAGTCTTGCCCGGCACTACTATTGCCAATGGTGTGACTGTGAGTCCCGCCAAATTGCTCGTGCCGCTGCAACCAATAAAAGCTCAATTCGCAATGCAGACACAGATGAAGATCCCAGGAGCGCCTGTGGTGTCATCGGTCAGCGAATTACCATCTGATTTCACCCAACTTGTATTCAAAGTGTTGTTTTTTGCCCTCGAACAGATGGCAAGTTTGGTTATGGTTGCCCCTGGCATTCCCGCCGCAGGCAACACGACGGTCGGCAGCGGCAGGTTGATGTAACAATGTAACTCAGAGCCCTATACAAAAACGCTAAGTGTTCGAATACTGAATTACCCCAACCAAGCACCTTGTATTGCAAGGGTTTTAGTTGGGGAATAGACATTAACGAACAAGGTTTTACCATCTGGTGAAAAACACGCGCCAGCGAGTTCGGTTTGTTCATGTAATTTGGCAAAGGTATATAATTCGCCCTTTTCGCTTACACCACGAAGGTGGTTGTCTACCACATCTGTGTATTGGTCTTCGCAAACTAATAAATGCCCATTTGGCATCACTGTCAAATTGTCACCGAAGTTATATAAAGATTTATCTTCACTCTCTACAAATAACTGTATTTTTCCAGGCTCAAGCTCCTCTTTATTTGTTCCTTCGAAGGGTGATGGACGATATTGCATGATTTGACCTAATTGCCCTGCACCACCATTAGTACAACAAAAATACAACTCCTTTTCTCCCCAATGGATCCCTTCACCACGTGCAAACAACGCCGCCCCTTTAGAATAACCCTGCAAACGCAAATCATCTTCGGGGCTTTCAGGATTGGTGAGGGTAATCCACTCGGTATCTAACCATTGACCTTTGTTCATGGTGGTGCCGGTCCAATTGCGAGTATCGTATTGGGCTTTGTTTTTTATTACTAAAGCTTGTAATTTCCCCCCTTTCGCCAGCTCTCCATAAACATTGGGAATAAAACGATAAAAAAGACTGTCTCCGCGATCTTCAGTTAAATAAACAATACCAGAGGCTGGATCCACAGCAGCGGCTTCATGATTAAAGCGACCCATTTTTTTAAGTGGGATAGGTTCAACCGGTCCTTTGGCTGTTGCCGGTACTTCAAAAATATATCCGTGTTCCTGACTAATAATATCATTGGGTTTGTCGACCGATTCTTCACAGCTTAGCCAAGTCCCCCAAGGCGTGACACCACCAGCACAATTACGAATTGTGCCAATCAGGCTGAGAAATTCTTGTTCTTTTTTACCCGTAACAAGATTGTAAACAATAGTGCTGGTTCCCCCAGGTAAAGCGACCCCATTGGCATAAGTATCATAGGAAAACTTGCTTTTATGGTTTTGCAGAGATTGCGGCAACTTTGTAATATGGCCTGGGTGTAATTCATGATTACGGATCAATGCCACACGCTGCTCATCGAGCGGCAAGCAACCCATGCCATCTGCCCTGTCTGGCACGTTCAACCCATCCGACATTTTTTCACCTAAGGTCGAAATAACCCTATAGCTAAAACCTGAAGGTAGATCCAATAAACCTTTAGGGTCAACAACCAAAGGTCCATAGCCCAAGGTTGTTTTTTCGACGCTCAGATTGTTACCCAAGGCACTTTTCGCTAGTCCTGAAAAAGCGAGGGAAACCACACCTAAATTAAAATTCCGACGAGTAATCATAGTTTTCCTCTTTCTAATGTTTAAAGTTTTACACCGCTATAACACTGGCACCATTGTTTATAATCTGTTGATCATTAGTGCTTTTTTGACAAACCTACATCTAAGGCGTTTCTATAAGCTTCAATAGCCGGTAGCAACGACGTGATAACAGACGTAACCACAATAACCGCTACTACCTTGAGAGAGTCTGCTGACAGCAGATTGCCACTCAAAAACAAGCCATATTCCGTCGCCAACCAATCACTCGATAGCGTTAACAAGAAACTGATAAGTCCAAGGGCAGCCACTATGACTAAGACAACTAACAGCAACGCTTCGATCAGTACCAAAGCAAAAATAACACTTGGGCTTGCACCTAACACTCGCAACACAGCGATTTCATTTTTGCGTTGCCCCATGGACGCCAGCAACATAGTAGACAGGCCAAATAATGAAGAGATCAACACCAAGATGCTGATCACCAGTAACAAGTTTTCAACTGTTGCCATCATTTGCCATAACTCAGCCATAGCAACACCAGGCAGAATAGCCATTAACTGATCTTTTTTATTATTGTTAATTTCCCGTTGCAATTTGAACGTCGCCATTCGAGACTTCAAACCTAACATTACCGCTGTCATGCCGTTGGGGGTTAAGTCCACTGCATTGGCGTCATTTAACAGCTTGTTTTGCTGAGATGGTGACAAGTGAATGGCTTCTATTGCATTTAGGCTTACGTGAATTGTTTTATCAACCGGTGTGCCTGTTGCTTTGAGAATACCACTAATAACAAAAGGAGTTTTGTCATGATTGGTAAAGCTGGTATTCCCTATTCCATGGGCAATGACTATTTCATCGCCGACCTGATACTTTAATTGTTTGGCAACATCCGCACCTATAACCGTCTGAAACAGCTTGGAAAACGGCGCGCCAGCAGCAAACTCAAGTGTTTGTTTGTTCGCATATTTGTAACGTACAAAGTAATTTTCATTGGTCCCCATCACTCGGAATCCACGATGAGAGTCACCTAATAAAATTGGGATTGTCCAAGCGACATGTTGATTTTTACTGAGCGCTTCATAGCTCTCGTAGGCAATATTATTAGTAGGGTTTCCCATTCTAAATACTGAGTACAACAGCAAATTTAACTGGCCGCTAGGGGCGCCTACAATAATATCTACAGCAGATATTGTTCTATTAAAACTTTCTTTGGCATTTTGGCGAATGTGTTCAACGCTGAGTAATACGCTGATGCTGATCAGTAGAGAAAAAAACGTCAAAACAACCGATTTGCGGCGGTTGCCTAAACTACTCCACGCAAGAGAGACTAACATTCCAGACTCTCCACAGGTTCTTGTAAAGATGACATATCAACACTTGCATCAAAAAAACGCTGTAAATACATGTCGTGACTGACAAAAACCAGGCTAGTGCTAGTGAGTTGGCAGATCTCAATCAAAATTTCCATAAACGCATCCCGAGCACAGGCATCTAACGCAGAAGTGGGTTCATCTACCAGCAATATTTCAGGCTCATTGATGAGAGCCCGCGCAATAGCAACACGTTGCTGCTGTCCAACACTTAATGAGCCTGCAGGTCGTTGTAACACATCAGGGGAAAGTTTGAGCTTAAGTAACAATTCACTGGCGCTTTGTTCAACTTGGCTTTTTGCATTACCGGCAAAATAGGCTGCAACCTGAATGTTTTTCATTACACTTAAATAAGAAATTAGGTTGAATTGCTGGAATACCACACCTATATGTTTGGCCCGAAATTTATCTTTACCCCGGGAAGTAAGGCTTGAAAACTCTTGTTCTAGCAGTTGTATTTCCCCTTTAGTAGGGTTTAGCACGCCTGCTAAAAGATTCAGCAATGTGGTTTTACCAGAGCCGGATTCACCATACAAAAAAATACGTTCTCCACGCCTTAAGGTCCATCGAGGAATGGATATCCCCGTGGCATCTTCAGTTTTTGAGTAGCGGTGATACAGCCCTTTCACATTAATCGCCAGAGGCTGATGACTATTTAACTCACTTGATATCAATTTCATTCCCGAGCCGTGCTCTTGTTATTTGTTGTCGATATACACCTGACATAATGATATGTTATAACATACTGCAAGCACTTCGCTAATCTATTCTTTTAATCAGAGGTAACATGCTCAGTTTTCAGCATTTCGCAATAAGGTTAATGGCTTTTATATTAATTGGGTTGGCAGGGTTTTCTGTGGCTGAGCCGCTGCAACAACAAAAGTACCAAACACTAGACTGGATCGCACTTATGCCACAGGACGATCTTGACGCATTGATGAATCCACCGGATTTTTTGTTAGATATACAAGATGGTTCCGAGCAAGATTCAATGGAGTCTTTCGGTGAGTTATCCCCAGATGATCTGAAAAGTCAGCGTTTTCAGCAAGCCTTACGCTCTACTCAAGTTGTTAATACTTATGATAAAAAAGCGATCCGATTGCCGGGGTTTATCGTGCCCCTGCAAACAAACGACGCGCAATTGGTCACTGAGTTTTTTATCGTGCCTTATTTTGGAGCTTGTCTGCATATGCCCCCACCACCACCCAATCAAATCATTTATGCAGAGCTAGACAAAGGTTTCGCACTGGATAATTTATATGATGCTTTTTGGTTTGAAGGCGTGTTGTCTACCGAAATTAAAGAGAACGAACTGGGTGCTTCTGCTTACCGAATGCAGCTTGATAATATCATGCCTTATCAGGATGAATAACCCATGATGACTCAAATATTTGTAATTTTAATGACTGGTTTTTAAGCGCGCTCCCATTTTTAAAACGCACGAGGCACACTTTCACGTTACCCCAAGTCATTAAACATAACAGGAACACAATTCCCTAGGTATGCGGCGTCTAACTATGAAAAGTTGTCAAATACAGTGCTAAATAACAGATTTAAATGGGTTGTTTTTCTGGGCGTGTTCTTTGTAACAGGCATAGTAATGGCAAAGCTTTATCAGAAAGTCAGTCCAGCGATATACACTTTATGGAACGCCGAAAGAGTGTTGTACACAACCCCAGATACATCATTGCTCAAAACCTTTAGCACTCGGTCAATATCCCCCTTAGGCTGGGCAGCTTTGATACCCGAAGCAGAAAAGAATGTACTGGCTCATTATCAAACAACTGAAAACGACTTTAGCAAGCAGCTAGCTTTGTCACTACAGGCGAGTAGTGACCCTGCTTATAAGTCAGCTTTGTATTCAACGGATATTGTGGATACTGTACTTGAACAAGCCGTCTCAATTTCTGGATTTATCGTCCCTATTGACCTTAATGCTGACCGAAGTGTCAAAAGTTTTTTTCTGGTGCCTTATTTCGGAGCCTGTATTCATTATCCACCACCACCGCCTAACCAAATGATTTTTGTGCAACTCAGAGATGGATTTAAAAACATCGAATTACATAAGGCGTTTACCTTGTCAGGTATTTTGAGTCAGGGCCTATTTGAGGATCCATTAGGCACCTCGGCCTATCAACTAAGTCTGGTCAATATAAAACCTTATCAAGGGCAACCTGACGACCTACGCCAACACTGACGTGCCCGTTTCTGGAGAAATCCAATATTTAGGATTATCGATCGAATTGATGTATAAAGTGTGTAATAACTATTAGTCACAGGCGTATTTTTTAAGTACTGCGCTACTCTGGGTTTTGCAAACAGTGCATTAATGCCAACTCCCATTTGTCATCTATATCATTCGATATGATTTCTATTTTACTCTCCAGGCAATCGTCCAAGTGGATCTCAGTTAGCGCATCACCAGTCAGGTTATAGCCAACCACACCTGCATCCGTAATGAAGACTGCCTTCATTCGTTCAACTCGCAGACCTGCTAAAAATGAAAACAACAATTTATGATTAAAAATCTTTTTGGGTGAAAAGCGCCAACCGATACTACTAAACCCCTCTCCCTCATTCATCGCTTTTACAAAACCGCAGGCTGGTATCGCTAGCTCTGAAACCAGTGGTTTTGTTTGAGTTTTGTGATGATGGTGATGTATTGGTATAGGATTGTTAGTGGTTAAACCTTGCAATGCTGATAATGGGATATCCCCATATTGAGTAAATATTACTTCAGCGTGAGTTTGCCCGAGCTGTTTAACATAAGCGATTAAATTTGCTCGTTCTTCCTCTTTATAGAGATCCAATTTATTACCAATAACAACATCGGCAATGGCGATCTGTTGATTAAAAGTGTCGTGACTAGTATATCGCTTGTCAGAGAGTTTTCTTGCATCCACCAGAGTAAGTGTTTTATGCAATGATAATACATCCTGATAATGTTCTGCTGAGAGTGTCTTTAACACTTCTTTGGGATGCCCAAGTCCTGTGGGTTCGATGAGTAAGCGATCGGGCTTGGCTTTGGCCAACAATTGATTTAATGCAATATGCATAGGCAGACCCGCGGCGCAACACATACAGCCTCCCGGCACTTCACGAATGAAAATACCCTGAGCATTAGTGTATTGTCCTTCAAGTAAACTTCCATCCACACCAATCTCACCAAATTCATTTACCAGTACTGCCCAGCGCTCTCCCTTAGGTTTGTGTTTGAGTAGCTGCAAGATTGCAGACGTTTTCCCCACGCCTAAAAATCCACTAATGATGTTGGTGGGAACTGCTCGAATAGCTAACTGTTTAGTGTTCATTTTCCCTCGTTATATGTAAAAGGTGTAACTCACTATTGCATAGCGCTACACGGCCCACATGCATAGCATGCTTCCTTATTTAAGGTTTAATATATTGACTAATTTACTCACCAAGTTCTGTAAATATGATAGTGCTCAGATAGCCGTTGGTTAAATAGGCTATCCAAGCACTTAAGATACCAATTCAGAGTTTATCTATTTTTACCGCAACACTTTTTGAACTTGCGACCATTGCCGCAGGGGCAAGGGTCATTGCGACCGACTTTGGGCTTGTCGCGAACAATAGGCTCTTGAGGGGCACAGCAACTAGAATGGCTACAGCAAGATGTTTCCTTGGTTACTGACTCAATAGCAGCCATTTGATTATTTTTAGTCATGGATAGTCCAATTCCTTGAATGTTATTTGTGAGTAATGACCAGGTATTACAGGCGATTTAGTTTGATAATATTTGCAAGTTTTGCCCGTCCCCCCCCTAATCGTTAACCCAGTTTCGTCATGTTTTTGCTGAAACTTGAGTACCAGCAACAGAAGTTCAAACACTGTGAAATGCCTTGTTGACCAGCAAGGCATTTTTATTTAACTGAGTGCTCATGTATCACTTTCTACGCAAAGTCTAATGTCATCACCAGCCGTTTTTTATCAGAACTAGCCGTGGGGGAACGATGCACTAATCCAGCCTCTTCGTTCCCCTCCCAAAACTCACCTTTAAGTAAGGCCACATGTCCCGGCGCTACAATTTGAATATCATCGGCGTTCAAATATAATCCTGACTGTTCATCACAAAGTCCCTGACTTTTAAATCCCAGTTTGTCGCGATTGACTCGATCATGGGGAAGCCATTGTGTGCCGTTGCCACTGAATGTGGTAATTAAACGGAAAGGAATTTTGTCTACATGAAAACGCGGGCACATGGCATGTTCGAGAACGTTAAGACGAAAACCCACTTGTTTCAGGTCAAAAAGACAAGAAAACATATCGATTAATTCGGCGATGTTGTCCCGCAGGGCAGTAAGGTTTGAAAAATCCCTCAGAATGTCACTCAGCTGCTGATTAATTGCATCAGACTTTATGATTTTAGTGATACTCAAGATTGGTTCACCCTGCAGATATTGTTCAATATCTGTGAGCATCTCTGCTGACAGCTCCCGTTTCCAGATGCACATGTTGATGTTCTGAGCATAAATATCGGTTAAAACTGCGGGACTGTGTGATTCCGAGGAAATTCGAACTTTTTCTGGAGTGATTTCCGTCAAAACAGATACATTGTTCATGCTTCGTTCTCCCATTCAGGAAATGGATCGGCTAAGGTTTTCCAGTAGCTTTTTCCTTGCACAAGCTCCTCATCTGACAACAGGCAAAGATTCAATGCGTCAGTGACAGCCTCCCGATCCAGGTTTTGTCCAATAAACACTAATTCCTGGCGCATATCACCAAAAGGTTCTTCCCAGAGCTTTTCAATGGATGCTAAAGAATCTGCGTCGCTAGGCCATTGAGATTTGGCCACTGCTTTCCAGAACATTCCGCCAAATCCATAGTGAGCAATACCACCAGCCTGATTCCATTGACCAGCAAACTCTGGCCGTGAAGCTAACCAAAAGTACCCCTTAGAACGAATTAACTTACCGAACTTATCTGTATCGTGCAAAAACTCATGAAATTTCTCAGGATGGAAAGGACGACGGGCTAAATAGCTGAAACTCGCAATGCCATACTCTTCGGACTCAGGTGTATGCTCTCCACGCATTTCTTTTAGCCATCCTGGGGCTTGTTGGGCTTTGTCAAAATCGAAAAGCCCAGTACCAAGCACCTCTTCCACATTAATTTTTCCATGACTTATTGGAATAATACGTGCCTGTGTATTGAGAGTTTTCAAGATGCTGATTAATCGATTAAGCTCTGTACTTTCAACCAGATCGGTTTTACTGACTAAAATGACATCGGCAAATTCGACCTGCTCAACCAGTAAGTCTGTGACACTGCGTTCGTCTTCTTCACCGAGATGCTCGCCTGTTTCTTGTAGGTACTTTGCTTCATCATAATCGTTAAGAAAATTAAGGGCGTCGACCACTGTGACCATGGTATCCAAAGCTGCAACGTCGGATAGTGAGAGGCCGTTTTCATCCGCAAAAGTAAAGGTTTCTGCTACCGGAAGTGGTTCCGATATACCTGTCGATTCGATGACTAAATAGTCAAACTTTCCAGTTGCGGCGAGTTTGCCTACCTCTAACAATAAATCTTCCCGTAAAGTGCAGCAAATACAGCCATTACTCATTTCAACTAACTTCTCTTCACTGTGATTTAACGTTACTTCATTTTTTAAGGTTGATGCATCGATATTGATTTCACTCATATCATTCACTATGACGGCCACTTTTTTCCCTTTACGGTTGTTCAATATATGGCTCAGTACTGTCGTTTTCCCGGCGCCTAAAAATCCTGATAGAACAGTGACCGGCAGTTTTGCTTGCTGCATATTTTTTTGACTCCTAATGATGAGGTTCTGGACGCTTGTTTTGTGAGCGCAGTTGATAGTTTCGAATATGGCTGTAGGCAATGATGCTTGAACCCAATACGGTCAACGCTACTTCTGCGTATTTACCTAAAAGGTCATGGCCCAAAAAAGCAGTCAAAATAAGTATGATTAAGCCCAAGGCGCCAATCAAAAACACTCGCTGACTGCGGTGATGGAGGTACCCCATTAACATGGCAATCATACTGATAGGCACAACTGCGTAGAGTAGCCATGTGTGGAATAGCTCATCGTTAAAGGCAAATACGCCGGATAATGAGGGAATTAGAATTAAAAGAGTGGGAAAGAAAAGACAATGAACCACACATAATAATGATAGCCCCACTGCTGCTTTATCACTTATTTGTTGGATTTTGACCATTTAAGTCTCCAGGTGAGTGTTGATGAATATTTGATTGGCATTTTTTGCATAAGCTATTGAGCTCAATTTGTGAACCTGCACTGACAAATCCGCTACTTTCAGCATGGTCTGATAATGCATGAATAAGATCTTTCGCTATTGCAACTTCTTCTATCTGTTGGCACGAAGTACAAATTAGAAACAGCGGTACTTGGTCTTCACTGCTCCCTTTGGGATGTTTACAAATAATGTATTTGTTTATTGAATGAAGGTGATGAACCAGTTTTATGGACGCCAAAAAATTGAGGATCCGGTAAACCGACATCGCCATAATGGGTGAATTAACTAGCCGATTATAATCATCTGTTAACTCATAGGCGGATTTAGGCGTATCTACAGTGGATAACACTTCCAACATATGTTGACGTGTTTCTGTGAGCCTAGACCCCGTCTGTTCACAAATATCCTTGGCAACCTCTATAAGATCCCTTGTGTTCATAGTATTCATAACTACCACTCTATATAGGGTTGGTTGCGGGTAAGTGTGTACATGCCCTGACTATTTTCCAGCAGCCACTGCAGCTCTATGGCATGCAGAGATGGCATAGTTTCAAAGATTTTCACATATACCCGAGTAATGGCTGCTTTACACTTAAACTGATATTCAACTTCTACATCATGGTGATTTTGCTCATTATTATGTTTATGATTTTTATGGCGCTCATCCCCATCTTGGTTTACCAAAGTATGTGCGGCTTTTATTAGGGCGCACTGACCATCAACTTCAATAACAGCTGCGTTTCTTTGTAATTTCTTTGCGAGAGTTTCATATTTACTTTTCTGTGCTTTAGTCTCTGGTACATGCTCGAAACCTAAGGTATCAGCGGCCGGTAAAATCAATTGCATATGCCACTCATTTCCTTCTTGGGATATCAAAAGTTGACCTTGACCATGTGTATGCTGCTGGGCGTTGGCTGAAAAACCAATACTAATCAAGAACATTAAAAACAACCGAGTCCATACCTTATTCATAAACAAAACTACGCATCCCCTGTTAATGGATTGACTCTTTCTTAGAAACGACACTTCGCCGCCTGCTGAAAATAATTGTTTCAACAGTTCACTCAATACTTTCATCATGTGGATCATATCCGGCATTTAAGACCTGTTTGATTTCCATTTTGATACAATATAACATAACATCCACAAAATGAAATAATATAACATTACGTTGGAGGATAAATGTACAAAATATCACGGATTGCGGCTGTTATAACTTCACTGCTACCTGTTGTTGCCATGGCACAATCAATAGAAGGGGTAGTAGTAAATAGTGATGGTAAAGCGATTACTGGCGCAACGGTGCGAGTTGATGGGGAAAATATTCAAACCATCACTGACAACGAAGGGCGCTTTGTTTTCAAAAAACTTAGTGCTGGCAAAAATGAAATTCATATCTCTGCGGCAAATTATGCCCACCTGCATCAAGACATTATGTTGGCCGACGACAAAGTTAAAACCTTAACCTTGTCTCTGAGTCGATCCCCCATTGAAGTGGTCGATATTGTTGGCACACCTATACATATGTCAATTATGGAGTCTGCATCACCGGTCAGCGTTTTGGCCGGTGATGCATTGCGTCGCCAGCAAGCCTCTACATTGGGTGATAGTTTGGAAAAATTGCCAGGAGTGAATACCAACTTCCATGGCAATGTGGCCAGTACCCCTATTATTCGTGGCTTAAGTGGCCCACGTGTATTGATCGCACAAAATGGGCTTGATGTAAGCGATGTATCTAGAGTGGGTCCTGATCATTCAGTTGCATCAGAAGCGTCAACTGCACAACAAATCGAAGTGTTACGTGGTCCAGCAACACTCTTTTACGGTAGCGGCGCAATAGGTGGTGTAGTCAATGTGGTTGATGGACGTGTACCTACAGATAACACTACGCAAGGCGAATGGTTACTGGAAGGCAACTCTGCTGATGAGCAAAAATTGGCGTCGTTTAATTTAACAACAGGTATGAAATCGTTTGCCTTTTATGCTGATGGTTACTATCGAGAATCCAGTGATTATGAGGTGCCTATCGCGCCAGATCTGGATCACGATGACGAGGATGGTGCCCATGATTTTGTCGTTGAAAACAGCAGTGAAAAGTCCGATGGCATTACTTTAGGTGCAAGTTACTTATTTGACGAGGGTTATTTTGGTGTCGCAGTAGAGCAATTTAACCGCGAATACGGCATACCTGGCCATAGTCACTCAGAAGAGGAAGAAGATCACGATCACGACGAAGAAGAAGAAAGTGTCTTCGCCGACTTAGAACAAACCCGAGTGCAGTTGTTGGGCGAGTATAATTTTGCCGGGAAGGTGATTAATAGAGTTAATTTTCGAGGTGGCTTTACCGAATATGAACATGCCGAAATTGAAAATGGCGAAACAGGTACTCTATTCGAAAACGAAACTCAAGAGCTCAAGGTAGATATTCATCATAACCCTTTTGATGAGTGGAATGGTGGCCTCAGCTTGCATTATAAACGCAGTGAAGTGGCGGCCCAAGGAGAAGAAGCCTTTACTCCCCCATCAGAAACCCAAACTATTGCATTGGCTATGATGGAAGAAAAGCACTTTGGCGATGTACTGTTTCAACTAGGTGCCCGCATTGAGCGCGTGACACTAGAGGCAAACAACCTACTGCTGCCGACTTTGGAAGCTCACGACCATGATGAAGATGAGCATGATCATTCACATGAAGAAGAAGTTGAAACCACTACCACCCGTGTATTTGCTGTAAAACATCAATTCACCCCAGTCAGCTTATCAGCAGGTTTAGTTTGGGATTTCACCCCTGGTTATAATCTAGGGATTGCAATATCACGCTCAGAGCGTGCGCCTTCGGCGTCTGAGTTAATGTCGTTTGGTCCGCATATTGGCACCAGTTCTTATGAAGTAGGTGCCTTGTTCGCCTTACATGAGGATGACGGTGATACCCATATTGGTTTAACTGACGAAAACATCGATCTTGAAACTGCCAATAATATCGACCTAACTTTCCGTAAAACACAAGGTGATCTGGGTTTTGTATTTAATGCCTTCTATAATCAGGTGGACAATTACTACTATCAAAGCGCTACTGGCCTATTTGCTGAAAGTGGCCATGACCATGGTGAAGAGGATGCTCATGATCATGAAGAAGAAAGTGATGAGCATACCGATGAATTACCTGTTTACATTTTCGAAACCGATGATGTGATCCTCCATGGTTTTGAGACACAGCTTGCTTGGCAGGCTAGCGATGAATTTAAAGCCGCCGTGTTTTCCGATTATGTCCGAGCCCGTTTAAAAGACGGTGGTGATTTACCTCGCACCCCACCCATGCGTTTTGGCACCCAGTTTAGCTATGAAAACCAGAGATTAAGTGCCCATCTGGATATTACCCGCTATCAGAAGCAAGACCGTGTTGCTGCCCAGGAAACCCAAACAAGTGGATATACGCTGGTTGATGCCAGTATTTCTTACGACCTACCACTCTTTAATCAGGATATGGCTATCTATCTAAAAGGCAGCAACTTAACGGATACCGAGGCAAGAGTGCATAGCTCGTTTATTAAAGACATTGCTCCACGCCCAGGCCGCAGCTTTGCCTTGGGCATTCGTGGCTACTTCTAATCTGAGAATTACATTTAAATAATAAGGAAAATACTATGCTCAAACCATTTCCACTTAACCTGCTGGCAGTCACGATCAGTGCGTTAATGTTAACTGCATGTGGCGATGCAGAAACAAACATAATTGAAAAAGATCCTATTGAGGAAACAGATGACGATCATGATGATCACGACCATGTAGATGACAGTTATACCATCGAGTCTATGGGGCGCTTAGCAGTACTATCGGCTGAAAGTGCCGATCTAACTGTATTTGATTTAGACGATAATGACGCGTTAGATAGCTTTTCTTTGGTACATGAATCCAATGCCTTAAGCGTATCAGCCGATTATCGTTTTGCAGTGATTGCCAGTCGCGCTCAGGATTATGTTGGTTTTATTGATGGAGGCTTGTGGCGAGAAGATCACGGTGAACATCTACATGATTATAAACAAGCCCCAGTGATGAGCGACTATGAGTTGGCCGCAAGTCGTCCGACCCACGTCATCAAGCATGATGGTCAGATGGCCATTTTTTATGATGGTGATGCCGAATCTGGGATCCCTGCTTCAGTACAGGTTCTCACAGATACCGACATTAGCAATCAAACCAGTGTGTTACCTACTTTGGATTACAGCATCAACATGCATGGCGTAGCCAAACCTCGTGGTGAGCATTTGTTGTCTACAGTGCGCCGCGATGATGCCGAGAGCACTTCGGCAGCCAAAATACTACCAGATCAAGTAGGTGTGTATCACTTGCATGACGATGAATATGAACTGGAACAGGTATTAGAAATCAACTGTCCAGATTTACATGGTGCCGCACAAAATCATGAATATGTGGTATTTGGCTGTATCGATGGCGTGTTAGTTGCTCATCAACACGACGATGAATACGAAGCTGAAAAAATTGCCAATATTGACATCCTAGATGGACTGCGCATCGGCACACTATACGGTCATGAAGATAATGAGTCTTTTATCGGTATAGCTTCAGGACACGGTGGTGGACCAGCCATTTTGCTGAGTGTGAATCCTGAGGAAAATGAAATGGAAGCGCTGGAATGGCAACCTGATGCCAGCCCGGTTGCTTATGCATTCTCGCATGATGGGGCATATTTTCTGGTTTTGGATGACGCAGGTTACCTGAATATTCTTAATGCCCATGAACACGATGGTCATATGCACTGGGAATTAGAAAGTCAGTTAGATATTACTGAAGAAGATGTAGCCACTATGCCTGAGGGTATGTCATTCAGCATGACTGTGGCGCAAAACGGCCATTATGTGTATGTGGCGGATCCTATTGCTCAGCATGTCCTGCAAATTCATTTGGAAGATAAGGAAATTGAAGGTGACATAGAACTGGATTATGCACCTGGAGCCATTACCTGGCTAGGCGTTGCAGAAGAAGATCATGATCACGAATAAACGGATCTTTTAAGCAGGAATGAAAACTAACAACCCCATCCATTTGGCTATGGAATAATAACACCTCCGCAAACCCGCAATTTACAGGTTGGGAAGTAATGTCTAAGTAGTTTTAAATTAGATGGGGATTAAAAGTCGAGTATCACCACAGTGATGCTCGTTTTTTCCTCTATCATCTCACCCAACTGTCGAATACTTTACTGATAAAGGGAAAAGTTTAAAGGCGCCTGCATGGGTCACTTGTAATACCAAATTGCTCGAATAAAACGTTAAAACACACTCGCATATATACTTACTGAATATTTAAGCAGCATCTGCTTCTGCACTTGGTATTCCAGACAAAAGCAAGTTAAAGCGGTTCGTTAGCTTCTCTTACTCTTTCTTGGCGTTCTTGTTCTTCAGCGAAAGCGGCCTTGATTTCTTCTAATACTGAGTCTACGTCTGCATCATCATCAGGTTGTTCGAAGTGCCCTGTTAGTTGTGTTTCAGGTGTCAATTCACCTGCTTCAAATAAAGCCCACATTTCTTCAGCGTAAAATGTTTTTGTCAATTCTGGGGCGTATTGTCCGTAATACTCACACATATTGCGTACATCGCGCTGTAACATGCTAAATGCATTGTTATTCGCTGCCGCATCCACCACTTGGGGTAAATCAATAATAACCGGGCCGTAGTCGTCTACTAAGACATTAAACTCTGATAAATCGCCGTGTATTAAACCTACACACAACATACGCATGACATAGACCATCACTAAAGCATGATCTTCAATGGCTTGTTCCGCAGACATAGACACATCGTTGAGTCTGGGAGCCACTTCGCCCTCGTCATCTGTGACTAGTTCCATCAGTAACACACCTTCATAACAACCGTAAGGCTCAGGTACTCTGACCCCAGCTTTGGCTAATTTAAATAAGGCGTCCACTTCAGTGTTTTGCCATGCATCTTCTTGTTGCTTTCGGCCAAACTTAGAGCCTTTCTCCATAGCTCGGGCACGACGAGTGTTGCGGACCTTGCGGCCTTCCTGATATTGCGCAGCCTTTTTAAAACTACGTTTCATGGCCTCTTTATAGACCTTGGCACAACGTACTTCGGCTCCACATTGCACTGCATATACTGTGGCTTCTTTGCCACTCATAAGCTGATAAAGCACTTCATCTATCAGTCCATCATCTACCAGTGGCTGTAATCTTTTTGGTATTTTCATTAAAACCTAAGGCCAACAAATATTGCTGTTGGTTCAATTATTATGTCGTTCAAATCATCAAAATTTGAACCCCTTAAAAAACAAACAATATGATATCAAGTTTATTCGCCACATTGATATCGATATCTAAGTACCTAACAAATTTTACCACAGCACCAGAATCTCTGAAAAACAAATAAATGCTACTTAGACCAAACAGCTATAGATAGAAAACACCTCGCTCAATTGGTTACAGACTAAAGCCAGAAGATCTAATGGCAAGGCAGTGGCAATTTTAAAATACAGCAACAACCTAATTAATTTCTATACAAAGGTTAAATAGGGCAGCCATCCTTTGGTCACTAATGGTATAAGGTAGAGACTAAATCTAAATATGGAACAAGAACCCTATATGATAATCACACAGTATCGACAGTTTTCTCTGGCTGTATTTTGGGGCCTAACAGCCCTGCTCTTTGGCTGCGCTGAAATTGACACAAAGCCTAGCAAGGTGGCCAATGAACTCAATCAAATCGCAGAACAATATGTAAAACTCGGATTAGAACTGGGCGAATACGATAAGGATTATGTTGACGCTTATCTTGGCCCCGATGCATGGAAAAAACACGCCAAGGCACAGCTGCGTTCCAAACAACAGCTGGCTTTTGATATCAGTGAGTTGCTGCAAAAACTCAAAACACTTGATCTAACAGATCAACATCTAAAATTACGTCATAAAGCGTTATTTCGCAATGTACGGGCGATGGATGTGCGGGCCCGCATGTTACTTGGCGAAACATTCAGTTTTGCTGAAGAGGCACGACTTATCTACGATACTATTCTTCCCGAATATGACCTCAAAAAATTTGATCAGGCATTAAATGAGATAAACAAACTGGTGCCTGGAGAAGGTGACTTAGCCAAACGAGTAGATACATTTCGCAACCGCTTTGTTATTGCTGAAGAAAAAGTTGGTGATGTAGTGGATCAGGCTATTGCTGAATGTAAAAGACGCTCTGACACCTACATTTCTTTACCCCAAAATGAACGTTTTGAGTTGCAATACGTCACAGGAAAAAGTTGGTCTGGGTATAATTGGTATCAAGGCGATAACAAAAGTTTGATGCAAATCAACCAAGATTTCCCCATGCAAATAGACCGAGCCATTGGCCTTGGGTGCCATGAGGGTTACCCCGGTCATCATGTATGGAATGTACTAATTGAAAATAACTTACTCAATAAAAATGCGTGGGTGGAGTTCTCACTTTTTCCGTTATTTAGTCCTTATGCCCTCATTGCTGAAGGAAGTGCTAATTATGGTGTGGATTTAGCTTTCCCTGAGGATCAAAAAGTGTTGTATGAGCGAGATGTGTTATTTCCTATTGCTGGATTGGATCCTGCTAGTGCGGCAACGTTAGAGCAACTCAATAAATTAACAGCTCAATTATCGCACGCTATTACCGCCACAGCACAACTTTACCTAAACGGTGACATTAGCCGCGAACAAGCCATTGAACAACGCCGCAAGTATTCTTTAGTGTCTCAAGAAAAAGCAGAACAAAGTGTGCGGTTTATTGAACAATACCGCGCTTACGTCCTGAATTATAATTTAGGCAAAGACATTGTTTCAGCCTACATCAGCAAACAAAGTCAAAACGAAGCTGGCAAATGGCAAGCCTTTGAGCGAATGTTAACGGAATTATCCACCGCGTCAGATATGCTGGATTAACCTTGGCGTAAAACAGTTTTCTGGGTGCATTAAAAAGGCTGCGACTAGCAGCCTTTTTAATCTGCAAGGTGGATTATAAAAATAGCTTCAATACAAAAAGTTTATACGCATTTTACTGTAGCGAAGTGTCCGTTAATTTGCTAACAACACTATGATCCTTTTCAATAATTCAGGGCTGTCGGCATAGCCATGATGTAACACTATGTCTGTTTTTCCGTCGCCATTGATATCGTCAGTAGCCGCATCAAAGGGATTTTTAGGCATAGCTACTTTCTGGCTTTGTGATCGTTTTGCATAAGGTTTTTTGTTATCAGGTGTTGCGAACACTATACGAATCAAATCATCGTCATCCGAGTACACTATGTCTTTAACTGAATCTCCATTGACATCAATCATTTTAACCAGAGGTTGACCTCGGGCGCCCGAAGATAAGCTAAACGTCATCTCTACCTCTTGCCTCACAAAAGGCTTTTTGCCATATTGCCCTTTTTCATCCATTGAAAAAATCAACACATCTTGGTCGATACTCCCAGATAACAAGGCACCTATAATTTGCGAGATCCCGATATCAAAAGACGACACCGATACTTCTTTTTTACCATCCATATCTATGTCCAATATGATGATATCAGACAAGGTTTCTTCTGAAGTGACACTGCTGTTTGCCTGCTGGGGATAACTCACTTTACCTTCATCTAACGCGCCATAAAAAAACTCAAAATCGATAATTTTATCTAACACTCCAGTACTTTTAGTAAACTGCACGGCAATATCAGGTATGCCATCACCATTTAAATCGTCTATTTTTCTGACGACTCGGTGTTGTATATTACTTTGGTCCATCTTCTGTCCGTTTGCCGCTTTGATATCCCACCAATCCCAAGGGTAAATGGTGTGATTAATTTTTACCTTTGTGGCTGTGTCTGAAAAGCGCATGTCATCGTTTTGCAGAAACACATTCAGTTGCCCTTGTTCTACTGTAACTAAGTCCGATTTTCCATCTGCGTTCATATCTTGGAAGTATAATTCGTGATCGTCATAACCTATGCCACTTTCATACATTTCAATCCGTGCCGCTATAGGTAAGCTCTGTGGGTGCCTAGCGCCACAGCAATCGGATAACCATAAATTAAGTTGTTCAAAGTGCGGCAGCACAATGTCATCAAGACCGTCATGATTTAAATCCTGTACAAAGTCCATTTTTTGAAATGTGTCAGGTTTATCACCAATAAACATTGAGGAAACCCCCTCAGCCTGCACCCATGCAGATTTATGGGATAGATGTGCAGGCACATAGTGACTCACAGTGGTTTTATCTAAAAGGTACAAACGTTGTAAACCGTCTTTTAGAGGTTCGCCTACATCATAGGCAAACACCGTGTTGGGAATTTCAATTTGGTCTGCTGCGATAAAGGTTTGACTTGGTGTATCAAAAAAATAAATCACTAACATCCGCTGTTGTTTATCATTTACACCCACAACAACCAATTCTTTTCCCCCATGAGGTAAAAGATCAGCAATCAATACAGCTTGATTAACGTTAAAACTTAGGTCAATTTGCTGCTGCGTGAAAATGTCTGTATTTTTAGCATTTGCCTGAAATACCCAAAGCCCGAAGCTTATAAATAAAAAAAATCGACGAAAAAAATGAACCATTAAGTAACACAATTCCATATAGATTGAGGATACGTGTTATACATTAGCAAAATAAACTATGTTAAAAAGGTAAAAAGTGTAAGTGCGTACGTATTCCTGTTTCCTTCGGTTAACTAACCTAAACTTAATCGTTAAGTAATACAGGGTGATATGATAAAAATTCACTAGTAGTGTCAATCAGGAGTTAAAAAAGTGGTTAAACGTTTCGCGTTAATAAGTGGTTTAGTAGCAATCTTAATAACGCCGCTAATCTGGGCACAGTCACCAACACAATCTCACCCCTTTGAAACATTGCGCGGTCTTGAACGCTTTAATAAATCAAGCACTTTATCAATGCATAACAATACTGAAATGGAGAAGACTTTACTCGCTATTAAAGGCGTTAAAATCGGTGACAACGTATTGCAGCAGGCCATTCAATTAGCAGAACAAGGGGGGCAATTAGGGCGCATTCGTGGTGGCACTCGCAGCGATAAAATAAAATTGAGTTTCTATCAACCCTATGAAGATTCTCGCTTAGAGCAAAAAGTGGAATTGTACTTCGATAAGCACAATGGCTTTATTCAGCAAGTCACCGCCACTTATTTTTTACAAGATGCCTATTTAAGCATTGTGCCAATCCGGGAACAAAGCCTAAGCGCCGCGGTTAAAAAATTTGGTTCACCTATGACTATGCAACAAGCTTATGATTTCAGTGGGCAACAGAATGGAGAAATAGATTTCGATAAATTTATTAACGGACTACAGCAATCTACTCAGTTACACCCATTGGCGCTAGCCTATTTAAATAAGCGTAATATTTCTAGAAGCTCCAAATGGGTAAAGGGTGAACAAGATTACGCCCTCATGCACAGTGGTTTTGACCGTTGTTATTTATGGCATACCAATACATTTAAGCAAATTTTAACATTTTGTTTTTTTGATAAAACCAGCGCCAACCCAAATAGCAGAGGGGTAGAGTTAGACTTACATGATTTCCCTATCAGTCAACAAATTACTGAGCTGGGTAATCCACACAACAAACCAGACATTGCATTGTAACCCATATACCCAAACACTCTGAGATACACATTTCGAGCTGGTATGGGTATATGGCATAACCTATAAACAAATACTGGCTGCGGTAAAGTCTAATTCACGCGATAATCACGCCATAATTAAAATCTCTTTTTTAGGACGTAATAATGACAATTACCCGCAATGGTCACCGATATATTGATGTCGAAAGTGGCAAAACCTTAGATGTATGGTTTCCTCGTAGCAATAAAAAAATTGAGCGTCATTGCTTAGCCAGTAAAGTTGGCTTGATTAAGGGCGAGTTTGTAGAAATTAGTCTGGATATTGATGCCGCCCCCAACTCTGCTGAGGACGCTTATTTACGCCTACATTTATTGTCAGAATGTGCGGTGTTACCTAACAACATCAACCTTGAAGGTGTGTTTGGCCTATTGACAAATGTAGCTTGGACTTCAGCGGGCCCCGTATTACCCAATAAGGTGGAAGAATTAAGAGAATTAATCGCCGCAGAACATCATCACTTAGCCGTGACCTCTATCGATAAATTTCCTAGAATGGTCGATTACGTTATTCCAGAAGGTGTGCGTATTGGCGATGCTGACCGTGTACGTATGGGGGCTCACCTTGCGCCTGGCACAACTGTGATGCACGAAGGTTTTGTCAACTTCAATGCTGGTACTTTAGGTAGTTCCATGGTTGAAGGTCGTATTTCACAAGGTGTAGTGGTGGGTGATGGTTCTGACATTGGAGGTGGCGCTTCCACAATGGGGACGTTATCTGGTGGCGGTAAGTCCATTAACGCTATTGGCAAAAGTAGTATGCTGGGTGCTAACGCCGGTATTGGTATTTCACTGGGTGATGATTGTATCGTTGAAGCAGGCTTGTATGTCACTGCAGGCACTAAAGTGAAAACACCAGATGGCGAAGTAGTTGCTGCACGTCAATTATCAGGCATGAATGGACTATTGTTCCGCCGCAACAGCCAAACCGGTGTAGTGGAAGCCGTAGTAGCAGATTCATCTAAATGGGGCGGCCTAAACGCCAGCTTACACAGCAACGATTAATTGATTGCAGAGGCAACCCTATTCTTGGGTTGCCTCATCTCCCTACAAAGCTTTTCCACTTGTTTTTTGTTATATCCCCATTATTCTGTTCTGTGTTCAAATAAAAGCACATGTTTAGAGAGTCTCATTTTGATTAATTGTTATCGAATATTTTTAGCTGTGTGTTTTATGTGTATCAGTTTCGCCTCGCTGGCAGCACCTTTGGTTTTACTGGAGCAAACAGAAATCGCAAGGGTAAAAACTGCCTTAAAAAACGCTACGGCTATGGCTGATACCCAAAAGGCCTACCAACTATTACTGCAACAGGCTGATAAAGCATTAGATCTTGATGGTTTTTCTGTCACAGATAAAAAAATCATGCCGCCATCAAAAGACCATCACGATTATTTAAGTATCAGTCGTTATTGGTGGCCAGATGAAACCAAAGTCGATGGCCTACCTTGGAAAAGACGAGATGGCATCACTAACCCAGACACCCAGACAGACCATGTAGATCGTAAACGTTTAGGTGCAATGAGTCGATATGTTAGCAAGCTATCTTATGCTTACTACTTTTCGGGTAACGAAAAATACGCACAAAAAGGCACCGCATTAATTAAGAAGTGGTTTTTAGACTCAGATACAAAAATGAATCCACATTTGGAGTTTGCGCAAACTGTGCCTGGGAGGGATCAAAGAAGGCGTTCAGGGATCCTAGATGGTAGATTAATCCCTGAAAAAATATTAGATGCCATCACTCTTTTCACCCCTTCTAAACATTGGTCAGAAAATGACAACCAAAAAATGAACCTATGGCTAAGTGATTACCTTAGTTGGTTAACCAATAGCAAAATGGGTCAGGCTGGAGCCAAACAAATCAATAATCACGGTTCTTGGTATTACTTTCAAGTGGCCGCTTTGTCTTGGTATTTAGGTGATTCACAAGGCTTAAAAACCAGCTTGGAACAGAGTAAAATCCACATGCTCAGCCAGTTTGATCAGCAAGGCGCACAGCAACATGAACTAGCTAGAACACGTGCATTTTTTTACAGCTGTTTTAACTTAGAAGCGTTAACCAGCATTGCCATCATTGCCGATAAGGCAGGCGATTCTCTTTGGCGATATCCTGCCACTGAAAACAGCCTATTAGCCACTGGTGTCGAATATCTGATTCCCGCAGCCCAAGGCCAAACATGGCCCCATGCTTCATCAAACCATATAGACCCAACTGATTTCATCAGGGTCTTAGAGAGATACAATCAATACAGTGGTCAAAAATCACAAAAGCCTTTACTCAAAAATTTATTAAACACACACAAAAACAGCGCCGAATTAAAACAAAAGCCAAGTTCTCTGTATTATCATTTTGCTTTGTTCAAGCCTGAAGTATTACTAGATTTGTAAGTGTATCAAAAGCTTTTTCGCTTCCCACTTCACAGCTAAACAACCTGAATGCGGGTGAAAGACATAACACTATTGCCTATAGATTAAGGCACAAAATACTGTGCTAATTCACTATTCCCACTGTTGCTTATCTTGGTCAGAAGCGCTTTCGACACACTCCCCAGTTATTTCGGTGCTATCAGGCATTTGCGAAAAATCTAATTCAATGTACCCTAGTCTACAATAGCCAGTTTCAGCAATTTTTTCTTCAAGCAAAGTAATAATGGCCTCGCGTTTTTCATCGTCTGAAATGTACTCACCACTTTGAGGCACACGCTCTAGCTTATCATCTCGCTTTTGACCTGATTGTCCGCGACCGCCTTTACCTTTACCTTCACCCTGTCCTTTTTTACCAGAGCCTTTGTTTTTGCCTCGTTCACCTTTAGGTTGATCAGTTAGATAGTTCATAGACAATACAAAACGCTTTGAACCATCGGAATGAATATCGGTGCTGAATCGATTAGGCTCCCCCTTGTTGTAATCTGGTTTACTTGAACAAGCGGTTAAGCAAAATGAAAAAAGTAGGATATATAAAGTGAAACGCAAAAGCATGATGGTATTCCAAAGTGAAACAGATAGTTTTGAAAATCAAAACCTAAAACTCTAAGTATAAAATGGGTGGTACAACTGCCCAGAATACGCTTTGTGTAAGCCACAACTTAAAATGCAGCATAACGTTTTTTAAATCATAATTTTTGACCTATACATAAACTTTACATAGTAATGCTTTGGCCATGTAGTAGACAGGACGATATTGACATGCAACTACCATTAAAGAAATGTTCACTCAGCATGTTACTTTTGATTATTTCGCTATTCGTGAAAAATTTTCAACACTCATAAAACGATTAACTGTCAGTATTTGCGGCTTAACACCAGAGTCAAAAGTAACTTCCAATAACTCTCCTTGGTGATAAAAACTTTGCTCTGTACTGGCAAAAAGTGGATGTGTTTTGCCATTTATTTGCAACTGCAATTGCCCTTTATCAAACAATACTTGGATTAGCGCATTCGAGGTACTGCTGCGGTACTCTCCAATAAAGCTCATAAGTTTGGCTTCGCTCAGAGCTACTCGGGGCTTAGAGAAAACATAATGTAACCCCCAGGTATTCGCAGCGCCTTTTACACTGGCGTGCCCTAGACCCGGTAAACGCTCAAACTTAAAAGACAAATCTTTAAAATTTTGCTTCTCAAAAAAACTAACGAGATCATCAAATGCTGGCATTAAACCGTCAAACTCACCTATTGCCGAATAAAGAGTGATGGGTCTTGACAATTTTTTATCGGAGAACGTATTAGCATAGGAATAAACAATATTGTTATCCCAGCCTGACGCAGACGAGGTGGGGATATAACCGTTAAATAAATTGGGCTGATTAAACATAGCGTACAGTGTAAATAAACCACCGTAGGAACTTCCCATCAAAACTCGATTATCATTAGTACGATATTCGCTGCCTATAAAAGGAATAAGCTCTTGTTCAATAAACTGTAAAAATTTTTCAGCACCACCAGAATTGGGAACTTGAGTCATATTACTTGGCGTGAAATCTCTAGCACGTAACACATCTGGATTAGGATTCGCACCTCCCCACTGAATCCCCACTAAAATAGCTTCAGGTATAAAACCATCGTAATAGGATTGGCCGTAGGTAGACACCATCAAAGGAAAATCCCATTGAGCATCTAGAAAATAAATAACCGGATAGTGTTTATCTGATTGTCCATAACCGGCGGGGGGCTTAATCAGTAGTTGGTATTCTTGAGGGACGATTTTTGACTGCAGCGCGCGTACTTCTGAGCCTATAATAGTCATTTCAGCCAAGCCTTCTTTAGCTTGCACATCCACAACATTCATTAACAATAACACCAAACCAAGGTAAAACATTCTCATAACCATTTCCAAATAACAGGAGTTGTTATTGAGTCTACCCTTACAGACTAATCGTTGTCCAAAGAGAGTATTTTTGTCATGACATTTTTACCTGCAACATCTTTAATAGTCATACTGAGTTTTTTATCTGCTAGTTCAATTACGCCATAATTTGCGTTGCTGTAACTCTGCCCTACTCGGTGTTGATTGGGGCTGACACTTTTCCATTCTTCAGTTAATCCAGAAGTTGTCATTTCCCACAAAGTTTTGCCATTTTTTCGGGTGATTTGGCTTAACTCACTCCAATGAGTATCACCACTGACAATGATTAAGTTAGTAATCTGATATTTATCGAGCAAAGCTAAAAAACGTTGCCTCTCATGAGGGAAGTTAGCCCAGGATTCCCACCCCGAAAATTCGGGTAACAATTGGATGCTGCTAGCAAAAATACGCACATCTGCGGGTTGTTGTAGTTGTTGTTCTAACCAATGCCACTGAACTTCGCCCAGCAAAGTGCTGGTTTTATTTTCACTTGGTATATAGGGGCCCAAATTATTAGGCGCTTTGCTATTCAAGTATTCGAGCTGACCAACCGACTCAAGAGGGCTTCTATTCCAACGTAAGTCCGGCAAAATAAGCTGCACTTTAGTCTTGTCTTGAATCAGTATTTGACTGGTATAAATACCATCTACGCGAGTACGCCTTGGACTGTCTTTGGGCACATTAAAATAATCGAGCATGATTTGCCGCGACGCTTCTTTTTGCGGATATTCTACGCCTGCGTCATTTTCTCCAAAATCATGATCGTCCCAGATACCAATGACAGAGGTAGTGGCTAACATAGTCTGCATACCTGTTGTCGCCCACTGTTTGGCATATTTGGCTTTTAGCTCAGTCATATTTTCGGTATCGCCATAAATATTGTCGCCGAGTAACACCAACAAATCGCCTTGCTCTTGTTGCATCGCTTGCCAGATAGGTTGCGGTTTGTCTTGATGTAAACAAGAGCCAAAGAGGATTTTAAGCTGTGAATGCGCCACATCCTTAGCCAGCACAGGCATGGTGATTACTATCAAAAATAGCAAAATACTTTTAGCGACATATTTCATGATTTATCTTTGTTTCACTATAGGTAAGGGTTGCCCAATATCAGGAGAAAATTGTCGGTGATTAAGATTTAGCAGTTGAATCGCAGTTGCTGCCACCTGATTTAAAGTAAAGTCTGTTTTTTGATCTGAACTTTTCAGCACTTGTTTTACATCTGGGCCCAATGCGGCTAACCAAACCTGATCGGCACCGGGGATGCCATCTTTATATTGATTCAAACCATTCAAATACCCCTTTACCGCTTTAGCGCTGCCATGGTGTTGCCAAGTTTTTGCCGAATTTCCGCGGCCATGATCAACGGTAATCACTAAATTGGTTTTACCTCGATACTGCTCCATGGATTGTAATAACCCCCATATATTTGCAATAAATTGGTCTGCCCTTTTAGCGCCACGCAAATACTCGGGGTAATTACCTTGATGAGCAAAATCATCGGTTTCACCAAGGGCAAGGTAAATGACTTTAGGTTGCTTTGCCAAAATATATTCTTGAGCGAACCCAGCAGTAAAAGCGTCCAATCGCACATTATGCCATGGGCTAGGAATTTGCTGTTGCAACTCATTTAACCACTTTGCTTTAGCAGATAAGTGGTCCCAAGCAGCGGACTCAAATCCGGCGTTAATGGGGATTTGGCTACGAGTGCGATTGATGATGGCAGGAAAAACATCCCAACTGCCAAATGCAGCGACTTGATTTTTAAAACCTGGCTGGGTGTTTAACCATTCCAAAAACGTAATATTTAAATTGTCACTTGCATGATTAGAATCGATATTGGGATCAGCCTTACCGGTCAATAATTCGTTATAGCCAGGATACGAAAACCATAAATCGTTGGTTAGCTGCATCGAAGATTGGTTATCTCGATTGCCAATTAAAATTCCTTGCTTAGAGATAACTTGCCATAAAAAAGGTAACAACTTTTGACGTTTCTCTTGGGGGGTATCTCCAAAAAACTGTTTCTGTATCGCACTTTTATCCGCTTTGAAATCTTCCAAGTTCAGGACATCGTCTTGATAACCTCGAAACACTTCTTGCCAACGTAATCCGTCGATGCTGACCAGCAATAAATTATCTGCCGCAAGTAAAGAATGACTAAAGCTTGCCAAACATAACATCAAATAAAAAGATAGCTGTTTCATAATGACTCATCCCCAAAAAAAATAAAAAAAAAGGACGAACATAAAGTCCGTCCCAAAGGTGACACACAGGGAAAACTAGTTATTGTTAAAAATTAAAATTTCAAAGTAGCGTTAAATGCAGCAGTACGAGGTGCGCCAATCCATGCGGACTGACCGGCAATGCCGCCCAAATAACTTTCGTCAAACAAATTGTTCACTGTAAAACGAAGTTCTAAGTCGCCCATACCCTGTGCTAAAGAAGGTAGGGTGATCCCAGCGTACAAATCTGTCACTAAGTAAGCGTCGGCTACAGCAGTATTGGCAGCATCGATATAACGGTCATCAACCCATTTGGAAGACAAACCAGCAAAGCGGTTGTCTTTTTCCCAATCGAGTGAAACAACCAGCATATTTTCAACTGAACCAAAAACCGTGTTACCGGCAGGATAACCAATAGAACCTTCAGTGTATTCGGAATCGTTAGCCGTAAACGCACCATATACCGAAAAGGTATCGGTCAATTTTACCGATAATGACGCTTCTATACCGCTTGATTCCACGCCGCCCACATTGACGTAGCTGCCGTTTGTACCAATCAGGTAATCAATACCATCTGGTGAATCTGGTGCGATAAAGGTTAAACGGTCATCAAACTTAATACTGTAATAGGTCAAACTGGCATTAATATTTTGCGATACATAACGTAGGCCTAAGTCTACATTTTCAGCCGATTCTGGTGTGACTAAGTCTAGTGTGGAGGCATCACGTTCAAGAACAGTGTCTTTAATGGCGGCAAAGTTTTCAGCGTATCCCGCAAATAACTCTAAACCGTCAATCGGCATAGGCACGACAACACCGGCACTGATTAAAAGGTCAGAGTCAGATGAAATAGAGGCACCATTAGAAGAGTCGAAATTATCTTCACGGGCTAAATCCACTAGGAATTTTTTAGCGCCTAAACGCACCACAGCAAAGTCCATATCTAGTTCATTTTCTAGGTACAACATAGTGGTTTCTACTGGGAATGTGCGTTCGTACTCTATCCAATAAGGTGTGTGGTCGAATTCTGCACTAGTGCGTGAGTCGATGATTTTATGCCAGTCACGAGACTCATTACGGCTATAGTCTTCATACCAAATACCGCCTCGTAACGAATTATCCATATCAGCAATTTTGCTGAACCAAGTAAAGTCAGCATTAAAACCCACACGCTCTTTTTCGTAATGGGTATGGCGGTATGAACCAACCGGCACTGCACCATCCGTGTAACAAGCTGGGTCATATACTGCACCTGCACCACCATAAGGGAAAGTAATTGAACTTTCGCAATCAGCTTCAGGGCTTAGGGCGTACCCTGCCTTATCTACAAAGAAAATTTGACCTAAAGCAGAACCGCCAGTAACGGTTTGACCTGAAACCAATTCAGAATGAGGTGCATTGTCACCATCAGCATTCACATCCACTACGTACTGCGGCACCCAGTCACCGCGCCCTTCATTTTGGTGATAATACACATTGGCATTAAGTTCAATGTTGTCGCCTTTGTACTCGGCAGAGACATAACCAAAAAGATTTTCACGTAAAGTAGACCAGCCTTGACGATACACTTGATCAACATAAGGAATACCTGTCCATTCTGAGATCAAACCATCTGATTCTGGATTTTGTTGAAATTGCGCTAGGCTAACACGTTGGTAGTTGTCTTCATGAGTATCATCCCAAGAGCCGTAGGCGGTGACTTCAACATCACCAAACAAACTGACGACTTTAGCCGCAATATGATCACGCCTATTTTCAGCTGAGTGATCTATCCAATCTGAATTACGGCTATTTGAAACACTGACCCAAGCAAAAGTATCTTTAGCGACTTCACCTGTGTCATAACGTACAAAAAACTTCTGGGCATCAAAATTGCCTTGTGACCAGCTGACAGTCATTTGCTCTTCATCGTTAGGAGCAATAGTCGTAAAGTTTAAGGTACCACCTAACGCTTCGTTCGAACGAGATGCGACATCCCCCGTACCTTGTGAGACTTCAACAGCAGCTAAATTTTCAGTATCAATATAACGATTCGCTTTTGCACCGCCACCATAGTTAGAATTACCGTTAGCAATGCCATCTATAGTAATACCTATTTGTTGCTCATCTAGGCTTAACTGAAAACCACGAATAGACACAGTAGTCGACCAATCGTCTGATCCAAACGTGTCCCCCTCGTTAATCAACACACCAGGTAAATTATCAATTTGGGCTAACACACTGGTTAAGTTACTTTGTTGCTTTGCCATTTCTTCTGAAGTTTGGTTATTGGCATAAGAAACACTTTTCCCGACTACTGTGATTGACTCCATACTTTGGTCTGATTCTTCGGCGCCAATTACTGGGGTTGCAACTGCATAAGTACTCAGTGCAATAGAGATAGATAAAGCTAATTTGGATAATAATTGACTGCTCATTGAATGTGTTGTCCCAAGTGATTTTTATTGTGGGCAGTAATATGAATGAGCAATATGTAATTGAGATGTACTTTTATTGACGCTTAGGTGATGGTTTTACTACATTTTTTTGGCTAACTAATGACACTTATGTGTCATTAGTTGATTTTTTGAACGAGGATATGCTGGCTACTTTTCAATAAAAAATGTACCCCAGCCGTCATAATCGACTTTATGTTTTTCAGCAATAGCAAAAAGTTTATCAGTATCTTGATTGATCAAATTGACATCCAACATACGTTCTACCACGGCATCAAAACAAAATACTTCTTCGCCCTCTTCTGTCTCTAGCTCTTCAGCATCCCCCACTTCAAAACCTGCTTTAAAAGCATCAACTGCAGCCTTTTCTAACAATTCAAAGTCATCGCTAGCAAAGTGATATTCAATGGTATGAGCTTGACTGGCATCACTGCCATCTTCAATCAAGGCTTCGACTGTTTCTTGGTTAAATTCATGCCATTCGGCTAATTCGGATGCGCTTTGTGAATTCATGAAATACTCCTATGGACAATTTTGTTATCTAATTCTGTGTTTATATCTTTAAGTTGGTGTTGCATTTTTTGATGAAAATATTCGGCGTTTTGTTTAATGGATTTATTTTCATCCATCATCTCTGGCTCAGACAGTTTTATCACTAAAGTGCCATTGTCCCATCTATTTAGTTTTATTTTATTATGCAAATTACTGGCAGTCACCATCACTATGGGTTCTTTGGTGGCTTTGGCTATACGAAACGCCCCTGTTTTAAAAGGTAACAATCCGCGCCCATTGCTACGAGTCCCTTCTGGGAAAAACCACACTGATAGACGCCTTTTCTGAATTTTTTGCACCGTACCCTGTAAGGTATCATGGGCGCGCCCTGAATTTTTCCGGTCAATCATGATGTTACCTGTTAGCCAATAGACTTGTCCAAACAGAGGGATCCATATCAGGCTTTTTTTACCTACAGTGACCGTACCTTTTTGTGCTGCTGCACATATTGTCAGTAAATCAAAACTATTTTGATGATTAGCGATAAACACATAAGGACCACCTTGCTTAACACTATCAGGTACGCGAATTTCAAGTTTTAATCCAAGTAGTGCCGAAACAGAACTATACAATACACCGGCGGCATGTACGTTGTCCCGATGAAAAGGTCGCAGCAAACACACCAGAATCAACAATACGTTTATCAGCAAAAAATAACAGAATATCGCAACAATGCGTAAAAGCGCTAACAAGGCATATCCTTATCAAAGAAGTGGGCGCAGAGTATACGCATTTTAGCTGATAGCTAAAACACTTATGCTATTTGATTTAAAACGCGCTTATTTTGGTGTTGCTTAATAGCGCATAAAAATGAATGAATAAAATTTATAATTAGCCGATACTTATAAAGTAAGTGTCTCTTTTACTCATTAAGGCCATTCAATCTATGCAAATGTTTAAACATGAAGATCTCGACGAAGACATCCTCACCGACCTGTTGGAAGAAATTAACGAACTTTATGAAGCCAGCGAACAAACCTTAATTGAATTGGAATTAAAACCAGATGATAACGAACTACAGCGTTCATTGTTCCGTTCCATCCACACCATAAAAGGCGACTTGGGACTGGTCAATTTTTCTCCACTCATCCCACTTCTACAACATGCTGAAGACCTGCTTGATTATTTACGTAAAGGGCAAATTCACTACACCAGCAACATGAGTGACTTGGTGTTATTGATAATGGACAAAGTCAAAGTGTTTGTACAAAGCTGCATTCAAACTGGGCAAGCTGAATATGACAAACAACTGTTTGAGGAGCTTGTTACAGCCATCAAACGCATTACACCAGAAAATAGCTCACAGCATGAACAATTGTTAACCAAAGCTGTATTGTTACTTGATCCCAGCCTAGATTTAGGCCAAGAGCATCAACAAACAACTGAAAAATCCTCTGTCGAAGCACCGGTAAGTATTGCAACAACAGGCATACCTAAATCCATTTCCAACGAACAACGTGAAGACTTAGTGTTTTTTAGAGAATTGATGAAACCCATAGAAAAACGCTCTATATACTGGGATGGCAGAGGCGATAGGATTGCAAAACTAGCCGGTTATATTAATAAAATAGCAGGGACACCAGTCAGTGAACCGCAACTAGCCGTTGCTTGTTACATGCATGATTTTGGCATGGCTTTTATGCCAATTGCAGTACTCCATAAACAAGAAAAACTGCAAGAAGCTGAGTTTAATTTGATGCGCTCTCATGTGTATAAAAGTGCACGTTTATTGGAAAACCTTAATCAATGGAACGAAGCGCGAAAAATTGTGATGCAGCATCATGAGCGTATCGACGGCAGCGGCTACCCACTGGGAATAAAAGAAGATGACATTTGCGAAGGAGCCAAGTTATTAGCCATACTTGACACATTTGACGCCATTACTCATGCGCGGGCACATCAGAGCCATTTAAAACGGCCAAAGAAAAAGGCGGTTATCGAAATAAACCGTATCGCCAAGGGGCAATTTTCCACTAAATGGATGCAGGCTTTTAACACCGGAATGGCAGCGTTGTTGACCAATGAACGAGCTAAATAGTCAGGCCACCTTGCTACTGTGTTAAATAGCAGTAACAAAGCGATATAACTAGGGTTTACATATTTAATTCTTTTAACTTTCTAGTCAGAGTATTTCTACCCCAGCCCAAACGTTTAGCCGCGTCTTGTTTATGGCCATGGGTATAATGTAATGCTCTTTCTAACAAGATCCTTTCAAAACTCATAATCGCATCATCAAGAATATTATTATGGCCAGACTGCAATTGAATATCTGCCCAACTGGCTAAGAGAGTTTGCCAATCTCCAGACTGGGCGGTTTTTTCAACTGATACAGGTTGTTGGTTTATCTCTGGGGGTAAGTCGTGAGGCAGGACTTCTTGTCCACTAGCCATTACAGTTAACCAGCGGCACATATTTTCAAGCTGACGAACATTACCTGGCCAAGGTAAGTTAGAGAGAATTTTTTTAGTCTCTTTACTCAGTGATTTAACCTCTACGGCTAATTCCAGTGCCGCTTTTTGTAAAAAGTGTCCGGCCAATAAAGGAATGTCTTCGCGTCTTTCACTAAGGGTCGGGATATGGATGCGTATGACATTTAATCTATGATACAAATCTTCCCTAAATTTACCTTCTGAAACACGTAGCTCCAAATTTTGGTGGGTCGCAGCAATAATACGTACATCAACTGAAACAGGATTATGCCCCCCGACACGATAAAATTGCCCGTCTGCCAAGACTCTTAATAATCGGGTTTGCACGTCTAAGGGCATATCCCCTATCTCATCTAAAAATAAAGTACCGCCATTGGCTTGTTCAAAGCGCCCTTGCCTAGCGGCTTGAGCGCCAGTAAACGCGCCCTTTTCATGACCAAACAATTCAGATTCAATCAAATCAGCTGGTATTGCCGCCATATTGAGGGCAATAAAGGTATTCTCGGAACGAGGACTATGACGGTGTAAAGCATGGGCCACTAATTCTTTACCTGTACCCGACTGACCATTAATCAATACACTGATACTGGAACGAGATAAACGCCCTACCGCTCTAAACACCTCTTGCATAGCCGGTGCTTCACCAATAATTTCGGTGGCTTTTATTTGTTCAGGGGGCTGGTTTTTGCTCGATTGTTCCCGAGCGTGTGTTAATGCCCGCTGCACTAAATTCACTGCTTCGTCGATGTCGAAGGGTTTGGGTAGGTATTCAAATGCACCACTTTGATAAGCATTAACTGCACTGTCTAAATCAGAATGCGCAGTCATAATAATCACAGGAATATTGGCATATCGCTTATGTACTTCGCTTAATAAGACCATGCCATCCATTTGTGGCATACGAATATCTGAGACTATCACTTCAGGCGGTTGCGCCGTTTCTAGCTGTAATAATAAATCTTCAGGGTTTTCAAAACTGAAACAAGGGATATTCGCCGCTTGTAACGCTTTTTGTAACACCCAGCGAATCGAGCTGTCGTCATCGACTATCCATACGGGTTCTGCACTCATGTCTGGGGATCCTTTTTTTCAATAGGTATATATAAAGTAAATTCTGTTCTGCCTGGCCAACTATCCACTTCGATTTTCCCTCTGTGATGTCCAATCAAGGTTTGTGATATAGATAACCCTAAACCACTGCCCTCTTTTTTGCTGGTCACCATAGGGTAAAAAAGGGTGTTTTTTAGTTCTGTTGGTATGCCGGGGCCATTGTCGATAATTTGAATTTTTACGCATAACGGGAAACACTCGCCATGAATAATCACTTGACGTTCAATTCTAGTTACCACGCTTATCTCGCCGGTAATGTCTAGATTGTCTGATAACACTTGCACACTATTACGCACTATATTCAAAGTAGCTTGTTGCAGCATATCTTGATCAAGGTATACATCAGGAATACTTGGGTCGTAATCCCTTGTAATAGTAATGTTGTGACTTGGATCGAGTCGCACTAAAGTGCACACTTTCTCAAGCACTTGATGCACATTATGCCAATCAAAGCTTGGTCGTAGGTTCGGCCCTAATAAGCGATCAACTAAATTAGTAAGCCTGTCAGATTGTTCAATAATAACCTGGGTAAATTCTTTTAATTCTTCATTAGGGAGTTGTTTACCTAATAATTGCGCTGCCCCACGAATACCCCCTAATGGGTTTTTAATTTCGTGAGCTAAACCACGCACCAACTCTCGAGCGGCTTGCTGTTGTGCCCATTGGTGGTTTTCTTGACTGATTTTTTTCTGTTGTTCAACCAGTCGAATTTCCACTAATAAGCGTTTATCTTGGTTTTCCAGAATACTGGTAACAGACACATCTGCCTGAGTATGTCGGCCATCAATAAATTTAAAGGACACTTCACTGTCAGAATAGACTTCACCAAATTGCATAGAATTCTGAAAGCGCTCGAAATCCAAGCTCGAAGAGGCAATAAATTGATTAAACGAACAACCAATTAATAAATTCACACTACGCTCAAATACAGCTTGTGCAGCATGATTGGCATATTGCACAATCAGATTACCATCCAGTATAAACACAGCAGTCGATAGGTTATCTAGTAAATTTTCAGTAGTGACAGATTCAGACATAAACTCAACGTTTCGCGCACTTTTATAGTGCAAAGTATTATTTAGCTGCTGTGATATAGATACTATTATTTAAACAATATGCTTAATTAGTACTAGTTAGCATTGATCAGAGCAGAAGCTTTTTGCAGATAAAAGGTCTGCGGCTTAGACGATGCAAGGATCTTGCCTGAGTTGTCGAGAAAATTAACTTGAATTATGTGAGCGCCTCTATTGACTGATTCAAGTTGAAATTGATTTTCACTTTGAGTTTTAACTACTTGATTATCAAGAATTAATTCAAACTTACCTGATTTTTTTGGCACAACCTCAACATTTATGGTCACTGCACCAGAATTATCACGCAAGGTTTGTTCAGCCAAAGGCGAGCGAATGGATACCACGTATTGAATTTTTGCTTTAGGTTTTGGGACTGGTTTATTGTTAACAGCTTGCTTTGACGCACTATTTAGCGAAGGCACAACTACAGTATTCATTGACGATAAATTAACGGGCACTGCCCCCTCACTATGCACATCACTGTACACCACGCTGCCGTCAGCCTTTACCGTTTTATATACCACTTGCGCAGAAACACTGATGCACAGCAGCAATAAACATAGAATACAGAATACCCGCACAATCACTCACTCCCCTTATACAAGCTGATTCGAAGCTTAAGTCAGTGTAGCTTTATTTCAGTTAAAAAAAAGCCCGCAAATGCGGGCTTGTTATTTATTTTAATAACTAACTGCGAATGTAACCTTAAACGCTGTAGTACATATCAAACTCAACTGGGTGAGTTGACATGTTTAGTAACTGTACTTCTTCACTCTTAAGCGCGATATACGCATCAATAGAGTCGTCAGTCATTACGCCACCGGCAGTTAAGAACTCACGGTCATTGTTAAGGGCTTCCAAGGCTTGCTCAAATGAACTACATACTTGTGGAATCGCTGCAGCTTCTTCAGCTGGCAAGTCATACAAGTCTTTATCCATTGAATCACCAGGGTGAATTTTGTTTTTGATCCCGTCTAGACCAGCCATCAACATAGCAGTAAATGCTAAGTAAGGGTTACCTGTTGGGTCAGGGAAACGCACTTCAATACGACGCGCTTTATCACTAGTCACAAAAGGAATACGGATAGAAGCAGAACGGTTACGAGCAGAATATGCCAACATAACTGGGGCTTCGAATCCAGGTACTAAACGCTTATAGGAGTTAGTAGATGCGTTTGTGAAAGCGTTGATTGCACGAGCGTGTTTGATGATCCCGCCAATATAGAACAAGGCTTCTTCAGACATCCCAGCATATTTGTCACCAGCAAAGATGTTTTTACCATCTTTAGAAATTGATTGATGCACATGCATACCTGAACCATTATCACCCACAATAGGCTTAGGCATAAAGGTAGCCGTTTGTCCGTAAGCATGGGCAACGTTATGTACCACATACTTATAGATTTGTACTTCATCAGCTTTCTTAACTAAAGTATTGAAAAGACAAGCTATTTCGTTTTGACCTGCGGTGGCAACTTCATGGTGATGGGCTTCAACTGTTAGGCCCATTTCTTCCATAACCATACACATAGCAGCACGAGTATCATGAGCTGAATCGACTGGAGGAACTGGGAAATAACCGCCTTTAACACCAGGACGGTGAGCCATGTTGCCTTCTTCAAACTCTGCTCCTGAATTCCACTTTGCTTCGCTTGAATCAATTTTAAACATTGAACCAGCCATATCAGTATGGAAACGTACATCGTCAAACAAGAAGAATTCTGGCTCTGGACCGACCAATACAGTGTCGCCAATACCAGTTGACTTCAAATATTCTTCTGCACGACGTGCAATAGAACGAGGATCGCGGTCATAACCTTGCATCGTCATAGGTTCTAAAATATCGCAACGAATATTGATTTGAGTTTCTTCAGCAAATGGGTCAAGAACAGCGGTTTCGCCATCTGGCATCAAAATCATGTCTGATTCATTGATGCCTTTCCATCCTAAAATAGAAGAGCCATCAAACATTTTGCCTTCTTCGAAAAAGTCTTCAGTAACTTGATGAGTAGGGATAGAAACGTGTTGTTCCTTACCTTTAGTATCAGTAAAGCGTAAATCAACAAATTTCGCTTCGGTTTCTTTAATAAGGTCAAAGGCCTTTTGTGCTGACATGGTGTCCTCCAGATAAAAAGTATACATGCATTAGTAGGAGCAACTTACTCCCAATTCTAAAACGTGCGACAATAAAGCGATAATCATGCCACATACCTAAGTGTTTGGAATGCCTTTTGTTTATGTTTTTTTAGCATAGAGTAAACGAAAAAAACATCAAGTGACGCACCACAAAGGCACATTAGCGCACCATTATGATACATGTGCACTTAAATACTTCAAATTCCGCCTATAATGTTAACGTAACGTTAGCGAAATGAGTGCCTATCTTTTATTTACAGCAAAATGCATTTGAAGTTCGCTAAACGTAGGATAAAACTGTACAATCCGCGCCCAATAAATTTCAGTAAATTTTAGCCCTGTATTTCATTTGCGAATATCCTGTCAATAATGACGAATACTTGGCCCTAACAGAGAAAAGATAATGAGTTCATCAACCACCTCAATCGAAAATTTGAGGAACATAGCCATAATAGCGCACGTTGACCACGGCAAAACCACCCTAGTTGATAAGCTATTACAACAGTCTGGCACCTTAGAAAGCCGCGGCGTAGCCGAAGAGCGTGTGATGGACTCAAATGATATTGAAAAAGAACGAGGCATTACCATACTTGCGAAAAACACAGCAATTAAATGGAACGAGTTCCGTATCAATATAGTAGACACCCCTGGACACGCCGACTTCGGTGGAGAAGTAGAGCGTGTTATGTCTATGGCCGACTCGGTATTGTTGTTGGTAGATGCGCAAGAAGGCCCTATGCCACAAACTCGCTTCGTAACGCAAAAAGCGTTCGCACAAGGTTTAAAACCTATTGTTGTTATCAACAAAATTGATAAACCTGGTGCCCGTCCTGATTGGGTTATGGATCAAGTTTTTGATTTGTTCGATAACTTAGGTGCAACAGACGATCAACTAGATTTTCAAGTAGTCTATGCATCAGCTATCAATGGTTGGGCAACTAACGATTTAGATGAGCCTAGCGAAACCATGACTCCTCTGTTTGAAACTATCATCAAACATGTTAAGCCACCAGCAGCCGATATTAACGGCACATTGCAAATGCAGATATCCCAATTGGATTACAATTCTTATGTAGGTGTAATCGGTATTGGTCGAATCACCCGTGGTTCAGTTAAACCTAACCAACAAGTGACCATAATTGGCGCTGATGGTAAAACCAGAAACGGTAAAGTTGGCCAAGTACAAGGTTACTTAGGTCTGGCTCGTCACGAAGTAGACGCTGCTGACGCTGGTGACATCATTGCTGTTACAGGTTTAGGTGAGCTTAAAATCTCCGATACTATTTGTGATCCTAGTACTGTTGAAGCCTTACCAGCACTTTCTGTAGATGAACCTACAGTAACTATGACTTTCCAAGTCAACAACTCGCCGTTTGCAGGTAAAGAAGGTAAATACGTCACATCACGTAATATCCTAGAACGTTTGCAAAATGAGTTAGTTCACAACGTTGCGCTTAAAGTCGAAGAAATGCCTGATCCGGACAAATTCCGCGTTTCTGGTCGTGGTGAACTTCACTTAGGTATATTGATTGAAAACATGCGTCGTGAAGGTTATGAATTAGCCGTTTCCCGTCCTGAAGTTATTTTGAAAGAAGTAGACGGTCAAACTCATGAACCATTTGAATCAGTGACAATCGATGTGGAAGAAGCACATCAGGGTTCTGTTATGGAACAAATTGGTACCCGTAAAGGTGAATTAACCAATATGTCACCAGATGGTAAAGGTCGTATTCGTATGGACTTCATGATCCCAAGCCGTGGCTTGATTGGTTTCCAAACAGACTTTATGACTATGACTTCAGGTTCTGGTTTGATGTACCACACATTTGATCATTACGGTCCTCACAAAGGCGGTGTAATCGGTCAACGTAAGAATGGTGTATTGATTGCCAACGCAACGGGTAAAGCCCTTACTAACGCCTTGTTTAACCTACAAAGTCGCGGTCGTTTATTCATCGGTCACGGTGTGGAAGTATACGAAGGCATGGTTATCGGTATTCACGCTCGTGAAAATGATCTAACCGTTAACGCACTTAAAGGTAAGCAGTTAACTAACGTACGAGCATCTGGTACAGATGAAGCACAAAGCTTAGTGCCACCTATCAATATGTCGTTAGAACAAGCCCTAGAATTCATCGATAACGATGAGTTGGTTGAAGTGACGCCTGTAAGTATACGTATTCGTAAGAAGTTATTGACTGAGAATCTACGTAAGCAAGCTGGACGTCCAGCTAAGTCTTAAGCTTCTAGCTTCTAGCTTCTAGCCTCTAGCCTCTAGCCTCTAGTTTCTAGTTTCTAGTTTCTAGTTTCTAGTTTCTAGAAAATACATTTAAAACCGGCGGAAGCCGGTTTTTTATTGGCCACGAATAAATTAATTAAATCCAATACTTCCAGACTCTCCAATAAAAGCCTAATGTAATGGTACAGGTGCAAATATCCTCACATGAACAAGTAAACTCAGTCTTGTTTGTGAGACTCTTTCAATTATAGTGTGTTGAATGCCACCGACGAAGTTGGAATACATTCAGATGTATTGCTCGGATATGATTTAGGACATGTACTAAAATGAAACACTTTACGTTTGGACTTAGGGCTAAGACCACCCTAGTGTTAGGAGGGCTAATCGCCATAGCACTGGTAGTAATCAGTTTTACCAGTCACTGGCAGTCAAGGCACCTTGCCGAAACTAAAGTACTTGAACTAGAGCAGAGTAAGTCTTTTGTGCTTAAACAGGCAATAGAAGTGACCTTGGAAAATCACCATCAAAACCTACACTCACTGCGCGACACATCACCAGTACAAGCGATGATAAGAAGTCGTGCCAATAACGCCATTGACCCCATAAGCGGTGATAGCTTTGAAGACTGGCGGCAACGCCTCACTGTCATTTTGAAAGCATTTCTCACCCACCACACTGAATATCAACAATTAAGGTTTATTGATATTTCCGGTGATGAAATGGTGAGAGTACAACGCAGTATGACTGGCACGGTTAATGATGTTGCTTTGAATAAACTACAAAATAAGGCTGATTCACCCTATGTAATAGAAAGCCTCAAATTAAAACCCGGAGAAACCTATTACTCTAACGTCAATCTCAACCGAGAATATGGGGCCATTCAATTCCCCCACATTCCTGTATTGAGGATCGCAACCCCAGTTTTTGGTGAGGATGCAAAAATAGCCGGGATTTTAGTATTAAACTTATCTATCGAAAAACTTTTTGCTGGCATTACGTCAGATCACAACGGCATACAACGAAGTATTGTTGACAACCATGGTTTCTATATTAAACATTCCGACCCATCTAAAACTTTTGGCTTTGACTTAGGTATCGACAATAAGCTCAGTAATGATGAGCCTTATATGGCTGAAACCATACTTAAACAGGATTCTTTCATTAGGTATGACAAAAATGAAAAAGAGCTGGAAGGATTTCAAAAAATATTTTTCTCACCTCAAGATAAAAATAATTATTGGGTATTAACCTTCCATATTCCAGAACACTTAGTGTTTTCAGAGATCACCGCTTCCCTTCAAAATTTGCTTCTATTTAGTTTATTGATAGGTCTTTTGGCAATTGTATTTATTATTTGGTTTGTTTCACGAAAAATCTTAACCCCAGTCGTTACCATGGCGGCAATGTATGAAAAATTTAAAGGGGGCGATTTGGCGGTGCGACTCGATACTGACTCAGTTGATGATGAAATTCTTACTTTATACCAAGGCATCAATTCGTTTGTTAAAAATCAACAACAGACAACAACACTACTAAAGAACGAAGTTGCCTCACAAACCAAGCGACTTTCTGCAGTTATTAATAATATTGTGGATGGAATTATTACTATTGATGAACGCGGTATTATCGAATCATTTAACCCAGCAGCAATGAAAATATTTGGCTATAGCGAACAGGAAGTAATTGGGCAGAATGTAAAAATGTTAATGCCTGAACCTTATTACAGCGAACATGACGATTATCTACGACATCATATTAAAACAGGTGAAAAAAAGCTTATCGGGATTGCACGCATCGTTATTGGCAAACGCAAGGATGGTTCTACCTTCCCAATAGAGCTTGGAGTGAGTGAACTTGTTATCGACAATACAAAACGTTTTGTTGGCATCATTCGCGATAGCACTGAGCGTCACCAAGTTGAGGCAGCCTTGAATGAAGCCAAACACACGGCCGAGCAAGCCAATCTGGCCAAAAGTGAATTTCTCGCTAATATGAGTCACGAAATCCGCACCCCGATGAATGGAGTGATAGGCATGACCAACTTATTATTAGACACCCCGCTGAATCCGGAGCAACACAACTTCGCAAAAATAGTTAAAAGCAGCGCCAAGTCATTACTTTCCATTATCAATGACATTCTGGATTTTTCTAAAGTAGAAGCAGGCATGTTGGAAATGGAATCAATAGATTTTGATATGGATCTGCTCATGAACGAGTTTGGTAGCAGTATTGCGGTGCGGGCCCACGAAAAAGGTCTAGAGTTAATCTGTCCTGCTAATCCGATTCAAAATCAGTGTTTTAGCGCTGATCCTGGGCGTATACGACAAATTCTCAATAATTTGGTTGGTAATGCGATTAAGTTTACAGAAAAAGGTGAAGTCGCGGTTTATTATCAGGTTCAGAAAAAAACAGAGAAACGCAGTACAATACTCATTGAAGTGACTGATACCGGCATTGGTCTCAGTGCAGAACAACAAGCCGGACTGTTTGAACGTTTTAGTCAGGCTGATGGCTCTACTACTCGCCGACACGGTGGGACCGGACTTGGGCTCGCTATCAGCAAACAACTAGTTGAACTTATGGGCGGCGAAATTGGCATTAAGAGTACCCTAGGTAAAGGCTCTACTTTCTGGTTTACCTTGGATCTTGAAAATGCAGAAGCTTCGGCTACTTCCTATTCTATGGCAGACCTAAGGGGACAAAAGGTTTTAGTGGTAGATGACAACTTGACCAACCGCACTTTGCTTGGGCATTTATTGACTAATTGGCATGTCGAACACACTTTGGACGAAAGTGCCCAAGTAGCGCTTGAAAGCCTTAACGCCGCAGCTGCAAAGCAGCAACCTTATGATATTGCTATAGTCGATATGCAGATGCCGGATATGGATGGCGTACAATTGGGGAAAAAAATCAAAAATAATCCGACCATCTCCAACACACACTTAGTCATGCTTACATCTCAAGGAAAACGCGGCGATACAAAAAAATTAAAAGCCGCAGGATTTAACGCTTACCTTAATAAACCAGTCGATCAAGCCGTTTTGTACAACACATTATTGCAAGTAGCGAAAATTACAACAGATGATGCGCCCATACTCAATGAATATAGTGCTCGCCAGACGCCACAGTTTAAAGCTCGAATTTTAGTGGTTGAAGACAATGCCATCAACCAGATGGTCGCCCAGTCAATGCTGGAACAGTTTGGTATTCAATCTGACGTGGCCGCTAACGGCGAAGAAGCCCTGAGAGCCCTAGAAAACTTCCCCTTCGACTTAGTATTGATGGACTGTCAAATGCCGGTGATGGATGGTTTTGAGGCTACCCGTATGGTTCGAGATCCACAATCAAAAGTGCGCGACCGCTCAATACCTATTATTGCCATGACAGCCAACACTATGCAGGGTGATCGTGAGAAATGTCTTAATTCAGGCATGAATGACTTTATCTCAAAGCCGGTGGAATCTCTGAACCTACAGCAAGTGTTAGAGCAGTGGTTAACAAAAGTGCAAAACCAAACCTGATAATAAATTTGGGAAGGCTTTACTGAACTATTACGGCATCTCGCGCCGTTTAATTGACGCACGTTTTGTCCAAAAGCAATTTGTTCGTCACACTTTGGTTTTCAAAAATTTATCCATAAAAGGCTTTATCAGACTAGCTAGTTCGGGTGCTCTATCAGAATTAGCTTGTTCTTTTGGCCCACCCAATATGGCTAATTCACACAGTAGCTGTCTGGCAATCTCCTCGCGCCCTAGGCCTCTAGAATAAATACATAACTGTTGAGTTGTCACTTTATATTCTATTGGATGGGGTAACTTGGTTTTGTTCAATATCTTCGAGCTTAAAACAACACTAGATACCTGTTTTATCCATTCTTTTGGCACGAGTTTGAATAACAAACTCAGGTCTTTTTTTGACAATGCATGAAAAGGTTCATGACTAAATTTTCCAATGATAACTTTCATATCTGTCCTGTTTTTAAGAAATGCATATGTACATTAATTCGAATATCTTTGTTAACTCTCACATTAGGTTACCTAATTTGGGAGCGCAATTACTGTAATTTTTGAATTTTTGTTTCTTTGCTCTGCGGTTAATTAAGTAATCAATTTCAGTTAAAGCAACTATTTTGGTAAGATACTTACCATCCAATTCCTAGAGGACATCTGAAAAAACTTATTGTACCCAGCACTTTGTACAAGCCTTCTTAAAAAAATTAAATAGGTACAAAGAATTAACTACGCGCCACACGCCTTTGGAGGTTCCCATTTATGATTGATTTTTTAGCTACCTTTATTTTCTTCTTTGCGGTCATTGACCCCATTGGCACTGTACCGGTTTTTATTGCTGTCACCCAAAAATTCGACAATGCCGCTCGTCGTAAAATTGCGTTATACGCAACCTTAACCTCTGCAGCCATGTTGATATTTTTTGTTGTAGCCGGTGAGCTTATTTTAACAGCTATGGGTATACCACTTAGCGCCTTTCAAATAGCCGGTGGCATTGTGTTATTCTTATTTGCTCTGTCTATGATATTTGGTGAAAGTAAACCTGATGCTGAAGTTAAACTTGCCCAAACTCATAACGACACTGCGGTATTTCCACTAGCGGTGCCATCGATTGCAAGTCCAGGTGCAATGTTAGGAGCAGTGATTCTCACCGAAAATTCTCGCTTTAATATTATGGAGCAAATGCAAACGGTAGGCATGATGTTATTAGTGTTGTTCATTGTTTATATCTTGATGCTTGGCTCAAACTTTATAATCCGAATAATAGGTAATAGCGGCGCTAGTGTAGTAAGTCGAGTCATGGGACTTATTCTAGCAGCGGTCGCTACCACTAATACCTTAGGTGGAATCAAACTGTATTTTGAATTATAACTACCTTTGTTTTGACCTAAGCACTACAGGATTAGGTTTTGATTTACTTTAGATAGGCATGCTACTGAGCGCCACTTAAATTCTAGCGACGCTCATTTTCCTATAATAATCTGAAATTGACTATTTCGCCCCCGACGCTTTGGCCCATACAATCCATCGACTCCTCCAGGGTAAGGTGTAAAACATTAAAATACAGGTCTCGTTTCGCTTTCTTAATTTAAATAAATTGCAAGGGATTACACTCACCAGGGAAATCACTGGGGCGACTTATTATCCCCAAAATGATACCAACCACTTTATTGGAGCTGTTGCTCTGACTGAAACGTTAGATAACATTAACGATCTGAATATTTATTTTGTACGCCAACAAATCCTATTAGATGATTGCGATATTCTGATCTCCGTCACTTCAAAGAATCACGTTAATAAGGTTGAAATCCCTAGACTAGTAAACAAATTACTGAAACATATCGACTGCAAGTTAACCTTTGCTTTTGCCATTGACTAACGCTCCCCTTTGCAAAAAACAGCCCTTTATTTGGTAAACCTAATACAGCCAAAAACACTTTACACTTTTTATATGACGAGGAAAATCTCATGACCATCAACGACTTGTTACTGCAATTACGTAACGCCAGCGACACAATCGATTTTAAAGACGTCATACAGGTAATTAGTCAGTTTTATGATTACACCCCTACTCGTTTTACCAATGGTACGCTGGTAAATGTAGCAGGCAGTAATGAGGGTTCCTGTAAGATTTTTTATTTTGCACAATTGCAGCAATTAAACGAGAAACACACATTGGCGTTATTTGGACGTTATTATCGTGAAGATGTGTTAGCCAACCCAAGGGGTAAAGATCACAATAATATTCGAAACTTTATGGACACAGGTTGGACTGAGTTAAAATTTGATGGTGTTGCCCTTGCCTGACTTTATCAATTAGAGATAATCAAGAAAAAACAATGCAAATGATAATAACTATCATTTGCATTGGGATATACATTGAGTTAGGATCTTCCCGAATTTTTATAAGGGAACACACAAACTCATGTCTAAACAAAAACACTCAACTTTCCAATTAGGCTCTGCAGCCCTACTCACCACATTAGCTATATCCTCGTCTAACGTACTTGCAAATGATGAAGCAACAAAATGTGAAGACAGCAATTGCGCCCAAGAAGAAATGGAATTGATTAAAATCCATGGCGTCAGAAATTCAATTTATAAGGTCGACCATTCTGGTGACATAAGGCGTCAAGCCGAGTTATTTGACATCCCACAAACGATTACAGTACTCACCAAAGACCAAATTGATGAATCTGGTCGCAGTGATTTAAAAGAAATTTTGTCTTCCCAAGCTGGAGTGACTCTAGGCACAGGTGAAAATGGTAATGCCTTTGGCGACCGTTATATTATTCGTGGCCACGAAGCACGTTCGGATGTCTTTGTTGATGGTTTACGTGATCCTGGCATGTCCACACGAGAAAGCTTTTCTGCTGAACAAATAGAAATAACAAAAGGCCCTAGCTCGACATTTGCCGGACGGGGATCTTCTGGTGGTGCGGTCAATAGCATCACCAAAAAAGCATCAACCGCTTATGATTTTGGACGTGTTGACGCATCTCTTGGCTCAGATGAGTATCATCGACTAGTACTTGATTACAATAAACCCTTAACCGAAAACTTTGCCGCACGTATCAATCTATTAACTGCCGAAGAAGAAGCACCAAATAGAGAAGGCATTGAAAGAAGCAGAGACGGGCTGTTGTTGTCCGGTTTATACGACAATACCAATGACCTACGTGTATTTTCTGACTTCTATTACCTTGAGAGTGAAGATACACCAGATTTAGGGAGCTACTTTGACTCCACTACACGTAAACCAGTGGAAGATATTCCGGTATACGCCCAAGACGAAGATTTTCTTGATTCACAAATTATGGCCTTTACTGTGAGAACCGAATACGACATCAGTGACAACTTCACCTTTTACAATGCCACTCGCTACGGTGAAACTGAAAACGGTTATATCTCAACGGGTGCACGAGGAAACGTTAGAGCAGAAGAAGATGAACTTGCCCCAAATGTTGCAAGTATTGGGCTAAGCACACACCAAGGTTGGCAAGAGATTGAATACTTCGCTACACAATTTAATTTTTTGTGGGATGTGACAACCGCTGAAATTGAACATGACTTAGTATTCGGCATAGAATTTACCGATGAACAAGTGACCAATGGTACCTTTGATATTACCTACAACAACCCCACCAATTGCACCACATCAGGCAGAAATGGAGTAAGTGGCAGTTATTGTTTATTAGATGAAAATACCGAAATGTATGCAAACCCATCACAAATCATTGGTCGCACATTCGAGCAAGGCTCCTCAGATTCATTATTTGATGCAACAACTGTTTCAGCTTATATAATGGATACCGCCAAAATCAGTGAAGATTGGCAGGTTTTCTTTGGTATAAGAGTTGACAGCATCGACTACAGCAATGATGTTGTGAGCCAAGGTACACCCCTAGATTACGCCTATAAAGATGACTTTTATAATGGTCATCTAGGCCTAGTTTATAGTGTCGCAGAACACGGCAATATTTATGCTACCTACGCCACTGCGACTAACATCAATGGTGGCGAATCAGATGTAGGTTCAAGTTGCGGATATGGCGGTTTATGCGGCGATCCTGATCAAGCATCGGTAGCAGATCCTGAGTTGGTGGAAAACATAGAGCTTGGTACTAAATGGGAATTTTTAGACGAGCGACTATTCTTAGCGGCCACTTGGTTCCAAATGACTAAGTCAGATGTCATGGAAAGTGTCGGTGATGACTACTCTACCTTAGGCACCTTAAATACAGGTAAGAACCGCGTAGACGGCATTGAATTTGCTCTTAATGGTAACTTAACAGAAACATTAAGCGTGCAAATTAGTGCCGCCACCATGCAATCTGAAGTACTAGAATCCTATACCACAGAAAATATTGGGCGGGTGTTAAGTAACTTTGCTGAAGATAGTTTCTACTTGCAACTACGCTATCAACCAACTGAAAAGTTCGCTTTTGGTGGTGACTTTACCTACAAAAGTGAAATGTTCGGTGGCCAACCCGATTCAGCAGCGGGTTACAATAGCGACCTTGATGACTACAGCATAGTCGTGCCCAGCTACAGTGTGATTAACTTGTTTGCCAACTACAATGCCACTGAAAATATGACCTTAAGACTCAATATCGGTAATATAGCCGATAAAGAATATTGGACAGCTGCGTATCGCTCTGGCGCCTTTATGTATCTTGGCGATGGTCGCACAGCTCGCGCAACTCTTACCTACGAGTTTTAATTAAACAACAAGGAATCAACCATGGTCATTATTAAGCAATTATTATCCGAAGCACAAATTAGCGGCTTTAGAGATAACCTTAATCTTGTACCATGGCTTGATGGAAAAGAAACAGCAATGGGAATGGCGGCCTCAGTAAAACAAAACGCCCAAGCCAACCCTGAAGACCCAAGAGTAAAACAACTCAGCAACCAACTCTTGGGCATATTTGGTGCCCATCCCAAGTTGGTTTCTGCGGCACTACCACATCGTATATTCCCTCCTTGTTTTAATCGTTACGCAACAGATGAATCCTACGGGTTTCATGTGGATGCTGCGATAATGCGGATGCCAAATAGCCAAGATGTGTTGCGTTCAGATATGTCCATGACCACGTTTTTATCTGATCCTGATAGCTACGAAGGTGGAGAGTTAGTGATCCAAACAGAATTTGGTGAACAACGCATAAAAGGTCAGGCGGGTGATGCTGTGCTGTATCTATCTAGTAGTCTACATAAGGTCACCCCGGTCACCAAAGGTCAAAGACTGGCAGCCATAACCTGGATGCAAAGCTTAGTGCCTGACGCGCCTATGCGCAGTATTTTGCATGAACTTGATCAAAGTATTCAAACATTACTTAGCAATCCAGATATTGAACGGCAAGAGTTAGATAGACTGCATCATGTTTACCATAATCTCATTAGGCAACATACTCAGGTTTAACGCCTTTGCACACCTAACCACTACAAAAACAGCATAGCCGTTACTTCTTTTCGTCTATCCAACGACTTAAAAGATCAGCAATTCTTTTATTGTCGTTTTCGGCGTAGGTAAGTAGCAAGTTTGCCATACCCTTTTTAGCTCTCACTTTGGGTTGCTGACGGGCAAACAGCTTGCTTAAAGGTGAGTGATACACACCTGATTTAACGCCTTTTGGCATCAGCGCTTCATTCCTTAGATTCAGCGGTTTTATCTTTAGCAAACAATAATAAAAATACCCCTAGCATAATAGCCATATCAGCAACATTGAAGATGCCGGTTCTTAAAGTGCCAATACCAATATTTAAAAAATCGATCACCGCACCATTATTAAGGGCTCTGTCGTAAAAGTTACTGATACCACCAGAAAAAATAAGAATTAACGACGATAGTCCAAATGCTGTATGTGTCTTAGTTCTTAATATATAAATGAATAGTGCAGCAAGGATTAAACCCACAGCACATACAAATATCCAAAACTTGGCTGAGTCTGACATGCCACTACCCATACCTAAAAATGCACCGGTATTTTCAATGTACCCAATACGCAGTAGATCACCCCAATAGCTGGTCATTTCAAATTTGGGTAAGTACTCAGATGCATACCACTTAGTACCTTGATCAATTCCGATACTGATTAAACAAATAACCACTATCATTTGTACGCGCTTTAAATTACTCATTTATTTTTATTTGCCCTTTATAATGTGACGCTATTATCACTAGATTGTAATTATTTCACGTACCCTAGTGACAGTCTATCTTGAGCCGCTTTTTCGTTATTTGTTTAGCGCGGTTTACCCAAGAATGATTGTTTGAGAAACTATCGTTAATCAACACAAGTCGAAACATGAAAAAATACTTACAAAAATTGCAGCAACAGATTACCACTATTCCGATAGTGATCCGCTATGGCACACTGTTAGCGTTAGCCTTGGTTTGTATAAAAACACTAGAATATCAAGTGTTTTCATTTCGATTGAATCAACAGCTGTATATTGGCATTATTGCGAGTTTTTTCTTGTTTTTAGGTGTAGCAGCTACTTATTTGTGGCGTCGATTTAACGATAGCCATGTGATTACAAACAACACAGTCCCAATTCTCACCATTAAAGAGCTTAAACTACTTCAAGGTTTAGCTCAGGGTTTAACCAATCAACAATTAGCCGATGCAACCTTCCTGTCAGTCAATACTATCAAAACCCAACTAAAATCACTCTATCGTAAGCTTCTAGTGAAAAACCGCAGCGAAGCCGTTGCCAAAGCGAAAAACTTAAACCTCTTAGAATTATAGGTCACAGGATCCGCCGTCAAAATGTTAACTAAGTGTTAACCAAAGATAATTAATTATCTTATTTAGTTCTAAAGACCGCCTCACCTGCTCGTTCTGCTTCTGTAATATAGGCATTTTAACTACAGTTCGGAGCATAAAAAATTGAAAAAAATCGAAGCCATAATTAAACCATTTAAGCTTGAAGATGTGCGAGAAGCACTAACTGAGGCTGGGATATTAGGATTAACAGTAACCGAAGTGAAAGGTTATGGACGTCAAAAGGGTCATACCGAAACCTATCGTGGTGCAGAATACAAAGTAGACTTTTTACCCAAAATAAAACTTGAAATTGTACTGACTGATGATCAAGTTGAACGTTGTATCGAAGTCATCATCGCCCAAGCCAATACAGGTAAAATTGGTGACGGAAAAATCTTCGTGTTTGACGTCGAACGTGCCATACGTATTCGCACCTCAGAAGAAGGTGAAGACGCCGTGTAGCGGTCGCTATGTAACAAATATAGCCTTGCTTTTACTCCCCTAGATTCCGTGAACATATTATTCTAATTATAAATTGAGATCCCAGATGCAAGATATTAATAGCGCAGTTGAAACACTGCTGCACAGTTCCAATACGTATTTTCTACTCATAGGTGCGATCATGGTGTTTGCCATGCACGCTGGCTTTGCTTTTTTAGAAGTGGGCACAGTCAGACACAAAAATCAGGTGAATGCCTTAGTGAAAATTATTACTGACTTTGCCGTTTCCTGTGTTGCCTACTTCTTTATTGGATATTGGATTGCCTACGACGTGACATTCTTTAATAGTGCGCAAGAGTTGGCCACAAACAACGGTTATGACTTAGTAAAATTCTTTTTTCTGATGACTTTTGCCGCTGCTATTCCAGCAATCATTTCAGGTGGTATTGCTGAAAGAGCCAAGTTTTACCCATTTTTAATTGCCTCTGCGTTAATTGTTTCACTGATATACCCATTTTTTGAAGGGCTCATTTGGAACGGCAACCACGGCTTTCAAGCTTGGTTACAACAAACCACAGGCGCAAGTTTTCACGACTTTGCTGGTTCGGTTGTCGTCCATGGAATGGGTGGATGGTTAGCATTAGTAGGTGTGTACTTTTTAGGTTTACGTAAAGGCCGTGAAAAAGACAACAAACTAATCGCCTTTGCCCCTTCAAATATTCCCTTTCTAGCCCTAGGAACATGGATATTATGTATAGGATGGTTTGGCTTTAATGTGATGTCGGCACAAAGTATGGACGGCATCAGTGGTTTAGTTGCAATGAACTCACTGATGGCTATGGTTGGTGGAATATTAGCTGCCTTATGGTTTGGTAAAAACGATCCAGGTTTTATACATAACGGTCCCTTGGCGGGTTTAGTTGCAGTATGCGCGGGGTCTGATGTCATGCACCCTATAGGATCATTATTGGTTGGTTTAATTGCGGGGTGGATTTTTGTGAAGCTGTTTACCATCATGCAACAAACTAAAAAAATTGATGACGTGTTAGGTGTATGGCCTTTGCACGGTGTTTGTGGTGCGTGGGGTGGTATTGCTGCTGGCATCTTTGGCCTTGAATCATTAGGAGGGCTGGGTGGTGTCTCGTTCACTGCGCAACTTATTGGCACAGTTGCCGGCATAGTTGTAGCGCTAATAGGTGGCCTAGTTGTTTATGGACTTGTTAACCAAATCACCACCATAAGACTATCCGAAGAAGAAGAATTTAAAGGAGCCGATTTAAGTATCCATAGCATTGGTTCCATCAATCACGACTAGTTTTTTATAATTCAAAGGGCTTCAAGGACGAAGCCCCTAATTATCACTAATATTTTCAATTTCACCCATTTTTCACCCCTCTAAACCCTTTATTTTATACATAAATAACATACAGTTAGATTTACAAAAACACTACAGGTTACAAAAAATGAACTCTATTCTTCGCTTTGGTTGTTTATATGGCTTGGCACTCGTTTTCAGTTTTTACCTATCTCATTTGCTATTAGGTACAGACCCAGACAATTTTACTAAAGGTGAAATTGTTGGCTACAGCGTGATGATCATAAGTTCGTTAGCTGTAGTCATGGGAATCAAAGAATTCAAGCAAAAACGCGCCCCCGCCCCTTTGGGTTTTATGAACGGCTTAGGAGTAGGTTTAGGGATCAGCTTCATCGCTGCAAGCATATTTGCATTGTATAACTGGTTTTATTTGGCTTTTATCAACCCAGAATTTACCGCGACTTACATTCAATATTCTGAGCAACAAATTCGCTCCAGTGGTCTAGACCCAGTCATAATTGAGCAACAACTTGCAGAATTAGCACATTATGCCGAGTTGATGAGTAGTAACTTCAATCAATCTGTAGTGATGTTTGCTACTGTGTTTATTATTGGGCTATTGTTTTCAGTCGTAACTGCGATAGCTCTGCGTACATCGCAAATACAACCTAAAATTTAAAAAAGGAGATTCCAATGGAGTTAGGACAATTTTCAGTTAGCCTTACCGTGAAAGACATTAAAAAATCCAAGGTATTTTATGAAACCTTAGGCTTTAAAGCACTTCCTGAATGTGGCTCTATCAACGATAAGTGGCTTATCTTACAAAAAGGTACCACTGTAATTGGTTTATTTGAGGGGATGTTTGAGTCTAATATTCTAACCTTTAACCCAACTGATGTCAGATCTATAGAGAAACATTTACAAGAAAATGGCATGGTTATAGAGACCGCCACTAAAGGTGAATCGGGCCCGGCCCATTGTGTTTTAAAAGATCCTGATGGTAACGTAATTATGTTTGACCAGTTTTAACGAGCGCTATTTTTATGGCTAATGAATTTGTTTGTTGGAAATGTGGGAAGCACCTAATCAATGTCATCCTGCCGATGTCACGACGTGAAGAGTGTCACAACTGTAAAGCAGATCAGCACGTGTGTAATATGTGCCTTTATTTTGTTAAAAATCGCTGTGACGAAGAGAGAGCTGAGCACATTAGTGATACCGAAAAAGCGAATTTTTGTGACTACTTCAAACCAAGCAACAAAACATTTAAAAGTGTCGACAAACAAAAATCTGCTAAAGCCAAAGCTGATTTAGCTGCCTTATTTGGCGATGAGCTCCCAGTAAAAACACCAGAAGATGAGTCTTTATCACCAGCTGAATTGGCGGACAAAAAGTTACGTGACATGTTGAACGGATTGTAATTGATGGCGAGGTTAATCCTTGTTTCAAGCTTACTCTACTGTTAGCTACAAATTTGATTTCTTCCATTCTGTTTACCCTGGTACAGCGCGTCATCTGCCCGTTTAAACAATGTTTCGAATGTATCATCTTGTTTTACCATAGCGACGCCACCACTAACGGATACTTCAACAGCAATAGGTTGCCCAATGGGATAGGCGCTAATGGCATCTTTCAGCTTATTGGCGATGGCAAAGGCACCTTCCAAGTCAGTGTTTGGCAATAAAATAAGAAACTCCTCGCCCCCCCATCGCGCTAATTTATCTTGTTCTCGAATGCCGGATTTAATCAGGTCTGCCCCAGTAATTAATACAATGTCGCCCACATCATGACCATAGTTGTCATTGATTTCTTTAAAATGATCGTAATCAATCAATACGATACAAAATACCTCCTGGGAACGACGATATCGCTCAAAAGCGCCCTGAATATACTGTTGTAAACCATGTCGATTATAAGTGTTAGTCAGAGGGTCGTTATTAGCCAAGGCTTTAAGCTCTATATTGGCTAACTTAAGCTGCCGTGTTCGTTGCTCTACTTTGGTCTCAAGTAGCTCACTCATCAGCACCAAATCTGCGTTTCGCTCCTTTAGCTTGTCAGTCAGGGTTTCGTTATTATTACTCAACTGATTAAATCGATTATTGGTCACAAAACTCTGGGACATAATAAAGCCAATAATACCTAAGCTAAAAAATCTGCCTGTAGTTATCACACCAGTTGTATTTAAAATATCATTAAGGGCAAAAGAAAAAGCGATTAGAGAACCAATCAACATAATACCTGCGCCTTTTTGTCTTTTGCTTGTTGCGACCCAAATACGCTGCAAGATGTAAAGCATGACAATCACTGCAATGACCTCAAATATCACAAATGGGATGCCAAAATAACGAGTCGGGAAGAATAAAACAAAGGCCGAAAAAAACATCCCCACCAGGTAGATAAAATAACAAAATTTGCGGTGAAACTCTTGATTGTAACTTAAGTGAAAGAAATACAGGGCTGTAGGAATGCCCGCATAAAAGCTCAAGAAATTTAACTTGGTTATCAACACAAAACCACCCGCCAGTTCTGACAATGCAAAACTCATATGTTCAATTGTAAATTCTCGAAGAAAAAACAACAGACATAAACATGCAAATACCAAAGGAATGTTATCTGTGGGTCGTAAGAAAAATTGGATCAAAGAATGGATAGCAGTAATAAGCAGTGCGCCCATAATAAACAGACTGATCGCCACTTTATCCCGTTGTAAAGTATACAGGGCATCTGCGTCTCCCAATACAATGGGTACCCATAACCCACCCCAACTCGAATGATAATTTGATATTTGAATGGTTATCGAAAACGTTTTGAGTCCTTCAGGAATTCTAACTATGGCAGTATTGTATCCTGGAGCTCCAGCCAACTCTGTATCTGACACAACGCCACCTGATGCCATAAATTCAGCATTAATATATAACCTATAGGCACTCTCAATATGTGGTATTTGGAGCGCCAAATTGCTCGCGCCGTTTTCAAGAGCAACATCTAATTGATAAGTAGCATAGCCAATAGCATCATATTTTTGATGGTAGGTTGAAGATTGCCAGCCGCCATGGCCTTGGATGAAAGTAGACTGTTTGATAGATTCTTGTGCTTGGCTAGGCTCAAGTAGTTGATTCCAAAAGAAGCGCCACTGTCCATCTAAAGCCAGCGTTTCTCTTTGCAAAAAATCCGAGGGCTGAATAGATGTCTGGCCATTGATGGCACTTTTGGTACCGGGCTGTAACGCTATACCAAAATGATAGATGAGAGGCAAAAATAACAGCATAGTCATAAAGAACAATGCGATTGATAGCGCCTTTGACCAAATTGCCATGTGAAATATTCTTAAGGCAGCCATATTTTCCTTAACTTAAGCTGTATGTACAAGATATTAACAAATTGTTGCTAATACATACTAACAATTTCCTTGTTTAAATATCCCTGAATTTCCGGTTATTTTTTATACTTGGTATTTAAATCTATACCCTTTTCATATAGGGCATTCATATTTTTATCTGAACCACTAAAGTAATAACACCACTTCATATATTGGTTCTTAAGTGCCTGACTATAGATCCCATTGGTTTGAAAACGCACCGCAGAAGTACAACTGATATAGGGCAGTCTATGAGGTGTTGCCTGACTATTAAGTTTTAAACAAATCTCAGTATCTTCAAAAATATCAATGTCAGGAATGAGTCCGACATCAAGTAACAACTGTTTTTGGGCAAATAGGCAATGGTCCAAATAATACACCCTACGCCAATCACCGCGAATGCGATTCGAATACCAAGACGTGAACCTTAACAAGGGGTGCTGAATATCAAACTGATGGGTAAAGGCGCCCCAAGATAGTTTTGGGGCAAGCTTAACTAGGGCTTTAATACCTGCAACATCCACTAGACTACGTGGATGATGAAGCAATACCATGTCGAACTTGGCATGTTTAATCCCTGCATTGAGTCGACCTGCTCGCGAGGCAATATCGGTACTGATTAAGCAAGCATTGAACTGCTGAATGAGCGAAACCGTATTGTCACTGCTGCCACCATCCACACAAATGACTTCAATGTCCGCTAGTCCATGGTATGCACTAAGCATTTTGGCCAGATAACCCGTTTTGGATTCATTTAACGTGGGAACAACAATACTAAGCAAGGTAATAAGCTCTTTTTGATTCTCTATTGGCTAGCTTAAACCAAACTAGCAGGCAGTATAATAAACGTTGAAACATCAATTAAAGCAACTAGGTTTTAAACTATTTTTATTTTAAAGCACTGACGAATGACTTAAGGCATCTGTACTCCTTAAACAAATTCTTTTATGCTAAACGTCAGGATTTATTTTGTTAACTAACTTTGATTAGGAATTTAAGGAATAACAGTTTATGAAAAAGTTAATCGGTATTTTTGCAGTAGCATTATTTTTAAGTGGTTGTGCACCAGAAATTGGTAGTGAAGAATGGTGTGCAGATATGAAAGAAAAGCCCAAAGGTGATTGGACAGCATCAGAAGGCACCGACTTTGCCAAACACTGCATTTTTTAGTTTTAAAGCAAGCTAAAACTGAAGTTATGGGGCATGTGTATGGCTCATAACTTCAAAATCATCAGGCTTTACAGAAGATTCAAGCTCACAACGCAATACATCCGAGTGTACTCAAAAATGCTAGTTTACTAACCAATAACCCTTTTCTTATATAATCACTTCTACCAATATTTAGCACCACACATGGCCGTTAACTATAGAAACCCATACACTGTGCGTCAGCGACAGCAACTGTGCCAAATTCATTTCAAGTATCTTTTTTCAAAGTATCGATGCGAATTTTAGGTAAACTGATAAGTTGGCATTTAAGTTTTTGAATCAGCCTTGTGCTTTTTTTGATGAAAATGCGCGACCAATAGTGAAGTCCATAATAACAGAGCAAAAGGTCAATAATGCGAGATAAGCTACGCCATAAAATCATTGAAGTGTGCGATAAAAAGATAGCTGCTAAGGGTCCATCGGTGGGTTTATCTTTCTACGCGTTTTTTGCTAATAAAAATGATGATCCTGAACTACTGATGGAAGCCGCCACTTGGTGGATTACAACCCATCAGTTAGACCATTTTGAAAAAGCCATAAAGATTAAAAATATGCTGTTATAACTGGCTCCAGATAACAGTCCCATTTGTCCATCACAGTTGATAGTGGCTTAAAATGTTTTTAACATTGCTTGCACTATGCCTCTAAACCAACTTAGTGCTTCATCGTCTTGGGTGTTTTTATGCCAATAAAGGTGTGTTTCAATATTGGTTAGTTTTACTGGCATGGAAACTTCGATTAATCCATTGGATTGGGTTGAGTCTGCCATCAATTCTTTGCCCAGCATATAAGGCACGGTTAATAAGAAGTCAGATTCAATCAACATGGCTTTTGCTGCGTAGTAGTTTTGGCAGCGAATACTGATATGTCGAGAAAGCCCTTGTTGTTGGAACAAAATATCCTCTGCAGCATCACCGCTTGGGCGATTGGACACACCAATGTGTTTAGCGGCAAAGTAGCTACTTTGTGTTAAGTCCCTTGCAAGGGGATGCCCTTTGCGCATTAAAACACAAAATTCACCGTCAATGAGTTTAGTGTGTAAAACCGGAGGTTTAATCGGTAGAGCCACATCAAATGCCATATCAATATGCCCAGCCCCTAACTCTCGAGTTAAATTTTCTCTATCAACTTTGACACTAGAAAAAGTAGCATTGGGTGCTAACTCAGCCAGCTTTTTAGCCAAGCTCGGCAAAATCGAAGGTTCAAGAGCGTAATGAATCCCCAAACGAAAGTGATGTTGACTGTTAAGGGGCTGAAATTCCCCCCAGTGCTGGAGTATTTGTCTTAGTCGACTTAGGTTGTCAATTATCTGCGGCGCCATACGCTGACAAGCAGGTGTAGGCAACATGCGATTATTACTGCGCTGAAAAAGTGGATCACCCAGATATTCTCGAAGCCTTTTTAAAGCATGACTCACAGCCGAGGGGGTAATATGCAACACATCTGCCGCCCGCGACATATTTTGCTCTTGATAAATACTTTCGAACACCTTAAGTAAATTAAGATCAAGCTGCTGTATTTTTGATACGTCTGGCATTTACAACCCCAATGAATAAAATTCACAATAACCATATAGTATTTTTCATTTCATTCAATTAAATAAAGAGACTATGCTAGCTTTAAGTTCTACTTTTTCCTCACTTTGGAGTCACTATCATGGATTTTAATCACAGCGAAAAAACACTAGGTTATATCGAACGTGTTAAAGCCTTTATGGATGAACACGTTTATCCCGTTGAAGAACAAATTTATGCCGAAACTCTGGAGTTAAATCCCGCTGGAGATTGGCAAAATTGGCAAGTTCATCCGTCAATTGAACCTCTTAAAAAGAAAGCACAACAAGCGGGATTATGGAATCTATTTTTACCTGACGCTAAATTAGGCAAAGGTCTCACCACTTTAGAATATGCGCCGCTAGCAGAACAAATGGGCCGAGTATTATTTGCCTCAGAAATATTTAACTGTAACGCTCCTGACACAGGCAATATGGAAGTGTTATATCACTTTGGTAACGAATACCAACAAAACAAGTGGCTTAAACCATTACTTGCCGGTGAAATACGCTCTGTGTTTGGCATGACTGAACCCGATGTGGCCTCATCTGATGCCACTAATATGCAAGCTACGGTTGAATTAGATGGCGATGAGTTAGTGCTTAACGGAAAAAAATGGTGGAGCACTGGTTTAGGTCACCCTAACGCAAAAATCGCCATTTTTATGGCCCTGTCTAATCCAGAAAATGATAAACACAGCCAACACAGCATGGTCGTAGTACCTCTAGACACACCTGGCATTGAAATTAAACGTATGTTGCAAGCATTCGGCGATTATGACGCACCTTCTGGTCATGGCGAAATGCACTTCACTAATGTACGAGTACCTAAAGAAAATCTGTTAGTGGGCATGGGTAAAGGTTTTGCTATTGCTCAGGGTCGCCTTGGGCCGGGTCGTATTCATCATTGCATGCGATCTATTGGCGGCGCTGAAAAAGCCTTGGAGCTTGCGATGCAGCGCGGTATGTCACGAACTGCATTTGGTAAACCCTTAATGATGCTAGGAGGAAATCGCGAACGTGTCGCAGAGGCGCGCATCGCCATTGAACAAGCCCGTTTATTAACTCTACAAGCTGCTTGGAAGATTGACAACGTAGGGGTTAAGAATGCCATGGTGGACATTTCTGCCATTAAAGTAGCAGTGCCCAAAATGCTTGAAGAAGTGGTTGATATGGCAATCCAAATACATGGCGGAGCCGGAATGTGTGACGACTTCCCACTGGCCAGATTTGCTGCTGGCGCCAGAGCCTTGCGCCTTGCCGACGGTCCAGATGAAGTACACAAAGGCATGGTTGCACGCTTAGAGTTGAAGAAATATCAATGAAAAAAAATGTATTAATAACAGGTGGCGCTTCCGGTTTAGGTGAAGCGCTGGCGTTACAATATGCCAAACAAAATTATGATGTGTGTATAGCCGATCTTAATTCAGAACGTGGGCATAAAGTAGTGGATAGTATCTGCAAGTCAGGTGGCGCCGCCTTCTTTTTACCTTGTGATATCACTAACGAAACCAGCATTGAGACACTCAAACAACAATTGCTAACGCGTTGGCCCCAAGTGGACGTATTAGTGAACAATGCAGGTGTTGCCACGGGTGGCGCCTTGGAATTTGAAGATATCGAACAGTGGGAATGGGTATTAAATATTAACGTATTGGGCATGGTGCGTATGTGCCGTGCATTTGTGCCTATGATGAAAAAACAAGGTGGAGGCAAAATAGTTAACATTGCTTCGCAAGCTGGGATCACCCCAGCGCCACTCATGGGAAGCTACAATGCCAGCAAAGCGGCAGTAGTGAGTTTTTCTGAAACCATGCACCTTGAATTAGCTGACGATAACATTCATGTGAGCGTGGCTTGCCCGGGGTTCTTTTCCACTAACTTGGACGAATCGCTGCGTAGCAATCAACCAGGCGTGGCAAAACTGGTGAGTAAAATGCTGCATAATTCATCGGATATTACCGCAGCTAACGTAGCCGAAGCCATCTACCAAGACAGTGAAAACCTCAAGTTTATAACTATCACCCATAAAGAAGGTCGTACTGCGTTTCGTATGAAACGCTGGTTAGCCCCGATGCGTTATTTGGCCATGATGAAAAAACAATTAAAAAACTTTAAGCCAAGAGCCTAATACCTTGAGCGACACTGATACACAAAAGGTAATAGATACAGCAGGTCAAGTAAGAAAAGGCGAAGAGCTTAATCTCAAAACCTTGGTTCCTTGGCTAGAAAAGCATATTCCTAGTCTTAAAGGCGAGCCTAAGGTGACCCAATATTCTGGCGGCGCATCTAACTGGACATATTGTTTAAGTTACCCTACTGAAGAGGGTGCGGTGCGTGAAGTCATTTTACGCCGCGGACCTGCGGGAACCAAAGCTAAAGGTGCCCACGATATGGGCCGTGAGTTTCGTTTACAGACAGCCTTAAAACCTGTTTATAGCTATGTGCCAAAGATGTTAGGTCATTGTAATGATGAATCAATATTAGGGGCAGAGTTTTATGTGATGGAAAAGCTCAATGGGCTGATCCCAAGAATGAACCTACCTAAAGGGCTCAAACTTGAACAAAACAGTACTCGGCAACTTTGTCTGAATGCGTTGGATAGCCTAATAGAGTTACATCAAGTAGATTACCAAGCAGCAGGACTCGACCATTTAGCCAAAGGTGAAGGTTATACCCAACGTCAAATAGAAGGTTGGAGCGCCCGTTATACCAAAGCCAAAACATGGAATGTACCCAGCGGTAAATATGTCATGAATTGGCTTAAAAATAATAGGCCTCGCCATGAGTATATTTGTTTAACCCATAACGACTTCCGATTTGATAATTTAGTATTAGATGTTAATGACCCTACTCAAATTTTAGGCGTCTTGGATTGGGAACTCGCTACTTTAGGCGATCCTTTAATGGACTTAGGCAATAGTTTAGCCTATTGGGTGCAAGCAGATGACGATAAGCTCGCTAAATCGACCCGTCGTCAACCCACACATTTACCTGGTATGTTGACCCGCAAAGAAGTGATTGACTACTACTTAGAAAAGACCGGATTTAAGGTCGACAACTTCGCCTTTTATGAAGTCTATGGTTTATTTCGATTAGCGGCCATTGCACAGCAAATTTATTATCGTTATCACCACAAACAAACCGATAATCCAGCCTTTAAACACATTTGGTTCTTTGTACATTATTTGCTTTGGCAATGTCGCAAAGCCATCAAAGGTAAACGCTAAAGGAGCACTACTATGACAGCGATTTATTTGATTAGGCATGGACAAGCATCTTTTGGTAAAGCCGAATATGATTGTTTATCTGAGCTTGGCGAACAACAAGCGGCGCACTTAGGTGATAGTTTTAAAGCTCGAATTGGCAGCTTTGATAAAGTAGTGCTAGGCAGTATGCAGCGGCACCATCAAACGGCACAAGGTTGTCTAACCGCTATGGGGCAAACCAATTTTGAAATGCATCAAGATGCAGGATGGAATGAATATGATCATCAAGACATACTCGCACAATTCGACCCTGAGTTAGCCACTGCCAAAGGTGTAAAAGACTATGTAGGACGCCAAGACAATCCACATAAAGCCTTGGAGCATGTGATTGCTCAGGCTTTTAGTCGCTGGATAGGTAGCTTACATAATCAAGATTATATTGAGTCTTGGCCAGAATATCAGCACAGGATACAGACCGCCTTAGCAAACTTAATTAGTCGCCTTGATGGTGAAAAACGTGTCGCGGTGTTCAGTTCAGGTGGGCCCATTGCATTGTTATCTCAAGCCATACTAGGTGTACCCGCAGAAAACTTAATGACCCTTAACTGGACCCTAGTAAATTGCGGTATCACCAAACTCATTAACACCAAAAAGAGAGTGATTTTATCCACACTCAACGAACACAGCGTATTTGAGGGCAAGAGTAAGCACCTACTGACTTACAAATAAAAACCTAACAAATTTGAACCACAGAGGCCACCGAGAGCACAGAGTAAAAGAAAAGTATGATTTTAAATCTGTTTCTCTTTGTAGCGTAGCGCTCTGTGTTCTCTGTGGTAAATAAGCTTTTGGCTTTTGGCTTTTGGCTTTTGGCTTTTGGCTTTTGGCTTTTGGCTTT